>DATMFK010000018.1:0-2905 GCA_035556195.1 Rhizobiaceae bacterium
GCGAGCCGCGCCGTCTCCGCGAAGCTGGCGATGAATTCGGGGCGGCAATCGGGATAGCCGGAATAATCCAGCGCGTTCACGCCGATGAAGATATCGTGCGCCCCCAGCGGCTCGGCCCAGGCCAGGGTGAGCGAGAGGAACACGAGATTGCGCGCGGGCACGTAGGTGATCGGAATTTCGGGGCCGACGCCGTCTTTCGGCACGGCGATGTCATCGGTGAGGGCCGAACCACCGAAGCGCCTGAGATCAAGCGGCAGGACGACATGGCGGATCGCGCCCAGGTGGCGGGCGATCGCCGCGGCGGCGTCAATCTCGCACCGGTGGCGCTGGTTGTAATCGATCGTCAGCGCATTGATGGCAAAGCCCTGCTCGCGCGCGAGCGCGGCGGCGACCATCGAATCGAGGCCGCCCGACAGCAGCACGACAGCCTGCCTGGCGGATTGCCGCGTCGTTTGTTCAGGGTTGCCGGTCATGGCGACCGGCTAGGCACCAGAAAAGCAGCCTCGGCAAGCCCGTTTCAGCAAGAGCCGGTGTGTCTGGCTTCGGCGCTGATCGAGAACGGCGCCCCATCGACGATGCCCTGGCTGCGGATCTGCACCAGGCCGTTGTTTTCGCGGCGGATGGACGTGCGCCCATAGCCGTTGCCCCGACAGGTATATTGCACGACCACCTCATTGGCACTGTCTTGCACGACGAACTGGCTGCATCCGGGCTGGCGGTGGCGAAGCTGCACGAATTCCTGCCCGCTGCGCACGCAAATGCGCTGCTGCGAATCATCGTCGCGGATACGCAAAGTCCAGCCGCCCTTGTTGAGGGACGCGAGCATGGCCAGATCCGCCGCCTGCGCCGCCACGGCAGCCATTGCCACGCCGGTCACCGTCGCGCCTATCGCCATGCGTTTCCGCAATGATCCAGCTATCACCATTCTCAAGGAACCCTGCAATCTGCGCGCATAGCCTATCAAAGGGCGTATCTGCGCCCAACCGCCCTATACGTACGATGAATTGATCAATCCTGAATGGCGAACTCGCGTGAGCAAAACGCGCAATCGACCACGATCACGCCGTTGTCATCCCGCATGTCGCGGCGGTCTTCCTTCGGGAAGCGGGCCAGCACTTCCTCGAAATGAACGACCGAACAGCGGCAGCCGCGCGACACGGGCATCAGGGGCTGCACGCGCACTTCCCGCTCTTCATGGAACAGGCGCCAGAGAAGCTCTGAAAGAGGCAGTTCCGTGTCGAGCAGCTCGCCGGGCTCGACCGACCCTCCCATGATCGCGACATGCTGCCATTCGGGATGATCGGGCCTGGCATGCAAACGCTCTCCGCCTTCCTCGCCTTCGGCGAGGTGCTGGATCAGCAGGGCCCCGGCAATCGGATGATTGGAACGCAAGTCGATCGCCGTGCGGATGAGCGTGGGAACCTGTTCGCTACGGGCGAAATAGGCTTCGACCGCCTGCGCCAGCGACTGCCCCTCTAGGGGCACGATCCCCTGATAACGCTCGCCCGTGGCATCGAGATCGAAAGTGACCGCGAGATAGCCCTCGCCGAACAAGTCGCTCAGCGCCGGCGCCTCGTCCAGCGCGGCACAGCGCTTCGGATCGAAGCTGACATAGCCGCGCAGCTCCCCATCGCGATAATCGCAGACCAGCAGGTCGATCGCGCCGCCTCGGGTCTGCGCCTGAAGCGTCAGCTGGCTGCCGTCGCGCTTGAGCAGCGCGCCCATCACCGCGGTAAGCACCAGCGCCTCGGCCAGCAGCTCCTTGATTACGCGCGGATAATCGTGCGCCGCCAGGATGCGGCCCAGCACCGGCCCCAGCCGCACCATCCGCCCGCGCGCATGGCGATCGGGCAGGGTGAAGCCCAGCAACTGGTCGATGCTGGCAGGTTCGCGAGTCCGTTCGGGAGAGGTCATGGCCCCGATATGGTGGCTGGTCGGGGCAAGTGAACCCCACGCCTCACAGCTTCCCGAAACACCACAGCAAGATCGACTTCTGCGCGTGGATGCGATTCTCGGCCTCGTCGAACACCACCGATTGCGGGCCTTCGAACACCGCTTCGCTCACTTCCTCGCCGACATGGGCCGGCAGGCAGTGGAGGAAGCGGGCATCGGGCTTCGCGTGGGCCATCAGTGCCGCATCAACCTGGAACGGGGCCATCGCCGCAAGCTTGGCCTCCGCGTGCTCCTGTCCCATGGAAACCCAGGTGTCGGTGACGACGACATCGGCCCCGGCCACGGCTTCCACCGGATCGTGCGTGAGTGTGATGGTGGCGCCACGCGCACGCGCCTCCTCCACGAAAGCGCCGTCCGGTTCGTAGCCCCGAGGCGTCCCCACGCGCACGTTGAACTTCATCAGCCCGGCCGCCTCGATGATCGAGTGCAGCACATTGTTGCCGTCTCCCAGCCAGGCCACTTCCAGGCCCGGCAGAGCCTTGCGCTGTTCCACCACGGTCAGCAGATCGGCCACGATCTGGCACGGGTGCGAGCGATCGGTCAGGCCGTTGATCACCGGCACCGTGGCATGGCGCGCCATTTCCTCGATCTTCGCGTGGTCGCCGGTCCGGACCATGATCGCATCGACCATGCGGCTGAGCACGCGCGCGGTATCGGCGATGGTTTCCCCCCGCCCGAGCTGCGTGGTCGCCGAATCGAGCACCAGGGGCGTGCCGCCGAGCTGGCGGATCGCGATGTCGAAGCTCACCCGCGTGCGAGTGGAGTTCTTCTCGAACACCATCCCCAGCACATGGCCATCGAGCGGGCGATCGGCATCCGGACGAGCCTTCGGCCATCCCCGCCGCGCGGCCTTGCGGTCCAGCGCGTCGTTGATCATCGCGGCGAGCTTATCGCCGCCGGCATCCGACAAGTCGAGAAAGTGCCGCATCACGCGCCCTCCGGAACCGCATGG
>DATMFK010000019.1:0-10744 GCA_035556195.1 Rhizobiaceae bacterium
CATTCCGCGGTCTGTTTCGATCGAAGCGACCAGGATCCCGACGGCCTCCTTCCCGATCCCGATCTACCACAATTGAAACACACAGGATCCTCGGATCAGCTCGCCCGCTGGTGCGGGCTCCCGTCCGAGGATGACGACTGCGTTGAAGGCCTGCCTCAGATCGCCAATGTTGGCGATTGGCATAGACATAGAAGCTTCGTCATCCTCGGGCCGGCGCCGAGCGAAGCGATGGCGACGTGACCCGAGGATCCATTCCGTTAGGTTGGAGCAACCCACCCAACGGTGCAGAGCCAAGCGGCCGAACGGCAGTGAGCAGCTACTATCCGGTCCTATCGTACCGTCCCAGATGTCTGAATCCGATAGCACTGTCGTGAGGGAGAGGAGCCGCTGGCCGCACGCTCGGCGACTTTCCTCTTCCCGACGAACTGGGGATAGGGGGCTCGGCGAAGCCGAGACTGAGAGGGGACTGCCGAGCAACGAGACCGAGGCGCCGGGGCGCGAACCACAGGCCCGTAGCATCGGCACCACGGAATCCGGCCTGGTTCTCCGCCTACCCGGCGCGACGCGCTTCTTCGCGCTTGGGAAGTTTCCAGTTCGGCCGCGGGAAATGGCAGGTATAGCCGTTCGGATAGCGCTCGAGATAGTCCTGGTGCTCCGGCTCGGCCTCCCAGAAATCGCTGGCCGGCGTCACTTCGGTCACCACCTTGCCTGGCCATAGACCGGAGGCGTCTACATCCGCGATCGTCTCTTCCGCGACGCGCTTTTGCTCGTCGTTCAGATAGAAGATCGCCGAGCGGTAGCTCGTGCCGACATCATTGCCTTGGCGGTTGCGTGTCGTCGGGTCGTGGATCTGGAAGAAGAATTCCAGCAGGTCGCGGTAGCTGATCCGATTGGGGTCGAACTCGATCTCGATCGCCTCGGCGTGGCCGTCGTGATTGCGATATGTCGCGTTGGGAACGTCGCCCCCGGTGTAGCCGACGCGCGTCGAAATGACACCGGGGTAACGACGGATCAAATCCTGCATTCCCCAAAAACAGCCACCCGCAAGCACTGCGCGTTCGCTCGGGATACTCATCTGGATCTCCTCGGTCGTGAAGGTCCCCCCAATATAGGGATTGCAGGCGTCCAATGTCAGGCATCGAACGCTGTCGGTGCGGCTCGCAAAACGACTGGCGTTGCTCCGGACGCCACAAATTCTCGCTTGGAAGTCAGACCTGATCCTTCCGGGTCTCGGATCATGGGCGGTCTGACATGAGTCTCAAGCCGCCCGACGATGTCTCATCCGAGATATAAGTTGTACTATTAACAGACCTCGCCAAAAAACACCTCTTTAGCGTGCAAGAAAAGGTGACAAAGCCCCAAGCATTGGATAAGGAGGTGTCCAACGTGCTTGGGACGGGGGTTCGGGGGCATGCGTTTTTCTTGGAAGCTGGCGGTCACCGCCAGCGCTATTGCTATTTTTGCATCAACAGTGCCGACGAAGGCGATGAGCCTGAAGGAGGCTGTCGCCGTGGCGCTGGCGACCAATCCGGAAATTCTGCAGGCCGCAGAGAACCGGGAAGCCATTGAATTCGAGCTGCGGCAGGCCAAAGGTCTCTACCTTCCGTCGATCGAGCTGGACGCGGCGGCTGGCACGCGGCGGCTCGACAATGCCTCGCGCCGCAGGCTGGGCACGGACGACGACACGCTCTACCCCGCCGAGGTGGGGCTTTCGATCAGCCAGACGCTCTTTGACGGCGGGAATCGCCGGTCCGAGGTCGAGCGCCAGGCCGCGCGGGTCGATGGCGCCGCCATGCGGGTCTACGAGCGTTCGGAGGGGATCGCGCTGCGGGTAGTCCAGGAATATCTGGAGATCCTGCTTCAGTCGGAGATCATCAAGGAGATCCGGGACAACGTCGCCTTCCATCGGCAGATGCTCGGCGAAATCCAGCAGAGCGAGCAGGGCGGCGCGCTGACGGCCGCCGACACCACGCAGGCGCAGGAACGGCTGCTCGCCGCGCAGGTTCAGTACGAACAGGCCACCGAAGATCTGGAAGTCGCCAAGATCAGGTTCCACAAGCTTGTCGGCTCGCAGATAGCGAGCCCGAAATATCCGGGACCGATAAGTGGCGCGCTGCCGAAGACCCTGGATGCCGCAATCACCCTGGCGCGCGCGCAAAGCCCGCGGATCGCAGCCACGGCGGCCGATGTCGACGCCGCCGATGCGCATGCCCGGGGCGCTCGTTCGGCCTATCTGCCCACGATCTCCTTGAAGGGCAGGGCCCAATACGGCCAGGATACGGAATGGACCGAAGAGAACGGCAACGAACTCGAAGCCCTCGTCGTGGCGCGGTGGAACCTCTATCGCGGAGGGCAGGACGTCGCGCAGGAGCAGGAGCGCATTCGCCGAGCGAGCGAGCAGAGATACGCCCTGCACCAAGCTCACCGCGAGATCGAAGAAACGGTGAGAACCGCGTGGGATCGCCGCGTCAAGCAGGCCGAGCTTGCCGGCACATTGCGCAAACAGGCTGATGCCAACGCCAGGCTCGTCGCGTCATACCGGGAACAGTTCCGCGTGGGACAGCGCTCGTTGCTCGACGTGCTCGAAGCCCAGAACACTCGCTACAACGTGACAGTGCAGTCCAAGACCTCGGCTTACGCATCCCTCTTTGAGGAATACCGTATTCTCGCGGCGACGGGCTCCCTGGCGCGAACGATGGGTGCGGCGCCGGTCGAGCAGGCACAGGTCTACGCACGCGACGAATTCGCCGTGCCTCAGGGGCAGGAGCCGAACTACAGGCGGCTGCCGTCCAAGCAGGCGAGCGAGCTTCCGCTGGATCTGCTGGCGCCCATCAGGAAGTAGACCAAACAGGCGCTGGCCACGGATCTGTCGTGCTTGATACGCGTAGAAGCAAGGAAACGGCAGTAACCGATTTCAGGTCGGCATTCAGGAGCGTGGCGATCTATCTCGGACGCCCGAGTTCGGACACGGTCCTGTTTTCGGGCGTGCCCGCGGAGAACCTTCTGTTCCCCACGCTCGACGAGGTAGAGCCGCTCGCCCGGCGAATCGGGCTGGAGGTCGTCGAATACAGCGTCCGTGACCTTCGCTCCGGCAATGTGAGCCTTCCCGCTGTCGTGATCCTGGAAGGCGGGCAAGCGCTTCCGCTTGTCGAAACGCTGAATGCCACGGAGTACCGGATCGAGTTCACCGGGGAGCCCGATCAGGACCGGATCTTCGACCTCGAAGAGATCGTCGCGCGCAAGCCGGCGACGGTCTTCGGCTTTTCCGTCGTCTACAGCAATTCGGCCGATCAAGCCTCCGTCGGCTTGGCGGCGGAAATCGAGCGGCCGCATTGGCTGGCTTCTACGCTGGCGCCGTTCTGGCGAACCTATGTCCAGGTCGCCCTCGCCGCTCTCTTCGTCAACATCATCGCGCTGGCCTCTCCGCTCTTCGTGATGAATGTCTATGATCGCGTGCTGCCCAATCACGCCACCTCGACTCTGTGGGTCCTGGCGATCGGCGTGTCTCTCGCCCTGCTGTTCGATCTGCTGCTCAAGAGCGCGCGCGCCTCCCTGATAGATTATGCAGGTCGAAAAGCCGACGTCAGGCTGTCCCATCTTCTGTTCGACAAGATCCTCAACTCCACCTTGGCATCGAGGCCGCTCTCGACCGGCGAATATGCCAGTCGGATCACGCAATACGAATTCGTCCGCGAGTTCTTCACCTCGAATACTGTGGCGGTGCTGATCGACAGCGTCTTCGTCCTTGTCTTCCTGCTCGTCATCTATCTGATCGGGGGGGTGTTGGTCCTCGTGCCGCTGGCGGCCTTCGTGCTGTCGATCGCCATCGGGCTGGTGGCGCAGATGCGCATCGGGCAGCGGGTGGCCGCGGCCGCGAACGAGGCGGCGCGCCGGCAGGCCTTGCTGGTGGAGACCATCTCGACCCTCGAGACGGTGAAGAGCGTGCGGGCGGAAGCCAACCTCATGCGCCGCTGGCAGGAATTGACCAAGCATTCCGCCCGCACGAGCGAACATATCAAGCACATTTCGTCGGCGGCCAGCAACGTTGCGCAATTCGTTCAGCAGTTCGTCACGGTGGGCATCATCCTGATCGGCACTTACCAATTCGCCGAGGGAAACATCTCCATGGGCTCGATCGTTGCGACGGTCATGCTGTCGGGCCGCGCCATCGCGCCGCTCGGCCAGGTCACGATGACCCTTGCACGGTTGCGTCAGGCAACGACGTCGCTCAGGATCCTCGACGGGATCATGAAACTTCCCGAGGACAGGCCGCAGGCCGTCGGCTTCGTCAATCGGCAGGTGAGGTCGGGCAGCCTGGCATTCCACGACGTCGGCTTCGCCTATCCGCAGACCGACCACATGGTCCTGAACGGTCTTTCGATCTCCATCAAGGCCGGAGAGCGCGTCGGCATCATCGGCCGCATCGGCTCCGGCAAGACGACGGTGGGCCGGCTGCTTGCCGGACTCTATCCGCCGACGCAAGGCCGGATGACATTGGACGGCATCGATATCCGCCAGTACCACCCGGCCGAAGTCCGCGCCGCCGTCGCGGTGGCGGGGCAGTCGGCAGACCTCTTTTCCGGCACGGTCAAGGAGAACCTGCTGATCGGCCGTCCGGACGCCACTGACGAGGAGATCATCGAGGTTTCCCGCGCCACGGGCGTGGATTCCTTCGTGTCGCGTCATCCCCGGGGTTTCGACATGCCCGTCGGCGAGCGCGGCAACAATCTGTCCGGAGGGCAGAAGCAGGCGCTGACGATCGCGCGGCTCCTGCTGAGCCGCCCCAGGATCGTCTATCTCGACGAGCCGTCCGGCGCCATGGATCTGGCGAGTGAGCGACAGTTGATCTCGCGTCTGCGCAGTGCCTTCGCATCCGACGTGACGGTGATCATCGCCACTCACCGCTACAGCATGCTCGAGCTGGTCGACCGCTTGATCGTCATGGACCAAGGCAAGGTCGTCGCCGATGGGCCCAAGAAGGACGTCATCGAAGCGCTGCAGAGAAATTCGCTGGGAGTTGCCAGCGCGGACCGGCCGCAATGACCGACGCGCCCCCTCTTTTTGCGCGTTCGGTTCTGGCGATCGTCCTGTTGCTCATCGTCAGCTTCGTGGCATGGGCGGCGATCGCCAAGGTCGATGAGATCGCCCGCGGCGACGGCAAGGTCATCCCGGTATCGAAAACCCAGGTGATCCAGGCGACCGAGCCCGGGGTCGTCCAGGAGATCGCCATCCAGGTGGGGCAGGTGGTGAGGAAAGGGCAGCTGCTCATGCGGCTTGACGATACGACGACCACGTCTTCCCTGGGCGAATCCGAAGCCAAGGCCCGAGCCCTGAAAGCCAAGATCGTCCGTCTCGCGATCGAGGAGGGAGGCGATTTCTCCAAACCCTTCGTCTGCCCACCCGAGATCGAGAAGGCCGCTCCGCAAATCTGCGACAACGAGATCCGGCTCCTTGAGGCCAAGCGCACCAATTTCGAAAACAAGGCTTCGGTCCTGAAAGAACGCCTTGTGCAGCGGGTCAAGGAGCTCGACGAATCCAATTCCAACATCACACGCCTCACCGAAGTCGTCGCGGTGACGCAGCGCGAGAGGGATCTTATCGGCCCGATGGTGGCCAAGCGGCTCGTCGCCCAGACCGATCTGCTTCGGGTCGACCGGGAGCTCACCGAACAGCAGGGGCAGCTCGCCCTGGCGCGCGAGGGCATCGACAGGCTCACGGCGGCGATCAACGAAGCGCGGCTCCAGGTGACCGAACTCGAGCTCCAGATGCGGCAGGAAGCATTGGCGGAGAAGACCCAGGCGCTGGCGGAGCTCTCGGTCGTCGACGAGACCATCCGCGGAGCGACGGATCGAGTGGCCCGGACGGATATACGCTCGCCCGTCGACGGCGTGGTCAACACGCTGGATATCAATACTCTGGGTTCCTATGTGCAAGCCGGAACCGTCGTGGCAGGTGTGGTCCCCACGTCGGACACGCTGCTGGTCGAAGCCAGGATCTCGCCGCGCGACGTGGCTTTCGTGCGCCGCGGGCAGCGTGCCCTCGTCAAGGTTACCGCCTACGATTTCTCCATCTATGGCGGCCTCGAGGGAGAAGTTTCCAACGTCTCGGCGGATAGCCTCGTCGATCAGGACTCGGGCGAAACCTTCTACCAGGTCTATGTGGCGACGCCAAAAACCGAGTTGGAGAAGAACGGGCGAAAATACGCGATCATCCCGGGGATGATCACGTCCGTTGAAATCGTTACCGGCGAGAAGACCGTCCTGAACTATCTCCTGAAGCCGGTCCATAAGGCGCGTACGGAAGCGCTGACGGAGCGGTGATGCTCAACCCTTCCGCCGACGGCCGCACGCAGCCCCTTGGCGTAGTCCGCCCCGACCGTCATCCCGAACGGATCGTCGCGGCTGAGGACGTGCGGCCTGTCTTCCGGGCGATCAACACGCCGAAGGAGAGGAGGGGGATCCGACTGGAGAGCATCTATTGGGATGTTCTCAAGTCTCTGGCGAAGTCCGCCAACCACACGCTCGGTGAGCAGGTCGAACTGGCTGTCGACGGTAGCCCGCGAGCCGCGGCCAACCTGGCATCCCTGCTGCGAGTGGTCTCCGTGAAGTGGCTGATGGAGCGGATAGCCAGGCTGGAAGCCGTCACTGCCATGAAGACGACCGATGCCATCGTGCAGGCTTCGCCGTCTCCGGCATTTGCGCTCTCGGCGGACAAGCGGATATTGCTCCACAATCGGGCGCTGTTGAGCCTGATCCAATCCCGGTTCGTGGGAGTCAAGCCGGAAGCCTTGCAACGAGGGCTGAGACTTTCCCTCGATACGCAGATCGAACAGGTGGTCGCCGAACTGACGCATGGCGCGGCGAGTACTATGGTGACCGGCTTCGTCCTCGGCCTCGAAGGACAGCGCATCCGGGGCAATCTCAACATGGTGCTGGCGCCCGTCAGCAGCCAGACGGTCATCATCGCCTATGTTGCGAGCCTGTAGGGCGCTTGTCCGGCGTTGACCTTGAGGCAGCAAGGATAGCCCGGCGTGATGGCCGGCCACCCAGCGGCCGGCTGCGCCACGCCGCCCGTGATGGGCTCATTCCGCTCGGTCTGCGCCGTCTACCGGACCTTCTCCTGGCGCTATCGCGCGCAGGTCGACGCTGGCCACCATCTTGCCCGCGGCGATCTTGCGGCCGTGGATGAAAGCCTGACCGTCGTTGAGCGAATAGAACGGCGCATAATGCGGCAGGTCGGAATCGCGCAGCACCTGGTCGCGCATGTTGTCGAGGACGAGATATTCGTGGCCGATGCGGAGCGCGAGGATTGCGTGGAAAAGGTTCCGCCGTTCGTCCTTCAGGACGACCACCGACATGCCGGACGCGGGGATGCCCAGTTCCTCGAGCAACGCCATTTTCAGAATGGCGTAGTCCTCGCAGTCGCCGGCCTGCCGGCTCAGGGTTTCCAGCGGCGTCGCCCAATGGTCGAGACTCCGGTACTGATCGACATCCCGTCGATAGCTCACGAGTCGATTGACCGCGGCGTTTACCGTGCTGGCCTTCTCCGTCGGGCTGGCATCCACGACCTCGCGGAGCTCGGCCGTGAGCCTCAGTTCCGCTTCGGAACACTTGCGAGCGACGCAATCGAGCAGGCCATCGCGTCCATCGGGACCGTAGGACGACCTCAGCTTCTCCAAGGCCGGGAGCTTGCGAAACGCGATCGCTTTCGAGCCGAACACGTCAGGGGTCTTGCTGGCGAGTCCCGGAGAGCGCAGCGAAGATTGCGGGATCAGATTGGCGACAATGGCGGGCTTGACGGCTGCCATGCCGGCGAGCGCCGTCGGGTTCAGAGCGCCTCCCGCTGCGATGGCCAGGGGGGTGAGCGGCCCGACCGCGTCGATGCTGGTCGAGGGCACTTGCCAGGATCGGAGTTTGGCCGGCGCAGGTGCGGCGGCGCCGGGAACTGCGAGATATGCGGAGGAACCGGCGATTGCCGATACGCTCTGAAACAGCGTCGATGCCACGAGAATTGCCGCCACCCCGACCTGTCTAATTCTTGAATGGGAATTCGAGAACATCTTTTGGCTTCTCCGCTTTGGAGAAAGCCTAGTTCGCCCGGATCAATATACTGGAAAGGAAGATGGATAGTTACTGTATAAATGTCATGGATGTATTTGATTAGAATTTTATCGATGAGCGGAAGAGCCGCATCGCCGTGCTAGTGGTTGCAACCATATATCCCGTTATGCTGCTCGGTTAACTATCTGTTATTTTTTTCAAATCCGGCATAGCTGGATATATATTCTCGTCCTGGTTGCCGTTGCATCCCCTCCGAACCACGGGCTCTATGGCCACGACTTTTCGGGGGTGGGTGACATGATCATTGAAGATTCGCGCTTTGGCGGCGAAGTCGAGGCTGTGCTCGACCAGGCCGGTGTTCCAGTGGTTGCTTCCGAGGCGGAGGCGGCCAGGCTCGTAGCGCAGGCTACAGATGCCCCGCCGGCTGGTGAGCAGCACGGGGTAGGCGAGCAGGCTGCCAATCTTCGGGTTGAAGTCGGCGCCGACCAGAACAACGTCGTCAAACTGCCGGAGGGAACGACGATCGATGAGCTTCGTGTCGTCGGTTCCAACCTCGTGTTCGTGCAGCCCGACGGTTCCGAAATCGTTGTTTTGGACGGAGCGCTGCGCATACCGACCTTCGTGATCGGAGATGTCGAAATCGCGCAGGAGGTCTTGATCGCCGCTCTCGACACGATCGGGGTCGATGTGGCCGCAGGCCCCGATGGTTCCTTCTCGGTGGTGGGGAGTGGTTCGCAGAGTTCGGGCGGCAATTTCGAACAATCGTCGGCTGACAGACCCTTGCTCCAGGATCTGATCGGCTTGCTCGAGGACACCGATCGCGGAATTGCCGAGGTGGCCGACGATACGACACCGGTCGACCCGGCGAACAACGTGCCGACGATCGTCTCTGCGGAGCATGTCGGCTTCCTCGTGGAGAGCGTCGACGTGCCCGGTGGCATCGATGCCGACCCTGTGTCCGCGACCGGCAGCATCATATTCTCCGAATTCGACCTCGGCGACACCTTCACGGCTTCCGTCGGCGAAGGCCAGGTCGTCAGTGCGGCGCTTCACAACGACGGTAGCCTCACGCCTGCGCAGATCGAAGGCTTCCTGGCCGGTTTCTCCCTGGGAGCGCTCACCCCGCCCGCGGTGGGATCAAACGGAAACGTGCCTTGGACCTACGCCCTCGGCAATGACGCAGTCGATTTTCTCTCGGCCGGTGAAACCGTTACGCTGAGCTTCCCCGTCACCATCAGTGACGGCACCGCGTCGGCCACCACGACGGTCACGGTCACCATTACCGGCACCAATGACGCCCCACTCATCGCGGCCATCGCGCAGACGGACCTCGTCGAGCCGGCAGATCCGTCGGCTTTGGGCGCACGCATTGCCGTCTCGTTCAGCGATGTGGATCTCAGCGATATCGGCCATACGGCAACCGTCAGCGGTGTGACGACCGGGGGCCAGGTTCAGGGGCTGGCTCTGACATCCGGCGAACTGATTGCGCTGGTCACGCCTGATGCTGTCGCCAAAGCCGCCGGTTCGACTGCCGGAACCGTCGAACTGGTCTTCTCCGCGCCGCCCCAGGCGTTCGACTATCTTGCCGCTGGCGAGCGGCTGATCCTGACCTACACGCTCGCGATCGACGATGGCGACGGCGGCGTGGCGGAGAGGACGTTCGTCGTGACGGTGACGGGCACCAATGACGGTCCGGCGATCACGCCGATCAATGTGATGGGCGGGGTGTCGGATGTTGCTGAAACCATCAATCCTTCGGCCGATGCCGGGTTGCAGTCAGCCTCTGGCTCGATCAGCTTTGCCGATGCCGATCTTTCGGATCGACCGACCGCGACCTTCGCGCTCGCATCCATAGCCGGCCTTACGCTGACGCCCGATCAGCAGGCCGCGCTCGCAGCCGGCTTCTCGATCGTACCGGATGCCGGTAATACCAATAACGGCACGATCGGCTGGACCTATGCGATCGCCGAAAGCGCGCTTGATTTTCTTGCCGCCGGCGAGACGGTGACGCTCACCTATACGGTCACCCTCGATGACGGCAAAGGCGGCAAGGCTTCGACCGATGTGACGATCACCGTAAGCGGGGCGAATGACGGCCCGGTGATCACGCCGGTCGACGTGACGGGTTCCGTTTCGGATGTCGCCGAGTCCTCGAACCCCGCCGGCGACGCGGGGCTGCAGTCCACGACAGGGTCGATCAGCTTTGCCGATGTCGATCTCTCCGATCGGCCTACTGCCTCGTTTGCTTTTGGTTCCATCGTACCGGGCCAGGGGCTGACCTTGACCGAGGCGCAGGAAGCCGCGCTGAAGGCTGGCTTCTCCATGTCGCCTGGGGCCGGAAACACCAACGACGGCACTGTTGATTGGGCCTATGCGATCGCCGAGAGGGAGCTCGACTTCCTGGCGGCCGGCGAGACGGTGACGCTCACCTACACCATCACTGTCGACGACGGGCACGGCGGCAGCGCATCGACCGATGTCACCATCACCATCACCGGCGCCAACGACGCGCCGGTGCTGTCGGCCGATGCTGGTCAGGTCACCGAGTTCGAGGACCGGACGCTGTCCCTCTCGGCCAACACCGTGTCGGGCACGATGAACTTCGTCGACGTCGACCTGAACGATGTCGGCCACACCGCCCAGTTGGTGTCGGTGACGCGCGGCGGCGAAGCGGATGGGCTGCC
>DATMFK010000020.1:0-7019 GCA_035556195.1 Rhizobiaceae bacterium
CGTCGTTCAGCTATGCGATCGTCCTGTCCGCGCTGCTGCTGGCGGTCTCGCGCGCGAGCGTGGCCTTGTTCATCCAATGGAAGTTCAAGAGCCGGCTTTCGGATCGCCTGCTGATCGCCGACCGTCGCCCGCTGGAACTCCCTTCGTCGCTCGACCTGCTGGATCTCAGCGAGGTGCGGCTTCGCCCGGATCTCTACAGTCCGGCCCAGATGGCGGAAATCTCCGAACGCATCGGGCGCTACGACGTGGTTTACCTCCAGTGCGCCGATGAGCTGGAGCGTGAGGGCTGGATCACCACCCTGAAGGCAAGCGGGGTCGCTTGCGAGATCGTCGTTCCGGCGAAATCGCTTCACGCCGCGGTCGGCCTGGGCAGGCTGGGCGATGCCGATACACTGGTCCTCTCGCGCGGGCCGCTCAGCCTGGGCAGCCGGGTCAGGAAGCGGCTGTTCGACCTCGTGGTCGGCGGGGCGATGCTCCTGTTCCTCGCTCCACTCATGCTCATCGTCGCGCTTCTCATCCGGCTGGAATCGCCGGGGCCGGCAATCTTCACCCAGATGCGTATCGGGCAGGCCAATCGGCCATTCCGCATCTACAAGTTCCGCTCCATGAGACAGGCCGAAGCGGACCCTGACGGCAACCGCTCGACGGCGCGGGATGACGATCGAGTGACGCGCGTCGGCGCGTTCATTCGCCGAACCAGCATCGACGAGATCCCACAACTGTTCAACGTCATGCTGGGGAACATGTCGCTGGTCGGCCCGCGGCCGCACGCGGTAGGTTCAAAGGCGGGCGAGCATCTGTTCTGGGAAGTTTCCGAGCTGTACTGGATGCGCCACGCGCTCAAGCCCGGCCTGACGGGGCTGGCGCAGATCAACGGCTGTCGCGGCGCCACGCATCGTCGCGACGACCTGGAGGCCCGGCTGCGGTATGATCTGCAATACCTGCAATCGTGGAGCCTGTGGGGTGACGTGATCATCCTCGCGGCCACGGTGAAGGTCGTGTCCCATGCCAATGCTTACTGATCATTTTAAATTGGCCGCTGTAAGCATGAATGGGCAGCTCAGAAGAGGGGACGGGTAATGCGCTTCGTCGCCCTGGCGGTAATTCTGCTCATGCTGCCGCTATTCGTGGTTTGGCTCCAGTCGTCGCCCAAGAATCGGGACATGGCCCTGACGTTGTTCGGCCTGCTCGTATTCGTGACGGGAGACATTCAGGTCGATGCGGCGATTTACAGTTGGCCGTTCTGGCAAGGAACCTCGCGCGGGTTGCTCATCTCACCGGCGGACATGTTGGTGCTCGCTTTGCTCATTACACGCAAGCCGAGTGGCAAGGCGCTGCCTTTCATATGGTTAATGGCCTGCTACCTAGCCGTCTTGGTGCTGTCGGTCGGTTTTTCGCGCGTCCCAATGGCTTCGATGTTCTCGGTATGGGATTTCGGGCGCGTCTTTCTGGCCTTCCTCGCGGTCGGTGTCGAACTGGCGAGGCCCGCGGCCTATTCCGCGCTGCTGCGTGGACTGTCGATCGGCCTCATGATCCAGGCCGGTTACGTGATTAACGAGAAGCTCCATGGGGTCGTGCAGGCTAGGGGGACGATGGCGCATCAGAACCTGCTTGGCATGGTGACCGAGATCACCTTCCTGAATCTGCTTGCCGCCGTGCTGGAGGGAAACCGGAGCCGCCTGCTCAAGCTTGGCCTCCTTGCGGGACTGATCATTGCCGCGGGCGGCGGGTCGCGGGCTACGCTGGGTTTGATCGGCGGTGCATCGGTCTTGCTGATCGTCGTCTCGCTGCTTCGCAAGAGCACGCCGCGCAAGACCGCCATGGCGGCTGCCAGCGTCGGCCTGCTGCTGGCTGCGATCCCTTTTGCCATGGGCACTCTTGAGGATCGTTTCGGCGGGCTGGAGGTAACGACGGAAGAGACTCAGCGCGCCGCCATGGAGAAGGCGGCGCACGCGATGAGTAGCGATCATCCGTTCGGTGTCGGCGCCAATCTCTACGTCTCCACCGCGAACACCGACGGGTATTCACAGCGCGCCGGTGTTTCATGGTGGGGGATGAACCTCGCGGTCCCGGTGCATAATTCCTATCTGCTTGCGCGGGCGGAGCTTGGATACCAGGGCCAGGCCATGTTTATGCTTCTTCTGCTGGTGCCACTGGCCGCGGGGCTGCGACATGCCTTTCGACACCGCCGTTCATCCCGGGATGGCTGGGTGCTTGGGTCGGTGGCGGCATTAGGGGCGATCGCGGTGCATAGCTCTTACGAATTCAACACGATGATTTACACTGTGCAACTGCCGTTGATGATAAATATCGCAATCATTGCGGGGTTAATCCGTGCATCCCGGATCGAAGGGGCGGCAACGAACAAGGATACGCCCGCGCCGGAGCGGTCTGGTGCACGTGGCCAGATGGCCGTTGCTCGGATGCCGATAGTTCCAACGGTTGGCGCTGTGCCGCGGCGTCAGGAACAATCCGCGGACGGCCGCTTGCCGCTCCGAAGCCAGGAGACCAGGAATTGAAAATCGAACCGTCCAAGGCTTGGGACACCGCAATGATGGGCTATGCGGACGAGCTTAAGCAGATCGTTGCTGCCTATCCCGGCGCCAGTATCCTGGAGCTGGGCGCAGGCCGCTACCCCTCATTCCGGATCAGCGAGATGCCGGAAACGATTGGCTCGTACACTGTCAATGACATCAGCGAGCATGAACTTTCCCTCCTGCCCGAAGGCTACGAGAAAGCCTGCTTCGACGTCAGCGGCGATGCAGCCAATTTCCGCGACACCTATGATGTCGTGTTCTCCCGCTTTCTGGCCGAGCACGTACCGGATGGCGAGGCGATGCATCGCAACGTCTTCGGCGTCCTGCGCGAGGGTGGCACGGCCTTTCACCTCATCCCGACGCTTTATGCTTTTCCTTTCGTTATCAACAAGCTGCTACCCGAGCGGCTGACCAATGCCCTGTTGGCCACGCTTTCACCCCGCCGAGCGATCAGCCCCAAGTTTCCGGCCTATTACTCGGCCTGTTATGGTAACCCGGCACGGATGACGAGCATGCTCAAGGGTATTGGCTACAGTGAGGTGGAAGTCCGGAATTTTTACGGACACTTCTACTACGAGAAGATTCCCGGCCTGAAGCAGGCGCACGAACACTTTTCGGCGCTTGCGGCACAGCGGAATTGGACGTTTTTGAGCAGCTATGCGTTCATTCGCGCCGTCAAGTAACTGAAGTTCGTGCGTAACGGCGGCTTTCGTATGACTTCGACCATTCCACGTCCCTCGCGATTTCGCGTGGCAGGCGCGCTCGGGTGGTTTGGGCGCGATCGGCTGGGCGGCCAGGCGGTTTGGATCGCCGTGCCGTTCGGGATCAATCAGATTGTTCGCCTGGTTACCAGCGTAGTGCTCGCGCGCCTGCTGGCGCCGGAGATGTTCGGCATCATGCTGCTGGTTAATACCCTGCGCACGGGTGCGGAGCTTCTTTCCGACATCGGTATCGGCCAGAGTGTCGTCAAATCGCCGCGCGGCAACGAAAGGCGGTTCCTCGATACCGCCTGGACCTTGCAGGTGCTTCGCGGAGCACTTCTTACCGGCGCGACGATTGTCGCGGCCGTGCCCATCGGTTCAATTTACGGGCACCCTGAACTGACGCCTATCTTGTTCGCAATCAGCTCGGTTTTTACCTTCACTGGACTGCAGTCGCCGAACCTCTTTTTAATGCAGAGGCACATATGGTTGCGGACCCGTGCAGTCTACGAACTGGGGTGCATGGCGTTCCAGTGTGCACTCACTATTGCACTTGCGGCCGTCATGTCTTCCGTGTGGGCGCTTGTGTGGGGTCTGATGGCGAGCACCTTGTTTTCAACTATCATGAGCTACTTGATCGGCGGGATGCATCGGCCGTCCTTTTGCTGGGACAAGTCTGCGGCCCGTGAAATCTTCCACTTCGGAAAGTGGATTTTCTTCTCAACCATGATTTATTTTGCGGCCTCGAGTACGGATAATCTTTACTTCGTTGCCGTGCTGCCACTATCCGTGGCTGGTGTTTATGGTTATGCTCGAACATTTGCTGGGTTCTTCGACCAGCTCGGAAATAGGGTTGGTTCCACACTTATTTTCCCCAAACTTGCAGCATTGGGGGAAAATCGAACTGAAGCAGCAGGGCGGTTGAGAGGGCGGCGACGTTTCTTTCTCGGGTTAGTCGCCTTGGTCATTGCGGTGGCTATCGCGGCTTCGGATGAGGTGGTCTTGCTGCTCCTGGATCCGCGCTATCGCCTGGCGGCTTTCATGCTTCCGGTGTTGCTCATCGGTGTTTGGTTCAAGGTGCTCAGTTCATTCGCAGACGCGATGCTGATGGGCTGCGGTCGGCCAGGGCCGGGTGCCTTCGCCAATAGCGCCAAGTTCGTAGTTCTGCTCGTCGGGCTGCCGCTGGCGATCGGTCATGCAAGCCTGTTCGTGGCGCTATTCGTGCTGATCCTGGCCGAAGCGATGCGTTGGGCAGTATTGGCGCCAATTCTACAGGGGGAGAGGCTGGCGACAGTGGCCGATGATCTTGCGCTTACCGCGCTACTCGGCGTCGCGGCTGTGACGTTAAAGCTGGCGGTGGGCGCCTTGGGACTTGCGCTGACCTTCTCCGAATGGTGGGCACTGGGGCAGGGTCTCCATGGCTGAGGCCCGGCAGCGGCTCGCGGTCATTACCATCGGCCGCAACGAGGGCGCGCGCCTGGAGCGCTGCCTGCGCTCGCTCGATCCCCGGCGCGTCCCGGTCATCTACGTGGATAGCGGCTCGACGGACGGGAGCCGGGATTTGGCGCGGGAAATGGGCGCAACCGTTCACCTGCTGGCATCGGATCGCCCCTTCACCGCCGCCCGCGCCCGCGCGGAGGGATTCCAGGCCATGCTGGCCACCATGGGCGAGCCCGAATACGTGATGTTCGTCGATGGCGATTGCGAGGTGGAAGCCGGCTGGCTGGAGCAGGCGGCGGTCTTCCTCGATGCGGAGCCGCGCTATGCCGCGGTCTGCGGCCGGCGGCGCGAACGCCATCCGGAAGCATCGCCCTATAATCGCCTGATCGACCGCGAATGGGCGACCCCGGTGGGCACGGCCGAGGCTTGCGGCGGTGATGCGATGTTCCGGTGCGGCGCCTATCTGGTTGCCGGTGGTTTCGATCCGGCGATGATTGCCGGGGAGGAACCGGAACTCTGCGCCCGCCTGCGCGCGTCAGAGTGGGCCATCATGCGCCTCGACGCCCCGATGACCATACATGACGCCGCGATGACCCGGTTTTCCCAGTGGTGGCGGCGCGTCGTGCGCAGCGGCATCGGCTATGCGCAAGCCTGGCTGGCCACGGGCAATTCGCCCGGCGGCCGGCTCTATTCCCGGCAGCTGACGCGCGCGATCCTGTGGGCCGGCCTGCTGCCGCTCGCCGCCCTCGTATTGGCCATCGCCTGGCATCCGCTGTGGCTGGCCCTGTGGCCGGCCGCTGCTTTGGCCCAGTTCGTGAGAAATGGGCGGCGCGACGGGTGGTTTGCCGCCCGCCTGGCAGTGGCCGGCAAATATGCCGAGTTGATCGGTATCGTGCGCTTCGCCGTTCGGCGGCTGAGAGGCCGGACCGGTGGAACGGTGATGTACAAATGAACGCCGCCTCACCCGATCCGCGCGTCGCTTACGTGATGACGCATTATCCCAAGCTGGCGCAGACGTTCATCTCGAACGAGATCGACGCCCTGGAGCAAGCCGGAGTGCAAGTGGCGTGCTTCGCGATGAATCCGCCCGACGCCATCGAGCGTTCGCGCGAGGGAGCGGACGAGCGCATCGCGCGCACCACCTATCTCAAGTCCATGCCTCTGCGGGCGGTGCTCTCGCTGCTGCGAAAGACGCTGCGCCACCCTCTGGCGATGGCAAAGGTCTGGCGCACAGCGCTGGCGAGCGGGGGCGGGGACCCCCGGCGCGTGGCCCGGAGGCTGGCGCACCTGGCGCAGGCCGCGCTGGTGGCCGATGGCGCGGCCCGCATGGGAATCGCGCGCTTGCACGCCCATTTCGGGCTCGCCCCTGCGACGATCGCATGGCTCGCTTGCGCCATAAGCCGCGCGCAGGGGCGGCCGATTGAATTCAGCTTCACGATCCACGGCTATCACGATTTCGTCGATCCGGCCGAAGCCCGGCTCGATCTCAAGGCGCGGGATGCCGCGGCGGTGTTCTGCATCAGCGATTTCACGCGCTCGCAGCTTTGCCTTGTCACGCCGCCGGTGCTGTGGCCGAAATTCCACGTCGCGCGCTGCGGGATCGACCTTTCGGGCTTTTGCTTCCGTGATCCTCCTGCTCCGGACGGGGCGCCGCTGCTGCTGGCGCTGGGGCGCCTCTCGCCGGAAAAAGGCTTCAACATCCTGATCGAAGCGGTCGGCCTCTTGCTCGATGCGGGAACGCCGGTTCGGCTGCGGATCGTCGGAGATGGACCTTATCGCGGTGAGCTGGAAGCGGCCGCCCGGGCGCGGGGCATCGCGCAGTCGGTCAGCTTCGCCGGCGAACTTCCGCCGCCCGCCGTGCGCGGTGAACTGGAAGCGGCCGACATTTTCTGCATGGCCTCGTTCAGCGAGGGCTTGCCCGTTTCGCTGATGGAGGCAATGGCGGTCGGCACCCCTTGCATCACCACCTGGATCGCGGGAATTCCTGAATTGGCTGAAAACGAAGTCACCGCGCTGACTGTACCCCCTGCGCGTGCCGATGCGCTGGCCGCGGCGATCGCACGACTGGTGCGCGAACCCGAGTTGCGGCTTCGGCTGGCCCGGGCCGCGCGCGAAAGAGTCGAGCAGTCGCACGATCTCGCCGCCTGTGCCGCGCGCGTGCGGCAATTGCTTCTTGATGGGGGGCGGGCATGACGGTGGAGAGCGGCGCGCCTTTGCGCGCGGCCGTAATCGGCTGCGGCGTGATCGCGCATGATCATCTGGCTTTCCTGGCCCGCACATCGAACGGGCGGCTGGTGGGCCTTTGCGACAAGTCCGCCGCGCTCGCCCAGGCGGCGTGCGA
>DATMFK010000021.1:0-27680 GCA_035556195.1 Rhizobiaceae bacterium
GCCGCCGAACTGGATAAGCAATGGCCTGCTTCGCTACGCCCTACGGGCTCCGCTACGCAGGCCATTGCTTCAACCGCGCTCATGCGCAACAAAACCGCCCGGCTCTAATCCCAGCTGGAGGAATGCTGGGGGTCACGTCACGGCCGATACGACAGGGACTATCTGCGCCATGACGGTCCCGAGCATGTGTTGTGTTTCGCCCCGACGCGATCGGGCAAGGGCGTCGGCCTTGTGGTGCCGACGCTGCTGACATGGCCCGCATCCGCCATCGTCCACGACATAAAAGGCGAGAACTGGACGCTGACAGCCGGCTTTCGCGCCAGACATGGCCGTGTCCTGTTGTTCGATCCGACCAACGCCGGATCGTCCGCCTACAATCCGTTGCTGGAGGTCAGGCAAGGCGAGTGGGAGGTCAGGGACGTTCAGAATATCGCGGATATTCTGGTCGATCCCGAAGGCAGCCTCGACAAGCGCAACCATTGGGAAAAGACCAGCCATAGCCTGCTGGTCGGCGCGATCCTGCATGTTCTCTATGCCGAGGCCGACAAGACGCTGGCGGGCGTCGCCAACTTCCTGTCCGATCCGCGCCGCCCGGTCGAGGCGACCTTGCGCGCCATGATGGACACGCCGCATCTAGGCAAGGCTGGCGTTCATCCCGTCATCGCGTCGTCGGCCCGCGAGCTGTTGAACAAGAGCGAGAACGAGCGAAGCGGCGTGCTGTCCACCGCCATGTCGTTTTTGGGATTGTATCGTGATCCCGTGGTGGCGCGCGTCACCGCACGATGCGACTGGCGCATTGCCGATCTGGTCGGCAGCCGCCGGCCTGTCACGCTCTATCTGGTCGTGCCGCCGTCCGACATAAACCGCACCAAGCCCCTCATCCGCCTGATCCTCAACCAGATCGGCCGGCGGTTGACCGAGGAACTGACTACCTTGGGCAAGCGCCATCGGCTGCTGTTGATGCTGGACGAGTTTCCGGCGCTCGGCCGGCTCGACTTCTTTGAATCGGCGCTCGCCTTCATGGCAGGCTACGGCCTCAAAGGCTTCCTGATTGCGCAGAGCCTCAACCAGATCGAGCGCGCCTATGGCCCGAACAACGCCATTCTCGACAACTGCCATGTGCGCGTCAGCTTTGCGACCAATGACGAAAGGACTGCCAAAAGGGTGAGCGACGCACTCGGCACCGCGACCGAGCTGCGCGATTCCACCAACTATGCCGGGCACAGGCTGGCCCCGTGGCTCGGGCATCTCATGGTGTCGCGGCAGGAGACGGCCCGGCCGCTACTCACGCCCGGCGAAATCATGCAGCTTCCGCCCACAGACGAAATCGTGATGGTCGCGGGCACGCCGCCGATCCGTGCCACCAAGGCCCGCTATTTCGAGGATGCGCGGTTTCAGGAACGCATCCTGACCCCGCCCGATCTGGCCGCCGCTCCGCTGGCGCCCAGCCCATCCGCCGATGTTTGGTCCGGCCGCGTGGTCGCGGCGGAAAGCCGTTCCGCGACCGACGCCGCAGACGGCACCGAGGGTGATCCTGCCAATGCCGGCATCCGCCGCGAGCCGGATTTACCCGAGCATGAGGAAATCATCGCCCCGCCGCCATCGCCCGAACAGGAGTTCGAGTTTCTGGACGACGAGCCGGACGTTGACGCGGCCAAGGCCCGCGCCATGCGCCAGCGCATGAGGATGGTCGCGCGGCAGGTGGCGCTGAACCCCGATGACGGAATCGACCTTTGAGGATACGCCCATGGCAACCAGAACCCGCCTGAATATCTATTTCGACCCCGCGCTCATTCCGCAGATCGAGGCGATGGCGCTGCGCCGCTCGGTGGCGCTGCGCCGCAATGTCTCGAAATCCGCCATCGTGGAGGCGGCCGCCATGTCCTACCTGTCCGGCGGTGCCGACGACCAGCTTGAAGCCGCCATGTCGCGCCGCTTGGACAAGCTCGGCCGCCAGATCGACACGCTCGACCTGGATCTCGCCATCCTCGGCGAGACGGTCGCACAGTTCATCCATTACTGGATGACGATTACACCGCCTTTACCGGATGCAGCGAGACAATCAGCCCGCGCCAAAGCAGCAGAGCGGTTCGAGGGCTTCATGCAGCACCTCGGCCGCCGTCTGGCAACAGGAGACAGGTTTCTCAAAGAAGTATCACGCGACGCAGTTCTGAATGATAGCAGTGCCGAGAATGAGATATCGAAGCGTTGATTATTCAAAACACACGACGGCCGGTTTGATGCAGATACCCGCCTATTCGTCCAGTGCCGCACTCTCATCGCGCCGACACAATGCGGACGCTGGAATAACCAGAACATCGCATCTCGCGCCCGAGAGAACCTTTCGCGCCACGCTTCCGAGAAGGTGTTGAGACACGGCATTTGCCCCTTGCGTTCCAACAGCAATGAGGTCCGTTCCGCGCTGCCATGATGCGCGTAGTAGCGCGGCCGCCGCATCGCCATACTGAACCTTGATCCGGGTTCCCTTCGGCAATCGGCCTGCGTCCCCGTAGAGCTGAATAAGCTCGGTTCGGGCCGCACGGACTTTGGCCTTCCGGTAATGCTCAATCTCAGCCTGCGGGGTGCCGGCTTTCAACATGGCCTGTTCAAAGCCCAAAGGAATCTCGACCGTGTGAAGCAACTCGCGCGAGGCGTCCGGAACCAAATGCGCCGCGTGGCGCGCGGCGGCCTTCGCATATTCGGAAAAATCGACGCCGATTGCGATGTGGCGATATGGAGCCGGCGATGTGCTGCGCACTACAAGAATGGGACAGGGCGCGGATCTGATGACGCGATCAGCGGTCGAACCAAACACTCTTTCACGCAAGTTCTTCGCAATTCCCGGTCCAATCACAAGCAGGTCCGCTTTATAAGTCGCGGCCAGTCTCTCAATGACGGCATGGGGCTTCCCGGCCTCTACTATGAGGCTTGGCGGGACCTTCGCAGCGTTCAGCAACGTTTCGAGGTGTCCCGTCCTCTGCTTGGCAATCATTCGCGCCAGTGCGGCGGCATCAAGCGAGGCCGGCAAATGCCCGTCATCATTTGGAAAGTCTTCAATTACATGGACAGCAACAAGTTGTGCCCCATGCTGGTTAGCAAGCTGGACGGCTCTCGCTGCAATGCGTTCGTCGCCATCCTGCATTGCCACTGCAATTAGTATTGTGCTGATAGCCATGGCAGCCTTTCCCAATTGGGGGCATTGGAGGCGGTCCCCCATGCCCCCCTTGAATCAACGCGGATAGCGAAGGATTGCGGCTAGATCGCCTCCGCCCGGAATTTCCTCTTTACGGACGGCGAGAATTGTAGCGCCACTGGCAAAGGCTCTTGCGGTGATCTGATCGACTACACCATACGCCTTTGCATCGTCATTTTCTACGAAGGTCACCGCGCCTGTCTCATCATCCACAAAACCCGCGACAACGGAATCTATGTCCACCAGCAGCGTCTGAATTGCGCCAAATGTAGCAGCCCGTGCAGCATCGGAAATATCGGTAGTTGTCCGATTCTCGCTTTCGCGTTTCTCGAACAGGGTTTTGATCTCTGCAATCTGAGCAGCATACGCCCCGTCGAGAACAGGCCTTGCGCGTGTTGCCAGTTCAGCCGGGGTTAGCCGATCTGGGCTTATGGTGATCGTCTCGCTCAAAAGGTTGCCGTAGGAGCTGATCTGTTTGAACAATTCCGCGAGCCGGCCTGTAGCGGCAAGGATTAGAGGTATTTCACGCCCCGCCAATATCGGGCGCAGCGCGGCGTCCACCTTGCGCACATATTGCTCAAACCGGACATTTTGGCCTTCAGAGCCATGGATGCGACGGCTGAACGTGCGATCATTGAGGGTCGATTTCCCGGCCGCCGAAGCCGCATCTTTCGGCATATTTGGGACTTTAACCTCATCCGCTGGAAGATCAGCGTGAACTTCAATGAGACGGACTGCATTCTCGGACAGGGCTAGAACAAACGCTGAATGCGGGAAAGTAATTGCCCGGAACAGCGGTTTAAGGTGGAAGCGGTCCGCAACCTGCACCATTGATGTCAGGTCGTTTGCAAGGCGATAGGTCAGAATGCTGTCTGGTGTGGCAAAGATCGCGAGGCTATTCGCCTGAAAGCGCCAGAACTCGTCATCATCCAATAAATCGTTAAGCCCGTCGAGCAACACGGCCAGACGTCGCTTATCAAAGGCTGCGTCTTCAAGCTGGTTTTGTGCTTCTTTAATGAAATTCTTTAGATCTATACGCGACGCCTGCACGTCTTCTACGAGAGGTGAAGTCTTCAAATAAATCGAAACACTCCCATATCCGCGCTTACCAGCTAAAAATGATATTTCATTTCTTGTCGGTATATCCAAATAAAGCATGATAGTCCTTTCTCATTGGGGTTTCGTTCTAGCCCATATAGCCTGAAAATTCAGGAATGATTTCCTCCTGCAACCACTATGCAGTGAGGTTTTTCACGGCATCGCAAGGATGGATTTTGCGATGCTGAAATAGATCAGCACGCCAGTCGCGTCAGCGATCGAGGTCACAACGGGCGTGCTGGCGGTCGCCGGGTCCATGTTGAAGCGACTCAGGAGGAACGGCAGAATCATGCCGATCAGACTGCCCACGATCACAATCAGGATCATTGATAAGGCGATGACGAGAGTGATTTCCGGGCCGCCGCGGACAACACCGATGATTGCAATGGCAGCAGCCATGCTAAGCCCCAACAGCACTGCTACCACAGGTTCAACACCCGCTCGCATAAGGACCGGGAGAAGAAGCCGGAGAGCGAGGTCGCCATCATGGCGGTGCCGCCCCTAATCGAGCGCGAGACGTTCGACGCGGTGCAAGCCCGCCTCAAGTCCCGCAATCCCATGGTGACGCCTGCACGTGTCTCCAGCGGCCCGACGCTCCTGACCGGCATTTGCTTCTGCGCCAAGTGCGGGGGAGCGATGACCCTTCGCACCGGCCAAGGCAGCACGGGCGCGACATACCGCTACTATACCTGCTCGACCAAGGCCCGGCAGGGCAAGACCGGCTGCAAGGGTCGCACAATCCCCATGGACAAGCTGGACCATACGGTCGCCGATTATATCGGGGACCGCCTGCTCCTGCCCAAGCGGTTGGAAACCGTCCTTGCCAGCGTCATCGACCGCCGACAGGAACGCACCGAGCGCCGCCGCGAGCATCTTGCCGAGCTTCAAAGGCGAATCACGGAAGCCGACCAGCGGCTCGGCCGTCTCTTTGACGCCATCGAAGCCGGCATGGTGGACAAGGACGACGCCATGGCAAAGGAACGCATGGTGAGCCTCAAGGCATTGCGGGATCAAGCCGCCGCCGACGCGGAGCGCACGCAGTTCGCGCTCGATAGTTCAGGCAATCAGGGCGTCACCCCCGATATGCTCAAGGGGTTTGCCCGCAAAGCCCGTGAACGGATCAGGCTCAACGATGGCGGCTACCGCCGCGACCATCTACGCGCGCTGGCGCAGCGTGTCGAGGTTGCCGACGACGAGGTTCGCATCATGGGATCGAAGTCGGAACTGCTGCGAACGTTGGTCGCCGCTTCAAGCGTAGAAACGGCGGCGTTCGGCGTTCATAGTTCTGTTCTGAAATGGCGCGCCCGACATGATGAAGATGGGCACTCAAATCATTGGGAAATTTCTGTTCAGCTGGGAAGATGAGGTCCGCTTTGCGCCCTCATCTCCGTCGTTCAGCGTCAACGCGGAGAATCTTGAAAGCGGCCGTTCGAGGATCGCCACGCTCAGGACAGCATGCGCTTCGGAAATAAGCGTGCGATCACAAGTCCACTGTACCTCCGGGCCTCCCATGAACTTCTCTCCGTGCAGCAGGCTGTTCCTCTCCACCCAGAGCACGGTTGTGCACAAAACGCCAAATGCCCGTTATTTTAGTAGGCTAACCCGGGAGGAGGCGAACGACGACTTGAGTAGCGTTCGGAAAGGAAAGCGCCTCAGGATACAGCACTGCACCCAACGCGAGGATGACGGCCGCAATGCCCAAGAACATGTTTCGGATACATGCGGCGACGTCGACTTTGATGTCGCTGCGCTCGATCGCTCGCTCGATAGGCGAGAGTCCGCCCGCCGAGCTTTCGGGCGGAAGAACCTCCTGGTGAGGCTTCAAGGCGGGAGGCCGCGGCACCGCGTCTACGAACCGAACGTTTCCCGCGCATGGACGGCAAAGGCCGCAGGCACGTCGCGGGCGAGCTGCTGCACGAGGCGATCGAAGATGAAGATGCGGCGACCATCGTCGGTCGTGCGCCGTGTCAGAAGTCCGGCCTTCTCCAACTTGTGCGTCGCACGTTGAACCGTGCGCTTATCCACCCCCATGCGCTTCGCGATCGTCGTGGATCGCGGGTAGACCACGCTGTCCGGTTCCCACCAATGCGCGAGCAGGTTGATCAGGACGAGCATTTCGGTCGGCGTGAGGCCGTACTTCGACTGGAGCCGTAGCAGCGCGACAGGCACTGCCACAAAGCCAGAACCCTCAGTGACCGCTCCCTGCCACTTGTCCTTAATCGTGGTCCGTGCCGCCTCGACCTCGGCGGTCGTGTCGGATGCTAGGGTGTCCGCGGTCTCAGTCAGCGCTTCCATGTGGCGCCATATAGGTCAACAAAAAGGAGATATGAAGGGGTCTATTTCAAGGGTGACACCAGTGACGCGATTTTTTTGCATCTGGGGGTCAAAACGGGCGAAATGGGGCGGGCGGAGTGACCGGGACCAAGTAACCGCCGTAGTCCAGCATATAGGCCGTCAGCTTTCGCGGCCCCCGCCCTAAAGCGGACCGTCGACTATCGGCCATACGGTGGCACTCCGATCTGACGCGTCAAAAAGAACTTCACGCATTTGACGTGACCGTGAAACACTACCCACTCTCCACTAGCGCAAACGGTGGATCTCCGACGCTATCACCCTTGCGAGTGATCGTGTTTTCGGTAGATTGATTTGGCTCGCGACAGGAGCAGGCCGCCCGTATGGCGAAGCCCTCACCGGCACTGTCAGCATTTTCTACGCCATGCCATTTCACGGCCATGGGAAGCGTTAGCGGGCAACGTTTCGCGCATGGCCGATGGAGATGGTCATGACCAAGCGATTTGCCACGCTCGAAGGCCTGAAGCGGGCAGCGGTGAAGCTCAAGCGGGATACCGGGATCAGCCATAACGCCGCTCTGGAACAGGTCGCCCGTGACGCGGGGTTCGCCGACTATCACAATGCGGTGCAGACTTACGCGGTTTCCGGCGGAGGCGATGATGCGGCGCAGGATTCCGAGAGTGCCCTTGGCCCGCTCGAGATCATCGAGATTGCGCCTGAACTCGCGGCAATGCTCAAGCACCAGCGTGATCTCGACATCGCCGCTGCCGGACCGCAGGCGGAAGAAGGGAGTGAATTCTATCGCGGCGTAACGATCGAGAGCCGCTGGTCGATTATGCACGAACTGGCGACGATGCGCCGAATGGTCAACGCCATGCCCGATCTGGTGCGGATGCGGATCACATCGATCTGGTGCGATTCCAATTGCCAAGCCTGGTACGGCGTCGAGGTCATGCCGCAGAGTTGGTATGACGGCATCGGCGAGGACGTGCGTGACGCCGTGCTCGACGCGACCGACGGCTTCAATGGATTGCGGGTATCAGGGGGCAGGCACGAGGCCTATTTCGAACCCGAATGGCAAGGCGACGATTATGACTATGCGGCGGACGGCGAGCCTTGATCCGCTGCACGACCGACAACCATCGTACCTACGCTCTCTCACCTAAGGAGCAGGCGACCAACGCGATGGGAACAGACTGTTCTCTCGCGGACAGCCTGAAACGCTCCGATAGTTATCCAATCGATGACGGGGGGATGGAATGGAGATCACCAACCTAAAAATTGAGAATTTCAGGGGCGTGCGAGACGGCATAGTCCGCTTCTCGCCGCATACGGTTCTGGTCGGTGCGAACAATTGCGGCAAGACCACCGTGATCGAGGCGCTGGCGCTGTTGTTCGGTCGCGATCGGATGATACGCCAGCTCACCGAACATGATTTCCATGGCAGCAATCCTCAGCCACGCGATCGTATTCGCCTGACCGCGACCGTGATCGGGTTCCATGAGGACGATCCGGCCCAGCATTCGAACTGGTTTCGCGACGACCGGGGCATCGTCAAATGGTGGAATCCGGCGACCGGCACCGTTCATCCTGCGCGTACAGACCCAGCATGGAAGCTGGCCTGCCAGATAGCCTTTTCGGCGCGGTTCCATCGCCCGTCGCTCGAGGTGGAGACGCTGCGCTATTTCCATGACGACGACAGTGTCGGCGATGTGTTCGATGACGAGATGGCGACTCCGCTTCCCGCCCGTCTGATCCGCGAACTCGGCTTCTTCTTCGTGCCTGCGGCGCGGACTTGGGACCGGACCGTATCGTTCGGCTCCGAGCTTTTCCGCCGCGTTGTCGCGGCCGGCAACGGACAGCCCGCGGAATCGGTTCTCGCTGAACGCGACCGCTTGCGTACGCCGGAGGCGATGCTCGAGCAGGACGAACGTCTGTCGCCTATCGTCGACCGGCTCAATCAGGAGCTGCGCGGTTTCTTCCGGACAAACCCCACGCTGCATCTGCGAGTGACGCCCACCGATTCCGACGGGCTGCTTGAATCTGTCGTGTCGCACTATGCCCATAACGGGGCAGACGTGCCGCTCCCCGCGAAGCGGCATGGTAGCGGGCTGCTGTCACTCCAGCACCTGTTGCTGCTCCTACAATTCGGTCGACTGCGGGTGGAAGCCGACGAGAATTTCTGGATGGCGCTGGAGGAGCCCGAATTGCATGTCCCGCCGGCGTTGCAGCGGCGGCTGGTGCATCGCATCCAGTCGCTGTCCCGTCAGACCTTGGTTTCGACCCACTCGCCAATGGTTGCGGCCTTAGCGGACCCCGACGGCGTCGCGGTCCTGCGCAACGAAGGCGGCATTCTGACCTCAGTGCCGCTGCTGCAATCGACTTTGCCGGCTGACACGCCAAACAGCATCCGCAAGCTATTCCAGGTGAACCGGGTCGAGACGATCGCGGCAGTCATGCATGACTTCGTGCTGATCCCCGAGGGCCGGACCGATTATGAATGGCTCGGTCTGCTCGTCCGCGCCGTCGACCTTCATCAGAGCTGGGCCGCCGCCGATGAATGCCGGTTCGACGCTTTTGTCGGCGTCATTCCTACCCACGACGGCGCTGTCGTGCGCACGGTTGCAGCGATGTCATCGCTTCACCCGCGCGTGGTCGCGCTGGTCGATGGCGATCCCGAGGGCATCGGCTACGCTAATATTCTCGCCGCAGCCGACGCCCCGAATTCGGGGATCATCCTGCGGTGGGCGGACGGCCAGATGCTCGAGGATGTGATCGGCTGGATCATCGATGCCGATGCGGCCGCCTGCCTGCCGACCATCTCGATCGACAATCCTCCCGCAAATGTCACCAATCTCGTCGCGCGCCTCAAGGACGACGTACGGGCGACAGGCGGGCTCAAGAAAGACAGTTCGAGCTACGAGGCGATTGCAGGCGCGATCGGCGCGAACGAGGCGTGCTGCGCACGCGCGCGGACGCTCCTCAACGCCATCACTGCGGTCGCTCAAGGCATCGATAATCCGCTCTTCGTGGCGGACGCGAACCATCCGACGATCAAGGTCTTTGCGCCGTGACCATCCAGGCCGTCGAAGGCGGTGCCGGGTGCGGGAAGACATACCGGCTCATGGATATGCTGGCAGAACGGCTCGAGACCCATCCACTGAACGACGGACAGCGCGTCCTCGCCCTGACCTTCATGCACGGGTCGCGGCGGCGCCTGTCCGAGCGGCTGCGCTCGGTCGTCAATCTGCGTGGCCGTGTCGAGTGCTGCACGATCGATGCCTTTGCGTGGCGCGTCTATCGCCGGTGGCGGGGCCTCGCAGGAGCGCTCGCCATTGCTCCCGTGACCGAAGGCGAATTCGATCTGGTCTGCGAGGCCGCCGGTATGCTGCTGGAGCAGCCGCAAGTCTGCGATTGGGTCGCGGCGAGCTTCCCGATTGTGCTCGTTGATGAGGGTCAGGATCTCAAGCCTGAGCGCCTGCGCATGCTCAGGTCGCTCGCGGGCGCCGTCCATGCGCTGATCGCCGCCGACGAATTCCAGTGTCTCGATCAGGCGCTTCGACCCAATCCCTTGGTCGCCTGGCTCCGACAAGACGCAGAGCCGGAGACGTTACTCCAGGTGCGCCGAACGAGCGCGCCGGGTTTGCTGGCAGCGTCAACCGCGATCCGCGCGGGCAATGCGCCGGTCAACGGCGCCGGATTCAAGCTGCTGCCGCCGGGCGCCAGCGTACCGCTGGCCGCGACGCTGCTCGCGAATGCCATCGCCTGGCGGCAGGGCGGCGATGTCGCGGTGATCACACCAGCGCTGCAAGGCGGATTTGCCACGTCGGTTGTCGCCCGGGTCGCTCAAGGGCCGTGCGGCAGACATAACAACGGGCCCTACACCGTCCATTGGGAAAGCAATGACCGCGACGAGGCGCAGGCGATCATCGCTGGTCTCGATCTTGCGACTGATACGCCGGCGGCGGCGGCCTGCGCAGCGCTGCGGGCGATGCCGCGGACCGGACCCGTGCGTGCGACACTGTCATGGATCGAAAACCAGATTCACGCCTGCGGGCGGGCCAATTTTTCCCGTGCGGAGATCGACGCCGTCATTGCACGGCAGGTCTCGCTGCGACGGCAGCATGGAGGCGGCGCGTCGCATCAGCTCACGGCGATGACAGTGCAGCAGGCCAAGAATAGGGAGTTCGAGGGCGTCGTGGTCATCTGGCCCTATCAGGTGGGCGGCGATGCTGAACACAAGCGTCGCCTGCTCTACAATGCGATCACCCGGGCGAAGCGATGGTGCAATGTCATCGTTCAGAGCCAGAATATTCTCGCTGCCGCGCCGTTCGCATGAATGCTCGACCCCGACGAACGAAGGTCCTGACGATAGAAGAGGCGGGAATGGATTGAACGTCCCGCGTTGGGTCCTAGCGATTCGACCGCCGAGCCAAGCCAATGTCCGCTTTCCGCGATTTGACGCCGATAGCTGTCGGTCCGCAGACGGCCCGTTCGCTGCCGTTCGGCTAAGCGCCATGTCCGGCTCTCATGTCATTGGCCGGCGCTCTCCGGTGCGGTCATTTTTGCAGGGCAACGGCCAAATGCTGGTCATTCTAAGTTGCCCGCAGCCGAATGGCCTCGCAATTTGTCGGAACCACCCTCCGAGCAGCTCTTTTGACCACTGCGTGCCCGCGCTCACCGACTATCGCGCGGTGCAAACTTCGGACGAGCTGCGGAGGAAACCGATGCAAGGAACTCATCAGAGCGCAATGAAGATGGGGTGGGGCCGCTTCGCCGCCATGATCGCCACCTCGAGCGTCATCATGTTCGTGCTCATGTACCAGCTCGTCTACAGCTCGGAGCACGCCATGTTCAGCGTCAACCGGCTTGTGGCCTCGCTGGTGATGGGTTGCGTCATGACCGCGGTGATGCTCGGGTTCATGTGGTCGATGTACGAAGGCAAGCCGACCAAGCTAGTGGTGCTGATCGGCGCGATCGTCGCCGGCCTCGCTCTGCTCGCGGTAAACCGCAGCCAAGCCCTTGTCGGGGACGTGACCTTCATGCGCTCGATGATCCCGCACCATTCCATCGCGATCAACAATGCCAGGAAGGCGGCGATCAGCGATCCTCGGGTCCGCGTGCTCGCCGACGAGATCATCTCCTCGCAGGTGAGAGAGATCGCCGAGATGAAGCTCCTGATCGAGGACATCGAGGCCAATGGCGAGCGTGGCCGTGAACCCCTTGCCCCACGTCGTGCGGTGGTGACGCAGGAGATGCTGCCGCAAATCCGAGAAGCTGTTCGTTAGCTCCTCAGATAGTGCTCTGCGGCCGGTAGTCCGGCTCCGGTCATCTACGAATGGGGAGACACGCCTCGCGGTCTTCGAGTCTAGGGAGCTGCGGAATTTGCCCCTTGACCCTGACATTGTGTCAAACTCCATGAAGACGGGCAACGAAGCGACTCGGTGAAAGGACCGGACATGGCGGAGTGTTGCCACGGCACGCATCAGCACGCGGAGACCCAGGAGCATCGCACCGATGGGGCGATGGTGACCGATCCGGTGTGCGGCATGAAAGTCGACAGCCGCACCTCGCAGCACTGGCACGAGCTGGCAGGCGCGACGTATCACTTTTGCAGCGCCCGCTGTCTCGACAAGTTCAAGACCGATCCCGACCGCTACCTCAATTCGCCCTCGACCGATCCTGCGGTGACTCACCCGGCGATGGGTGCACTCCCCGAGGCAGCGGACGGGACCATCTGGACCTGCCCGATGCACCCGGAGATCCGCCGCGACGCGCCGGGGAACTGCCCGATCTGCGGCATGGCGCTGGAGCCGCTCGAGCCGACGCTGGAGGAGGGGCCCAACCCCGAGCTCATCGACATGAGCCGGCGGTTCTGGGTCAGCGCGCTGTTCACGGTGCCGCTGGCGCTGCTCGTGATCGCAGCGGAGCTGCTCGGCTGGGAGCTGCTGCCGATGCGGACCTCGATGTGGGTCCAGCTGGCGCTCGCGACTCCGGTCGTACTGTGGGGTGGCTGGCCGTTCTTCGAGCGGTTCTGGGCCTCGCTCAAGACCCGCAATCTCAACATGTTCACGCTGATCGGCCTCGGCGTCGGGGTGGCCTACGGCTACAGCGTGGTCGCCACGATCGCACCCGAGGCGTTTCCGCAGTCGCTGCGCACGATGGGCGGGCTGGTGCCGGTCTATTTCGAGGCGGCGGCGGTGATCACCACGCTGGTGCTGCTGGGGCAGGTGCTCGAGCTGCGCGCGCGTTCGGCGACCGGACGGGCGATCCGCGCGCTGTTGGGGCTGGCGCCGAAGACCGCACGTCGCGTCAACGACGACGGCAGCGAGGAGGACATCCCGCTCGAGCACGTCCACGTCGGCAACCTGCTGCGTATCCGGCCGGGCGAGAAGGTGCCGGTCGATGGGGTGGTCACCGAGGGCCGGAGTTCGGTCGACGAGTCGATGATCAGCGGCGAGCCCGTACCGGTCGAGAAGAACCCGGGCGACCGGGTGACCGGAGCAACGGTCAACGGTACCGGCAGCCTGGTGATGAAGGCGGACCGCGTCGGCCGCGACACGATGCTGTCGCAGATCGTCCGCATGGTCGCCGACGCACAGCGTTCGCGCGCGCCGATCCAGGCGCTCGCCGACAAGGTCTCGGCCTGGTTCGTCCCGGCTGTCGTGCTGGTCGCAGTGATCGCCTTTGCGGTGTGGAGCTTCGTCGGACCCGAGCCGCGTCTCGCGCACGCCCTGGTCAACGGGGTCGCGGTGCTGATCATCGCCTGTCCCTGTGCGCTCGGCTTGGCCACGCCGATGTCGATCATGGTCGGGACGGGGCGCGGGGCGACCGCCGGCGTGCTGGTCAAGAACGCCGAGGCGCTCGAGCTGATGGAGAAGATCGATACGCTGGTGGTCGACAAGACCGGCACGCTGACCCTCGGCAAGCCGAAGCTGGTGGCGGTGACGCCGGTAGCTAAGTTCGGGGATGACGAGGTGCTCAAGCTGGCGGCGGCGCTCGAGCGGGGCAGCGAGCATCCGCTCGCCGCCGCGATCGTCGAAGGGGCGCAGGATCGGGGCCTCGCGCTGCCCGATAGCGCCGACTTCGCATCGCACACCGGCAAGGGCGTCACGGGCCTGGTCGAAGGCCGCCGCGTGGCGCTCGGCAACAAGGCGCTGCTGGCGGACCAGGGTATCTCGACCGAGGCTCTCGAAGCGCAGGCGGAGGCGCACCGCGCCGACGGCGAAGGCGTCATGTTCGTCGGCGTGGACGGACAACTCGCCGGCATCGTTGCGGTCGCCGACCCGATCAAGGACAGTGCGGTCGAGGCTGTCGCCGCGCTTCGGAGAGGGGGCATCCATGTCGTGATGATGACCGGCGACAACCGCCGCACCGCCGAGGCCGTGGCGCGCCGGGTCGGTATCGAAGAGGTCATGGCCGACGTCTTGCCCGACCAGAAGCAGGCGAAGGTCGAAGCCTTGCGCCGCGAGGGCCGCCGGGTCGCCATGGCCGGCGACGGGATCAACGACGCGCCGGCGCTGGCAGCCGCCGACGTCGGGATCGCGATGGGCACCGGCACCGACGTGGCGATGGAGAGTGCCGCCGTGACGCTGGTCAAAGGCGATCTCGGCGGGATCGTCCGGGCGAGGCGCCTGAGCCGGGCGACGATGCGCAACATCCGTCAGAACCTGTTCTTCTCCTTCGTATTCAATGCCGCCGGCGTGCCGATCGCGGCAGGTGTGCTTTACCCCTGGTTCGGCATCCTGCTGAGCCCGATCATCGCCGGAGCGGCGATGGCGTTCAGCTCGGTCGCGGTGATAGGGAATTCGCTGCGGCTGCGGAGCGTGCGGCTATGATAGCGACGGGAGGCATCGGCCAGGATCGCGCGCGCTCCGCCCTCGCGTCGCTCTCCGCCGTCGGGGCAGCCGTAGCCGGATTCGGCGTGGGGGTGATCTTCGCAGAACCGCTGGGCCCCTTGGGATGGCCGGCGCTGGCGGCGGGAGTCGTTATCCACTTGTTCGGGATGATCGGCATCATGCGGCTGCAATCCGCGAAAGGCTATCAGCCGTCGGCGCTCGAGAAGGTTGGCTATTGGGCCTGCTGGGCCGTGATCCTTGCGTTGCTGGCCTACGCTGGGCTGGAGCTGGTCCGATGAAGATCGGCGAAGCCTCAGCTGCCTCGGGCATCAGCCAGCGGATGATCCGCCACTACGAGAAGATCGGGCTTATGCCCGCCGCCGCCCGCCGGGACTCGGGCTACCGTGACTACGATGACCGCGATGTGCATACGCTGCGCTTCATCGGCCGGGCGCGGGACGTCGGTTTCTCAACCGAGGAAATCTCCCAGCTGCTGGCGCTGTGGCACGACCGCAGCCGCTCGAGCGGCGACGTCAAGGCGCTCGCGCTCGCCCGCGCGGCGGAACTCGAGCGCAAGGCGCACCAGCTCGACGAGATGCGGCGCACGCTTGTCGCGCTGGCTGCTCAGTGTCATGGCGACGACCGCCCCGATTGCCCGATCCTCGGCGGACTGGAGGCGCGTTGATGTTGGTTAAGCTACCGAAAGGTCGTGGCGTCTATGCTCGGCGCATGTTCGCGGCGCTCGTCCGGTTGCTGACCATCGCATCGTTCGTGCTGATGCCGCTCGCGATGTCGAGCGCACCGGCGATGGCGGCCGAGCAGGAGCCGATGGCTGCCTCGATGCCTTGTGAGGGACACGATCAGCCGTCGCACACCGCGCCCGTCGGCAAGATGCACTGCACCGCGTGCATCGCCATCGCCGAGCCGAATGCTGCGCTTCCGGTGGCCGCTGTTCAGCCTGCGCCCAGTCTCGTGGACAGGGATGGCCGGCTCCTGCTCGGCCTAGGGCCCGAAGTCGCGACGCCCCCTCCTAAAGGGGTTTGAAGCTCCCACTGGATTAGCTTCAAACACTCGGAGACATACAATGCTGAAGACCTTACTTGGCGCCGTCGCGCTCACTTTCGCCGTGCCTGCGCTGGCGCAGCCTGCACCTGCCGCCGACCCGCATGCCGGGCATGCGCAGCATAGCCAGGCGACCCCTGCGCAGCACGGCCAGCCCGCGCACGGACAGCACGGCCCGTCCGGCGAACAGCAGCACTCAAGTCATGACGGCCATGCCGACCATGCCCAACACATGATGGACTGCTGCAAGGACCGGCAGGACGGCGAGAAGATGCCTTGCTGCGACAAGCACGAGGACGCAGCGCCGGAGGGCGCTGCGGACCATTCGCAGCACGGGAACTGATCTCACGGGGCGCCGCTGTTGCAGCGGCGCCCCATCACACGCTTTCAACGGGAAGGACTTTCCCATGCATCGTTCCATGTCGCTCTCCCGGCGCGCGTTCGTCGCCGGGGGCGCCGCCGCCGCCGGCGTGGCGGGGCTGCGGCCGGCCTGGGCGCGATCCGCCAGTAACGGAATCGCGGCCAAGGGCTTCGGCACGCTCGAGGGCCCGCTCATCGATCTGACCATCGCCGATACCGAACTTGGCGTTGACGGCCGCACCGGTTATGCCGTGGCGATCAACGGCTCGATACCCGCGCCGCTGCTGCGCCTGAAGGAAGGGCAGGATGTCCGCCTGCGGGTCACCAACCATCTCGACGAGGACACCTCGATCCACTGGCATGGCCTGATCGTACCGTTCCAGATGGATGGCGTGCCGGGAGTGAGCTTCCCCGGCATCAGGCCGCACAGCACGTTCGAATACACGTTCCCGCTCAAGCAGGCGGGTACCTACTGGTACCATAGCCACAGCGGGCTGCAGGAACAGCTCGGCCACTACGGCCCGATCGTGATCGATCCCGCCGGAGCCGATCCGATCGCCTATGACCGCGAGCACGTGATCGTGCTGTCCGACTGGAGCTTCCTCCATCCGCACACGATCTTCACGCGCCTCAAGCAGGAAGGCGGGTTCTTCAACCGCCAGAAGCTGACTTTGGCCGACCGGCTCAGCGTCAAGGCCGATCCGCTGACACCCGCCGAGCGCGAGATGTTCGCCCGCATGCGAATGGATCCGACCGACATCTCCGACGTGACGGAGGCCGCCTATACCTTCCTCGTCAACGGCCACAGCCCGGCCGAGAACTGGACCGGGCTGTTCCGGCCTGGCGAGCGCGTGCGGCTGCGGATCATCAACGCTGCCGCGCAGACCACCTTCAACTTGCGCATTCCCGGCCTGCCGATGACGGTGGTGGCGACCGACGGGATCGAGCTGCAGCCGGTCGAGGTCGACGAGTTCCAGATCGGCAACGCCGAGACCTATGACGTGATCGTCCAGCCGGCGGACCGCGCCTATAGCTTCGTCGCCGAGACGATCGACCGCGCCGGCATGGGCGTCGCCACGCTCGCCCCGCGCGCGGGCCTGCGCGCCGAGGTGCCGCCGCTGCGCGAGCGGCCGACGCTCGGCATGCGCGACATGGGGATGGATCATTCATCCGGCCACGACGCCGGCGCGGCGGCGGGGGAGTCGGGCTCGCATGCGGCGCACGGCGCCGAAAGCGCGACGCCGATGGATCACGCGGCAATGGATCATTCGACGATGGACCACGGCGCGATGGGCCACGACGCGATGAGTCACGCTCCCGGGACGGAAGCGACCGGCACCGCTGCCGCCGCGGTCGATCACGCGAACATGGACATGCGCGACACGTCCAAGGTCGGCTTCCCGGTCGGGCCGGGCGTCGACATGATCGCGCCGATGCCGATGGACCGCGTCGGCGACCCGGGCATCGGCCTCGACGACGTCGGTCACCGCGTGCTGACCTATCGCGATCTCGTCGCGCTGCGGCCGCGCGCCGACACCCGCGCGCCGACCCGTCGGATCGAGATCCACCTCACCGGCAACATGGAGCGCTTCATGTGGTCGATGGACGGCGAGCAGCTGTCCGAGAACCCCGAGCCCTATCGCTTCGCGCGCAACGAGCGGGTGCGCCTGCGGCTCATCAACGACACGATGATGACCCACCCGATGCACCTGCACGGCCACTTCTTCGAGATCGTCAACGGCCACGGCAGCCACCAGCCGCTCAAGCACACTGTGCGGGTGCTGCCCGGCGGCTATATCGACCTCGACCTGACCGCCGATGCGCCCGGCGACTGGGCGTTTCACTGTCACCTGCTCTACCACATGCACGCCGGGATGATGCGCGTCGTCAAAGTCCGTCCGCTCGAAGGAGACGCAGCATGAAGCGGCGTTTCCTTCTCGCCATGACGGCGGCCTGTCTGCCGATGCCGGCTTTCGCCCAGCATGAGGGGCATGCGGGTCATCAGGAGACCCCGGCACCCGCTGACGCGGCCGCGGAGCACGCCGACCCTGCGGCGCACGAGCAAGCTGCAGAGCAGACGGCGGATCCGCACGCCGGCCACGGTGCAGCCGTCGGTGAGCCACAGGCGGCAGACGATCCGCACGCAAGTCATGGGGCAGCCGAGGCTGCAACGCCTCCACTGGGCGAGCCGCCGGCAGAGGCGTTCAGCGGACCGGAGAACGCCGCGGACGCCTACTTCGGCGCCGATGCGATGGCCCAGGCCCGGCGCGAACTCGGCCGGATGCACGGCGACATCCCCGTCTACCGAGTGCTTGTCGACCGGCTAGAAGCCCGGCTCGCTGACGGGTCCGACGGGTACCTGTTCGATGCACAGGCTTGGTACGGCGGCGATATCGACAAACTCTGGTTCAAGACCGAGGGCGAAGGCGAGTTCGGCGGGCGGCTCGAAGAGATCGAGCTCCAGGCGCTGTGGAGCCATGCGATCGGCCCGTGGTTCGACTTGCAGACCGGGGCGCGGATCGACGTCGGGCCAGGCGAGGAACGCGCCCATCTGGTGCTCGGCGTGCAAGGGCTCGCCCCGTACTGGATCGAGATCGACGCGGCGGCCTTCCTGTCGGACCAGGGCGACGTCACCGCGCGCATCGAGGCGGAGCACGACGTGCGCATCACCCAGAGCCTGATCCTGCAACCGCGCGCCGAACTGGATTTCGCGCTGCAGGACATCCCTGCCGAGCGGATCGGCTCGGGGCTCGTCAGCGTGGCGCTGGGCGCGCGTCTGCGCTACCAGGTGACGCCGCTGTTCGCGCCCTATGTCGGCGTCGAATATGAGACCTCGGCCGGCGACACGCGCGACTTCCGTCGTGCGGCCGGGGAAGACGGGGGCGGCTGGCGTGCCCTTGTCGGCGTGCGAACGTGGTTCTGATGGCCAGCGAGAGCCCTCAGTTGAATCCGGCCCAACTGCGTCATTCAGTGACGATGCAGCCCGATCAGGCCACAATCCGCAACAAGAACACGGACAGGAATCACACCATGCGTACCGCCAAGCTCACTTTCGCGGCGATGGCCGCCACTGCCATGCTGGCCGCCAGCCCTGCCTTCGCCCATGCGAAGCTGGTCAGCTCCAATCCGGCCGCCAACGCCACGGTCCAGACCGCGCCGCGCACCATCACACTTGTGTTCAGCGAACGCGTGGTCCCGAGCTTCTCCAAGATCGAGCTCACCATGCCCGAGCATGGCATGAACATCCCGGTGAGATCGGCCGTGTCCGAGGACGGTAAGCGGATCATCGGCACGTTGCAGTCGCCGCTGAACAAGGGATCGTACGCGGTCCACTGGACCGCCGCAGGGTCCGACGGGCACAAGATGGAAGGGCGCATCACCTTCCGCGTCGGCTGAGCATGATCGAGCTGGCCATCGTCGCCACGCGGTGGCTGCAATACGTCGGGGCGGCGATCCTGTGCGGATCGTCGCTCTTCTTCGTCTACGCAGTTGTAGGGCCTCTGGCGCAGCCGCTCAGGCGCGACACGAGATGGATGCTGGTGAGCGGCGCGGCGTTGCTGACTGTGTCGTCGTTGCTCGCGATCGGTCTCCAGGCGAGCTTGTTCGCCGGCTCGGTCGCCGACGGCTTCGCCCTTCCAGCGTTGCGCGACGTCGTCGCGTACATGCCGCTGGGCAAGGCCGCGCTGGCCCGGTCGATCGCGGCCGGCGCCGCGCTGCTGCTGCTGGCGACGCTGCCGGTCGGCCGCGGAATGTGGCTGGCGGCTGGAAGTCTCGGTGTCATAGCCACAACCAGCTTGGCCTGGATGGGCCATGCCGCAGCGAGCGAAAATTCGGCGCACCTGGCGGCCGACATCGTCCACGCGCTCGCGGCGGCGATTTGGATCGGCGCGCTGTTCTCATTCGCGCTGTTGACCCGGCGCGCTTCGGGAGCAAGCAACCTCGCGCAGCTCCACGACGCGCTGCTGCGTTTCTCGAGGCTCGGGGTCCCGCTCGTCCTGGTGTTGGCGTTGAGCGGAGTGGCGAATAGCTGGTACCTGGTCGGTCCTGCCAACTTTAACGAGCTGCCATCCGATCCCTATGGGCAGCTTCTCCTCCTCAAGCTGCTCGCGTTCGCCGCCATGCTCGTCCTCGCCGCGATCAACCGCTATCGTCTCACGCCCGCCCTGTCGGGCCCATCGGGCGGCGCCGGGTTTGTGCAGCTCCGGCGCAGCATCCTGCTCGAAGGCCTGCTCGGCACCGTGACACTCGGCTTGGTCGCATGGCTGGGGACGCTGGAGCCGCTCGCGCTTTTGTGACGGCGCCATCGGGTAAGGGCATCTGAGGCCCGTCCCCTCATTCGCGCCCACCGGGAACTCACCAGACGGAGCGAGACCGAGTTGCCCAGCAGCCTGCAATAGAATCGGAGAGCGTAGCGTCTTATTCTGGTTTCTTGCGGTTCTGGACCGGACGGTCCGGTTCCGGCCCATCAGCGGTACGCACACTTCGCTTTTCAGAGGTTCACGCACTGGCGCATGGTTGCGCGAAGGGCCGCAGGCGCGTTGTAGAGAGAGGCTTCGCCTTCAAGTCGACCATCGATACGCAGATAGGCCATTTCCTTTTGCGTCATGAGGTGCTCGATCAACGATGTGCCCTCGATGCCTCCCACCCAGTAAGTCCCGGCATTGTTTGCCCGCTGGACGGGAATATCAACCCGGCGCCCAGCGAAGTTCCAGGTCATGGTGCGGCGTGTGCCGGTGGCCGCCTTATCCAGGAGCATGGCCATGTAGGGCCGGCCATTCTCGCAATAAACCGTGATCGAGATGATGCTCGGCGAGGCCGCGGCCTCGACGTAGGCGACCGGCGCCCGGCCCTGCACGGGCAACACCTCCCATGGCGTGCCCGGCGCGGCATTGGCCGTCTCACCGGGGCTGCGCGCCAGCATCGCGCCGACTTCGGACGGTTCGGGCAGGCGGCCGCTCGCAGGGACGTAAACCGTCAGCTTGCCTTGTTCCCAAAGTCCTACCTGCACCGCCCGTCTCGCAGCGTCGATCAGGACATAGGCCTGATCCTCCCCGCCGCGGTGCGGAGCGTTGCCCATGATGTAGTAGAGATTGCCTTCGCGCTTAAGGGGCGTGACAGTCGAGAGATTGATCTCGAGTACTGACATCTTCTCACCGAGCACCGCGCGCAACGCGGCGGCAATGGCGCCCTTGCCGAACAGGTCGATATTGTCCTCGGCATAGCTTCCGGGATAGCGGCCCACCAGACCGGGAAGATTGGCCCACTCGAGGGGCGTTCCGGGAACCGGAACAGCTTCGGTCACGGCCGGGGGCGTTCCGCCGCTGCCCGTGCCTGGGCAGAGTTGATAGCTTCCTGCGAGTTCCGCATGAATGGGATCGAGCCGCTGGCCCGGCTCGGCATTGGTCTCGATGCGAACTGTGCCCGGCTTTTCATCTTCGTTCACGTACATGAGCACAGGGCCAAGGTCGCTGTCGCTTCGCGGGAAAGGGAAGAACGCAAGCGCAATGCCCTCGTAAAACCCTCCGAAGAAGCTCGCTGCGTACTCGATCCGCGTCGCCGTTACGGTTCGGCCATCCGCGCGGAAGGTCATGCCGGCCTCAGCGATCGTCACGCGCGGCTCACGAGCGCAGTCGCCGTCCGGCGCATAACTGCCGTAGATGTGATCGAACCCGGACCCCTGGAGGCCATCGATGGAAACAGCCTGAGCGGACTCTGTGACCACCAGCGCATTGGCCACCAATGCAAGACCGAGCAGGCGCCGCCCCCAAGGATCCAGCTTGTCCATGGAATCTACCCTCGCACACTCGGACCGGAATCAGTGACCCAGACTGTATGCGACCCTAGATCGGAAATAACGGAATCCGTCATTCTGATCAACGGGTGGATGGGCCAGCGAGACCTGATGACTGCGTTCTGACAGCAATGTCTGTTTCGCTCGCTGCTGAGACTGAAGCTGCCGGTCAGCAACCGGCTCAGCTACCGCCATCGCGCCGCAAGTAGCTCCGCCTGCTCGATCACCGTTCGCACCGCGTCGTCCTGCAAATCCGGCGGGTAACCGTATTTTCGCAGGATGCGTTTCACGAGTACGCGCATCCTGGCGCGGGCTGAATCGCGGCATGCCCAATCTACGGTGGCGTTGGCGCGGAGGCTGTTAACGAGCTCGACAGCGATGACTCTCAGATTGTCATCGCCCAGCACCTCAATCGCACTCTGGTTTTCGGCCAGCGCGTCGTAGAACGCTATTTCTTCCGCGGTCAGGCCTTCTTCTTCACCGCGCTCGATCTTGGCGCGGAGTTCCTTGGCTAGTTCGATCAGTTCCTGCAGCACCTCGACGGTGCTGATCGCGTTTGTGTGGTAGCGAGCGATCGCCTCGGTGAGGCGCTCGGAGTACTTCCTGCTCTCGACTGAGTGCGTGCGCGAGCGCGAGCGGATCTTGTCGGCCAGCAGCTTCTTCAGCGCCTCGAGCGCGAGGTTCGGCCGCTCGCTATCCCTGATCTCGGCGAGGAACTCGTCGGAAAGAATCGAGATGTCCGGCGATTCCAGGCCGGCGGCCTGGAGGATGTCGACGATCTCGGTCGAGACGACCGATCGGTCGATCAACTGTTGCACCGCGAACTCGCGTTCGCGTTTCGAGCGTCCGCCGCTACTGCTTTTGACCAGTGCGGCACGCACCGTCTGGAAGAACGCCACCTCGTCGCGAATCTCCTTAGCTTCGTCGCTTGCCGCGGCGAGCGCAAAGGCCTTGCTGAGCGCGAGCACGGCATCCTGGAAACGGCGATGAGCGGCCTTTTTCGCCTCGTCGGTCGTCTGCCGCTGCGCCTCTTCATGTTGCCGGGCGAGTATCCACTCGAGCGCGCCGGCGAGGCATTTCAGCCGCTGGGCCGGCGAGGTTTGGCATCAGCTCGCTCCCGTACGTCGGTGAGCTGGCATATCGGACACTACGATCTGGCGGGTCTGTTCGTCGAACGCATAGTAAATGCGGAGGCAACGCTCCGGCTGCCGCGAGCCAATCGCCCCTCCTGATGTCGTCCCCGAGTTCCTGCGTTAGCACCCTCTCGAACGCACAAGGAAGGATGTTCTTGGCCAACTGGGGCCACCACGTCCCGACCTGGCGGGCGGGACGGCATATCCTGAGAAGAGAGAAGGTCTGGTCAGTGGCTGACGCCGAAAGGTGAAAGATCACTGATGCGCCCGGACCTGCAGCCGGCCGGACGCAGTCTCGAAAGCTTATCCATGAAGTACAAGAACGAAGAATACCGCGCCCGCGAGGGCGGGGCGCTGAAGGCCGCCCAGAACCTGGCCGTCCGTGCCTGCTACCGCACGTTTCCGGAGCCGGCGATCACGCCGACCGAGCTCCAGGACGCTCTCAACGTTCCGGCCGAGAACCTCTTCCTGCTGCCGTGCGGCGGCGCCCATCCGTACCGGATCGAAGAGGCGGTGCGCGACTTGCGCTGCCAGGTGCTCATCATCGAGTCCGGCTCGACCATGGACGGCTCGCCGACGTTCTACTTCACGGTGCTGCGCTGCGTGGGCGGACAGGTGCGCTGGCATCGCGCCCTTCGGCTCTGGATGAGCTGGGACGAGGGTCTGTTTCTCGTACCGGATCACGAAGATCCCGAGGCGGAAGCAGAGTTCTTCGTGCTCGATCGCGGGGTACGGCCGGCCAAGAGGCCGTGGCCGAACGACATCGAGCGCGACTTCGGCCTGCGCCATGCGGACGCGATGCTGCTGGCCCCGTGAGCGCCAGCCGGTGCCGAGTGAAGCACCGCGGATCCCCAGAAAGAACAAGCTGAGCCCGTGGTCCGGGCAGGTGGATGAAAAAGTCCAGAAGCCGCGCCCCCGGGCCGCGTCCACAAACGAACAAAAAGGTACAAGTTATGAATACGATGATCTCGCTCGCCCCGCGAACAGAGCAGGAGACCCAGTGGTTCACCACTCAGCGGGTGATCAACCGGATGGGAGCGACGGCAGCCGCCATCAACGCATTAATCGGCAGGGACGGCAACGCGCTCGATCCGTTCCTGCAGCAGTCGATCGTACTGCCGAAGGTCGAGGTGCTGCTGCCTGACACGGCGCCGAGCGATTACGCGAATCTCGCCTTCCTGCTGCGGCAGGTCGATGAGACGCTCCCGCCGTTCGAGCGGCACGTCATGGTGCAGGCGAAGATCGCGCTCGATGCCAGCGAGCCCTGGCACGTTGGCTACGAACGGGCGCGAGCCTTTGCTCGCTCCCACTTCTGCCGCCGCGGATTTCCGGTGATCATGGTCGGGCACGTGCCGAGTGTCGCCGGGCTCAACGGCTACGGCAGCCACGTCCACTGCATCGTGCTGGCGCGCCCCATCACGATCAACGGGCTTGGCGGTGCCTGCCACCGCCTTTGCTCGGACACGGGCTACCGCGAGGCCCGCGATGCCTGGAAGGCCTCGCTCGCAGCTGAGGAGAAAGGCGCATGACCGAGGAGAGCAAGGCAACCCTGGAGCGCCAGGCTCGTCACGTAGCCAAGCTGGGAATGACCTCAGTCGAGAACCTCGAGGCGGTGATCGCCCGCGCCCGCGAACTCCTGGAAGCAGGCGAGATCGTGCCGCCGCCGACCCGGAGAACCCGTATGCGCATCGCTCCGCTGCAGTGCGACGTTTACCCCCTAAATGGTCGGACCGCCGTGCCGTTCGACCCGATCGCCAACTCCTCATTGATCGCTAGTATTCGCGATCATGGGCAGCAGGTTCCGGTGATTGTTCGACCAGGCCGCGAGGCCGGGCGTTACGAATTGATTGCCGGCACACGCAGACTCAATGTCGTTCGATATCTCAGCGCCTTCGACAACACCGTGACGTTGCTTGCCGAGGTTCGCGACCTGACGGATCAGGCAGCCTGGACTCTTGCCCAGGCAGAGAACGCCGATCGCAAGGACATCAGCCAGCTCGAGCGGGCGCGGAACTGGCAGCTGGCGCTTGGTCAGCTCTTCGAAGGCAACCAAAGTGCATTCGCCCGCGCGCTCCGCGTCGACAAGTCGGTGGTCAGCCGGATGCTCGCACTGGCGGCGCTTCCCGAAGAAATCCATGCGCTTGTCGCGCGACCGGAAACGCTGAACGTCCACTTCGCCGAGCAGCTCGCGCCGGCGTTGAATGATCCCCAACGCCGCAAGGAACTCCTGGCGCTTGCCGCCAACTTCACCGAAGTGGACAAGAAGTTAGCCCCCGCGGAACTTGTCCGCCGGCTGCTCATGACGCCGGCCGAGGTTGAGGCTTTTCGACCCGTTCCCATCAAGGCGGGGCGACACGATCGTCAGGCTGTGTGGCAGAAGAAGCCGAACGGCACGAGCCAGCTCACTATTCGGCCCATACCTGAAGAGCTGAGCAAGGAAGATCGCAGAGCGCTGTTCAAGGACCTCGCTGCCAGGATCAAAGAGCACCTCGCGGGTGCCTGATCTAAGGGCCATGGACGCATCGCAAGCCCCCTCGCGAAGCAGCGAGGCGGCCTTTCGTTCCGATCAGCGCTGGAGTTGCCCGCCATCTGCAGAATCGTGAACCAAGGGGTGACCTCGGCAAAATCAACCGACTCCCCAAGGGCAAACGAAATGCGTGAAATCGCTTCCCTCTTTCCGGCGCGGCAAAGGCGCATTGCCCGGCAAAGACCGGACCAATCCGCGTTGCCGGAAGACGCTGCGGGAAGAAACGTGCACTCCTTCGATCGTTCCGGGCGAAGCTGATCTGATCGAAGCGCTCCTGGGCGCTGAGATACGCGCCTTGTTTGAGTGAGAGGAAGTTGGTGCTGGGCAGCCCCTGGAGTTGAGCATGAAAATGAGAAAAGCAGTCGGTTACGTCCGGGTTTCGACACGCCGCCAAGCCAAGCATGAACTGTCCCTCGCCGAGCAGGAAAAGCGGATCCGCAACTTTGCGGCGGCCAACGATATCGAGATTGTCAAAATCTATGTCGAGCCGGGTGCAAGTGCTCGTAATGACCGGCGTCCCATATTCCTGCAGATGATCGCAGATGCTGAGCGGGAGAGGGGCGCTTTCGACCTCGTGCTCATCTGGAACTTCAGCAGATTCTACCGCGACGACTTCGAACTTGAGCGGTACCGGCGCCAACTCGAAGATGCTGGAGTTCGCCTTGAATCGATCACCCAACAGGTCGGCGAAGGACCGGCAGGCAACCTGACCCGCCGCGTCACCACGGTGGTCGACGCCTACCAGTCCGAGGTCAACGCCGAGCAGGTCAGGATGGCGATGGGCGCGAACGCGGAGCGCGGCTTCTGGAATGGATCGGTTCCGCCGTTCGGATACCGGACGACCGTAGCCGTCCGGCTCGACAAGAAGGACAAGAAGAAGCTCGTCATCGACGAACCTGAGGCGGAAGTCGTCCGCCTCATATTCGACCTCTATCTCGAACGAGAGGGCAATATCGGCAAATCCGGTGTAATCGCGATCACCCAAGAACTGAACCGGCGCGGCCTGCTGATACGAGGTAAGTCATTCCGGACTGCCACAGTTCACGCCATCCTGCGCCGCTCAACCTACGGTGGCACGCATTATTACAATCAGACAAACAGCCGCACCCGGCGACCGCGGCCGCCGGAAGAATGGATTCCGGTCGAAGTCCCCGCCATCGTCAGCCCGGAGGACTACGATCGAGTGCAGGCGAAGTTGGCCAAGAACCACCCGAGGGTGACGCCGGCTCGAACGGTGAACTCGCCCACCCTGACGGCTGGCCTCGCCAAATGCGGCGCTCCCGAATGCGGCGCTGGAATGGTCCTTCGCACCGGCAAAGGCGGTCAATACCGATATCTGATTTGCCAGCGCAAACGCACGATCGACCCCCATGTCTGTTCGTCGTCGCCAGTGCCGATGAAGCTGATCGATGACATCGTCATCTCGACGCTCGAGGAGCGCGTTCTCGCTCCGGATCGCCTAGCTCTTTTGCTTATGGCGGTGCTTGACCGGTCTGACAACGCTCTTGCCGAGAGACGCGAGGCTGTGAAGGCACGCAAGGCCGAAAAAACTCGAATCGAGGGCCAGAAGATGCGCCTGCTCGAACTCGTGGAAATGGGCGAGTTGAGCCCGAGGGATCCGCAGCTTGCAGAACGTCTTCAGGCCCACAACGCCCGTTTGGCTGCCATCGCGATCGAAATCCGCAGCCTCGAACAGCAGCTAGCCCATCCTCGCCGAGAGATCACAGACGACGTACTCTCGCGCTTCTCTCAGGTCGTTCGCCGCGGCCTGCGTCAGGCCGATCCCGCGCTCCGTCGGGCGTATCTTCAACTCATCGTCGACGAGGTCGAGGTAACAAGCGAGACGGTCACGATACGCGGAAGCAAGACCGCGCTTGAACATGCGGTCTTCGCCGGTCTCGACGCACGCCTTGGGGTTCTTACTTCTATACAGGAGTGGCGCGCCCGACAGGATTCGAACCTGTGACCCCCGGATTAGGAATCCGATGCTCTATCCTGCTGAGCTACGGGCGCGTGACGGTGCCGTTTAGGTGAGCGGGATGAATGTGGCAATCGGCTCGCGAAGAGGGGCCTTCGGCCTGGTTCGGGGACCTAGATCGTCACGACTACCTTGCCTACCTGCTGGTTGGACTCGAGATAGGCATTCGCCTCGACGATGCTTTCCAGACCTTTGAAGGTACGCGCGATCACCGGCTTGAGATGCCCGCTGGCCAAGCCGGCGAGGATTTTCGCCTTCGCCGCCTCAAAGCGGTGGGGATGGTTCCAGATCTCGCTCGCTACCCACCCGCGCATCGACAGGCCTTTCATCGCGCAAGGCCAGTGGGGGTAGGGCGTCGGCTGCTCGCTGAGGCCGCCGTAAATGAACAGGATGCCGCGCGGGGCGAGG
>DATMFK010000022.1:0-75430 GCA_035556195.1 Rhizobiaceae bacterium
ATGCGAAAGGCCGCCGAGCGAAGTGTGCGATCCGTGCGCAAGCGCATCGGTGCCCTGCTCGATCAGTTCACCCCCAACGAATGCGCGAACTATCTCGTCAACGCTGGATACGCGGCAACCTAAAATGATCCTGCTCTAGAGCAGGTCGCCCGAAACTGCGCAGCGTTTGGGACAAGCGTCCGCTTCGGGTTGCGTCGCTTGCAGGGCCGGAGGCATCAGGATGTGGGATTTATCGCCGCCGGCCTCGCTTGCGCCGGGCTGGAATTTCCGTAGAGCGAATTGAACCACAGCTCCGACAGGATCGTCGCGACCAACTCGGGCTGGTCCGCATATTCCGCCAGGGGCGGATTGGTCTGGCCGTAGATCTTGACCAGCAGCTCGTCGACCATGCCGACCAGCCCATAGACGCTAAGCCGAAACCGGGACAGTTCGACTGCGTCGCAATCGTGCCGCCGCTGGTGGTTGCGGATGACGCGCGCCACCATTCGTTCGTTGGCACGGCGCCCTACTTCGGCGATCACCTCTTCCTGATCCTTGACGTGGAAGTGGCATTTCATCAGTCCGACATTGCGCTGGAAGCAGCGGACATAGTGGAGATTGGCGATGTAGATCGCCTCATAGGTCGAGGCGTCCCTTGGGATGACGGGCCGCGTCGCCCTGACGAAATCGAAGTAGTCCGAGAGCGTCTTGGCGACGAGTTCGCTCTTGCTCGAGAAGTACCGGTAGATGGTGCCGTGCGCCAGGCCGGCCGTTTCCGCGATCTGGTCGACGGAGATCTTGTGATAGCCGCGTTCCGCGAGGAGCCGCGCGGCCGCGATCTCGATCTTGATCTCCGTGCGCACCGTCTTTCGCGCACCCCGCGCTTCGGCGAGGCGCCGTTCGAGATATCGCACATAGTCGAGTTCGTGCACGGGGCCTCCTCGTGCTTCTGCGATTGGTGATGCTTTCAGCTGAGATAGCAACTGCCGCGCCGTGGGCAAAGTGGTGCTTGACAAGAAATGACGACCTTGTCACTTTTGCCGCCGATACAGCTCAGCCGCTGGGAGCGAGATGACTGCAGCAGGTGCCCCGATTGCGTTCCGGAACGTCCGGAAGACCTATGGCGGCTTTGTCGCCCTGGAGGATTTCTCCATGGAGGTCGCGGCCGGCGAGTTCATGACGCTGCTTGGCCCCAGCGGTTCCGGCAAGACGACGGCGCTCAACGCGCTCGCCGGCTTCCTGGATATCGACCGAGGCGACATTCTGATCGACGATACCTCGATCGCGCGCCTGCCGACGGAGAAGCGCAACATCGGCATGGTGTTCCAGAGCTATTCGCTTTTTCCCCACCGCAATGTGCTCGGCAATGTCGCCTTTCCCCTCGAGATGCGCGGCATCAAGCGCGACGAGGCCCGACGCCGCTCGATCAAGGCGCTCGAAATGGTCAGGCTCGCCAACTTGGCGGAGCGGATGCCGCATGAGCTTTCGGGCGGGCAGAAGCAACGCGTGGCATTCGCTCGCGCGGTGGTCTTCGAGCCGCGTGTCCTGCTCATGGACGAGCCGCTCGGCGCGCTGGATCTCAAGCTGCGCGAGGCGCTGCAGTTGGAGATCAAGGAATATCAGCGCCAGATCGGCTGCACGGTCATCTACGTCACGCACGATCAGGGCGAGGCGCTCACCTTGTCCGATCGTCTTGCGGTCATGGACAAGGGCAGGGTGCTTCAAATCGGCACTCCGGAAGAACTCTACGACCGTCCGGGCTCACGTTTCGTGGCCGAATTCATCGGCTCGAACAACGTCTTCAAGGTTCTCGGTGTCGAGGGGGAAATGGCCAGGTTGGAGGGACTCGGCGTCGTTCCCGCCTGCGGACATATGCGCGCCGGCGGCCATGTGGCGATCCGACCCGAGCTCCTGCGCCGGCACACGGATGGCAAAGCTGTCACGAAGGTCCGCGTGTCCGAGGCGGTCTTCTTCGGCAATTCGGTGCGCTACGCGCTGGAGGCCCCGGACGGCAAGGAGATCATCGTCGTGGAGGCGCGACGGCCCGGCGGCGACGTGGCGCCGCTCGGCGCGGAATTCGGACTATCGCTCGAAACGAAGGACCTCGTCTTTCTGCCGGAGTGACCGGGGGCCGTGGGGAACTTCAACGTCAAGGAGGATGAATCGATGAAGTTGACTAGGCGGGCATTCAATCTCGGCATGGCCGCGACCGCCATGGGGGCCGCCGTCGCACGGCCGGCCTCGGCGGAAGCGGTGACGATCGTCGTCAACGGATCGGGCGGGTCGCTCGCCGAGGCGATCAAGAAATTCTTCGAAGATCCATTCACCGAGGCGACCGGAATCAAGGTTCGCGCGACCGCTCCCGTCAGCTTGCCGAAGCTGAAGGCGATGGTCGAATCGGGCAATGTCGAGTGGGATTTGACCGAGCTCACCGGCGACGATGTCGTTACGGCCGAGGAGAACGGGTGGCTGGAAAAGCTCGACTATTCCATCATCGACCCGAAGGGCGAACTCCCGGCAATCGCGAAGGAGCCGTCGGCCATCGTGCGGGCTTCCTATTCGACCGTCCTCGCCTTCCGCACGGATCGCTTCCCTGAAGGAAAGCAGCCGAAATCCTGGGCGGATTTCTGGGATGTCGAGAATTTCCCGGGCCCGCGTTCGCTGCAAAACGACCCCAAGGCCAATCTGGAATTCGCCCTGCTCGCCGACGGCGTCCCGCTCGACAAGCTCTATCCGCTCGATGTCGATCGCGCCTTCAAGAAGCTTGACGAGATCAAGGAGCACATTCCCGTCTGGTGGACCAACGGCGCCCAGCACGTCCAGCTTCTGGTGGATGGGGAAGTCAACATGACCTCCTGCTGGAACGGCCGGATCACGCCGCTCAAGAACGAGAACAAGCCCGTCGACATCACCTTCAACGGCGGTGCGCTGATGTTGTCCTATCTCGGCATCCCGAAAGGCGCCAAACATCCTAAAGAAGCCATGGAGTTCATCCGCTTCCGCATGGATCCCAAAGCGTCGGCCGAATTCGTCAAGCTGGTTCCCTATCCGGGTTTCGTGCCGGGCATGATGGACTATCTCGATCCGGCGTTCGCCGCGACGCTGCCGACCGCGCCCGACAACGCGGCCGTGCAATATCGCTTCGACAGCGCCTGGTGGGCGGAGAACCTCGCCGAGCTCACCACGCGCTGGAACGAGTGGATGCTCCTCTAGGACCCGGGGTCGCGACGACGATGAGGCGGAACTGGGCGATCACGGCGCTGTTGCTGGGACCGGCGGCATTGCTGGCCGCCCTGTTCTTCGTCTATCCGATTTTCGGCGTGCTGAAGCTCAGCGTCCATGACGGCACGAGCTATACGCTGGCGCCGTTGCAGCAGCTCTATCAGTCCCGGCTGGCAGTGGTCGTGCTGCAGCGCACCTTCGTACTGGCGCTGAGCGTCACCGCGCTCTGCCTGCTGGTCGGATACCCGGCCGCCTATTTCATGGCGGGCCTCAAACCACGGACGAGGGCCTTCGTCACCTATCTGATCCTCCTGCCGTTCTGGATCAGCATTCTCATCCGCACCTACACCTGGGTGGTGCTGCTCGGCCGCGAAGGGCTGGTCAACAAGGCCCTGCTGGCGCTCGGCCTGGTCGAACGGCCCATTCAGATCCTTTATACCGGCCTTGCCGTCCATATCGGCATGGTGCAGGTCCTGCTGCCGATCGTCATCCTGACTTGCCTCGCTTCCATGCTCGACATCGAGAAGGACCTCGTCAGAGCGGCCCGGACGCTGGGCGCCTCGCCGGCCAAAGCGTTCTGGAAGGTCTTTTTTCCGCTGAGCGCCAGCGGCGCGGCAACCGGGGGCATCATCTGCTTCATCCTGAGCCTCGGCTTCTACGTCACGCCGGCGCTGCTCGGCGGGCGCAGCAGCGCCATCATCGCCAACCTCATCGACGTCCAGGTGCGCCAGACGCTCAACTGGGGCTTCGCCGCGGTTCTCGCCACGGCGCTCTTTGCCGCCACTCTGGTGAGCCTCGGCCTGTTCTGGCTGGCCACGCGCCGTCGTCCGGAGTTCGCCGGCCTGGGAGCGTCGCGATGAAGAGAGTGCTCCTTGCCGGCTACTTCGCGCTGGTCGTCGTTTTCCTGCTCGTGCCGCTCTTCATGCTGGTGCCGATCTCGTTGACGGAGAGCCAGTTCCTGGAATTTCCGCCAAGCAGCCTGTCGCTTCGCTGGTATCGTGAGTTCTTCGCCGACCAGAGCTGGGTCAGCGCGACCTTTGTCAGCCTACGGGTCGGCATCGGCGCAACCCTGATCAGCCTCGTGGCGGGAACGATGGCGGCCGTGGCGCTGGTGCGCTCGGACTTTCCCGGGAAATCCGTTGTCACGGCGCTGTTCATCGCGCCGCTCATCATCCCCACGATCATCCTGTCGCTTGCGCTCTATATCGTCTTCCTGCGCTGGAAGCTGGTCGACAACATCTTCGCTTTGACCCTGGCCCATGCGCTGGTCGCCATGCCTTATGTGGTGCTGATCGTTTCGGCCAGCCTGAGGCGCTTCGACGTCACGCTCGAGCGGGCGGCGCGCGTGCTTGGCGCGGGACGGGTCAGGGCCTTCCTTCTCGTCACCCTCCCCTACCTCGTCCCATCGATCTTCGCCTCGTCGATCCTGGCCTTCTTCGCCTCCTTCGACGAGCTGATCATCACGATGTTCGTCTCCGGCGGACTGCAGACGCTGCCGGTGCGCATCTGGAACGACCTCAGTCTGAAGCTCGATCCGACCGTTCCCGCGGTGGCCGTCATGCTCACCGCTGTCAGCGTCATTTGCATGGCGGTCGGCGAGACGATCCGCCGCCGCAGCGCCCGACGCTATGAATCACCGACCCAATCGGAGACTTGAAAGATGCAATCCACCGCAACCGGCGCCCAGGGCGGCGCGGACTGGTCCGAACTGCGCAAGCCGGTCGACGCCCTGGTCCGGACCATCGAGTCCACGCCCCTGGCGGCCAATATCGGCAGCTTCGTCGAGGAGGCGGCTGCCGCCAACGGGGCCAAGACCTTGTGGACCTTCTTCGAGGAAGAGGATGGTGTCGCCACCTATGCCGAGGCCAAGGCCGCCATCGACCGCATGGCGGCAATGCTCCACTCGATCGGCGTGGCCAAGGGCACGCATGTCGCGGTGATGCTGCCGAACATCCCGGACTTCCCGATCACCTGGCTCGCGCTTGCCAAGCTCGGCGCGGTCATGGTCCCGGTAAACATCAACTATACCGGGCGCGAGCTCCACTATGTGCTCACGGATTCGGAGGCGCGCTTCCTGTTGATCCATGCGTCCTGCGCCGCGTCCTATTCCGCGCTCGGGGCGGACGCTCCGCTTCCCCGCGATTCGGTGATCGTCTATGGCGGCGCGTCCGAGATCGGCCGCGAACTGGCGCCGCTGCTGACCGCCGCGCCGGAGCTGCCCGCCGGCCTGCCGGAACCGGCGCTCGATGACCTCGTGAACATCCAGTACACGTCGGGAACGACAGGCTTTCCCAAGGGCTGCATGCTCACCCATCGTTACTGGCTCACCCTGTCCCTGGTGGCGTCGATGCGGGGCGGCGAGGAGGAGGACTCCAAGAACCTGCTCGTCGCACAGCCCTATTTCTACATGGATCCGCAATGGCTGACGCTGATGGCCATGAGGCTCGGCGGGCAGATCTTCGTGGCGCGCCGCGCAAGCGCCACCCGCTTTATGGAATGGGTCCGCAAATACGAGATCCATTACTGCCTGTTCCCGGGGATCGTCTATCAGCAGCCGGAGAACCCTCTCGACGACAAGAACAGCCTGAAGCGCGTGTCGATCTTCGGCTTCAACAAGGAGCAGCACGCCGATCTCGAGCGGCGCTTCGGGACCATCGCACGGGAATCCTTCGGCATGACCGAGGTCGGGTCGGCCCTCTTCACCCCGCGCGAGGCCACTCACATGGTCGGCTCCGGCTCCTGCGGGATGGCATCGCCGTTCCGCGAGGTGAAGATCATCGACGCCGACGGCAACGCCCTGCCGGACGGGCAAGTCGGCGAGCTCTGCGTGCGCGGCGCCGGCATCATGCTCGGCTATTACCGGAAGCCGGAGGCCAACGCTGCATCCTTCGTCGACGGCTGGTTCCGCACGGGCGACCTGTTCTGGCGCGACAGTCAAGGGTTCCACTACATCGTTGGGCGGCTGAAGGACATGATCCGGCGCAGCGGGGAAAACATCGCCGCCCGGGAGGTGGAAGCCGTGCTGACCGAAATTCCTGACGTGCTGGAGGCGGCCGCGGTGGGCGTCAAGGATCCCCAGCGCGGTGAGGAGGTGAAGGCCTATATCGTGCTGAAGCCCGGCGCCACGCCGCAGGATGTGCCGCCACAGGCCATATTCGACCACTGCGCCACGCGGCTCGCCGCGTTCAAGATCCCGCGTTACCTCGAATATCGCGAGGCGCTCCCCAAGACGCCATCCGAGAAGATCGCCAAGCAGAAGCTCGTCGAAGAGAAGCCCGACCTTCGTGCCGGCAGCTTCGATCGCGTCGCCTACGCATGGCTCTGACGACTGAAAGGGATAAGAATGCCTATCGAATATGAACGCCGGGGCCGGGTCGGCTACTTCACGATCCGCAACGGCAGCGTCAATCCGATGACGCCGGCCATGCACAAGCAGCTCTACGAGGCGATGAACGTCTTCCTGGCCGACGACGAGGTGCGCGTCGGCATCATGAGCGGGGCGGGTGACCGCGCCTTCTCGGCCGGCGACGATATCAAGACGCCTTATGTCAGCTTCGCGACGCCCATGGAGGAGCTGCAATATTACCTGTCGCCGAAGCACCGCGTGCGCCAAGGCGATCCGGAAAGCTTCATGTGGTCGCGCGACGTTCTCGCGCTCGAGCGCTACAAGCCGATCGTCGCGGCGGTACGGGGCTACTGCCTTGGCCAGGGCATGCTCTATCTCAGCCATCTCACGGATATCCGGGTCGCGTCGGAGGATGCCCGGTTCGGCTTTCCCGAGATCGCCTATGGCATGGGCGGCGCCGGCGGCTCGACGCGCTTCTCGCGCTTCGTTCCGCACACCGTCGCCATGGAGATGCTTTTGACCGGGGACCCCTTATCGGCGCAGGATGCGCTTCGGGTCAATCTGGTCAATGCCGTCGTTCCGTCGGAGAAGGTCATGGAACGGGCGGAGGAATATGCCGAGCGCATCGCGCGCCACCCGCCTCTCGCCGTCCGCATCGAGATGGAAGCGTCGTTGCGTGCGATGGACATGTCGCGTCAAGAGGCGCTCGACTACGTGAAGACGCTCTATCGCATGCAACGCCTTGCCTATGGCGGCGCGGAGCGGGTCAATGAATTCCTCTACAAATCCGAGGAAAAGACCGCGGGCTGATCAGGCGCCGCTTGCCACCGGCGTGGCCGATATGACCGCATCAGGCCGGTGGCGTTCCGTTGTCCGCCAGCACCTCGCCCATGAGGTATAGCGAGCCTCCAATCAGGATCCGGGGCGGCGTCTCCGTGGGATCCCAGGTGTCGCGCAGCAGCATCAGCGCGTTGGCCACGGAGTTGACCGGCTCGGCCGAGAGACCGGCTTCGGCGGCGCGCACCGCAAGCTCCGTGTTGGCGACGCCGAATTCGCTGGAACCGACGGGAACGGTGTAGACGTGCCGCGCCATTCCGTGGAAGGCGCGGAAAAATCCGGTCTGGTCCTTGGTGTTGATCATGCCGGAGATCAGGAAGAGGGGGCGCGGGAACTTCTCCTCCTGCTCGGCCAGCGCTTCGGCGATGACGATGCCGGCGCCCGGATTGTGACCCCCATCGATCCACACTTCGGCGCCAGCCGGCGCGAGTTTCGAAAGCCGGCCCTGCGGCAGCTTCTGCATGCGGCCCGGCCAGTCGACCGTCGTCATGGCGCGGTCGACGGCGGCGTGTCCCAGGTGGAAGCCCGCCGCCTTGACCGCGGCGATCGCGGCAGCCGCGTTGGCATATTGGTGTCGGCCCACCAGCCGTGGCGGCGTCAGGTCCATCAGGCCCTCATGGTCCTGGTAGATCATCCGGCCGTTTTCCTCGAAGGCTATGAAGTCCTGGCCATAGATCGAAATAGGGCAGTCGAGGCGCTCGGCCGTGTCGATGAGCAGGTCCTGTGCCGCATCGAATTCCTGCGCGCCGACCACGACCGGCGCGCCGGGCTTGATGATGCCGGCCTTCTCGGCCGCGATCAGCTCGACGCGGTCGCCGAGATAAGCCTGATGATCGAGCGAGATCGGCATGATGACGGAGGCCGCCGGGGCCTTGATCACGTTGGTGGCGTCGAAGCGGCCGCCGAGCCCGACCTCGATGATCGCGGCGTCGGCCGGATGCTCCGAGAACAGCTGAAACATGACCGCGGTCAGGATTTCGAAAACGGTGATGGTCTCGCCGCCGTTGATCGCGGCGACACGGGTGATGGCATCGGTAAGCACGTCGTCCGCAACGAGCTTGCCGCCGCCGGGCGCGCCCATGCGATAGCGCTCGTGCCAGTTCACGAGGTGCGGCGACGTGTGGACGTGGACGCGCTTTCCCTCTGCCTCGAGCAGCGCCCGCGAGAAGGCCGCAGCCGATCCCTTGCCGTTGGTTCCGGCAATATGGATGACGGGCGGTAGCCGGTCCTGGGGATTCCCCAACTTGTCGAGGAGACGGGAAATGCGCCCCAGGGAGAGATCGAAGCCTCTCGGATGAAGCTTGCTCAGGCGCTCGATTTCACGGTCGGCGGTGGAGGTGGCGGAAGTCACGGTCATATCCTGGTGCCGTCTGGATTCAAAAGTCCTGCTCGGTCGATCGCATCGGTCCCGGAATTCCAATCCCAACCACAGCGGCCCCCGGAAGCCACGCGGCGCGCCACAGAACGAGCGAGCCGCGCTCGGATCAGACGTGCGGACGCGATTCGGCCGATACCACGGAGCCCGGCAGCACTTCCGGCTCGATTGCGTCGGGAAGCGGCGTCTTCAAAAGAATCTTGAGGAGCCGCGCGATCGTGTCCTTCAGTTCGAGACGCGATACGACCATGTCGACCATGCCGTGCTCCATCAGATATTCCGCCCGCTGGAAGCCTTCGGGCAGCTTCTCCCGGATCGTCTGCTCGATGACCCGGGGTCCGGCGAAGCCGATCAGCGCACCGGGCTCGGCGATATGGATGTCGCCCAGCATCGCGTAGGAGGCTGTCACGCCGCCCGTGGTCGGATTGGTCAGCACCACGACATAGGGCAACCCGGCTTCCTTGAGCCGGTCGACCGCGACCGTGGTGCGCGGCAACTGCATCAGCGACAGTATGCCTTCCTGCATGCGCGCGCCGCCCGAGGCGGCGAACAGAACCATGGGCCGCTTCTTCTTCAGCGCCACGTCGAAAGCCGCGATGATCGCCTCGCCGGCTGCCATGCCCAGCGAGCCGCCCATGAAGGCGAAGTCCTGGACGGTTGCCACGATAGGCAAGCCATGGATCGTGCCGGTCGCGCTGAGGATGGCGTCCTCCAGGCCGGTCTTGGCCTTGGCGTCTTTCAGGCGGTCGACATAACGCTTCTCGTCGCGGAACTTCAGCGGATCGACCGTGACCTTGGGATTGTCGATCGTCTCGTATTTCCCCTCGTCGAAGAAATATTTCAGCCTTTCCCGGGCCGAGATCTTCATGTGGTGGCCGGACGAGGGAATGACGTACTGGTTTTCCTCGAGGTCCTTGTGGAAGACCATCTCGCCTGTCTCGGGATCCTTGATCCAGAGGTTATCGGGCATCTCGCGGCGGCCGAGCATCGAATTGATCTTCGGACGGACGAAATTGGTGATCCAGTTCATTGCGGCGGCTTCCGTTTATCAGGCCCTAGACAGATGGGGAAACTATCGGGCCGAAGCAAGGCGAGCGGCGCGGACGCCCTGGGCCAGTCCGTTGACCAGCGTCGCCACGGCTTCGGCAGGATCGGCCGTCTTCTCGCCCTTGGGCCCAAGCACGTTGGCGACGGCGTTGACCACGGCGGTTCCGACGACCACGCCGTCCGCCGAAGCGCCGATGACGCGCGCCTGCTCGGCCGTCTTGACGCCGAACCCCACGCAGACCGGCAATGACGTGTGGCTCTTGATCCGGTCAACCGCCGCGGCGACTTTGGACGTGTCGGGGAGCGCCGAGCCGGTGATTCCGGTCATCGAGACGTAATAGACGAAGCCGGACGTGTTCCGGAGCACCGCGGGCAGGCGCTTGTCGTCCGTGGTCGGGGTCGCGAGCCGGATGAAGTTGAGCCCGGCCTTTATGGCGGGGAGGCACAGCTCGGCGTCCATTTCCGGCGGCAGGTCGACGACGATGAGCCCATCGATGCCGGCATCGATCGCATCGGCGATGAAGCGATCCACTCCATAGATGTAGATGGGATTGTAGTAGCCCATCATGATGATCGGGGTTTCGTTGTCCCCCTGGCGAAATTCGCGGGTAAGCTGGAGCGTCTTCGCGAGCGTCTGCCCGCCCTTCAGGGCGCGAAGACCGGCTGCCTGGATCGCAGGGCCGTCGGCCATCGGATCGGAGAAGGGCATGCCGAGCTCGATCACGTCGCTGCCGGCCCTGGGCAGTGCCTTCATAATCGACAGCGAGGTTTCGTAGTCCGGGTCACCGGCCATGAAGTAGGTGACGAGGGCCGGGCGTCCTTCCGCCTTGAGCTTCTCGAAGCGCCGGTCGATGCGGGTCGTCATGATCAGATCTCCATGCCCATCATCTTCGCCACCGTATGCACGTCCTTGTCGCCGCGGCCGGACAGGTTGACGATGACGATCTGGTCCTTGGCCATGGTCGGCGCGAGCTTCACCGCATGGGCGATGGCGTGAGCCGATTCCAGGGCCGGGATGATGCCTTCCACTTTGGTGGTGAGCTGGAATGCGTCGAGGGCCTCGTCGTCCAGGATCGGCACATACTCGACCCGACCGGTATCGCGCAGCCAGGAATGTTCGGGCCCGACGCCGGGATAGTCGAGGCCTGCCGAGATCGAATGCCCGTCCAGGATCTGGCCGTCTTCGTTCTGTAGCAGATAGGTGCGGTTGCCGTGCAGGACGCCGGGCGAGCCGGCATTCATCGAGGCGCAATGCTCGATTCCTTCGAGCCCGCGACCACCGGCTTCGATGCCGATGATCCTCACGCTGCGGTCGTCGAGGAAGGGATGAAATAGACCGATCGCGTTGGAACCGCCGCCGACGGCGGCGATGATGGCGTCGGGCAGCCTGCCTTCCTGTTCGAGGATCTGGGCGCGGGCTTCCGTCCCGATGACGGACTGGAACTCACGCACCAGCTCGGGATAGGGGTGAGGTCCCGCTGCGGTGCCGATCAGGTAATAGGTGTCCTCGACATTCGTCACCCAGTCACGCAGCGCCTCGTTCATGGCATCCTTCAGCGTGCCGTGCCCGGCCGAGACCGGGCGCACCTCGGCGCCGAGCAGCTTCATGCGGAACACGTTGGGCTTCTGCCGGTCGACGTCGGTGGCGCCCATATAGACCACGCAAGGATAGCCGAAGCGGGCCGCGACGGTGGCCGAGGCGACCCCGTGCTGTCCCGCGCCCGTTTCGGCGATGATGCGCTTCTTGCCCATGCGCTTGGCGAGCAGGATCTGGCCGAGGCAGTTGTTGATCTTGTGGGAACCGGTGTGGTTCAGGTCCTCGCGCTTGAAGTAGATCTTGGCGCCGCCCAGATGCCGCGTCAGGCCTTCGGCGTAATAAAGCTTCGAAGGGCGTCCCGCATAGAAGGTCGACAGCGCCTGCAGCTCCTCGCGGAAGGCCGGATCGTTCTTGGCCTCGTGCCAGTGCCGCTCGAGATCGAGGATCAGGGGCATCAGCGTCTCGGCGACGAAACGCCCGCCGAAAATGCCGAACATGCCCTGTTCGTCGGGTCCGGTGCGGAATGAATTGGGCTCTGCCGGCTTATTCATCAGCCGATCTCCTGTTGCTGCGCGCCGGGAAGGTTTATGGGCCGCCCCCGGCAAGGCCGAAACCATGGCTATGTCGCGGACCGGGCGAAAAGTAAACCGTGGCCTAAGCAGGTTTCGGAAAAGTGTCCCACGGTTTCCGACAAAACCCGCGGCAAAGCACGAAATAGACGGCTGAGGCGTGAGCGAAGCCACGCAAGCGGGCTTGGCCGTTCACGCCCTGCTTTGGTCCTTTGCGGCGCGGACGGCGCGAAAAAACTCGTCAATCAAGGCCGTATCCTTGATGCCCGGGGCCCGCTCGACGCCGGACGAGACGTCGAGGCCAGGCGGATTCGCCAGGCGAATGGCCTCCCCGACATTTGTGGCGTTGAGCCCCCCGGAAAGCATGTAGTCGACGCCCTCTTCGAGTTGCCGCAGCAGGGCCCAGTCGAAGGAGACGCCGTTGCCGCCCGGCAGTTGCGATCCGGCGGGGGGCTTGGCATCGAAAAGCAGCCGGTCGGCGACGCCCGCATAAGCGGCGACCCGGGTGAAGTCGGCCGGGGTGCTGACGGACAGGGCCTTGATGACCGGCAAGCCGTAGCGCGCCTTCACCGCCGCGACGCGCTCCGGCATTTCCTTGCCGTGGAGCTGGAGTATGTCTGGAGCGGCTACCGACACGATCGCGTCGAGCGCCGCGTCATCGGCGTCGACCGTCACCGCGACAGCCCTGGCCCTGCCGAGCGCCGCCTGGCGCAGCCGGCCGGCCTGCTCCGGCGCGACGTTGCGCGGGCTCTTTGGGAAGAAGATGAAGCCGACATGCGAGGCGCCGGCGTCGAGCGCGGCGGCCAGGGCATCATCGGTCTTCAGGCCGCAGATCTTGATGTCCATGGCTGGGGAAGTGGCATGAAACGTCGCCTGAGTCGAGAGCGAATGGAGAGCGAGTAGCGGGAACAATCGCGGACGCGTTCGGTTGGCGCACCATGTGGCCGAGGCAAACCCTGGGTGGGACGCTGGCAAGGGAGGAACCAATGTCACGCGGCGATGAAACGCGCGTCGGAGACGGTGGCGGGAAATGCCGCGCCCATCATCGACCCTACCTTATGTTTTGGATCAACATGGCTCTTGGTCTAGCCGTCATGTATCTCGTCATGTTCTCCATGATCGACGGCTGGGGTGACTTCAGGAACAATCTCAATATGTTCTATATGGCCGTGACCATGTGGGCGCCGATGGGCATCTTCATGCTGGCCACGATGCCGGGAATGTATCCGAACGGCAGAGCAAATTTCCTCCTCTTCGTCCTCTTCGCCGCGCTGACTGCGGGGTCGTTCTGGGCAACGCGAGCACAGCTATTCATCGATGACCGCCAGTTCATCAGCTCGATGATCCCGCACCATTCCGGCGCGATCCTGATGTGCCGCGAAGCCGACCTCTCCGACCGCGAGCTCGCGACGCTCTGTGGCCAAATTACCGAGTCTCAGCGCGCCGAAATCGAGCAGATGAACCAGATCGCAGCGAGAATTCGCAGGAAATAGGAACAAGCGATGACACTGAAGCCCCGCTGACGGTCGTTTCCGCTAGGCGTTTCGCGGCCGAGTGCGCTCGGAAACGCAAATTGACGGCCGGCATCGGCAGCCGGTCGAGCGGGAACATGCCGCCAAGCACCCGGTTTGGGTGCGGCAGAGACCAAAACGGCGGAAGGAGAGCCCCATGAGACCGGATATGACGACCGGGGCGCGGTTTCCCGATTATGTTCTTCCCGACCACACCAAGGCTCCCCGGCGCCTTTCGGATCTCCAGGGCGATCAGCTCATGATCGTCATGCTCACACGCGGATTCTTCTGCCCCAAAGACCGTCAGCACATCCACGAACTCGTGCGGTTTCACCCGCAATTCGTGGTGGGCTACACCCAGATTGTCACCATCACCACCGATGACTGGCACATCACCAACAATTTCCGCCAGCAGACGGCAGCGTCCTGGCCGTTTCTCTACGACGAGGAGCGGATCGTGCAGAAGGATCTCGACATCAAGGAATACACCGACACCTCTCACGATGTGATGATCCCGCACACGATCGTTCTGGGCCGGGACCTCAAGGTCTTCAAGGTCTATAACGGCTATTACTATTGGGGCCGGCCCTCGATGGCGGAACTGCATGCCGACCTGCGCGAACTGGCGCGTCAAACCTACCGCGACTGGGACATCACCAGGCCCGAACTGAGGGCGAAGTGGGAAGAGGGAGACAAGTCCGACTTCTATCCCTATGGGGACAGCTCCATCTCGATGGAGGGGCTGATGCTCGAAATGGCGGGCGCGACCGATCAGTACGCGGGCCGAGCCGACCAGACCTGATCGCGCCTTTTTACCTTCACTCCTCGAACCGGATCGCCTGGAGCGCTGCACCGTTTCGTTTCAGCCAGTCCTTGCGGCGGTCCGTATCGGGGCACAGCTCCTTGCAGAGTTTCCAGAATTTCGGTCCGTGATTCATCTCCTTGAGGTGCGCCACCTCATGGGCGACGAGATAGTCGACGACAGGCAGCGGCGCCATCATGATGCGCCAGGAGAAGGACAGGGTTCCATCCGAGGTGCACGACCCCCAGCGGCTCGACGTGTCGCGGAAGCGGATCGCCTTGGCGCGGCGTCCCACGGTGCGCGTGTGCTTGTCCACCAGCGCCTCGATGTCCCGCTTGGCCTCGCGTTTCAGGAAATCGGCAAGGCGTCGCCCGAGATGGCCGCGCTCGCCGTGGACGATCAGGACCGGCCCGTCGTCGTCCCGGGAAACGGTCACCGTGCCGCGTGTGCCAGGCTCGTGCACGATGAGATGCGGTACCCCGCGCAACGGGATCTTTATGCCCGGACGCACCTGGGGGCGATCGGGCAGCTTGGCCAGACGCTGCTCGAGCCAGCCCTGGTGACGGTTGAGGAAGTGCTCGACCTCGCGCGCCGAAATGCCGGGTGGCACCGTGATGCGCAGGCCCCGTCCTCCGGTGTCGATCCTGAGCGTCAGGCGGCGGGCACGATCGTTTTCGACGATCCTGAGCGGCAGCGCGCGGCCGCCGACCTCGTGCATCCTTTCCGGGGAGGGCGCCGGTTTCGGTGTCTGCTGGCGTTTCAGGAAGGACAGGGGCATGCCGGGAGGAAACACTGATTCGCGGCGCGTGACGAGTGGAGACGGGCGGCAAACGAAAAACGGCGCCGTTGCCGGCGCCGTGGCTAGGGGAAGCTTGTGGGCTCAGGTCTCGTCCAGCAGGCCCGTGGACGATCCCTTGTCGCGCGGCGTGGAATTGGTTGGCGCCGACTTGGAGCGATTGGCCATGAAGCGGTCGAACTCTTCCTGGTCCTTGGCGCGACGCAGCTCGCGCATGTATTCGTCGAACTCGGCGAGCGTCTCGTCGAGCTTGCGGCGCTCTTCCGCGAGCCGTTCGAGCTCCTTTTCGCGCCAGTCGTCGAACGCGACATTGCCGGTCCGGCCACGGCCGTTGCGGCGGCGACCGCGGCAGCCCGCAAAGACGCCGTCGGTGGCGCGGTTGACGTCGCGCTTGAAGCCGTCAAGCCGGTCGCCCCAGATGATATAGGCGAGCATGGCGAGGCCGAGCGGCCAGAACACCATGAAGCCGATCACCATCAAGGCGATGGTCGCCGGCGTCCAGGCCGGACGGATCAGTGCATTCGTGTTCATCTTCTCCCGTTCCTTCCGTTGGGGGGCAACCATGTCATGGCTGCTTCAATCGACATGGTAACGGGAAAACGGCGATTCAAGACGGCGTCGGTAAAAACCCGGCGAGTGCCAGTCCGTCTAACCCTTCTTGAGGGCTTCCAGGGCGAGCACGATCAGGCCGGCGATCAGCCCCCAGAACGCCGAACCGATACCCCCGAGCGTCAGGCCCGAAGCGGTGACGACGAAGGCGATGGTGGCGGCCATGCGCTCCCGCTCATGCCCCAGCGCGATCGAAAGCGCGTTGGCGAGCGGAGCCATGAGGGCGAGCCCGGCGACCAGCACGATCAGGCTCTGCGGCAAGACGTCGAAGATGGCGACCAGCGATGCGCCGAAGACAGCGAAGATCAGATAGGCAAGAGCATAGAAGGGGCCGGTTTTCCAGCGCTGGTCAGGATCGGGGTGCGCGTCCGGGCCGGTGCAGATCGCCGCCGAGATGGCGGCGAGGTTCGTCGTAAGGGCGTTGAACGGCGCCGCAAGGAGCGAGACGAGACCCGTCACGGTGATCAATGGGCTCGCATCGGGTCGGTAGCCCGCGGCCCGTAGCACGGCGAGGCCCGAAAGGTTCTGCGATGCCATCGTCACGAGATAGAGCGGGATGGCCAGGCCGATCGTCGCCGCGACGGAGAACTCCGGCATGGTCGGGGCCAAGGTCGAAAGCTCCGGCGCGGGCAGACCTCCGATGCGCCCCGAAAGGAAGGCAAACGCTCCGCCGCCGACGAGAACGGCCAGCGCCGAAAGTGCGGGGTTGAAAAGGCGGATGGCGAAGAACGCCGCGATCAAGGGCAAGACCAGCCAGGGGTCGACCGGTATCGTTCTCGCGGCGTTCAGGGCAAAGGTGACCACGATGCCGGCCAACATGCCCGACGCGACCGACGCCGGAATGCGTGACACGAGCTTCGTCAGCGGCTTGAACAGGCCTGTGGCGACCAGAAGAAGGGCAGTCACGATGAAGGCGCCGACCGCGTCCGCCATGGTGAAGCCGGTGGAGGCCGCGACGAGGGCAGCGCCGGGGGTCGACCAGGCGGTGATGACGGGCATCCTGGTCCGCCACGAAAGCCATGCCGTCTCAACGGCCATGGCTAGGCAGATCGCCGTGACCCAACTCGCGGTCTGAGCCTGGGTCGCGCCGACAGCCTCCGCGGCCGCGATGATGATCGCAAGCGTGCCGCCGAAACCGACGACCGCCGCGACGAACGCCGAGATCGGGATGGAGGCACGCATCGCTTACTGCGCCGCCTGTTCGACCATCGCCGAGACGGCCTTGACCAGCATATCGAGATCCTCGGGGCGCGACAGGCGGTGGTCCCCGCCTGGGACGAGCGAGACGGTCACGTCGTCGGCGGGCAGGAGGCTGACCAGCTTGAGCGCGTGTGTGTGCGGGACGTCGGGATCGGCGAGGCCCTGCAGGACATGGACCGGGCAATGGGTATCGATCGGTCCCGTCATCACGCGATTGGCGGCGCCGTCTTCGAAAAGCGCGCGGGTGTAGATGTTGGGTTCGGGCGAATATTCCGACGGCTCCTCGAAGAAGCCGTTCTCGGCGAGGGACCGCCGGTGAGCCGCCGTCAGTTGCGGCTCCATGAGCTCCGTCGTGAAGTCGGGGGCCGGCGCCAGCAGGACCAGGCCGCCGATCCGGCCGCCCTCGCCCGCCTTGTTGAGTTCTGCGATCATCCGCAAGGCTATCCACGCCCCCATCGAGGAGCCGACCAGCACTTGCGGGCCCTCGGTGTAGCGCCGAAATACGGCAAGGCTTTCGGCGAGCCAGCGCGAAATCGTGCCGTCCCGGAAAAGGCCGCCCGAGGCGCCATGGCCGGAATAATCGTGACGGGTGTAGGCGTGGCCGGTTTCGGCGGCCCACTGGTCGAGCCGTTCGGCCTTGGTGCCGATCATGTCCGAGCGGAACCCGCCGAGCCAGACGACGCCGGGCTGCCGACCCGGCCTGTGGCGAACCGCGATCCGGCTGCCTTCCACCTCGATGCTCTCGCCTTTTTCTTCCGCCATGGGCCGTCTCCATCGGTCCGGGCCTTTTGACACAGCCGGCGGGCGACGGAAAGTGCCGCCGAAAGGTGCGTGGCCGGTTGATGTCGGGATGTTCGGTTTCGGATGATTTATTGTTGCGCCTGTGCTATTGACTTGCGCCGCGCCGGCACGACATAGGCGCGACAAGCAACCATGAACTTCAACGGCTCGAGGAGACCACGACCATTCGCAGACCATTCAAAGCCGCGGCGCCCACCAAGGAAGGCCCGCGCGCAAACAGGGACATCCGGGTACCCCGGGTGCAGCTCATCGACGAGACCGGCAACAATCGCGGCGACGTTTCGATCAACGAAGCGCTGCTGGCCGCGGAAGAGGTGGGCCTTGATCTCGTTGAAATCTCTCCCAATGCAAATCCGCCCGTCGTCAAGATCCTTGACCTCGGCAAGCTGAAATACGCCAACCAGAAGAAGGCGGCAGAAGCGCGCAAGAACCAGAAGGTCATCGAGATCAAGGAGATCAAGATGCGCCCGAACATCGACACGCATGATTATGACGTGAAGATGAAGGCGGTGCGGCGCTTCTTCGAGGAAGGCGACAAGGTCAAGCTGACGCTGCGCTTCCGCGGACGCGAAATGGCGCATATGGAACTGGGCATGCAGCTCCTGAACAAAGTCCGCGACGAGGTCGCCGCCATCGCCAAGGTGGAGGCTGAGCCGAAGCTCGAAGGTCGCCAGATGATGATGGTGCTGGCCCCGCGCTAAGCAGGTTTCGGAAAACTGTCCTACGGTTTTCCGACAGAGACCTGCGGCAGGAAAAGAAGCTGAGTGGGCAGTGTGGCGATGCCGCGCGAGCCCCGTTTGGGAATGCGACGCGTGGCTGGGCGTCGGAGCGATTGACATTCGGGAAAGCGGTTGCGCTTTCCCGGCCCAATCGCTATAAGGCCGCGTTCCAAAAAGCCGCCCGGCAGGGCATGCCGTGGCGGCTTCGTATGCTTTTCGGACTTTGGTCGGTCCGGAAACGACAAGCAACAGGCCGTCAAGGCCGATAGGAGTTAGCAAAATGCCCAAGATGAAGACCAAATCCGCTGCAAAGAAGCGGTTCAAGATCACTGCCACCGGCAGGGTCAAGGCGCAGGCCGCCGGCAAGCGCCATGGCATGATCAAGCGCACCAACAAGTTCATTCGCGATGCCCGCGGCACGATGGTTCTCGCCGAGCCGGATGCCAAGAAGGTCATCAAGAATTTTCTTCCCAACGGCGGCGGCCTCTGAGCCGGCCCGCGGACAAGCGTTTTAAGGAGATCATGACATGGCACGCGTGAAGAGAGGCGTTACCGCCCACGCCAAGCACAAGAAGGTCCTGAAAGCCGCCAAGGGTTTCTACGGCCGTCGCAAGAACACGATCCGGATCGCCAAGCAGGCGGTCGAGCGGTCGAAGCAGTACGCCTATCGCGACCGCAAGAACCGCAAGCGTTCGTTCCGGGCGCTCTGGATCCAGCGCATCAATGCCGCTGTCCACGAGCAGGGTCTGACCTATGGCCGCTTCATCGATGGCCTGAACAAGGCCGGCATCCAGATCGACCGCAAGGTTCTGTCGGATCTCGCGATCCACGAGCCGCAGGCATTCGCCGCCCTGGTCGCCAAGGCCAAGGTTGCGCTCGAATATCTGAAGAACACCACCCCGAATGCGTTTGAGAGCGCTGTCGCCTAAGACCAGCGCTTCCCAAGCTTTCGAAATTCTGATTTGGGAAACCCGCGCTGGCAGGGCTGGCGCGGGTTTTTTCTTTGCATGATCGACAGGCCACTTGGCCAGGACAGGTCCCGAACATGAGCGAACTTGCCACTCTTGAAGCTTCCCTTCTCTCCGAGATCGCCGCGGCCGGCGACGAGCAGGCGATCGAGGCCGTGCGCGTCGCCGCGCTCGGAAAGAAGGGGTCCGTATCGGAGATGTTGAAGACGCTGGGCTCGATGAGCCCGGAGGAACGGCAGTCCAAAGGCCCGGCGATCAACGGGTTGAAGAACCGCGTGACCGAGGCGCTCTCCGCGCGCAGGGCGGAACTGAAGGATGCGGCGATCGCCGCCAGGCTGGCCGCGGAGACGGTGGACGTGACATTGCCGGTGCGCCAATCGCCGGCCGAGCGTGGCCGCATCCATCCGATCAGCCAGGTGATCGACGAGATCACCGCGATCTTCGCCGATCTAGGCTTCTCCATCGCGGAGGGGCCGGATGTCGAAACCGACTATTACAATTTCACGGCGTTGAACTTCCCCGAGGGCCACCCCGCACGGGAAATGCACGATACATTCTTCTTCCCGCCCGACGCCGACGGCGCACGGAAGCTGCTGCGCACCCACACCTCGCCGGTCCAGATCCGCACCATGGAAGCGCAGAAGCCGCCGATCCGGATCGTCATCCCCGGCAAGACCTACCGGCAGGATTCCGACGCCACCCATTCGCCCATGTTCCATCAGGTGGAGGGGCTGGTCATCGACAAGACCGCCAATGTCGCCAACATGAAATGGGTGCTGGAGGAATTCTGCAAAGCGTTCTTCGAGGTGCCCTCGGTCAAGATGCGCTTCCGGCCGAGCTTCTTCCCCTTCACGGAGCCGAGCCTCGAGGTCGATATCCAGTGCGACCGTTCGCGGCCGGGCGAGGTGCGTTTCGGCGAGGGTTCCGATTGGATGGAGATCCTGGGCTGCGGTATGGTTCACCCCAACGTGCTGCGTTATGGCGGCCTTGACCCGGACGAGTATCAGGGCTTCGCCTGGGGCATGGGCATCGACCGCATCGCCATGCTGAAATACGGCATGCCCGATCTGCGCGCCTTCTTCGACGCCGACGTGCGCTGGCTCGCGCATTACGGTTTCCGGCCCCTCGACATGCCGACCTTGTTCGGGGGGCTCAGTTCGTGACGGCACTGCATTCCGGTAGCTGCCGCTGCGGCGCCGTACGCTTCGAGGCGTCGGCCGATCCGCTTCACGTCAGCTACTGTCATTGCACGGATTGCCGCAAGGCGTCGGGCGCGCCGGTCTCGGCTTTCGTCGGTTTCATGGCCGACGCGGTCGTCATCTCCGGCGATACGCTGAAGAGCTACGTCAACGGTCCGGTGAGCCGAAGCTTCTGCAGGAAATGCGGCTCGCCCATCGCCTATCTCGACGCGCGCCTGCCCGACAGCATCTATTTCATGCTCGGCGTCATGGACCTGGCCGCCTACTACAAGCCGACCGTGCACGCATGGGTGCGGGAGCAGCTTCCTTTCGTGCACATGCCCGACGGTCTGCCGCGCCATCTGACCAGCAGCGTTCCAAGACCCTAGACCTCAAATGAGACCGGAAGACCTCCGGAGGATTGCCCGATGAAATTCACACTTTCCTGGCTCAAGGATCACCTCGAAACCGAAGCTTCGCTCGACGAGATCGTCGAGCGGCTGACGGCCATCGGTCTCGAGGTCGAATCGGTCGACGACAAGGCGAATCTCAAGCCCTTTGTCATCGCCAAGGTGCTCACCGCCGGCCGGCATCCCGACGCCGACAAGCTGCAGGTGCTGACGGTCGATACCGGAGACGGCAAGCCTATCCAAGTCGTATGCGGCGCGCCCAATGCGCGAGCCGGACTGATCGGCGCCTTCGCGGCGCCCGGCACCTATGTGCCCGGTATCGACGTGACCCTGTCGGTCGGAAAGATCAGGGGCGTCGAAAGCCATGGCATGATGTGCTCGGAACGCGAGCTTCAGCTCTCCGACGAACATGACGGCATCATCGACCTGCCGTCGGACGCGCCGGTCGGCCGATCCTTTGCGGCCTGGGCGCATCTCGACGATCCGGTGATCGAAATCAACCTGACGCCGAACAGGCCGGATGCCACCGGCGTCTACGGCATCGCCCGGGACCTTGCGGCCAGCGGTCTCGGCCGCTTGAAGACGCCGCCGGTGGAAGCGATCCCGGGCAGGGGCAAGACGCCGGTTGCGGTGAAGCTCGAGTTCGGCGACACGCCGCCGCTCTGTCACGGCTTCGCGCTGCGCCTCGTGCGGGGCGTCAAGAACGGTCCCTCGCCGAAATGGCTGCAGCGGCGGCTGATCGCGATCGGCCTTCGCCCGATCAACGCGCTGGTCGATATCACCAACTACATCACCTTCGACCGCGGCAGGCCGCTTCACGTGTTCGACGCGGCGAAAGTCGCCGGAGACCTCGTCGTGCGCCGCGCGGCGCAAGGCGAGAAGGTCCTTGCCTTGGACGGTCGCGAATACGAGCTCACGCCTGAAATGTGCGTGATCGCCGACCGCGACGGTGTCGAATCGATTGCGGGTGTCATGGGCGGCGAGCATTCCGGCTGTGACGAGAATACGACCGACGTGCTGATCGAGTCGGCACTTTGGGAGCCGCTCAACATCGCCCGCACCGGCCGCGCACTGGGCATCATCACCGATGCGCGGTACCGCTTCGAGCGCGGAGTCGACCCGGAATTCATGATCCCCGGCCTGGAGCTTGCAACCCGGCTGGTTCTCGATTTCTGCGGCGGCGAGCCGGCCGAGACGGAGGTCGTGGGCTATGCCGGCCACAAGGCGAAGCTCGTCCCCTTCCCTGTCTCGGAGGTAAAAAGGCTCACCGGGCTCGACGTGCCCAAGGCCGAAAGCCTTGAGATCCTGACGCGGCTCGGCTTCCAGCCTCGGGGGTCGGGCGACGTCGTCGACGTGGCCGTTCCGTCCTGGCGACCGGATGTGGACGGGAAGGCCGATCTGGTCGAGGAAGTCATGCGCATGCATGGCGTCGACAACATCGCGCCGGAGCCGATGGTCAATCATGATGCCGTCAATGGGAAGATCCTGACGACCCTGCAGATCCGCACCCGTGCCGCCAGACGGGCGCTCGCCGTGCGCGGCATGATGGAAGCCGTCACCTGGTCGTTCATTCCGGCCAAGCACGCGGAATGGTTCGGCGGCGGCCAGGTGGCCCTCAAGCTCGCCAACCCCATTGCCGCCGACATGTCCGACATGCGGCCGTCGCTGTTGCCCGGCCTGATCGCGGCGGCGCAGCGCAACGCCGACAAGGGCATCGGCGATGTGGCGCTCTTCGAAGTCTCGGGCACCTATGAGAGCGATATGCCGAACGGGCAGCGCCGCGTGGCGGCGGGCGTGCGGCGCGGCACTGCCAAGCTCGACGGCGCCGGACGCCACTGGGCCGGCAACGCCGCTCCGGTCGGCGTGTTCGATGCCAAGGCCGACGCGCTTGCCGTGCTGGAGGCCTGCGGTGCCCCGGTCGAGAAGCTGCAGATCGAGGCGGGCGGGCCATCCTGGTATCACCCTGGACGTTCCGGCACGATCAAGCTCGGCCCGAAGACGGTTCTCGGCACCTTCGGCGAATTCCACCCGAAGACGCTCGAAGTGCTCGACGTGGCGGGGCCGCTCGCCGGTTTCGAGGTCTATGTCGACGCCGTCCCCGAGCCCAAGGCGAAGCCGACGCGCACCAAGCCGAAGCTCGAACTTTCGCCGTTCCAGGCGGTGAAACGCGACTTCGCCTTTGTGGTCGACAAGCCGGTCGAGGCGGGCGCACTGGTCCGAGCCGCCCTCGCCGCCGATAAGAAGCTGATCACCGGCGTATCGGTGTTCGACGTCTTCGAAGGCGCTTCGCTGGGCGCCGACAAGAAGTCGGTGGCCATCGAGGTGTCGATCCAGCCGGTCGACAAGACGCTGACCGACGAGGATTTCGAGGCGCTCGCCGGCCGCATCGTCGAGAATGTGAAGAAGCAGACGGGCGGCGTGCTGCGCGCCTGACCGGAGGCCGGGAAGACCGGCGGGGCTCCAGGCGTTAACGAGCCCAGGCGGGCGAAGCCAGCCCGGAGGCGCCGGTCATGATGCGCAACAGCAGGCAGGCATATGGACTGGTCGCGATCGTCCTTCATTGGCTGATCGCGCTGCTCATCATCGGGCAATTGGTGTTCGGCACGTTGATGGTGAGGCTGGCCGACCAGCGGCTCGCCTTCGAGCTCATCCAGTGGCACAAATCCTTCGGCTTGCTGACATTGGCCCTGGTCGTCATCAGATTGGCGTGGCGGCTGGCCGGCCCCTTACCGTCGTATCCGCCCACGCTGCCGGGCTGGGAGGTAAGATCGGCCCGTATCATGCACCGGCTGCTCTACGGGCTCATGCTGGCCCTGCCCCTCAGTGGTTGGGCGCTGGTCTCCGTATCGGTTCTCGCCATTCCGACCCTTGCCTTCTATCTCGTCCTGGTTCCTAATCTGCCGCTCGGCGTGTCGGAAGGCGCGGAGGACTTCTGGAGCGCGGCGCACCGTTTGCTCGGATATGCGATGATGGTTCTCGTGTCCGTGCATGTGGCCGCCTCGCTCCGCCACGAATTCTGGCTGGGGAACGGATTGTTGTGGCGCATGCTGGCGCCGCGGCGGTCGCGGTTTCGTGAAGACCCGTCGCGGAATTTCGCCGAAGGGCGATCCGTTGATGCCGCGCAAGCGCAGCGTCGGAGGACGAGATGATGGCCCGGCTCACTGGCATTGGACTGCTCCTTGCCTTGCCCGCCGTCGCGGCGGTGTCGCTGGGTGATGCGGCCGGCCGCTACGTCATCAATGAGAGCGGGTCCACAATCGCCTTCGCCATACCCAAGGCGGGAGGCGGTGCCCTGACCGGCACCTTCGGTCGCTTCCGGGGCACCATCCAGATCAACGGGCAGAACATCGCGAATTCGCGGGTGGATATCACCATCTTCCCCGAGAGCCTGCGCACTGGCGAAAGCCGCACCGACGCCTTCCTCAAATCCGACGCGGTATTCGACACGGCCCACGAAAAGGAGATCCATTTCCGCTCCAACGCGGTGAAGCGCACGGGCGACAGCACGGCGGTGGTTTCGGGGCCGCTCACCGCCCGCGGACGTACCGGCAATGAAAGCTTCAACGTCGAACTCAAGGACCTCGCGAAGGGGGCGATCAGCTTCCGCGTCACCGGGAAGGTGCTGCGCTCGCGCTATGGCATGGATGTCGGCACGCCGATCTATTCCAACACTGTCGACTTCGACATGACGCTGGCCGCCCGGCGCGGGTGAAGGAGAGGAAGCCCGCCGCTTCTCTTTCCGGCTTCGGCCCGCTACGCTGCGGGCAAAGCCATAGGGAGGAGAACATGTTTCGCTGGGGAGTTCTTTCCACCGCCAAGATCGCGCGCGAGCACCTGATCCCGGCAATCATGGATTCCGACAATGGCGTGCTGTCGGCGATCGCCAGCCGAGACCTCGCCAAGGCGCGAGGGCTTGCCGAGCGTTTCGGTGCGCCGCATGCCTTCGGATCCTACGAGGAGCTTCTCGCTTCGGACGCGGTCGACGGTGTCTACATTCCCTTGCCGACGTCGCAGCATGTCGAGTGGACGCGCAGGGCGGCGGAGGCCGGCAAACATGTGCTTGTCGAAAAGCCCCTGGCGCTGGACGCTCGCGACATTTCTCCTCTCATCGCGCTGCGCGACGCTAAGCAGGTGCTGATCTGCGAAGCCTTCATGGTCGTCTACCACCCGCAATGGATCAAGGTCCGGGAACTGGTGGCGGCCGGCGCGATTGGCCGGTTGCGCCACGTGCAGGGCGCCTTCTCCTATTACAATGTCGACCCTGCCAACATGCGCAACCAGCTTTCGCTCGGCGGGGGCGCGCTTCCGGACATCGGCGTCTATCCAACCGTGTCGACCCGTTTCGTCACCGGCAAGGAACCGCGCCGCGTCCAAGCGACGATCGAGCGTGACAGAACTTTCGGAACCGACATCTATTCGAGCGTCAGGGCCGATTTCGGCGAGTTCGAACTCAGTTTCTATCTCTCCACCCAGATGGCGGCCAGGCAGCTGATGGTCTTCCATGGCGAGAAAGGCTTCATCGAGGTCCATTCACCCTTCAACGCGGGCCTCTACGACCACCATCGCATCGAGCTCCACAATCAGAATCACACCGAAGCGACGGTGTTCCGCTTCCCGGGGACGCAGCAATACAGGCTCGAGGTCGAAAGCTTTGCCCGGGCGGCTCGCGGCGGCGGGGACCGGGTATTTACGCTAGAGGAATCCGTGCTCAACCAGAAGGTGATCGATGCCATCTTCCGCGCCGGCGCGCGAGACGGCTGGGAAGCCGTCTAAAGCGCGTCGCGATCTTTCAGATTCGCACCCGCGCTTTAAACGTTTGATTTGACGCATGTCTTTCTCGTCATACCGGTGCCCGCTTCGGGGAGACGTGCTTTGGCTTCTCGAGAAAATGCTCGGGCCCCATGACTATTATCGGGCCGAGTAGTCTCGGCGGCGGAAGGTTGTTGCCGGTAAGGGCATCCGATCTTCCAACGCGAAAGTAGTTTTGGGGGACAGCGACTGAGGGGCCCGCCGAGCGGGCAGTGGAGAGAGAAGTCCTTCACGGTAGCGAAAGCATAATGAAAGTTTCTCTAGCGCGCTCGCCCTCATTGTGATTTCAATGTGCATGGTGGGACGGCGTGATCGCCAGAAGGCGACGGCTGGAGGAGAGGTTTTGTCCAAGCTCAACTGGCTGCGGCAATGCAGCCTGTCCGTGATTGTTACGGCTGCATTCTGTGGGGCGGGCCTGACCGCCGATCTGACCGTCGGAATGCCGAACTGGCCATCGGGGCAGGCCGCCGCCAACATCATCAAATACGGCATCGAAAAGCAGCTGGGCCTCGAGGTCGACGTTCGCGAGCTGGGCACCATGACGATTTTCGCCGGCCTCGATACCGGCGAAGTCGACATCCATCCCGAGGTCTGGCACCCCAATTTCGATTCTCTCGTGAAGAAATATGTCGACGACAAGAAGACGGTACGCCTGAGCCCGAAGGAAGTTGCGGCGACCCAGGGCATTTGCACGACACGCGCGGCAGCCGAAAAATACGGCGTCAAGGACATCCGCGACCTCACGGATCCGAAGAAGGCGGCTATCTTCGACACGGACGAAGATGGCAAAGGCGAGATGTGGATCGGCGCCGAGACCTGGTCGTCGACGACCATAGAGAAGATCCGCGCCCGCAGCTACGGCTACGCAGAAACGATGACGTTGCTCGAAATGCCGGAGGACGTGGCCATGGCGGCCGTCGACGCGGCGGTGGCGACGGACCAGCCGATCGTGTTCTATTGCTACAGCCCACACCATGTCTTCAAGCTCCACGACATCGTGCAACTGACGGAGCCGGCCTACGACGCATCCAAATGGAAGGTGATTCTGCCCGCCGACGATACGGACTGGCTGTCGAAATCGGCGGCCGCGGTGGGATGGCCGGCCTCGCATTTCGAGATCGCGTTCTCTTCCGCGACGGCCGAGCGGCTGCCCAAGGTGGCGTCCTTCCTGTCCAAGGTGGATTTCTCGCCCATCGAGGTCACACAAATGAGCTATGCGCTCGAAGTGGAGAGGCAGGATCCGGCTGCTTATGCGCAGCAATGGGTGGCAGACCACGCCGAACGCGTCAAAGCCTGGGCGAACTAGGGGAGGGCGGCGTCATGATCTCGCGTGAGAAGACACTTCGACCGGATCCCTCCTCGTCATGGACGCGCCGCCGGGTAGCGGTCGCCACATTCACCGCTCTCGCCGTCCTCGCGGTGGGCGCAAGCCTCGCCTATGCAGCCCAGACCCAGATCTTCGACCCGCAGACCCGCAAATGGGTCGACTACGACAAGTCCAAGGCGCGCAAATATTACGCGATGTACAAGCAGGTGCCGGAAGCCTTCCGGCGACAGGTCGTGCCGTTCCGCACGGCGGAGAAACCCGGAACGATCATCATCGACGGCAACCAGCACTTCCTCTACCTCGTCCAGCCAGGGCAGACCGCGATACGCTACGGCATCGGCGTCGGCCGCGAAGGCTTCGGATGGGCCGGTATCGTGCGCGTCGGGCGCACGGCGGAATGGCCGACCTGGAAGCCCCCGGCCGAAATGGTCGAACGCGACCCCAATGCCCGCAAATATGCCAACGGCATGCCGGGCGGACCGGACAACCCGTTGGGCGCGCGTGCCCTCTATCTCTACGAAGGCGACCAGGACACCATCTACCGAATCCATGGAACGCCCGAGCCGTGGTCGATCGGATTGAACGTGTCGTCGGGCTGCATCCGCATGAACAATGACGACATCATCGACCTCCACTCGCGCGTCGCGATCGGCGCGAAGGTCGTGGTGCTGATGCAAGGTGCCTCGCTCTACAAGGGAGTCTGACGACCGATGACCGATTGCCTCCAACTTGTCTTTCCAACCGGAGGGCGATGGTCGGCCCCGGCCGGCGTGACCCTGGCGATGCTGCTGGCCGCCGGCTGCGTGTCCAACCAGCCCGAGGCGGGCAGCGTGCGCCTCGCCGAGCAGACTGCCCCGGCCGATCTACAGCTTGCCTGCGCGGCCGCCGCGGCCACGCCGCTCGGTGTCGACAGTGCCCGCATCCTGCCGGTCAGCTCAAAACAGCTCGATCCACAGAAATACCAGGTCGACCTGGATGCAAGCGGCAGCAAAGCTACCTGCGTGATCGACAATACCGGGACGGTGTTGTCGGTGCAGAAGGTCTGATCGGGGCCGTTTCGCTCCTCACCACCAAACCCAACCGCGCAACGGCCGGATGCGCGGTCCATCGCGCGGCGCGTTGAGCGACTGACCACAGGCCGGCAGCAGGTCGGCTTCGGTTTCACTGTCTTGAAGCAGAAGGTGACCACCGAAGGTGCCATGCGGCGTGTGCAGCCTTATCCGGGGGACCGGGGAGCGCCGGCTCAGGACAGGCGGCTCGTCCCCGAATTCATGGCCGGGACTGTCGATCGCCTGCACCTTCAGGGCCATGAGGCGCTTGACGCGATCCTCGGTGCGAGGGTGAGTTCTCAGGATTGAGGGATCCGGAATGCGGCTGCCGGGTAGCAGGATGCCTTCCCACAACCTCCCTTGCACCCGTTCAAGTTTCATGAGCGCCAGCGCGAGCCCGTCCGGATCGCCGGTCAGCGTGGCCGCGCCGAGATCGGCGTCGAACTCGCGCGTGCGCGACAGCGCCATCTGCAGAAGCCCACCGACCGTGGGTGCGGCGAGCAGGATCGTCACACCGAGCCACGGGATTCGCGTGTCATAGCCGCCGGCGAAGCCGACCAGATTCAGGAACAGCGAAAATAGGCCGATGGTCGACATGAGCGAGGTGAAGCGCGAGACCATGTCGGCGAAGGCCATCACCCTCAAGTCCTCATGGGCGACATGGCTGATTTCATGAGCGAGCACTCCGGCGAGTTCGCGGGTAGTCAGCGTGCGCGCCAGTGCGTCGGTGATGGCGATCGCCGAGTCTTGGCGGTTGCCCACGGCGAAGGCGTTCACCATGCGCGAGGGGATGACATAGAGCTTCGGCGTCGCCGGCAGTCCGGCGCGGCGCGCCAGCTCCCCCAATATGCGATAGCCGGTGGGGAAATCGGCGGGTGAAACGCGCGAGGCCCTGTACATCGACAGGACCATTTGCGGGCTCATCCGGCGAAGGAAGATCAATGGCAGGATGCCGAATGCCAAGGCGTAGACGATGCCGCCCGGCCCGCCGAATGCCCAGGCGGTCACGGCAAGCAGAAGCAGGCAGGCGGCCCCGAGCAGCCACGTATGGAGCGTGTTTCGCGCCCGGCCGTGGCGTTGGGCGAGGAGGTCGATCGCGGGCGCGTGTCTCATAGAGCGCAATATGGTGTATCGGCCCGCCTTTGCCGAGAGCGGCAGGTACCGGCCAAGCCTGAAAACGCTGCTCTGCCAGCAACGCCAAACGCTTGCGCGTTGGAAAGGCTCTTCTTATATACCCGCCAACGCCGCCCGGTCGGAACAGGCCAATCGGACGGTAAATCTTGTGAACAGGGGCTGCCGCCGGAACGCCTCATGGGTCCTGGCAGCCTGCTCAGCGGAGAGACTCAAAATGGCAAAAGTCATCGGAATCGATCTCGGAACGACAAATTCATGCGTCGCCGTGATGGACGGCAAGGACGCAAAGGTCATCGAGAACGCGGAAGGCGCGCGCACCACGCCCTCCATCGTCGCCTTTACCGACAGCGACGAGCGGCTCGTTGGCCAGCCGGCCAAGCGCCAGGCGGTTACCAATCCGGAGAATACGATTTTTGCGGTGAAGCGCCTTATCGGCCGCCGCTATGACGACCCGGTGACCGAAAAGGACAAGAAGCTCGTCCCCTACAAGATCGTCAATGGCGACAATGGCGACGCCTGGGTCGAAGCCGGCGGCAAGAAGCAGTCGCCGTCGCAGATCTCGGCGATGATCCTGCAGAAGATGAAGGAAACGGCGGAAGCCTATCTCGGCGAAAAGGTCGAGAAGGCGGTGATCACGGTTCCCGCCTATTTCAACGACGCACAGCGCCAGGCCACCAAGGATGCCGGCCGCATTGCCGGTCTCGAAGTCCTGCGCATCATCAACGAGCCGACCGCTGCTGCCTTGGCCTATGGCCTCGACAAGCGCGACGGCAAGACGATCGCCGTCTATGACCTCGGCGGCGGCACTTTCGACATCTCGGTGCTCGAGATCGGCGATGGCGTATTCGAGGTGAAGTCGACCAATGGCGACACCTTCCTGGGCGGCGAAGACTTCGACATGCGCCTGGTCGAGTACCTGGCGTCCGAGTTCAAGAAAGAGCAGGGCATCGACCTGAAGAACGACAAGCTTGCCCTGCAGCGCCTCAAGGAAGCCGCGGAGAAAGCCAAGATCGAGCTGTCGTCCGCCTCCCAGACCGAAATCAATCTTCCCTTCATCACCGCCGATGCCACCGGGCCGAAGCATCTGACGATGAAGCTTACCCGCGCCAAGTTCGAGTCGCTGGTCGAAGACCTCGTTCAGCGTACCATCGAGCCCTGCCGGGCCGCCCTCAAGGACGCGGGCCTCAAGGCAGGCGAGATTGACGAGGTGGTCCTGGTCGGCGGCATGACCCGCATGCCGAAGGTCCAGGAAGTGGTGAAGCAGTTCTTCGGCAAGGATCCGCACAAGGGCGTCAACCCCGATGAGGTCGTCGCGATCGGCGCGGCCATCCAGGCCGGCGTGCTGCAAGGCGACGTCAAGGACGTGCTGCTGCTCGACGTGACCCCCCTGTCGCTCGGCATCGAGACGCTGGGCGGCGTCTTCACGCGTCTGATCGACCGCAACACGACCATCCCGACCAAGAAGAGCCAGGTCTTCTCGACTGCCGAGGATTCCCAGTCGGCCGTCACGATCCGGGTCTTCCAGGGCGAGCGCGAAATGGCTGCCGACAACAAGCTGCTCGGCCAGTTCGACCTCGTTGGGATTCCTCCGGCGCCGCGCGGCGTGCCCCAGATCGAAGTCACCTTCGACATCGACGCCAACGGCATCGTCAACGTGTCGGCCAAGGACAAGGGCACGGGCAAGGAACATCAGATCCGCATCCAGGCTTCGGGCGGCCTGTCCGACGCCGACATCGAGAAGATGGTCAAGGAGGCGGAAGCCAACGCCGAGAGCGACAAGAAGCGTCGGGCTCTGGTCGAGGCGCGCAACCAGGCGGAGTCGCTCCTCCATTCGTCGGAAAAGTCGTTGAGTGAGTATGGCGACAAGGTCACCGAGGCAGACCGTACCGCGATCTCGGATGCCATCGCCGCGCTGAAGACCGCAGTCGAGGGCGACGATGTCGAGGCGATCAACGCCAAGAGCCAGGCGCTCGCCGAAGCTTCCATGAAGCTCGGCCAGGCTATGTACGAGGCCTCCCAGAAGGACGCGGCGGAAGCCGACGCCAAGGCGGATGCCGCCAAGGAAGGCGATGTCGTCGACGCCGACTTCGAGGAGATCGACGAGAACGACGACAAGAAGAAGTCCGCCTGACGTAGCGAAAGCGGCGGTAAAGCCAGGCCCGGCTCCAAGCCGGGCCTTTTTACAGCCGAAGAAAGAAATTCCGGCCCAGGCCGCGGCGGCACTGGTATCGCGGCGCGCGGTTTACTAAATCGGAGAGGGGCCGGTGCCGGAGAAACACGGTCGACAATGCGCAAAGACATTGAACATCCGGACGACGGGATAAGATGAAGGCTGATTTCTACGAGACGCTCGGCGTCCATAAAGGCGCGGACGAGAAGGAACTCAAGGCCGCATTCCGCAAGCTGGCCATGCAGTTTCACCCGGATCGCAATCCCGGCGATGCGGCCTGCGAGCACCGTTTCAAGGAAATCAACGAGGCCTATGAAACGCTGAAGGATCCGCAAAAGCGGGCTGCCTATGACCGGTTCGGCCATGCCGCCTTCGAAAACGGCGGCGGCTTCGGCGCAAACGGCTTTACGGGCGGCGGCTTCGCGGACATCTTCGAGGATATCTTCGGTGATATGATGGGCGGCCGCCAGCGCCGCTCCGCCAACGGCCGTGAGCGCGGCGCCGACCTTCGGTACAATATGGAGATCACGCTGGAGGAAGCCTTCTCCGGCAAGACGGCGCAGATTCGGGTGCCCGCATCGATCTCCTGTGTCGACTGCTCGGGATCCGGCGCCAAGCCGGGCACCCAGCCCGTGACCTGCACCATGTGCTCAGGCTCCGGCCGCGTTCGCGCCAGCCAGGGTTTCTTCTCCATCGAGCGTACCTGCCCGCAGTGCCAGGGCCGCGGCCAGATCATCAAGGATCCCTGTCCGAAATGCTCGGGCCAAGGCCGTGTCGTGGAAGAGCGTTCGCTATCGGTCAACATTCCCGCCGGGATCGAGGACGGCACGCGCATCCGGCTGGCCGGCGAAGGCGAAGCGGGCATGCGCGGCGGGCCGCCGGGAGACCTCTACATCTTCCTGTCGGTCAAGCCTCATGAGCTCTTCCAGCGGGATGGCGCCGATCTCTATTGCAAGGTGCCGATCTCGATGACCACGGCCGCCCTCGGCGGCTCCTTTGAGGTCACCACCCTCGACGGCACACAGACCCGGGTAAAGGTACCCGAGGGCTCGCAGAACGGTCGCCAGTTCCGGCTCAAGGGCAAGGGCATGCCCGTGCTGCGCCAGCCGGCGGTCGGCGACCTCTTCATCCAGGTCGCTGTGGAGACGCCGCAGAATCTCACGCGGCGCCAACGCGAGTTGCTCGAGGAATTCGAGAAGCTGTCGTCACACGACAATTCCCCGCAATCGAGCGGCTTCTTCTCGCGCATGAAGGATTTCTTCGAATCGTTCGGCGAGCGCTGAACGCGGGAGGGATATATCCCGTTCCTTATGGGTGCGAACGCCGCCCTTTCCACAGCGTGGTTTGGAACACATCTTGCCTGAGGGCGCATTGCCGCTAAGAATCGACGCGGCGGGGTTGAGGAGAACGGTCATGGCACGCGGTCCTGGGCTTCGCAAAGCCTTCGCCGAAAAGTTCGACGACGAGCTTCGCTTCTTCAAGGGCTGGATCGACAAGCCCAAGGCGGTCGGCTCGATCATTCCCACCAGTTCCGTGACCGCGCGGCGGATGGCGTCGGTCATCGACACCACATCGGGCCTGCCCGTTCTTGAGCTCGGACCGGGCACTGGCGTCATCACCAAGGCGATCCTGGCGCATGGAGTGAAGCCCGAGAACCTCTATACGGTCGAGTATTCCGAGGATTTCGTCCGGCATCTGGAAAAGCAGTTTCGCGGCGTCAACATCATACATGGCGACGCTTTCGACCTGGACACGACGCTGGGCGAGAAGCGCGGCCTGAAGTTCGATGCCGTCGTCTCGGGCGTGCCGCTGCTCAATTTCCCAGTGGCCCAGCGTATCCGTTATATCGAGGACCTCCTCGCACGCATCCCGGAAGGCCGGCCGATCGTCCAGCTCACCTACGGCCCGCTCTCGCCGGTGCGCGCGGGCAAGGGCGACTATTCGGTCGAGCATTTCGATTTCGTGCTGCGCAACATTCCGCCGACGCAGCTCTGGATCTATCGCCGACCGGGCTTCGGCCGGGCCCATTGACAGTCGGGGCGGCGCTGCGCCCGGAACGTGATGACAGGGAGGTTCGTCCGTGCCCGCACCGAAGATACTGGTTTTTGCGGGCTCGATCCGGGCCGGCGCCTATAGCGGCCGCACGGCCGATGCCGCCACCAGGGAACTCGCCTTGCAGGGGGCCGAGGTCACACGGGTTTCGCTGGCCGACTATCCCTTGCCGATCATGGATCAAGACCTCGAACGTGAGAAGGGCGTGCCCGAGAACGCCTATCGCTTCGCGCGCATGATTGCGGCCCATGACGCAATGCTGATCGCCAGCCCCGAATACAATGCTTCCATCCCGCCGCTGCTGAAGAACACGCTCGATTGGGTAAGCCGCATTCGTCGTGACAATGGTCGCGTGTTCAAGCCTTTCGAGAACAAGGTCGCGGGGCTCTGCTCCTCGTCGGAGGGCAATTTTGCCGGGGCCCGCGGCCTCTATCATCTGCGCGCGGTGCTGATGGCCTGCGGCGTGGAGGTGATCACGCCGCAATGCGCGATCGGGCGGGCGCACGAGGCTTTCGACGAGGAAGGCGAAATCCGTGAGGAGCGTGTGCGCATGGCCATGCAAACAGTGGCTCGCACCTTGATAGAGCGGGCGCGCATGTTCTCCTTCGGGGTGGAGCGATGACGGTCGGCACGCGCATGTGCTTTTCCGATCGCACCTTCTCTCCGACTGGACGTCCGCACCAAGGCAGATATCCGTGATTTGAAGGAACCGAAGATGCAGCCTGACCCTATGCGCGAACGTCTGATCGTCGGACTCGACGTGCCGACATTGGCCGAGGCCGAAAAGGTGGTGCGGGATCTCGAGGGAACAGTCGCATTCTACAAGATCGGCTATCAACTCGCCTTTGCCGGTGGCCTGGATTTCGCCCGGGAACTGGCATCCGGCGGCACCAAGGTCTTCCTCGACATGAAGTTGCTCGACATCGACAATACGGTGTCGAAGGGTGTCGAAAACATCGCCAAGATGGGCGTCTCGATGCTGACGCTTCACGCCTACCCGAAGGCGATGCGAGCCGCGGTCGAGGCGGCGCGTGGCAGCGCGCTTTGCCTTCTCGGTGTCACTGTGCTCACCTCCATGGATGGGCAGGACCTCCTCGATGCCGGTTATCGCGACGATCCGCACACGCTCGTCTTGAAGCGCGCGGAGCAGGCCCGGGACGCCGGCATGGGTGGGATCGTCTGTTCGGCGGCCGAGGCAGGAGCGGTACGCGGTGTGATCGGCCCCGGCATGGCCGTCGTGACACCCGGCATCCGTCCCGCCGGCGGTGAGGCCGGCGACCAGAAGCGAGTGACGACGCCCGGCGACGCCATCCGTGCCGGCGCCTCCCATCTGGTCGTTGCCCGGCCGATTATTGCCGCCGTTGACAGGGGGCGGGCCGCCCGTGCGATCCTCGAGGAGATGGCAGCAGCCTGAAGGCCCTATCTCCATGTCGCCAAACGCGCGCAGCGGTTTTGGGTCGTCGGCTGCAGCAAAACGGTAACTTAAGCATCTCGTGCAAATTTCGATTTGAACGACCTGCTTCAGGCGCGGAAAGGGAGAGAAGAATGGTCAAGGCATATTGGATCGCGCATGTCGATGTCCGCGATGCCGAGGGCTACAAGGATTACGTGGCCACGGCGAAGCCGGCCTTCGAGAGATATGGGGCGAAATTCCTGGCGCGGGGCGGCGCTTACGAGGCGATGGAAGGGCGCGGGCGCGGCCGCAACGTCGTGATAGAATTCCCCTCTTTTGAAGCAGCGAAGAATTGCTACGAGTCGCCGGAATACCAGGCCGCAAAGGCGATCCGCCAAAAACATGCCGAAGCCGAGATGATCATTGTCGAAGGCTTTGAAAGCTGACGTCGTCTGTTGCGCCCGGGCACGCAAGACGATCTGCTGGACAAAGCGGACGTGACAATTCCGTGACTGCATATTGCATTGCAGCAATCCGGTGTTAATTTTGCTGCATAACAATATGAGCCGTGTACCGGCTTGCGGGCCGGTCGCGCGACGGGATCGGTATGTTCTATCAGCTCTATGAACTGAATCATGCGGCGATGCAGCCCTTCCGGGCCTATGTCGACGCGGTCAGGCTATTCTATACGAACCCACTCAATCCGTTGTCACAACTGCCCTTGGGCCGCACTGTGGCGGCCATGGCGGAGCTCTTCGAGCGGACGACGCGCCGTTACGGCAAGCCGAACTTCAATCTTCCGTCCACGGTCGTCGATTGGAAGACGGTACCGGTGGCCGAAAAGATCGTATGGTCGCGCCCTTTCTGCAACCTGATCCATTTCGAGCGGGCGCTGCCGGCAGGCCGCCGCAAGAAGGATCCGAAGCTGCTGATCGTGGCGCCTATGTCCGGTCACTATGCGACCCTGCTTCGGGGTACGGTGGAGGCGTTGATGCCCTACGCGGAAGTCTATGTCACCGACTGGGCCGATGCCCGCATGGTGCCGGTGGCGGACGGCCGCTTCGATCTCGACGACTATGTCGACTACATCATCGACATGCTTCATGCGCTGGGGCCCGACACGCACGTCATGGCGGTGTGCCAGCCATCGGTGCCGGTGCTGGCCGCGGCGGCGATCATGGAAGCGCGGGGCGATCGCTACGCACCCTCGACCATGACGCTGATGGGCGGCCCGATCGACACGCGCCGCAACCCGACGGCGGTCAACGTGCTCGCCGAGGAGAAGGGCATAGATTGGTTCCGCGACAACGTCATCATGCAGGTGCCATGGCCCGATCCGGGCTTTGGCCGTTCGGTCTATCCGGGTTTCCTCCAGCTCTCGGGATTCATGAGCATGAATCTCGACCGCCACATCATCGCCCACAAGGACTTCTTCATGCACCTTGTGAAGAACGATGGCGACAGCGCCGAGAAGCACCGCGACTTCTATGACGAGTATCTTGCGGTCATGGACCTGACGGCGGAATTCTACCTGCAGACGGTGGAGACGGTCTTCGTGCGCCATGACCTGCCCAAGGGGCGGATGAAGCACCGGGGCGAGTCCGTCGACCCCGGCGCAATCCGCAACGTCGCCCTATTCACGGTCGAAGGCGAGAACGACGATATTTCGGGGGTGGGCCAGACGCAGGCCGCCCATGATCTGTGTGTCAACATTCCAGCCGACATGCGCGCCCACTACCTGCAGCCGGCCGTCGGGCACTACGGCGTGTTCAACGGCTCGCGCTTTCGCGCCGAGATCGTGCCCCGCATCGTCGACTTCATCACCAGCTACGGCCAGGAGGGGCGCGCCGCGATCAAGTCGCGCATCGTCGGGCAAGCCGAGAATTGAAGCCAACCCGCCTTGTCGTGAACATTTCGGCGGCCGGGATCATCTGGCCTCGTCCTTGCGCCGCCGACTGGACGCAGAGCCGCTCGCCGGCCATGCTTCTTTTTGATGACCAAATGACGGGCTCCTCACTTCGAGGGTAGGAGTCTCCGCATGCCTACCGCCTGGGAAGGCGGGAGCCTGCTCCGCACAGCACGCAATGGTTGTCTCGTCCGGCCCTCGACTACGCCGAAAGAGCGGAGGCGGTTAGTTGCGGAGGTGCGGCGTTGGCGCCTGCCCTGTTGCAGAATCGTCGCGGTTCCCTCGCGTCGGTAACCATTCTCGCAATCTGCGGCATCCCGAGAATTGACAGCTCTGCCGGAACGTTCTTAACCTTTTATTAACAAAGGTAACAGGGGCCGACGGGGCTGGGGTATGTTCTCCTCACCGAAGAGCATGACGAGAAACTTGTGCGCGATCCTTCTGGGATTGGCCGCGGGCGCGGCTTCGGCCGTTGCGGCGCCGATGACGACGGGGGGGCTCACCTCCCAGCCCATCGGCCATTTCGAGTTCTGCAAGAACAATCCCGCGGAGTGCAACATCCGCCTGAAGGACAGTGGTCCGGAGCGCATGACCGGAGCGCTCTGGCAGGAACTCGGCGAGATCAATCTGGCGGTCAACAAGTCGGTCAAACCGACGAACGATCTCGACATGTACGGCAAGGAAGAGGTGTGGGCGTATCCGCAAGGCACCGGCGACTGCGAGGACTATGTCCTGGAAAAGCGCCGCGAGCTCGCGGGCAAGGGGATATCGCTCTCGAACCTGCTGATCACCGTCGTGCGCAAGCCCGACGGAGAAGGGCATGCCGTGCTGACGGTGCGGACCGACAAGGGCGATTTCATCCTCGACAATCTGAGCGACAGCGTAAAGGTCTGGAGCGAGACCGATTACCGTTATCTGAAACGCCAGTCGTCAGTGAATACGGGACGCTGGGTCTCGATCCGCGAAGGCCAGACCACCTTGGTCGGCTCGGTGCGCTGACCACTGGAGCCCCTGCCCGTGTGACGCGGTGGATCGATCGGTCCAAATTCGGGACTCTCTCCCGGCCTTCGACGTCGTGCGCCTTTCACGGTCACGTGCCGCTTGGAAGCAGGTCGCGTTCGACGAGATAGGCTTCGAGAGCATCCGCGCGTCCCCTCGGCTCGGCGATCGCGACGTAGCTGTCAGGGCGCAGCAAATAGGCGGCATCGGGCGCAAGGCCCGCTTCCCCGAACGCCTCATGCCAGGGGAAGCCGTGAAGCGGTATGCCGCGCCTCCCGCACCATCGCTGCAACGCGTCGGAGGCGGTGCCGTAGACATGGACCTGCCATTCGATGGTGGAGAGCGGATCGTAATTGTCGCGCCCAGCGAACCGGACGAAAGGCAGGCGGTCGCCGCCGCTCACCCTTCCCGCTTTGCCGGCGCTGAGCGGGCTTTCCGGGTAGTTCAGCATCGTCTGCGATACGACGCGGAACATGGCCTCGCGCACCGGTTCGATGCTCCATGCGAATTTCACGATAAGGGGGGCGATGCGGGTCCGCACGAAATCAGCGACGCTGCCCTGCGCCGTCCCGAAGGTGAACGCGCGGTCCGTGGTCTCCACCAGCTTTCGGGCGAACACCGGGCGCTCGGCCTCGAAACTGTCGATCAGGCTGTCCTTCGCCTGGCCCTTGAGGACGGCAGCGAGCTTCCAGGCCAGGTTGATGGCGTCTCCGATGCCAGTGTTCATGCCTTGGCCGCCGGCTGGGCTGTGCACATGGGCGGCGTCTCCCAGCAGGAAGACGTTTCCGTGGCGGAAGCGGTCTGTGACGCGGTGATGGACGCGGTAGGTCGAGAACCAGTTCACCGTCTCGACCTGAAGTCCCAGCGCCCGGATCGATTGCTGCCCAATATCGTCGAAAGTCAGCGCTTCGGCGCTTCCCACCCGCTCTTCGCGCACCGTTCCGACGAAGCGCAGCTTGCCAGGCTGACCGTAGGGCATGATGAGGACGAACTCCGGTCCCTCGAAGCTGATGGTGATCTCGTCGTCGAATGCGCTCGTTGCGACATCGACATCGGCAACATAGAAGAGCTGGTGATAGGTGCCACCCTCGAAACTCGCACCGAGCGTCTTGCGCACGGTCGAGCTCGCGCCATCGCAGCCGGCGAGGTATCGCGCCGCGCAGGTCTCCTCCTTGCCGTCCGGCTGACGCAGACGGACCGCGACCCCGTCGCCGCGGTCCTCGAAGGCGACGAGTTCCGTCTCGCGCTCCACTTCGATGCCGCGCTCTACCAGGCGCTTCACCAGACAGCGCTCGTGATGATCCTGCGGATAGATGAGGACGAAGGGATAGGGCGTGATGGCGCCGCCGAAGTCTTTGATGGGAATGTGCGCCCGTCGCTTGCCCCCGGCCCACATGTTGAGGCCCGTGCTCTTGTGTCCCGCCGCAGCGACGGCGTCGGCGATGCCGACCTGGCGGTAGAGCTCCAGCGTTCGCGCATGGACGGCAAGGGCCCGGGAGGTCGTGCCGGGTTCCTTCGACTTGTCGATGATGCGCACCTTCACGCCCTGCGCGGCAAGCCAGAGCGCCATGACAAGTCCGGTCGGCCCGGCCCCGACGACGAGGACCTCTGTCTGGGACATTCGAGCGCTCCCTTTGTGGCGTCGGTCGTGGCCCGGATCGGAGCCATCGGGGGTGTGCTGGCCGCGGCAGTGTCGTCGGGCTGACACGCCGCTATCGTTGCACATCGGTGACGCGGCCGCCAACGCCTGCTCCAGCTCTCCGCGATCGCCTTCGTCGGCGGGACCGACGAGTATGGATGCTCGTCTCGCCCAACCCGACGTTGTGGGCGGAAATTTCACAAGAGCTGCAGGTTCACGCCGCCTGCGCCATCCGCTCCCCGATCATGCGATAGGAAATCGCCTCCGCCAGATGGAGGCGGCCGACGTGTTCGGCTCCCTCCAGATCCGCCAACGTGCGCGCCACCTTGAGCACGCGGTGATAGGCGCGGGCGGAGAAGTTCATCTTCTCGCTGGCGTCTCGCAACAGAGCGAGCCCGGCCGCGTCGGGAGCCGCGACCTCCTCGACCAGCGCGGTCGGGCAATGCGCGTTGGTTGTGATCGAGTTTACGCCGAGGCGCTCGAATCGCTCCCGCTGGATGGCGCGCGCCCGCGCCACGCGCTCGGCAACGACCGCGCTCGATTCGGCCCGGGCCGGGCGGATGAGGTCGGCGGCCGAGACGGCCGGTACGTCGACCCGGAGATCGATGCGGTCGAGCAGCGGACCGGAGATGCGTGCCTGGTAGTCCGTCTGGCAGCGCGGGCCGCGCGCGCAGCGATAGCCGGGCTCGCCGGCCATGCCGCAGCGGCAGGGGTTCATGGCGGCAACGAGCTGGATTCGCGCGGGGTAGGCGACGCGGTGATTGGCGCGGGCGATCACGCATTCGCCCGTCTCCAGCGGCTGGCGCAGCGAATCGAGCACTCCCGGCGCGAATTCGGGCAGCTCGTCGAGGAACAGCACGCCGTGGTGGGAGAGCGATGCTTCGCCCGGCCTCACGCGATTGCCGCCTCCGACCATCGCCGCCATGGAGGCCGAATGGTGCGGCGCGCGGAACGGGCGCCGGTCCGTGAGCCTGCCGCCCGCGATTTCGCCGGCGATCGAGGCGACCATGGAGACTTCGAGCAGTTCCTTGGGCGACAGCGGTGGCAGGATGGAGGGCAGGCGTTGCGCCAGCATCGACTTGCCGGAGCCGGGCGGCCCGACCATCAGGAGGTTGTGGCCGCCTGCGGCCGCCACTTCGAGCGCCCGCTTGGCGCTCTCCTGGCCCTTGATGTCGGCGAGGTCCGGCAGCTCGCCGGATCTTGGCTGGATGGCCGCCTCGGGGCGGGACAGCACCTGTGTGCCGCGGAAATGATTGGCGATGGCGATCAGGCTGCGTGGCGCCAATATGTCGATGTCGCTTCCGGCCCAGGCTGCCTCCGGCCCCGAGCCGGACGGACAGATCAGCCCCTTGCCCATGGCATTGGCGCCGATCGCGGCAGGCAGCGCGCCGTTGACCGGAGCGATCGTGCCGTCGAGGGAGAGCTCGCCGAGCACGACATAGTCGGCCAACGCATCGCCCGGCACGGCGCCGAGCGCCGCCATCAGGCCGAGCGCGATGGGGAGATCGTAGTGGGATCCTTCCTTGGGAAGATCGGCGGGCGCGAGGTTCACCGTCACCTTCTTGACGGGCATCGACAGACCGGAAGCATGCAGTGCCGCCTGCACGCGCTCCCGGCTCTCGGCCACGGCCTTGTCGGGAAGGCCGACGATATGGATGTTCATCTTGCCCGGCGCGACCATGACCTGCACGTCGACCGGTACCGCCTCGATGCCCTGGAAGGCGACCGTGCGCACCCGCGAAACCATGTCCCCCTCCGTTTCGGGCCGCGTTCCTAGCGATCAGTTCGTCAAGAAACTTGCATTAGAAAAAAGCACGGAACGAGGGGCAAAGCAAGAACATCATAGGAACATATAAATCAAATGAGTGAGCCTCTCGCCCAGAAGGGGTAGGAACGTTTGAGGATCAAGACAGCGGCCTAGCCCGTTGCTGCGAAGAGGGGGATTGGTCAGGGCCGCTTCGCCCTTACCGCGCTCCAGAACAGCGAGGCGAGGTCGGCGTCGCGTTTCGAGCTTACGCACAGTCCTCGCGCCCGCTCGACACGCCCGTCATCCGCTTCCGACGGACAAGGCACGCACAAGCTTAATCCAATACTCATGATCGGCGACTGATGGGGCGTGGTCTGCCGGGTCTCGATTATCGCGGCTGCCGGAGAGCAATTCCCGGACGACTGTGTGTGCCCGCAGTTTGAAGGACTGGGAATGTCGACGAAACTTGCTCTCAAGCCAATCGGGAAGAATGCGCATCCCAAGAAAATTCTGAAGCAGATCCATGCGCTTCAGGGCCTCGGGAGGTTTCAGGAAAGCAGGGTCCTTTGCGATCGGCTGATCGGTCTTGGTTACGACAACCCGGATTTCCTGCACCTTTACGGGCTGGTGCTGCGCGGCTGTGACGACCTGCCCAACGCACTCGTCGCCATACACGCCGCGCATGAGCAAAAACCTCAGGATGCCAGCATCCTGAATTCCATGGGTGCCATTTTCCTGCAGATGAACGACGTCGAACCAGCCATCGAGCTGTTCAAGCGGGCGACAAAGATCGATCAGAAATATTACAGCGCCTGGCTGAACCTTGGAATAGCGCTGAAGCGGGCGGAGCGCTACGAGGCGGCCGATCTCGCATTGACCTGCGCCCACCACATCGATCCCGGCAAGATCGAGCCGCTTCTGAACCTAGTCGACATCCTGATCGAACGACGCTTGTACAAGCGCGCCGAGGAGTTCGCGGACAAGCTGCTCGAGAGGCAGACCGACATCACGCCCAGACTTCAGCTGAAACGGCTGCATATCGCGGCGCGTCTGCAGGATCTTGCCTATATCAAGAAACACCGGGAAACAGCCGATGTCGGGGGTTTCAGCCAGGATGAAAGGGCGGAGCTGGACAACATCTGGGTGCACTGCCTCGAGATAGAAAGCCGGTATGAGGAAGGCATTGCCGTCCTTGAGGGCTGGATGGACAAGAGCACACAGCACAGAACCCAGCTTCAAACCCAGCTTGGCTTGTTCTACGCCGCCGTGGGGCGGCTGGACGACTCGACCGCGGTTCACGAGGATCTGCTGCGGGCGCACCCCGATCACGTCGGGGGCCGCTACAACCTGGCGAGACTCCAGTTCAGAAAGGGCGAGCTGAGCGAAGGCTTCGCCAACTACGAGGCGCGCTGGCAATGGCGTGAATTCACCACCCTTCGCCGGCGGTTCAGTGCGCCGAGATGGGAGGGCGAGCCGCTCGACGGCAAGAACCTGCTGGTATGGCGCGAGCAGGGCATCGGCGATGAGGTCCGCTATGCCTCCCTGCTTCCGGAACTGAAGGACCTTGGCGGATCGGTGACCTTCGAATGTTCGCCGAAACTCGCGCCGCTTTTCGAGCGCTCTTTTCCCTGGGCGAAAATTCGACATGAGGGGCCCCTCGAGTGCCGTGGCGACGAAGCCTATGCCGGGTTCGACTATCAGATCCCAGTCGGCTCGCTGGGCAAGATGTTTCGACCGAGCGTCGCCAGTTTTCACGAAAGGCAGGCATTCTGGCTTGCGCGCTTCCCCGAAGCCGAAAACCGCGTTCGCGCGCAGATCGATCCAGCCTCGGACGAAATAGTGGTCGGAATCTGCTGGCGTTCGTCCAACCGCGCCGCCTCGCGCAACCGGTACTTTTTCGAGCCGGAGCAATTGGCCCCGTTGCGGCACCTGCCGAAGGTGAGATGGCTCAATCTCCAGTATGATGGTACCGTGGACGAGGTCGAGACGATCCGCAATCTCGGCATTCCTCTTCATCACTATACGAATGTCGACCAGAAGGATGATCTCGTCAGTGCCTGCGCCTTGCTTGGGGCCTGCGATCTGGTGGTCTCGATCGGTAGTGCTGTCGCGGACCTGACCGGCGGCCTCGGCGTTCCCACCGTCTACATGACGCGCCACGATTCGGAAGTCTATCTCGGCACCGATCACGTTCCCTGGTTTCCGGCAGCCAAGCCGTTCCCGATGAAGGCGAACCGCGGCGACGAAACCATAGAAAAGATCGTGAGCGAATGGCCCTCGATCGTCGATTGGGCAAGAAGCGCGCCGACAGCCCGGCAGCCTCGGCACGCAGAGGTCCCTGCCCGGCCGGCATCGTCCAAGGCCCTGTGCCTGGACCTCGTTTATGAACACGCCGCCAACTGAGGCCACCGAGATGCGAAGCGCGCCCGCCCGGCACCTGTCCATGGGGAACCTCGTCATGGCCGGTTCCAACGGAAATCCGAGGATGAAGATCGCGGATCGGGAAATCGGTCCGGAACACCCCCCGCTGGTGATCGCGGAAATCGGGATCAACCACGGGGGCGATCTCGAGGTCGCGAAGGACATGGTTCGCCTGGCGGCGGAGGCCGGCGCGGAATGCATCAAGCACCAGACCCATTTCGTCGAGGACGAAATGACGGATGAAGCAAAGTCCGTGTTCCCGCCCAATGCCGACGTCTCGATCTATGAGGTGATGCAGCGCTGTGCGTTGCCGCAGCAGGAGGAGATCGAGCTGAAGGCCTTCGCCGAGAAGCTTGGCCTGATCTACATATCGACGCCCTTTTCGCGGAAGGCGGCGGACTTCCTTCACAGCATCGACGTGCCGGCGTTCAAGATCGGATCGGGCGAGGCCGATCACCTGCCGCTCATCCGTCACATAGCCTCGTTCGGCAAACCGGTCATCCTTTCGACGGGCATGCAATCCATCGAGACGATTGCGCGCTCGGTCGATATCTTGCGCCGCGCCGGCGTTGCCTTCGCGCTGCTCGAATGCACGAACCTCTATCCCTCGCCACCGGAAATCGTTTCCTTGCGAGGCATCTCGGAACTGAAGCAGGCATTTCCGGACGCTGTGGTGGGGTTTTCCGATCACTCGATCGGCCCCACCATGGCGCTGGCCTCGGTGGCGCTCGGGGCCTGCATCATCGAGCGCCACTATACCGACAGCCGGTACCGCACGGGTCCCGACATCATATGCTCCATGGATCCGGCCGAGTTGCGTTTCCTGGTCGATCGGTCACGCGAGATCCATCGCGCCTTGCTCAATCCGAAGGAACGGACCGCGCCCGAGGAGGCGGTCTATCGCTTTGCTCGCTCGTCCATCGTCGCCGATCGTGACCTCGAAGTGGGGCATGTCGTCCAGGAGCAGGATATCTGGGCTCGTCGGCCGGGCACCGGAGAGATCGCGGGATATGAGTTCGATGCCGTTCTAGGCCGCCGGCTGACCCGGTCCGTCGGTCGCAACACGCAATTGCGCTGGTCCGATCTCGAAGCCGCGGTGCCGCCGCAATGCTGAATTTTTCAGCCCACGCGAAGCGCAAGATTCTGTTCGTCACCGGCACGCGTGCCGACTACGGCAAACTCGAACCGCTGGCGATCGAGGCGGCGGATGCGGGGTTTCCCGTCACCTTCTTCGTGACCGGCATGCATATGATGGCGAAATACGGCCTCACGAAAACGGAGATCCACCGCAACAGCCACCGCTTCAAGATCGTCGAATACATCAATCAGCGCGACGGAGATCCCCAGGACATCGTTGCGGCGAAGACGATCATCGGGTTTTCCGATTTTCTGAAGGAAATGCGCCCGGATCTGGTCGTCATTCACGGAGATCGTGTCGAGGCGCTTGCCTGCGCGCTGGTCAGCGCAATGAACTACATCCTGTGCGCCCATATCGAAGGCGGCGAGGTTTCCGGAACGATCGACGAGATTTTCAGGCACTGCAACACGAAGCTGTCGTCGATCCATCTGGTGTCCTCGAAGGTCGCACGCGAGCGGGTGCTCCGTCTCGGGGAGACGACGGAGTCGGTGGAGATCATAGGATCGCCGGAACTCGATATCCACGCGCAAAGTTCCGGCGTTTCGCTTCCGGAAGTGCTGAACAGGTACGAGATCGCCTCGGACGACTACGGCATCGTCATATTCCATCCGGTCACTTCGGAGGTCGATACCATCCGCGACCAGGTGCAGTCCGTCTTCTCGGTCTTGAAGGAGTCCGGGAGATACTTCGTTCTCATCATGCCGAACAACGATCCGGGGTCGAAGGAGATCATCGAGGAGATCGAAACGCTGCCACGCAATCAGTTTCGCGTCCTGCCCTCCATGCGCTTCCATTATTTTTCGGAGCTTCTGCGAAATGCCAAGCTGATGCTGGGCAATTCGAGCTCAGGCGTCCGCGAGGCGCCCTATCTCGGCATACCGTCGATGACGCTGGGCACGCGACAGGCGAACCGCTCCACCGCCAAGGCGGTGTTCACCGCATCCTGTTTCGACCGCGCGGCGATCTCGTCCTTCGTCGCCGGCGAATGGGGAAAGCGGTACGACCGCGACAACTCCTTCGGCGAAGGACTGGCAACGAAGAAGTTCCGCGAGCTTCTTCTGTCGCCACGCTTCTGGGAGCGGCCCCGGCAGAAATATTTTGCCGATGTGTGATTCGATGCCCGCCTCCCCAGGGACGCTCGCGATCCTGCCGCTACGCGCCGGCTCGAAAGGGCTGCCCGGGAAAAACCTCTTGCCGGTCGCGGGCAAGCCGCTCTACCGCCACACCCTGGACCAGGCGCTTCGCACGGTCGGGCGCTGCGCCATCACCACGGACATCCCGGAGATTCTGGACGCGGACCTGCCGGAGGGGAGTATCGTCGTGCCACGTCCGGCTTGTCTGGCGGACGACAAGACGCCGATGGCACCGGTCCTGCTGCACGCGTTCGAGCAGTTGGAGCGAATGGGCTTGCTGGCGGACACGGCGGTCCTGATGCAGGCGACGTCGCCCCTGCGCCGGGATGAAGACGTGCTTGCCGCCGTCGACCTACATGCAAAAGGGGAATTCGACCTCGTGATGTCCGTGACGACTGCGGACTCCGGCATCCTGAAATATGGGTTTCTCAGGGGTGGACGGTTCGAGGCCGTGTCGAAGCCCGAATATTGCTTCCAGAACCGCCAGGATTTGGCGCGGGTCGTGCGGCCCAACGGTGCCGTCTACGTTTTCTCGACCCGATTGTTTCGCCGGAACGGCGGATTCCCGACGGGTTCCATCGGCGCGATCGAAATCCCGCAAGCCCTTTCGATCGACATCGACGGCGCAGCCGATTTGAGGGCTGCCGAAGAGAGCCTTCTGCGAACGGCCTATGCGATGGAGCATCGGGAGCCCGCCTGATGCGTGTCGTCGCGCACCGCTTATCCGGATTTTCCGGAGTGTTTCGCCATGTCGGACCGCGAACTCCGGAAAACCGTCAATCGATTCCACTCGCCCCTCCGAGAGAAGAGGGGAAACGCATGGCACCCGCGCCACCAGTAGAGTAGCAGCAACCGTCAGGAGACTTTATGCCGCGGCCTCTCAGTATCCTCCATATCGCCAGTTTCGCCGGCAACATCGGCGACAATGCCAATCACATGGGTTTCCGGCCCTGGCTCGAGGCGCTGATCGACAGGCCGGTCTCCTGGACACGCCTGGAGATGCGCGAGTTCTACTGGCGAGAGCGTCGATGGGACGAAACGCTTGTCGATTTCATCAACACCCATGACCTTCTGGTCATCGGCGGCGGCAATTATTTCGAATTGTGGGTCGAAAGCTCTCCGACGGGAACATCGGTCGCCATAGAACCCACCCTCTTCGACCGGATCCGTGTTCCGGTCTTCTTCAACGCGCTCGGCGTCGATCCCGGCAAAGGCGTGGCGGCAACGTCGCGCGAGCGTTTTGCGGCATTCCTCGACAAGCTCACGACCTCCGAACAGTATCTGGTGAGTGTCCGAAACGACGGCGCGATGGACAATCTGAAGCGGCACATCGGAGAGCAGTATGCCGAGCGCGTGCATGACCTGCCCGACCACGGCTTCTTCCTCCCGCATCCCCAGGAGACGCCTCCGGTATTGCTTCCCCCAAGACGCGATGCCAAGCGGATCGTCATCAACATCGCCTGCGACATGGGCCATATCCGATTTGCCGGATTCGAAGGCCGGGCGGAGTTTACCCGCGAGATGGCGGCGGTGATCGAACGCCTGGCCGACGGCGATCCGCGCACGGAATTCTACCTGATCCCGCACATCTTCAGTGACCTGGAGGTCGTTTCGGAGCTGATCGGCCATCTGGGCGATCGCCTGCGACGGACCCGGCTGGCCGTCGCCCCGTTCGGCAGCGGCGACGATGCTGCCCGGCAGGCCTTCGCGCTCTACCGGTCGGCCGATCTGGTGATGGGAATGCGATTTCACTCGAATGTTTGTTCGATGGCCCTCGGGCGCCAGGTCCTGGGCCTTCGCTGCTACCTGCAGATCGAGAACCTCTATACCGGGCTCGGCCAGACGGATCGGCTCACCGACGTTTCCAAACCGGGATTCGCCGACCTGCTGGTCGAGCGCGCGGAGCGGGCGCTTCAAGGCGGCGCCGGTTTTTCGGCCGGTGCGGCCGAGGCCGTTGCGAATGCCACCGCCAAGCGCGCCGCCTTCGAACCTGTCATGAAGCGTTGGCTGGGGCAGTTGAATACGAACTGACCTAGGGGCCCGCGCTAGTCCGTCGCCCGGAGCATGGCGATGCGCGGCGCGGGTCGTTGGCCCGCTCCGTCAGCGCCGCTTTGCCTCCACCGCGTCCCAGAAGAGGGCGGCGATGTCGGCGCCGCCGAATCTCTTGACCTCCCGGATGCCCGTCGGTGAGGTCACGTTGATCTCGGTCAGATAGTCGCCGATCACGTCGATGCCGACCAGCACGAAGCCCCGTTCCCTGAGAGATGGTCCGATACGCGCGCAGATCTCGCGTTCCCGCTCCGTGAGTTCGGTCTTCTCGGCCCGCCCGCCGACATGCATGTTGGAGCGCGAATCGTGCTCCGCCGGCACACGGTTGATCGCGCCGACCGGTTCGCCGTCGATGAGAATGATGCGCTTGTCGCCGGCCCGCACCTCTTTCAGGTAGCGTTGCACGATGAAGGGCTCGCGGAACATCTGGCCGAACATTTCCAACAGCGACGCCAGGTTACGGTCGGCCTCGTGAAGATGGAAAATACCAGCCCCGCCATTGCCGTAGAGCGGCTTGACGATGATGTCGCCATGTTGCTTGCGGAAGGCGTCTACCTCCGCCGGGTCCTTGGTGATGAGCGTTTCCGGCATGAGGTCGGGAAAATCCATCACGAAGATCTTCTCGGGGCTGTTGCGCACCCAGGCGGGGTCATTGACCACCAGCGTGCGCGGATGGATGCGCTCGAGCATGTGCGTGGTCGTGATGTAGTTCATGTCGAAAGGGGGATCCTGGCGCAAGAGCACGACGTCCATTTCGCTGAGGTCGGTACGCACCGGCTCGCCCAAGGTGAAATGATCGCCCTTCTGGTCGCGGACGGAGAGCTCCTCGATGCGCGCGAACACCTTGCCGTCGCGCATCGACAGCCGATCGGGCGTGTAGTGATAGAGCTTGTGCCCGCGCCGCTCCGCCTCGAGCGTGAGCGCGAAGCTGGTGTCCCCGGCGATGTTGATCGTCGAGATGTGGTCCATCTGGATGGCGATGCTGAGCGGCATGGAATCTCCGGCGGCGGGACCGCATTCGTTGAACTCGATCCGACAGCCTTTACAATTTTGGCGGCCTTCTGCCAATCATCGGCCGAAACCGCGCCAATGGCGATCGCGGCGCATACTTTTCCTAAACGGTTTGCCGCCATACTGGCCGGTGGGGCATTCTGCAGCCGGGCCGATCGCCTGGCGTGGCACGGATGCGGCTGAAACGATGAGGTAGAGCACTTCCATTCGAGCGAAGGAAGGGGCTCTGGACGAAGGGCATGAGGGGGCTCCGATGCAAGCGCTGTTCGGCGCAGCCCAGCCGAGAACGGAGAACACGGATCTCGCTTTCACCGATCCGCTGACCGGGCTCGGGAACCATCGGCGGTTCATCGACAAGGTCGATCGGCTCATCGACGATCGCGCCGAGGATCCCGCGCCTTTCACCGTCGGCATTCTCGACCTCGACGGCTTCAAGCCGATCAACGACCTGTTCGGGCACAGGGCAGGCGACGACATCCTCATCCAGGTCGCCTCGCGGCTGCGCGCGGCCATGGATGCCCATTCGGCGGTAACGCGCATCGGACCCGACGAATTCGCCTTTCTGCTGCCGATGGTCTTCAGCGAGGAGGCGGCCGCCGAAAAGGCTCGGATGCTGATCGAAATTCTCTCCGCGCCCTATGATGTCGGCGAGCGCACGGCACGTCTGTCGGCCTCGGTCGGCTGTTCCCTATTCTATTCCGGCGATGAGACCACCAAGGTCCTGCTGCAGAAAGCCGAGACGGCGCTCTACAACGCGAAGCGCTCCGGGCGCGGCAGGGTCATGGTCTATACGCGCGAGATGGAAGAAGCCGCCAAGCGCGTCACACGCATCGAGCAGGCGCTACGTCGCGCCATTTCGGCCGGCGAGGTTGAACCCTATTTCCAGCCGATCGTCGATCTGAGGAGCCGCCGAACGATCGGATTCGAGGCCCTGGCCCGCTGGACCGATCGCGATCTCGGCCCCGTCTCGCCCGCCACTTTCATCCCCATCGCGGAAGAGCGCGGCTTCATCGGCCCGTTGTCTCAACTGGTGTTGCGCAAGGCCACGGAAGCGGCGCGAAGCTGGCCGGCCGACCTGTTCCTCTCCTTCAACCTTTCCCCCTCGCAGCTCGTCGACCAGAACACCGGCCTCCACATATTGGCCATCGTGGAGCGCACGGGTTTCGACCCGCGCCGCCTCGAGATCGAAATCACCGAGACCGGCCTGATGAGCGATCCGGCCTCCGCCGAGAAGATCGTCAACGATTTGCGTCGTTGCGGTATTCGGGTCTCGCTGGATGATTTCGGCACGGGCCAGTCCTCGCTCGGCCGCCTGCGCGAATTCCAGTTCGACAAGCTCAAGATCGATCGCAGCTTCGTGTCCTCCATCCTCCGGGATCGACCATCCGAGCACATCATCCGGGCGATCCTCGCCATGTGCGAGGGGCTCGGCATGGATGTGGTCGCGGAAGGCATCGAAGAGGAGGCGCAGGCCGAAAGGCTGATCGCTTTCGGCTGCGCCGGAGGGCAGGGCTATATGTTCGGCAAGCCGGCCGACGCCGATGCGACGCTGGCCTATCTTCGCGACAGCCTGCGAGGCGCACGTCGGGCCGGCGCCGCCTGAAGGGCGGCGAGCCAAGCGCGCGGCTGTGCGCGCCGGCGACTGAGGCGGAAAATCATCACGGCAGTTGACGGCGGCCCCGAATTTGTCGGACAAAACCGGCGGATCGCGCAAAACGGGGATTTCCATCATGCTGCCTTCGGCTGAGTTCCACGATCTCGAAGGCGCCGCCGTCCTCATCACCGGCGGTGGCTCGGGCATCGGCGCGGCGGTCGTTGAAGGTTTCGCGCGCCAGCGCGCGCGCGTCGCGTTCATCGACATCGCCGAGGACGCAAGCACCGCGCTTTGCGATCATGTCGAACGGGAGACCGGGCGGCGACCGCTCTACCTGAAGGTGGACCTCCGCGACATCGAGGCGCTTCGCGCCGCGATCGAAAGTGCCGCAGCGGCGCACGGACCGGCGACGGTGCTGGTCAACAACGCGGCCCTGGACGATCGCCACGCGGTCGAGGATGTCACGGTCGATTACTGGGACAACAACCAGGCGATCAACCTGCGGCCGCATTTCTTCACCGCGCAGGCCGTGGCTCCGGGCATGAAGGCTGTCGGTAAAGGCTCCATCATCAACTTCACCTCGACCTCGTTCATGATCAATCATCCCGACATGCCGTCCTACACGGCGGCAAAGGCCGGCATCATCGGCCTCACCAAGGGCCTGGCAGGCCGGCTCGGCCAGGACGGGATCCGCGTCAACGCGATCGCGCCGGGATGGGTGATCACCGAGCGCCAGCAGAAGCTCTGGGTGACGGACGAGACCCTCGCGGCCCATGTCGCCAGGCAGAGCATCAAGGAAGTGATGCGGCCGGACGACATCGTCGGGCCGTGCCTTTTCCTGGCGTCCGACGCCTCGCGCATGCTGACGGCGCAGACGTTGATCGTCGATGCCGGGTATCTGTAATGGCGGGTGCAGAGAGCGTCTCCGTATTCTGCGACATCGCCTGCCAGCTCGGCGAAGGGCCGAGCTACGACCCCGCGACGGACACCCTGTTCTGGTTCGACATATTAGGTAGGAAACTGCTCGAGAAGAAATGCGCCGGCGGCGCGACGATCGTCCACGATCTGCCGGAAATGGCCAGCGCGATCGCCGCCATCGATGGCGACCGCCAGCTCGTCGTGACCGAAAGCGGCCTCTATGTAAGGGATCGCAAGAGCGGCAAGCTGACGCTGCATACGGCTCTGGAAGCCGATAACCCGGCCACACGGTCGAACGATTCGCGCACCCATCCATCCGGCGCTTTCTGGATCGGGACCATGGCTCGGGATGCCGAGCCCGGGGCGGGCGCCATCTACTGGTTCCGGAAGGGCGAGCTGCGCAGGATCGTGACGGACGTCACCGTCCCCAATGCCATCTGCTTTTCGCCGGATGGGCGCACGGCCTATTTCACCGGCACTGTCGAGAATGTGCTTTTCCGCGTCGATTGCGATCCCGCGACCGGACTTCCCCAGGGCGAACCCAAGATTTTCGTCGATTGCCGCGGCCGGCCGGGCGTGCTGGACGGCGCTGTCGTCGATGCCGAGGGCGTCGTCTGGAATGCCCGCTGGGGCGGAGGCTCGCTCGACGCTTACGCTCCGGACGGCACTCTGGTGCGAAGCGTGGCGATCCCCGCTGGGCAATGCTCCTGCCCGGCATTCGTCGGGCCCGGCGCCGGAAAGATCGTCGTCACCTCGGCCTGGGCGGACTTGGACGAAGCGATGCGCGCCGCCGATCCGCAAGCCGGCAGGACGTTCCTGCTCGACCTATCCGTCAAGGGGCGGTTCGAGCCGCCTGTTCTGCTGTAATGCCGACGGTCAATAAGATTGACCGTTGGAGCGCGCGACGGCGCGCCGCGCCATCGAGCGCCGCGCGTCCTTTGGACGCGCGGAGGACGCTCGATCTACTTATACTGGCATCGAGCTTTCCGAACCGAAGGTTCGGGCCGATGCGTGGCGCGAAAGCCAAGCGGCCCGGATGGGCCGCGCCGGCGATTGAGGCGCCCTGGATGTGTCAACGTCCAGGGCCATCGGTATAAGGCCGGGGTCGTGTCGCGGGCCGAGCTGGTCCTCGTCCACGAGCCGGAAGAGGCCTGTCGCGCACGTCTCCTGGCCGCCGGGCACACGCGGGAGAGCGCCTTCGAGATCAGCTCCTATCTCGCGCAGTCCAGCGACCTCGCGGCTGAATTCGACGCTATCCGTGAGGCTTGTGCGATCCGCGGCCTTACCTTCGTGCCGGTCGAACTCGACAAGATCGCGGCGTATCTAGGTACATTGCGATCAGATGCGCTGATATGGACCCTGACCGACGGCATCGCCTATTTCCGCGGCAGTGCCGCGCCGGCCCTGGCGCGGATGCGTGGACTGGCGACGATCGGCTCGGACGACACGTTGTTCGCGCTCTGCCAGGACAAGTTCCGCTCCGGCGCGGTGCTGCGCGCCCTCGGACTGCCGGTGCCCGAAGCCGGGCTCGCCCGCGACGGTGAATGGATCGTTTGGCCGCCGGGTTCAGTATCCGGCCATTTCGTCAAGCCGAACCGGCTCGGCGCCAAGATCGGCATTTGGGACGATTCCCGCGCCGCGACGGAGGGGGAGGCTCTGGCGCTGAGCCGGCGGATATACGGTGCCTACCGGGATGATGCTCTCGTCCAGCCTTACGTTCCCGGCCGCAACGTGCGGGCGAGCTTCCTGGCCGTACTGCCTGATGCCGGCCCGGAGGCTCTCGGAGTTTACTTCGTCGATTCCGGCGGTGACTTCCAAACCATGTCCGACAGTTTGGCGCTTTACGGTACAAGCGGTGCTGTCGCCAGGTCGCAGGGCCGCTATGTCGAGCCCGAGCTTACCGGCGTCGCCGACCTTCAGCCCGAGGCCGACCGTGCGATCCGGGCGGTCGCCGAGAGGCTGATGAACGCGCTCGGACTGCGCGACGTCTTTTCGATCGACCTGAGGGTCGAGGAGAGCGGTGCGATCCACCTGATCGAGTTCGAGGTCTGCCCCGGACTGCCCTGCTTCGACTTCAGAGCCTATTGCCGCCGGCACTGGGGCATGAGCCTTGCGGAAGCCATCGCGGAGACGGCGGCAAACCGCGCGAGGAGAACCGGATAAGCCTCAGATCTGCTCGATGCAGACGGCCGTATGGCCCGCTCCGATGAAGCCGAGCTTGCCGGCCGCGCCTTTCGAGAGGTCGAGCATACGTCCCTTGATGAACGGCCCGCGATCGTTGATCCGCACCACCACGCTCTTGCCGTTGCGCTTGTTGGTCACCTTGAGCTTGGTCCCGAAGGGAAGGCTGCGGTGGGCAGCCGTCATGCCCGACGGATTCATGCGCTCGCCCGAAGCCGTCTTGGATGTCAGGGCGTACCAGGATGCACGGCCGCACTGGGCGGAGGCGGGAAACGTCGAGGCGACGAAGAACACTCCGGTCGCCAGGACGGCGCCGGCCGCTAAAGCTTTCGACATCGTTAAAGAAGTCCCTCACTTAACTATACTAGTGAGGACCTAAGTAAGAATTGAGGCAGCAAATGCGGCAATCGATCGGCCACAATGTGGCGTTCCAACACGTTTCGAATCAAAGGGAAACAGTATGTCAGGGCGCAAACGATTCAGCTTCGAATCATTTGCCGCTGAAACTACTATGCGCAATTCCGAAGCCAAGGCGTCGCTCGCGAATGTCCCCAGATCTTCAGACCTGGTTTCGAGCGGTAAGGAAGTTCAAGCCTCCGGTGCCGGCGGCCATAGGCTTCGATACGAATTCGAGGAAGGAAAGAACAACAAAAAAGCCCGGGCAGGCCGGGCTCTTTGTGTTCGGATTTGCATCCGGAGAATTGGTGCCCAGAAGAGGACTCGAACCTCCACGCCTCGCGGCACAGGTACCTGAAACCTGCGCGTCTACCAATTCCGCCATCTGGGCTGGTGGCCGCTGATGTAAGCGGGCGTGCGAGAAGTGTCAACGCGCTTTTTTTGGCTTTTCATCTTTGTCGTTCGACACTTCGTCGCGGCTGGCGATCAGGAAAGGATTTCCTTGGAGGCAACGGTGGAGTCGGCATTGAGCCGATAGACGATCGGCACGCCCGTTCCGAGCTCGAGCTTCACGACTTCCTCGCCGCTGAGCCCGTCGAGCGCCATGATCAGCGCCCGCAGCGAATTGCCGTGGGCGGCGACCAGCACGGTCTCGCCTCGTAGCACATGCGGCTGCATGTCGTGGAGATAGTAGGGCCAAACGCGCGCACCGGTATCCCTGAGGCTTTCGCCGCCGGGCGGGGGCACGTCGTAGGAACGGCGCCAGACATGGACCTGTTCCTCGCCCCATTTGGCGCGGGCGTCATCCTTGTTCAGTCCGGAGAGGTCGCCATAATCGCGTTCGTTGAGCGCAAGGTTGCGGATGGTGTTCAGGTCGCTCTGGCCGACCGCGTCGAGGATGTGCTGGCAGGTCTTCTGCGCCCGGATCAGCGCCGAGGTAAAGGCGATATCGAATTTCAGGCCCTTCGCCTTCAGCTTCGCCCCGGCGGCCTTCGCCTCGGCGTGGCCCTGTTCGGTGAGATCGACGTCGCGCCAGCCGGTGAAAAGGTTCTTCAGGTTCCAGTCGCTCTGACCGTGGCGGACAAGTACCAGTGTTCCGGACATTTTCTTCCTTTCGGATGATGGCGATGAAGCAGTGAGGTCAGGAAAGGCCGAGCACGTCGCGCATCGAGTAGAGACCGGGCTTCTTGTCCCGGGCCCACAGCGCCGCCCTGACGGCGCCGCGCGCGAAGAGAGAGCGATCCTCGGCATGATGCGACAGCACGACGCGTTCGCCCGGCCCGGCGAGGACGACCGAATGATCGCCGACGACGCTGCCGCCGCGCAGCGTGGCGAAACCAATGGCACCGGCCGGCCTCGGCCCGGTATGGCCGTCGCGCACGCGCACGCTGTTGGCCGCGAGATCCGTCGCCCGCCCCGCCGCGGCAGCCTCGCCGAGCAGGATGGCCGTGCCAGAGGGCGCATCGACCTTGTGCTTATGGTGCATCTCGAGGATCTCGATGTCGAAATCCTCTGGGCCCAGCGCCCGCGCCGCCTGCTCGACCAGCACGGCGAGAAGATTGACGCCCAGGCTCATATTGCCGGACTTGACGATCCTGGCGTGGCGGGCGGCCGCCGCGATCTTGGCATCGTCCTCGGCGGAGCAGCCGGTCGTCCCGATGACATGCACGATATGGGCCTGTGCGGCATAGCCTGCGAACTCCACGCTGGCTGCCGGCGCGGTGAAATCGAGCACCCCGTCGGCCTTGGCGAAGACCGGCAGCGGGTCGTCCGAAATCGGCACGTCGAGCGGTCCGACGCCGGCGAGCATCCCGGCATCCTTGCCGATATCGGGCGAGCCGTGCCGCTCGATCGCGCCGGCCAGATGGGCGCCCGTCGTTTCATGGATGCTGCGGACCAGCGCCTGGCCCATGCGGCCGGCGGCTCCGACGACGACAAGTCCCATGCTGCTCATGACTTGCTCCCGACATGACGCTTCTGTTCGGATTGCGGTTGCTTGACATCGTCGACGAGGCTCAGCCCGGTCTCGCCCTGCAGCCGGTGGAAGCGCGCATAGACCCCGTGGCGGTCCGCCAGCAACGAGCGGTGCGTGCCCTCTTCGACGAGCCGGCCGTGTTCCAGTACGACGATGTGATCCGCGTTGATGACCGTCGACAGGCGATGCGCGATGACGATCGTCGTGCGGCCCTTCATCACCTCGGTCAACGCCTCCTGGACGAGGGCCTCCGATTCGTTGTCGAGCGCCGACGTTGCCTCGTCGAGCAGCAGGATCGGCGCCTGGCGCACGATGGCTCGCGCGATGGACAGGCGTTGTCTCTGCCCGCCCGACAGGGTGACCCCGTTTTCGCCCACGAGCGTGTCGTATCCGTGCGGCTGTTGGCGGATAAAGCCGTCGGCCTGCGCAAGCTTCGCGGCGGCCTCGATCTCCTCGTCGGTGGCGTCCGCCCGGCCGTAGCGGATATTGTCGCGGATGGTGCCTTCGAACAGATAGGGCTGTTGTGAGACATAGGCGATCGACCGGCGCAGCGAGCGCTTGGTGACCATCGCGATGTCCTGGCCGTCGATGGCGATGCGGCCCTCGTCGACGTCGTAGAAACGCTGGAGCAGCGCCACCAGCGTCGACTTGCCGGCGCCCGAGCCGCCGACGATCGCTGTCGTCTTGCCCGCTTCGGCCAGGAAGCTGATCTTGTGCAGCACGGGCAGGCTCTTGTTGTAGCCGAAGGTCACGTCCTCGAAACGGATGTCGCCTTTTTCGACCACGAGTTCCGTGGCATCGAGCCTGTCGCGCTGGCGCGGCTCGATGTCGAGGATCTCGTAGATCATGCGGGCATTGACCAGCGAGCGTTCGAGGTTGACTTGCACGCGCGCCAGCCGCCGGGCAGGGTCGTAGGCGAGCAGCAAGGCGGTGATGAAGGCGAAGACGGCGCCAGGCGGCTGCTGTGCGTAGGCCGCCCGATAGCCGGCATAGGCGATGACGCCGGCGATGGCGAAGCCGGCCAGCACCTCGGCGATCGGGCTGACGCGCTCCGACACGCGCGCGATCTTGTTCGCCCGCCCTTCGGCGCTCTCGACAAGAGCGGCGATCTTTTTCGAGAGCTGCTCTTCCATGGTGAACGCCTTGACGATGGCGATGCCCTGCGTCGCCTCCTGCATGGCCCCGATCAGCCGCGAATTGATCTCGACGGATTCGCGCGTCACCCGACGCAGCCTGCGCATGATGTAGTTGACCGAATAGATGAGCGGCGGCGCGATGATCAGGGCGGCGAGCGACAGCACGGGATCCTGCATGATCATCACGATGACTAGGCCGACCAGGGAAACGGCGTCACGGGCGATCGCGGTCAGCGTCATGCCGAGCAGGTCGCGGATGCCGGAGACGTTCTGGTTGATCTGGGCGGCGAGCTGGCCAGAGCGGGTGTCCGTGAAGAAGTTGATGCCGAGCTTCATCAGATGGTCGAAGATGCGGCGCTGGTAGCGGGCTACCAGATTGTTGCCGATCTTCGCCAGGATGACCGCCTGGCCGTAAGTGGCGAGGCCGCGAACGGTGAACGCCACGACGATCGCTCCGCAGATCACCGGGATGAGGTAGAAGCGCTGGCGGTAGAACAGCTCGTCGATCACGTCGCGCATGATCCACGCGCTGAAAGCCGTTGTGCCGGCGATCGCCAGCAGGAAAACGATGGCCAGCACATAATCGCGCAGATAGTCGCGACCGTTCTCCGACAGCACGCGCCGGATCACCGCGATGATTTCGCCAGGCTCTGACCGCTTGGCCTTGGTGTCGATGGAACTCAACTCTTTGCCACTTTGCCTCTTCGACGGAGGGGCCCGTCATTGCCGGCACCTCTTAGCGCCATCGGTTGCGCTTGCCTATGGCGCTACGACAACAATCGTGACGGGAATTGGGTCTACGCCAAGGGCTGGTCGATCCTGTTACACCAACGATCTCGGCAATTGATCGCATCGGCTGCGGCTGTCACACCCCTCTGTCCTGCCGGACATCCCCTCCGAAGGGCTACGGATTTCGGATATCTCAGGGTCGTCGGTGTACCAGAGGGCCCGTCGGAGATGTGAATCCCGTAGTGAGGTGTCCGTGCGAATCGTTGATGCGCGGCGTCGACACTATGCCTTGGTCCAGCGCCTGCCGCGCGTTTCGACGCCGAAGCGGGAAGGCGTGCGCGCATAGGCCGCGAGGCCGGCCAGAGCCGCGAGCGGGTGGGTGATGACATAGACCGGCATCGAGCGGAGCAGTTCGCGGTGTGGCGCCTTGTCCTCGAACGCCTCCCGGAAATTCCCTGCCTTCAGGGCAGGAACGATCTTCTGGGCGATGCCCCCGGTGAGATAGACGCCGCCGCGGCTCTTGAACACGAGCGCCAGATCGCCGGACGTCCGGCCGAGGCAGGTGACGAAGAATTCGAGAGACTCCTCGGCCAGACGGTCGGAGCGCTCTAGGGCGGCGCCGGTGATCTCGGCCGGGGTGGTGAAGCGCGGCGTCTGTCGCTCGACCTTGGCGATGGCGTTATAGACGTTGACGAGGCCGCGCCCGCACAGGATCTGCTCGCCCGAGATACGGCCCTCGATCGGCTCGATATGGGGGAATATCTGATAGTCTCGCGGGGTGCGCGGGCCGATATCCATGTGCCCGCCCTCGCCGGGAACCGGAATCCAGCGATGGCAGGCGTGAATCAGTCCCGCCACGCCGAGACCCGTGCCTGGCCCCAGCACCACGCGGCCGCTGGAAGGTTCGGGCTCGCCCGGGCCGATCTTCTCCAGATGCTCGCTGCCCAGCGCCACGACGGCGAGCGCCTGCGCCTCGAAATCGTTGAGCACGATGATGTCGCTCAGGCCGAGCGTTTCGAACATCACCTTCGGCCGAACGACCCAGTCGCAATTGGTGAGCGCGATCTCGTCCCCGTCCACCGGTCCCGCCACCGCCAGCACGGCCGTGCGGGGCTGTATGGAGGTGCGATCGAGGATCGACGCCTGGATGGCGTCATCGATCGTCGCGAAGTCCGCCGTCCTTACGATCGGGAATTCCTTCGGCTCCGCATAGGAATCGACCAGTATGGCAAAGCGCGCATTGGTGCCGCCGATATCACCGATCAGAATCGGGAACTTCAGGGCAGTCTCTTCGTCATGTGCGCTCGGCATTCTTGCCGGTTCCTTTCGCGCGGCCCGTTCCGCCGGGGCCGCTTGTAGCCAAGATAAGTTCCGCCGTCGCCCGATTCAGGGCTGTCGGCACATTGTAAACGATTGCAAGCCGCATCAAGGCTTTGACATCAACGTCGTGAGGCATCGGCGTCAAGGGATCGACGAAGAAAATCAAGGCGTCCACCTGGCCCTCCGCGATCAGCGCGCCGATCTGCTGGTCCCCGCCGAGGGGACCGCTCTTCAGCCGCTTGAGCGCAAGGCGCGGGCAGGCTTCCGCCACGCGGCCCCCCGTCGTCCCGGTAGCGACGATGTCGCAGCTCTCGAGGAAATTGGCATGCGCGAGCGCGAAGGCAACCATGTCGTCCTTCTTTTCGTCGTGCGCGATCAATGCGAGGCGAAGTCGATGAGCCATTCTGGAGGACGAGAGCCGATTAAATCGGTTGAAGCCTATATCCAAGCCGGTCATGCAAGGAAAGTCCTCGGCCGCGCCATACGGCAACGGCTCAAGGTGCATCGCCCAAGGGATAGATCCGCTCGGCGCGAATGCATGTCGCCCAAAAGTGGGCGGCGGTTTTGGGTAGAAGCCATGCAAGACAATAATAGGCTCAGGGACCGCGCGCGAAAGCTCAAGTCGCGCGACACGCTTGAGCCGCGGCCGACCGCGCCCGGTCAGTTCGAGGGGCGCGGCCTTGGCAGCGGGGTGCCGATGTCGGGCGTCGCGGCGTAGGCGTTGGCCGAGATGGCCGGCGCCGACGGATCGATCCCACGGGCCGCACCATCGGCCGTTGGGGCAGGCGCAGCGGCGATGGTGGTGCCACTGCCGCCGACCGTCACCGCCGCTTCCGATACGGGCTCCGGCGCCGCCAGCACCGCGCGGCATTCCTTGGGCAGGCTCGCCATCGTCATGAGGTCGCGGGCCTTCGGGGCGTCCGGGTTCTTGTTGGGGCGCCAAGGCTCCTCGGTGAACCACCAGGCGAGCGACTTGTCGCAACCGTCGCCCGGGGGCACGGCTGCCTGTTCCTTGCAGCCGGTCGATCCCTTCTGGCAGCCGATCCGGACATGGAAGTGGTAGTCGTGTCCCCAGAAAGGCCGGACCTTGCGCAGCCAGGAGCGGTCTCCCTGCACGGTGTCGCAGAGTTTCTTCTTGATTCCGGGATGGACGAGGATGCGCTCGACCTCGGGATAGCTCGCCGCGCGCTTCAGGAGCCGCGCATGGGCGGGGGTCCAGAGGCGGTCGTCGACCGTCAACCCGCCTTTCCGGATCATCGAGATGGCGCTCATGTTCTCGCGCTCGCTCACGGACAGCCTGCGGCTGGGCATCGGTGTCAGCCAGATGTCCGCGTCGAGGCCGATCTGGTGTGAAGCGTGGCCGGTGAGCATCGGCCCGCCGCGCGGCTGCGAAATGTCGCCCAGCAAGAGCCCGGGCCACCCATCGGCGGTCGCGTCGCGCGACAGCTTCTCAATGAGATGGATCATCGCGGGATGACCCCAGCGGCGGTTGCGCGAAAGGCGCATCGCCTGCCAGGTCGGGCCGTCCGTGGCGATGGCCACGCCGCCGGAAAAGCAGCCCTTGCTGTAGAAGCCGTAGGAGCGCGCGGCGGTGGCCGCCGGCAGCGTCTGGCTTCCGAACAGGTTCTTGGCGAGCTGTTCGGCCGACGATTCGGCCGGCACAAGAGTGGCGGCGGCAAGGGCCGCGAAGGCGGCGGTCCGGAATCGCGGGAATTTCTGCAGCATCGTCATCGTCCCCTCTCCGCGTGCGCGACAGGCTGGGAGAGTCTCCCGGCTGGTGGTTACCCAAAGGTTAAGGCCGGCCAGAGACGGCGGGCTTACCCCCGGCGAATGGGACTGCGCGCGTCCGCCGCCCCCTCGCCCCTCCAGCGCCCCTCGCGCCACATCGTTTCGAAGGCCGCGCGGTAATGGGGAAAGCGGAACCGATACCCCGCGGCCTTGATCCTGGCGTTCGAGACGCGTTTGTTCTCCGCATAGAATGACCGCGCCATGGGCGAAAGTTGGGCGGTCTCGAAAGGAATCTCGGGCGGCGGCTCGATGCCCATCAGTTCGGCCGCGAAGGTCACGACGTCCTGTGGGGGCGCAGGCTCGTCGTCGGTGACGTTGAAGACGCCGCCGGCATCCGCCGCGACCAGGTGCCACAAGGCGCCCGCGATGTCTTCGACATGAATGCGATTGAAGACCTGCTGCGCCTTGACCAGACGCTTGGCGGAGCCCTCCTCCAGATTGACGAAGGCGTTGCGGCCAGGCCCGTAGATGCCGGAAAGGCGAAGCACCGCGACGGGAAGCCCGGTGTCCGAGCCCAGCGCGAGCCAGGCATTCTCGGCCGCCAAGCGCGCCCGTGAGCGCCCGGACACGGGCCGGCATTCGCTGGTCTCGTCCACCCAGGCCCCGCCATGGTCGCCATAGACGCCGACGGTCGAGAGATAGCCGATCCATTCGAGGTTCGGCATGCCGGTCCGGATGGTCTCCGCCGCCGCGGCAAGAACCGGGTCACCATCGTCGTCGGGCGCGGCGGAGACGACGAGATGCGTCGCCTCGGTCAGTGCATCCGCTACCTCGCCCGACAGCGACCTGCCGTCGAAGAGATGCGGCGCGATGCCTGATCGGCGCAGCGCCTCGAAGCGTTCGGGCGAGCGTGTCGTCCCGGCAATTGCCGTCTCGGCTGGCTTCATCGCGCTGAAGGTCCTGGCGGAATAGCCGGCCCCGAAGATGAAGATGTTTTTCGTCATGCCGGTTGTGGCGCCTTCCTTCTCAGTGCCGCGTCCCATTCGCGGCGGACATCGGCGTCGGCTTCGCCCGGTAGCCGGCGCGAGGCGACGGCGGCGAGCCCGGCGTCCGGCACGAGCCTGGAAAGCGCCCACACCGCTGCTCCGCGCACCAGCGGCGCCTCGTCCCCGGTCAGGACTTCGCAAGACGGGGCAAGGGATGCATCGCCGGAATTTCCCGCCGCGATCAGGACGTTCCGGATGAAGCGGTCGCGGCCGATCCGCTTGACCGGCGAGCCGGAAAAGAAGGCGCGGAACGCCGCGTCGTCGAGGCTCAGGAGGTCGGCGATCCCAGGGGCCTGAAGGTCGTCCCGCGCGGCAAACTTCGCTTCCGACGCGGCCTTGGCGAACTTGTTCCATGGACAGGCGGCGAGACAGTCGTCGCAGCCATAGATGCGGTTGCCGATCGCCTCGCGGAACTCGACCGGGATCGGTCCCTTGTTCTCGATGGTCAGGTACGAGATGCAGCGGCGGGCATCGAGCCGGTAGGGGGCGGGGAAGGCGCCTGTCGGGCAGGCGTCCAGGCAGGCCCGGCAGGAGCCGCAGCGGTCGGGTTCGGGCACGTCGGGTTCGAGGTCGGCCGTGGTGAAGATGGTGCCCAGGAACAGCCACGACCCGAAATCGCGATTGACCAGGTTGGTGTGCTTGCCTTGCCAGCCGACCCCGGCAGCCTCGGCCAGCGGCTTTTCCATGACGGGCGCGGTGTCGACGAAGACCTTCACGTCGCCGCCGGCCCGGGCAACGATCTTGCCTGCGATCTCCTTCAGTCGGCCCTTCATCACGTCGTGATAGTCGCGATTGCGGGCATAGACGGAGATGGCGGCGCGGTCGCGTCTTGCCTGGAGGGTGCGAGGGTCGAAGCCGGGACCGTAATTCATGGCGAGCACGACGATCGAACGCACCTCCGGCCAGAGCACGGAAGGGCTGGCGCGTCGCTCCAGCGTCTCGGCGATCCAGCTCATCGAGCCGTGCTGGCCTTGCGCGACGAATTCCTTGAGGCGGGCGGGCGCCTGGGGGATCGAGTCCGGCCGCGTCACGGCGACGGCGTCGAAGCCGGCGCGTTGCGCTTCCAGCGCAATGAAGTCGCGGAGCTTGCCGCCGCGATCCTTTCGGTCAGAAATCGAGGTCCGCATAGTGGGACACCGGGGAAAGGCCGCGCACGCGATCGGCAAGCAGCGGCCGGAAGGATGGGCGCGACTTGATCCGCGTGTACCAGTCGCGCGCGGCGCGATAATCGGTCCAGTCTATCTCGCCCAGATAGTCGAGCACGGAGAGGCTGGCGGCGGCGGCGAGATCGGCATAGGTCAGACGCGGCCCGGCCAGCCAGTTGCGCGTGCCGGCCAGCCAGTTGGTATATTTCAGATGCTGGCGGATGTTGGAGCGCGCGGCGCGGATCGCGCCTGCATCGGGCGAGCCGCCGCCCTGCGTGTTGGGCATGTGCGGCTTCAGCACGCGTTCGCGCACCAGGTGCCTGGCGACCTCGCTTTCCGTCTTGACCAGATACCAGTCGACGAGGCGGCGGATCTCGGCCCGCTCCATCGGATCCTCGGCGAACAGCCGCCTCTCTCGCTTGAGAACGCCGCGTGTTTCGTCCAGATATTCCGCGATCACGCCGGCGCCGACGATCGGCACGTCGCCCTCGGCCAGGAGCACGGGCAAGGTGCCGGCCGGATTGAGCGTCAGGAACTCCTTGCGCCTGGCCCAGGGCTTCTCCTCGATCAGCGCCAATTCCTCGCCATACTCGCCGAAGGAAAGGCGCACGAAACGGCAGGAAGCGAACAGGGGTTGATGAAAAAGCGTCAGCATGGTCCGTTATTTTCGACGGGCTCTAGCCAATCGATGACCGGGCCCGTAAGTCTTGGCCGCGATTCACGCCAGCCGTCGAGGCGTTCCGAGCTATAGGGACACTTCGCGGCCATGACAAGCAAACGTTCCACCCTTCCAAGGTGATCAATGGCAAATCAGACGATCGTGGAAGCCCTCCTGCTCGGCCTGCTCGAAGGACTGACGGAATTCATCCCGGTTTCTTCGACGGGGCATATATTGCTCGCGGGGCATTTCCTCGGCTTCGAATCGACCGGCAAGGCCTTCGAGGTGCTGATCCAGCTTGGCGCCATCCTTGCGATCCTCAGCGTCTATGCTTCCAAGCTTCTGAGGCTCGCGGCCGACCTGCCGCGCAGCGGGCAGGCGCAGCGTTTCGTGCTCGGGATCCTCATCGCCTTCCTGCCCGCCGCCGTGATCGGGGCGCTGGCGCACGACTTCATCAAGACGGTGCTCTTCGAGACGCCGAAACTGATCTGCATCATGCTGATCCTCGGCGGTGTCGTGCTCCTGTGGGTCGACCGCTGGGCGCTCAAGCCAAAATACCACGACGTGATGGATTTCCCCCTACCCGTCTGTCTCGGCATCGGGCTCTTCCAGTGCCTGGCCATGATCCCCGGCACGTCCCGCTCCGGCTCGACCATTGTCGGAGGGCTGCTTTTCGGCGCCGACAAGCGTTCCGCGGCGGAGTTTTCCTTCTATCTCGCCATGCCGACCATGGCCGGCGCCTTCGCCTACGACCTGTTCAAGAACCGCGACGTACTGTCGACGGCCGACCTGCCCATCATCGCGACCGGCTTCGTCGCGGCCTTTGTTGTCGCGGTCATCGTCGTGCGCTACCTGCTCGACTATGTCTCGCGTCACGGGTACGCGCTGTTCGGCTGGTGGCGCCTGATCGTCGGCGGGGTGGGCCTGGCCGCGCTCTACATATGGGGATGAGCAAGGCGTCCTGCCGGTGAGCCGCAGGTGGCCGAAACACCGCACTATGATGTCTCGAACTCCGCTCCCATCGAAGCTGCCTAAAGAGTAGGCATCGATCTGAAGCTTGTTATTGATCGCGTTTCGGGAGGGTGGCCAGTTCCGCAGGGGTGCCACCGCTCAGAGAGTCCGGGCCAGCTTCAGCCTGAAGTTCTGACAATGGATCATGTTGGCTGTAAATAAGGATTGACCCTTGGGCAGCCCCTCATCGGCCTGCCGGCCACTTCTGCTCGTGTAGGACGGCGAGAAGACCGCTATCATCGTCTCCACTTTCGCCAATCGCCTGCCATTGACGACTGGCGAAACCCGAGCGGCCCTCGTGTCTCTCCCCGTTCTTCACGGGAAGAGATGCCCGGCAGGACAGTGAGGGGCAATTCGCGACCGGTCCAAGCTCGACGCGCTGTCGATCTTTCTCCGCGTTCCGACTGACATCACCAGGCCGGAATGACGGCGCCCTTGAAGGTCTCGTTGACGAAGGCCTTGACCGCGTCGCTGTGATAGGACTCGACAAGCGTCTTGGTCCAAGCGGCATCCTTGTCCTTGCTGTTGACCGCGATGATGTTGACATAGGGTGCCTTCTCGCCCTCGAGGGCGATCGCATCCTTGGCAGGGTCGAAACCTGCTTCGAGCGCGTAGTTGGTGTTGATGACCGCCGCATCCACGTCGTCCAGCGAGCGCGGGAGCTGCGCCGCGTCGAGTTCGGCGAAGGTCAGGTTCTTCGGATTCTCGACCACGTCGGCCGGTCCGACCTTGAGACCGGCCCCTTCCCTGAGCTTGATCAGGCCCTTGTCGGCAAGGATCAGCAGCGCCCGGCCGCCATTCGTCGGGTCGTTCGGGATCGCCACCGTCGCGCCCTCCGCCAGCTCTTCGAGGCTCTTCACCTTCCTCGAATAGACGCCCATCGGAAAATTGACCGTGTAGGCGACGCTGACGATGTCGAAGCCACGGTCGGCGACCTGGTTGTCGAGATAGGGCTTGTGCTGGAAGGAGTTGGCGTTGAGCTCGCCATCGGCGAGCGCCTGGTTGGGAACGACATAGTCAGAGAATTCGAGGATCTCGATGTCGAGGCCCTTGGGGGCCGCCACTTCCTTGACCTTTTCCATGATCTGCGCATGCGGCCCGGGGGTTACGCCGACCTTGATGGTTTCGGCATGTGCCGCGCCGGCCATGGATATGGCGGCGAGCGCCGCTGCAAGAAGAATGCTTTTCATTTGGAGCTCCTTGTGTCGGGAAGGAAAAATTCAGGTCTTGCGGTTGCGCTTGTCGAACCGTCGCGCCAGGCGATCGCCGGCGCTCTGCACGAGCTGCACGAGCACGATGAGCACCACCACGACCACGAGCATCACGTCCGGCATGAAGCGCTGGTAGCCATAGCGGATGCCGAGATCGCCGAGACCGCCGCCGCCAACAGCGCCGACCATCGCGGAGTAGCCGATCAGGCTGACGATGGTCATGGTGAGGGCCAGCGTCAGCGCCGGCCGGGCTTCGGCGAGCAGAACCTTGAAGACGATCTGCATGGGCGTGGCGCCCATAGCGCGCGCGGCTTCGATCAACCCCTTGTCGATGTCGCGGATCGCTGCTTCGACCAGACGCGCGAAGAAGGGGATGGTTGCGACGGTCAGCGGAACGATCGCCGCCTTCGTCCCGATCGACGTGCCGGTGACAAGTCGTGTGAACGGGATGATCGCGACGACGAGGATGATGAACGGCGTCGAGCGCGCGGCATTCACCACCAGGCCGACGACGCGGTTGGCGGTGGGCGCGGGAAAGAGTTCGCCCTTGGCGCTGGTCGCGAGGAAAACCCCGATCGGCAGGCCGATCAGCGAGCCAATGAGGCCGGCAATCGCCACCATGCGCAAAGTGTCGAGCGTTGCCTTGCCGATGAGGAGCAGGAGATCAGGCGACATAGCCGAGCACCTCCGTGACAAGGCCGTTCTCCAGGAAGAAGCTCTGGGCCTTCTCCAATGTCTCAGCGTCGGCGCCATAGGCGACGACGAGCGAGCCGTACGGCTTGCCCCCGATCTCGTCGATGGTGCCGGCGATGATGTTAACCTCGGCGCCGAGTGACTTGATGAGCTGCGAAACCAGGGGGCGCTCTGCGGCCGGTCCGACAAAGGTGAGCCGCACGACCGTCCTGCCGTCCGCGAGGGGAGTGGGCTTCAACGCCCTTGCCACGGCATCGGGCAATCTCGAGCCCGGCAGGCCGGACAGGAGTGCGCGTGTCGTTTCGTGCCGCGGATGGGTAAAGACATCGAAAGTGTGGCCGCGTTCGACGATCTCGCCCCGGTCGATCACGGCAACATCCGTCGTGACGGCCTTGACCACCTCCATCTCATGGGTGATGAGCAGAACCGTCAGCCCCAGTTCCGCGTTGATCCGCTTCAGCAATTCGAGAATCGACTGTGTCGTTTCCGGGTCGAGCGCCGAGGTCGCCTCGTCCGAGAGCAGCAGCTTTGGCTCGGTCGCGAGAGCCCGCGCGATGCCAATTCGTTGCTTCTGCCCGCCCGACAGCTCCGCCGGATAGCGGCTCCGCTTGTCGGCCAGGCCGACGAGGTCGAGGAGCGGTCGCACCCGCGTTTCGATCGCGCGGCGCTCCATGCCGGCAATTTCGAGCGGGAGCGCCACATTGCCGAAAGCCGTGCGCGAGGACAGGAGATTGAAGTGCTGGAAGATCATGCCGATGGAGCGGCGCAGGCTGCGCAATGCCGTCTCGTCAAGGGCGGCGACGTCGACGTCGTCGACGAGCACTTTACCGCTCGAGGGCTTTTCGAGGCCGTTGACCAGCCTGATCAGCGTGGACTTTCCGGCTCCGGAACGGCCGATGATGCCGGTGATCGAGCCGCGAGCGACCGTCAGGCTGACATTGTTCAGCGCGGTAAAGGCAGCGCTCTTGCCGGCAGCGGCAAAGCGCTTGGAGACCGCGTCGAACACAACGGAAGCTTCGCCGCCTTGCTTGGAATGTGGGACGGTCATTGCGCGGCCGCCCTGTAACCGGGGCTTGGAACGACAAATGGGTACATGGGTGCTCTCGGCTGTTGGACTTCTGTTCCCAACATGCAGGGAACGCAAGCGTTTCGTCGGACCTAGGTTCGACAACGCGCTCGGAACAGGGAGCAGTCCTCAATCATCTCGTAACCGGTCGCGTCCGACGCCATTTCGCCACATCCCGCATCTGCGGTTCTTATGGCCCCTCGCTCACCGGTTTCACAGGCATGTGTTTTCCGAGCGGCGCGTTTCGGCGTAAAACTCTACTCTTGTTGTCGCAAATCGTCTCCTCGGATCGCCGCATGAGCAGCGGCTCGGAGGCGTCGCCGATCTGCGACAGGGATCAGGCAGCGCTGTCCATACGCGTGAACTGACCGGCCGGCCGATAGCTCCACAGATAGGTGGGCAGGATGGCCGCGGTCGATTCCGGCTGGATGCCGAGCGCGGAGAAGGTGCGGCCCTCGGCCTGCGCTTCCTTCGAGACGACGGTGTCGCGCCTGAGGAGCTCGACCTGATCGCGGGTCAGGGGCGGGTTGGGCAGCAGGCCGAGCAGGGATGCCTGCAGTTCGGCGGCCCACCACGGCAGCGATACAAGCAGTCGCCGGCGGTCGATGACCTGGAGCATTTCCTCCATGCACTCGCGGAACGTCTTCACCTGGGGCCCGCCAAGCTCGTAGATGGTGCCGCCCTTGACCGCGCCGTCGACCGACCGGGCGACCGCCTCGGCCACGTCTCCGACATAGACCGGCTGGAAGCGCGTCGTGCCGCCACCGATCAGGGGAAGGAAGGGCGAGAAGCGGGCCATGTTGGCGAACCGGTTGTAGAAGGCGTCCTCGGGGCCGAATATGATCGAGGGACGATAGATGACGGCATCCGAAACCGTGTCGAGCACGGCCTTCTCGCCGGCTGCCTTGGTGCGGGCATAGGCGGAAGACGAACCGGCGGCGGCTCCCAGCGCGGAAACATGCGTCAGGCCGGCACCCTGCGCGCGGGCGGCCTCCGCCACGGCGCGCGCGCCGAATTCGTGAACCGACGCGAAACGCTGGCGTCCGCCCTCATGCAGGATCGCGACGAGATTGACGACGTGATCGGCGCCCTCCACCGCGCGGTCGACCGACCACCGCACCCGCACATTGGCCTGGACCGGCTGGATCTGGCCGACATTGCCGAGCGGCTGGACATGTCCGGCGAGATCTGGCCTGCGACAGGCCACGCGAATGCGATAGCCACGTTTGGCCAGTGCGCGCACGACATGGCGTCCGACAAAACCCGAGCCGCCGAAAACCGTGACGAGTTTCGGGGTTTCGAGGATTTCTGTCATGACTGGCTCCAGAATGTTTCGAGCGCGGGCTGATTGCCCGCTTCATAGTCGGTTTTGCGGGGAACGCAAAGGCCGCTTTTCTAGGGGGTGGCCGGCCCCAGTATTCCGAAGCGGCGGCAAAACTGGAAGCCAAACAGGCAAAGCCTGCGCTGAGCCGCGCAAGCCTGCTTTCCTCACGAAACCAGGATCTCGATCAATGCCGCCCTGCCGGTCGAATGGGCGTGGCGCAACGCGCTCGGCAGGCCGTCGATCGTCGTCAGCCGTTCGGCGGGCATGCGGTACGCGGCGGCGATGCCGATGAAATCGGGTGGTGCCGGCGAGACCCCGACGGGTTCGACGCCGGCTTCGCGCATCGACGTCTCGATCTCGCGGTAGCCGTGATTGTTCCAGACGACGAAGATGACCTTGGCACCGATGTCGAGCGCCGCGCCGAGCTCCGTCAGGGTGAACTGGAACCCGCCATCGCCCGTCAGGCAGACGACCGTGCCTTCAGGTTCGGCGAGCGCCGCGCCGATGGCCGCGGGCGGCCCGAACCCCAGTGCGCCATAGCCGGTGGCGGCGTTGAACCACCCGCCGGGGCGATCGTGATCGTAATAGAGGTTGGCCGCGTAGACCGGCTGGGTCGAGTCGCCGACGATCAACGCGCCGGGCAAGGTGTCGCGGATCATCTCCACCGCTGCGAGCTGGCTGCGCATCTCCTCGCCGATCTCGGCGAAGGCGGCGGCACGGGCGGCTGCCGCGCGCGCCGCGCCGTCGCGATGATTGCTTGCGGGCAGCTTCTCCCCCAGCAGGTCGAGCGCGGTCGCGCAGTCGGCCCGGATCGCCAGCGCCGCCGGCCGGCGATCGAGTTGTGCCTGGTCGATGTCGATGCGCACGAGGTTCGACGGCACGACGAAGCCGCCATTGGCATACACGTCGTAGTCGGTCGGGCCGAGCTCCGTCCCGGCCGCGAGCACGAAGTCGGAACCGGCAATCAGTTCGCGCACGGCGAACAGGCTGGGGCTGGCATGGACGCCGAGCGGGTGGTCGTGAAGAAGGCCACGCGCATTGGCCGTCGTCACTACGGGAGAATCGAGCTTCTCGGCGACCCTCAGGAGCTGCGCTGCGGCGCGTCGTGCCCCACCGCCCGCCAGGATGAGCGGATGGCTGGCCTCTCGAGCCCGCGCTGCGACGTCGGCAAGCAGCGTTTCGTCCGGCCGGGGCGGCATCCCGTCAACGGGACGCGCCGCGAGCGGAGGACAATGTCTGCCCATCCTATCGAGCGGGATCTCGATATGGATGGGACCGGGCCGCTCCGCCGCAAAGATCGTGAAAGCGCGGTGCAGGATTTCCGGCAGCTCGGCCGGATCCTCCAGGCGATGTGAGAAGAGCGCCACCTTTTCCATCATGCCGCGCTGGTCGGGCAGCTCATGCAGGAAGCCGAGCCCCTTGCCGAGGGTCGGCAAGGCGTTGACGCCCGAGATCACCAGAATCGGGACGGAATCGGCGCGGGCCTGGGCCATCGCGGTGATGGCATTGGTGAGGCCGGGGCCGGTGATGACGAAGGCAACGCCGGGCTTTCCCGAGGCTCGAGCGTAACCGTCGGCCATGAAGCCCGCGCCCTGCTCGTGGCGTGGCGTCACGTGGCGGATGCGCGACCGTGCCAGACCGCGATAGAGCTCGATCGTGTGGACGCCGGGAATGCCGAAAACGACCTCGACGCCATGCGCTTCGAGCAGGGAGATGAGCGTTTCCCCGACCGTTGCCATGGCCGTCACCCCTAATGCCATTTCTCGCGATCGGCGCGGCGCAAGGCGGCTTTGGGCGAGCACATCAGGACGCGCCGCAGCGGCGCGGCTATGGATTGAGAACCGAATGACCGGCCAGGCTGAACGTCCACGCACACCTCCCGTCGTTCATCGTCGGATACCCAACGGTCAATTCATTGACCATTGGAGCGCGTGACTGAGCGCCGCGCCCGTCGGCGATTGAGGCGCCGCGGATGTGGGGCATCCAGCCACTCATATGATGTCTAATCATTTCGGCGAGACAGCCGCAAGTGGTAGAACCGAGGGTTGACGGACGCCGGGCCGGCGGTCCATCCTGCCGAGCGGATTTCCAGGCATGGCAGGTTCATGAGCAAAGGATTCCACGAATGTCCGGCGTCCGCCGCCGGACGCGAGCTTGGACAGGCGAGCCCCGCATGACGGCTCCCGGCACCGTGCCAGCAACGCGTAATGCTTCGGGTGCCGCCCCAGCGATCCACATCCAGAACTCCCAGAGGAAACTCGGCCAGGTGCACCTGCTGAAAGGCGTGTCCCTTTCGGCCGGCGACGGCGACGTCGCCATGGAAACTGATGCCGCCGACGATCGCCTCGATGCCGTCTGCGTGGCACCGTCAAGAGGGGAGGAGGGCAAGGCTTGGGCCCTCCGGAGCGTCGGACCTGTAAGGGGGACCCGTTCGGGTCCGACGCTCCCGAATTGTTCCAGGCAGCGCACAGTTGAATCGTTGAGGCCGTCCGGATGCGAGTCAAGAGCCGAGGGAGCCGCTGATCGAAGCCATCCTTTTCCCGCTTTGGCAAAGCCCGGATCTCGGATCCCGGCGCGACGGGGCTGAAGGGAGCCGCATACCGGGGAATGGCATGGATGACGCTCTCCTGCTTTCACTGGATGAAGCCCTCGCGCTTTGCCGGGAGGCGGCAATGGCGCTGGGCGCTTCCCACGAGAACGGGCATGCGCTTGCCGACTCGATCGTCGCGGCCGAAGCGGCGGGTCAGCCTTCGGTCGGCTTTGCGCATCTCATCGACTATCTGGAGGCACTCGCAGCCGGGCGCATCGACGGCAAGGCGGAGCCCGCACTGACGCGCCCTGCGCCGGCGATCATCCTGTCGGATGCCGGGGGCGGTATCGCGCACACCGGCTTCGATCGCGGCTTCGCGGATATCGTTTCCGCCGCCCGGTCCTTCGGCCTCGCCCTCTTCGTCCAGAAGAATGCCTTCACCTGCGGCGCGCTGGGCTTCTTCGCCGGCCGCCTGGCGCAACAAGGCATGGTCGCCATCGCCGCGACCAACGGGCCGGCATTGATCGCGCCACAAGGCGCGACCAAGCCTGTCTATTGCACCAACCCGCTCGCCTTCGCGGCGCCGTGCGCCGACGCTCCGCCGCTGCTGATCGACCAATCGTCCAGCGCTACGGCCTTCGTCAACATTCGCTCGGCGGCCGCGGCGGGAAAGCCGATACCCAAGGGCTGGGCAATCGATGCGCAAGGCCGGCCCACGACGGATGCCAAGGCCGCGATGAAAGGCGCGCTGCTGGCCTTCGGCGGCACGCGCGGCGCCAATATCGCGCTGATGGTGGAGGTGCTGGCGGCCGGACTGTCCGGCGCAAACTGGTCGCTCGACGCGCCGCCCTTCGATGCCGGTTCCGAAAGTCCGGGGACCGGCCTCTTCGTGCTGGCGATCGACCCAAAGCTGATCGACCCTCGCTTCGAGGAGCGCCTGGCGGTTCAGTCGTCGCGACTCGCCGTCGATTATGGGGTCCATGTTCCCGGCATGGCCAAGGCAAAGGCGCTGCGGTGCGCCGCACGGGACGGCGTCTTTCTACCCAAGGCGCTCCATCGCCGCATCGTCGATGTTCTCGGCGCGCCCTTGCGGTCGGTTCAAAACCATTTGATTTGACCTTTATCTCCCCGGCATCGCTTCTTCGCGCGAAACAAGGAGAATCAAGGACATGACTGAAATTTCACGGCCTGCATCCACCGAGCAGCGTCTCATCGTTCCCGCCCTTTCCGGCCTTTATTCGGCCCTGCATGACGGAGCGGAGACCGTGCTGCGCGTGGTCGCGGGTCTGGCCTTGGTCGTCCACGGCGCAGGCAAGATTGTCGATCCGTTCGGGGCTGCCGGCATGGTGGAATCCCTCGGCTTCTACCCCGGCGCCTTCTGGTCGCTGATGCTTTCCTGCACGGAGTTCTTCGGCGGCATCCTGATCGCGCTCGGGCTGCTCACACGGCCGGCCTCGCTGGCGGCGCTGTTCGTGCTTCTCGTCACGGTCTGGTTTCACGGCGTGGTGCGAGGCGACGGCTATATGGGCACCGAGAAATCGATCCTTTGGTCGGCCATCTTCTTCTATTTCACCATTCGCGGTGGCAACCGCCACTCGATCGACGGCAAGCTCGGCCGTGCTTTCTGAGGCGCCCGCGGGCGATTTGGCGCGGGCTGGCATGAAGCGGATCGCAATGCCGCCTCGGCCGGCAATGGCGGTACCCGCCAGACGGAGGCACTATCCTTTGCAATCTGCTTCTAATCGCGAGCCTCGGCGGCAAGCCATTCCCTGAACGCAGTCAGAGGAGGGTAATCTGACCTATGTTTGGGCCAGACGAGCCAGTAGGCGCCGTTTCCCGCCACCGCCTGAGTGAACAATGGCAGCAGCCTTCCCTCGGCGATTTCCGACTCGGCGAGATAGTTGGGCAGCAGCGCCACGCCTAGGCCGGCGATAGCTGCTTGCGTCATGGGCGCAAATTGGTCGAAGAGCATGCCGTGACCCCTGTCAGGCTCTTCGCCATGAGCGAGAAACCAAGCCACCCATGCCGAAGGCCGGCCTTCGATCTGAAACAATGGCAGGCGCTTCAAGTCGCCTGGCTTCACGATTGCATGCTCTTTCACGAATGCGGGAGCGGCGCACGCAGTGACCCGTTCGTCGAAGAGCTTCATGTGATGCGCCGCGCGCCAGTCGTCCGCGCCGAAATGGATTGCTGCGTCGAACCCCTCGGCATCCAAATTGAATCGCTTCAGGCGAGTTGCGAGGTTCAAGGTAATGCCGGGGTTCGCCCGCTGAAACCCTCCGAGACGTGGGGCCAACCAGCGCGTTCCGAACGCTGGCAGCATTGCCAGCGACAAGCTGCCGCCGCCCGGATTGGAAACCAGCTCAAGCGTTGCTCTCTCCACGGCGTCCAGGGCACGCGATACGTCTCTGGCGTATGAAATCGCGGCGTCAGTGGGGACAAGACGCTGACGTTCGCGCTGGAACAGCTTCACGCCAAGTTGGTCTTCAAGCTGCTTCACAAGCCGACTGACCGCGCTCTGGGTAAGGTTCAGCGACTGTGCGGCTGTAGCGGTGGTTCCTGTCCTCACGACAGCTTCGAAAGCTGTCAGCAGGCTGATTGACGGTAGAAATCGTCGCGATCTCATCGGAGTTCATGAGTTTTGTGACTAGGGTGCGGCCCAGCTAGGGTTATCTTCCCGCTGACGCAAGCCCTATTCATCGGCGATACTCTTGTCGAAAGGATGCTTGGTCGTGGCCAAATCAGCCATCAATTCCTCCACTTCGCGGAACGCGTTCGTCTGGGAAGATCCCTTCCTGCTGGAAACCCAACTCTCCGAGGACGAACGCGCCATCAGGGATGCGGCCGCGAGCTTCTGCGCGGACAGGCTCGCCTCGCGAATCGAGGAGGCGTATCTGGAAGAAAAGACCAACCCCGCGATCTTCCGCGAGATGGGGGAAACAGGCCTGCTGGGCGTGACCATTCCGGAGGAATATGGCGGCCTCGGCGCCGGCTATGTCACCTATGGCTTGGTCGCCCGGGAGGTCGAACGCATTGATAGCGGCTATCGCTCGATGATGAGCGTGCAATCGTCGCTGGTGATGTATCCGATCTACGCTTACGGTTCGGAAGAGCAGCGCAAGAAGTACCTGCCCAAGCTGGCCTCGGGCGAGTGGATCGGCTGCTTCGGGCTGACCGAGCCGGATGCCGGCTCCGACCCGGGCGGCATGAAGACGAAGGCCGAGAAGATTGACGGCGGCTACCGGCTTTCCGGGTCCAAGATGTGGATCTCCAACGCGCCGATCGCCGATGTCTTCGTCATCTGGGCCAAGTCGGCGGCGCATGACGGGGCGATCCGTGGCTTCGTGCTGGAGAAGGGCATGAAGGGCCTGTCGGCGCCGAAGATCGAAGGCAAGCTCTCCCTGCGCGCCTCGATCACCGGCGAGGTGGTGATGGACGGCGTCGAGGTCGGCGAGGACGCGCTGCTGCCCAACGTGTCGGGCCTGAAGGGGCCGTTCGGCTGTCTGAACCGGGCCCGCTACGGCATCTCGTGGGGGGCGATGGGCGCGGCGGAGGATTGCTGGGTGCGGGCGCGCCAATACGGGCTCGACCGCAAGCAGTTCGGCAAGCCGCTGGCGGGGACGCAGCTCTACCAGAAGAAGCTGGCCGACATGCAGACGGAGATCGCGCTGGGGCTGCAGGCGAGCCTCCGGGTCGGGCGGCTGATGGATGCCGGCAAGCTGGCGCCGGAGATGATCTCTATCGTCAAGCGCAACAATTGCGGCAAGGCGCTGGAGATCGCGCGCCAGGCGCGCGACATGCATGGCGGCAACGGCATCCAGATCGGCTACCACGTGATGCGCCACGCCCAGAACCTGGAGACGGTGAACACCTATGAGGGCACGCA
>DATMFK010000023.1:0-6171 GCA_035556195.1 Rhizobiaceae bacterium
GGCGATTTCGCGCTGCTGGCCTCGCAAGGGACACAGCACGGCATCGCCGCCCGCGCGGTGGGGCCGGTGAGCCTGGACGCGCTGCCGGTCTCCTCCAGCCGCGTCCGCGATGCGCTGAAGGCGGGCGATTGCGAGACCGCCAGCCGCCTGATGACCCGCCCCTTCGCGGTGCGCGGCGTGGTCCAGCACGGGGACAAGCGCGGGCGCGAGATCGGCTATCCCACGGCGAACCTGGAGCTCGGGTCCTATCTGCGTCCGCGCTACGGCATCTATGCGGTGACCGGCCGCGTGCTGGACACCGGCGAGATGCTCAAGGGCGCCGCCAGCCTCGGCATCCGTCCGCAATTCGAACCGGCGCGCGAATGGCTCGAGCCCTATTTCTTCGCCTTCTCCGGCGATCTCTACGGGCGCGAGATGGAAGTCGCCCTGCACCACTTCCTGCGGCCGGAAGCCAGGTTCGATTCCCTCGCCGCGCTGACCGCGCAAATGGCCGAAGACTGCACGCGGGCGGCAGAGCTGCTTGCATAGCCTACGCGCGGCCCACGAAAGCGCCTCGCCTCATCGTTGAAGCATGCCCGGCCGCCTTCATGCGCGCCGAACCTTGTCACAGTGCCGCGCGCCCGCTAGTGCGCCGCTCTTCCAGGACGCGGAGCGGTGGCCGAGTGGTCGAAGGCGCACGCCTGGAAAGTGTGTATACGGCAAAACCGTATCGAGGGTTCGAATCCCTCCCGCTCCGCCAATATCTCATTGCGAATCAATAAGATGGCCCTTGGGTGGGGCGAAAATCCCCAGCTTTCGCGGGGTTTTGCCAGTGGCACCTAAACCCCGGAGACGGCCGGGACCGCCAAATTCAGTCTCTGATCGGCTTTTGTCTCTTTTCACCTAAACCTCGCTGGAAAAGGTTTAGGTCTAGAAAATGGCTGATTTCCAAGGCTTTTCTGGATCGCCCCGTCTAAACATTTTCGGCCATATCCCGGCAGGCAATGCGTCCGGAGAATCCGAGGTTTACGTTCTGGAGCGCAGTCACGCGGGGCCTATCCGCCTTTTTCTGGCCCGGCCGCGCTTCTTTGCGAAGAGGCGCGGCCGGGCTGCGTTCAGCGACTGGGTCGTGTTGCCGCAGTGCCTGACGGTCGTGGAGGATGTTCACCAGCATCAGTTCGCCGGCGCCATAAAGGTCGGCCTTCCGCAGCAGTGCTGCCCGCTAGCCAGGCAGGGGCGGTTTCGGGAACGGCAGCGCGTGGCGATGGCTGTGTCGGTCGCGACGAGTTGCAGTTACTGCCATCTCAAATATAGCCATATTATTGCGGTTGGCCTGCGCAGCCGCGAGAGGGGGGATGGTGGACAGCAAAGCAAATTCAGAACCCGGCCTGGTTCGGCGCCTTACACTGACCCATGCGGTGCTGTACGGTGTGGGCGTGACCATCGGCGCTGGCATATATGTGCTGGTCGGGGTCGCTGCTGGGCGTAGCGGGATGTACGCGCCGTTGGGCTTTCTCATCGCCGCTGTCGCTATGGGCCTTACCGCTGCGTCATTCGCTGAACTCGGAACGCGCATGCCGGTTAGCGCGAGCGAAGCGGCTTATGTGGAGGCCGCGTTCGGTCGCCGGTGGCTAACTACCGCGATGGGCTTGCTCGTGGTCGTCACCGCCACGATTTCGGCTGCAACAATCGCAGCCGGCAGTGTCGGCTACATCGGGATATTCGTTCCACTCCCGACACATTGGATCATCATTGGGGTCGTGCTTTCGATGGGGGCCGTCTCATGCCTTGCAACCACTCAGTCGATTATGTTCGCAGGCGTGATGACGCTGATTGAAGTTGGCGGGCTGGTTTTAATCATTACGGCCGGTGCTGGTCAGGACGGAGACGTTATCACCCGGCTGCCCGAGATGATCCCGTCAGCTTTCGATAGTGTCGCCTGGGCGGCCATTGGCGGCACGACCTTGATCGCCGTGTTTGCCTTCATTGGTTTTGAGCATCTGGTGAATATTGCCGAAGAGCTCAAGGAGCCGAACCATACGCTTCCGCGCGCTCTGTTCATCACACTTGGTGTGACGGCTGTGCTCTACATGCTTGTCATCTGGATTTCGGTGGTCGCCGTTCCGCCTGCCGAACTTGCCAGTTCGCCTGCACCGCTCGCGCTGGTGTTTCAGCGCCTGACGGGTCTGCCGCTCTTCTACATGAGCCTTATTGCCGTCGTCGCGACGCTCAACGGGATCGTAGTGCACATGATCATGATCGCCCGGGTGCTATATGGCCTGGCCAGTCAGGGAAATCTTCCGAAGCATTTGGCGCATGTGAACCAGACCACGCGAACGCCGATCGTGGCGACCGGCTATGCGGTCGTAGCAATTCTGATCCTGACGATTGCTGTGTCACTTGATGGACTTGCGGACCTTGCCTCGCAGGGGACATTGATCATCTTCGCCGCGATCAACCTAGCACTCATCGTTATCAAGGCCCGCAATGAGGACGCGCCGACTGGAGTATTTCTATGTCCAAGATGGATGCCTTATGCCGGGCTGATCTCTTCGTCTCTCGTTTTTCTGGTCAGTTTGCTCAGCTAATTTGAGCGAATGATACCTGTGTGATGAAGCACATTGATCAAGCACAATGTGCTTCGGAATTTTCACGCTTAGAATTGATTTAGAATGTGAGGCTCGCAATGAATCCAGCCGATATCCGTCAGCGCTTTCCCGCCCTTTCGATCGCTCTTCACTGGGTCATGGTCCTGCTGATTTCCGCCGTTTATGCGGCGATTCTGCTGCGGGAGAATTATCCCAAAGGGAGCGACATCCGCGAAGGCTTTAAGACTTGGCATTTCATGCTCGGACTGACCGTGCTCGCCCTGGTCGTCATCCGCCTGATAGCGCGCCTCAGCAGCCGAAAGCCGCCGATCACGCCGAAACCCGCGGCCTGGCAAACGCTCGTCGCCAATATAACGCATTTTGCCCTCTATACGTTCATGCTGGCGATGCCCATCGCCGGCTGGGTCATTCTGAGCGCCTCTGGCAAAGTCATCCCATTCTTCGGGCTGGAACTCCCCGCACTAATCGGTCCGAACAAAGCTTTGGCGGGACAGATAAAGGAGTTGCACGAAACGGTCGGGACGATCGGCTATTTTCTGATCGGCATTCATGCGGCGGCAGCGCTCTTCCATCATTATGTGCTGAAGGACGATACCCTGAGGCGAATGCTACCCGGCCGGCTCTGAATGGGAAAGCGAAGGAGGCTGAAGTGTAGTGGCCGCTTCACTATTGAAGATTGCAGTTATTTGTCGGTGCCAAGGCAGTTCGGCTGCCGCAGCCATCTCCTTGATTGATGCGGCAGGCGCCATGCGTTCCAGCAGCAATTTCTCAAGCACGGCCGGCGCCAAATAGGCCAGTTTCAGCATCCGACCGGCATAGGCGGGCGTAACATTCTCGGCCATGGCGATGTCCGCGAGGGTTGCCGCCGCGCCGGATTCCAGCTTCCTCCGCCAGCTCCACGCCTTGGCAATCGCCTTCAGCACATGCGGGTCCACCCCGCCGGTGTCCGGCACCACGTCGGCTGGCGGGACGATCTTCGGTCGCCCGTTGCGCTTGCGGATGGTGAGAGGGATGAACACACGCATGGTAGTGGGGGCACTCATGCTGCCAGCTCCTGCTTCGGGGCGACCATTTCGCGGATGACCGATCCGAGACCCTCGGTGCGCAGGTCGACCGCGAGGCCGTCCCTGCTGACCGTGACCCGCTCGATCATCAGCCGGGCAATGCGGGCCTGCTCGGCCGGGAACAGTGATTCCCAAAGCCCATCGAACCCCGACAGCGCGGTGACCACATCACCCTCCGTCATGTCGGGATCGGAGCGCTGCGCCACCTCCACCGCCCGGGCCACGATCTCGGGCGTGCGCAGCAGCGCGCGGATATGCTGGATCACCGCACCTTCCACCATGCCGGCATTGAGCCGGACGAACCCGTCGGTGCCTTCGCCAGCCCGGTTCCGGATCGCATCCATCGAGGTGTAGTAGCGGTAATGCCGGCTGCCCTTCTTGGTAAACGTCGGCGTCATGGCGACGCCGGTGGCGGTGAACATCAGCCCTTTCAGCAGCGCCGGGGTCTGGGCGCGCGTGTTGGCCGCGCGCTCCCGAGGACTTTCCTGCAGGATGGCATGGACCTGATCCCAGAGCGGCTGGTCGATGATGGCCTGATGCTCGCCGGGATAGCTGGTGCCCTTGTGCACCGCCTCGCCCAGATAAAGGCGGTTGCGGAACAGCTTGTAGAGGAACCCCTTGTCGATCGGCTTTCCCCGCTTGTTCAGGGTGCCGTTCGCCACCAGTTCCCGGGTCAGGGTCGTCGCCGAGCCCAGTTCGACAAAGCGCTGGAAGATGCCGCGGACGGTGGTGGCCTCGGCCTCGTTGACCACCAGCTTGCGGTCCACGACATCGTAACCCATCGGCACGAACCCGCCCATCCACATGCCTTTTGCACGGCTGGCAGCGAACTTGTCGCGGATCCGTTCGCCGGTGACTTCGCGTTCGAACTGGGCGAATGACAGCAGGATATTGAGCGTCAGCCGCCCCATGCTGGTGGTGGTGTTGAACGCCTGCGTCACCGACACGAACGTCACGTTGTTCCGGTCGAACGCCTCGACCAGCTTGGCAAAATCCATCAGCGAGCGCGACAGCCGGTCGATCTTGTAGACGACGATGACGTCGACGAGCCCGGCCTCGATATCCTCGAGCAGGGCCTTGAGCCCCGGCCGGTCGAGTGTCCCGCCCGAAAATCCGCCGTCGTCATAGCATTCGCGCATGCAGGCCCAGCCTTCGGCGCGCTGGCTGGCAATATAGGCCTCGCAGGACTCGCGCTGGGCGTCGAGGCTGTTGAATTCCATGTCCAACCCTTCTTCCGAGGACTTGCGGGTGTAGATCGCGCAGCGCAGGCGGCGACGAGGTCCGGTGTCGGTCATGCCGCGTCCTTCCGTTCCCGCAGGCCGAAGAAACGATAGCCGTTCCAGCGGGTGCCGGTGATGTCGCGCGCCACCGCCGACAGGGATTTGTAGCGGCGGCCCTGCCAGTCGAACCCGTCCTTCAGCACGGTGATGACATGCTCGACGCCGTCCCACTCGCGCACCAGCTTCGTGCCGATCACCGGGTTGCGCGGGTCGGCGATCACCGACTTTCTGACCTTCCGGCCCTCGACTTCATCGGCCAGCGCATCGAGCAGCCGGGTGACCGGCTTCGACAGCCCGCCGAAGGTCAGTTCCTGGATGCGGTAGGCCAGGCGCTGCTCGAGGAACAAGCGGCTGTTGTTGGGTGCCTCAGTGCCGAACAGCTTCTCCCATTCGGCCTTCAGCTGCTTGACCGTCATGTCTTTCAGGCCCGCCAGCCTGGCCAGCACCCGTGCATTGTCATCCACCTGCATTATCGTCCTCCATTCCGGGCCTTGCGCCCGGGATGACTGACGCTCTTGGGCACCGGGATAGCGAGCGAACTATCTCCGCCATGGTCAGATAAAGGACTGGACTGTTCGCGCAGGCGCAGCACGCCGGCGGCAAGGATCCGGCCCAACTCGGCAAGGCGCGCGTCGGGGGTCATGGTGGACGGGCACAGGCCGTTATCCCTGATCATGCCGCGCCCCCAACGATGGTTGCCAAAAAACCGCACAGTTCCGCGCGGCGGGTAGCCGGTGTCATCAGGCCGGGACGAAGTGGGTTCGGGTGCTTCACTTGGGATCTCCGTCTGGCGCCCGACGGGGTCGAGGGTCCTGTCAAAGGGATGGCGTGGCGGCTGACCCATTGCTAGCCGCTGCGGATGAGGCAGGCTGAGAATCCGTTCCGCTACTTTCACTCGTCGCCCGATATCATCCGCATGGTGGTGATGCTGTACGTGCGATACCCGCTGTCGCTCAGGAACGTCGAGGATCTGCTGTTCGAGCGCGGTTATGACTTCTGCCATGAGACAGTGCGACTGTGGTGGAACCGGTTCGGGCCGATGTTCGCAGCCGAGATCCGCAGAAGGCGAGTGAGCCACATGCGCGGCTTTCGGAACTGGCGTTGGCACCTCGACGAGATGTACGTGAAGATGAACGGTGAGATGGTTTATCTGTGGCGAGCGGTCGACCATGAGGGCGAGGTTCTCGAGAGCTTTGTTACCCGTAAACGGGACAAATCCGCGGCTTTAGCCTTCATGAA
>DATMFK010000024.1:0-275034 GCA_035556195.1 Rhizobiaceae bacterium
TGCGAAAGGCCGCCGAGCGAAGTGTGCGATCCGTGCGCAAGCGCATCGGTGCCCTGCTCGATCAGTTCACCCCCAACGAATGCGCGAACTATCTCGTCAACGCTGGATACGCGGCAACCTAAAATGATCCTGCTCTAGCGCGCCACGCCCATAAGGCAAGGCGCGAAAGCCCGAGGCGTGGCATGCGCCCTTGACCTAGGCGTCAGGCAGGAGCCGGCCGATGATGACCAAGGGAAGCCGTGCGATACGGCGACGGGCACCATTTCGGCAGGCAGGCTCGGAGCCCGCCCGGTCTCATAAACCTGGGAGACAGCGTTCGACTCGCTGGCCTGCAACCAGGTCGCTCGTCGCGGGCGGGAATGGCATAGTGTCGCCGCATTCCCCCGCAACGGTCTTCAAATAGCGGAGCGACGCGAATGTTTATGCAAAAGCGGTAGTAATCAGCTCATGTTCAAATGGCGCTTGATGTTTGCCGGTTTCGCGGCCGCGGTCATGCTTATGCCGGCTATCGCTATGCAGTTCACTGATGAAGTTGCCTGGGGGCCGGAAGACTTCGGCGCTGCGGCTGCGCTGCTCGGCGCCACGTGGTTGGCGGTAGAGTGTGTCTCGCGCTTCGTGAGTGGAGCGGCAGCCAAGCTGATCGCGATTTCGATGATCGCTGCTGGCGTCGTCGTTACCTGGGCGCATCTCGCAGTTGGCTTATTCTAGGCGGCAAGGCAGAAAGAGGATCGACCCTAAGCGGACCATGTAGCGTCTGGTCCGGCCTTGTACGGGTGTGGTCGACGGGGTGCACGCGCTTTCCGAGCCTCGCACCAGATCAGGACAGAGCCGGAGGCAATCGCTGCATATGCCCGAGGATCAAAAACGAGGGATGAGCCTCTGTCCTGTCACTCATAATCCTGAGCGAAAGATCGCGGGGCGGGATGGGCGCTACGGCTCATCCCGCTCGCGAGTGCTTCGGTAGGATCAGGGCGGCGGTCGGGGGCGTCGCCTAGGAGAGATTTCCCCAGTCGGCGTCCCACTCCGCGTCCTCATAGAGGTGAACGACGATCTCGCTAATGGAAGGATTCGATGCGGCTATTGCCTTAGCGTTTTGCAGGGCTTCAGGAGCCGGGAAGGTCTCTCCATAGGCTGAGGACACGATGTATGAAGCTTCTCTGACGACCTCATCATCGCGCTCGGCCAACGGGAGAATGAGGGCCTCCGACCGCCCATCATCGGTCTTCGTACTCGGCGCGGCCGATAGGGGGTGTATGTGCCTAGCGCGTACTGGACCTCGTAGGAAGGACAGTCGGGTATTCGGCGACCGCTTGCCTTGTGGCTGTGTTGTAAAAATCGAAAGCTTGCGGCTTTAGAAGCAGTTCGGGCAGACCAAATGGGCTGGTTCGCCGCCTGCATCCTCGGCCTTTAGTTCGTAGGCGAGGTGCCTTCGCCAAAGTCAGTCAGGCGGTACCGCTTGGCGGTGGCTTCCCAGTCTTCGAACCGCGCGATGGTAGCCTGGAGCGCCGCATCTGCTCCTTGGCGTTGGTGGCCGCTTCTTGTGCAGACAGGATCTTCTCCTGGAGATCGATTACGGCTGCATTGAGTTGACCCGATCATCAATATTCTTCAGCCCCTTCGCAATTCGAAGGCCGCGGTAAGCGCCGTGTAGCCTGCTCCGATATCCATTCTCGGTTCCCCCCATGCCCGTTATGTCGATCCCCGAGATCAAACATTCGCCCAGGCTCTCGCCTGGGTAGAGCGCCACCACAGCAGCGCCGCATGTGTCATTTGGCTATCGCCAAGACAACGGCAATTGCCAGCAGTAGTGGACCCATCCACTTGAAATGCCCGGCGACCACCGTAACCCAAGGCGGCTGGGTGGCAGCGTTCCCTGGCAGGGGTAGATATCCGAATCCGACTGCAGTGATCCAAATGCCCGCGCAAAACATAATGATCTGATCAATATAGTCTGCGATCACAGCTTGCCTTTCCCAAATCTGACGGCTCGGTTGAAAATAATCAAAGCTAATCAAACGTGGCACGCGGCGGCAAGAGAATAGGTGCAGGGCGGCCAAAGGGTGCAACCACACGGCGGTCCCGAGAAATTGCTGACTAAGCGACCGCCGAAGGACTGACGCCGCTGGAGATCATGCTTGAGGCGATGGGGCGACACGTTAAAGCGGACAAATGGGACGAGGCAGCATCAATCGCGAAGGACGCAGCGCCCTATATGCATCCGCGCCTCGCCTCGATGCAGCACACCGCCGCAATGGTGGCCCGATCCAGACCGTCGATATCACTCGGCTCAAGGGCATGAGCGACCAGGAGCTCGACCTTCTTGAACGTGCACTTGTCCAGACCGGAATTGTTGACGCGATCAGGCTGGAGAGGGAGAGCCGGAAAACTCAGGTTGATCGTGCGGCAGAGCGGAAGGAACTGCTCGGCTCGCATCTGGCCTTTACCCGCAAGTTTATCGTCGAAAAAGGAAGGTGAGCGAGGAATGAACAGGCGCAGCCTCGGACCACCTGTCTCCCCCCGCTCCCGCCATCTCGCGCTGCTGCTCCGGGTTGACGGTCGCGCATCCCGCGTGAAAATTGCGCCTATGCTGGATCCGGAGACTCTCAAGTTTATCGATGCGGCCCGGAGCCGCCGGCAGATTGAACTGTCAGTAAGGCTGGTTGAGCCTGCACTTGATCATCTTGGGAATCGGGGCCGCGCCGCTGAGGCAGTCCGAGCGCAAGTGTGGAGCGATGCTGAGGCAGCGGTGATACGTGCTGTCGAGAAATATGCGCAAGATGGCCTGCGCGTTGTGAGGCCGGAGCGGACGCGGCATGGCCTGATCCTCACCGCATCGGCCGTGACATGGCGGCGTTTCCTGAAAGAGCAGCGGTTGCTTGTTGGGAGTCGGGAGATCGAATTTCGACAGTACACCAAACCGTGGAGCTATGGATTGCCTGGTTTCCCGGAATGAAACGGCCGGCTTCATCTTAGTCCGAGAATTGGCGTTCGCGCGGATGTAGGTCGATTGAGGAGCGTCGGCGATCGGCCGAATGATGACGCTGCCGCCGCTCCCGCTCTTGAGGCAGCTTTCAACCCTGATGAGCCGATAGGGCGCGTCCATCTTGAGCGATCCCTCCTCCAGTAGGAGTTCCCAAATCATGCAATTCACGGACGCTGTAACCGTCGCGGGAACGCGCCGGCGCGATGATGGCATCCTTGTCACCGACGTCCGCGCGGCCCGTACCAGCTTTCGGCTTCATGCGGGCCATGGGTCAGCAAACCGGTATTCTTGTCCTGCGGGTCTACGATGAGCGAGGTGTGTTCAAGCGACGCGATTTGACGGCCACCAAGACGGGGCGCGGCGCGAACGGCAGGCGTGAAGCTGGGCAGGGCGCCCGACGGGACATATTGGGTCGGGCACGCGGTCGAAACTCAGGAAGAAGGCAACGCCGTCCGAAAGCTGATCAAGACGCGATCCTGAAGGAAATGCCCGGCGATGGCTATGAGGAGACCCCTTAATCCCTAGTCGCTGGAAGAGCTCTGCACGGCCAGGCGGTCGACGCTTTCTACCCATGATCGCGACTTAGCTGTACCGTCGCTGAGTAATCGAACGGAAAATCTCGGATAGCCACTTATTACAGGATCATAAGATGGGCCAAATGTAAGGCTGTCCGCTCGAGTCGCCCAAGAAAGGACCGGCCCAGCCATACACGCATGCGTTCTCGTCCGCTTTCCCGCTGCGACACGAAGGATGGGTCGTATCGACCGCAAAGGTCCTGACCCATTTGCCGTCTGGCAATGCCACGTCCTTCTGAGCCTGATACGGAACCGTAGCTTCCTTACTCCAGGCTCCGGTACTATAATTGAATATCCATATATCTAGTGATTTGCCCAAGCTGGACGCATTGTTTGCTGTAATCTTATTGGTTCCTTTAGGTTTTACAGCATAAGAGGTATATACGGCAACATTAGATCCCGGCTTGACTGACGTTCCAGCCGCAGGGATTTGGGAGTCGACCTTCAAATCCTTGGATGCTGCTACGGGGCCATTGTGATAGACTACCAAACCAAGATCCCAAAGTGCATTAAGGGCCTGATCAAGAGGCAATCCAACGACATCCGGGAGCGTGACGTCTGCTGGGACTGCCGCAGCTCCAGCTGAAGAAGATTTTAGGCGAAACTTTATTTTCGCCCAAGCACCATGACAATTTGGATTTATACTATGGATATAGAGAACGACTGTGTCGTCGTCTTGAGACTGAAGAAACGGAGGAAGTCGGACTATAAACGAAACTTCAGTCAATCGTGTGGGTTTGCTCGGGTCAATAGAACCGTCCGGTCTGGTGAGTACTAGGTCGTACGCCCACCATCCCAGGCGCTTCGCCTCAAGATCCCTCTGACTCGCGATATCGTTGGAGGAAATTCTTTTCGGCCAGCGCTCTGGATCCACCGGTCGGTCCGGGAAAACAACTCGATACTCCGCAGGGAACGGGACTATCGCATTTAGGTACAGAGTGCGTCGTTGAGCACCGAAAAACGAGGCAGGTACGCTCTGAACATGTTCCTTGTCGGTTCCCAGTTGCTGTCCGATGGCACTGCGTTGACCCGGGCCACTGGCGTATTCGAGCGATGCGATTTTAGAAGCATCGGTTGTGGGCCATCCCGGGAGACTCAGAGGAAATTGAGGCTCAACTCCAGCGATCGGATTAGGTATGTCTGGCAGTAAGTCCAGGTTGTTCGGGCGACTGCCATCCGGCGAAGTTGTCAGAAACTTGTTACCTGCTGACGATACTTTTGCAATGACTCGAGCCGGTGTAGCCACCGTGGTGTAAAAGCCATAGAGCTTCCTTTCGATCAAGTCCGCCGCTTCGTCGACCCGTAGGCCCCATGGCTTTCCGCCCCAAGGGTCGGAGCCGCCGACATGAGTGATTACCTGGCTTGAGTTTCGATGCACAAATTCGATGGGAACGCACATTGTTGCCTCCCTCGGATTGGGTGTGAAGAAGCCCAGTATTATACCAGTTGCTATATCTTGCTTCCACGGTTTACCCGGCAGAATGCAAGTCATTGTTAGCAGGTCTAAGTTGTGATGACGGTCCTGCTCTGTGGAAATTCGACATCCGTCGCTTTTCTTCAAGCGTATTTGCCGGAATTAAAATCAGATCGACATAGCTGTCCCATTCCCGACGATCTCCGAGACACAGGGGTCGAAACTGAGTTGCCTTCGATTAAGATCGCAATTCCTAAGTTGTCAGAGAACAATCAGAGCTGACTTTCGGCGGGCTAGTCCGGAGAGCCGTCGCCAGTTCTTTCAGGCTGACATCCGCTTCGACCTCGGAGCAACCAGATCTGCCGTGTCATCCAGGCCAGGTGAAACGATCCTCCACGGTGCAAGCGCGGACAGCTTGTCAGCGATTGTGGCACATGGACCACCTGCCTCCGGCGTGCTCGCGACCATTCCGTTACCTGACCTTTGTAGGAACGCGGCCGCGCCTTCAGGGTCAACCCCGCAAGGGGGTTTTGCAAATCTCACCGTCAGCGGGGCCGATTCCTCTTCACCGTCATGCACGACGCACCCTCCTCCCGGGATCGAGCCGCGACTCCGTCGATGCCGCGCGGTCTCGTTGCTGAACGTCGAAGTGGTCGAGATATCCCCGCCGGCGCTTCGCCTCTTCGATCGCGGCGAATGCGGCATGCGCCTCGTCGAGTCGTTGGTAGAGGTCGACTCTCACACGGCCGCGTCTGCCGATCCGGCCCCACTCTCGAACCAGCGCCACATCGCCGAACAGGCTCGATTCTGTCGAAAGGTGATAAAACCGCGCCATGTTCCTTGCTGGATCGAGACGGCGCAGGATGCAGAGTGTCTGGACCGGATGTGCATGCCGCAGCATCGCAGCGGATTTCAGCCGGGTCCAACGAGTTCGATGAATCGTTTCGGCCCAACCGATTCATGACGTTGATGGGTGGACCGAGAGTCGGCCTTCCTGCAGATGCTACGCGGGAAATAGATTGCCAACTCGCCGTTGCCTCACGCCGTGCGCGATCTCGGGGGCGACGGCTCATCCTCGGAAGTGAGTTCCTCGATGAGACGTAACAGCGACCGGGTGGTCGATGCGGGCATAGCCAGCACGCGCATGATGAGTTGCATCTTGTCGTCGGCTTCCTCGGCCGACTGGCCGAAAAGATGCGGAGCGGCCGCGTGGATAACCTCGATGGGCGAGAAACCCAGCACCTCTGCGAGATGAATCAACCGCGTGCCCAGAAGCTTGTACTGGCCGCGCTCGTACTGTGCCAGATTCTGCTCGTGCAGACCAATCATCATGGCAACCTGCGCACGATTGAGATTATGACTATCGCGCTTCTCGCGGATCAGCCGTCCAAAGCGCTCTTCCATTTCCGGAAAGGGCGTCGTGCCGTCGAGGCCCGGCTTTCGGTAGACGGTCTTGCCACTATCATCATCTGCAGTTTCGACGAGCCCGTTCCGCTCGATATAGGCGCGCACATCCTTGATGGCCATGACTGCGGCGAACCTGCTTCTTTGGTGGCCGAGAAAAGCGGCCATTAGACTCGGAAGAATTGCCCAAGGTCCAGAACTCCGATGAATCAGAGTCCTTTACGCTCATCCATAGCAGGCATGCGCTCGCGGACGCAAACCGGGTCCGCGTCCTCATCTCAACGTCCAGGTCATAGGCCATGCTCGTCCAGAAATCTTCGGATCGCCTTCTCCGTAATGGCCTGCATGGTGGTGTCGCGATTGAATGCTGCAAGCTTCAGCCGACGCTTTGTGTCCCTATCGAGATTGACGTTGACGAAAAAGCTGGCGCCCTTCAGGCGCGCTCGCTTGACCTGTCGCAGCGCCTTGCGTGCCCCTGACCGTGTTCATCAGACACGCTCAGGTGGGCCGCAGCATCGTGGCGGGGTTCATCCTCACCCGACGCTTGTACCTGCGGACCGGCGCGCGACTTTCGTCGGCGCCCTCATGAACTCGTCCAGGGTCAGGCTCTCTTTTCGGGTCATCGCGCGTGTTCCACAGCAGTGTTCTTGCCAAGAAGCACATCAATTTCCGCGATGAGGTCCTGCGTCTAACGTCGCGCCTTCCGGCATCACCCTTTCATCAATCACAGCCTGAAATGCTGGGCAACTCGATCGTAGTCGCTGCGCGGTGAAGGTGCGGTGATCGATGACGGCGCCGTAGCAACGGTAGGCGGTCTTGCTTGTCAACAATCTCATACGATAAGGCTCGGCGACACCGCGACTTGGTGTGCAATCAGTTCATGGTAGAAGAGCTTATGAGGCGACAAACACGACTGTCACCGTGGAAGTCAAGCAGAAGCGTGGATAACAAAAATCAAATCGTTCGATTTGGGGAGACATTGACTTGTCTGGTCTGGTCGCAGAGACGGCAAGAGAAATTGCGAAGAAAGAGCCGCAGAACGCTCAGCTTATTGACTCCAGTTTGATGCCGATCGATGTTGAGTCCAGCGAAAACCCAAGTGCGGAGCATCTAATGCCCGATCCTCAAGAAGCAGAATCAGTGCAAGCTGCAACCAGTGAACCGGCCAAAGCAGAGATACCTGAACCGAAGAAGAAGGCCCCACGACCACGGAAGGCAAAGACCCAACCCAAGACGCCTGCCGAAAGCGATCTTGCCAAACAGACGACTAAAGCCGCCGAACCGTCTGCAGCAGCGGCCAGGACCGGGCGCAAGGTTTATTCCGAAAGGGAGCGGGCCCAGAAGCTCGGTCAGATCGAGCAATCAATTAGCCGCGGCTCGAGCATCAAGCGCGCTGTGGGGCAAGTCGGGATTTCGGAACAGACCTACTATCAGTGGAAGAAGGCTGCCGCGCCCGCGTCTTCACAGGGCGACGACTTGAAAGATCTCGTCGCGCTCGAGGAAGAAAATGTGCGGCTGAAGAAACTCCTCGCCGAACGTTTGCGCAAGGAGAATGCCGATCTCAAGAAGAAGCTCGGTCTGAATTGATCGCAACTCCCTGCATGTGCCTCGGTGCGGAACCGTCGCCTTAAGTTTTCGATGCGGCAACCGTGCGGCGTGAGGCCGGTAAGCGCCTGTTTATCAGTAAGAAGGTGGCTTGAGCGTCGCGGGTTTCGGGATTTCGGAACAAGGGATAAGCGTCAGAAGAGACCTAGAATTGTCGCATCAGCGCCTTTAGCGTCAACTCCACCAACCTGCCAGCCTTGTGTCCGCCCGCCCCGCTGACCATTGGGCTATAGGACAGAGCTACGATGATCGCGACGATTTCCTCGGGAGGGCAGGGCAACCGCTGATCGGGGAAAAACGGCCGCATGGCTTCACCCACGCTGTGCCAGTTCTGTCTGAAAAGTTGCGTATAGCGTTCGTCCAGAGTGCCGTTTGTCCGTGCCTGCTGCATCGCCTCGAACATCAGGATGGCCAGGCTTTGGGTCTGGCTACGTTCTTCCGCCCATCCCGACACAATCCCGATCACTTCGGAGGGGGACGAAGCGCCTTCGATCCGCTCAATCAGCGTCGGCGTGATCTTGTCGGCTTCGGAGGCGACAATCTCGAGAAATATGTCCTCCTTAGACGCGAAGTGCGCATAGAAGGCCCCCCGGCTAAATCCCGCGTTCTCCGAAATCCCTTCTATCGTCGCGCCGGAATAGCCTGCCTGCAAGAAGGTCTCCAAGGCGGAAACGAGCAGCTTTTCGCGAGTGAGCGCCATGCTCTCAGCTCTGGTCAGGCGGGCTTTTCGCGGCTCATTGGATTTCATCAGGCAACATTAGCATTGCTGAATCCAGATACATAGTGTATCTGGATTCGCTATGCATTTTAAGGTGTCATGGACACTGGCTTGAAGGCATTCATGCAGCACACTCGACCTCGTCCCCTCTCTCCGCATTTGACCGTCTGGCGCTGGCGGATATGGGCTATTGCCTCGATCACACATCGCATCACCGGGATCGGCCTTTACGTTGTCGGGATGCTGATGTTCACTTGGTTTCTGGTGTCGTTGTCGCTCGGACCGCAGCCATATGCGATGTTCTGTTCTTTCGCCGGAAGCTGGTTTGGCCAATTCATCCTGATCGGTCTGACATGGGCCATGTTCCAGCACATGGCGTCAGGTATCCGGCACCTCTTCATGGATACGGGAGTGGGCTTTGGCTCGGCCATTTCGCGACATTCAGCCGCTGCCACATTTATCTTTTCGATTACCCTCACCGTGATGCTCTGGATTTTCATTTGGCTTCGGTAGCTCGACCAAACAACGTTAGACTGCCAGGCATGTTGCGTACGCACAGTACCGAAGCTCTCAACCAGAATCCGGCCGCTTGGCGCTGGCACAGAGAACTGCTGCCGGGCCGATTGGACATTGGCTACAGCAATGAGGCTTGGGCAGGCGCGGCCGGGTATTTGATCTGGGTCGCCGGCTTCTCGAGGATTACGAGCTGATCATCGGCTAACGACTGATAGGCGATCGCTTCGCGGTTCATCCCTGGGACAGCCGATCTATTGCTATCAGAAATGAGGTGATCTCGATCCTGAGATGGTTAAGGTCGACATTCACCGTGAGGAGCTCGCGACCTGCGAAAGGCGGCGGCGAAAGTGGAGGTGGTACGATAATCTGCTTCTCTGTGAGAGTACGGATTCGAGTCCCGTCGTCCGCACCATGACCCACCATATCGTTCGTGGATGATGGGCCGCATAGGCTCAGGTAGGGAGCCCAAACCTCAAAGCATCCCGTGCCGCGCGGCATCGTAGGTGATCAGGTCGTCCCGTCGATCGCGTCGAGAACCATTTCCGAGAGTTCGTCGGGCGTGTGAGCGCCACTGTCGAGAATTCGTGTCTCGGGGGGGAGCTGTTCCCTGGCAGCCAAGCATCGGGCGACATTCGCCAATCGCCAGGCTCGAATCTCTGCATTGCGATTCGGATCGGGATGCATGGCCTGGTTCGCGATGCGGTGACGCAGGAGGTCCTCGTTGAGCGTCAGGAAGATATGCAAAAACTGATCGTCAACGCGCATTACGCCGTCGAGGATCTCATCAAGATACTCTGGTTGCACCAGGGTCATTGGGACGAATATGTCCTGCGAGTAATGCCTTCGAATCTCTCTGAGGGCCGCGATCGTCAGCCCCCTCCACACGGGAAGATCCTGATAATCCCCGCTCGCTGGCTCGGGGACGGTCGCCTTCACCACGAAGCCGATCTCTTCGGGGTCGAAGATCAGCGAACCGGGTCTCCGATCGCGCAGCCTCTCGGCAAGGCTTGTCTTCCCAGCCCCGAAGGGTCCGTTGATCCAGACTATCATGTCGATGGCCTCTCGCCTGACGGCTCGCAAGAGGCCTCCGCCCCTTCGCGCGTTGGAACCACCGGAGCGGACCCGAAATGCCGCTCAAGATAGGTGACGCCGAAAGATACGATGTCCTGTGCGTCGAATAGGTAGCACGGCGCGGAACCGACGATTCCGTCTCGATGGCGACCGAGCTGCACGTAGGCGGTTGCGATTGTTTCTACCGCGTCCGGCTCTCCTTCGATGGCAAAGCAATCGAGAATGCCGTTGGAATCGAAATCCGCTGCTGTTTTCCATACGATCTCGCCGTCGCTTTCAGCCATCGGCATCTCGTATGTCACTCGGCGCTTGTTGGGGATATCCGCAACCGCCTCGGCGTAGTGCAACGCGGTAACGGAGTTCAGCGGCGCCCCCAAAAGGAGAACCTTCCCGCCCAGGTGAACAAACCGTTCGACGGGCGATCCTTCGCCCAAGGCGTGACCGAGTTCGTGAGGCTGTGTCAACGTCTCTGCGAGCGGGCCAACTGCGACCATAGATGCATCGGGGTGTGCGCTGCGCCGGGCGCCCGGAGCTTGAACAAGAAACCGATTCAGCAGACCGAACCCGCGGTACGTACCCGCCGTTGCCGGATCGAACGGCGGCCAGGAGCGACGGGCTTCATCACCCAAGCAAGCGCCATTCAGCGTTTCCTCATACGGTGATTTGTCCCACGATGCGTAGCCCATCACGGTGCCAGACGGCCCAACAGCCGACAGTAGCGCCGCAACGACGGTCTCTGCTCCTCCTTCGACCGGACCAATCGCCTTCAATGACGCATGCACCATCAATAGGTCTCCGGGCTGGATGCCAAGTGTCTGAAGCGCCTCTATTATCGACCCCCGTGTATGCATTGGTGATCTCTCCTCCAAGCCGCAAAATACCGGACTATCACAATAGCGCTCTCTCTTTCGTTCCTCATTCTACGGCGTGGATTATCGAAAATAGATCGTTTCCGGTTGGATAGGAGCCGTAAGTCAACTCGGGATTGATGACTTTTCTCGCGGGCACGTCCATTTGGGATGGCTGCGACACCGCACATCTGGGGTCCGAGCGCGTTTTCGTCGTCCTGCCTGCCTCTCACGCGCTGGGGTCCAAACATGAAATTGCCTGGCGGATCTCGCCACATCGACTTTCATCCTGAGTGACATCGCGCCAGGACAAGAGGTCCACGACTATCCGGTACAGCGTCTTGCCGACCTCGGCATCCCGACCTCCACGAACAGCGCGTAAGTAGGGGACAATTTGCTTGGTGGCACTTGGCCGCGGCCTGACCCTAACCACGCGGCGATGGAAGGGACCTCAACCAAACCCCGACGTCTGGTGAACGTAACTAGTCGGCACGGCTGGTTCGGACCGATAAAATTTGCGCAAGAAGGATCGAGTGCGCGCGGTGGTCGAGTGTCAGGAATTTATTGGGTGTCGCGACATTTTAACTTTGCGCCGATCTCGCTCAGCCACGAGATCGGCCGGGTCGGCTTTCTGGAGCGCGAAAACGCTTCCGTCATGAACGCTTCACTGGCCGACCTGGCGCGTAAGGTGGTGTCGTCTTTCCGCAGCGCGCTGAAGGAACTGTCGATCAATGCGCCCTTTTACATCAGCCAGAACGATGGGACGCTCATGGTTCCGGACTATGTCGAGCGCTATCCGGTGCTGACATTCGCTTCCGGGCCGACCAACTCCATGCGTGGAGCGACGGTGCTGGCCGGCGAACCGGACGCAATGGTCATCGACATCGGTGGAACGACTTCCGATGTCGGCATGCTGATGAACCGGTTCCCGCGTGAATCGGCCGTTGCTGGGCCATGAAACCTAGGGATGCGAACCTGAAATCAAGCCTTTGATTTCATTGTAGTCTTGTCGTCCCTCCGGGCCCACCAGAAATCTATCGAATCAATAGCTCGCAAAGGCCCACCGGGCCGATGTTGGAACCGAGAGCGGCTTCTCATGCGCGCAGCGGCTCCCTCGGGAGGATCCGGGCAGGATGAGCGAGCACTATCGCCTTCAGTTCCGTTTCCGTTCGTCATTGTGCGGCCGAATTGCAGCTGGCCGCCGCCTGAAACAGCCTCAGATACGGGCTTCGATGAGGAACGGCCCCTTGCGGGAAAGGGCTGCGTCGAATAGGTCCGTGAATTGCTCGATCGTGTCGGCGCGGGCGGCTTCGACGCCCATGCCGCGGGCCAGGGAGCACCAGTCCAGTTCCGGCGAATCCAGATCGAGCATGCGGCGAGCATTGCGACCGAAGTCGTTGACGCCGACACTCCGCATCTCGCCCTGCAGGATCGCATAGGCGCGATTGGAAAGTATGACGGTTACCACGTCGAGATTCTCGCGAGCCTGGGTCCACAAGCCCTGCACCGTATACATACCGCTGCCATCGGCCTGCATCGCCACCACCTTTCGGTCAGGGCAAGCGATGCCGGCACCGACGGCAAGCGGGATGCCACCGCCGATGGCGCCGCCTGTCAGTGGGATGTGATCGTGTGGGACGAGGCCCGGCGCAAGCGGCGCCAGCCTGCGGCCGGAGGTTACGGATTCGTCGCAGAGGATGGCGTTTTCCGGCAAGGCGCGCGCCACGGCGATGCAGACGCTATCCGCATCCAGCTTGCCGGTGGGGGCAGGGATCTCGCGCTGCGTGAAGCGATGGGGGAGGGAGGGTGAATCCTTGCGCACCCCGATTTCCTCGGCCAGGGCCAGGAGCGCCTCGCCGAGATCATTCTCATGGTCGGCCAGTTCTATGATCTCGCAGTCCGGCGGGAGCAGGGTGCTCGGCTTGCCGGGATAGGCAAAGAAGCCGACCGGCTGTTTGCCGCCTACGCAGATTGCCACCTCGAACCCTGCGAGCGCTGCGACCGCCTGGTCCACACTATAGGGCACGCGGGGCGCGGAGACACGACCGGCGCCACGCTCGGTCCGATCCGAGGTCTGGGAGAACAAGGTCGCACCAGTGGCAGCCGATATGCGCCCGGCGGTCTCTAAAGCGTTGGCACGCAGCGCCCGACCGGCCAGGAAGATGACGGCGCGTTTGCCGCTGCGCAACGCAGCCGCAGCTGCCGCCAATGCGTCGGCTCCAATCACCGGTGGTCTGGGCAGGACGACGGGAGACAGGCTTTCGGGGGCCACCTCTCCCCAGGCGGCGTCAGCAGGCAGGATCATGGTTGAAACCCCGCGCCGCATCAAAGCGGCCACATAAGCCTCCTCGGTTTTTGCCCGCACGTTGCTGGCATTGGCGATGCGGCCGACCCAATGCGACATCGGCCTAGCGAGAGATTCGATGTCGCTGGTCAGCGGCGCATCATATTCCAGGTGGTAGGTGGCATGGTCGCCCACAATGTTGACCATGGGTGTGCGTGCGCGCCTTGCATTGTGCAGGTTGGCGAGGCCGTTGGCGAGACCAGGGCCAGTGTGCAACAGAGTTGCCGCCGGCTTGTCGGCCATGCGGGCGTAACCGTCTGCGGCCCCGGTCACGACGCCTTCCGAAAGTCCCAGGACGCATCGCATCTGAGGCTTGCGGTCCAGGGCAGCGACGAAATGCATCTCCGACGTGCCCGGGTTGGCAAAGCACACGTCAACGCCATTGATCAACAACACGTCGCAAAGCATGTCGGCGCCGTTCATTTCGCACTCTTCCCTATTCCGTTGAACGCAAAAGAGGGGCGGCAGCATGCCCGTCGGCCTCGCGCCGATCGGCGCGTTGCTGACGCAAGTCCCGTCTCGTCCATGGTCAGTAGCATCGCTCATTATTTTGAGCAACCACCGCGCGTCCCGACGTTCGGGCGAGCGTAAGGTGGAAATGCGACGGGGCCGCCGCAGGGGAGATTTGGCCGATCCCTCCGTTCCCGCGTATCTTCTCCCAATGGCATTTGCGCGGGCCGCTCCCTTCGCGCGGGCGCATAACTGGCCATAATTCCAGCCGAAAAATCGCAATTCCCAAAAAAATTTCTGCAGTAGTTCCAACGAATTGCAGGCAATCCGCGTCCCGAAACGGAGCTGCGCGGCCCTCCCGATGGTTGACAGTGTCGCAGCACTGCGAATTTAATATCCTTTATGGATACGCGATATTCAAATAGAATACAAGAGGAAGGCGGCGTCAGGCCCTTGTCTACTGTCATCAAGACGTTGGCGGTGCTCGACGTTCTTGCCGGCAGCGCGCGTGGGATGCGCCTGGCGGAGGTGGCGACAGCCATGGGATTGTCGCGCCCGACCGCTTACCAGCGGCTGCTCACCCTGGTCGAGGCCGGATGGCTGGAGCAGGACGAGGACCTTCGCTACCGGCTGTCCATGCATGCCTGTCGCTTTGCAGGCGCGGCCCTGGAGCAGGCCGATCTCGGCGCGCGTGTCCAGCCGGTGCTCGAAGCGCTTGTCGCCAGGGTCAAGGAAACTGCGTCGGTTGCCGTGATCGATCGCGGCCTGCCGTTCATCGTCTCGCGCGTCGAATCCGAAAGCCTTTTGCGGGCAGAACAGAAGATCGGCACGACGATGTCGCTCGGCGGCTCGGCGTCGGGCCGCATACTGACCGCCTTTGCCGACGAGGGGATGCTTGCGCGGCTGCGCCAGAGCGGTGAAGAATTCGCTCCGGAGGAAATTCTGGCCGAGGCGCGGGCAAACCGTTATGCGGTTTCCAGCGGCTACACCCACAGCGGCGTCATCGCCATAGCCGCTCCGATCTTCGACATGAACGGGAAGTGTTTCGCGACGCTGTCGCTCGTCATGCCCGAGACCCGTTTCGATCTCGAGACGTTCAAGCGGCCCCTCATCGAAGCGGCCGACGAAATCACCAGCCTTCAGCAAGGAAAACATCGCTGATATGACCGACATGACGCAGCCCATGAGCGGGCCCGGCGTGACCGCTCGCATGCGCAAGGCTTCGCAGGTAATGCTGCCCGAGAGCCTGGCCGCCATCCAGCCGTCGCGGCTCAGCGGCGCGCGCGCTTTCATGAACAGGATGGTACGTGAACGCTGGGACATCTCGATGGTCCGCTTCGACGTCGATTCCAACGCCGAGGGCACCGTCGTCTATTCTATCAAGGCGCCCGATCGCGAGTTCAGCTTCATCGGCTTTTCGCGTCCGCCGAGCCGCACCGCCCGTACCGGCCGCATCATCGGCCGCGCTTGGGACATGATGGGGACGCTGAACGAAGGGCCGGCCACGGAGGCTGATATCGAGTCGGCACGACGCGAGTTGCCCAAGCTCTACACCGGCCGCGCCACCCCGAATGCGCTGATCTGGTGTCGTTCGAACCGCTCGATGCGCGTCTTCGACCAGACCCTCGAGGCATTGGCGGCCGGGCGCCAGCCGGCAATCGAGGATCTCTCCAAGGTCTGCTATCTCATGCGCAACACCGGCCTCGACGGGAACGGCACCTTCGGTACCCGCTCGTTCCCGTCGCTCGGGAGGGACCATCCGCTGGGCGGGGTTCTGCAGGCGCAGTTGCTCACCGCCTACATGATGCGAGAATATTCCTGCGACCTCGTCGAGCATCTCGCCCGCCTCAAATCCGACAAGGCGGTGCGGCTCGACCCTTCGATCCGGAGCTATCTCGGTGTCGGCAACGGTTCAGCGCTCGGCCTGATCTTCTTCATCCACAAGCACCCGCGCCTGATCAATGCGTGGATCGGCGCTCGCGAGACGGCGATCGCCAAGGCGCGTGGCCTCGAACTCGAGCCTGCCGACGGGCGGATCGCGCAGCTGGTCGGCCTCCTGGAAAGGGCTGTCACTTTCAGGCGGCAAGACAGGATGGTCTACGAGGCCTTCACCTCGAGCGCGGAAATAGCCGACGACCTTACACAGGCGCTAAGCGCGCTCAAGGCGTTCAGGGACAGCGGCCGCATGTATGACGAAATCCATGCCGCGCCGCTGGATGTGCTGGTCTCTCGTTTCGAGAAAACCGCCAGCCCCGAAGCGCTCGAGACGCTGCTGTCGCTGCTGATCGAGCTTGTCCCCGAGGACGCCGACGCGCTCTTTGCCGAGATCGATGCGCCCGATGAATTCGTCGTCTCGCCCGCCGAGACCCTCGCCAGCCTGGCCGAGTTGATCCGGCGCGACTACCGCTGGGCGCTGGACACCGACATGACCACGGCGGACGCCTATAAATATGTCTGGTACAAGTCCGAGACCGCCGAGGAGCCGCGCCGCGGCGCGCGCGAGGAAGTGCCGGACGCCCTCGATCTTGGCCTCGACATCTGTGGCGGGGTGCAGGCATTGATGGCCGACATCGAGGCCGCGGACCCGTCGAGCACCGTCGCGCGGCTGTTGCTCGGACACCCCGAACATCGTTACCTCGTGGCGCGGATCCAGGGCTTGCGCGACGAGCAATTCCATACGCCACGCGCAAACATCAACGACGAAAGCTTCGTGCCGATCGATCTCGTGCGGCTCATGAACTGCGGCATCCACGGCATCGACAAGACGCGAGATTTCCTCAATCGAAACCTGCGGGGCGTGCTCTATCATGGCGCACCCACTCCGGACGAGATCCGCTCCGGCACCGCAGGCGCCTGGTTCTATCCTGCGGAGCCCGTCCAATGAGCGCACCCCACTCCGATCACATCTTGCGCGTCATGCCCCGCGAGATGCGCTTGATGTCCGAACGCATCTTGTCGATGACCGGCCAGCCGAAGGGCTTCTTCCTCGCGCTGCAAGACCTGCCGATGTATTCGCAGAAGCTCGGCCTCGGCGGCTTCGCGCTGCTGGAGAAACGCTTCGACGAACTATGTGGGGGGCGCCCCGAAAGCATCGCCATCGTGTCGGAGGATGCGGCCAAGATGCGGCTCGATGGCAGGGGCCAGCACGCCTGGTTCGCATTGCCGGCGGTGATAGACCTGCTTGGCGAACTCGTTTCCCGCTTCGGCGAGGCCGAGATCGTGGTCGCGGATGCCGTCGACCTCGAGGAATTCAAGGTCGCCGAGGCATTCGCCCAGCGTAGCGGGCTGTCCGTCGTCGTGACCATTGGTCACGAGGCAGTCTTGAGGGCGAGCCGCCGCTCGCTATCCGGCAATGTCAGGCAAGACGATCCGCTTCTGTGGTCGCTGCTCGAGGACGGACTGGCGATCCCCGGCGAGCTTTGGTGGCGCATCTATCATCAAGCCAAGAAGGCTTTGGCCGCCGACAGCGTGGTCTCGCGTCGCCACGCAGGCCCGATGATCGTCAACCAGGACGGCACCATCATCGGCCGCAAGGACAATGATGACGAAACCGACGTCAGCTTCCTCATGGCGCCTGGCGCCGAAACTCAAACGGAAAGCACGAACCCATGATCATTGACGGATTGCAGTGCGGCCACTTCGACAGGCAGGCGTTCCAGTCGTTGCAAGCGGCCAAGGTTGGCGGCGTCGTGGTGACCTGCGGCTTCTGGGAAGGAGCCGTCGAGTCGCTGGATTCGCTCGGCCGCTGGCGTGATCTGGTGCGCGAGAACGCCGATGTCGCCGAGATCGCGACGACGGCCGCCGAGGTGGAACGTATCGGGCGCGAGGGCAAGGTGGCGGTGATCCTCGGCTACCAGAACGCCAACCTGTTCGAGGGCCGCATACGCTTCGTCGAGCTTTTCGCCGAACTCGGCGTGCGCGTTGTCCAGCTCACCTACAACAACCAGAACGAACTTGCCGGCAGCTGCTACGAGACGGAGGATTCCGGGCTCGCGCGCTTCGGCAAGGAAGTGGTGCGCGAAATGAATGCCGCGGGCATGCTGGTCGATTGCAGCCATGTCGGCGACCGCTCGACGCTCGACGCTATCGAGACCTCGTCCAAGCCGATCGCGGTGACGCACGCCAATGCGCGCTCGCTGTTCGATCACAAGCGCAACAAGTCGGACGATGTGTTGAAGGCGCTCGGCCAGACCGGCGGCGTTATCGGCTGCGCAGCCTACCGCAACATCACCGGCGACGAGTATTGCAGCTCGATCGAGGCATGGTGCGGCATGGTTGCCCGCACGGCTGAAATCGCCGGCGTAGACTCCGTCGCCATCGGCACCGACCGCAGCCACAATTTCATAGCGCCGGACTATGCCTGGATGCGCCAGGGGCGCTGGACCCGCGGCGCAGACTATGGGGCCAGTGCCGCCGGCCGCCCGCTCAAGGCGCCGCCGCCGGACTGGTTCCAGAAGGTGGAAGACATGGGCGTCATCCCCGATGGTCTGCGGGCCGTCGGGTTCTCCGAGGAGGATGTCGCCAAGATCACCCACAAGAACTGGCTCCGTCTCTACGAAGCCACATTTAGGGCCTGAACACCGAGGGAGGTGAAAGCAATGACCAATCATATCAGCAAGGGCTTCTGGATGCCCGACCGTCGCATGTTCCTGAAGGGCGCGGGCGCCGCGCTCGCCTCGACCGTCGCCATGCCCTACGTGGCACGGGCTCAGGAGAAGGTGCTCTACATCAACACATGGGGCGGCCCCTGGGAGGAAGCCGCGCGCGCCCATCTGTTCGATCCGTTCACGGCCGAAACGGGCATCGAAATTCGCACCCTGTCGCCGGTGTCGTTCGCCAAGCTCGCCCAGCAGACCAAGACCGGGGTCTACGAGTTCGACATCACCACGCTCGGCGGCGGCGAGCTGGTCCGCGCCAACCAGGCAGGCATCATTGAGGAACTCGCGGAGCCCTATCCCAACGGCCTTTTCGAGAACGGGGTCGCCTCGCATGCCTTCGCCACCGTGATGGCCTGGCGCACCGACCGCGTGAAGGAAGGCCCCAAGACCTGGGCGGAATTCTGGGACGTGGACAAGTACCCCGGCGCCCGTTCGCTGCAGCGCTACGCAGCCCGTGTGCTGCCGATCGCGCTGCTCGCCGATGGCGTCGAGGTCAAGGACCTCTATCCGCTTGACGTGGACCGCGCTTTCGCCTCGCTCGACCGGATCAAGGATCACATCCGCGTCTGGTGGACGGCAGGCGCCCAGTCGACGCAAATCCTGCGCGACGGCGAAGTCGATCTGATCGGCATCTGGCATGGTCGCTACTACGAGGCCGAGAAGGCCGGAGCGCCCGTCGCCATGACCTGGAATCAGGGCGAGATCGACCGCGCCTACTGGGTCGTGGCCAAGGGCACACCGAACGCCGAGAACGCCAAGAAGTTCATCGAGTTCGCAACCAGCGGCAAGCCGCTCGCCGGCTTCTCGATGCAGGCGGATTACGGCCCGCTCAACCCGGCCGCCAACGAGTTCGTGCCGGCCGATGCCGCCAAGCGCATGCCGACATCACCTGAAAACTATGCCCAGACCTTCGAACAGGACATGGCCAATTTCGGTGACGATCCGGCAGCGGTGGCGGAACGCTTCGAGGAATGGATCGCCGGCTGAGGCCCCGTCGGCATCAGCTATCGAGTCACCTTGGCTGCTTCGCCGCGCCGGCCGGCGCGGCGAAGGCTCCAAGGCATTAGGCAAAGGGAAGCGCGATGGCTCTGAGCATCGCAAGTTTGAGCGCAAGAAAGAATATGTGGCCGTGGCTTCTGCTCGCGCCACTGGCCATATACATGGCTGTCTTCTTTCTGGTGCCGCTCGCCGACGTGGCTGTCATGAGCGTGACCGAACCGCGGCCGACGCTCGCCAACTACGAACGGGTGCTCACCACGGCGCTCTACCAGCGCGTTTTCGTGAACACTTTCGCCACCGCAGCCATCGTCACGATCTGCTGCCTGATCGTCGGCTACCCGCTGGCCTATCTGATGGCCAACAGCAAGCCGCGCACCGCAATGCTCATCCTGCTTTTGGTCACGATGAGCTTCTGGACCTCGTTCCTGGTCCGCACCTACGCCTGGATGGTCCTGCTCGGCAACAACGGGCCTCTGATCTGGCTTCTCCGGGCGATCGGCATGGAGCAGCCGCCACAATTGCTGTTCACGCGCTTCTCGTCGACGCTGGCCATGGTTCACATCCTCGCCCCCTACATGGTGATGAACATCTATTCCGTGATGAAGAAGATCGACCCGACCCTGATCCGCTCGGCGGAAAGCCTTGGCGCGCGCGGCCTGTCGCTGTTCCGCCATGTCTATCTGCCGCTGACGGCGCCGGGCATAGCCAATGGTTCGGTGCTCGTCTTCGTCATCTGCCTCGGCTTCTACGTGACGCCGGTGCTGCTCGGCAGCCCGCGCGAGCAGATGATCGCCGGCCTCATCGGTAACCAGATCGACGAGTTCCTGGCCTTCGGAATGGGTTCCGCCATGGCGATGGTGCTGCTCTTCGTGACGCTGGTGATCCTGACGATCTATCACCGTCGCTTCGGGCTGGACAAACTGTGGGGTTGACCATGAACCGCTTCATGCGCTGGCTCGGCATCGCGGTCGTCGTCTTCATCGCCGCGCCGCTGGTGATCGTCGTGCCGATGTCGTTCTCGGAGGCACGCTCCCTGCAGTTCCCGCCGCCCGGATATTGGCTCGGCTACTACCGGGCATATTTCACCGACGTGAGTTGGCTCGTGCCGACATGGAACAGCATTCTCATCGCCAGCGCGACGACGGTGCTGACCATGGCTCTCGTCGTGCCCGCCACCTTTGCCCTGGTCCGGCACCGCTTCCGGGGCAAGAGCATCGCCGACCTAATGATGCTGATGCCGCTGGCCGTGCCTCACATCGTCATGGCCGTCGGCTACTACTCCTATTTCGGCGATCTCGGGATCGTGCACACCCATCTGGGCGTCATCCTTGCCCATACTTGCCTGTCCGTGCCGATCGCCTTCCTGGTGCTCTCGGCCAACCTCAAGGGCTTCGACCGCACGCTCGAGCGGGCGGCGCAGAGCCTGGGAGCAAGCCCGACGAGGACCTTCATCCACGTGACGTTGCCGATCCTGCGGCCTGGCCTGGTCATCAGCGCGCTGTTTGCCTTCATCCAGTCGTTCGACGAGACGGTGGTCGCGATCTTCATCTCCGGCCGCGGCGCCGAGACCTTGCCACGCAAGATGTTCGACAGCATCCGGCAGGAAGCCGATCCGGTCATCGCCGTGATCTCGACCCTTTTGTTCGCTGCCGTTCTGATCGGCCTGACCGCGCCGCTGCTGCTTTCCCGCTGGCGCGGCCGACGCGCCCGCATCGGCACCGGCTGAAACAATTCGCGGCATGCCTCGCCATGCCCCAGGAGACTCCATGAGCACCTATCTTCAGCTTTCCGGGATTTCTAAGATCTATGGTCAGTTCACCGCGCTCGAAGCGGTCGACCTGGACATCAAGAAGGGCGAGTTCGTCACCTTCCTGGGACCGAGCGGCTCGGGCAAGACGACGACATTGATGATCATAGCCGGCTTCGAAACGGCAAGTTCGGGCGCGGTCAATGTTGCAGGCAAGTCGCTGTTCGGCCTGGCCCCGCACGAGCGCAACATCGGCATCGTTTTCCAGAACTACGGACTGTTCCCCCACAAGACCGCGGCGCAAAACGTCTATTTCCCTCTGCAGATGCGCGGCTGGGACAAGGCGAAGGGCCTCAAGCGGGCCGAGGAAATGCTCGACCTCGTCGGGCTCAAGGGCTTCGGCCACCGCCATCCGAAGGAGCTCTCGGGCGGCCAGCAGCAGCGCGTGGCGCTTGCCCGCGCGCTTGTCTTCGAGCCCTCGCTGCTCTTGCTCGACGAACCGCTCGGCGCTCTCGACAAGAACCTGCGCGAGCAGATGCAGATCGAGATCAAACGAATCCAGCGTGCGCTGGGCGTGACCACGATCTTCGTCACCCACGACCAGACCGAGGCGATGTCGATGTCCGACCGGATCGTGGTGTTCGAGAAGGGACGCGTCCAGCAGGTTGCGACGCCGCTCGAACTCTACCACAAGCCCGAAACGAGGTTCGTCGCCGGCTTCATCGGCGAAAGCAATCTGATCGAAGCGACGATCACCGACGCCGCCGCCGGCGAAGCCGGGAACACGGCATTGGGAACCGTTGAATATGCCCGAACCGACAAGGTGGCGAGCGGCGCGGCTGTCACGCTGATGATCCGGCCCGAGCACATCAAGCTGTCGCGCAATCCTGTCGACGGACGCAAGAATGTCCGCATGAAGGTCGAGACGATCGTCAATTACGGCGACAACGCCCTCGTTATAGGCAAGGTCGGCGAGCAGCCGATGCGTGTCCGTGTCCTTGGTGCTGATGTCGTCATCATCAGGGAAGGCGAGGAATGCTGCATCAGCTGGACGCGCGATTCCGTCTACGTCATCGCCAACTGACACCCTAAAGCGCGATCTTTCAGATTCGCTCCCGCGCTTTAGGGCTTTGATTCAACGCATGTCTTTCTCCCCCAAACCGGTGCCCACTTTGGGGAGACATGCTTTAGCAGACCAGGAAAAGCAGACCATGACCGTGACTATAGGAGCCGGCGACATCGCCGATGTGATCAATCGCTTCGGCGTCGGCAAACGCGCAAGTATCGCCGTCACCCATAACGGCACCGGCTATTTTGCCGTCACGCCACAGGCGCCCTACGATGCCGAACTGAGCACCGCGGAACAGGCAGCGCAGCTGCTTGCGAAGGCCGACGCACGGCTCGCCGAAATCGGCAGCAGCAAGGACAAGCTCATCTTCGTCGCCATCATCCTCGCCGACATGGCCGACTACGCTGCGGTCAACGAAGTATGGGACGGCTGGGTGGCCGACATCGAGCCCCCGGCGCGCGCCTGCTTCGAAGCCCGTCTCGCCAGCCCGGCGCTGAAGATCGAGATGATCATGGTTTGTGCGGCGGCATAGACGCGCCGTACGGAAAATCACCGCAGCATCGCGCGACCGACCACGCCCATGCGCGATACCCGCATTTCTCAACCAGGGAGGCAATTATTTTGGACAAGTCACTGAACCTCAGATCAAACCGCAGGCAATTCCTTATGGGTTCTGCGGCACTCGCTGGCGGCCTGGCCATGCCCGCCATATCCCGCGCCCAGACGAAGAGCATCTCCGTCAACTCCTGGGGCGGGTCGTGGCTGGATTCGGCACGCGCCAACCTCTTCGATCCGTTCACGGCGGAAACCGGCATCAAGGTCGAGACGGTTTCGCCGGTGTCCTTCGCCAAGCTCGCCGCCCAGGTGAAGACCGGCGTGTACGAGTTCGACGTCACGACGTTGGGCGCAGCCGAGCTGTTGCGGGCCAACCAGAGCGGATTGCTGGAAGAGATCGAGGAATACTATCCGGGCGGACTGCTCCAGAACGGCATCGGCTCGCATGCCTTCGGCACCCTGATGGGGTGGCGTACAGACAGATACGGCAACGAACCGAAGAGTTGGGCGGATTTCTGGGACGTGGACCGCTTCCCGGGCAAGCGTTCGCTGCAACGCTATCCTGCCCGCGTCATGCCGATCGCTCTGCTGGCGGACGGTGTCGCGAAGGAAGATCTCTATCCGCTCGACGTCGATCGGGCTTTTGCGGCGCTCGATCGCATCAAGAAGCACATCGTCGTGTGGTGGACGGCGGGCGAGCAGTCGTCGCAGATCCTGCGCGACGGCGAGGTCGACATGATAGGCATCTGGAACACCCGCTATTTTGCCGCGCAAGATGCAGGCGCTCCGGTCGCCATGACCTGGGAGGGTTGCATCCTCGACAAAGCCTACTGGGTCGTGGCCAAGGGCACGCCCAATATCGATGCGGCCAAGCAGTTCGTGAAATTCGCGACATCTCCCAAGCCGCTTGCCGGCTTCGCAACCGCGCAGCAGGACGGCCCGCTCAACCCGGCGGCTCTGGAGCTCATCGATCCGGCCAAGGCCGAGCGTATGCCTACCAATGCGCGCTATGCGAACTCGGTCGTGGGGCAGGACATCGAAAACTTCGGGATCGATCCGGCCGAACTGGCAGAGCGGTTCGAGGAGTGGATCCTGACCTGACGTGGCATTAAGCAGGCATGCGGCGTGGACGATGCAAACCACGCCGGCAACTGCCAACGAGAGATGATGGCCCGGCTTGCCGAGCCATCATCCTTCACAGTTCACCCCGGGGAAGTCCACCCATGAGCCTCGCTTTCGGCCGTCACTATCTGGCCATACCAGGTCCCTCCGTGATCCCGGACAGGGTGCTCGCCGCGATGCACCGTGCCGCACCGAACATCTACCAGGGCGAACTCGTGGAGATGATGCCCGGCCTGCTGCGGGACCTCAGGCGGGTGGCGCGAACGGAAGGCGCCAACGTCGCCATCTACATCGCCAACGGGCATGGCGCATGGGATGCGGTGAACGCAAATTTGTTCTCCCGGGGCGACAGGATTCTCGTCGCGGTGACAGGGCATTTCGGGAGAACCTGGGCGCTGAACGCCGAGAACATGGGCATAGAGGTCGAGACGATCGATTTCGGCAAGGAGCCCATCGATCCCGCCCGTCTCGAGCAGGCCCTGGCGAACGACACGGGGCATCGCATCAAGGCGGTGTTCGTCACCCATACGGATACCGCGACCACGATCCGGAACGACATCAGAGCGGTTCGCGAGGCAATCGATGCGGCACGGCACCCCGCCGTGCTCGTCGTGGATGCCATCGCCTCGCTCGCCTGCGACGCGCTTCATTTCGATGATTGGGGGATCGATGTCCTGATCGGCGCAAGCCAGAAGGGCCTGATGACGCCTCCGGGTCTCAGTTTCGTCTGGTTTTCCCAGAAGGCGCTGGCCGTATCGCAAGGCTCCGATCTCGTCACTCCCTATTGGGACTGGAAGCTGCGCAGCCTCAGCACGGAATTTTACCGCTACTTCGGCGGGACGGCCCCTACGCACCATCTCTACGGCCTGCGAGAAGCATTGACGATGCTGCTCGAAGAGGAAGGGCTGGAAGCCGCGTGGAGGCGCCACGCGGTGCTTGCCGCCAGCGTGTGGGCGGCCGTGGACGCATGGTCGCAAGGCGGCGATATCGCGCTCAACGTTGCCGCAAAGGCGAGGCGATCGCATTCCGTGACGGGGGTGCGAATAGGGGGCGGCGGCGCGACCCGACTGCGCGAATGGCTGGAGAAGAATGCTGGTGTCACGCTTGGCATCGGGCTCGGCATGGCACCACCGAACGAGCCGGCCTATGGCGATTTCCTGCGCATCGCGCATATGGGCCACGTCAACGCCCATATGACGCTCGGCGTCCTCGCTGTCATGGAAGCGGGAATGCGCTCCCTCGGGATACCCCATGGAGGGGGCGCACTCGACGCCGCTGCGCAAATCGTGGGCGAGGCGGCCTGATCGAGGCGAGCAACTCGCCGACCGAGGCGCGCGCAAGCGGGACCCTTCGCCCGACAATTCAACAGCTATGTCGGCCGCGCGTACCGACGCTGGTCAAATAGCCATAAGCGTTTCGACTTGGCGCGCTAGGTCCGCGATGGCCGGACCGTGCGAACTCCAAATCGCATCTGCCGGCAATGCGTAGGACGGCCCGCCGAGGTTGACAGCGAACATCTTGTCGCCCTCGGGCGTGCGAATGGGGGCTGCCACGCCGTGGATGTCGGACTGCCACTCACCCAGGCTGACGCAGAAGCCGTACTTCGCCACCTCTTCGCGAGCCTGATCGATGGAAGCGCGTACCTGCTCCCAGTCCTGATAGCGGGGCTTCAGTTCGGCCAGCAGGGGAGCTAGTTCCTCCTCCGCCAAGCCGGCCAGGTAGGCACGGCCCATGGCGCTTGTTCCAATGGGGATCCGAGAGCCGGCAAACAGGCGAAGGCCGACCAGGCTCGCACCTTCACAGGCGTCCGTATAGATCATTGAGTGGCGGTCGCGCGTTCCCAGTCCGACGTTGAAACCGGAACGCTCCGCCAACTCGCGCATGAACGGCTTTGCCAGTCGCCGCACATCCAGATTTGCCAGCGCCACGCGCCCGATGACGAACGCTTCTCCGCCGAGTTCATACATGCGCAGTCGGCGATTGAAGGTCAGAAAACCGCACTTGGCCAGCGTGTAGGTTATGCGTGAGACCGTTGCCGTAGGTAGACCGCTGCGTTCGGCAAGCTCGGTGTTGCCCAGCGGGCCGTCGCCGGCCTTGAACGCGCTCAGGATCTCCAGCCCGCGGCCAAGCGCCTTGACGAACTGATTATCGGATTCCAGATCATCCAGTTCCGTTGCTATCGCTCCGACGCCGGTCTGGCGTGCCTTCGACCGCACGGGGCGGTCCGCCCGCGCGTCGTCATCGATGCCGCTGGTTCGGCTTGTCCTGCCAGCAGGAGGATTCGGATGCTTTCTTGTGCGCATGGTATGGCTGCTTTCGATGGACATGCCCGTGGTGAGGGTAGCTAGTATGACCCTGTATGACCAATGGCAAGCAAACGCTAACTGGTCGTTCTGTGCGACAGCCACTCCAGCAGCAAACGGTTGAAGCGTTCAGCGAATTCCACGTTGAGAAGGTGTCGGCCTCCTGCGATTTCCTCATACACCGCGCCGTCCACACTCTCGGCGATTGCACGACCGGCAGCCGGCGGAGTCACGGGGTCTTGTGATCCCGACACGACCAAAGTCGGCGCGCGAACCTTGTCAAGACGGTTGGAGACGTCGTGCTCCAGAACAGCGTGCATGCAGCCGATATAGCCGTGGATAGAGGTGCCGAGGAACGTGTCTCGGAGCGCTAGCCACCGCGAGGGCCGCTGTTCGCGGACAGCCGGAGAGTAACGCTGCTGCATGGCATCGTCGACGATCCCATCCAGCGAGCCGCTCGCCTCCACCAATGCTAGACGCCCACGCATCATGTCCGTGTCACCGGTCCACTTGCTGGTGGTGGCGCAGGCGACGAGCGACTTGATGCGGTCAGGACGGTCAGCGGCGAGCGCCTGTCCTATCATGCCGCCGATGGACAATCCGACGAGGTGAACGCTGTCAATCTCCAGGCGATCGAGAATCACGATCACGTCCGCCGCCAGATCCTCAATGCGATACGCGCCGATCGGCGCTTGACTTCCGCCATGTCCGCGCATGTCGAGCCGCAAGATCTGGAACCCGCTCGAAAGCAGAGCCGGCAACTGATCCGTCCACATGCCGCTATCGGACGTCAGCGAGTGCAGCATGCAGACGATGGGCGCATCCTCCGGCCCGACAAGATCGTAGTGGAGCAGTCCGAAACTGGTGCGCGCGAGCACTACCGAACCCCCGCCGCCCTTGGTGCCGATCCTGTGCCGAATTCTTGACCCCGCTGGGAGTCGGCAAAACGCTGCATGTGATATTCCTCGGGATCGAATTCCGCAGTGACGTCTCGATAGTCGACGAGCCTGCCGGGCCAGTTCAAGGCGACTCGCCCGACCGAATTCTTGTACCAGTTGGTGACGCCCGGATGAGTCCAGACCATGTTGCTGAGCAGACCGTCCACCCATTCATTGTAGCGTTGAAACGCTTCGCGACGGACCTCTATCACATCCCATTCATTCTCCAGGTGCTCGCGTAGCGCTTTCATGACGTAGTTGATCTGGCATTCCGTCTGGAAGATTGCGCTGCCGCCATGGGCCAGGTTCGTGTTCGGCCCGTAGACAATATAGAAATTCGGGAAGCCGGGGACGGTGATGCCGCGATGGGCGCGGGGATCCTCGTCACCCCAGATGTCGCGGATCGACTGGCCTTCGGCACCGACAATGTGCATGGGCGCGAGCATTCGCTTGGTCTGGAAACCGGTTGCCAGCACGATGACGTCGGCAGGATATTTTTTCCCGCCGGCCACCACGCCATCCGACTCGATCCGTTCGACGCGATCGGTGACCAGATCGACATTGTCGCGCAACAGCATGTCGTACCAGTTGTTGTCGCGCAGCATGCGTTTGCCGAAGGGCGGATAATCCGGGATGACCTTGGGAATGAGGTCCTTCCTGTGTCCGACTTTTGCCATGATATAGGCGGTCAAGTCTTCGCGCCACCGATCGTTCATGGCGTTGAGCGAGCGCTCGGGATGCGGCCAGTTCGGGTCGATCTTCAGCGTCCAGTGGAAGGATTCCGAAGCGGCCCAGAACAGGGTCAGACGGAACCAGCTGGCATAGAAGGGCACATGGCGCATGGCCCAGCGAGCCCCCTCGCTCACCTTCTGGTGGTAGAGTGGGTGCTTCATCGCCCAGTGCGGCGATCGCTGGAAGATGGTCAGCCTTTCAAGGTCCGGGGCGATGGCAGGACCGGTCTGCATACCGCTTGCGCCGGTGCCGATCATCGCGACGCGGCGGCCCTTGATCGGCACTTTCTTGTCCCATTGGGCCGTGTGGAACCACGCGCCCTTGAAATCCTGGAGGCCAGGAATGTTGGGGATCGCAGGACGGTTCAGCGCGCCGATGGCAGATATAAAGACGTTTGCCTCATAGTCGATCTCGAGGCCGTCCGACCGTCTCGTGCGCACCGACCATGTGCCGTCGGGCCGATATTCAGCGGCGAGCACCTCCTCCTGGAAACGGATGTGACGGCGCACATCGTACTTCTTCGCGCAGTGGAGGATGTAGCCCAAGATCTCATCGCGCTTTGCGAAGAAGTGCGTCCAATCCGGATTGGGCTCGAAGGAGTAGGAAAAGAAGTGACACGGCGTATCCACGCCGCAGTCGGGATAGTGATTGTCCAGCCAGGTGCCGCCGACTTCGGCATTCTTCTCGATGATGACGTAGGGAATCCCGGCTTCCTGCAGCCGAACCGCCATCGCGATTCCGGAAAAGCCTGCACCGACGATGACGACCTTGAAGGCGGCCAGTTTTTCCGTGCCGGGTTTACGACGCCATTCGAATCGGCGGCCATCCTTACCGCCCATCATCATCTCTTCACGGAATACCGCGACATATTCGGAGGGCACCGTTTCGCCGACCGCCGTGTCGATCATCGTCTTGAATTCGTCCGCTGGCGGTTCGGAAACGATTTCTTCCTTGCTGACTGCTCTCTCCATGACGGCGGCGACCAGCTTCGATCGGATGCGGTTCTGGAGCGTTGTCGGGATGAATTGCATGTAGTTCCACGCGCCCTTGATATGCGGCGCGGCTTCCTGCAGCAGTTCATGGTCGCCGGTGAGTTGAACGTAGCTCATCAACAATGGCACGATGTCGGCTTCGGCGATGGCTGCGCTGAATTCGTCAGGATGAGCTGCCGCATAGGCGATCTGCTCGTCTGGAGTGAGATGGCGGTCCTGGGCCACTGTCCTGTTCTTTCCAGTCTGTGTTGATGTGGAGCGGGGGCGGGTTAGTAGCGGCCGCCGGTCACGTGAAGGACTTCGCCGCTGATGTAGCCGGCTCGCTCCGAAGCGAGGAATGCAACCGCATCGGAGACGTCGGAAACCTGGCCCATGCGGGGTATGGCGACTGTCTTCTCGGCATTGGCCCGTATCTTGTCGAAATGGGGCAGCGAACGCACCGCGTCCGTCTCGACGATGCCGGGCGCAACGGCATTGACTGTGATGAAATGGCGGCCCACCTCAAGCGACATCGCGCGAGTGAAGCCCAGAATTCCTGCCTTTGCGGCCGAGTAATTCGCCTGGCCGGGATTTCCGAGATGGGCGCGCGAGGAAATGTTTATGATCCTTCCCGCATTGCGCTCGATCATCGTCGGCAGGACCGCCTTCGTGCAGTGGAACGCGCCTTTGAGGACCACATCGACGACGCTGTCCCAGTCGGCCTCGCTCATCTTGCCGATGCGCATGTCGCGGGTGAAACCGGCATTGTTGACGAGAACGTCGATTGTGCCAAACGCGTCTTCAGCCGCGCGGACAAGCTGCTCCACGGAGCCCGCGTCCGTCACGTCGCACCGCGCTCCCACCGCTCGAACTCCCTGCCGGCCGATGGCTTGCGCGACGGATCTGGCTGCCTCGCCGTCGATATCGGCAACGACGACATGCGCGCCCTCGGCAGCAAAACGTTCGCAGATCGCGCGGCCAATGCCGCGCCCCCCGCCGGTGATGATCGCTACCTTCCCGTTCAGACCCAGTTCCATTCCCACCCCATCGGTTTCGAGTTGCCCGAACCTATTTTTGGGGCAGGGGGCTTGTCAATGAAAATCAATTTCGTATTTTGCGGCGACCTCTTCGAACCACTCTCCTGGTAGGGGCACAACAAGTTCAACGCGACTGCGCACCACGCGCGCAAGTCTTCATCAGGGACGTTCGAGGGGGTGGCCCTCCCGGCGAACGATGACATGTGACGGACGTACATATCATTGGCGCAGGCATGACGCCGCTCGCGAAGCACGCGAACCTCACCGTGAAGCAGCTTTCAGCGCAGGCCATTGACGCCGCATTGCGCGATGCTGGCGTGGACAAGCGGCAGATCGAATCCGCCTGGTTCTGCAACACGCGCCAGGGTGTCCTCGAAGGACAGCACGGGGTGCGGGGCCAAGCTTCGCTGCGAGCATATGGCTTCGAGGGAATCCCGATCTTCAACACGGACAATGCCTGTGCGAGCTCCAGCTCGGGCGTTTACCAGGCATTCGCCGCGATCAAGGCAGGCCTTGCCGAGATTGTGCTCGTCGTCGGGGCCGAGAAGATGTTTTTCCCCGAAAAGCGGCAGGAGATGTTCGAAGCCTTCAAGGGCAGCTGGGATCGCGATCTCGCAGACCAACATATGAGCGTGCTGCTGGGCATGGGGGACGATCTTCCGGTGCCGCCTGGCGCCGATGAAGCCGCTTCTGGGGAGCGTTCTGTGTTCATGGACATCTACGCAGCCCAGGCGCGCTTCCACATGCATCGCTTCGGCACGACTCAGCGGCAGATCGCGGCCGTGGCGGCGAAGAACCATACCCATTCCCAACACAACGCCCATGCACAGTACCGCTTCCCGATGACCGTCGACGAAGTGCTGGCGGACCGGCTCATCGTGTGGCCGATCACCCGCGCCATGTGCGCACCGATCAGTGACGGCGCCTGTGCACTGGTCCTTGCAAGCGACCGCGCGGCCGCTTCGCTGGGCAATCGGAGCAGGGCAGTGACGGTTCGTGGGATGGGTGTCAGCAGCAGCACCGATCGCGATCCACAGGCCTACGATCGGCACCTGACCCGGATTGCTGCGGATCGCGCTTATGAGCGCGCTGGCGTCGGGCCGGACGACATCGATGTCGCTGAGCTTCACGACGCCTCGGCGATCGCCGAGATCCTGCACAGCGAGAATGTCGGCTTCTGTGCCTATGGTGATGGCGGCGCGCTTGTCGAGAGTGGGGCCACCGCATTGGGCGGACGCTTGCCCATCAATGTCTCTGGAGGTTTGTTGTCGAAGGGGCACCCGATTGGAGCAACCGGCGCTATCCAACTTTACGAGCTGGTCACGCAGCTGAGGGGAGAGGCCGGCGCCCGGCAGGTGCCGGGCGCTCGCATGGCTCTGGCCGAAAACGGCGGCGGCTTTCACGGTGTCGAGGAAGCTGCCTGCGTCGTTACCATTCTCGAGAGGGCGTCTTAAGCGATGGTCGTCGATCTCAGAAGATTGCTTGGCTGGCAGATACCTGACAAAGTCCAGCTGCTGACAAGGCGCGACGTGGCCTTCTACGCGCTCTCAATCGGCGCAGGTCGGGATCCCAACAATCGTGATCAGCTGAAATTTGTCGATCCGGACCGGGCCGACCTCCAGGCACTTCCGTCCATGGCGCTCGTTCTCGGCTACCCGGGCTTCTGGCTCGGCGATCCGGAACTTGGTCTGGACATCAGGCGCATCCTCCACGTCGAACAGTCGATCGAGATCATCCGGCAACTGCCCGTCGAAGGCCGTATCGTTGGGCGGACGCGGGTGACCAAGGTCTGTGACCGCGGTCCGGGGAAAGGGGTTCTGGTCCATTCGGAGAGGAACGTCTTGGACGATCAGGGTCAGACATTCGCCAAGCTGAGCCAAGTGCATATGCTGCGCGGATATGGAGGGTTTTCAGGCGTAGGCTCCGATGTGGCGAGCCCGAGATCGCAGATCGCCCGTCCGCCAGCGATCTCGGCGGTGGTCGACATGATCATTCGCCCGGAGCAGGCTCTATTCTACCGGATGAACGGCGACACGAATCCCATACACAGCGATCCGACCGTCGCCCGTGAAGCGGGCTTTGCTGCGCCCATCATGCACGGTATGTGCACGTTCGGGATGGTAGCCAAGAAGCTTGTCGACACGTTGTGCGACGGCGACGCCAAGCGCCTCGTTTCCATGTCGGCCCGATTCACCGGGCCCGTCCACCCCGGCGAAACGCTGAGGACGGAGATCGGGCGGGACGGTTCCTTTCACACGGTTTCCGTGGATCGCAATACAACGGTTCTGGGCAATGGATTTGCCAGGACGGCCCTGGAGGAGAAGTTCGCAGTTGAAGTCGATCATGCCGTCTGAATCCATTTCCGAGCTACGCGAGCCGCTGCGTCGCTTTGTTCGCGAGCGGCTGGTGCCCCTGGAGGCGCAGGTCGCCGAGTCCGACCGGCTACCCGACGAAGTCGTCGCAGAGATGCGCGACATGGGCCTCTTTGGCATCACGATCCCCGAGGAATTCGGCGGGTTGGGCCTTCCTCTGTCCGAAGAAATCGAACTTGTCTTCGAGCTTACCTGGGCTTCGCTTGCGTTCCGATCCGTCATCGCGATGAACCTGGGAGTCGGATCGCAGGGCATCGTGGCGGACGGTACCCTCGAGCAAAAGACGATGTGGCTGCCGCGCATCGCGTCCGGCGAGATCATAACCTCGTTTTGCCTGACGGAGCCCGATTCAGGTTCCGACAGCGCCGCGCTGAGGACGAGCGCCGTGCTCGATGGCGACGAATACGTCCTTTCCGGCACCAAGCGATATATCAGCAATGCTCCGCTCGCCGGCCTGTTCATCGTCATGGCGCGAACCAGCCCCGAGAAGTTGCCTGGCAACAGGCATGTCACGGCTTTCCTGGTTCCGGCGGGAACCCCCGGTCTGGTCGTCGGCAAGAAAGACCGCAAGATGGGGCAGCGAGGTGCAGCGACTGCCGACGTCATCCTCGACGAGGTGCGTGTCCCCGCGTCCAGCATATTGGGCGGCGAGCCTGGACGTGGCTTCGTCACGGCGATGAAGGTGCTCGATCGGGGACGCATCGGTGTCGCGGCCGCTGCGATCGGGCAGGCGCGGCGACTTCTCCATGAAGGGCTGACCTATGCGATGGAGCGCAGGCAGTTTGGTCGCGCAATCGGCGAGTTTCAATTGGTGCAGGCCATGCTTGCCGATAGCAAGGCGGAACTCTACGCCGCGGAATCGATGGTCCGTGATGCGGCACGGCGCTTCGATGCAGGAGAACGGATCTCCACGGAAGCGTCCTGCTGCAAGATGTTCGCGACCGAAATGGTCGGGCGAGTGGCCGACAGGACGATCCAGATCTTCGGCGGGGCAGGCTACATGCAGGATAGCGGAGTCGAACGCTTTTACCGTGATGTTCGTGTGCTGCGGATCTACGAGGGCACGACGCAGATCCAGCAGCTCGTGATCGCGCGTAACCTGTTGCGCGAAGCAGGTCAGGCAAATGGCCTCTGAGAAATCCGGTCCTCTGGTGGGTGTCCGCGTGGTCGAGTTCGCCGGCCTCGGACCAGCGCCGTTCGTAGCCATGCTGTTGTCGGACATGGGCGCGGAAGTCTTGCGCATCGATCGACGGGACAGCCACGAGAGGCCCCGCGACATACTCAACCGCGGACGCGCTTCCCTCTTGGCGGATCTCAAGGATACTGCCGATCTAGCCAAACTGCGCGACATCATCGGCCGCGCCGACGTGCTGATTGAAGGATTCCGGCCCGGTGTCATGGAGCGGAACGGTTTGGGCCCCGACGATCTCTGCGCGGAGAACCCACGCCTGGTCTATCTGCGCATGACGGGCTGGGGACAGGATGGACCTTTGGCGCAGAGAGCCGGTCACGACATCAACTACATCGCGCTTTCAGGCGCGCTTGCACCAATCGGCAGTCCGGAACGGCCGCCCCTGCCGCCGCTCAACCTCGTCGGGGACTTCGGCGGGGGGGCGATGTTCGCGGCATTGGGCGTGGTTTCGTCGCTCTATGAGCGCGAGAAATCAGGACGCGGTCAGGTCATAGACGCGGCGATGGTAGATGGCGCCGCCAATCTCCTGGCGATGTACCTCTCTCATCAGCAGGGAGGACGGAAAGGCACCGGCTTCGACAGGGGTGATTATTTCCTGGATGGAGCCGCGCCTTACTATCGCTGCTACGAATGCGCCGATGGGCGTTTCGTCGCGGTTGGCGCGATCGAGCCGAAATTCTGGCGTATCCTGCTGGAGGTGGCGGGCCTCGACGAGACACTTTCTCAGGAGCCGGACGAGTGGTCCGAGATGGCCTCACGCCTTGATGCCGTCTTTCGAACCCGTAGTCGCGACGAATGGGTCGTCTTGTTCGAGGGACGCGATGCCTGCCTGGCGCCAGTGCTTCGTCACGATGAAGTCGAAAACAACGAACACCTTGCCGCCCGCGACACCTATGTGCGTCTTGGTGGGCTCCTGCAACCCGCTCCCGCACCCCGGTTCTCCCGCACAGTGAGCCGCATCAGCGGTGCTCCGGTCCGTGTCGGCGAGGGTGGTGAAGCTCTTGCGGAGACTTGGTTACAGGCTCGCCCGAATTCCGCGTCGGGCAGCGGTGGGGGTAGCAAGCTTTGACACGGGACGTGGTCCAACTCATCGAAATGCTGAAGGCGGCTGTCGGCGAAGATGAAGCCGCGCTGCTGGTTGGCGCCGATATACCGGTTAAACATTGGGCCGACTGGACGCGCCTGCCTCCCGTCCAGCCACTGGTGCTCGCCAGGCCGCGCACGCCGAGGCAGGTTTCGGAACTTCTGCGAATCTGCAACGCGACATCGACGCCGGTCGTTCCTCAAGGAGGACTGACGGGACTTGTGGGGGGTGCGCATCCAGTCGAGGGATGCGTCGCCATATCGCTGGAACGTATGGTCGGAGTGGAAGAGATCGACGTAACCGCCGCCACCATGACCGTGCTTGCCGGCACGCCTCTCGAGGTTGCCCAGGCTGCCGCAGAGGGGGCGGGCCTGACACTCCCGCTGGACATCGGCGCGCGCGGGAGCTGCACGATCGGCGGCAATCTCGCCACGAATGCAGGCGGCAATCGCGTGATCTCATACGGGCCGGCGCGCGATCACGTGCTCGGGCTGGAAGCCGTCCTGCCGGACGGAACTGTTCTTCAGTCGATGAACAGGTTGGTAAAGAACAACACCGGGTACGACCTGAAGCACCTCTTCATCGGCTCGGAGGGGACGCTTGGCATCATCACGAGGGCAGTCCTGCGGCTGCGCTCCCGGCCAACAACCATGGTCACCGCGCTTTGCGCGTGCCCCACCCCGGAGGATCTGGTTGCTGCACTCGCCGCATTGAGACAGCGGCTCGGCCCATCGCTTTCGGCGTTCGAAGCGATGTGGCCCGATTTTTGGAACGTGGTGACGTCCCGGATGGGGCGCAGGTCGCCATTCGGTCAGTCTCACGGCGCCTACGCACTTGTCGAGATGTCGGGTTTTGACGCCGGCCGGGACGAGGATAGGCTTCAAAACGCGCTTTCCGAAGCACTGGAGTCTGGTGTTCTGGCGGATGCCGTTATCGCCCAAACAGGACAGCAGTCGGCTGAATTCTGGGGAATACGGGAATCCGTCGGTGAACTGAGAAGCACTTTTGGACCGATCACATCCTTCGATGTAGGCATTCCGGCGCAGCATGCGGATGCGTTCATCGTAACCGTGTCCGCCGCACTTCGGGATCGGTGGCCGGATGTGATCCACCTTTGCTACGGGCATCTTGGCGACAACAACATACACGTCGTGGTTCACATTCCCTCCTCGCATGAGAGGCAACCCAAGAACGCGATCGATGACCTCATCTATGCCGTTGTCGCCCGTTATGGCGGTTGTGTTTCCGCCGAACATGGCATCGGCCTGACAAAACGCGCCTACCTGCATCTCTCGAGGTCACCCCAGGAAATCGCGACCATGCGCGCCATCAAGGCAGCGATCGATCCGAACGGCATCATGAACCCGGGCAAGGTCTTCGAGAGCCAGGCGGCAAGGGGCTAAAGGCCAGTGCATCCAAATTTGAAATTGACTTTCAGATCTGTGGATGTAGCTTGCGGATGCGCTTCGGGAAGGAAATGGCGAACGCGCCGCATTCGAATTCAGCAATCAATCAAATCGAGATCTGACAGCTCAGGGAGGAGCCTCTAAATGTGGAAGTCGGTAAAGCGGAGGGAAGTTCTGAAGGGGGCGGCGCTCGCCGCTTCGGCGGCGACGCTGGCCATGCCGGCCATTGCCCAATCTTCGCCCACGATCCGCTGGCGAATGACCGAGAGCTTTCCCAAGACCCTTCCAAATCTCTACGGCGCGGCCGAGCTGTTTGCCGAGCAGGTGTCGCAGGCCACCGATGGCAACTTCCAGATTCAGGTCCTTGCGCCAGGCGAAATCGTCGGTGCGGCCCAGGCACTGGACGCGGTTCAGAACGGAACCGTGGAGAGCGCCCATACATCGGGCAACTACTTCATCGGCAAGGAAATCGCCTTTGCGTTCGGCACGGGCCTACCGTTCGGCTTGAATGCCCGCCAGCACGATGCCTGGTGGCACCTCGGCGGCGGCCGCGAACTCTTCAATTCGGTTCTGGCTGACTACAACGCAGTTGCGATTGCCGGCGGCAATTCCGGTGCGCAGATGGGTGGCTTCTTCCGCAATGAGATCAAGAGTGTCGCTGACCTCAACGGGCTCAAGTTCCGCGTGAGCGGCCTCGGTGGCCGAATTCTCTCGAAGCTCGGGGTTGTGGCCCAGCAGATTCCGGCGGGCGACATCTATCCCGCGCTCGAACGTGGCACGCTCGATGCCGTGGAGTTTTCCGGCCCCGCAGATGATGAGAAACTCGGCTTCATCAAGGTGGCCAGGTACTACTATTCGTTCAGTTTCTGGGAGGGCAGCTCGCAGGCGGTCTTCATGTTCAACAAACAGAAATGGGATGACCTGCCGAAGTCCTATCAGGCGATCCTCAACAATGTTGGCCAGCAGGCGCACAACTGGATGACCTGGAGCTACGACAGCACGAACGGCCCGGCCCTGCGTCGCATGGTGACCGACGGTGCCGAAATCCGGGCGTTCCCGGATGACATGATGCAGGCTTCGCTGAAGTCGGCCAATGAGCTTTATGCGGAGCTCTCTGGACAAAGCCCGGCCTTCAAGAAGTGCTATGAATCTCTCGTGGCATTCCGCGGTGACGTGCTGCCCTGGTGGCAGGTCGGCGAATACGCCTACGATTCCTTCATGGTGCGCACCCGCGGCCGCAGCTGACGTCGACCGTCAGCCCCGGCAGCCGTTTCCACGGCGCTTGTACAATCGGCGGGGGGCAATGCCGCCCGCGCTTCGTTCGAAAACATCGGAATCGCAACATGCGTCTGGCCACTTACATCAGCGACGGACGGCCGCGGCTCGGCGTCGTCTCCGGATTGGCAATCTTTGATCTCGAGGGCGGCTTCGCCAGGATTCTGGGCCGATCCGGCCCGGGATCGATGATCGAGCTGATCGAAGGCGGTGAGGCCATTCGCTGGGATGTCGATGCGGTGCTGGCGGCGGGTGGTCAGGAGTCCGGCCACGGCGACCTTTGGCACGACATCGCCAAAGTCCGGTTGCTTGCCCCCATTCCCGAGCCAAGGAAGAATGTCTTCTGCGTAGGCCGTAACTACAAGCTCCATATAGAGGAGGGCGCGAGGGCACGGGGCGCGACACCGGCCTATCCAGCTATTCCCGAGTTCTTCACCAAGTCACCGACATCCGTCATCGGACATGAAGGCGAGATCAGGCTGGATACCGGGGTGACCCAGAAGCTCGACTACGAGGTCGAACTGGCCTTCGTCATCGGCAGGCGATGTCGCGACGTTCCCGCCGCCAAGGCGGCGGATGTCATCTTCGGATACACGGTTCTCAACGACGTGACCGCGCGCGACCTTCAGTTCGCGCATGGCCAGTGGTTCAAGGGAAAGTCCTTGGATACCTATTGTCCCGTCGGGCCCGTCATCGTCACGGCGGACGAATTTGGTTCTCCAGCCGGACATGCGCTCAGCCTACGGGTCAACGGAGAGCTACGCCAATCTTCCTCGACCGACGACATGCTGTTCGACTGCGCGGCCATCGTCGAGAGCCTGTCGGCAGGCATGACGCTCGAACCCGGCGATATTGTCACGACGGGCACGCCGTCGGGCGTCGGGCTGGGGCTGTCGCCTCAGGTCTGGCTCAAGGACGGCGATGTCGTAGAGGCGGAAATTGCCGGGATCGGGGTTCTACGTAATCTGGTCAGGCAGGTGCAGTGATGGCCGGCGCCGGCTCCTTTCGCGCGACAATCCATACGGATGACGGAAGCGTCGACACAAGTGGGTTTCTGACTGCGGCGAGGAAAGCTGCCGCAGGCCTGCGGGGTCTCGGCGTCGGGCAAGGAGATTGCGTAGCGCTCCTGCTGCGCAACGATGTTCCATTCCTTGTTGCGACAGCGGCGGCCCAGTATCTGGGAGCATATGCCGTACCGCTCAACTGGCATTTCAAGCGGGACGAGCTTCTTTACGTTATCCAGGATGCGGCCCCCAAGGTCCTGATCGCGCACTCTGACCTGCTTGATGTTGTCGGGCCTGCCTTGCCGCCGGATCTGGCTGTCGTCGAGGTGGCGGTCCCACCCGCCTTGCGGAAGGCGTTCAAGATAGGCGCCGAAGTCGAGCGCCATAGCGGTACTTTGTCATGGTCTGAGTGGCTTGAGCGACAAGAGCTGCACAACGCGACGCCCCCGCAGCCCCCCGATTCAGTGATTTATACATCGGGTACGACCGGCCGACCGAAAGGCGTTCGTCGCCAGCCGCCGACGGGCGAACAGGCTGTTGCGGGCGAACGCATGCGTGCCGCCGTCTTTGGAATTGGGGAAGGGGATCGCGTGCTGGTTTCCGCGCCACTTTACCACACCGCCCCCAACTATTTCGCATTGAGGGCCATTCGTCTCGCCGAAAAGCTCGTGGTGCTGCCGCGTTTCGATCCGGAGAATTTTCTCGCAACGATCGAGCGATACCGGATTAGCCATGTCTACGCCGTGCCGACGATGTTCGTCCGCCTGCTTGCCTTGGATCCGCAAATCCGTTCGCGCTACGACCTGTCGTCGCTGCGGTTCGTTCTCCACGCTGGAGGGCCATGTCCGCCGGCCGTCAAGCAGGGAATGATCGCGTGGCTGGGGCCGATCATCAACGAGTATTACGGCTCCACGGAGCATGGCCCGCTTACATTCTGCACCAGTGACGAGTGGGTGGCGCACAGTGGCACGGTCGGCCGTGCTGCGCCGGGCGTCACGATCAGCATCCAGGATGACGCTGGCCATGAACTCCCCGCTGGCGCGGCGGGCGAGATCGTGGCGCGCAACTTCGCGCATCCAGACTTTACATATCACGGACGGCCAGCAGACCGAGCCGAGTTGCAGCGCGGCGACCTCGTGGCGACCGGCGACGTCGGTTACCTCGACGACGATGGGTTCCTCCATCTGTGCGACCGAAAACGGGATCTCGTCATTTCCGGCGGGGTCAATATCTACCCGGCGGAGATCGAAGGCGTGCTCGCGGAATGCCCCGGCGTAGCTGACGCTGCCGTGTTCGGTATTCCCGATACGGAATTCGGCGAGGAGCTTGTCGCGGTGGTGCAACCGCGGGCAGGGCACCTGCTCGATCCGGCAGCGGTGCGGACATTCCTAGCCAGGCGGCTGGCGCCGTACAAGGTCCCGCGGAAGATCCTGGCCAGGGACAACCTTCCGCGTGAAGAATCGGGCAAGATCAGAAAACGCCTGTTACGGGATGATTATCTGACGGCGACAGGCAAGGCAGCTTCTGCCGTATCGCGAGAGGCATCGACATGACAGTGCTGCTCCCTCTCTCTCGGCTCATCGACCGGATCAATGAGATTCTCGGCCAACTGGCTGCCTGGGCGATACTTGTGGCGATCGCCATCTCCGCCGGCAACGCCATATTGCGACGCTTCTTCGGCGTGTCGTCCAACGCCTGGCTGGAGCTGCAATGGTACCTCTTCGGCGCTGTGGTCATGCTTTGCGCGGCGTGGGCGCTGCGGGAAGGGGCGCATGTGCGGATCGACATCGTTGCCGGACAGCTGTCGCGGCGCTGGCGGCATTGGCTCGACCTGTTTGGGCTCCTGGTTTTCCTGATCCCGTTCGCCGCCTTGATGGTGTGGCTTAGCGAGCCCTACGCCTTCGCATCGCTCTATTCCGGGGAGATTTCCCTCAATCCCGGTGGGCTGATGATCTGGCCGATCAAAATGATCATCTTCGCCGGCTTCATCTCGTTGCTGGCGCAGGCAGTGAGCGAGACCATCAAGCGAATCGCCATCATGACCGGGCACCTGCCGGATACGGAAGACAATCCTCCGGCCAGCGAATTGGACGCCGTTTCCTAACAGACATCGCAGCCGATGCCGGAGCTCTATCTATGATCGCGTTCATAGCCCAGAACCTTGCGCCCATCATGTTCGCGGGCCTGGTCATCATGCTTCTGACGGGGGCTCCGGTCGCGTTCGCCTTGGCTGCCAACGGTCTCCTGTTCTTCTTTGTCGCCGTGGAGCTTGCTCCGCTGGCTCCCGAAACGATTACTCTTTCCTGGCCACTTCTACAGGCGATGCCGGATCGAGTGCTCGGGGTCCTTTCGAACGAAGTGCTGCTGGCGATCCCCTTCTTCACATTCATGGGCTACATTCTCGAGCGATCGGGCATGGCCGAAGACCTGCTCGACACGATCGGCCAGGTCTTCGGTACTGTACGCGGCGGCCTCGCATACGCCGCAATCTTCGTCGGGGCATTGCTTGCTGCAACGACTGGCGTGGTCGCGGCCTCGGTGATTTCGATGGGCCTGATTTCACTGCCCATCATGCTTCGGTACGGCTACGATCGCAGTGTCGCCTCCGGTGTCATCGCCGCTTCCGGCACGCTCGCCCAGATCATTCCTCCGTCGCTGGTACTGATCGTCATGGCCGACCAACTCGGCCAGTCTGTCGGCAATATGTACGCCGGCGCCTTCCTTCCGGGGGTCATCCTTGCAGGCAGCTACGCGCTCTATGTCTTCATCAGGTCGATGATGTCGTCATCCGCGTTGCCCGGTCTGCCGGTCGAGGCGATTGCCTACCGGGAGCCGGATGGCAAACGAGGTCTTTGGCAGCTCGGCATCCTGGTTCTGTTTTCCGGAATTGCTGCAACGGTGGTGCTGTCGCAGACATCGGTCCCAAGCGGCCCGGACTTTCTCATTCTCGCGATATGTCTCGGCACGGTAGTGGCGCTGATCATCGCGCTTCTCAATCGCCTCCTTGGAGCACGATCCCCCCTGTCCATCGCCTCCACGGGGGCGGTCCTCTTCGCCGCCTATTTCTGGCTCCTCACCAGCGGTGAGCACACGGCAGCTCTTTATGTGGAGGTCGGCGTCTGGGCTGTGGGCTACAATGTCATCGTCGCTGCAGTGGAACGCGCTTCCGGTCTGCGACTGATCTCGCGGATTGCCGAGCAGGTCACGTTCGTGCTTGTTCCACCGCTCCTACTCATCTTCCTGGTGCTAGGAACCATTTTCATCGGGGTGGCGACACCGACCGAGGGTGGGGCCATGGGGGCAGCAGGCGCTGTCATCCTGGCGCTGACCAAGCGCTTCCTCGACAAGAACCCAGGACGCCTCAATTTCAAGCTGTTGCGGCAGGCAACTGAATCTACCGCCAAGCTGACGACGTTTGCTATCTTCATCGTTATTGGAGCGCGCGTTTTCTCGCTGACCTTCTATGGGGTCAACGGCCACCTTTGGGTGGAGCATCTGCTGATATCCCTGCCAGGCGGGGAGCTGGGCTTCCTGCTCGTCGTGAACGTGATCGTTTTCCTGCTGGCCTTCTTCCTCGACTATTTCGAAATCGCATTCATCCTCATTCCACTGCTGGTTCCAGCCGCACAAACGCTCGGTATCGACCTCGTCTGGTTCGGCGTGCTGCTTTCGATCAACCTCCAGACCAGTTTCATGCACCCGCCGTTCGGCTTCGCGCTGTTCTACTTGCGGTCGGTCGCCGCCCGCGTCCCCTATCTCGACAGGTTGACTGGCAAGACGATCGCGCCTGTGACAACCGGGCAGATCTATTGGGGTGCGATCCCGTTTCTGGTCATCCAGTTGCTGATGGTGGCCATGACCATCGCGTTTCCGCAGATCGTCACGCACTACAAGTCGGCAGGGCACGAGGTGGACCCCGCGGCCGTGCAGGACAAGCTTGACAATCTGCCTGGCGGAAACGCTGCACAAACGCCAAAGGATCTTCCGCCGCTGTTCGATTGACGAGGTGAGGGTCAGCGACTCCGAAGTCAATGCTTCATGAGACGCCAATAGCGTCGCCTCATGCGAGCATTGTCTCGTGCAGCAGGCCGCTTTTCAAGCCCTCTGCAGGGCCCTTTGATGCCGCCAGCGCAGGAAGCCGACGAGGCCTGCGACGCAGAGCGTGCCAATGATCATCAGGAAAGCCGCTGCGGCGACGGCGGGGCTGATGTTCTCGCGGATGCTGGCGAACATCTGCCGTGCCAGGGTGCGCTGGTTGGGGCCCGCCACGAAGAGCGTCAGCACGACCTCGTCGAGCGACGTCGCGAAGGCGAACACCGCGCCGGTCAACATTCCCGGCATGATGATGGGGAGCGTCACGCGCTGGAAAACGCGGAAGGGCGGGGCTCCCAGGCTGCTCGCCGCACGCTCCAGCCACGGGTCCATCGCGTTGAGGGAACCCGACACGCTGACGATGACGAAGGGAATGCAGAGAACGGAGTGGGCGACGATGACGCCGAGATACGAGCTCGCGAGCCCGAGCCTGGCATAGAGCATCTGCATGCCCACGCCGAGCACGACGGCCGGCACCACCATCGGCATCAGAAAGGTGGTGCGAATGGCGTTCGCAAAGGGCAACTGGCTGCTTCGCAGGCCGAGCGCGGCAAGCGTCCCCAGAACCGTAGAGAGAATTGTGGCGCCCGAGCCGATGATCAGGCTGTTGACGATCGAACGCCGCCACACCTCGTTCGTTTGCAGCTCCCCGAACCATCGAGAGGAGAAGGTTTCGATCGGATAGTTGAGGAAGACGCTCGAATTGAAGGCAAGCGGCAGGATGGCGACGATCGGCGCCAGCAGGAAGAACATCACGCCTAGCCCGAAGACGATCTGGAGCGCGCGCAGGGCAGGGTGGGTCTTGCCGCCCATGTCAGGTCCCTACCATTGTAGGCGAGCGCGACAGCCGGCCATAGACGAGATAGAGCACCGTCGTGACCACGAGCAGGATCAGCCCGAGCGCGCCGGCCATGCCCCAGTTCGCCGTGCCGGTGGCGAAGAAGGCGATGACAGAGCTGATCATCTGGTCGTTCGGCCCGCCGACGAGCGCGGGCGTGATGTAGTAGCCGAGCGCCACCATGAAGACGAGCAGCGAGCCCGACAACAGGCCGGGGAAGGCGAGCGGCAGCAGCACGTGCCGAAAGCTCTTCCAGGGCGAGGCCCCCAGCGAGGCGGCTGCGGGCATCAGATTCGCAGGGATACTCAACAGCCCGCTGTAGATCGGAAGCACCATGAAGGGCAGGAGCACATGCGTCATGGCGATGACGACGCCAACGCGATTGAAGATCAGCGGCAGGGGTCCACTGATCAGGCCTATTGCCTGGAGCGTCCCATTGATAAGCCCCTCGTTCTGCAACAGGATGAACCATGCCGCCGTGCGGACCAGCAACGACGTCCAGAGTGGCAGCAGCACGGCTATCAAAAGGAAAGCACGGATCCATCCGCTGGCGGCGGCGGCAATCAGCGCATAGGGCAATCCGATGGCTGCGCACAGAATTGTCACGGTGGCGGCAATGACGAAGGTGCGCAGCATGATCTGGCGATTGGCCGAGGCGCCCGCGGCCACCGGCGCAACCTTGCCGTCGGCGTCGCGCTCCAGATCCATGGCCGCAAGCAAATTGCGATCGGTGTAAAGCGGCATCGTCCGCTTCATGGCCTGCCAATACCGGGCCTCGCCCCAACGAGGATCGATGGCGGCCAGATCCGGTGTCTCGCCTTCCGGCAGGTCCTTGACTTCCCTTGCCGTGCGCGACATCAGCGAGCGGAAGCCTGAAAGCTCGCTGTTCAGCCGCCGCACCGCATCGCCGAAGGCCAGCGAATCCGCCGGGCGGCGCAGATCGGCAGCGAGCGCGGCCTGCATCTGCGAGCTCGGCGGAGAAGCGCCATCCCACTCCGTCAGGGCGGCCGCCGTCTCAGGTAGCACGCCGCGCACCGTACCGTCGGTCACGGAGGCCATCATCATCGTGGCCAGCGGCCAGGCGAAGAACACCGCCAGGAAAGCCACCAGAGGTGCGACCAGACCCAGTGCCTTCAGCCTGGCGCGCATGGCGGAGGACATCATGGCGCGATCACCGTGCATTCGTCGGGTGCGAAGGTTGCGAAAGCGTCGGCGCCGATGGGCCAATTCCGGGCCTTGCGCTCCAGCTTGGCGACGATCTCGAGGCCGGTGCCCGCAAGCCGCAAACGCAGATGGTCGCCTTGATAGACCGTGTCGAGCACCTTCACGGGGATCGCATTGACGGTGCTCGCCGTCTCGGAGAGATGGATTCGCTCGGGTCGGACGCTCACAAGCGCGGCGTCGCCTTCGCCGAAGATTTCCGGCGCGCTGGCTTCGATATTGGGCCCGCTTTCAAGCCGGATCTTCGCCTTTCCGGCTTGGCGGGTCTCCAGCCTACCGGCGAAGAGGTTCGTCTCGCCGATGAATTCGGCGACGAACCGCGTGCTTGGCCGGTCGTAGATCGCCTCGGGCGAAGCCAGCTGTTCGATCCGTCCGGCATTGAAGACCGCGATGCGGTTCGACATCGTCAGGGCCTCGCCCTGGTCGTGGGTGACGAAGACGATGGTGAGGCCCAGCCGGCGATGCAGTTCCCGCAGTTCGAGCTGCATGTGCTCGCGCAGCTGCTTGTCGAGAGCGCCGAGCGGCTCGTCCATCAACACGACGCTCGGCTCGAAGACCAGCGCTCGGGTCAGGGCGACACGCTGCTGCTGGCCGCCCGAGAGCTGCGCGGGCTTGCGGTCCTTGATGTGAGCGAGCTTGACCATGTCGAGCGCGCGGCCGACGCGCTCGGCGACCTCCGCCTTGGCGACGCCACGCATCGTCAAGGGGAAGGCGACGTTCTCTTCCACCGTCATATGCGGGAACAGCGCATAATTCTGGAATACCACGCCCATGTTGCGGCGATAGGCGGGGAGGTGGTCGATCCGCCTGCCTTCGAGTTTTATCTGGCCGCTCGTCGGCTCGAAGAAGCCGGCGATCATCATCAGGATTGTCGTCTTGCCCGAGCCGGACGGGCCGAGCAGGCTCAGGAACTCGCCCTTCTCGATGGCGAGGTCGAGCTCGTCGACGACACGGACGAGGCCGAAGGATTTCGAGATGCGTTCAAGTGTTATGAAAGCCGGCAAATGTTTCCTCGCGCTACCCCTTCATCGGCGGAGCTGGAAGGTGCCGGAACGGCGCACGCGCCAACGGCTCGGTGCCTCCGCCCCCATCATGACAAACCGGCGCCGGAGCGCCGGTCGTCCGTCTCGTCGACGCTCTATTGCGCAAGCCAGGCGTTGAATCGGCTGGTCAGCTCCTCGATGTTGTCCACCCAGAAAGCGCCGTCGAGCGCCACGGATTCAGCAAGGTTGGCCTCGGAGGTCGGCAGGTCCGCCGCGAGATCGGCCGGAACCTTGGCCGCGGCCTCCTTTTGTGGCAGGCCGTAAGCGATGTACTCCGGCAGCTTCGATTGATTTTCCGGTTGGCTGGCGAAGGCGATGAAATCCATCGCATCTTCTTTGTTGGGGCTGTTGTTCAGCACGACCCAGCTGTCGATAGCGTAGATGCTTCCCGGCCAGACGACCTTGAAGTTCTTGCCTTCCGTCTTGTTGATGCCGGAAATGCGGCCGTTATAGGCGGTCGTCATCACCACTTCCCCGGACGCGAGCAGCTGCAGTGGCTGGGCGCCGGCCTCCCACCAGATCACGTCCTTCTTGATCTCGTCGAGTTTCTTGAAGGCGCGGTCGACGCCTTCCGGCGTGCGCAGAAGGTCATAGACCTCGGCAGGCTTCACACCGTCGGCCATCAGCGCGAATTCCAGCGAGTATTTCGGGCCGCGGCGCAGGCCCCGCTTGCCTGGGAACTTCTTGGTGTCCCAGAAATCGGCCCAGGACGTCGGGGCGGCATCCTTCAGCTTGTCGGCGTTATAGCTCAGCGCCGTCGACCAGACGATGGCGCCGACGCCGCAATCATGCACGGCGGCCGGCAGGAACTTGTCCTTGCCGCCGAGCTTGTCCCAGTCGATCTTCTCGTAGAAGCCGTCGGTGCAGCCGAGCTCCAACTCCTCGGTTTCGACCTGTACGACGTCCCAGTTGGGCTCGCCCGCTTTCACCTTGGCGGCGATGACGCCGATACCGCCGTCCCAGCTTTCGTCGAGCACGGGCTTGCCCAGCTTTTTGGCGAACGGCTCGAAGTAGATCTTCTTCTGCGCATCCTGGTAGTTCCCGCCCCAGGAAACGATCGTGAGATCGCGGGCCGATGCCGCGCCAGCCATCAAGGAGATGGCCACACCCGCGGCGCCAATCGTGGTGATTGCCCTTTTGATAGTCATGTTCTTGTCCTTGTTCCACCTCTGTGAGGATAACAAAGCATAACTCCGATGGCGGCAACAGGCTTGATGTCGGTGGGAGATTGGCTGGTGAATATATCGACCGGCCAACGGATGTTGTTCAATAGGTCGGCGGCGTTACCGCGCTAATGATCTGGGCCGGCTCGTCGCTGGCGTTGCGGAAGCGATGGGGCGATCGGCTGTCGAAATAATAGCCGTCGCCCGGCCTCAGGACGCGGCGCTCGTCGCCCACCGTGATCTCGACCGCGCCAGTCATCACGAAACCCGCTTCCTGGGCATGATGGCTGAAGGCTTCGCCGGTATCGGCGCCCGCCGCATAGGTTTCCTGCAGCATCAAAATCGAGCGATTGGGAAAGTTGACCCCAAGCATCCGGTAGGAAATCGAATCGTGGTTGCCGATCTCGATGCAATCCCGCGCAGAATAGAAGGGAGAAGAAGGAACGGTGGAGCGAATGCCGGAGAAAAAGCCGGTAAGGGTGGTGCCGAGCGCGTCGAGGATCGCGCTCAGCGTGTCCACTGACGGACTGATGCGGTCACGTTCGATCAGCGAGATCGTCGAGTGCGAGATGCCTGAGCGCACCGCCAACTCGCGTATGCCGAGATGGCGGCGACGGCGCAGTTCCCGCAGATGGTCCCCGATTTGTGACATTGGCGGCTCCTCCCGAGGCGAAATCGTATCGCCCTTTGGTTAGAATAATAGACATACGATTTCCAGCCGATTGTATGCCAGGCCGTCCTTCGTCAGTCTTCCCGCGACCCACGGGAACATGGCCATGCCACTGCCTGCCAATCTTTCTGCCCGCCTCCGGTTTCTCAAAGCGCCGGTGCCCGCCGCAACTGCCGATACCGGCGCGATCGAAAAGACCGTCAGGGATATCCTGGCGGGCGTTCGCGACCGTGGCGATGAAGCGTTGCGGGAATACGGCCGCACCTTTGACGGTGTCGAGATCGAGCATTTCGAGGTCGGCATGGCCGAGCGCGAAGCGGCCGTGGAAGCGCTCGACCGGCAGACGGCTGCCGATACGCGTTTCGCCATAGAGCGGGTGCGCGCTTTCGCGGAGGCGCAACTGGCCACCATCCTGCCTCTCGAGGTCGAAGCTCTGCCGGGGCTCCATCTCGGCCACCGGGTCATCCCTATCGCGCGCATCGGGGCCTATGTGCCGGGTGGCCGATATCCGCTGCTGTCGGCTCCCGTGATGACCATCGTGCCGGCCAAGGTCGCCGGTTGTGGCGAAGTCATCGCCTGCCTGCCGCCCAACGCGCATCGGGCCATGATCGCCGGCTGCCATCTTTCCGGAGCCGACCGCATCTTCAGGGTGGGCGGCGCACAGGCCATCGCCGCCATGGCCTATGGCACTGAGACGATCGCCGCCGTCGACAAGATCGTCGGCCCCGGCAACGCCTATGTCAACGAGGCGAAGCGCCAGGTTTTCGGGCCGGTCGGGATCGACCAGCTTGCCGGGCCCAGCGAGATCTTCGTCGTCGCCGATTCCTCCGGTGAGGCGGCCATGATCGCCACCGATCTGCTGGCCCAGGCCGAGCATGATGTCCGCACGCGCGTCGGCCTGATAACGACCGACGCGAAGCTCGCAAGGGACACGCTCTCCGAGATCGAGCGGCAACTCGGCGGATTGCCGACCGCAGCCGTCGCGGGACCTGCCTGGCGCGATTTCGGGCAGATCGTCGTTTGCGAGGATGAGGAGGCGATGCTCGCCTATTCAGACTTCATCGCGGCGGAACATCTGCAGGTCCACACCGTCGATCCGCATGACACGGCAGGGAAACTCCATAACTACGGATCGCTGTTCATCGGCTCGATGGCGAGCGTCGTCTATTCCGACAAATGCTGCGGCACCAATCACACGCTGCCGACCATGGGCGCGGGTCGCTATACCGGCGGCCTCTGGGTCGGGTCCTATGTCAAGGTATGCACGCATCAGTGGCTCGAGCCGGCCGGCGTGGCGGCGGTCGCCCCGCCGGCCATTCGACAAAGCGCCAGCGAAGGCTTGGAGGGCCACCGGCGCGCGGCGAGCTTGCGCCTGGAACGAATGCAGGGCGGATAGAAGGCCGGCGCGATTTCAACGACTTGGCCGATGGCTGGCAATAGGAGGGTGACGCCGACTTGCTGCGTCCTGGCGGCATTCTGCGACCACACTTCGCAGATCCCCGATGGCCGAGTGCATCCTTCACAAATATTGACCAGCCGCCAGTTGCCAATCGCCGGTGGCTGATAATAACCTGCGCGCGGTGGGGCAGTCTGGAGAACAGAATGCACACCGTAAATGGTCTGCTTGCCCGCGCCCGCCGAATGATGGAAACGTCTCGTTTGAGCGCGACGGCGCGTGCCGTCCGGCAGGAGCGGTTGACCTATCTTTCCCCCCGCAAGCTTCGTCGGCTGGAGACCGCGCTCGGCGAGGTGTTGCGCGGGAACGTGCCGGGCGACATCGCTGAATTCGGCATCGCGCTCGGCGGCAGCGGCATCATCCTTGCCAAGCAGGCGATGCGCCATGGGCGAGGCTTTCACGGCTTCGACGTTTTCGGAATGATCCCGCCGCCCACCTCCGAAAAGGACGACGAGAAGTCCAAGTCACGCTATCAGAAGATCGCCGCGGGCCAGTCGGCGGGACTCGGCGGGGACGTCTATTACGGCTACCGGGACAACCTCTACGACGACGTCCGGCGTTCCTTCGAAAGGCATGGCGTCAGTGTCGACGGGTCGACCGTCAGTCTTCACAAGGGGCTGTTCGAGGCGACCCTGCCGAACGTTGCGTTGGACAGGATCTGCTTCGCGCATATCGACTGCGATTGGTACGACCCGGTTCACTACTGCCTGACCAGCATGGCCGACCGCATCAGCCCGCAGGGCGTGGTCCTGATAGACGACTATCATGACTATGGCGGGGCAAGGACTGCAACCGACGAGTTCCTCAGGATCCGGCCGGATTTCCGCTTCGAGGACGGCGAGAACGTGATCCTGCGCCGCGTCGCGGCAAACGCCTGACGATCAGGACGGTGTTCGTCGAAACAAACGAAACAAGTCTCGATCGGTCCCGAAAAACTGCCGAAACACGAACGGCTTATACATTCCGGTCTGGAAGGCATGCCCGCGAGGGGGGTGCCCTGCGGCCGGAGTGACGAAGATGAACGCGACAGATGTCAGCATCCGCCACGCGACAGCGCTGGACCAATCGGCAATTCGAAGCCTTGTGCGTGGCGAGCATCTCAACCCGACCAAGCTCAATTGGCCGAACTTCCTGATTGCGGCGATTGGAGATCGGGTCATCGGAGCCGTCCAGATGCGCAAACACGCCGATGGCTCGCGCGAGCTCGGTTCACTGGTCGTGAGCCGGGACGCCCGAGGCTACGGGATCGCTTCACGCCTCATCGATGGATTGCTGGCGTCGGAGCCGGGACCGGTCTGGATGATCACGGCCGATGCTTGGGCGGACACCTACTCGCGATGGAATTTCCAGCGCATAGAACCGCAATCGGCGCCGGTGAAGGTAAGGCGCAACTATCGGATCGGGAGCCTGATGCGGTTCGTTTCGTTCCTGACACGCCGGCCGCCGCGCCAACTGGTCATCCTGGAACGTCTGCCGAACTAAATAGCTAAAGCATATCGCGCAAATCTCAGTTGGCGCGATATGCGTTCAGCCTGGGCCCGCCATGCGCCAATAGGAAGCATTGAAATCGGCCTTCGTAGTTGCGACCTTTGACCCTGGATCAGACGGGCCGCATAGATGATGATCGTAGCCGGCATTTGGCGCAGTGGAGTTGGAGCATGACCGCGGCGGGCGGGCCCCCCGCGGGCGAGAGGGCGATCCTTGTCGATGGCCGGCCGCTGCCGGGCGCCCTGGACGAGCGTATGATCCACGACGTGGTTCACGGCTTCTACGACGAGATCCGAAGGGATGCTCTGCTCGGCCCGATCTTCAACGGCGCGATCCCGGCGGACCGTTGGCCGCCTCATCTTTCAAACATGTGCGACTTCTGGTCGTCGATGCTGCTGCGCACATCCCGCTATGACGGCCGGCCGTTGCGGCCCCATTTGATGATCCCCGGCCTTGGCGAGGCGCATTTCCGGCGTTGGCTCACGCTTTTTCGCGACACGGTGCGGCGGATCTGTCCGCCGGAGATCGCGGCGATCTTTATGGATCGTGCAGTAAGGATCGCGCACAGCTTCCGGCTGGCCGTCGCCCACAACCGAGGAGAGAGCACGCTCGGCATCGCTCCCATACTCGAGGCCGACCTCGCGGCGGATTGATCAGTCGTGAGAGGCCGAAGCGGTCGCCGTGCCAGGCGGAGCGCTTGAACGTGTGATTGTCCAGTGGCCAAATGATGCTCGCGGGATGCTCCGTTCAAACAGTCGAGACGTGCAAATAACGTGATGCGCGATCTCGTGCGATGGTCGCTCCAATGACGAGGGCGCAGTTCAGATCGTGGATCGCCAGAAGTGAAACGCCCGTCTTGCCCGGATCCTGACAGAAGCAGAATTGAGCTGGCGAAGTGTTAAGAAACCGAGCTGGCAAGATCTTTCATTGGCGATCCGCCCCCGTCGCCGAAAGCGCCAAGGCGCCATGATTCCATAACAAAAGTTGCAGTGGGTATTGAAAAATGCTGCCTAGCGGATAGCCTGACAAGCCTGCGTCGGGTCGTGGAGGCTACAACGCAGGGCTTCGTCCAAGGCCCATGAGGTGGTTCATGACCCAGGACAGTGAAGCGGCGGAAAGGCCGAGCAGGCAGCTACGGAGGAAGGAAATCATTGCCTTCCTCGTGCTGGCGTTCGGCATTTGGCCCATCCTCGCCGTCGGCGTCGTCGGAGGCTATGGCTTTCTCGTCTGGATGTGGCAGATCGTCTTCGGTCCTCCCGGACCGCCGGCCGGCGGCATCCACTGAGGGCGACGATGGAAGGACCCGCCAGATACACCCGGCGCAACTTCCTCTCAGGGCTGCCCCGCTTGCCGTCGCCGATCCGACCGCCCGGCGCGACGTCAGCCGGTCTGGAACGTTGCACGGGCTGCGCCGCCTGTGTCGATGCCTGTCCGACAGGGATCATCGTGCTTTCGCAGGGACTGCCGACCGTAAACTTCGCTCTCGGCGAATGCACGTTCTGCGGTGCATGCGCGGCAGCGTGTCCTGAAACCGTCTTCGAGCGCGATGATCCAGTTGCCTTCCTCCATGTGGGCACGATTTCCGATCGATGCCTCGCCAGGGGCGGCGTCGCATGCATGACCTGTCGCGACGCGTGCCCGCAGGAAGCAATCCGCTTTCGTCCGCGCGTTGGCGGGCCTTTCACACCTGAAGTCGTCGCGGAGGCCTGTAACGGATGCGGCGCCTGCGTGGCGCCCTGTCCCGCCGGTGCGATAGAGATGGTCGGGCACAATCCGGAGCCGGCCCATGCCTGAAGGCGCTCACCACATTTCTAGCGCAGTGGTTACGGTCTCTCCGGCGAAGCTGCAGGACGTGCTGGCGGAATTGTCGAAACTGGACGGCGTCGAGGTGCATGCCGCCCGGGACAGCAAGGTCGTCATTGTCATCGAAGGCCCGAATACCGGGGTGCTGGGCGACAGGCTCACGCGCATTGCGCTGCTCGACGGGGTGATCACGGCCAACATGGTCTACGAGCACATAGATAAACAGGAGGTCGCGGAAACATGAACTCGCAACTGACGCGACGCGAAATGCTGAAGGCGCAGGCTGCCGGCATCGCCGCGGCAGCCGCCGGGATGACGGCGCCCGCCGTCGCCCAGCCTGTCGCCGGCGGGGTCAGCGCTTTGGAGATAAAATGGTCCAAGGCGCCTTGCCGCTTCTGCGGGACGGGCTGCGGCGTGATGGTCGGCGTCAAGGAGGGCCAGGTGGTCGCCACGCATGGCGACATGCAGGCGGAGGTCAATCGCGGTCTCAACTGCGTGAAAGGCTATTTCCTTTCCAAGATCATGTATGGCGCCGACCGGCTGACGACGCCGCTGCTGCGCAAGAAGAACGGTGTCTATGACAAGGATGGGGAGTTCGAAGCCGTCTCCTGGGACGAGGCCTTCGACGTCATGGCCGACAAGTGCAAGCAGGTCCTCAGAGAAAAAGGCCCCACGGCGGTGGGCATGTTCGGCTCAGGCCAGTGGACGATCTTCGAAGGATATGCCGCCACCAAGCTGATGCGAGCGGGTCTGCGTTCAAACAATCTCGACCCGAACGCCCGCCATTGCATGGCATCGGCCGCCTACGCGTTCATGCGAACCTTCGGCATGGACGAGCCGATGGGCTGCTATGACGATTTCGAACATGCCGATGCGTTCGTGCTGTGGGGTTCCAACATGGCCGAAATGCACCCGATCCTGTGGACCCGGGTGGCGGACCGAAGGCTCGGGCATCCGCATGTCCGTTGCGCGGTGCTGTCGACCTTCACCCATCGCTCCATGGATCTCGCCGACATCCCGATCATCTTCAGGCCGGGGACGGATCTGGCGATCCTCAACTACATCGCCAACCACATCATCACGACTGGCCGTGTGCACGAGGACTTCGTGCGGAACCACACGGTCTTCGTGAAGGGAGCGACGGACATCGGCTACGGCCTCAGGCCGGAACATCCTCTCGAGCAGAAGGCCACCGGGGCGGGAGATCCAGGCAAGACCGAGCCGATCGACTTCGACGCGTTCAAGCGGTTCGTCTCCGAATACACGCTGGACAAGGTGGCTAAGCTAAGCGGGGTGGAGCCCGACTTCCTGGAGGAATTGGCCGAACTCTATGCGGATCCGGCCAAGAAGGTCATGTCGCTGTGGACCATGGGCTTCAACCAGCATGTGCGCGGCGTCTGGGCGAACCAGATGCTCTACAATGTGCATCTGCTGACCGGAAAGATCTCCGAGCCCGGCAACAGTCCATTCTCCTTGACGGGCCAGCCTTCGGCCTGCGGCACGGCGCGCGAAGTGGGAACGTTTGCACACAGGCTCCCCGCCGACATGACGGTGACCAATCCCGAGCATCGGGCACATGCGGAGGACATCTGGAAGGTGCCGCACGGACTCATACCCGACCAGCCCGGCTACCACGCTGTCCTGCAGGATCGCATGCTGAAGGACGGCAGGCTCAACTGGTACTGGATCCAGGTCAACAACAACCTGCAAGCCGCGCCCAACACCGGCAACGAGACCTATCCGGGTTACCGCAACCCCGACAATTTCGTCGTCGTCTCGGATGCCTATCCCACAGTCACCGCCGTCAATGCCGACCTGATCCTGCCTGCGGCGATGTGGGTCGAAAAGGAAGGGGCATACGGAAACGCCGAACGCCGGACGCATGTCTGGCATCAACTTGTCCAGGCGCCCGGAGAGGCGCGATCCGATCTTTGGCAGCTCGTGGAGTTCTCCAAGCGCTTCACCACGGACGAAGTCTGGCCTGCGGAAATCCTCGAGGCGAACCCCGGCTACCGAGGCAAGACGCTGTTCGACGTGCTCTTCCAGAACGGGAATGTCGACCAGTTCCCGCTTACCGAGATCAATGCCGAATTCGAGAACCAGGAAGCGAAGGACTTCGGGTTCTACCTGCAGAAGGGGCTCTTCGAGGAGTATGCCCGTTTCGGGCGCGGTCACGGCCACGATCTCGCTCCCTACGACACCTATCACGAGGTGCGGGGACTGCGCTGGCCAGTCGTCGACGGTCAAGAGACCAGATGGCGGTACCGGGAGGGCCTCGATCCCTACGTCAAGCCGGGAGAGGGGGTGAAGTTCTATGGCAACCCTGACGGGAAGGCCAGGATCATCGCAGTTCCCTATGAGCCGCCCGCGGAATCCCCGGATGGGGAATACGACCTCTGGCTGGTGACCGGCCGGGTCCTGGAGCATTGGCATTCCGGCTCGATGACGATGCGCGTGCCGGAACTCTACAGGGCATTCCCCGCTGCCGTCTGTTTCATGAATGCCGACGATGCGCGCAAGCGCGGATTGAACCAGGGTGCCGAGGTGAAGATCGTTTCCCGCCGTGGAGAGATACGCACCCGTATCGAGACACGCGGCCGCAACCGTATGCCCAAAGGCGTGATCTTCGTGCCGTGGTTCGATGCCAGCGAACTCATCAACAAGACGACGCTGGACGCCACCGATCCCATCTCCAAACAGACGGATTTCAAGAAATGCGCGGTCAAGGTCATCTCCGCCGCGTGACGCGGCGGCACGTTTTCATCGCGGCGCTGGGCGTGGCGGCAATCTCAACGGTCTCGGTTGCGCTGGCCCAGATGGGAAACCAGTTGCTCGGAGACGTGCCGTTCACCGAGTCGCCGAAGCCAGCTCCATTGCCGAAATGGGTCGTCGACGATGTCCGCCGCATGCGAGCTTATCCCGACCAGCCGCCTGTCATTCCCCATTCGATCGAAGGCTACCAGCTCTCGGTCAATACGAACCGTTGCCTCTCCTGCCACAAGCGCGAGTTCACGGAAGGCTCCGGAGCGCCGATGATATCCGTCACGCACTACATCACGCGCGACGGCCAGATGCTCGCGGACGTCTCTCCCCGGCGATATTTCTGCACTGCCTGCCATGTGCCCCAGGCGACCAATCAGCCTTTGGTGGGGAACAAATTCAAGGACATGAGCGAGATGGGTGTCGAACACGCCGGGGATGAATGATCATGGAGCGGATCAAGAGCGCGATCGGCTGGGTCTGGCGCTTCCTGACCACGCCCGCCGCGACGCTGAGCCTTGCCTTCCTGACGCTCGGCGGCTTCGTCGGGGGCGTGATTTTCTGGGGCGCCTTCAACACGGCGCTGGAGATCACCAACACGGAGGCGTTCTGCACCTCCTGTCACGAGATGGAAACGAACGTCTACGAGGAACTCACGCGGACTATCCATTTCACCAATCGCTCGGGCGTGCGCGCATCCTGTCCCGATTGTCACGTGCCGCATGACTGGACCGATAAGATTGCCCGCAAGATGCAGGCTTCCAAGGAGGTCTGGGGAAAGATCTTCGGCACGATCAACACGCGCCGCAAGTTTCTTGACCATAGGCTGGAGCTTGCCCAGCACGAATGGGCCCGGCTCAAGGCCAATGACAGCCTCGAATGCCGGAATTGCCATTCCGCGGTCGCGATGGACCTTTCCAAGCAGACCGAGCGCGCCGCGACGATCCACACGCGTTATCTGCTGTCGGGGCAGGCGACCTGCATCGACTGCCATAAAGGCATCGCCCACGAGCTGCCGAACATGGAGGGTGTCGATCCCGGCTGGAAGGTCCCGCCGGAGCTGGAAGGCGATCAGCTTCCGCAATCCTCCGCCATCGAGACCTTGCAGGGGATGGTCACTGCGGCTCATATGGGTGTGCCGGGCTGGATCTCACCGCCAGGCGGCACGGCGCCGTAATATCGGTGCATGGTCCTTCGAGGCTCGCTTCGCGCGCACCCTTGCGAAGTGATGGCTTTTGTCATTGCCCGGCAGGCCCCCTCTCCGAGACGGAGCGGGATCCCTATCGCACGCCACGTTCATCCGCATGGAATGGCCCACACACAACCGCGCAGGAAATGCGAATCCTTCCTCATCCCGAGGTGCGAGCCTCGAAGGACGCACCGTCTGATGCGCCCCATGTTCGCCGATCAGGCGAGCGGCTTGAGCCCCGCTTCAATTGAGGCGCGTCTTGGCTCGAGGAAGGGCGGCAGCGACAGTTTCTCGCCGAGTGTCGCGAGCGGTTCGTCGGCGGTGAAGCCCGGCCCGTCCGTGGCGATTTCGAACAATATGCCGTTCGGTTCGCGAAAGTAGAGAGAGCGGAAATAGTAGCGCTCGACCTCCCCGCTCGTGGGCAGGCGGAAACTCGCCAGCCGATCGGTCCATTCGTGCATGGTCTCGACGTCCGGCGTGCGAAAGGCCACGTGATGAACCGCGCCGGCGCCTTGCGACGCCACCGGCAATCCCGGCTGAACGGCGACGTGGAGTTCCGCCGATGGCCCGCCTTCTCCCATGGCAAAGACATGAACATGACCCTTGTCATCCGGCGAGGGGTAGTCCCTGACTTTGCGCATGTTCATCACGGTCGTCAGCACCGCCTCCGTCGGTCTCAGCTCGGGGACGCTCAGCGTGATCGGCCCAAGGCCGCGGATCTGGTGCTCGGCCGGGATTGGGCTCCTGTCCCACGGGTGCGCCTGACCTTTTCCGCCGTCATCGACCAGCCGAAGGCGCTGGCCCTCGAAATCCTCGAAATCCAGCGAAAAATAGCCTCCGATCTCGGTGATCTGCCCGGTGAAGGCGCATCGGGACTTCAGGTGGTTGCGCCACCAGGCGAGGCTGGCGCCGCCGCCGACGCGCAAGCCCGTACGAGCGATGCTGTGCGTCCCCCGACGCTCGCGCCCAACTGGCCAGTCGAAGAAGGTGACATCCGTTCCGGGGGTCGCAAGGGCGTCGGCGTAAAAAAGATGGTAGGCGCTGGTGTCATCCTGGTTCACCGTCTTCTTGACCAGACGAAGTCCCAGAGTCTGCGTATAGAATCTCAGATTCGCCGGAGCGTCCGCCGTGATCGCGGTCAGGTGGTGGATCCCTGTCAATTGAAGTGCCATTTCCTCCCTCCCTGTGGTCGCCCCGACTGATGGTACAAAGGATTCCCGCGGGGACCGATATTCCAACGAAATCGCTTCGCGCTCAATGAGGGGAATGGCGAGGCGGCAACACTGATGAGCCAATGGCTATCGCGGGAAATCGATCGTTTCGCCGTCGCTTGGAATGATCAGCCGTGTCGTGGGAATGGCTTTCGCGTCCGCCGCGCGCCGGAGATCCGTGCGGTTCACCGTGGCGTGATCGAGCGCTTCCATATGGGTTGCGACGACGATCGATTCCGGAGCGGCCTCGCACAGGGCAGTCGTCTGGTCGGCATCCATGACGATGAGGTCTCCGTCCCAGCGCGCGCCGCAGGAATGGGTAACGATGATATCGGGCTTCGTCGAGCGGATGGTGTCGAGGACGGGCGCGTACAAGACTGTGTCGCCCGCCCAATAGAGCTTTGGCTCTTCGGAAGCTTCGAGCACGAAGCCCATCACACTGCCCATTTTTTCGACCACTGGGCCCAGCCCGTGGCTGCCCTCGCACCGCGTAAGCCTCAGACCCTTCCAATCGACGCTCGCCGTCAGCGGTGTCACGTTGGTGAAGCCGGCCGCGACGATCGTCGCCTCGTCGCCCGGCTGGCAGATGATGGGCAGGTGCTTTGGGACCGCCTGCTGCGCAACTTTGTCGAAATGGTCCGAGTGAAGGTGGGAGACCACGACAAGCTCGACGCCCGAGAGGATCTCCTCGGCCGCAATGGGAAGGTCCACCAGGGGATTGGGAGAACGCCCGGTAAAGGAGGGCAGACTGTGCCGGGGAGCGAAATATGGATCGATCAGGATAGTCCTGCCTCCATAGGAGAGCTTCAGCGTCGCATTGCGCAGCAATCGCAGCTTCATGTCGTGCCCCGTATTTGCGTAGGTTGTCTCGAACCCAGTGAGGATCGCATCGCACGGGAACACGCGCAATGCCGGGTAGACCGGCATGGCGCTGGAACAATGTCGCTTCGGCCTGGTTCAACCGGTGGACGTAAAGGAGTTGAGCGATGATGAAATGGATTGTCGTCGCGGCGGCAGGCCTGGCTTCGGCAGGCGGACCCGCCGCCGCACAGGAGGCTGTCACTGCGAAGGCTGAATTCGTCAACATGACCGGAGAGAGAAATGGGTCGGCAACGCTTACCGGCATGGCGGACGGCGTTCTGATCGAACTCGAGGTGACGGGCCTGCCTCCCGGCCAATGGGTCGGCTTCCATGTCCATGAGACGGGTAAGTGCGAGGCCGCCGCCAAGCACGAATCGGCGGGCGGTCATTTCGATCCAGGCGGCAAGGAGCATGGATACAAGGCGCCCGGCGGGCCGCATGTCGGGGATATGCCGAACCTTCACGTGGAGGCCGACGGCACGGTGCGCGCGCAGGTTTTCAACAGCGCCATAAGGCTCGGGGAAGGCGACAATGATGTCATCGGCCGCGCGCTCATGATCCATGGCGGGCCTGATGATTATCAGAGCCAACCGTCCGGCAAGTCAGGGGCGCGCCATGCCTGCGCCGTCATCCTGAAGGGCTGAACTAGCCATCCCGGCGCGGTTTGGACGATGATACCGTGGCCAGGTGATACCGTGCCCAGGTCACCCGGCGTCTTGGCCGGCAGCGGCGGACTGCGTCGCCTGGCCTCCTTGGCATCAGGCACTTTGATCGCCGACCGGGAGAGGTTCCGCGATTCAATCGACCAGCACGCCGGCCTCGGAGGCGAGCGCAGTGAAAGCCGCTTCGGCCTCCGATGCGCCGGCTTGTCCCTTCATAGCCGCTTCGACGATCTCACGCGCGGAATGATACAAAGGCCCTCGACGGGCATGAGGCCAGTCGATGAGCACGCCGGCAGCATCCTCGACCGACCGGACCTCCGCGATCGAATTGGCGCTGCCGGATCGCACGCGAACCACGCTGTCGAAGGACAATTTCGTAATTCCGGGACCTCCGAGGGACTGCGTAGGACGGACAGCGTCCGGCGGAAGAACCGGTTCCAGAAGCATGGAGGCGCCCAGCCGAAGCGGTCACCCTTTGCCGCGCACCGCGTCAAGAATGCTCTCCACGAGCGCAGCATCGCTGAATGGCTTCGATAACAATGCTACATCCGCCGGCCGGCCCTCGATGGCATCGCCGTCGACGTAGCCGCTGATGATGATCGCCGGCCAATTCCTTCGCAGGTTCCGGGCGACGCGTATGACCTCGAGGCCGGAAATCAAGGGCATGGCGAAATCGGTGACGATCACATCGAAGCGGCGGGGCTCCTTCTCTATGAAGGCAAGCGCCTCCGCGCCGCCGGCCGCCGTCGTTACCTCAAAGCCGCGATCGCGCAAGGATTGTGCCGTCAGCTTCCTCAGGCTCGCGCTGTCGTCGACGAGGAGAACCGAGGGCAGCGCCTGCACGGGCTCCGGGAGGCTCGGCGCCTGCGGCTTGGGAGACTGTTGTTCGACTTGCTCACGCGAGCGCGGCAGCCATAGCTCCATAGAAGTCCCACGGCCAAGCACGCTGTCGATTCGGAGCGTACCGCCCGACTGGCGGGCGAAGCCGTAAGTGGTGCTTAGCCCAAGTCCTGTTCCCTTGCCGACTGACTTCGTCGTGAAGAACGGTTCGATGACCTTCGGCAATATCTCGGGAGCGATGCCGGAGCCGGTATCGTTCACCGTCACGACCACGTAGTCGCCGGCCGCGAGATCATCGCAGTCGACGTCTATGGTCCGGTTCACGGCTCGCACCGAAACCGTGCCTCCCGACGGCATGGCGTCGCGGGCGTTGAAGACGAGGTTCATGAACGCCAGTTCAAGCTGCCCGACATCGACATGAACAGGCCAGGCGGTCTCCTCGACGTCCCACTCGAAGCGGACAAGGCCGCCGAGCAGTTGCGCAACGAGGCCGTTCATCGTGTCGGCCAAGGTGGGCAGCGCGACTGCCTTCGGCTGCAACTGCTGGCGGCGCGAAAACGCAAGCATCCTGTTGATCAGGTCTGTTCCCTGCTGCGCGGAGTGTCGCATCAATCCGATGATGCGGGTTGCGTTCTGGTCGAGAGAGGCACGGCGCTCAAGCAGGTCGAGGCCGCTCAGTATGGCCGCCAGGAGATTGTTGAAGTCATGGGCGAGACCGCCGGTAAGTTTGCCGATTGCATCGAGCCGTTGGGCCTGCATCAAGCGATCCTCGAGCTGTCGGCGGTCTGTCACGTCGAGCAAGGTGCCAGCCAGGCCTTCGCCTTCGAACGGGATGACCTGCTCGAGGAAATGTCGATAGGTACCGTCGGCATGGAGCCACCGATATTCCCTCGTGCCAAGCGTCCGATGGTCTGCGCGTTCAAGAGCGTGGGAATCGTCCGGGTGCAGGCGCGAAATCCAAAAATCGTGATCGCCGCTGAACGTCGAATCTGGGAAGCCGGTCAGCTTCTCGATATCGCCCCCGATGAATCGGGGCGCCCGTGATGCTTCCGCGATATCTTCGACGAACAATGCCAGCGGCAGCGCCCCGAGGATCAGCGCCTGTCGTCGCTCTGCTTTGCGAAGCGCTCGCTCCGCCTCCAGCTTTTCGACCTGCGCCTGCAGCGTTTCTTCCAGAAGATGCTGTTCGCGCTCGGCCTTTCTCTGAATCTCTCGTGTTTTTTCGAACAGTTCGACGAAGACCGCCACCTTGGAACGCAGCATCGCGGGGTCGAAAGGCTTGAAAACGAAATCGACAGCGCCGGCGTCGTAGCCGCGCAGCATATGGGCCTGCTCCTTGTTGATCGCCGTGAGGAATATGATGGGGGTACGCTTTGATTGCTCACGTTGGCGAATGAGTGTCGCCGTTTCGTAGCCGTCGAGGCCCGGCATCAATACGTCCAGCAATATGACGGCGAATTCCTCCTTCAGAAGAAATCGGAGTGCCTCTTCCCCCGAACGCGCGCAGACCACCTCCGCCGCCGGAGAAAGAACTTCCCTGATGGCCGTCAGATTCCGCTGGTCGTCGTCCACGGCCAGCACGCGACTGCGACCTGCCGTAACAACGAGGTCCGATTGGCTGAGCAGCCCTGCCTTCACTGGTCTCACTCTCGACTGTCTCTCCATCGGTGCGGATCAAGCCGGAATGGTGTCGGCCGGGTGACTGTGTCGACACCGCCCGACCCAGACCCTTAGCAGAGCGAGCAAAAGGTCGATGTCGACCGGCTTTGCGATATAGTCGGAGGCTCCAGCCTCGAGGCATTTCTGTCGATCGCCCTTCATGGCCTTCGCCGTTACCGAGATAAGGGGAATTTCGGCCATGCTTGGCCTGGAGCGGATCTCCTGCATGGTCTCGTATCCGTCCATTTCGGGCATCATGATGTCGATCAGAACGGCGTCGATGTCTGGTGTTTGCTGCAGAATCGAAATGCCTTCTGCTCCTCCCTCGGCGTGCAATACGGTTATGCCGTATGTCTCGAGCACGCTTGTCAGCGAATAGATGTTACGGATGTCGTCGTCGATGATCAGCACCTTGGCGCCCGCAAGGTCGGCGTTGTCGCTTTGGTTCTCCCCATCGACCTGGTCACCGTTGCCGGGCAATACGGCTGAAATCAGAACCAGGAGCTGAGAGAAGTTCTCCGCGCGAGGAACTGCGAGCAGGGAAGGGCTCAAGGCGAGGGCCTGTTCAAGCGCATCGGGATAAGGGGTGAAGAATACGAGCCTTTCGGCGTTGTCCCCGAGATGTACAAGGACCTCGTCGAGCACTTGTGCATTTTCCCTGGCGGAGCGCCCGAAGCCCAACACGACAGCGTCGTAGGCGGGAAGTTCGGTGTCGGCGTTGGCGGCGATATGGGGAAGCGCCGTCACCGCCGTGACCCCGTCCCTGATCGCGTCGACGAGGGAGAGACGTCGGTCCGGATCCGGATCCGCCACGAGTACGTTGCGCTGCACGCGTAACTTGCTCCTGTGAATTTCCTCGAAAACGCGCCCGAGATCCTCGGGCGAGACTGGTTTGGTGGCGACGCTCGAAGCACCTTTTCTGGTGAGCAAGACACTGTCTTCGGCGCCAGAAATGACGTGGATTGGAATGTGCCTGGTCTTGGGGTCGTGGCGAAGCAGGTCGAAGAGCACCGATCCATCGATGTCCGCCAACCCGAGATCGAGCGTGATCGCGTCAGGCATGAGTTTGCGCGCCAGAGCCAGCGTCCCGGAGCCGCTGCTGGACAAGACGGCCTTCAGTCCTGCGGCGCGCGCCAGACCGAGCAGCAATCCGCCGAACGTCACATCATCTTCCACGATCAGCACCACGCGATCGCCCGAATGGATCGTGTCGCGGTCATCGACGAACTCAGGTTGCGGCGCGACCTCTGCGGGAACCGAGGGTTCTTCGATCGCAATGACGGGTGCAATCTGAGGAGCAGGCGTCTTGGCGGGTCCCTCGAATGGAATGATCAGGGTGAATGTGGATCCTGCTCCGGGGGAACTTTCGACCTGAAGCTCTCCCCCGAGCAGACGGGCGATCTCCCGGCTGATCGAGAGGCCCAGTCCCGTCCCTCCATATTTGCGGCTGGTGGTGCCGTCCGCCTGCTGGAAGGCCTCGAAGATCAGCTTCTGCTTGTCCTCGGGAATTCCTATGCCGGTGTCGGTGACGGCAATCGACAGTGCGTCCCCGGCGGAGCCGTTACCGGAGCGGCCAGTCCGCTGCACGCCGAAGCTGAGGACGACATCCCCGTCGGAGGTGAATTTGAACGCGTTGGAAAGGAGATTCAGAACGATCTGCTGGAGCCGCTTCTCATCGGTCCGCACCTTTTCGGGAAGCGCCGGATCGACGCTGATCGTGAAGCCGAGCCCCTTGTCGATGGCGAGTTGGCGAAAGGTACGCTCCATATGTTGTCTGAGATGGGCGAGGGGCACGTCGTTGATGTCGATCGACACGGTGCCGGATTCGATTTTCGACAGATCCAGGATGTCGTTGATGAGCCCGAGCAAGTCGGTGCCGGCCGAATTGATGGTCCTGGCGAATTCCACCTGCTTTTCGTTGAGATTGCCTTGCTGATTGTTGGCGAGCAGATTTGAGAGGATGAGCAGGGAGTTGAGCGGAGTGCGCAACTCATGGCTCATATTGGCAAGGAACTCCGACTTGTATTTCGAGGTCAAAGCGAGCTGCTCGGCCTTTTCCTCGAGCGCCCGCCGCGCCATCTCGATCTCCAGGTTCTTGTTCTCGACGTGCTTCTTCTCGTTCTCGAGGAGCTGCGCCTTCTCCTGCAGTTCCTCGTTGGTGGCGTGCAACTCCTCCTGCTTCTTCGTCAGTTCGCTCTGTCGCGCCTGGAGTTCGGCCGTGAGCAATTGCGACTGGGTCAGCAGCCCCTCCGTCCGCATCGTCGCGGCAATGGTGTTGAGCACGATTCCGACCGATTCCATCAGCTGGATTAGGAACGACTGATGGGTGTCGTTGAATTCCCGGAAGGAGGCCAATTCTATGACGGCCTTTACCTCATCCTCGAAGAGGGCAGGAAGGATGATGACATTGGCAGGTGCGGCATCGCCCAGTCCGGACGTAATGCGCAGGAAGTCGGACGGAACGTTGTCCAACAAGATCATCCGCTTGTCGGCGGCGCACTGACCGATCAGGCCCTGACGCAGATCGAGCCGTTGCCGGATGGAATCCTTGCTTTCTGCCCCATAGGACGCGGCGAGCTCAAGATAGGTCTCGCTCTCGAAGCGATTGGCGACATAGAAGACGCCGTATTGAGCATTAACGAGCGGAGCCAGCTCCGACATGATGAGGCGCGACACCGTGGCCAGGTCGCGCTCGCCCTGCAGCATGCGGGAAAAACGAGCAAGGTTCGTCTTCAGCCAATCCTGTTCGGCATTCTTGAGCGTCTGATCCTTTAGGTTTCGGATCATCTCGTTGATGTTATCCTTGAGCGCCGCGACCTCTCCCGAGGCCTCCACGCTGATGGAGCGCGTCAAGTCGCCTTTCGTCACCGCCGTGGATACCTCGGCAATGGCGCGCACTTGCGTGGTCAGGTTGGCAGCGAGCTGGTTCACGTTGTCGGTGAGATCGCGCCACAGGCCTGCGGCGCCGGGGACACGCGCCTGTCCGCCGAGCTTGCCCTCGATACCGACCTCGCGCGCCACGTTCGTCACCTGATCGGCGAAGGTGGCGAGCGTGTCGATCATGCCGTTGATGGTGTCGGCGAGCGAGGCGATCTCGCCCTTGGCATCGACCGTCAGTTTGCGCCTGAGATTGCCTTGTGCAACTGCCGTGACAACTTCGGCGATACCCCGCACCTGGTTGGTGAGGTTGGTCGCCATCAGATTGACGTTGTCGGTCAGATCCTTCCATGTCCCCGCCACGCCGCCCACACGAGCCTGCCCGCCGAGCTTGCCTTCTGTGCCGACCTCGCGGGCGACGCGCGTCACTTCGCCTGCGAAGGAGTTCAACTGGTCGACCATGGTGTTGATCGTCGATTTCAGTTCCAGGATCTCGCCCTTCACGTCGACGGTGATCTTCTTGGACAGGTCGCCCCGCGCCACTGCCGTCGTGACTTCAGCGATGTTTCGCACCTGGCCGGTCAGGTTCTCGGCCATGAGATTGACGTTGTCCGTCAGATCCTTCCAGGTGCCCGCGACCCCTCGCACCTGCGCTTGCCCGCCCAGCTTCCCCTCGGTCCCGACTTCGCGCGCCACGCGCGTCACCTCGGAAGCGAACGAGTTCAAGCGGTCGACCATCGTGTTGATGGTGTCCTTCAGCTCCAGAATTTCGCCGCGCACGTCGACGGTGATCTTCTTCGACAGATCGCCGGAAGCGACCGCCGTGGTGACCTCGGCAATACCCCGGACCTGATTGGTGAGGTTGGTCGCCATGAGGTTGACATTGTCGGTAAGGTCTTTCCAGGTGCCGGCCACACCTTCGACATGCGCCTGCCCGCCGAGCTTGCCCTCGGATCCGACCTCTCGGGCGACGCGCGTGACTTCCGAAGCGAAGGAGTTGAGCTGATCGACCATCGTGTTGACGGTGTCCTTCAGCTCCAGGATCTCGCCCTTGACGTCGACGGTGATCTTCTTCGAAAGATCGCCGCGGGCAACGGCGGTGGTGACTTCGGCGATGTTGCGAACCTGGCCCGTGAGGTTCGCGGCCATCAGGTTCACATTGTCCGTCAGGTCCTTCCACGTTCCGGCCACACCCCGAACCTGCGCCTGGCCGCCGAGCTTCCCTTCGGTCCCGACTTCGCGCGCCACGCGCGTCACCTCCGAAGCGAAGGAGTTCAGCCGGTCGACCATGGTGTTGATGGTGTCCTTCAGTTCCCGGATCTCGCCCTGGACCGCGACGGTGATCTTCTTCGACAAGTCGCCAGAAGCGACAGCGGTCGTCACATCCGCGATGTTGCGCACTTGTGCCGTGAGGTTCTCGGCCATGAGGTTGACGTTGTCCGTCAGGTTCTTCCAGGTGCCCCCGGCACCTTCCACCCTCGCTTGGCCGCCGAGCTTGCCTTCGGTGCCGACCTCGCGCGCCACGCGCGTCACCTCCGAGGCGAAGGAGTTGAGCTGGTCCACCATCGTGTTGATGGTGTTCTTCAATTCCAGGATCTCGCCCTTGACGTCGACGGTGATCTTTTTCGACAGATCGCCTGACGCGACGGCGGTCGTCACCTCGGCGATGTTGCGCACCTGGCCGGTGAGGTTCTCGGCCATGAGGTTGACGTTGTCGGTCAGGTCCTTCCAGGTTCCCGCGACACCCTTTACCCGCGCCTGACCGCCGAGCTTTCCTTCGGTGCCGACCTCGCGCGCGACCCGCGTCACTTCCGAGGCGAAGGAGTTGAGCTGATCGACCATCGTGTTGATGGTATCCTTCAGTTCCAGGATCTCGCCCTTGACGTCGACGGTGATCTTTTTCGACAGATCGCCTGACGCGACGGCGGTCGTCACCTCGGCGATGTTGCGCACCTGGCCGGTGAGATTCTCGGCCATGAGGTTGACGTTGTCGGTCAGGTCCTTCCAGGTTCCCGCGACACCCTTCACCCGCGCCTGGCCGCCCAGCTTTCCTTCCGTGCCGACCTCGCGCGCCACGCGCGTCACCTCGGAGGCAAAAGAGGCCAACTGGCCGACCATGGTATTGACGATTTTTCCGATGCGCAGGAACTCGCCCCGCAGGGGCCGGCCGTCGATCTCGACCATCATCGTCTGGGAAAGATCGCCTTTCGCAACCGCGCCGATGACGCGCGCGACCTCCGCCGTCGGCTGGACCATATCCTCGATGAGATCGTTGACGGAACGGATAGACGATTCCCAGCTGCCCGTGGCATTGCGCACGCGGCCGCGCTCCCCGATCCTGCCATCCTTGCCGACCACGCGGCTGAGCCGCTCGAACTCTCGCGCGAGCTGGTCGTTGATCTCGACGATCTCATTGAAGGTGTCAGCGATCTCGGCGTCGATGCCCTCGTAGCCGTTGTGGATGCGGACCGAGAAGTCACCACGCCTGAAGGCCCGAAGCGCATTCAGGATCTGGCGGCGCGCAAGCTGGTCTCGAGCGGGCTCGATGTTCATGGCGCAACTCTCCGGGCGAGCCGAACAACTCCGGCATCCGCATATTCGATCTCATTGAAAACCATGGATGCCACCCCTCTATGTGACAGTCCCGCTCCAGGAAGAACGCAAAAAAAGCAGCGGATTAAACGCGCAATGCCCGTTTTGGTTCCACCACACCTGTCGGCAGGGCGCTGGCTTCCAATCCGGCAGGAACCGAACGGATGCAGGGACGTTCAAAGTTGGATCCGTCGCAAAAGGGAGATTTCGACATGCACGAGCCTCTGAGCGATTCCCGCCGGGAGATGTCGATCGAACCATTCGAGGGAACGGTCACCGTCACTTTTTCGGACGCCATCATCGCTTCAACCAAGAACGCCAAGCTGCTGCGCGAGGATGGATACAAGCCTGTTTTCTATGTCCCGTTCGAGGACATCTATTTCGAATTCTTGCAGAAGACGAACACGTCCAGCCATTGTCCGCTGAAGGGCACCGCGAGTTATTGGCGCGTGACCGCGGTCGGCGAAGCAGCCGACGATTTCATGTGGGCGTACGAAACACCTGATCCACCCGCCAAGGAAATCGCTGGCCACGGCGCGTTCGACGATAAACTGGCGGGTATCGAGGCCGTGACCGCCGATGGCGAGCCATGGCGTGCGCAATGACTGTCGAAAGCGGACAAATCGATGCGAGGACGAAGCCGGCGTCACGTCTGGCGCGGAGGCTTCGCGACAATGGCCTGACCATCGCGCTCAGCGCCGCTTTCGCCTTCAGCATCGTGGCCATGGCCCTGACGGGATGGAGCGCCCGCAACGAGGAACTGTTTCGCCATGGAAGCTCCCAGATGGGTCTGCTCACCTATCTAGGAAGCGGGGAGTTTTTGTCGGCCGTCTTCGAAAACTGGGAGAGCGAGTTCCTGCAAATGGCCGCCTATGTGGCGCTCACGGCGTTCCTTTTTCAGCGCGGCTCCTCGGAATCGCGCGATCCCGACATCGACCACGGGACCACGCCCCTTCCATCGTTGAAGCGGTCTCCGGGGCACGCGATTGCGCGTTTCCTTTACGCGTATTCGCTCGGCATCGTGCTTGCGTTGCTGTTCGCCGCCTCCTTCGTTCTTCATTTGATCGGCAGCCTGAAGGCTGCGAATGAAGAAGCTTCCCTCCATGGAGGAGAGATCCAGGACCTGGCTTCCTACCTGTGGGATCCGGGCTTCTGGTTCGAGTCGTTTCAGAACTGGCAGTCGGAGTTCCTGTCGACGGCCGTGCTCGTCGTACTTTCCATCTTTCTGCGTTTTCGCGGCTCGCCGGAATCGAAGCCGGTCGAGGCACCCCATTCCCAAACTGGGCGGTGATGGGGCGGGGGAGGGATTGTGGGAACGAATGGAGCGACTTTCCGGTTTGTGCTCGTCCCACACTGGCCGCGGACGGAAAAGCCAAGGAGGGAACCGGCATCGCTTTGCCGCCATGTCCGCCATCTCGAAGGGTAAGCGCGGTGACACGATGGGCGGCCGGTTGCGTCCTGTTTTCCTGTCTGGCCACGGCTGGCTGTTCCGGGGTGCAATCGGCACTCGACCCGGCCGGGGAAGAGGCGCTTCAAATATCGCGCCTCTTCCAGGCAATGCTCATCGGCGGGGCTGCGATATGGCTGTCAGTCGTTGCTCTTCTCCTTTACGCGATCCGCCAGGAGCGAAGACGCTTCAGTGAAGCAGCATCCGGCAAGCTGATCCTCTGGGGCGGCGGGATATTTCCCTCCGTGACGCTCCTCCTGCTGCTGGCTTTCGGCTTGTGGCAAATGCCCTCGCTGCGCCCTGCGGCGCAGGCGGCCACCGCTGGAGGTCTTCGCATCGAGGTGACCGGGAAGCAGTTCTGGTGGAGCGTCGTCTATCGCAGGCCGGAGGCCGCCCCGATCGTCTCCGCCAACGAAATCAGGCTTCCCGTCGGCGAGCGGGTGGAACTGCTGCTGAAAAGCGACGACGTCATTCATTCGTTCTGGATCCCCGCGCTGGCCGGCAAGGTGGACATGATTCCCGGCCGGACGAACCGGCTTTCACTGTTGGCCAACAAGAGCGGCAGCTTTCGAGGCCCTTGCGCGGAGTATTGCGGCACCTCCCATGCGCTCATGGCATTCTCGGCCATAGCGATGGAGCCCGCTGCCTTCCGGGAATGGCTGGAAGCGAAAGCGCGTCCTGCGGACGGCGCGGCGCGAAGCGGTCAGCGTCTGTTCATTCAGAACGGCTGCGGCGCATGCCACCGTGTGGCGGGATCGGAAGCCCAGGGAGCGATCGGGCCGGATCTTTCGCATCTTGGCTCTCGCGCCACGCTCGGAGCGGGAATCCTGCCGAACACCAAGGAAGCCATCGCGCGGTTCATCGCGGATCCCGACGCGATCAAGCCTGGCGCGAAGATGCCCGCGTTCCACATGCTGCCGCCGCAGGACATCGAGGCCATTGCCGATTATCTGAAGGGGCTGCAATGAGGACGGTCGGGGAACCCTTGCCGCTGGCCGAGCGCCGGGCCCAGGAAGAACGACTGCGGGCGGTTTGGGACAACCCGTCGGGATGGCGGTACTGGACTTCCGTCAACAATTATCAGGTCGGTCTCTGGTATGCGTCGGCGGCATTCGGTTTCATGCTGTTCGCCGGTGTGTTGGGCCTGCTGATCCGAATCCAGCTTGCGGTGCCAGGCAACGACTTCCTGTCTGCGAACGCCTTCAACCAGGTCTTCACCCTGCATGGCACGGTGATGATGTTCCTGTTCGCGGTGCCGATCTTCGAGGCTGTCGCGATCTTCCTGCTGCCACCGATGCTCGGCGCCCGGGAACTGCCGTTCCCGCGCCTGGGAGCCTTCGGTTTCTGGAGTTTTCTCCTGGGCGGTGTCTTCGTGTGCGGGTCGATCTTCTTCGACGCGGCGCCGTCATCCGGCTGGTTCATGTATCCGCCGCTGGCGACCGGCGAAGAGGGGGTGGGCGCCGATATATGGCTGCTCGGCTTGTCCTTCATCGAGATCGCATCGATTGCCGCCGCGGTTGAACTGATCGTGGGCGTCTTGAAGTGCCGGGCCCCTGGGATGCGGATCAACCTCATGCCCCTCTTTGCCTGGTACCTGTTGATCGTCGCGGGGATGATCCTTTTTGCCTTCCCGCCTTTGATCGCGGGCGACATCCTGTTCGAGATGGAACGGATGTTCGACTGGCCGTTCTTCGACGCCTCGCGCGGCGGAGACCCGCTTTTGTGGCAGCATCTGTTCTGGATATTCGGCCATCCCGAGGTCTACATCATCTTCCTGCCGGCCATCGCCCTGATGGCGATGATCGTGCCCACTTTCGCGCAGCGTCCGATAGTCGGTTATTCGTGGATCGTACTCGCTGCCGTGGGGACGGGTTTTCTTTCCTTCGGCCTGTGGGTGCATCACATGTTCACCACGGGCCTACCGCAGATCTCACTCGCTTTCTTCTCGGCCGCGTCGGAATCGGTCGCCATTCCGACGGGCGTGCAAATCTTCGTCTTCATCGCCACGATGCTGGCCGGCCGGGTGACCTTCTCCGTGCCGATGCTGTTCGGATCAGGCGGCATCGCCATCTTCGTGATCGGCGGGCTTACCGGGGTCATGGTAGCCCTGGCGCCGTTCGACTGGCAGGCGCACGACACCTATTTCGTCGTCGCTCATCTGCACTATGTGCTCATCGGAGGGATGCTGTTTCCGGTAATCGCGGGGGTTTATTACTATTATCCGTTGATCGACGCCCGAAGGCTGTCGCAACGGCTCGGGCGCCTCGCCTTCTGGCTCATGTTCGTCGGCTTCAACATCGCCTTCTTTCCGATGCACCTCACAGGCCTGCGCGGCATGCCCCGTCGCGTATTCACCTATCCGGGAGACCTTGGCTGGGATTGGCTCAATCTGATTTCGACAGTCGGAGCCTTCCTATTCGCCATAGGTGTCCTGGTCGTGGTTACGGATGTGCTGCGACCTAAACACGGACGGCCGCGCGGTGAAGTGAACCCGTGGAACGCCGGCACGCTGGAATGGATCACCGAGCCCGAAGAGAACTGGGGCGTGCGATCCATTCCCGTAATCGAGAGCAGGTATCCGCTTTGGGACCAGGAGACATTGGCCCGGGATGTCAATGAGGGCCGCTTCCTCCTGCCGGATGCAGAGGAGGGTAGGAGGGAAGGCCTCGTCACCTCCGTCCTCGATGCACGGCCGATCCAGGTGCAGCGCGTGGGGGGCACCTCCTGTGTCACGATCGTCAGCGCCTTTTCCCTTGGCGCCGTCTTCGTCGCGCTTACCTTCCACTGGTGGCTCACGGCATTGGCCTGCGGCGTCGCAGCCTTCAGCGCCATCGTCTATTGGCTCTGGACCGGAACGGCGGAGATTCCGGAAAAGCCGGAGAAATACGCCGGGCTCGGGCTGACATTGCCTCTCTATTCCTCCGGGATCGTATCCGTCGGCTGGTGGGCAATGTTCATCACCATGGTAGGCGACGGCACCGCCTTCGCGAGCCTGGTGTTCGGCTATTTCTTCTACTGGACGATACATTCGGATTTCACCGCAGGTCTCGAGGGCCCCGGCCTGGTATGGCCGCTTGCCGCACTTCTCCTCTTCGCGATTGCCTGGAGCCTGATGATTGCGGCTCGGTTCTGTAACAGCCGCGCCATGACGAGGGTCATGCGGATCTGCCTGATCTCTTCATTCCTCGTGACCTGCGCGGGATCCCTAGCCGGATTTTGGGGGCCGTGGTCATACAACATGGATCCGACCTCCCATGTTTACCCCGCCATTGTGTGGATCCTGGTGATCTGGGTTCTCGTCCACGCCGCTCTCGGCGCTGTCATGCAGCTTTACTGCATGGCCAGGAGCTTGGCGGGAATGTTGACCGAAGAGCACGACATGGACCTCCACAATGTCGTGCTCTACTGGCATTTCATGCTGATCGCCGCGGTGACGGCCTTCGCCGTCGTCGGCCTGTTTCCCCTGGCACACTGAGGTGGCGATGCGGATTCTCCCCAGGGAAATCGAGTCGCTCTGGACTCTCTTCACCGCTCCCGCAGTCTGGGCGGTCCATTTCCTCCTGTGCTACGTTGGCGTGGCCGTCTACTGCGCGAAGCGCGATCTCGTGACATTCGGCTTCGGAGCAGTTCGACTAGGGATCGGCGCCGCCACTTTCGTCGCACTGGGGCTCATCGTGTTTTCGGCTTGGCTCGCCTGGCGGCAATGGGGCTTCGGAATGCATGACCCGCCGCATGACGAGCCAAGCCCGCAGGACCGCAGGCATTTCCAGGGCTTTGCGACGTTGCTTCTCTGCGGGCTCAGTTTCGTCGCCGTGATCTATGTAGGGCTCGCCGCCGTGTTCATTTCGGAGTGCGCGCGATGAAAGCAGTCGCCGCGACCCTCGGCACCGTGCTTCTGGCTCTTTTATGGGGCGGGCCGTTCCTCGATGCGTGGCGGGGATCGTTTGCCGCCCACATGTCCGTCCATATGGGGGTGGTCGCCTTCGCCGCGCCACTCCTGGCCTTCGGAGTTTCCGGGACGGCATGGGACCCGGTCACGAGCCGCAGGTGGATTTCGCCGATTCCGGCGTCGCTCCTCGAACTCGTCGTGGTCTGGGCCTGGCATGCCCCGGTGATGCGCGCAATGGCTCAGAATTCGGTCGCGGCTACCGTACTGGAGCAGGCGATGTTCCTGGTAGCTGGGGTTCTCCTGTGGCTTGCCTGTCTCGGCCATTCCGAAAGGGACACCTCGGTGCGAAATGCAGCCGGTGTCATCGCGCTGCTGCTCACTTCGATGCATATGACATTGCTCGGCGTGCTGCTCGCCCTGGCGCCACGCCCTCTCTATGGCACGGCCGATGTCAGCTGCTTCGGCATCACCTTGCCGGCGCAGGGCGACCAGCAATTGGGCGGCGTCATCATGCTGATGATCGGCGCCGTAGCCTACCTTGTCGGCGGGCTCGCCCTGGCGGGCCGGTTGCTGACGGTTGCTCCCGGCGCGAAAGGAGCATCGCGGTGATACGCCTGAACTGGAAGCACGTGGCGCTCGTGCTCGCCGTCCTGCCCTTCGTGGCGATCCTGGTTGCCTGGATCGGCTTCTTCAATGTCGGCGCCTCGTCCGGGCATTGGAAGATTACCAATTGGTTCCTGCATTTCGCCATGCGCTCTGCGGTGCGCACCTATGCACTGGCCGTGGACGTGCCAGGCGAGCTGCCGCGGCATGCGATCCAGCCGGCGGCCGGCCACTTCGCGCGCGGCTGCGCCATCTGCCATGGGGCGCCGGGCGAGCCGCGCTCGCCTTCGGTCATGCGCATGTTGCCTCAGCCGCCTGACCTCTCGGCGGCTGTGGGCCAATGGACGGACGCACAACTTTTCCGGATCGCCAAGCATGGCATTCGCTTCACCGGCATGCCCGCTTGGCCGACGCTGGACCGCGATGACGAGGTCTGGGCAATGGTGGCCTTCCTCCGGGACCTGCCGTCGCTGGATGCCCAGGCCTATCGAGAACTCGCCTACGGGCCGGGGCGCCTCATCGACGATGCCCGGACATCGCGGTTCGAGCGAGCTCTCGGGAGCTGTATCCGTTGCCATGGTCAGGACGGTCTCGGCCGCAGCCCGGTGACGCCGATGCTGGCCGGCCAGAAAGAAGCCTATCTGTTGGAGAGTCTGCGCGCCTACCAGCGCAACGATCGTGCCAGCGGGGTCATGACGCTTGCGGTCACGGGCGTGGAGCCGGAAGATCTGCCCGAGTTGGCCCGCTATTTCGCCGGCCTCCCGCAGCCCGCCATTCGCGTGAAAGCAAACGACTCCGACCTGGCCGCCGCCGGGGCAGCTATCGCGGAGAGGGGCCGCCCGTCCGACAGGATACCGGCCTGCCTGGGCTGCCATGGCAGTGGCCGCAACCCTGCTTATCCACGTCTCGACGGGCTGGATCCGACCTATATTCGAACCCAGCTTCAGCTCTTCCGCGCCGCACGGCGGGGCGGTACGCAATACAGTCACCTCATGGAAGTCGCGGCCAGGGAACTGGACGATCGAGACATCGAAGCGCTTGCCGCCTACTTTGCCTCTCGTCCGGCAACCGTCGGCAAGACGGACTAGCGGCGGTCATGCAGGGGTTGTGATCGCGGCCGTGCTACGGGTGCCTGAACCGAGCAAGGCGTCAGGCCGCGTCACGGCCGAAAAGCTCCCGCAACTCGCCCTTTGCCTGTTCCAGCACCTTCTTGCGCCCAGCGGGCAGATTCTTGCCGGCGCGGTTGATGTAGAACGTCAGCATCGACATGGCCGACCGGAAGGGCTCCGCTTTCCTTTTGTGGCTCTCCTCGGCGGAGCGCTTGAGCGACCGAGCGATCTTCCGCGGGTCGTCGGATTCGAAAATGTGGGATTCAAGCGCCAGCGCATCGCTGTGCTTGGTGACTTCGGAAGACCATTTTTCCTTGCTGGCCATCTTTTCGCCTCCGCGTCGGGGGAAGGCACGGAGAATGATGGATACGCGGAAAAGTTCCGGCTCGCTTCTTCTTGCCACGGCGCCACGCTCTTGCCAGACCGGCTGGCTTACACCAGTTTGACGAAATCCAGGGTTGGGAGGCGCGGCGCCATGAACTTCCGATGGCCGTGGACAGAGCCGGCCAAGACCAGGCGAGCGCGTCTTGCGCTGGACCTTGAAGACACCCTCGCCTATGCGGTGGGCGACGTTCACGGCTGCCACGCTCAATTGCTGGCGCTAGAGGACAAGATCGAGGCCGACGCTGCGTTCTTTTCCGGGCGCAAGCTGATCATCATGCTTGGCGACTACGTCGACCGCGGACCGGCTTCATCCAGCGTTCTCGATCATCTTCTGAGACCACCTCCGAATGGCTTCGAGCGGATTTGCCTTGCCGGGAATCACGAGATCGCCATGCTCGATTATTGCGAGGGACGTATCGGTCTGGGCGAATGGACGTCACTCGGCGGGGACGCGACGTTGATCTCCTACGGGCTGGATCCGGACTATCTCGGCAAGGCCTTCGGTTCGGCTCGAAAGGCGGCCGAACACATCCGAAAATCCATCCCGGAGGGGCATATCCATTTCCTGCGCGACTTGCCGGTGCTTGTTGAGACGCCGCATTTCGTCTTCGTCCATGCCGGCATCAGGCCCGGGACGAGCCTTGAGGAACAATCCGACGACGACCTGACGCGGATAAGGTCCGACTTCCTTCATCATCCGCACGGGCTCAGGCAATGGGTCGTGCACGGGCATACGCCCGTTCCCACGATCATACCAGAGGGGCGCAGGCTCAACATCGACACGGGCGCTTTCTACAGCGGCTGTCTCAGCGCCGTTCGCATCTGGCGCAAGAAGGGACATGTGATCTCGACCTGAGGCGAGCCTCCCTTGCTATCGAGAAGCGGCTTCCGCCTCTTTGGACCTTTCGGAGTCCGCACCGAGTTGTCGCCACGATTTCATCAACGCCACCAGCGGTTTCTCGACAAGCTCGTAGGAGAAGATGCCGAGCATGGTGCCTCCGGCCACGCCGAGCACGAGCGCCGGCAGTTGTCCGAGCGGCAGGATTCCAGCGGCCTTGGCGACGACCGAGATCGCGAGAGTATGCCAGAGATAGATCGAATAAGATGCGTCGCCGAGATAGCCGAGCCACGGAAGCTGGCGGATCTGTCCGCACTGTTCGACTGAGACCGCGCCCGTAACAAGGACGATCGCAAGCAGACCGAAAAGAAGTTCGTTGCCGGCTTTCGGGAAAAACGCCAGCGTCGCGAAACCCGCGCAAGCGGTGGCGACCGCAGCCATCCCCATGGTGCGCCCGACCAACCGCCCATCCAGCCACAATTTGCCAAGCACTGCGCCGAAAAGGAATTCAAGGATGATCGGGCGTGTAAAGGTCGCGAGGAGAGGGCCCTCGGGTCGAAGATACCAGCCAGCGAGCACAAATCCGACGAAGATAGCCGACAGCGCGGCAAGGCGGCGCTCGCGAGGGAGGAACAGGACAGCACCGAAGATCAGGTAGAAGAACATCTCCAGATTGAGGGTCCATCCTTGGGTCAAGAGCGGCCATATCTCGCCGTTGCTTGGAGAGCGATGCGGGACAAAGGCCAGCGAAGCGGCAACGTGCTCGGCCGTCAGCCGGATTCTCGGGAAGAGGCCCGCAAGCGCGCCGATCGCCATGATCGAGGTGACGACCCAGTAAAGGGGAGCGATGCGCAGGAGACGGTCGCGATAGAAGGCCGCAGTCGAAACGGGCCGTGTGGAAGTCGCGGTCCACATGACGAAGCCACTGATGACGAAGAAGACGTCGACACCGGCCGCGCCGACAATGAAATGCAGTCCGCTTCGTTCGGCGGCATGAAAGATGACGACCGCCAGCGCGGCCACAGCTCGGAGATACTGGATCCCGAAGACTTTCGTCATGCCCGGCCGACCACCCTATTGTGGTCGGGGCGCCGAGCCGAAGACCAGTCCTTCGTCCCCGCTTGAGAAAGCACGACGGGAATGACCGCGAGCGCCCGCAATCCGGCCATATCGGCGCGATCGGATCATAGGCTGGCGGCGGCTCCGCGCGGAAGCAATGAACTTCCTTGGCGCGACGCGGCGAGCCTGCGGCAAGGAGGCAGGACCGACTGTCTGACGTCCTGTCGTCACGGACGCACCCCTCCTTGGGGGGCGTATCTCCTCCAGTCGGGCACAGCACGCGCCACCCGCCTGCTCATGGCCGTCCGACCGGCTACCCGTCCGGCGGTATAATAGAGAAGGAACGAACCGATGGCGTAGGGATGCATCACGTCGACCTCGAAGAAGGATCGTATCACCAGCATGATCATGATTCCGGTGAGGATAAGCCATCCGAGCCCCGCCTGGTTGGCAATGACTCCCCTCAAAACGCCGACGGAAGTCAGGAGCAGGACGAGGATTATGAGCGCGCAGCCGACGTAGCCGAGCTCCACCAGGGCTTCGATATAGGTATTATGGAAATGGAACCCGCTGCGGGCGGTAATGTAGAACTCGTGCCAGAGGCGCTCGGCTTCCGAGAAGCCTTGCACCCAATAGGCTTGATAACCCAGCCCGACGATCGGAGAATCCTGGGCGGCCAACCATCCTTCCGACCAGAGGTAGGTACGTCCGGTAAGAGTTGAATCCTTGCCGAAGAAGGCAAGGACGAGATCGACCGCGCCCATTGAATAAGCCATGAGGGCGAGGATGATGGCGAGCGTGGCGCCGAAGGCGACGAATGATTTCCTTGTTCCCGGCGGGAGGAACAGCGTGCAACCCAAAGCGATGACCGCGAGCAGCGTTGCGGCAAGGGCGATCATGGCCGTCGCCGATTGCGATATGACAAGGGCATAAAGGCCGAAGATCCCGACCAGGACGGCGAGTGCTTTCGTTGCAAGCAGGGTCGACGGCAGGAAGAGATATGCGAAAGCCGCATAGACAGCGAGCGAAGCGAAAAAGCCGAGCTGGTTCTTGGAGCTGAACAATCCCGAAAAGCTGTAGCTGCCGTCCAGCGGATCATAGATGAAATCCCCGAACCCGACGGAGAAGAGCAGGACGAGGAACGTTCCCCCAAGCAGGCCGGTAAGGAGCGTCTTGAGATCGATCGTACGGGCCGCGATCAGCGCGCACACGACATGGGAAGCGTATTGCACCCCGGCGCGCGCCGTAACGCGTGGTGCATCGGACCAGAAGACGCTAAGGCATGCAAAGGCTGCGAAGGCGACGATCCAAAGATACCGCGTGTAATTTCCGAGCACGGCGCGGTAGTCGATGAGGACCAAGGGCAGCCACAAAGCGTAGTAGAGAAGCACGCTCGGCGGGCCGTAGATAAAGGAATAGGCGAACACGAACACCGACAGTGACACGGCGACGCTGCCGTACCAATGGTTCGTTCCGGGCTCGATGAATACAGCCTTCGGAAGCTTCACGCCCAATCTCTCCAGAAGCCGGTGCGGCTGGCCATGGACGTCAGTCGATCCGCCGCGGTCGTCGTCGATATGATCATTGGCTTTCCGGCAGGAGCACCTTCACCTTGACGACATCCCCTGGGAGGACCGGCGTCGTTTCTTCCGCCGCGATCTCTTCGGTCTTGTCGCCGGAGGTTCGCACGATCGCGAAGCTCGGCCGCACGTCGTTTGCGGTGAGGGCGGCGGCGGGTGAGAGGGACATGGCCTCCGACATCAGGTTTCCGTACTGAGCGATCTTCAGGTTGACCGCCTCGAGATCGCCTTCGACCTGCTGCAGTTCCTGTGCCAGGCCAGCCGCGCGGTCGTTGCGCAGGGTGATCTCGTCCTGCGTCGCCTTGGTGATGTCCTGTTTGGCGCGAAGCGAATTCGTTCCGATATCGAGGATGCGGCTTTCCAGGTCTGCAATGGTGCGCTCGAGCGTGGACACGCGAGTGTTCACCACCAGCCCCTGTTCGCGCAGGTTGCCGATGTCTGCGAGTTCCTTCCTCGACAGCTCCAACTGGCGCGACTGCGTCACCGATTTCTTCTCCAGCGCCTCGATCTCGCCGCTCAGCAGCTTCTTGAGGTCGGCCAGGGCCATGAGTTGCAGCTTCAGGCTCTGGTTCCTGACCGCCATCAGGGACGTCTCACCCTGGATCAGGCTTGCCAGGGATGGATCGTTCAACTCTTCGGGCGTCTCGATGATATCCTTGTCGGCCGCCTCCGCCTGGAGCCGGGCGCGCTTCGCAAGCAGGCGATTCCTTTCGTCCAGGAGCACCTTCTGGTTCGACTGGGCGTTGATGAAATCGCGCTCGGCGCGCTGCCCGCCTTCGGCGCGCTTGACACCGCCGGCAATGCTCAGCGCCTTCAGCACGGTGAGGCCGGGATCATAGGGATACTTGCCTGGCGTCTGCACGTCGCCCGAAACAAAGAAGGGGCGGAACTCGGCAATCTCGACGGAAGCCTCAGGGCGGTCGAGCAATCCGAATTTCTGCTGCAGGCGATCCCCGATCATCGTGGCGATCTCGGCCGTGGTTTTGCCGGTGGCCGGCGCCTCCCCGATGAAAGGCAGCGACAGATCGCCTGTCGGCCCCACTGTATAGTCGCCGCTTACCCCCGACCAGTCGCGGAAGGCGCCCTCGGCAGTCTGCCATTCGACCACCCTGATCCTCAGCCGGTCCATCGGTCCCAGCCGGTATTCGGAGGCCACGGCCTGCGCGATCCAGAAGAGTGAGGCAAGAGCAAGCAGGAGCTGGGCGACGGCGGCCACAGCTTGCCGCCTCCCGGCCATATCGAGAAATGGGAAATTCATCTGCTGGCTGCTTTCATGTTCTGCGGGAGGGATGGTGCCCGGATCGGGCTAAAACAATGCCGGGCGTCTGCGAGGCCGGTCCGGGTCAATAGCTGCCTCTCGACGTGCAGACGGCCGGGATCGTCTTCATGATGATGACGAGATCGGTCGAGAAAGACCAATTCTCCACGTAATGACGATCGAGCGCGACGCGATTCGCGTAGGAGGTGTCGTTTCGACCGCTGATTTGCCACAGCCCCGTCAAACCGGGGCGGGACTTCAGATAGAAGATCGCGCACGAGCCGTAGATGTCGAGTTCATCCTTCACGACCGGGCGCGGCCCAACGATGCTCATGTCGCCCTGCAGGATGTTGATGATCTGCGGCAACTCGTCGAGACTGAGCTTGCGCAGGACGCGTCCTACACGGGTCACCCTCGGATCCTTCTTGAGCTTGCGCGTGGCTCGCCATTCATCCCGGCTTTCAGGGTGGGCCGCAAGATGGGCGGCGAGCACCTCGTCGCCGTTCTCGACCATGGTTCGGAACTTCAGGCAGTGAAACACCCGCCCGCCGCGACCGATTCGACGGTGCCCATAGAAAACGGATCCCCCATCCGAAAATTTGACGAGGACGCTCAACAACAAAAGGAGGGGGCTAAGCAGTATGAGAGCTATCGAGGCCCCCATAATGTCGAATCCGCGCTTTACCAAACCACCGATCGGGGCCGCTTCGACGCTGGACTCCAGTGTGCCCGACCCCGCCCACTTCGCGGCATTCTTCATGACGCTACTCCCAACGGCCATCGATAATCGACGGCACGGTACCAGAAAAGTTGTGCGTTGCAATATATGGTCTTCTGCGTTGCAGAAGAGGCTATAATTAGAGCCGCCCAGCGAATAGTCAGTCTCTGCACAATCATTATCTGAATTGTTGCATTTTTAATCAGGAAGAAGCGTGGATTAGCTGCAGTCTACGCGAAACTTTACCCTGCGCCTTTTTTGGGCAGTCGAGGAATCAAATTATCTTTCGTTCAGCTATCGAATTTTGATCCCGCTGGCGCGCTTCTTGGCAACCCGTTGATCCGCCCCGGGAAGTGGCCCATCGGGACGAACCTCTCGGCCCGCGATGCAGTCGTTCCACAACGGCAATATCTGCCCTCGGGGGATCGAACCGGCTAAGCTTGCCTTGCTGGATCACATAATATATCTTTTGATCTAGCTGCCTGTTACGTTTGTGAGAAGTCGCGAGGCCGATACACTGGTCGTGAACGCACCCCCGAACGAAGCCTGACAGGCAGATTGGAGGGTAAGGGTGTCGATCTTCGCCGCTTCTCGCGAGCCGCGTCCGGAAGGGCAGGCGTGAATGTCTTTTCCGCGTTTCCTGGTCGGCATGGTTTCCGTCTTGCTCGTCTTCGCCGTGACGACATATGCCATGACGGGCTCGCTCGGCTCGACGCTCTTGCAGACCGTGATCTGCGCCGTGCTCATTCAAGTCGGATATTTCCTGGCCATATTGTTTCTCGTTGCTCGCAGTGAACGCGAGACGGTCTCGGGCACGAGGAAGACTTATCGTGGAAAGACGAGCAGACCCGACAGCCTGGCCGCCAAGATTAGGCATATTACCGACCGGCTGCGCTCCCACCACTCCTGATTTGGTGCGAACGGCTCGCATGTCGCGTCAGCGGATCGCGGCGCGAACCCGGCCGAGGGCCGCGCCAAGCGCCTGGCGCGAGCTCGGCAGCGAAAGCATCAGGATGAGCGCGATCCCATAATTGAGAACGAGCGCGACAGCGATCGCCACCACGTCCCACGCGAGCCATGATTGCGGCAGCGCGTGATAGCAAGCCCAGGACGCCAAGGCCGACGCGACGAACAGGATTTGCGGCGTGAGGAAATCCCATGCGCTGACTGGACCCACCCGATGCAACAGCGCGGCGAGCACGGGTATGCGCAGGACGTAGCCGCTGATCGCATACGCAGCCGCGACCCCGACGGCGCCCCAGCCGATCCCGATCGCGAAAGCAGCCACTGTCGTGATCGAGGAATACACGCCCCAGCGGAACATCGTCTTGGTCCGCCCCTGGCAAATGAAGATCCAGCCGGTCGTGGCCGAGATGGGCTGGGTCAGGCTCGCAATTCCGAGCCAGGCGAAGATGGCCGCCACCGGCAGCCAGCGTTCCCCGAAGAGGATCCCGACCACTTCTCCGGCCGTCATCGTCAGGGCGGCGATGCCAGGTGCCGTGACGGCTGCGAGCAGCCAGTTGGTTTCCATATAGATGTCGCGAAACCGCTTCTTGTCGTCCTGGATGCGGCTGAGGATCGGAATCATCAGCCTGGTCAATGGCTGCGTGATGTTCTGCAGTGGGAACAACATCAGCTTGTAGGCGCGGTCGTAGTAGCCCAATTGCGTGGGGCCCGAGAATTTGGCGATCAGCAGGGTGTCGAGATTGCGCGCGAAGAAATTGACGAGATTGAACCCGGTCAGATTGGCGCCGAAGGAGAGGATTTCCCGATCGATGCGCAGCTCCGGCCCGCTGGGCGTCCATCGCGCCGCCCGCCACGCCGCGGCAAGCGTCACTATGGCGGAGACGGCAGGCCCGATCACCAGCGACCAATAGCCCATGCCTGCATAGGCTGCCGCGACCGTAGCGATCAGCCCCGAAAGCGCCGCCAAGACATCGTTCAATGCGAGCTGGCCGAACTGCAGGCGACGGTTCAGGAGTGCAAGCGGAAGCGCGGCGAAGCTGAAGAGGAACAGCGGCGCGCCGCTGGCCAGCGTGATGCCGGTCATGCGCGGGTCGTCGTAGAAGAGGGCTATGGCGGGGGCGAGGGCGGCCACCAAGGCCGTGCAGCAGAGCCCCACGGCCGCGCTCACCCAGAATACCTGGTTGAGCTGCTTCGGGCTGATCTCGCGGCGCTGGATGACCGCCTGTTGCAGGCCGAGATTCTGGAAGAGACTGACGAAGCCCACGATTGGCGTGACCGAGGCGACGAGGCCAAAATCCTCTGGCACCAACAGCCGGGCCAGGATCACGACCGAGAGAAACTGGATTGCGATCTTGATGCCCTGGGCGACGCCCGTCAGAAGCCCGCCGCGGAGCGCGATGCGCCCGAACTGTCCGGGTGCCGCGTTCATGCCGCGGCCCTTGTTTGGGCCAGCCGTATCACGATGCCAGCGAAATCCTCGTCCAGCCGATGGTTGTTGAAATCGGCTTCCACCTTGCGCCGCGCGGCCTGGGCGACAGGCTCGCAGGCTTCGGGATTGCGAGCGATCCAGGCCAGTCTCGAGGCGAGGGTTGCGGCATCCCGCTCAGGCGCGAGAAAGCCCGTCCTGCCGTCCTCGATGAGTTCCGGAATGCCCGAATGATAGGTGCTGACCACAGTCAGGCCCGCGGCCATCGCCTCCATCAGCGCGACAGGAATTCCCTCGACGTCCCCGTTGCAGGCCGACACGCTGGGGAGGACGAAGGCGTGTGCCTGGCGCAAGCGCTGCTTGACCTCGGCATGCGGGCGCCCCCCGAGGAACACAACCCGTCGCTCGATCCCGAGGCTGCCCGCAAGAGCCTCCAGACTTGGCCGGAGCGGACCGTCTCCGACGACCGTGTAGCACCATTCGAGAAGCGGGTCGGACGCCGCGACAATGGCCAGCGCCCGCAAGGCGAACTCGACGCCCTTCTTCTCTGTCAGCCGGCAGACCGAAATCAGCTCCAATGGACCGCCGCGCCAGGATTTCCAGGCGTATGGAATGGCATCGGGGTCGATGCCCATATGGTGCACGGCGACATTCTCCTCTCGCGCGCCGGCATCGATTAGCATGCGGCGGAACACATCGTTGACCGTAAGGCAGAGGGTGCCCCGGCCGAACAGATCCTTGTAACGCGAAAGATCGGCTTCGCGGGCGGGAACTCCGACATCATAGCCATGGAAGATCACGATCAGTGGTGGCTTAAGCACGTTCCACTTCTTCAACCGGGCCGCGCGGGCGCCATTGTGGCCGAAATGAGCGACCACCACGTCGCAACTGTTGAGGTGACGGGCGAAGGCGGCGTCGAAGGCGGTCGATATCTTGTCCCGGAACCGGCCCGGCACCCGCGACAAGGCCGGACGCAGGCGGGCCGCCGGTCCCCACCAATCCCGGGTCTTGGCCAGAAGAGTGGCCAGCGGCTCGCGCTGCCGATCGAGATGCTCGTCGGCGGCGATGCCGTTGCAGACGACATCGACATGGAAGCCGCGTTCCAACAGGCTGGACATCTGGCTGATGATGAAGGTTTCCGAAAGAGACGGAAACCGGCCCACGACAAAACCCACTCTCACGACGGTCGTACCGGGCTGTTGATCGGACGAAGCGTATCGGGAGGCCGTCTGCTAGCCAAAACGGAAACCTTTCGATCTCAAGTATGTCACGCGCCGATCAATGGACTTGCGGCGGCTTGGCGGCGATGAAGACGCGCTCGCCGGGAATGATCGAGTATCTGACGGAGTCGGCGCCGCCGCGCCCGAATTCGGTCAGCAGGAAACCGGCTTGCTTCACCCGGTTCCGGAAGTCGCGCCCATATCGGCGGACATGGTCTTCCTGTCCGAAATGGACGAGCCGATCGCGCTGATCCGTGATGGAGGGATCCTCATAGCTTGTCTCCCACCCTTCGACCATGGGCACGGCGAGAAGCGCGATACCGCCAGGCTTGAGGATGCGGAACAGTTCCGCCAGGGCGGCCCTGTCGTCGACATGCTCCAGGACATGGGAGCAGATCACGGCGTCGAAGCTGTCGTCCGGCAGGTCGAGAGCTTCGATGTTCAACTTGAGATCGACATCGTCGCGTAGGAAGTCGGTCGTGACATAGTTGGAGCAAAGCGGCCGCACGAAGCGCGTCACTGCCGCCTCCGGCGCGAAATGCAGCAACGTGGCCTCGGGCATAAGCGGCTTGGCCTGGTCAAAAGCCCGCTTGAACAGCCGGTGCCGCTCCAGTGAGGAACAACTTGGGCACATGGCATCAGGCCGAGCAAGCTTTCCCCATGGCGCGAACGGGCCCTGATACCCGCAGATCGGACATTGCCTGGCTTTCAGGCTCACCGGGCGTGGAGGCGACAGGTCGCGAGGATCCAGTCTTTGCGCTGTCTTCCGAAGGGCCTTGGCAATAAGCAGTCTCACGTCCATCTCGATCACATCCCGAGGGCCGAACTGTTGCTGCTGCCGCCGGCACATGCCGGACCGGTCAGTTTCCAAGGGAAAGGCTGACATAGCCATCATTGCTCAAAGAGGTCGGGGTTTCCAGTGCCTGGACCAGCCGGCGCCGTCAGGAGGCCAACAAGGCCCGAGGACGCTCGGCCGCCTTGTTCAGCACTTCGAGGAATGTCGAGAATTGCCGTCCGGGTTGCATTTCCGGCCGCTGGGAAAAGTGTCGCGCGTCAGCGGAGAGGCGCGCATAGTAGGGTTCGTCGCTCCACATCCGCTTCAGCTCTCGTGCCCAGACGTCCGCCGGCGCATCGTAGTCGAGGGTCAGCCCTCCCTTGCCGATCGCCTCGGGCAGCCCGCCGCGCGTCGAGCCCAGGACGGGGATGCCGCTGCAATGGGCTTCCGAGGCGACCCGCCCCCATGCCTCCTCCCATTTGCTGGGAGCAAGCAGGATGCGCGTGCGGCCGTACACCGTCTTCATGTCGGTTGTCCGGCTCTCGAGCGTGATATTGCCGAAGGCGGCTATCTCTGCCTCGATCTCGGCGCGATGCTCCTTCGACAGCTTCCAGCTTTCCTGGAAAAGGAACGGGATTTCGGGGCAGCGCTGGGCAATCTGGAGCGCCAGTTCGAATCCCTTTTCCTTATAGGGATTGATCAGGGTCACGCATTCGCGACTGCTCTCCGTCGTGTAGAGCGCGGGATCGATGGTGGGGGGAATGATGGTGGAGTCTATGCCGAAGCGATTCTTATAGGTCCTGGCGGTGAATTCCGAATTGGCGATGTAGTGCGCCGGGCCCAATTCGCCGAGGTCGCCGCCCAATTCGTGGAATTCGACGTTCCTGAGATAGATGACGATGGGGACGCCGGCCTTTTGCAGCGCTTTGCCCAGCGGAACGGACTTGTGACATTGCACGACGGCCACGTCGGGCCGGAGCCTGGAAACGGCGAACGGCACCGCCTCCCAGGGAAACCAGGCGCGCACGACCGGATAGCCGGGAAAGCTGTCGATCACGGCGGGGTCGCGCAGAAGCTTCATCTTCAAGCGCGCCTTCATCCCAAAGACGCCGTCGCCGAAAAGGGCCGCCAGCACCGTCGCCTCGTGGCCGTCGCTGCGCAACTGCGTCACAAGGTGATGCGTGCTCGACTGCACGCCGCCGTGGAATTCTGGATAGTAACCGTTTCCGCCTGCGAACAGTACCTTCACGCAGATCTCCTAGCCGACGCTCTTCAGAAGGGGTGCGGCCTTGGCCGGTTCCGCGATGGAGCGCCCGATGCTCTCGTAGCGAAGCCCATGACGCGTCACCACGGCGGGATCGTAGAGATTTCGCCCGTCGAAGATCACCGCGGAGGCCAGCGAGCTTCTCAGCAAATCGAAGGAAGGCGCTCGGAAGCTCTTCCACTCGGTGGCGATCAGAAGCGCGTCGGCCCCCCTGAGGGCGCTTTCCTTGGTGCCGCACAGCATCAGGTCGTCGCGCTGGCCATAGATGCGCTGGCATTCCTGCATCGCTTCCGGATCGTAGGCCTGGATCTTCGCTCCGGCCTTCCACAGCGCCTCCATGAGCGCCCGCGACGGCGCCTCGCGCATGTCGTCCGTGTTGGGCTTGAAAGCCAGTCCCCAGAGCGCGAAAGTCTTGCCCGTGAGGTCCGGGCCGAAGAACTTCGTTACTTTTTCGAACAGCGCCGACTTCTGCTCCTCGTTACGATTTTCCACGGCCTTCAGCACTTTCGGATCGAAGCCGATCTCCTCTGCCGTCCGGATCAGGGCGCGAACGTCCTTCGGGAAACAGGAGCCGCCATAGCCCAGGCCGGGATAGATGAAATGGTAGCCGATGCGGGGGTCGCTGCCGATACCCCGGCGAACTTCCTCGATGTCGGCGCCAAGCTGCTCGGCAAGGTTCGCCATTTCGTTCATAAAGCTGATCTTGGTCGCGAGGATGCAGTTGGCCGCGTATTTCGTGAGCTCGGCGCTGCGCACGTCCATGACGATGATCTTCTCATGGTTGCGGTTGAACGGCCCGTAAAGCTCGCGCATGACCTGTTCGGCGTGTTCGCTCTCGGTCCCGATGATAATGCGGTCCGGCCTCATGCAGTCGGCGACCGCCGAGCCCTCCTTCAGGAATTCGGGATTGGAGACGACGTGGAATTCGAGGTCCTTGCGGCCGCGTTCGGCGAGAACCCTTTCGATCCGGGTCATGATCTTGTCGCAGGTGCCGACCGGCACGGTCGATTTGCTGACGACCACCAGGGGCTTGTCCATATGGCTGGCGATGGTCTCGGCCACGGCAAGCACATATTTGAGATCGGCCGATCCGTCCTCATTGGGCGGGGTGCCCACCGCGATCATCTGGATGTCGCCATGGGCGACGGCTTGCGCGGGGTCGTTGGTGAAGGTCAGTCGCCCGGCGGCGTAGTTCTGGCTGACGAGATCTTCCAGCCCGGGCTCATAGATCGGAATGATCCCCTGCTTCAGGCGTTCCACCTTCTCGGCATCGACGTCCACGCAGACGACGTCGTGCCCCACATCCGCCAGCGCCGCCGCCTGAACCAGGCCCACATAACCGATGCCGAAGATCGCAATGTTCATTGGTGAGGGAATCCCTTCAGTTGGTCGACGTCTTGGCGCAATATACCAAGCCGACGGACCCAATTTCCATGTGACGTCACTATACGGGAAAGGTGACCCGGTGGAGTCACGTATTGAAACGCCATGACAAGAACGGGTCTTTTCTGCTTTGCTGCACGGGGCATTTTCTGGGTGTCCATTGCTGCATTGCAGCATGATCGTAGCGCGGCGCATGGTGCGGCGCAAGATCAACGGCCATGCGCAGTTCGGATATGATGGAGGTACGCCAAGGGGAGGGGCGAAGTTCCAGGGAGGTGGAACGCATGACGGAGGAGCGATTCGACGACCGTATTGCGCGTGAGCGCGATTTTCACAACGAACGATTCGGAGCGACGGAAGAGCGCCCGGAAGACTCTTATTATTTTGCCGTGGAGGCGGCGGCAGCTGCGTATTGGAGGCTCGTCCGGCGGGCGGCCGTGGCGAAGGACGTGCTGGAGTATGGCTGCTCGAACGGCGGCCGAAGCATCGATCTTGCCCGTTCGGCGAGGCACGTCACGGGGATCGACATTTCAGATGTCGCGATTGCCCAGGCCAGGAGCGAGGCCGAACGCCGATCCATTGGCAATGTCAGCTTCAAGGTAGACAATGCGGAGAAGATGGAGCTCGCCGATGCCTCCTTCGATCTCGTCTTCGGCAGCGGCATCCTGCATCATTTGATCCTGGACACGGCACTCAAGGAGATAAGGCGAGTTCTCCGCACAGGGGGCAAGGCGATCTTCTTCGAGCCACTCGGCCACAATCCGGCCATCAATCGCTATCGGAACCGGACACCGCAGTCGCGAACTGTCGACGAGCATCCGCTGCTGAAGTCGGATTTCGACCTTATCGCCCGGCATTTTTCGAGATGCGAGCCGCGCTTCTTTGGACTTTCGACCCTTGCCTCGATACCGTTCCGCGGAAACGCCGCGGGCCGCGCCATCAGGACAGTCGGAGAGAAGATCGACACTGTCCTGCTGTCCCTTCCCGGCCTGAAATGGCAGGCCTGGATCACCGTCATGGAACTGGAGGCATGAGCAGCGCCCGGATCACCCGTCGGTCCCGCTTCGACGTTCGGGAAATCGAAGCGGACCCGGGGGCGCCGACGGCTGTTCCCCCGCAAGCATCTGAGCCAGCCGGCTGTCTGCGCGCTGGGTCAGCTGGGCAAAGCTTCCGGTCTCGGCGATCCGGCCATCCTCGACTGCCACGATCCAGTCGGCGAAGGCGATCATGGAAGGGCGGTGTGCAATCGTCAGGACCGTCGTGTCTCCTCGCAAGGCGCCGATCGATTCTGCGATCAGGGACTGATTTTCCCAATCGAGCGCGCTCGTGGCTTCGTCCAGGATCAGCAATTGGGGCTTACGCAACAGTGCTCTCGCCAGCGCGATACGTTGGCGCTCGCCGCCGGAAAGCCGGCTTCCTCGGTCGCCCACGATCGTGTCCAACCCATCCGGCAGGTTTCTCACAAAGCCGTCGGCTCGTGCCGCGCTTAATGCCGCCCATAACTCCTCGTCTCGGGCATCCGACGCGGCGAGGCGGAGATTGGCGGCGATCGTGTCGTGCAGAAGAAACACTTCCTGCGGCACGTAGGCGACGCAGTCGCGCCAGTGTCGGCGGTTGCTCGCGTCGATCGCGGTTCCGTCGACACGTAGCGTTCCCGCCTGTGGCTCAAGCAAGCCGAGCAGCATGTCGGCAATGGTGCTTTTCCCCGCGCCGGACGGACCGATAAGGGCAGTGACCTTTCCCGCCGGGACGCTGAAGGAAACGTCTTTCACGGCGCCCTTGCCGTTCTGGTCGGGATAGGAAAAGGAAAGTCCCTGCGCGCTCAGCTCGGATCTCAGGCGCGGAGCGGGTATGGTCGGATTCCCAGCGTCCTCCCGCTCCTCGTCGAAGGCTGCCTGGATGCGGCGCATCGCACCAAAGGCCGGAAGATTGACCAGTATGTCCTGAAGATGCGTCTGCAGCTCCATGAAACGGGGAGCAACACGCATGAAGACCAGGATGAGCACCACGATCTTTGGCAGGGAGAGATCGAAGCGGGCCAGCGCAACGTAGACGAATGCGGCGAGGCCGATGGCGCTGGCGATCTGGAACAGGGCCGTTCCCACGGTGCTGACGCGGACGAAGCGCGTATAGTCGTGCTTCATCCGCTCGAGCGTCGAGCGGAGCTGGCTGAAATATTGCTGTTCGACGTTGAGGCTTTTTGCGACCTTGATGCCGGTCAGGAACTCGGAAACGGTCCGATACTGCTCCCGCCGGTTTGCCGTGATCGCTCCGCCGTAGCTCGCCGCCTTGGAGCGGATCGGCCGTAGCGCCGCGAGCGTGACGCCACCGACAAGAGCTGCAAACGCCGTCATTGCCGGGGATATGAGCAGCGAGACCACGAGATAGACGAGCAGCATCACGCAGCACTGCACCAGCATCAGCATATGCAAAGCGGCACCCTGCACCCTGTCGATGTCTCCCGTCACGGCGTGGTTCAAGTCTGACCCGCGAAAGCGGCCGAATACCCGCCACCTCGCCTTCCCGATGCTCTCGAAGAGATCGACCCGCAGCCGGTTGATGAAGTCGTATTGCATCTCCGCCATGAAGATGGACTTGAAGCGGACGAAGAGCGCCTGCGCGGTGACGAGAAGCACCAGCAGTCCGAGCACAGGCAGGAGGCCGATCCTGAGGCTGGGCGCAATCCATTGCGTGACGGGGTTTGCCGGCAGGGCCAGGGAATAGGAGCCGTCCGCGGCGCCTTGTCCGACCAGGTGCAGAAGGGGGACGAGGAGGAGGATCGATATGCCCTCGGTCAGGCTGCCCAGGATCAGGAAGCAAAGCCCGAGCAGGACCCCGTTGCCAGCTCGACGGGCGATAAAGCGGCCGAAAGCGGCAATCTCGCGTATCTTGGACGGGATGAGACGGCGCATCAAGGTTCGGCCTCTGCGAGGTCCCGCTCGATGCACCGCACGAGTTCGTCCAGACGATCGAGGCCGGCGGGCGCGGTGAGCCGTCGCACGCCGGCCGACTCGGCCAGCTCGGCGCAGAGGCGAAGATGTCTGGCGGCCGTTGCGCCGACCAGAGAGGCACCCTCGAACCGCGTGACGTAGGAGAAGCGGAGCAGCGCCAGCAGCGCGGTCTGTAGTGGTAGCGGGGTGACTTTGGCCTCGTCGCCGCGTTCAAGCACATAGATCCGCCGCGCGGCCACGGCGGCATGCGAGAAGCCGTCCGTGAGCCGATGCTGGCGCTTGTCGATGGCGTGGTGGAGCTGGGGACCGACCATGGCGTCGATCGTCACTGCCCGAGCCGAATCGGTTGCCAGCTTGAGCTGGGGATATGCCGGCAAGATGCCGAGCTCCCCAGTCGGTATGGCGTCGACAGCCAGTACGTCGTCGGTCAACAGCCGGTGTCCGACGGCCACCAGCGCTGCCGCTGTTGTCGATTTGCCTGCGCGCTTGTCGCCAAGGAAGATCGCCCCGCGATCGCCCAGCGCGGCGGCGCTGGCGTGCAGCACGAGCTTGCCTCGCAGATGCAGGAGCATGGCCATGACAGGGCCGAGCAGGGGCAGGGCCAACACTCTGTCGTCGACACCCGCCGCGCGCTCGATGTCGATTTCGCTGGTACCGCGGATGCGGAACGCGCCGGCTCCGCTCCAGGCCAAATATTGCGTGTCGGGGCCGAACTCGAATGCGGAACCTCTTGCCGGCGCAGGCCGTCCGGTTGGAGCGAACCTGATCGCCACATCCACAAATCCGGGCTCCAAGCCCACCAGTTCCGGCAGCGCGAGCTCGGAACGGATCGCCAACCCGTATGCGCGGTAGAAACAATCCGGCGCGTCGCGCGTCGCCGAAGCGTGGGTGTCGAGCTTCAGGCCTGACCGGCTCATGCCGCAATATCCGACCGGCGGCCGGCCTTCAGCCAGAGGGCGAGTGCGACGGTACGCCAGATGAACTGGACCTCGTCGCCCCGCGCAGTGACAGGGGACGATGCCATGCGTTCACATGCCGCGCTCAATTCGCGCAGATTGACGTAGTCGGCGATCCCATAAACGTCGCGGACCAGCACGCCATCGAGAAGGGAGCGATGATGGTGCAGCAGTCCACGCACCAGATTGGCCTTGAAATCGACCTTGTCGCGGCGCCACTGAACCTCGGCGGGCAGGATTCCCTCCATCGCCCGCCGCAATATGTGGCGAGACCAGCCGCCGCTCAGTTTCTCGCGCGCCGGCAGTCCGACGCAGAACTCGACAAGACGCTTGTCCCAGAAGGGATATCGCGGTTCGATTCCCGCCGTCGCCGCGGCCTTGTCGAGGACTTCGAAACTGTGCGCAATTCCAGGCGACGATATCAGCCATCGATGGTGCGCGGCTTCGCTGGAGGAGGCCTCGCGGGATTCTCGGCTGTGCTTCCCGACCCGCTCGTCGAGGCCAGTCCGCGACGCGAAATGCGGATTGACGAAGCGCCGCCATGCGGGCGAATGTGGGGTTGCGGCATTGTCGGGAAGCAAGCGGGATCGTGCGCGGCGGGCCGTGCGCAACAGCGACTGCAAATGTCGTCCAGGTCCGTAATTGTTGAAGAAGGTGAGGAAAAGCCGATCGCGGTCCTCGCCATAGGTATCCGCATAGGCGCGCAGCTCGCGCCGTAGTGCTACCCATCGCCCCGACTTCGCGAGCTCTTTCAGAAAACCGTAGCCATGCGACACGACTTCATCGCCGCCATGGCCGTCGAGCAGGACACGTAGGCCCCTGTCCGCCGCTGCGGCGTAGAGCTGGCGGCTGACGCTGAGGCCCGTGGCGAGGAATATTCCCTCCTGCTCCTCAAGCATGGTTTCGAAGCCTGCAAATGGGGCATGATCCCTGATCGGCACGAAAATCGGCACGAAGTCGCCCTTCGCGAGCACCGAATCGATGAAGGGGCCTTCGTCCATTCCGCTTGCCCGGTCGAAGGCGAGCGAGAAGGTCGCCAGGCCGCTGCCGCATGACGCTCGATAACGGCGGCCGGCGACCACTGCGATCGATGAGGAATCGAGCCCACCGCTGAGCATGGCACCGATGGCGCTCGTGCCTCGCATCCTTGCTGCCACGGCCTGGTCGAACAGCTCGAGGAAACGATCGGCATGGTCCTTTCCGGCCGGCGGGCGGGCTGGCTCCAAGTTCCAGTACCGCCATAAACGAACTTCGTCCGCGGTCACGGCCAACGCGTGGGCGGGCGGAAGACGATTGATGCCGACGTAAGGGGTCGCGTCGGTCTCGTCGACAAAGCCCGCGAGGATTGCAGCGATGTGGCGCTCATCGATTCGAGGGGCGAGGTTGGCGGGTCCGAGAATCGCCTTGGCTTCGGAGGCGACCAGAAGCCTTTGGTCGTCGAGAAGGTAGTAGACCGGCTTCACCCCGAAATGGTCGCGAGCACAGAACAACAGCTTGCGACTGCCGTCCCAGATCACGAAGGCGAAATCGCCAAGCAGGTGGCCCGGACAATCCTCTCCCCAACGCCGATAGGCTGCCAGGACCAAACGGGGGTCGGAGAGTGTCCGGCTCGGAAGGCCAAGGGCCACGATGAGATCGTCGCGATTGTCGAGACGGATATCGGCGGCGATCGCCAAATCACCATCGAGACAGGGCTGCTCGGCCTGGAAGGACGTCGCATGGAAATGGGCGTGGCCGAGCGCGATCTCGCGCGCATTCCATTGTGTTGCGCCATCCCGCGCGCGATGACGCAAAGCCTGGAGCATGGTTTGCATGGCTCCCGCGCTAACCGGTTGGCCACCGGTCCGCTCCAGGATCGCGGCGATCCCGCTCACGGTCTTTTCCAGTCCAGGTCGGTAAGAGGCGTGAAGCCGCGAACGTTTTGCTCGGCGCCGCCAAGCACGATGCGGTCCTCGCTGACCAGCCAGGCATGTGCAAGGAAACGGCCCTGGTCGTCTCGGGCCACGCCAATTCTAACCCTGGAAGAATTGCCTTGGCGCGCAAGGATGAATTGCCCGGCCAAGGCCTGTGTAAGGCAGGATGCGCGCGGCACGAGCCGGGCGGCATTGCGCACCCCCCAGGCCACGCGCCTCAGATCTCCGGCCGTGGGAACGCCTTGAGCAGGGGCCACCGGAAACCAGGCCCGCATCCTCCTGTAGGACAGGACAGTGAGACCCAGCCTGACGGCTGCGACCGTCGCCACACAACCGGCGAGAAAGAGCATCTCGGAACCGTTCAGGGCCAGGAACCTACGCAGCGCCTTCATTGCTAAAGCCTATCAGCTTTGCGTTGGCGAGCTGCCGCACGAGTGCTTCGACATCAGCACGGCAGCGCAGAGGGTCCACATCATAGTGTTCGGTGACGGCTTCGCACAGTTGCGAGACTGAGCGAGGCTCCTGGAGCAGATCCCATATGCGGGCGCCGACCTTGTTGAGGCCGTAATAGGTGTTCGAGTGCAAATCGAGCAATGCCAATTCCCCGCCCAACTCGCAGAAGACGACATCGCCGTTGGCGCGGATCAAATAATCTTCCGCCAAGTCTGCGCCCATAAAGGCCACGCCTTTGTTCGATCAATCGAAGGTCGGCGAACTCCGACCGGATGCAAGCCGTTCGCGCCGCCACGCGGCACCGATTGGATGAAGCGGAGCTCTGGTGGAACTCCGCTTCAAGTTGTCCTGTTTCCCTCGGAAAAGGGTTGTTCCAGTTCACGAGAACGTCAGGTCATCGACCGGTGTATGCGCGGGAAATCCCGCATCAATCGCCGTGAACCCCAAGCCGGCTTGGGTGATGGCCTCGATTGAACCGTGAACGGTCAGGCTAGGTGTTTCATATACTTCTTTTTTGTTGTCGGCGTCTTCCATGGCTTGTCTCCATTTTGACGACAGGCACCCCTTGCGAGGCGGCAGCATTCTGCGTGCTGCGCTGCGATAGGCGCATGTCGCAAAGCGTGCGTCAAGCATAAATTGCAATCTACTAATCTCGATCAAGTAGTCTTTTCGATTTGTGACGACGTGCCACGATATTTGATCTAGCCTCCGTGAGGCGCCTTCTTTGCGCCGGAATTTCGATATGCTGTTGAAAACAAAGGGAAAACAACCTACTGCGAATCGCAGACACAGCTTCGGGTTGTTCTGTGTCAAAGCTTACCGTAGGGAAAGGCGTTTCGGGTTGTATCCGTTTGATCTAGATATTTCACAGAATATTTCATCGTGTTAATTATATGTGCGGTAATCTACACTTGTATGTGGGTTGGCCTTGTGGTCGCAGGCATCCATATCAACTGCTTGAGAAAAGTGTTTCTTTTGGGGTTTACGGGCGGCCATATTGTCATGCACAATCTCTTCGCACATGCAGCATTGCACGGAGGCGCGGTGCAGGAAAACGGCACGGAACCGATCGAACCGGTGGCCAAGGCCGCCCATGAGCGCGAAGGCGCGGAGGCGACAAGGCTCCTGAAATACGCGCTTCGCGCGAAATTCGAAGCGCAACCGTCCGGCATCGGCCCGGTCGTGCCGAGCCAGCTCGATGCGGCCGCGATCTATAGGGCGGCACGCTTGAACAAGCTCGTGCTTCTTCTGACCGCTGCTGTCCTGAACGTCGTTTCCGAGCGCGAGCGAAGTGCCTTGGCATCGATGGTGGGGCGTTACAAGGCCAGGACGATCGCCATGAACGCCCGCGTCATTGCCGACACCCAATCTGTCAGCGCCGCCCTGGCGGGAGCAGGGATCGCCTTTGTGGTGATGAAGGGCGTGTGCCAGCAAAAACTCCTCTATGACGAATATTTCGCCAAGCCGGTGGGCGACGTCGACATCCTGGTTGGCAGCCGCGACTATGGTCGCGCGCAGGCCGTGCTCGAGAGGGCCGGATTTGCCGTGGCGGACGGATGCCGCTCCCTCTGGTGGCGACTTTTTCTTGGCGAGCAGCATATGGTGAAGATGGGCAACCCGCCGGTCACGGTGGATCTGCATTACAGACTGCAGCAGCCCGGCTCGCCCAGTCCGCGTGACCCCGCAGCATTCATCCGGCAGCAAGAAACGATGGAGATGGCCGGTGCCCGGGTGCCGGTGATTTCGCGGATCCATCGGCCGATCCTGTCGGCCATCAGCATTGCCAAGGCTCTTTTCAATAGGGAGGCCTGCGGCGGCTATGTGCTTGACTTCCATGCGTCCGTGACGGGCATGACCGGCAACGAGCGCGCCGCATTGCTGGCCGAGGCCGAGCGGCAGGGGTTGGGCAGCACTGTGTTGCTTGGCTTCAGGGCGTCGTCGCTCCTTTTTGGAGAGCCTTTCGCGGCGAGCGAATCCTCCGGGTCGGGTGTGCTCAGCACTACCTCCGATGCCGATTTGGAGGCGATGATACTTGGCCCCTGGACAAGCGGAATCACGTGGCCGCAGCGGCGGGATGTGTTGCGCGAGCTTTGCGGCCGCGACGTCATCCGCTACGCCGGGGAGGCGAGCTGGGCCGCGACCGCCGATCTTTGCCGCCGCTGGTTCGAACGCGGGGCACCTGGCAAGCCTCCGATCGCGGCCACGGGACAGCCGCTGCCGGGAGTAGGCGCATGAGCGAGCGTCCGGTCTGCGTTATCATCGCCGCCCGAAACGGCGCGAATACCATCGGCACAGCTATCGCCTCGGCGCTGCGCGAGCCCGAGGTGGGCGAGGTCATAGTCGTCGACGATGCATCGACCGATGAAACACAGCGCTCGGCGATGTCTGCCGACGATGGAAGCGGGCGGCTGCGGCTGATCCGATTCGACGAGAACAAGGGGCCTGCACAGGCCCGCAACGCGGCGATCGAAAGCTCCATACTGCCATTCGTGAGCATCCTCGATGCCGACGACGTCTTCGTTCGGGGGCGCTTCACAAGGCTGCTCTGCAAACAGGATTGGGACCTCATCGCAGACAACATCGCCTTCGTCACCGACGACAGCCGCAACCTGATCGACCTGCAGGTACCGCCGTTCCGGCCCAATCCGCGATTTCTCGGTCTCGCCGAATTCGTCGCTGGGAATATCTCCAGGCCGGGCCTGCAGCGCGGAGAATTGGGTTTCCTCAAGCCGGTGATGCGGCGTGCGTTCCTGGAGCGGTTCGGGCTGCGTTACGACCCCTTGCTGCGCCTGGGCGAAGATTACGATCTCTACACGCGGGCGCTGGCCGCAGGGGCGCGATTCAAGCTGGTCGATACATGCGGCTACGGCGCCTTGGTGCGGCCCGACTCGCTGAGCGGCCGTCATCACACGGACGATCTCAAGCGGCTCGCGGAAGCCGACAGGCTGATCCTTTCGCTGCCCGATTTGCCTGCCGAGGCGCGAGCAGAGCTGCGCCGGCACCAGCGTCAGGTCCGGGATAAGTACCGGCTGCGCAATTTCCTGGACATCAAGGCCCGGGGGGGCATGCTCGATGCGGCGCTGCATGGGCTGCGGCACCCTTACGAGCTTCCTGCTATTGTCACGGGGATTGCCCGCGACAAACTCGGGCCGCAAGCTGGTCGCCAACCGTCGGCGCGGCCTATTCGATATTTGCTGCGTGGGGAGCTTGGACCTGCATGATGAGATCTGTCTTCGGCTTCAAGACCAGAAACCCGGACCGCGACAGGCAGACCGATGCCACCCGCTTCCAGCGGGTCCAGGAAATGCTCAGCGGGATATCGCAGGAGATGGAGCGCGAAAAGGAAGGCCTCGAGAAAAGGTACGGCGCCGTGTCGGCGGACGCGGCCTTCCTGTTCGAAGCGCTGGAGAACGAAGGGGATCGGGAGCGGGATTCCGGCCGGATAGCGCAACTCACCAGCACGTTGCAGTCCTGCGAGAGGCGCATCGCGGCTTTGAAGAAACAGATGCTTTTCATGGAGGATTGTCGCCGAACCGTCGCCCGGTTCGCGCAAAATAACGACATCACGCTCGTTTCCGCGACGGCGGAATGACGGCGTGTTCGGGAGGTGTTGAGGCCGCCGGATCCTAGTTCGGCATCACCCCGCTGCGTTGGAGGTCGCAGCCAAACGGAGCTAACTGTCGATGCATTTGCTTCTCGATCGTCCCCGCATCCCAACGCCGGCTTCATCCCTGACCGGGCGCCTGTTGGCCCCTCTGGTGATCTTCCTTTTTGCCGCTGCGCCAGCGCTCGCGCAGGGTACCGCGCCGAAGGCCTTCGTCGAGGACTTCGACAAGCTGGATCTCGGGCGATGGTACGTGTCGGACGGCTGGAACAACGGCAAGTTCCAGAATTGCACCTGGTCGAAGGACGACGTGAAGGCTGCCAACGGCATCCTGTCGATCACCTTCAACAAACGTACGCTGAAGGACCGTGACTATAGCTGCGGCGAGCTGCAGACCAAGGCTCGCTATGGCTACGGCGTCTACGAAGCCCGGCTGCGCAGCCCTGCGGCTTCGGGCGTGAATGCCGCGTTTTTCACCTTTATTGGCCCCGCCCAGAAAATGCCCCATGACGAAATCGACTTCGAGATCCTGACGAAGAACCCCGGCAAGGTTCAGCTCAATTCCTACGTCAACGGCGTCGGAAAGAACGAGAAGCTGGTCCCCGTTCCCGGCGGGGCCGATCAGGGGTTCAACGACTATGCGTTCGTGTGGGAGGAGGGGCGCATACGATGGTACGTCAATGGCGAGCTGGTCCACACGCTCGACGACCCGACGAAAGTGCCCACCCATCCCGGCAAGATCTTCTTCAGCCTGTGGGGCAGCGACACCTTCAAGGAATGGCTGGGCCCCTTCACGGATCCCGGCAAGGAGCTGGTCATGGAGGTTGATCGGGTGGCCTTCACCCCGCTGGGCGAACCCTGTCAGTTTCCGGAGTCCGTCGCCTGCGAACTGCAGTAGACACGGTGCGTTCGATGTTGCGAGTGCTGTATCTGGTCCATGATGTCTCCGACCCGGCGGTCGGCCGCCGGGTTCGAATGCTGCGCGCGGGCGGCGCCGAGGTCACTCTGGCCGGGTTCCGACGTGGTAGGGAGCCGGTCGCCAGCGTGGGCGGCGTCGCGCCGATCGAGCTCGGCGCGACCCGCGATGGGAAATTCGCCCAGCGTCTCGCCGCCGTGGCGCAAGCCGCACTGAAAGCTTCCCGTCTGCTGAAGAGCATCGACAGGCCGGATGTCATCGTCGCCAGGAACCTGGAAATGCTGGCCTTGGCCAAGCGTCTGAACGCCGCGATGACGGGGAACGTGCCGATCGTCTACGAATGCCTGGACATCCACCGGTTGCTCCTGCGTTCCGACGCGATCGGGGTCGCCATGCGCAAGGCCGAGCGGTTCTTCAGTCGCGATGTCGGCATGCTGGTGACAAGCTCGCCGGCTTTCGTGACGCATCATTTCCGTCCCGTGCTCGGCGACGCGCTGCCGATAGAGCTCGTCGAGAACAAGGTTCTGGAACTCGCCGAAAAGGACGACACGCCACCGGCGGCTCTCCGAGCGCGCGCTGGTCCTCCTTGGCGTATCGGTTGGTTCGGCGCGCTGCGTTGCCGTCGTTCGCTCGAGCTTCTCGCCGCTTTTTCGCGGACAGCCGAGGGTAAGGTGGAGATCGTGCTCCGCGGACGCCCGGCGCGCGGCGAGCTTCCCGACTTCGACCGTATCGTCTCCGACGAACCCCATGTGTCGTTCCACGGCGCCTACCGGAATCCGGAAGAGCTGCGGGAAATTTACGGTGACGTACACTTCTCCTGGGCGATCGATTTCTTCGAGGAGGGCCAGAACTCGCAATGGCTGTTGCCGAACCGAATCTATGAAGGGTGCCGCTACGGGGTGGTCCCCATTGCCATGAGAGGCACGGAGACCGGCAATTTCGTCGAGCGGCGAGGATGCGGCCTGTTACTGGCCGAGCCTTCCGTCGCGGCCCTTTCGACGCTGTTCGGGAGCCTCGATGCGGAGCGCTACCATGTCGAGCAACAGCGTGTCACATCAATTGATCCGGGAACCTGGATATGCGGTATCGACGACTGCCGCGCTCTAGTAGGAAAGCTGCGCGCGTTGACGACCGTCCGGTCGGGTTCCGCGACGATTGAGGCTGCCGCCTAGACGAGAAAGACGGAAGGACATGGGCATACCGGAAGAAAAAGCGCCTCCCTGCCTCATCGTGGTGCCGTGCCTCAACGAAGCCCCGCATATTGCTGGTTTGCTTGCCCAATTCGGGGCTGCGGCGGCCCGGCTCGGGGCAACGGTTGTGGTCGCGGATGGCGGTAGCACGGACGGAACGCGCCAGATAGTGTCCGAGATCGCGGCGCGAGATCGGCGCGCCATCATGCTCGACAATCCCAAGCGCATCCAGAGCGCCGCGATCAACCTGGCCGTCGAACGTTGTGGAGACGGTTACGAGTATCTTATCCGGGTCGATGCGCATGGCGAGTATCCGGATGATTATTGCGACCGGCTGATCGAGGAGGCGGTGGCGACAGGCGCGGACTCCGTGGTCGTCGCGATGGCCACGAAAGGTTTCGGCGTTTTCCAGAAGGCCACGGCGCTCGCGCAGAATTCGCGGCTGGGCAATGGCGGCGCCAAGCATCGCCATGGCGGATCCAGCGGTGAATGGACCGACCATGGCCACCACGCGCTGATGCGGATAGAGGCCTTCCGCGCGGTCGGAGGGTACGACGAGAGCTTCACCCATAATGAGGACGCCGAACTCGACCATCGGCTAGGGGTTGCGGGGTTCCGCATTTGGCTGACCGGCAAGACATTCATGACATATTATCCGAGGTCGTCGGTCTCGGGCTTGTTCAGACAGTATCTTGGCTACGGGCGAGGGCGGGCGCGCAACCTGCTCAAGCATCACATGGTTCCGAAATTCCGACAGATGCTGCCCCTGGCAGTATTTCCGCTGGTTGCGGGAACCTCGTTGGCGTTCCTGCATTGGTTCGCGATCGTGCCAGCGTTCGTGTGGGCGCTGGCCTGTGTCGGCTATGGTGCATTGATGGCGATCGGACAACGCAATCCCTACGGAATGCTCGCGGCCTTCCCCGCGATGATCATGCATCTAGCCTGGTCAGCCGGTTTCTGGCTGCAGCTCCTCGGCCTGGGCAATTCGGAGCGGGCGGAACGATGATCCCGTCCGAAAGGCCGCCAAGCGGATTGCGGATCGACATTGGCATCTGCACCTTCCGCCGACCGGAATTGACGGACGCGTTGCGTTCGCTTGCATCGCTTCATGTCCCCGAAAGTTGGCATGTGCGCGTCGTCGTGGCGGACAATGACGAGGTGCCGAGCGCCTGTGAGCGCGTCGAGGCGGTTCGCTCGGAACTGCCTTTCCCAATCGCCTACATCCATTGCCCCGCCGCAAATATCTCGATCGCACGGAATACCTGCCTCGAAGCGGCGGAGGGCGATTTTCTCGCTTTTCTGGATGATGACGAGACGGCATCCCCGGATTGGCTTTCCGAACTCATGGCGACGGCCGATGCGACCGGGGCCGACGCCGTGCTGGGGCCCGTTCGCGCGCACTATCGAGCCGATGCGCCGCGTTGGATGCGCGACGGCGATTTCCATTCGACTTTGCCCGTCTGGGTCCGTGGCCACATCCGTACCGGCTACACCTGTAATGTTTTGCTGCGCCGAGCCTCGCCTTCCGTAGCCGGACGGCGCTTCAGCCTGGCGCGGGGCCGGTCCGGCGGTGAGGATACGGAATATTTCACGCGTCTCCACGAGGCCGGCGGAAGAATAGAGTTTGCCCCGAACGCATGGGTCCACGAGGCCGTTCCGACCGCTCGGGCGCAACTGTCCTGGCTGGCACGGCGTCGTTTCAGGTCCGGCCAGACGCATGGGCACCTACTCGGTGGCGCGGCGTCGTCGATCGGCCTCGGCAAGCATGTCGGTTTGGCTGGCGCGAAGGCGGTCTATTGTTTCGCCGCAGCCAGCGCCCTCGTGTTTTCACCGCGGCTGCGCAATCGCTACGCCCTCCGCGGGGTCATGCATGTGGGCGTGGTGAGCGGTCTCGCCGGCCTGCGCGAGCTTCAACAGTATGGCGATGTCGCGCCGAAGCAGGAGGCCGGCATTGGAACCTGACGTCAGTTTCGTGATCGCAGCCTACAATGCCGATCCGACGATCGAACGCGCGGTGCGAAGCGCGCTTGCGCAACAGCGCGTGGACGTCGAGGTGGTGGTCGTCGACGACCGGTCGCAGGATCTCACGGTCGATGTGGTGAGGAGCCTGGCAGACAATCGCATCCGGCTGGTGCCGCTGTCGGAGAACAGAGGGCCGGGTGGAGCAAGGAACGCAGGATTGCGCGCCTCGAGGGGGCGCTGGATCGCCATTCTCGACGCCGACGACGCGGTGCATCCGGAACGCATGGCGAGGCTGATCGCCAGGGCGGAGCGTAGCAGGGCCTCCATCGTGGTCGATAATGTCGAGGTCGCGCGCGACGCGGACCATGCCTGCCGGCTCATGTTTTCGCCGTCCGCGCTCGAGCGGATGCCGGAACTTTCCCTCGTCGACTTCATCGACGGCAACCTGCTGTTCAAGTCGAAGTTCAACTTCGGCTACATGAAGCCGGTATTCGAGAGACGTTTCCTGGAAGCGAACGGCCTCGTCTATGACGAGAGGCTGAGGATCGGCGAAGATTATCTGCTGTTGGCGACAGCTCTGGCCAAGGGAGGCTACTGCGCCGTCGAGCCTGAGGCCGGCTACACCTATCATATAGTCGAAGGCTCGATCTCGAGGGTGCTCGAACTTAGGCACGTCGAGGACATGATCGCTGCCGATGCTGCGTTCCTGAGCGCCAACCGTCTGGACGCGGCCGCGCGCGCCGCTTTCGAACGCCGGGCTCGCAGCCTGGAGGAGGCGGCGGCGTTCCTGGCCCTCGTCGGTCACATCAAGAATGGGGCGCCGCTCAAGGCGTTGAGTGCGGCGCTGCGCAATCCAGCGGCGATCAGGCATCTGCGCATGCCGATTGTAAAACGTCTTGGCCTGGACCGCCTGGCGGCGGCTCTGGCCTCAATCTCTCCTGCCTCGAATACCAGACCAGCATAAGGAGTTCTCTATGCGGAAAGTCAGAAAAGCAGTCATTCCGGTAGCGGGACTGGGAACGCGGTTCCTCCCGGCGACGAAAGCTATGCCCAAGGAGATGCTGACGATCGTCGATCGGCCGGTCGTGCAATACGCCGTCGACGAGGCGCATGAAGCGGGCATCGAACACATCGTTTTCGTGACTGGGCGAAACAAGGCCATCATCGAGGACTACTTCGACGCCCAGCCCGAGCTCCTCGACACGCTCGCCCAATCCGGCAAGCACGAGCAGCGCATGTATCTCGATCGCCTCCTGCCGCCGGCCGGCGCGACCAGCTTCACGCGCCAGCAGGCGCCGCTCGGGCTCGGGCATGCCGTGTGGTGCGCACGCGACATCGTCGGCGACGAACCTTTCGCGCTTCTGCTCCCCGACATGGTTTCGTATGGCAAGCGCGGCTGCCTGGCCGGAGCCATGGACCTCTACGAGAGCGTCGGCGGCAATGTCGTCACGGTCGAGCAATGCGATCCGCTGGAGACCAACCGCTATGGCATTGTTGGCCGTGGCCGCGCCGCGGGATCCGGCTTTCAGATCACCGAGATGGTCGAGAAGCCGGCGCCGTCGGTCGCCCCGTCAAACTACTACATCAATGGCCGCTATATCCTGCAGCCCGAGATCTTCGACATCCTGGGCAACCAGGAACGCGGGGCGGGCAACGAGATCCAGCTTACGGACGCCATGGTGCGGCTGTCGCAGGTGCAGCCTTTCCATGGCCAGCTGTTCGAGGGGCGGATGTTCGACTGCGGCTCGAAGGAAGGCTTCATCCAAGCCAACGTGGCCTTCGCATTGGCGCGCAACGACATCCGGAACTCGGTGCTTGACCCCATCCGAGAACTTCTGTCCTATCACGATGTGAAGAGCGATGCGGCCTGACGCGAGGCGCGCCGCAGCTCCCGGAGATCCAGGTCGATCTTCGGGAGAACGTGAGCATTCCGACTGATGCGGCATATGTCGTGCTTGCCGAACTCGGCGTTTCGCAGTTGCGAAGGCGTCTTTTGCGACTGCGAACACAAAATGTCCAAGTTCGGCAGGTGTGATGGATTACCGGGCAATTGATATCCAATGCGGGCCGGGGGGACTGGCAAGCGCATGAACAAAGTCGGATTTATGCTGAACGAGAGCCTGGCCGTGGCGCCTGAGCGGGACGACGACAAGTTCATCGATCTCGATCGGTTGCTCGCCGTTGCCGTTCGGCAGGCGAAGGTCGTCGCGATCTGCGCGGGCATCGGCCTGCTTCTGGGCATAATCTATCTCCGCACGACGCCGCCCGTCTATTCGGCCAGCACGCGGATTCTGCTCGACGAAGGCATGAACAAAATCGTCGACGAGGTGTCGGCGACGCCTATCAACATGCAGACCGACGCGGCGATCCTGAGCCAGATCGAAATCCTGAAATCGACCCGCCTGGCCCTGGCGGTCGTAGACAAGGAGCGGCTGACCTCCAACGAACAGTTCATGCAGCCGAACCCATCGCTGCTGCGCCAGATCGTCGGGGCGGTTCGCTCGGTCTTTGGGATGTTCGGATCGGCGAGCACCGATGATGCATCATCTGAAGGCGGTCCGGATTCCGACAGTTTGCGCGGTTATGCGGCCTATCTGCTGCAACGTGACCTCTGGGTCGAGCGCGTCGGTCGCAGCTATGTCATCAATCTGGCCTATCAGTCACCTGACCCGGTGTTGGCGCAACGCATTACCCAGGCATATGCGAGCGCCTACCTGTCGGACCAGCTCGATGCAAATTTCGACGCCACCGAGCGGACGACGTTGTGGCTTCAGGGACGGCTCAAGGAACTCGAAAACAAATCCAAGGCAGCCGCCCTCGCGGCCGAGCAGTTCAGGGCCGAAAAGGGATTGACCGCTGCACGGGGCGAACTGATCTCCGAACAGCAGCTCTCCGATCTCAATAGCCAGCTCATCATCGCCCAGGCCGACACGGCCCGCGCGCAAGCCAAATACCGGCAATATCAGGATATCGTCGACAGCGGTCCGGAAAAGGCCGTCGAGAACGCGGCGATCACCGCCGATCAGCCTGGAGATTCGGTGATCGGCAAGCTCAAGTCCCGCTATGTCGGGGTCACGAAGCGCGAGCGAGAGATCACGGGAGCCTTCGGGGCCGATCATCAACAGGCTGTGGCGTTGCGCAGGGAACAGGCCGACATCACGCGTCAGATATTCCAGGAACTGCAGCAACTCACCTCCAACTACCGCAACGAATACGAGGTGGCGCGTTCACGCGAGATGTCGCTGCGCGGCAATGTCGAGGAGTTGAGCGGACAGACCTCGTCGGCCAGCCAGTCGATGGTGCAATTGCGGGAACTCGAACAGAAGGCGACTGCGCTCAGCACGCTCTATCAGAGTTTCCTTGCTCGCTACCAGGAAGCCGCGCAGCAACGTTCGTTCCCGATCACCAAGGTGCGCGTGATCTCGGAAGCGACCTTGCCAAAGACCCCATACAGCCCGCGCGTGCCGGTGGTGCTCGCGCTGTCGCTGGTGCTCGGCCTCTTCATGGGCGCGGGATTCGGCGCGCTCAACGAGTTCAGGGAACGTTTCTTCCGCCTGGGCGAGGACGTGCGTTCCGAACTCGGCATGAAGTTCCTGGGCTATCTTCCGATCTTCGGCAGCAGCCGTCGACGCAGATATGGCGGGGAGGGCGGTGACTTCATGCTCACCGGCCACAGGCGAACCGCCATCGACGCGCCGGCGTCCTCCTTCGCCGAGACCCTGCGCAACGCGAAGATTGCGAGCGACGTGGTGCTCCAGAGTGTCGGCTGCAAGGTGATCGGCGTGGTGTCGGTGCTGCCGGGCGAGGGCAAGTCGACCGTAGCGGCCAATTTCGCGGGCCTGCTTGCAGCGAATGGTTCTCGCACATTGCTCATCGACGGCGATTTGCGCAATCCGAGCCTTAGCCGCAGCATGCCGGTGCCGGCTCAGCAGGGGCTGATCGACGCCATCGTGGGAAAACAGCCGTGGCAGTCGCTGCTCAAGATCGATCGCGAGACGCGACTGGCGATGATGCCCGCCGTGGTGCACAGCCAGTTTGCCCACACCAGCGAGCTCCTCGCATCGACAGGCATGAAGAACTTCATCGAGGCGGCGCATAAGATCTTCGACTATATCGTGGTCGATCTGCCGCCTCTCGGCCCGGTCGTGGACGCGAAGGCCTTCGAACCTCTGGCCGACGGGTTCATCCTTGTCGCGGAATGGGGGGCGACGCCCAGAGCGCTGGTTCGGTCGACACTTCAGTCGGAGCCGCAGATCGCCGCAAAGGTGCTTGGCGTCGTGCTGAACAAGGCCGACTACAAGAGGCTGTCCAGATATGGCTCCTTCGGCAGCTCGGAACGCTTCCTGGACAAATATTCGAGTTATTACCTCGAGTACCCCCGGTCGTCGAAGCGCCTTCCGCGGTTTCTGAAGAGTTGCGGCAAGGTCCTCCAGAAATTGGCCAGGGGCGTCGGGGTGCTCGGAACTTGGCTGGTGTCGAGCAAGAAGAAGAACCACGAGCCTCAGGAATGAATGCTGGGGCGAATGCTCGACTGGAGCAGCGAACCCGATGCCGTCGAGTTCACGCTTTCCTGCACGGTGGTTAGCGGCCATCCTTCTGCTGAACATAGGACAGGTCTCCCCCTCTCGGCTTCCCGGAGCCATCTCTCCCCGACCTTCGTGAGGGGAACGAATCGCTCGCCGCACGCTCGGCGTCTTTCCCCCTGCAGCTGAGCCTCAACTCAATAGGCCCGCGCGCTGGAGGATGTCCGGCAGGACAGTGAGGGAAGCTCGCAACCGGTCAAAGGGCAACGCCCATGGCAAAGGGCGCCCGCGCGGACCGGATAAGGACGAAGGATGACCTCAGCTCATCCACATTGCTGCCTCTCGATTGACGGTCCGATCCGATAGGGTTGGCCGAGCCGGTGTGCCGGCCGTGCAATCGCTGGCGAAGGGGAGGCCATCCGATGGAAATACGCCCACTGGCCCTCGACGGCGTATTCGAGATCATTCCCAGGCGTTTCGGAGATCGTCGCGGGTTCTTTTCCGAGACCTACAATGCCGAGGCCTTTCGGAAAGTCCCTGGTGGAAGCGAAGCCTTCGTACAGGACAATCATTCGCTGTCCGGCGTTACCGGCACCTTGCGCGGGCTGCATTTCCAACTGCCGCCCCGCGCCCAGGCCAAGCTCGTCCGGGTCGTGCGTGGTGCCATCTACGATGTCGTGGTGGATATCCGCAGGGGTTCGCCGACCTTCGGGCGATGGGTGGGCCTCGACGTTTCAGCCGAGAAGTGGAACCAGATCTTCGTCCCGAAGGGCTTCGCCCACGGCTTCCTGACCTTGGAGCCCGATACGGAGGTGATCTACAAGGTGACGGATTTCTATTCGGCCGAACACGAGCGGTCGGTGCGCTTCGACGATCCCGCGATCGGCGTGACGTGGCCGGCCGTGGCCTCGTCCTACATCGTCTCCGACAAGGATCGGGACGCCCCGTTTCTGGCCGGCACCAATACCGGCTTTGCCTATGGCGGGCGTCCGGGCTCGGAGAGCTCGGATGCGAGCCCCGCCAAGCGATGACGCCCGCGACACGTCGCCACCGTGTCCTGGTCACGGGCAACAAGGGGCAGGTTGCGCTCGCGCTGGCCTCGCTCGACTTGCCCGACCTGCAGGTTCTCGCGCTCGGCCGACCGGATCTCGACATCACGGATAGGGCATCTGTCGAGCGCGTAATTTCTTCGGTGCGGCCGCATATCGTGGTCAACACGGCCGCTTATACCGACGTCGACAGGGCCGAAAGCGAATTGGACCGCGCCTTCGCCGTGAATCGTGATGGTGCCGGCCACGTCGCCTCGGCCGCGGCGTCGGTGGGATGCCCGATCCTACACTTCTCGACGGATTACGTGTTTGCAGGAAACAAACCAATGCCGTACCGCGAGGATGATCAAATTGGACCGCTTGGCGCCTATGGCCGGTCGAAACTGGCGGGAGAGGAGGCGGTCGTCGCCGCAAACTCTGCCCACGCGATCCTCCGGACTGCCTGGGTCTACAGTCCGTTCGGGCGAAATTTCGTCAAGACGATGCTGCGCCTGGCAGCCGAGCGCAGCGAGATCAACGTCGTTTCGGACCAGCACGGCACGCCGACCAGCGCCGCATTCCTCGCGACCGCGGTTGCCGGGATTGTGCGGCATGTTCTTGCGGATCCTGCAGGCGTCCGCTGGCGGGGCACCTTTCACGTCGTCGCCAGTGGGGCGACCGATTGGGCCGGCTTTGCCGAAGAGATCTTCCGGCAATCGGCAAAGCGAGGGGGCCCAGCGGCCGTCGTGAAACGGATCACCACCGCCGAGTACAAGACAGCAGCCGTTCGCCCCTCCAATTCTCGGCTCGATACGTCGCGGTTTCGGTCGGTCTTCGGGGTCGAGCCGCCGGCCTGGCAGGATGATGTGGCCTGCTGCGTCGCTGCGCTGCTCGGGCAGCGCGTATAGGGGCGTCATCCGGGAAAGCTAAATCGTTCCGAGGGGTTCGTCGGGTTTCCTGTGGATATGATTCAGGCGCTTGACGCATCGAATCGAGACCTGACCAGCCTTGGTGCGGCCTTCCTGGTGTCGCCCCTGACGGTGGCTTCGCCGGCCAGCCTCCTGCCGCTGTCTGCATCGAAGAGTTGGAGGTCGCCGGGATCGACACGGAAGGACAAGGGGTCCCCGGGCGAGAGGTGGCCCGCATCATGGACATGCGCGATTACTGTCTCGCCGGCAAAGGTGCAGTGGATGAGCTGTGCCGCGCCGAGCTCCTCCACAAACTCGAAGCGCCCGGAGAGGCCGTTGGGCGCAAGGCTGACGGCCTCTCCGCGAAAACCGGCGATAACCGGCCCATGGCCCACATCCGGCCAGCGATGCCGGTCATAGGCAAGGCGCTGGCCGTCGCGCAGAGTGATCACGCCCCTATCGACATCGATGATGCCGGGCAGGAGATTGAGGCCCGGCGTTCCGATGAAGCTCGCCACATAGGTGGTCTCGGGCCGCTGATAGACATCGGCGGGCGTGCCGACCTGCTCGACCACGCCCTTGTTCATCACCACGATGCGGTCGGCGAGCGACATTGCCTCGACCTGGTCGTGAGTGACGAAGAGCGTTGTGGTGCCAAGGCGCTGGTGGAGCTTGCGGATCTCGACGCGCATGGCGACGCGAAGCCGTGCGTCGAGGTTGGACAGGGGCTCGTCGTAGAGGAAGACCTTCGGCTCGCGGATCATGGCGCGGCCCATGGCGACGCGCTGCCGCTGGCCACCGGACAATTGGCCCGGCCTGCGGTCCAGGAACTCCGAGAGTCCCAGCGAAGCCGCGACCTTGGCGATCTTCTCATTCCGCTGAGCCTTCGGAACGCCCGTGATCTTCAGCGAATAGCCGATGTTCTGGGCGACCGTCATATGCGGGTAGAGCGCGTAGTTCTGGAACACCATGGCGCAGCCGCGCTCGCGCGGCTCCAGCCGGTTGACCACCTGGCCACCAATGGAGATGTCGCCCGCCGTGATGCCTTCGAGGCCCGCTACCATCCTCAGCAGCGTCGATTTTCCGCAGCCCGACGGGCCCAGAATGACGATGAGTTCGCCATGAGGGATGTCGAGGTCCACGCCATGCACGACCTCGGTCTTGCCATATGTCTTGCGAACGCCTCGCAACGCGATTTCAGCCATTTCGGCCTCCTTTATTTGTCGGTCTGGATCAGGCCGCGCACGAACCAACGCTGAAGCAGCAGGGTCACGAGCACGGGGGGAGTGAGCACGATCAGATTGGCCGCCATGGCAACGTTCCATACCGGCGGTTCGCCGAATGAGGGCCCGGGCACGACCTTCTGAAGCTGCATGGTCGCTGTCGCGAAATTCTGCTGATCGGTCACGACCAGCAGGGGCCAGAGATACTGGTTCCACGACCACACGAACATGATGGTGGCCAGCGCTGCCATGTTGGTTTTGGAGAGCGGCATCAGTACCTGGAGGAAGAAGCGGAGCGGGCCCGCCCCATCCATCTTGGCCGCTTCTGTCAATTCGTCGGGAACAGTGAGGAAGAACTGCCTGTAGAGGAAAGTACCCGTCGCGGTCGCGATCAGCGGAAGGATCAACCCGGAATAGGAATTGAGCAGGTTCCACTGCGGCAGGTCGATCTCGAGGCCGATGAAGTTGAGCATCGACTCGAAGGGCCGCAGCGCGTCGGCGGCGACCGCATAGGTGGGGACGATGCGCACTTCCAGAGGAAGCATCAGCGTGATGAAGATCAGCCAGAACACGACCATCCGCATCCGATAGCTGAAATAGACGATGGAGAAGGCCGACAGGGCCGCTGTGACGATCTTGCCGATCGTGACCCCGCCGGCGACGATGAGCGAGTTGAGCATCACCCGCTCGAAGTTGCCTCGTTCCCAGGCGGTAGAGATATTCTCGAGGAAGTGCCCGCCGGGCAGGAGTGGCATCGGCACCTGGTTGACCGTTTGGAAATCGTGGGATGCCGCGACAAAGACGACCCAAAGCGGGATCAGGAGCGCGACGAGGCTGAAGATCAGCAGGGCGTGGGTGACGAAATCGAGGATCGGCGTGCGTTCGATCATGGCGATCTGTCCTAGCTGTAGTGCACGCGCCGCTCGACATAGCGGAACTGGATGAAGGTGAGCGCGACGATCAAGAGCATCAGCACGATCGATTGGGCGGCGGCGAGCGAGTAGTCCTTGCCCTGAAAGCCATCGGCGTAGATCTTGTACACCATGAGATCGGTCGCGCGGGCCGGGCCCCCGGCGGTCGTAATGTCGACGATGCCGAAGGAATTCACGAAGCTGTCGGTGATGTTGATGACGATCAGGAAGAAGAGCGTCGGCGTGATCAGGGGCAACTGGATGTCCCACATCCGGCGCAAGACGCCCGCCCCGTCCATTGCGCCCGCTTCCGTCACTGTGCGCGGGATCGATTGGAGCGCGGCAAGGAAGAAGATGAAGTTGTAGCCGACCATCATCCAGGCCTGCGCCAACACGATCATGATGAAAGCATCGTTGCCGTCGAGGGCCGGGTTCCACAGGTCGGGAAAGATCCTGTTGATCGCCGATACGAAGCCGGCCTCGGGCGAGAAGATGAAGCGGAAGGCGAGGCCGACGGCAGGCGCCGCCAGCGCATATGGCAGGAAATAAATGAATTTGTAGAGCTGATGGCCCGGCAGGCGGCGGTCCACGAAAAGCGCGAGAAGCGCGGCGATGGCCAGGGACAAGACGGTGGCGCAGAAGGCAAAGGCCAGAGAGACCTGGACGGATCCCCAATATTTCGGATCCTCGAAGACGTTCCTGAAATTCTGGAAGCCGACCCATTCGTTTTCGCCGCCGAAGGGCGGCTCCAACGTGACGGCCCAGTAGAAGGCCTCGCCGGTTGGCCAGTAGAAGAAGACGAAGATAAGGATGATCTGCGGCGCGATGAAGGCCGCGGCCAACCACAGATTGGAGAAGGTGACGCGCTTTTCCAAGCGGAAGCTCCTTGTCGCCTACAAAAGCGGGCGCTGCCGTTTGCAGCGCCCGTTGCCGCGAGCGCAGGTCAGGGCAGGGCAGCGCCCTTGAAGGTCTGCTCGTAGCGGCGCAGGATCTGGTTGCCGCGTTCGACGGCAGCATCGACCGCAGCCTGCACGTCCTTCTGGCCGGTGAAGGCGGCCTCGATTTCGGACACGAGTTCGGCGCGGATCGAGGTGAAGTTGCCGAGGCGGATACCGCGCGACAGCGGGCCGACATCGGAAGCGGTGAGCGACTCGATCGCCACCTCGCGTCCGGCGCGGCTCGGGTCGTTGTAGAAGCCCTCGGATTTCAGAAGTTCGAAGCCCTTGGTGGTCACCGGGATATAGCCGGTGTTCTCGGCGATGTATTTCTCGCCCGTATCCGGGGCGGTGACGTATCTCATGAAGGCGGCAGCGGCTTCATACTCTTCCTTGGACTTGCCCTTCATGATCCACAGGGAGGCGCCGCCGACGATCGAGTTCGTGCGCTTCGCCGCATCGATGACCGGAAGCGGTGCGACGTCCCAGTCCAACCCTTCGATCTGGGTGTTCTTGACGGTGCCGTGATTGGCGATGGACGAGGTGGTGGAGGCGCAGGTTCCGTCAGCGAAGGCCGGGATCAGCGGCTTGCCGGTCTGCCTGGTCTGGATCTTGGCGTAGCCTGCATCGAGCCAAGCCTTGTAGTCTTTCATATGATCGACGAAGGCAGTCTTGTTGAAGACCAGTTCCGCGCCGAGCCCGCCATAGCCATTGTCCATCGAGGCGACGGGGATGTCGTTGATAGCGGAGAATTGCTCGAGATTCATCCAGGGGTCGAAGTCCACGGCGAAACCGCATTCGACGCCCGCAGCCTTCAGAGCCTTCAGGTCCTCACCCAGTTCGGCCCAGGTCTTGGGGGCCTCGCTCTTTCCGATCTTCGCCCACGCGTCCTTGTTCCAATAGAACACGGCGGTCGATGAGTTGTAGGGGAACGACCACATGTCGCCGGTCGACGTGGCATAGTAGTTGGCGATTCCCGGGAAATAACCCTTCCAGTCGATCTCCAGGCCGTTGTCTGCCGCGAACTGGTTGGCTGGATAGATCGCACCGGACAGCATGAAATTCACGGTGCCCGCATCATAGATCTGCACGATCGTCGGCTGCTGCTTGGCGCGGTAAGCGGCGATCGTATTCTGTTCGGCCTTGTCGTAGCCACCCTGGCCGGTGCAGACGGCCTCGTACTTGTCCTGACTTTCGTTGAAGAGCTGGCACTGCTTGGCGATGACATCGCCGAGATCGCCGGTCAGCCCGTACCAGAAGTCGAATTTCACGCGTTCGGCGGCTTGTGCGCCGGAGGCCATCGCAGTCGCCGCGGCCGCGGCGAGAATCAATCTTTTCATTCGTCGCTCCCCAGGGAAGGTGGCACGAGCACGCCGCCCGCCACATGGCCTCCCTAGTGAGATCGGATGACAGTCGCGTTGTGATCCAGTGACAGTATGAAGACAATCCAATCCTGGTTGACCGCTGGCGATGATTTCAGATGCCAGCCTCGCGGATTTCAGCGGAGGTCAGGGCGGTGCACCATCGGGGCAGACCGCGAGCCGGAAAAGAGGGGATGGGCGGGCGGGGTCTTGAGCGTGAAGCGAATCTTCCGTCCGTTGGCGGGATCGACCATCGCCCCTTGCCTTTGCGGATGATATGTCTATACATATTGGGAGTCGTCGGGTGGAGAGCGGATGGTGGACGATCGCACATCAGGCATGCCGAGGCCGCGCGTCTGGCGCAACGCACGGCTGGCGACTCTCGCGGAGGATCTGCCGGGTCTCGGCACCGTCGAAAACGGCGCCGTGGCGGTATTCCAAGGACGTATCGTCTATTCCGGGCCCGAAAAGGATCTGCCCACCGATATTGGCCGGAAGGACCAAGCGGTCGACTGCGAAGGCCGCTGGATCACGCCGGGCCTGATCGATTGCCACACGCATCTCGTTCATGCCGGCAATCGCGCGAATGAATTCGAGATGCGCCTGTCAGGCGCGACCTATGAGGAGATCGCCAGGGCCGGCGGCGGGATCGTCTCGTCGGTGAATGCGCTACGCGCGGCAAGCGAGGACGATCTCGTCGGGCAGTCGCTGCCTCGACTCGATGCCTTGCTCGCCGAGGGTGTCACGACGGTCGAGATCAAATCGGGCTACGGACTCGATCTCGAGAACGAGGCCAAATCGCTGCAGGCGGCCCACCGGCTCGCCGAGATGCGCCCTGTGCGGGTCAGGACAAGCTTTCTCGGCGCCCATGCGTTGCCGCCGGAAGCGGCAGGGGATCGCGATGCCTATATCGCCAGGGTCGCCGACGAGATGCTGCCGGCGATCGCCGCACTCGATCTCGCCGACGCCGTTGACGGGTTCTGTGAAGGCATCGCCTTTTCTCCGGAACAAATTGCCCGAGTCTTCGACGTGGCCAAGGCGCTCGGCCTGCCGGTCAAGCTCCATGCCGACCAGCTTTCCAATCTCGGCGGGGCAGCGCTCGCCGCCCGTTATGGGGCGCTTTCGGCTGACCATCTCGAACATACCGACGAGGCAGGGGCGGTCGCCATGGCCGAAGCCGATACCGTGGCCGTCATCTTGCCTGGCGCCTACTACTTCATCCGCGAAACCAGGAAGCCCCCGATCGGGCTCTTCAGGCGACATGGCGTGAAGATGGCTGTCGCAACGGACTGCAATCCCGGGACTTCGCCGCTCACATCGCTTCTGCTCACGATGAACATGGCCGCCACCTTGTTCGAGATGACGGTCGAGGAGTGCATAGCGGGCGTGACGCGCGAAGCGGCCCGTGCGCTCGGTCTCGACAGGGAAACCGGGACGCTCGAAGCCGGAAAATGGGCGGATCTGGCGATCTGGGACGTCGAACGTCCCGCCGAACTCGTCTATCGCATGGGCTTCAATCCGCTCCATGCGCGTATCTGGAGGGGCTTGTGACAGAACTTCGTCTTGTTCCCGGAGCCGTCGCGCTTGCGGACTGGCGTGCGATCTACCGAGGTGCCGTCCCGCGCCTGGATCCCGCCTGCAGGACCGGTATTGCGGCGAGCGCGGCGGCTGTTGCGCGGATCGTTGCCAAGGGCGATCCGGTCTACGGCATCAACACCGGATTCGGGAAGCTGGCCAGTGTGCGCATCCCCGCCGCCGATCTGGAGATCTTGCAGCGGAACATCGTGCTTTCCCACGCTGCAGGTGTCGGCGAGCCGACGCCCGTCGCCATTGTTCGCCTGATGATGGCGCTGAAACTCGCCAGCCTTGCGCAGGGAGCATCCGGGGTGCGCCAGGAGACGATCGACCTCCTCGAGGCGATGCTGGCGGCCAATGTCATTCCAGTGGTTCCGGCGCAGGGTTCGGTCGGCGCCTCGGGCGATCTCGCGCCACTTGCGCATATGACAGCGGCGATGATCGGTGTCGGCGAATGTTTCACCCCCCACGGCGTCGTGCCGGCCAAGGTCGCCTTCGTGGCCGCCGGGCTTGAGGCGATCACGCTCCATGCGAAGGAGGGGCTGGCGCTGCTCAACGGAACGCAGTTCTCCACGGCCTACGCGCTGGCCGGCCTGTTCGAGGCGGAGCGGCTTTACCAATCCGCCCTCGTGACCGGCGCACTTTCCACCGACGCGGCCAAGGGGTCGGACGCGCCCTTCGATCCGCGCATCCACCTCCTGCGCAAGCATCGTGGACAGATAGAGACAGCGAATGCCTTGCGGGCCCTCATGGCCGGAAGCGCCATCCGCGAATCTCATCGTGTCGGCGACGAGCGGATTCAGGATCCCTATTGCTTGCGCTGTCAGCCCCAGGTGATGGGCGCCTCGCTCGACCTCCTGCGCAAGGCCGCGGACACGCTGGATACCGAGGCCAATGGCGTCACCGACAATCCGCTGATCTTTGCGGAAGACGATACGGCTTTTTCGGGCGGCAATTTCCACGCCGAGCCGGTAGCTTTCGCGGCTGACATGATCGCGCTGGCGGTCTGTGAAATCGGTTCGCTGTCGGAGCGGCGTATCGCCATGCTGGTCGATCCGGCTCTCTCCGGCATGCCGGCTTTCCTCACGCCCAAGCCGGGCCTCAATTCGGGCTTCATGATCCCGCAGGTGACCGCTGCCGCTCTCGTTTCCGAGAACAAGCAGAAGGCTTATCCGGCAAGCGTCGATTCCATTCCGACCTCGGCCAACCAGGAAGATCATGTGTCGATGGCAGCCCATGGCGCTCGTCGTCTGCTAGGCATGACGGAGAACGCCACGGCCGTGCTCGGCATCGAACTGCTTGCCGCTGCACAGGGCTGCGATTTCCACCAGCCGCTGACATCCAGCGAGCCGCTCGAAGCTGTGCGCAGGCTCGTGCGCAGCGGCGTGCCGCATCTCGACGACGATCGGCATTTCCATCCCGATATGGAAAAAGCGATCGCGCTCGTGCGCAGCGGCGCGGTGGTAGAAGCAGCGGGCGTCGTTTCGTTACCCGCGATTGCGGGAGCAGGGGCATGAATTCCTGGTTGACCGTAAGGCGGGGCGAGGCTCCGCTCCTCGTGAGCCTGCCCCATACCGGCACCGACCTAGCCGGCCTCGAGGACCGGCTTGTCTCGCCCTGGCTCGGACGTCGCGACACCGACTGGTGGATCGACCGTCTCTATGATTTCGCTGCCGATCTTGGGGCGACCGTGGTCCATACCGCGATCTCGCGGACGGTGATTGACGTCAACCGCGACCCGTCCGGCGCCTCGCTTTATCCGGGCCAGGCGACGACGAGCCTCTGCCCGACGGACACATTCGACGGCGATCCGCTGTACCGGCCGGGGGAGGAGCCCGATGGGGACGAGATCGCTGCACGGCGAAAAAGCTATTTCGAGCCTTATCATGCCGCACTTCGTGAGGAGCTGACGCGGCTTCGCGGCAGCCACGACACGGTCGTGCTCTATGACTGCCACTCCATACGCTCCGTATTGCCCCGGCTCTTCGAAGGAACCCTGCCGGTTTTCAATCTCGGCACCAACGGCGGCGCGAGCACCGATCCGATACTGCGCGAGCGTGTATCGGCGATCATGGCCCGAAGCGAACGGAGCTCCGTGGTCGATGGGCGTTTCAAGGGCGGCTGGATCACGCGGCACCATGGGCGACCTGCCGATGGGGTCCATGCCCTTCAGATGGAACTCGCCAATCGCGGCTATATGCGAGAGCCCGACGGCAAGGCTGAGCCCGACAACTGGCCCGTGCCATATGATCCCGAATTCGCGGCGCCGATCCGGCGCAGCTTGGTCGAAATCCTCGAAACCGCGTTGCGCTGGGCGAGCGACCCGGCGGCCAGGACCCGCTCATGACCCGACACTCCCGCATAGACAATGCCCGAATCATCCGCGCTCCGCACGGCACGGAGCTCTCGGCGAAGAGCTGGCTGACGGAGGCGCCGCTGCGCATGCTCATGAACAATCTCGATCCCGATGTCGCGGAGAAACCTGGCGAGCTGGTGGTCTATGGCGGAATAGGCCGGGCCGCGCGCGACTGGGAGAGTTTCGACCGGATAGTCGGCGCGCTCCGCAAGCTCGAGGAGGACGAGACGCTTCTGGTTCAATCCGGCAAACCGGTTGGCGTATTTCGTACCCATCCCGATGCGCCGCGTGTGCTGCTCGCCAACTCGAACCTCGTACCGCACTGGGCGACGTGGGAGCATTTCAACGCGCTCGATAAGAAGGGCCTCATGATGTACGGCCAGATGACGGCCGGCTCGTGGATCTATATTGGGTCCCAGGGCATCGTTCAGGGCACGTATGAGACCTTCGTCGAGCTTGGCCGACAGCATTATGGCGGCGATCTCGGCGGCCGCTGGATCCTGACCGCCGGTCTCGGCGGCATGGGCGGCGCGCAACCGCTCGCCGCGACAATGGCAGGCGCTTCCTGCCTGGCGGTCGAATGCCAGTCGAGCCGCATCGAGATGCGGCTCAAGACCGGCTATGTCGACGTACAAGCACAGGATCTCGAGGAGGCGCTTGGGATCATTGACCGTTCGGTACGGGAGAAGAAGCCGATTTCCGTCGCCTTGCTCGGCAACGCGGCCGATGTCTTTCCGGAACTGGTGCGGCGGGGCGTACGCCCCGATGCCGTGACGGATCAGACATCCGCCCACGATCCGGTGAACGGGTACCTGCCGAAGGGGTGGACGGTGGCGGAATGGGAGGAGAAGCGCGAACGCGATCCGAGGGCGGTGGACAAGGCTGCCAGGCATTCGATGGCGATCCATGTGCGGGCCATGCTTGACTTCCACAGGATGGGGATTCCGACCGTCGACTACGGCAACAATATCCGCCAGATGGCCAAGGACGAGGGCGTGGAGGACGCGTTCGATTTTCCAGGCTTCGTTCCAGCCTATATCCGTCCGCTGTTCTGCCGCGGCATCGGCCCGTTCCGCTGGGCGGCGTTGTCCGGCGATCCCGAGGACATCTATCGCACCGATGCCAAGGTGAAGGAACTGACGCCGGGCAACCATCACCTCCATAACTGGCTCGACATGGCGCGGAAGCGGATCAAGTTCCAAGGCCTGCCGGCCCGCATCTGCTGGGTCGGGCTGGGCGATCGGCATCGGCTGGGCCTCGCCTTCAACGAGATGGTTGCCAAGGGGGAACTGAAGGCACCGGTCGTCATCGGTCGGGACCATCTGGATTCCGGTTCGGTCGCGTCTCCCAATCGCGAGACCGAAGCGATGAAAGACGGGTCGGATGCCGTATCCGACTGGCCTCTCCTCAATGCGCTGCTCAACACCGCGTCCGGCGCGACTTGGGTTTCGCTGCATCACGGGGGCGGAGTCGGCATGGGGTACTCGCAGCATGCCGGGATGGTGATCGTCTGCGACGGCACGGCCGACGCGGCGCAGCGGCTCGAACGCGTGTTGTGGAACGATCCTGCCTCCGGTGTCATGCGTCATGCGGATGCGGGCTACGATATCGCCATTGACTGCGCCCGCGAGCATGGACTTAACCTGCCTGGAATCCTGGGCTGAATGCGGGTCCTGCGCTCGGCTGGCCACAAGAAAATGCCTTGGAAGAATGGCGGAGGCATTACCACCGAGATCGCCGTTTTCCCGCCGGATGCCGGGCTGGACGATTTTCATTGGCGCGTCAGCACGGCGCGTGTCGAGCAGAACGGCCCTTTCTCGATATTTCCAGGCGTCGACCGGTCGCTTTCCCTGCTCGACGGAGATGGCATCACTCTGAAGGTCGAGGGATCGGTGCCGTTCGGCATGACGCGCCGATACGAGCCATTGGTGTTTCCCGCCGATGTTCCCACCGAGGCGGTGCTGATGTGTGGTCCGATCACCGACCTCAACGTCATGACGCGGCGGGGATCCTATGAAAGCGAGGTCGAGCTCGTCGAGGTCTCGGGAAGACTGCCGCTAGCAAGCGCCGACTGTGTGACAATCCTCATCGCCGAAGGGGAGGGGATTTCCGTCGAAAACGGCGGCGGGACGGTGAAGCTCGAAAGGGGCGACGCCGTGGTGCTCGGATGCGGCGACGCCGTTACGCTTTCCGCCAAGCGGCGCACTTATGCCATAGGCGTCACCATCCTGCCCGTGAAACAGGATCGAAACGGGGGGGCGTGAATAGACGTCCTTGGCATAATGCGCGTCGCCGCCAGCCGGCTTGATAGCCCGGCAAGCGTGTTATCAGGCGGAGAGCGACACTTTGCCGACGTGATCCCGGACGCGAGCTGTGAAGATCAGCTGTGCGCCAACTGCTTTGCTATCTCGGCTCTTATCCGATGTCCGGGCGGCGCGGGGATGTCGACTATGGCTTGAAAGAATCCAACAGCCGCCCCGCAGTAGGAAGGCGAGGAATAATCCTCGTTTACGAGCAACTGGAACTCTTCATACGTCCGTCCCGATTCCAGAAATTCGGTTGCAACCGATCTCCAGTCATCCTCTGTTGGTGGATCAATCGATTGATGGTTTCGAAGCGACGACGAGATTGCGCTGACCAAGAGAGAATCCACCTCATCCAGTGCGTCTTGATAGACGATTTGGTTTCCCTGTAGTGCAGCAGGTCCCTTCAGCGCAAACTCGGCGCAAACTGTTGAGCCCTCGGTTGATTGCACTGCCTTCAGCATAGAAAGATAGCTGTCCAAGTATTTTGTCAAAATGTCGTCTGACGCTTTGGCGAAGCTTGAGGCATATCGCTGTCGAAAACTGGCCGCAATATCGAAGCTTTTTTGCCATGCGTCACGGGGCGATGTCGTAGAGCTCGGAATGAATGTGAGTTCGCCCAAGATCCTGTCGTACTCTTCCGGCATTTCCCTCTTCAAGGTTTCCATCCACCGAAGGCTTGTGAACTGTCTTTCAACACCGGCAGTCTGCAGACAAGGCTCGACAATCTCCCTGGTCACCGGTCCGGTAGCGCCGATCGCCACGATCGGGAGCAAGCGGGTCCATTTCTGACCAGTCCCTTCCAGCAGCCAGCTGAACATAGCGCCCAGCGCGCCGAGGCAAGCGGCGACTACGGCATAGACGACCCAGGTGGGCACCTCCGCGATAGCTTCGATCATTGCGGCCCCGCCATCTTCTGCCAGCCTTCTGCCATGCGCCTTTCGGTGAAGGCAGCTATCTCGGCCTCGAGGTCGCCCTGCTCACCGACTGTCTGCTGAAGTTCGGTGATCATTCGGTTGTATGCATCCACATCGCCCTGCGTCTGGAATACGAGCATCCCATCTGCGTTCGGTGAGAACGAACCCAAACGAGCTAGCAGGAATTCCGACAGCGCCGTGACGTTATTCATCAGGCGGCTGAAGATCTCGACCCGCTTGACGACGTACTCCCGTTCCGCCCCTCTTTTCCTCGACAAGCCTGAAGCCAAGCCGTCACGACTGTCTTGCGGCAGCCGCTTCGTGAATTCTGCCAACCGAGCCTGCTCTTGCCGTAACAATTCGTCGACCTTCGGCATGATGTCGGAAACGAGAGCCAGATTTTTGTTCGCCACCGCGTTGACGGTAACCAGAGCGCTTCTGTCGGTCGCTTTCTCGGGCGCGAAGGGTCCTTCTAGAGCAGGATCATTAAGTTGCTCGAATAGGTTCTGAACCTCGGCGTCCGTGGCGTTGGCGACCTCCATGGCCGACCGCAAGACGGACGCCATGTCCGTTGTCGATTCTTGGATGGCTTTCGTAAGGTTGCCGGGACCGGCCGCGCGAACGTCAGCCTGGAACCGCTTCATGTCATATGTCGCGGCTATGTCCGCCCAATTGATGAAGAGCAGAAAACCGGCTCCCACTCCAAAGACAATATCGGCCCTGACCGGTTTCCTTCTAGCCAGGTTTATGCCGGCGACGATCACGTACAGGATAACAACCCCGATTGCCTGCCCCAACATAAAGGCAATCCCGTCGCTCTGCGCTCCGTAGATATAAAAGCTAAGCCAGCCGACTACCGCAGCGAATGCGAGAAACACGATCGTATTAGGATGAGCCAACATATCCCCCCTCGCACCGTCCCAGGACAACTATACCGGGAGTCGAGTGGCGGGCAACACTGGAAACAGTAATGCGGCGGCCGTCGCACCTACAACGCACGCGGATCTACAGATGTGATCGTATTCGTGTCGGCCTGTCCCGAGGCGAGCCAGTTTCTAGAAGAAGGACGACGCCAGAAGGTTCTTGTGCATTTCAGGGAAGAATTGCCGGACACTGCGCTTCCCCCCGAACATCATGTCGTACTGCAGCAAGCGATAGTCGCTGATCAGAGGGTCGACCTTTTCTGCGCGAGCCCAATCGGGGACGGCGTCACCGTCGCGCTTGAGCAGCAGGTTGCGGTCGACGACACGGTACTGCTGGTGCACGTCGCCGAGGAAGTCGGTATAGTAGGGATGGCGTATCCCAGCGGCCTTCAAAACCTGCAGGGGCAGGAAGGCCGGGCTGATCGTGCCGATCTTCCTGATCTTGCCGGCACGGTTCGACCAGACGATCAGCGGTGTCTCGCGATTGCGCTTCATCTCGTCGGCCGGTCCGCGACGCGGCGCCACCTCTTCCTTCATGAAGCCGGTTTCCACATAGACCGGTCCGAGCGGAGGCAGATGATCGCCGAACATCGCGATCACGGTGGGCCGCTCGCGGTTTCTTGCCCACGAAATCAGCCGCGCCAGGCTTTTGTCGGCATCGGAGGCGCCTTCGGCATAGGTCAGGATCGACTCGCTCGTCTTGACGCTCTTGCCGGGCGCGACCACGCTATGGCTGACATCCTTGTAGCGATGCGGCTCGTAGGGGCCGTGTCCCTGGAGGCTGACGGCGAAGATGAAGGCCGGCCGGTCGGACGAATCCGCGCGGCGGATGATCTCCTCGGTGAGGGCGGCATCCGATGCCAGCGGTCCGCGCTTCGCGAGCGGCATCATGTTCTCTTCCGACAGGAACCTGTCGAACCCGAAGGCCTGATAGACGGCGCCACGGTTCCAGAACCAGGATGTGAACGGATGGATAGCCGTCGTCTGATACCCCTGGCCCCCCAAGAAAGTAGCGAGCGACGGAAGCGGCTCGCGGACATATTGCTGATAGGGGATGCTCCCATAGGGCAGGAACGCGTTCGAGAAGCCTGTGAGGGCCTCGAACTCGACATTGGAGGTCATGCCGCCGAATTCGGGCGAGAAGACATGGCCCGATTGGACGGAGCGGGTGGTCGGGATGGGATCCGGCCAGATCTTGATCCCAGGCAGGCGCCTCGGATCCCAGAAGGACTCGCTCATCACGATCACGATATCGGGTTTTTCATCCGGCAGCACGACCGCCTCGCGTGGCGATGCGCCGATGCGATCGATCGCCTCCGGGGCATAACCCGCGGGAGCGGGGACGTGCGCCATGGGAACGTTCAGCGCGAAGGCCAGTGTGAAGCCGTTGAAGGCATAATTCTCCCGCTGGTCCCACATCATCGGGATGATCTGGAGCCGGTCGCGCGTCCAGGAGAATGCGCCGTAGTCCATGATCGAGACGAAGAAGGCTAGCGCCGGCACCGCCAAGACCATTCGCATCACGCGCCCGTTCAGGGAAATGGGCACGAACCGCGCGCGCCAGAAGCGCCAGGCGAAGACAAAGAGCGCGATACCCAGGATTGCGCCCACGGCCATTGCCAGTCCCGTCAGCGGGCGTTCGCGAACGAGCAACGGCATAAGCTCGACGATCTGCCGGTAGTAGAGGAAATCCGTCGGATAGAGCGGGTCGCCGAGATAGTGGACCTTTTGCTGTCCGACCCAGGCAAGCGCGAGCAGTAGAGGCGCGACGATCAGCATCGATTGGAAGCGACGCCCGAGGAGCCCATCGAGTCCGAGCGTCAACAGCAGGAACAGGCCGATCGTCGTCCAACTCGGGCGATGCGTTTCAGCGAAGAAGGAAAGCGCCGAGGAGAAGGACCCGCGGGCAACCAGCTCGATGGAGAAGACGAGTAGGGTCGACACGGCCAGGGCGAGGGTCGCGGACATGGCAAGACGCACCGGCCAGGCTTCATGCCAGACTTGCGCGGTGTCCTGCCAGAGCGCGACATCCTTCTCCTGGGCTTTCGCAATGATCCTAACCAAAATCGATATCCTCGATACGCAACAAAAGTGTCATGCGACATTCATGGAGCCGTCATGCCGGCGTCACACTTAACGCGCGATGAACGAAAAAGGAGGCAGAGAAGAGCGGCTTTTTGACGATTTGCACCGGCAAACGGGTCAATTCCCGTGACAGGCGGTAACTCTCTGAAACCGTTGCAAGTTTAGCTTACAGAGGCCAGGGCCTGCGTGTGAGGTCCTGGCGATCGCCGAGAGGTCTCCCCTCGGGCGGTGGGAGCCGCCTTTGTGGGACGTCAGGCGACTTCCTTGACCGCGATATGGGCGACCCGGCGAACCTCGTCGTCGGTGAGCAGGCCACCGGCCCGCAGCAGGCCGGCGAAGCGGCCATTGCTGGCGGAGAGGTCGCCGAAGCTGCCCTTTTCGATGACGCGGCCCTGATCCATGAAGATGATCAAGTCGGCGTCGCGAACGGTAGAGAGCCTGTGCGCGATGATGAAGGTTGTGCGGTTGGCGCGCAGCCGGTCGATGGCCTCCTTGACCCGCGCTTCCGTCTCAACGTCGAGGGCGCTCGTCGCCTCGTCGAGGACGAGGATCGGCGCGTCCTTGAGGATGGCGCGGGCGATGGCGATGCGCTGGCGCTCGCCACCGGAAAGCTGCCCGCCGCGTTCGCCGACCTGCGTGTCGTATCCCTCGCTCTTGGCCAGGATGAAGTCCTGCGCGGCTGCGGCGGCGGCGGCGGCATGAACGTCGTCATAAGATGCGCCGGCGCGGCCGATCCGGATATTCTCCTCGATCGAGCGGTTGAACAGACCGGCATCCTGGAACACCGTCGCAACGCAGTGACGCAGCGACTTGCGCGTGACCGTGCGGATATCGACGCCGTCCACGAGGATCCGCCCGGAATCGGGGTCGTAGACACGCTGCAGCAGATTGATGAGCGTGGTCTTGCCGGCGCCCGTGGGGCCCACGATCGCCACGGTCTTGCCCGCCGGCACGTCGAAGGAGACGTTCTCCACGCCGACGTTGGAATTCGGGAAGGCGAAGTTGACGTTCTCGAAGCGGACATGCCCCTTCACGCGTTCGATGTCGCACTGGCCGTCGGGCTCGCGACGGTCGGCCACGGCATCCTCGAGCCGGTAGAATTCTTCGAGCTTGGCGCCTGCTTCGAAAATCTGGTTCACGAAATTGCTGATCTGGTCGAGGCGGCCGATCAGCAAGGTGGCGAAGCCGGTGAAGGCCACCACGTCCCCCACCCGCAAATCCCCGCGCATCACAAGGAATGCGCCGATCAACAACACGATCATCATAGAGATCGTCGCGGCGAGGCGATGCAGGGCGCTCGCCAGCGCCCACCAGTCGAGGACCGGGAACTGGGCCTTCAGGAGTTCCTGGGTGTATCTTTCGAGGGCGCGCGTTTCTTCCGCGATCCGGTTATAGCTCTGCAGCACCGAGACGTTGCTCACGGAATCGCTGACATGGGCGAAGACGCGGTGGTAGTGCTTCTCGACGGAAGCCTGGCCTTGCTTCGTCTTCTTCATCACGAGCCTTCCGACCGTGAGATAGATACCGCCGAGGACCAGCAGTACCATCGACATGCGCAGGTCGAGCGAAATCGCGGTGGGGATGAGCAGGACGAGCGCGACAGCGGTGGACAGGTGCTGGCGCATGAATTCCAGCCACAGGCTGAACAAGGCGTCGACGGCCCTCAGCAGCGTGTGAAGCGAATTGGACGTGCCGCGCTGGTGGTGCCAGGCGAGCGGCATGGTGATGACCTTCTCGAAGGACTGTGACAGCACCCGCGCGCGCGTGGAGTGCGCCAGCCGATCGGCGCCTCGGGCGACGAGAACGAAGGCGATGATATTGAAGACGCCGAGGCCGGCCCACAGCGCCATCGTCTCCATCACTTCGCCCTTGTGCGAGATCGCATCGATGATGCGCCCGAACAGCAGGGGCTCGGCGATCGCGATGATCGCCAGTGCAACGTTGGCGCCACAGATCAGGGTCACCCTGCGCCTTTCAGCGGCAAGGTAACCTAGCGCTCTCCAGTAGATCTCAAGCAAAGACACCCCAATTACCCCGTCACGAACTTGTGCACTGCACCATTTCTACACATACGTACTGCGGATCCGCAGCACAATGCCCGCCACTCGTATGAGTTCCCGATTGCAGGACAAAAGTTAGATTCGCGCATTAATGTGCCGTGATCGGTAAGGGTTTGAATTTAAAGAAAAATGACGAGGGCGCGGCAAAAGAGTGTTCGTCGCCCTCGAATACGGCATTCAGAAGTTGCGCTACCTATGCGGGCACCGTCACAAGTATATGCTTTTCACCCTTCTTGCCGTCCAAGACGATTTTGGACGCCTTCTTGCCGTCGATCGTGACGGTCAGGTCCTTGCTTCCGACCTTCCGCGAGACCTGGATGCGACAGATTGAAGCGCCGAGCTTCAATGTTGCCGAAAAGCCGTCCCATGCCCGGGGGAGGGCAGGCTCGACGGCGAGTTGGTCGCCTTCCCGACGGATGCCGAGGATGCCTTCCACCGCTGCACGGTAGAGCCAACCGGCCGAGCCGGTATACCAGGTCCAGCCACCGCGCCCTTCCTTGCCTTCGCCGGCATAGACATCGGCCGCCACCACGTACGGTTCCACCCGGTAGCGGTCGGCCGAGGCTTCATCCAGAGCATGGTTGACGGGATTGAGCATGGTGAGCAGGCGGTAGGCGTCGTCTGGCTGTCCACTGTTGGCGAGCGCGATGACCAGCCACGCGGCCGCATGTGTATACTGTCCGCCGTTCTCGCGTACGCCGGGTGGATAGCTCTTGATGTAGCCCGGTTCCTTGTCGGTCTTCGAGAAGGCTGGCGTGAACAGCTTGGCGATGGCGAGTTCCGGGTCTACGAGCATCTCCTGCGCAGCGGCGAGCGCCGTGCGTGAGCGGGCTTCGTCGCCATGGCCCGACAGGACGCTCCAAGACTGGGCGATGGAATCGATCCTGCATTCGTCGGACGATTTCGAGCCAAGCGGGCTACCGTCGTCATAGAAGCCGCGACGGTACCACTGACCGTCCCAGCCGGCCGTTTCCAACGCCTTCTTCAGCGTCTTTTCGTGTTTTTGCCAGCGTCCTGCGCGAGCAAGGTCCTTTTGCGCGCGCGCGATCGGGATGAAGTCGGCGAGCGCCTTGAGCAGGAACCAGCCGAGCCACACGCTCTCTCCACGACCGGCCGCGCCGACCCGGTTCATGCCGTCGTTCCAGTCCCCGCCCAGGATGAGCGGCAGGCCGCTCGGGCCAGTCCGTTCGACGGCGAGATCGAGGCCCCGGGCGCAATGTTCGTAGAGGCTGGCGGTGGTTTCCGAGACTTCTGGCGTGAAGAAGGCGTCATGCTCGCCCTCCGTGAGGGCCGGCCCTTCGAGGAAAGGCAGTTCCTCGCCGAGAATGGTTTCGTCCCCGGTCACGTTGATGAAGCGATGAACAGCATAGGCGAGCCACACGACGTCGTCGGAGATGGTCGTGCGCACCCCGGCGCCGGTCCGCGGAAGCCACCAGTGCTGGACATCGCCTTCCAGGAACTGACGGCCCGCGGCGTTCAGGATCTGTGCCCGCGCCAGGCTCGGGTCGTGGAGGAGCAGGGCCAGCGTATCCTGCAGCTGGTCGCGGAAGCCGAAGGCGCCGCTCGCCTGATAGAAGGCGGTGCGGGCGCGGATGCGGCAGGCGACGGCTTGGTAGGGAAGCCAGTAATTGACCATGGCGTTCAGCGCGTCGTCCGGCGTTTCGACCTGCAGCGTTTCCAAAAAACCGTCCCAGGTGGCTCGATTCTCGTCCAGGCGCTTGGCGTAGTCCACCGCGCGATGCTGCAGGATCAGCTCCGCTGCCTGTTCAGGCGAAGCTGCGTCGCCGAGCAGCCACAGCATGGTGGCTTCCTCGCCCGGTGCGATCTCCAGATCTCGCGCAAGCGCTGCGCACGGATCGCGGCCAGGCTCGACCGTGCCGGAAAGGTCGCTTCCCGCCACCACGGCTTCCGGCCATTGCACCGTGCCGCCATGACCGATGAATTCTTCCCGGTCTGCTGTAAAGGATTGGGGAAGCCCGTCGCCTGCGAGAAACGCAGTGCGTTCGCCGTAATCGAGGCTGTAGGCGTTGCGCGCAAGCAGCGCCCCGGTTGCCTCGTCGAGCATCGGGATGATCGTCGGGGCGGACTTGGCGCGGTTCGTGCCGAGCACCCATTCCGCGTAGGCGTAGATCCTCAGCCGCACAGGAACCGTCCCGTCGTTGCGGATGGTGAGGCGGGATATCTTCACCGGATCCACCGGGTCGACGACCTGGGTCAGCTCAACGGCAAGCTGACCGCGCCTGGTCGTGAAGCTGCTGAAGCCCTGGCCATGGCGGGCTTCGTAGACCAGGTCCGGATCGCGAGCCACCGCGGCAAAGGGCGAGAACACGCTCTTGTCGGCATGGTCGAAGATGTAGATGGCCTCGCCCGGCCGGTTGGTGACCGGATCGTTGGTCCACGGCGTAAGCTGGAAATCGCGGCTGTTCCGGCTCCAGGTGAAGGAAGCGCCTTCGGCCGAGGTATGGAAGCCGAAACCACCGTTGGCGATGACGTTGATCCAGGGGTGCGGCGTGTAGCGATCGCCCGAGAGCCGAACGACATAGTCACGCCCGTTCTTGTCGAAGCCGCCGTAGCCGTTCCAGCGCACGAGTCCGGTTCCGTCGGGTGCCGGTCGTTCGATGACCGGCTCTAACTCGGCAGGGGCCGGGGTCTGGTCGTCTACCGGGGCAAGCGGCACGGCCGGATGCGGAGTTGTCTGGCGGGCTTGGATCTCCGCGGCCTCTGCCCGCTCGATCTGGTCGAAGACGGTGCCGTTGCGCGTGTGCAGGACGACACGTGCCACGCCGAGCAGCGTGCGGTAGGAGTTCTCGTCCATCAGATCGCGCCTTACGGCGAAGATATGCTGGCGCGGGCCGAGTTCCTTACCGCGAAGGCGGCTGTTCTCGGTAAGCGAGTCGATCGCCTGCTGCAGATCCTGCACGTAGGAAGCCGCCTGTTCGTTGACGATTGCGAGATCCACGAGCAGGCCCCTTGCGCGCATGTATTCCTGCATGCGCAAGGTCGCTGCGATGATCTCGAGATCGGCGACATCGGCGATGCGCAGCACGAAGATCGGATAATCGCCGGAAATCGCCATCGGCCACAAGGCCGATTGATGGCCGAGACCCGAGGCGATCGCCTCGCCCGGCAGGCGCATGGCGGGACTCGGATAGATCAGATAGCGCGCAAGCTTCTGGACATTGGCGGCATCGGCGAGGCTCAGGCCGATATGGCGCGTCTGCACCTGCGAGCGGGTCCAGGCGAGCATGGCCTGGCGCTGGAAGCTTTCGGCATGGTCGAGCCGCCCGATCATCTCGTCAAGCTCGGCCCGATTTGCGGCGACGATCGTCCAGAAGGTCAGAGAGATCTTCTTGCCGGCTGGGACGCGCACCCGGCAGCGCAAGGCCATGACCGGATCCAGGACGAAGCCTTGATGGTGGCCAAGCTTGGCGTCGCGGTCGAATGCAGCCGCGTTGGCGATGGAGCGGCCGCGGCCGATGAAGGACCGGCGATCAGTCTCGGCTTCGGTTTCCCGCGACAGGATGGCGGCGCCGGACACGAAATGCGCCAGCGCGATATCGGGATCGTTCGGCGAATACTTGCGTCGAGAGGCATAGATAGTGGTGTTCTGCCGGCCGATCTCCGTTTCCACGAACATCTTGGAAAAGGCCGGGTGGCCGCTGTCGGAACTCTCCGGTGCGAGCGCGATCTCCGCGAAGGAGGTCACGTCGATATGACGGTCCGTCGTGCCGTCATTGACGATGTTGATTCGGCGGCCTTCGCCGTTGCCTTCGGAAATGACGATGCATTCCACTTCCGTACGCAATGTGCCGACGGCCTTGATGAAGGTGGATTTGTCGTCGCTGAACAGCGTCTGCGTCGCTTCTCCCGCTATGCGCTTCGGCTCGGCGGTCGCGGACCACCAGTCGCCGCTCTCCGTGTCGGTGAGGAACAGGTAGCTGCCCGACCTGTCTTCCACTGGATCGGCCTGCCAGCGGGTCACGGCAAGTTCGTTGAAACGGCTGTAGCCGGAACCCGTGGCCGTGGTCATCAGCGAATAGTGGCCGTTCGACAAGACGTTCGTGGCGCGCAGGGCGTGCGCCGGATTGAGGATGATCCGGGTGTCGGGATACTCTTCCTTGACCTCGGCCGCCTGCTCTTCGGCGGTCTCGGTGCCGATGAAGGTGACCGGAATGTCGCGCGGGGCCTTCTCCTGCAGCAGGAGTTCGGCCGACTCGATCACGGGGTCGCTATGGAAACGGTCGCGCATGCGGCCTTCGAAGACGACATTCGCCACGGCCACCACCGACATGCCCTGGTGATGCGCCATGTAGTTGTAGACGACGGCGTGCGTCTGGCCCTCCGGCACTCGCGTGGGCGTGAAGTCGACGGCATCGTGGAAGCCATAGACGCCGAGCGCTCCAATGGCGCGCAGGCGCTGAAGATTGTCGACGGCCTGTGCGGGCATGTATTGCGATGCAAGCACCGTCGCGTAAGGCGCGATGACGGTGTTCTGCGCCAGCCCGCGTTTGAGACCGAGACCCGGCACGCCGAAATTGGTGTACTGATAGGTCATCTCCCGGTCGCGCGCGTTGAAGGCGGCTTCGGATATCCCCCATGGGACGCCCTTGGAACGGCCGTAGCTGATCTGCTTCCTGATGATGAGATTGTTGGTCTGGTTGAGGATGCCGCCATGCGGTTCCTTCATGACCAGCGGCGGCATCAGATATTCGAACATCGACCCGGACCAGGAGAGCAGCGCCCCCCGGAAGCCGATCTCGGTGACCGGTCGACCGAGACGGAACCAGTGTTCCGTCGACACATCGCCCTTGGCGATGGCGAACAGGCTGGTGAGGCGAGCCTCGGATGCGAGCAGGTCGTAGCAGGCTTCGTCGAGCTGGTGCTCGTCGACGCGATAGCCGATGGACAGCAGCTTGCGATCCTTCCGCAGCAGGAAGGAGAAGTCCATCTGGAAGGCGAAGAGGCGGGCACGGTCGTGGATGTCGCGCAGGCGCGCACGCAGCGCCTCCACGCCCTTTTCGTCTGTATGGGCATCGCTGACGTGGAATTCGCAAGTCATCTCGAGCTTGGTCGCCCAGAGCAGGAGCAGCTCGGATCCCTTCGATTTCGTCTCGGCGTGGATCGCCGAGGCCAGCTTGCGGATGTCACCGGAGAGCACGGCGAGATTGATGGTGCGGATCGCGGCCGTCTCAGGTTCGTTGCGGATGATACGCACCGCCCGATGCATGCCGGCGATGCGGTCGCGCAGGCGTTGGCGCAGCGGCCGGATCTGGCGGCGGTCGTCCGGCAGTTCGTCAAGCGTTTCCTGCAGGATGGCGACCGTGTCGAGCATGCCGTCGAAATCGCCTTGCAGGTAGGCGGCGGGCGCCATCGCCCATTCGTTGCACGCCGCCGCGACCGCGACGAGATGGCCGGCGAGGTTGCCGCTATCCACGGCCGATATGTAGCGGGGATAGAGCGGCCGGAGCGTCTTTGTCTCGTACCAATTATAGAGGTGGCCGCGATCGCGCTCCATCCTCTCCAGTGTGGACAGTGTGTTGTCGAGCCTTTCGATGGTGTTGGCGAGGCTGATCCAACCGAAGTCGCGCGCGGAGATGATCGACAGGAGATAGACCCCGATATTGGTCGGCGACGTCCGGTGGGCGACGACGGGATAGGGGATCTCCTGATAGTTGTCCGGAGGCAGCCAATTGTCTTCCGCCGTGACGAAGGTCTCGAAGAAGAGCCAGGTACGCCGCGCGATGTTTCGCAGCACGTCGCGCTCGTGGCGCGAGACATGAAGCCTGTCCTCGGTCTCTGCCGAGCGGCTGATGAACCAGGCGAAAGCGGGTGCGGCGGCCCAGAACAGGAAGAAGATGAAGGCGACGAAAGCGCCAGTGGAGTCGGCAATCACCGGCGCCGCGAGGCCCAACACTCCGATCAGGACACTTCCGCCCATGAAGCCGTAGTAGGAAGAGAGCGTGTTGGCTCCGTTCTTCTGGGCCTGCGAGGCCGTGCGCCATTCCAGAAGGTTCTGCCGGCTGACGAAGAGCCGGTACAACGTGCGGACGACGGCGTCCCCCATCATCCAGGCGGAATGTGCCATGAGCACGACCCGCAGAGCCACCTGCGCCGAGCCGTGGGCGAACTCATGGAAGAACGAACTGAAATGCGCCTTGACTGTAGTCTCGCGCCCGTCGGGGATCAGCGAGTTGACGATCTCGAAGGTCGGCGCCATGAACAGGCTGAGGATCAACAGCGCCTGCCACTGGGCGGCCATCGTGAAGGGGAGGAAGGTCCAGCCCGCGATGGAAGCCAGTATCCAGAAGATCGGCGTCAGCGAGCGACGCAGATTGTCGATCATCTTCCAGCGCGACAGGGCGGGCACGCCGGAAGCGGGATCGAAGATGAAGGGGAGCAATTGCCAGTCGCCGCGGGCCCAGCGGTGCTGGCGCGAAGCATCGACCGCATATCGTGTCGGATAGTCCTCCACCAGCTCGACGTCGGTGACAAGCGCCGCGCGCGCATAGGCGCCCTCGAGCAGGTCATGCGAAAGCACCGCGTTCTCCGGGATCTTGCCCTGCAAGGCGGCCTCGATCGCGTCCACGTGATAGAGACCCTTGCCTGTGAAGGTGCCGTCGCCGAACACGTCCTGGTAAAGATCCGAAACGGCGAAGACATAGGGATCCATGCCTCGATTGGCTGAGAAGATGCGCTGGAAGAACGAGGCCTCGTCGCCGGTCGTCAGAGAAGGGGTCACGCGCGGCTGCAGGATCGAATAACCCGACACCACGCGCTTGCCCGTGGCATCGATGACGGGCCGGTTCAGCGGATGTCGAAGCTTGCCGACGAGACGCGCGACGGCATCGCGGGTCATGCGCGTATCCGCGTCCATCGTCATGACATAGACGATGCCCTCCGGCAGCGGCGTGTCGGAGGGGAGGAAAGTCGTGTCGCTGTCGCCACGAAGCAAGAGGTCGAGTTCGTGGAGCTTGCCGCGCTTGCGTTCCCACCCCATCCAGCACTTCTCGGATTCGTTGTAGAGACGGCGCCGGTGTAGAAGATGGAACCTGGGTCCGCGCTCCGGATAGCGCATGTTGAGCTGCGCGACGCAGTCGCGGGCATAGGCAAGCAATTCGAGGTCGGCCTGGCTCTGCTCCTCCTTGCTGTCCGGCCAGTCCGAGAGCAGGGCGAAGTGCAGGTCGCCTTTCATGTTGGCGAGATAGTGAACCTCGAGATTGCGCATGCTTTCCTCGACGTCGTCGCGCGAGGAGATCAGCGAAGGGACGACGACGAGAGTGCGTGCGTCGGAGGGGACACCTTCCTTGTATTCGTAGCCGACCAGGCTGGTGGGCTTCAGGAACTGCAGGACGATGGTGTTGAAGAAAGCCAGCGCGCCTTCGCTTGCCGGAACGGCGAAAAGGACGAGCAGCGTCGTCACAGCCCAGACCGGGATGCCGGCCGACAGCAGGGCCGAACCCGCCATCGCCAGCAACAGCAGGGTCATGACCAGCACCGGCCCGACGACGCCTGTCCAGCCTGTTCGCCGGAAGCTGCGCAGAAGCTTCTTGCCGAACGGCGCCCGGTAGCCCAACTCGTGCTCGAGCTGCTGGCGGTATGGACCGACGAGGAAGAAACCGACATCCACGCCGGCTCCATCCGCGGCAGCCCGCGCCATCTCGATGGCCCGGGTGGCGACGTCGTATTCACCTAGATTTGATCGACGTGCCAGTTCCTCGATCGCGGTCCGGTATTGGTCGCGCGACGGGAAATCGAGCGTCGCGAAATCGGTCTGTTCGCGCAACAGCGTGTCGACGCGACTGATGCCCTCGAACCATTCCGTCCATTCGATGTCGTTGATCAGGCGCAGGCCGCGAATGATGTTGCCCGTGGTCACATTGCCGCTGGACAGCGTTCTATGCTCGCCAAGTATGACCTCTTCGGCGTCCGAGCCCGACTTCTCGAGCTCGTCTTCGAGCCAGATCAGAGCCTGCCCAGCATGCTGGGAGCCGTCGCGCAGGCGATAGAGAAGCTGGGTGGCGAAGGTGGTGTCGCGCGCATGCTGTGTGAAGCCCCCCAGCATCCGGATCGGATCGTCGTCCGGGGCGGCGGCCAGCAAGCGGTCGGCGAGTTCGTTGGCGATCCGGCGCATCTCGCGGGCGCGCACAACGCGCATGGCAAGCCGGCGCAGGTTTTCGATGAGCACGAAGCGCAGCAGCGAAGGCAGTGCCCAGAGTTCGCCGATGCGCAGCGGTTCGACCGACTGAAAACCCTGGACGATCGCCTCGAAGGTCTGCGCCGACACGGCGCTGTCGCAATGGGCGACATAGAGCCAGGCGATCGCGAGCGCGCGCGGAACCGTTACCCCGTCGGGCAAGGTGACGGTCGGCAGTTGCCGATAGAAACGGCGCGGTATGTCGCGCTTGATCTGGAAGACTGTTTCCTCGACGACGTAGAAATTGTCGAGCAGCCACTGCGCGGCGGGAGTGACGGTCTCGCCGCGCCCCTGCGCGTCATTCATTTCGCGATAGGCCGCGAGGATCTTGTCGGCATTGTCGCGAAGCCGCGTCTTGAAATCGAAAGCGCCCGGCCCCTCGATGTTCTTGGCCTCGCCTCGAGCCAGGGCCTCGCCCAGTTGACGAAGGCTGTCCTCGTGCAGGAATATCGAGCGTATGGGATCGTCGGCCGCGGCCGGCAGCGGCTGTTGGGCAAGCTGCAGGCGAGCGGGGTCAGACTGGACGTTCATGTAGCATTTATCCGTTGAACAGCGACCACCGTGACGGGCTCGGCGCAGCCATTGGCCAAAACCGGTTCAAAGGCAATTGGTTGCGGCGAAAATTTGTCAGATATCTCCTTTTTTGGCTACGAAAATGAAAGTCGTGAACGCCTCTCTGGCAGCAATGGGCATTTAACGCATTTGTCTGTTGGACTTCGAGACGGTGCGTCATTAAATGTGATGGAGCGGGGCCCGGAATGTAGTGCGCAGATGAACAGCAACGAACGCGTTCAACGCCGGCTGGTTGCCATCCTGGCTGCCGATGTGGTCGGCTACAGCCGGCTCATGGAGCGGGACGAAGCCGGCACCTTGGCCGAGCTCAAGACCCGATGGCGCGATGTGCTCGAGCCGCTGGTCGTGCGGCACGAAGGCCGCGTCTTCAAGGAAATCGGCGATGCGATCCTTGCCGAGTTCGGAAGCGCTGTGGGCGCCGTCGAATGCGCCTTCGACATCCAGAAGGCCATGGCGGCCGCCAACCAAGGTGCTCCCTCGGAGCGCCACATGCTGCTGCGCATCGGCGTGCACCTCGGCGACGTCATGGTCGAAGGCAGCGATCTTTTCGGAGACGGCGTCAACGTAGCCTCGCGAATCGAGGGGCTTGCCGAGCCCGGCGGAATTGTCATCTCGGAGGGCGTTCACGAACACGTGCGCGGGCGCATCGAAGCGACCTTCTCCGATGGCGGCAGCCGCGAAGTCAAGAACATCGAACGCGCCCTGCGTGTCTGGACCTGGTCGCCCCAGGGTACCGAAACCGAGGCCGCATCGCTCATGCCCGAGGCGCCGCGCAACCGGCCGTCCATTGCCGTCCTGCCCTTCGACAACATGTCGGGTGATCCTGACCAGGGTTATTTCGCGGACGGTATCACCGAGGATATCATCACCGATCTCTCGAAGGTTTCCGGGCTGTTCGTCATCGCGCGCAATTCGTCCTTTGCATACAAAGGCATGGCCCGGGACGTTCGTAAGGTGAGTCAGGAGCTCGGCGTGCGCTACGTGCTGGAAGGCAGCGTGCGAAGGGCGGCGAACCGCGTCCGCATCAACGCGCAGATGATCGATGGGCAGACAGGCGGGCATCTGTGGGCCGAACGTTACGATCGCGATCTCGAAGACATTTTCGCGGTCCAGGACGAGGTGACCCGTACGATCGTGACCGCGCTGGAGGTCAAGCTTACGGCCAGCGAGGAGGCGCGGCGCGAGAGCCACAGCAAGATCGACCCGGAAGTCTACGACCTTCTCGCCCGTGCACGTCAGGTCGCCCTGCAACTCCGCCCCGAGGCAGCGGTCGAGGCACGCTCGATGCTGGAGCGCGCGGTAGCGCTCGATCCGGGCGTGGCGCTTGCCTATGGGCGGCTCTCGGTCATGTATTTCGCCGAATACGTGAACCAGTGGAACAATGCGTCCGAAGACAATCTGGTCAAGGCGGCGGAGCTGGCGCGCAAGGCGATCGAGACGGACGATACCGAGCCGCAGGGCCACATCGCCCTGGCCATCGTGCTGACATGGACCCGGCGTTGGGATGAAGCCGAGAAGGCGGCGGAGCGCGCCGTCGCTCTGGCGCCCAATCTGGCCGATGCCTACACCTCGCTCGGCAATGTTCGGGATTTCCAGGGCCGGCACGAGGATGCGGCCGCGCTCTACACGCGGGCTCATCGGCTCGATCCTCAATTCGACCTGTCCCTGCATTTCCTGGGCAGGGCGCTCCTGGCGCTCGGCCGCTTCGACGAGGCCGAGATCGCCTTCAAGCGACGCCTGTCGCTCTCTCCGCATTCCGACATGACGCGCTTCTATCTCGCTTGTCTCTACGGGCTCACGGGCCGGTACGACGAAGCGCGCCAATATTGGCGCGAGACGCTGGACGTCAGCCCCGAATTCTCGGTCGAGAGGCTGAAACAGATCCTGCCCTACAAGGACCCCGGTCAGGTCGATCGACTCACCGAGGGGCTCCGCAAGGCCGGCATAGAGGTCTCTTAGCTGAACCCTGAAATACAGCCCGTGTGTGTGTGTGCGATGACCTGTTGCTGGAGACGATGACGCTCATAGCCGAACTCTTCAAGGCAGCATGCCTACGCTAAATTCGTATGTCGTTGAGACGGGGACACCGCCACTACTCCGCCCACCTTTTTGCATCCACCGTTCCCGGAGATGATTGCCGCGACCATCTTCAATCGCGTTCATGGCCGATCTATACGAGATCGCTCCGCAACGAATATTCACTAAGATTGGTCCTCACCTTGCCCAGTCTTCGAAACCTTCCCTTGCCAACGTTGAAAACGTTCGAGGCCGCCGCCCGCCACGAGAGCCTCGCAAAGGCGGCGGCTGAACTGAATCTCACCGGCAGCGCGGTCAGCCACCAAATAAGGCGTTTGGAGGAGGCTCTAGGATGCAGCCTTTTTGTCAAATCCGGGCGTGGCGTGGTGCTGACCGACGCCGGACGTATCTTTGCAAAGACCGTTGCTTCTGCCATGCAGGATATCTTGGCGAGTGCGCTTCGCCTGTCCGATGCCGACCAAGTGCAAGGACGGCTCGACATCGCGTGTCCACCGATGTTTGCCAACACATGGCTGGCCAAGAATTTCTACGACTTCTCCAATGATCACCCGGCGATCGAATGTCACATACGGTTGGTCGAAAATCAGCGCGTGCATGAACTGACCGATATCGATGTGGGCATCTCCTTCGGCTCCGGCGGCTGGGCTGATCGCTGGTCGACGCTGCTTGCGCATGTCAACATCACGCCGGTCTGCAGCCCGCTGCTGTTTGAGCGGATCGGCGGAACATTCACCAAACCGGCCGATCTGAGGAATACGACGCTGCTGCATCAGGACGACGGATCCGAGTGGCGTAGATGGCTTTACGAGGCCGGAGCGCCCGACGTCGATGGGCAGGCGCGGCATCTTTACTGCAGCGATCTCGGCATGGCGATCGACCTTGCGGTGCATGGGGCAGGAGCCGCGCTCGTCAGCGACACGCTGTCGGGTGCCGATCTGAAACGCGGCATTCTCGTCAAGCCGTTTCCCTTTTCCATCGATGCGTTTGGCGGCTGGCATGTGGTCTGCTATCCAGCGAGCATCCAGCGTTCCGGGCCGCGTCTGTTCCTTCGTTGGCTGCTCGCCAGCTTCGGGCGCGATGCGGCATTGGACACGCTTCCCTGACGACAAGGCCGAGACAACTGATTTCACGTCACAAATCGTGCGCCTGGCGGGCATTTTCGCGCGCTCGTGTCGAGAGATAGATGAATTCACGTCATGAATGGGGTGATGATTCATCAGTTGTGTCAAAATCCGGCATCGATCTAACTGGCAAAATAAACAAGCAAGCGGGGAGAACCCGTAAGGGGCGAATCTATGCTCAAGCTGAGCGCGACTGATATCCACAAGTCGTATGGAGACCACGAGGTGCTAAAGGGCGTGACCCTCAACGCCAATGCCGGTGACGTGATCAGCGTTATTGGCGCGAGCGGCTCGGGCAAAAGCACATTCCTGCGATGCATAAACCTCCTGGAGCGCCCAAGCGCCGGCTTGATCGTCATCGACGGCGAAACGCTTGCCACCGTGAAGGATCGCGACGGCTCGCTGCGGCCGGTCGACCGGAAGCAGCTTCGCCGCATCCGCACCAAGATCTCGATGGTGTTTCAGAACTTCTGCCTGTGGTCGCATATGAGCGTGTTGCACAATGTCGTCGAGGCGCCAATGAGCGTGCTCGGCCTGCCGAAGAAAGAAGCGACGGAACGCGCCAAGGCGAATCTCTCCAAGGTTGGCCTTGGCCAGAATGTGCTCGACAAATATCCGTCGCATCTCTCCGGCGGCCAGCAGCAGCGCGTTGCCATCGCACGCGCATTGAGCATGAACCCCGATGTGATGCTGTTCGACGAGCCGACCTCGGCGCTCGATCCGGAGCTGGTCAGCGAAGTTCTGAAAGTCATGCAGACGCTCGCGGAAGAGGGACGCACCATGGTGGTGGTCACCCATGAGATGGGATTTGCCCGTCATGCCTCGAGCCGGGTGCTCTTTCTCCATGAAGGTCGCGTGGAAGAGGAGGGCGCGCCGGAAGCGGTCTTCAACCACGCGCAGAGCTCCCGTCTGCAACAGTTTCTCGCCGGCCGGCTCAAGCATTGAAGCACGCCGCGGATCGCGATCGAAGAGCCGCATAACGACAAACAGCCCCAGAGGAGCATCACATGAAACTGCCGACTACCTCTCTTTTCGCAGCGCTTCTGATGACGAGCGCCCTGCTGACCACCGCGAACGCGGCTGAACAGCTCAAGATCGCCACGGACGCGACTTTTCCTCCCTTCGAATCCGTCAATGCCGACGGCCAGGTCGTCGGCTACGATATCGAGCTCATGGAAGCCGTCTGCGATGCGGCGAAGCTCGACTGCAACATTTTCAACGCTGCCTGGGACGGCATGATCCCCGGCCTGATCGATGGCAAGTACGACGCACTGATCTCGCAGCTCACGGTCACCGACAAGCGTCGCCAAGTCATTGCCTTCAGCGACATCTACGATCACCCGACCTTCCGCTTCGTCGCCAGGAAGGGCTCCCAGTTCGAATTCACGCCGGAAGGGCTTAAGGGCAAGATCATCGCCGTACAGACCGGCACCCCGATGGACGCCTATGTGACCTCGCACTTCCCTCAGGCGACCATCAAGCGCTACGACAGCGGCAGCGCGCCGTATCTGGAACTGTCCTCCGGCCGCGCCGACCTGCACATCAGTTACCAGGCGCAGATCATTCATAGCTTTCTGAAGAGCGATTCCGGCAAGGATTACGAACTGGTCGGCCCACAGCTCACCGGCAAGGATGCCAAGGAATTCGGTGAAGGCGTCGCCATTGCCGTCAACAAGAAGAACCCGAAGCTCGTCGAGCAGATCAACCAGGGTCTGGCCGCCATCCGTGACAACGGCAAGTTGAAGGCGCTGAACGAAAAGTATTTCGGCGAATAACCGGATGATTTGGGATTACGCCACGGCAATTCTGGCAGCAGGGTCGACGACCCTGCTGGTAGCCGTCTCGTCGCTGATCGTCGCGACGCTTCTCGGTCTGGCTGCAGCCTTCGCCAAACTGTCGGGAAGCGTCGCCTTGCGGTCGCTCGCGGGGGCCTACACCTTCGTCGTTCGCGGCATTCCCGATCTCGTCGTCATGCTTCTGGTGTTCTACAGCCTGCCGGCGCTTCTCAACCAGGGCGTGGACGCCCTGGGCTGGGACATGCGGATCGAGTTTTCGCCCATCGCCGCAGGCATCGCCACGCTCGGCGTGATCTTCGGCGCCTACATGACCGAGACGTTCAAGACCGCGCTGCAGAACATTTCCAAAGGCCAGGTCGAGGCGGCCATCGCCTACGGCCTGACCAGAAGGCGCATGTTCGTCCGCATCATGATGCCACAACTCATCAGGCTGGCTCTGCCCGGCTTCACCAACAACTGGCTCGTTCTTGCCAAGGGCACCGCGCTGGTTTCGCTGATCGGGCTCCAGGACGTCATGTTTCGCGCCAAGGGCGCAGCCGAAGCGACGGCGATGCCGTTCACCTTCTATCTCGTCGCCGCGGCCTTCTATTTGCTGCTGACGATGATCTCGATCGCGTTGCTGTCGCTCGCGGGACGAAACTTCGACGTCGGTATCCGAAAGCTGTCGCCATGAACTGGGGCGTCATTTCCGAAAATCTGCCGCTTTACCTGGAAGGTGCCAAGCTGACGCTGTTGCTGACCTTCGCGTCGCTGGCGATCTCGTTTTTCCTCGCCGTGCCGCTCTCCTTCCTGCGCAACAGCAATAACCGCATCTTTCGCTACGGCGTGCTGGGTTATACGCTGGTCTTTCGCGGTACGCCCCTGCTGGTCCAGCTGTTTCTCATTTATTTCGGCCTTGCCCAGTTCGGCATGGTGCGCGACAGCGTCCTGTGGCCATGGCTCTCTGATCCGTTGGTCTGCGTGATCGCGGCGTTCGTGCTCAACACGACGGCCTATACGACAGAGATTTTCGCCGGCGGATTGCGTCACATCCCCGTAGGCGAAATCGAAGCGGCACGGGCTTTCGGAATGTCGGGCCTGACGCAGGCTCGACGGATCCTGATTCCGGCTATGTTGACGCGGTCGCTGCCGCTTTATGGCAATGAGATGATCATGATGCTCCACGCCACGTCGCTGGCGAGCACCGTGACACTGCTGGAAGTGACCGGCGTCGCCCGCATGATCACGCTGAACTACTACATCCAGTTCGAACCCTACGTGACGGCGGCCGCCATCTATCTAGCGCTGACATTCGTGTTGGTTTCGGTGTTCCAGATCGTCCAGAAGCGCTGGGCCGGTTATCTGGAAACCCGCATCGGCTGACAGCTCTCCCATCATCCACTCGTGAACGCTCGTATTGATCGAAGCAAAGGAGAACTTGCATGGCAACTCGGGTCGATCTCGGCGCGCTGTTCGGCGCGACCGAAACCAACACTTTCCTTGGGCTGGAATCCTGCGAGGACCTGGCGACGCTTTCCGCGCCGGTTGCGCTGCTCGGCGTTCCCTGCGCCACGCCTTATGCGGCGGTCGGCGCCTATTGCCGCAATGCGCCAGATGCACTTCGCCAAGCGACCGCGCCGATGACCGCCAATGTCGACCGTCACGATTTCGACCACGGCGGCCCTGTCTTTCCTGACCCGAAGCTGCGTCCAGTCGATTGCGGCAATCTGCCGTTCGACGAAGCGGATGGCGCCGGCAACCGTCAGGCAATCGCGGCGGCTGTCGGCCAGATCCTCGATCGCGGCGCCGTGCCCGTCCTGATGGGGGGGGACGACTCGATCCCGATCCCGATGCTCCAGGCGCTCGGAGAGGCCGCCAAGGGCCAAAAGTTCACCATCCTGCAGATCGACGCGCATATCGACTGGCGCGAAATCCATATGGGCGAACGGATGGGCCTGTCCTCCACCATGCGCCGGGCATCCGAAATGCCGCATATCGAGCGCATCATCCAAGTCGGCGCGCGCGGCATCGGTTCGGCCGCAACCAGCGACTACGAGGATGCGGTCGCCTGGGGCGTCAAGTTCGTTCCGGCTTACGATCTGCATAGGAATGGCGTCGAAGCTGTGCTCGATCTCATTCCGGAAGGGAGCAACGTTATCATATGCATCGATGCCGATGCCATGGATCCTGCGCTCGTTCCGGGAGTCATCGCCCGCGGACCGGGTGGCTTGACGTACTACCAGGCTGTGGACCTGATCAAGGGCGCCGCCCGCAAGGGGCGCATCGCCGCCATGGACTTCGTGGAATTCATGCCGGAGCGTGATGTCGATGGCATCGGCGCGCTGGTGTTTGCCCGCCTGATCACCACGGCGCTCGGCGTCCTCGTCCGTCAGGCGGCCTGATCCCAAAACAGAAAAGGCCCGCTCCGAGTGGGCCTTTCTAAATCGTTCGACCGAGCGCCGCCTCAGTCGCGAGGCGTCAGGTGAATGCCGGCCAACGTGCAGCGTACGGAGCCGCCGGCCCGCTCGATCGTCGGAATGTCGAGCGGGACAAGGGTCGCGGTTTCCTCGATGGCGGCGCGCTGCGCTTCGTCGAGTGACCTCAGAGCCGTCGTCGACAGCGCCAGGATCAACCCATCGCGCCCCTGCAACTCCAAGGCGTTGCCCGCGAACTGTTCGATCTGCGCATCGCTGAGTTCGATGATACGCCGGTCGAAGCGAGCGAGCCGTCCGAGCATCTCCTTGCGCCGGCCAGCATCCCGGATCATCCCCGTCCCGATCATTGCAAAGTTGGTTCCGATGCACATCAGCACATTGGTATGGTATATCGGCAGGCCATTGGTGTCGCAGGCCTCGAAGGCCATGGGCTCGAAATTGAAGTGGGTCGAGAAGCGCTCGAGCGCAATCGGGTTGGTGCGTTCGGATTTCACCGCATAGGCGACGCGATCGACGTGGTCGAGCACCATCGCGCCGGTTCCCTCCAGGAAGAGTCCATCCGGCTCCAGACCCGAATAGTCGATCACATCCTGCACGCGGTAGCGGGCCTTCAGCATTTCGATGATATCGCCGCGACGCTCGCGGCGCCGGCTTTCAGCCTTCATCGGGTAGATCGCCACGTGACCACCGGAATGGGTGGAAAACCAGTTGTTCGGAAACACGGAATCCGGCGTCGAGATGCCTTCGTCCTCGAAAAGATGCACGGTGACGCCATGGCTGCTCAACGTATCCGCCGCCCTGCTAATCTCGTCATAGGCTTTAGCGGAGAGGTCTTCGCTGCTGTCGCTGGCGATCTGGAAACTATTGTCGGCGGCGGTTTCCGTATTGACGGTGAAGTGATGCGGACGAACCATGACGACCGCAGACGGCGACTGAACGGAGTAACGCATCTTATCGACACTGAGCCCGCTGCAACATGCCGAAGAGGTCTCGGGGATCGTCAGGATCGGCGATGATATCGAGACCCTGATAGAGACCCGTGCCGACAAGCTTTTCACGGATGTAACGCAGGGCGGAGAAATCCTCGATGGCGAAGCCGACGCTGTCAAAGAGTGTGATCTGGCTTGCATCCTTGCGGCCCACGGTCTGTCCGGTCACGACCTTCCAGAGTTCGGTGACCGGGTAATTCTCCGGCATCTGCTGGATTTCACCCTCGACGCGCGTCTGCGGTGGATATTCCACGAAGGTATCGGCTCGCAGCAGGATATCGCGATGCAGTTCCGTTTTGCCGGGGCAGTCGCCGCCGATCGCATTGATATGAATGCCGGCACCGACCATATTGTCGGTCAGGATCGTCGCATACTGCTTATCGGCCGTGCAGGTGGTGATTATCCCGGCGCCTTCGATCGCCGCCTGCGCGCTCTGGCAGGCTTCTACGGCCAAGCCGGCGCCTGAGAGATTGCGGAGCGCCTTTTCCGTCGCCTGCGGATCGATGTCGTAGAGTCTTATGTTTTCAATGCCGAGGACCGCCTTCATCGCCAGCGCCTGGAACTCCGCCTGTGCCCCGTTGCCGATCATCGCCATGGTCTTCACGCCGCTCGGCGCCAGATAGCGGGCTGCCATGGCCGACGTTGCCGCGGTACGCAATGCCGTCAGGAGCGTCATTTCGGTGAGAAGGACCGGATAGCCGGTCCGAACTTCCGCCAGCAGCCCGAAGGCGGTCACGGTCTGGAGCCCCTGTGCCATGTTTTTCGGGTGACCATTGACGTATTTGAAGCCATAGACCTCGCCGTCGGAGGTCGGCATGAGCTCGATCACGCCCTCGTTGGAGTGCGAGGCGATGCGTGGCGTCTTGTCAAACAGTTCCCAACGGCGGAAATCCGCCTCGATTGCGTCGGTCAATTCGACCAGCGTAGTTTCAATACCGATGCGATGGACCAGACGCATCATGTTTTCAACGCTGACGAAAGGCACGAAGGCCCTTGCGGATGGCGTCGGTGGCGCGAGCATGTTGACTTCCCTGAGTGTCGTCATGACCCAATGCTAGCGTGCGGAAATATTGACCGAAATGTCAAAATCATATGAAATGTGCCATCGTATTGATCATCTCGACCAGTCATGCTGACATAAATGACACCGCCTAAAATGAGCATTGCGAAATACATTCCTGACGAACTGGATCGCCGGCTGATCACGCACCTGCGCACCGACGGCCGAGCCTCACTTGCCAAGCTCGCCGACGCGATCGGGGTCGCGAGGGGAACGGTACAGAACCGGCTGGACCGCCTCATCGAGACGGGTACTCTGCTCGGCTTCACTGTCCGGGTCAGGGAGGATTACGACGAGCAGACGGTGCATGCCGTCATGATGATCGAGGTCATTGGAAAATCGACCACGCAGGTCATCCGCAAGATGCGCGGCCTGCCGGAGGTATATTCGCTGCATACGACGAACGGTAACTGGGACCTCGTCGCGAATATCCGCGCTGCAACCCTCTCCGACTTCGACCGTGTCCTGCGCGAGGTGCGCATGATCGAAGGCGTCTCCAACAGTGAGACGAGCCTGTTACTTAGCAGCGTTTGACGTCTATTTGTTCGAACTAGGCGTTTGGCAATGGATGCAGTCGTCATGCTCGGGCCGACGCCGAGCGAAGCCATGGCGGCGTGAGCCGAGGATCCATGCCGCTCCCTTGCGGCCGGCCGCCCGACGGCGACGAACGACCGACCCGGAAAAGCCTGAACCTTCACCGCCGTCGCGATGGGAACGTCACGGAACGGATGCTTGGATCAACCTTGCCGGGCACTTCCGCGACCTATCTCGCTATCCAGGCCGTCCCCCTCAGGATGGGTGAATATTGTAGCCCGAGGCGGCGGCCATGGGCAGGCGCGGCACTGCCGCGACTAGCGCCGCGGCCGCGGCCGACTGCGGAGCTCTCATCACGTCCCGCGCCGTTCCGGTCTCGACGATGCGGCCTTGGTCTATCACCGCGACCCGATGGGCGATAGCGCGGACGGCGCCGAGGTCGTGGGTGACGAAGAGATAGCCCGTGCCGTCGCGGTCCTGGATTCCGATGAGCAGGTTGAGGATTTGCCGGCGCGTGGCGACATCGAGCGCCGATACGGCTTCGTCGAGCACGATCAGCGATGGCCTGGAGGCTATCGCGCGGGCGATTGCCACGCGCTGACGCTGTCCTCCGGAGATCTCGTGGATCGGGCGTGAAGCGAAGTCGTAGGGCAGGCCAACGCGGTCGAGGAGGGCGGCGATGGCGCGGGGCCGCTCGGCGCGATCGGCTATCCCATGGATGCGCAGCGGATCGGCGAGCACACGGGCGACAGTGGCGCGCGGGTTGAAGGCGGCATGCGGATCCTGGAACACCATCTGGATCCGCGCGCGGGTGCGGCGCAGCGCGGCACCACGCAGCGCCAGCAGGTCCATCCCCTCGAAGCGCACGCTTCCGCCGTCGGGGTCCGTCAGGCGCAGCACGATCCGGGCGAGTGTCGACTTGCCGCTGCCCGACGGTCCGACCAGGGCAAGGGTTTCGCCCGGCCGGATCGACAGATCGACACCGGCAAGCGCATCGATTGTCCGCCCGGCTCGGCGAAAGCTCTTGGTCAAGCCCCGGATGTCAAGCAGGGGGTCGTTCATGGGCTTGCCTCCGGCGCGGTGCGCCAAGAGGTATCGGCATAAGTCTCGACCAACAGACGCGTATAAGGCGCGCTTGGCGCGGCGATGACAGCCTCGGTCGGCCCGGCCTCGACCAGGTGGCCGTTTCGCAAGACCAGGATGCGCCGGGCGAGTTGTGCCGCAAGGGCAATGTCGTGGGTTACAAAGAGGAGCGACATGCCCTCCGCCGTCACGATCTCGCGGATCAGCGAGACAATGCCGGCTTGGATGACCGTGTCGAGCGCGCTCGTCGCTTCATCCGTGATCAGCAGTCTCGGTCCCGCCGCGATTGCCGCCGCGATCGCCACGCGCTGCTTCTGGCCTCCCGAGAGCTGGTGCGGGTAGGCTTTCAGGAGAGATGCGGGGTCGGGAAGGCTGACCCGCGCCAGCAATTGGGCGGCATGGGCGAATGCCTCGCGCCATCGCATTCCAAGATGGGCACGCGCGACTTCGGCGACCTGCTCGCCCACCGTGAGCACGGGATCGAGGCTCGCCGCGGGGTCCTGGAACACAAAGCCGATGTCCCTGCCCAGGACGGGGCCTTCCCTGAACAGAGGCCAGGAAATCCGACCGCGGATGTGCGCGTCGGGTGGAAGGAGGCCCGCGATCGCCCGAGCCAGCGTGCTCTTGCCCGATCCGCTCTCGCCGATGACCGCGACGCATTCACCCCCTTCGATGTCGAGATCGATGCCGGAAAGTGCCGTCACGTCGCGGTCATCGCGGCGATAGGCCACCTGCAGGCCCGATACGGAGAGAAGGGGCATCAGGCGTATCTCCGCTTCGCGGCCGACGCTTCGACAAGACCTTCCCCAAAAAGATAAACGCCAAGTACCGCCGTGACGAGGGCGAAGCCGGGGATGATGGACAGATAGGGCGCCGAGCGCAGAATCGTTCGGCCTTCCGCGATCATGCTGCCCCACGTCACCCTGTTGGGGTCGCCGAGCCCGAGGAACGAAAGGGCGGCCTCGGTGAGAATGGCGCCGGCCACGATCACCGAGGACAAGGCGAGCACCGGCGGCAGTGCATTGGGCAGGATTTCGCGAAAGGCGATCGTCAGGGGATGCATGCCGATAACGCGGCTCGCGGCGACATAGTCGCGCTCGCGGATCGACAGCACCTCGGCGCGGGCAATACGCGCCGGGCCGGGCCAGGCGCCAAGCGCGATCGCCGCCACCACGACACCAAGCGAAGGGCCGGCGACGCTGACAAAAGCGAGAGCCAGGAGGAAGCCAGGGACCGTCTGGAAAGCGTCCGTAATCCGCATGAGCAGTTCGTCGACGAGCCCACCGGCGAAACCGGCCAATGTGCCGATCACCGCGCCGATCGTCATGGCAGCCGCCGCGGCGGCAAGGCTTACCGCCAGCGAGGTCCGGGAGCCGTGGACGACGCCCGCGAGCACATCCCGGCCGAGCCGGTCGGTGCCGAGGGGATGGGCCGCATCCTGGAACGGGCCGAGCAGGGCCGGCCCGGCGATCGACAGCGGGTCGGCGGGGAAGAGGAACGGAGCGGCGAAGGCGAGTGCCGCCAGGGCAAGAAGGATCAGTGTCCCCGCCAGACCCTCGGGCGTACGGATGAGCCGCGCGGAGATCATGGCGACGCCTCGTCGGCGCCGACGCGCGGATCGAGAAGCGCATAGGCCATGTCGACTGCCAGGTTGACCACGATCACGAGCACCGCGCTGATCAGGATGATGCCGAGCAGAAGCGGGGCATCGCGGGAGGCCACGGCTTCCTGGGCGAGGCGCCCGATGCCGGGTACGGCGAATACGCTCTCGATCACCACGCTGCCGCCGAGCATCGATGCCGATTGCAGGCCGAGCATCGTGACGAGCGGCAGGAGAGCGTTGCGGGCCACGTGGCGCAGGACAAGCCGGCGACGCGAAATGCCGCGCGCCTTGGCGGCGGCGATGAAATCCATCCGCCAGATCTCCGCCATTCCCGCCCGCATCATGCGCAGATAGAGAGCGAGATAGATGAAGCCGAGGGCTGCGACGGGAAGAACGAGATGCCGGGCGATATCCAAGGCGCGGTCGACCCCTGACTTGCCCGAAGCGATCGTCTCGATTCCCCCGATCGGCAGCCAACGGAGCTGGATCGAGAATATGACGATCAGCACCATGCCGAGCCAGAAGCCCGGCACGGCATAGAGGGCGAGCGAAGCGAGGGAAAGCGTCCGGTCGCGCAAGGAGCCGGGACGAGCACCGGCGACAATGCCGAGAAGCGTGCCGAGGCCGAAGGAGAGCGCGGTTGCCGTGCCCATCAGGAGAAACGTGGTGGGCAACCGTTCGAGAATGAGATCGCGGATTGGGCGGGAGAAGCTGACGGACCAGCCGAGATCACCACGCATGAGCGCCCATAGGTAGGTCGCGAGACGTGTCGCCGGCGACTGATCGAGTCCCCATTGCCGACGCAGATCCTCGATCAGCCCGGCATCGCCTCCGACAGAGACAGCATAGGCGTCGACGGCATCGCCGGGAGCCGCCTCGAGCAGGAGGAACGTGCCGGCGACGACGATCAGCAGCACCGGGACCGCGCCGAACAGCCGGCGCCGCAGGAGGACGAGTGCGCGTTTCACGCTGCCAGCCAGGTGTCCGCCCAGTTCGAAACGGCCCAGCGGGGGTTGTTGGAGACGTTCTTCACGACGCTCCGGGCGACCGTCGTGAAGCCCCACTCGGCGACGTTGATGAGGGGAAGGTCCGCGGCGACCTTCACCTGGAATTGGCGATAAAGAGCAATGCGGGCTTCCGGATCGAGCGTTACCGCAGCTTCGGCGGTGATGCGGTCGAGTTCGGCATTGGCGTAGCCGCCCTGGTTGGAGAACGGGACACCTACCGGGATGCCGCTTTCCACAAGGATGGTCGTGGAGATCGCCGGGTCGCCGCGGAAGACTGGGGGAGCCACGGCCAGGTCGAATGCGTGGTCCGTGTAAACCGCCTTCTGGTGCCCCGCGGCGTCGTTGTTGACGAGTTCGGCAGCGATGCCGATCTGCGCGAGCGCTTGGCGAAGATAGTCGCCGAACTGCTTGGTTTCGTTGAAGTAGGGAGCTGGCAGAAGCCTCAGCCTGAATCGCGTGCCGTCGGCGCCCCGCGGATAGCCGGCTTCATCGAGAAGGGAATTCGCCCTGGCGACGTCGAAGGCATAGGTCGGCACGTCGGACGTGTAGAACTGCCTGTCGTTGCTCGGCACCGGGCCCGTCGACGCGGTCGCATAGCCGAGAAAGATGGTCTTGACGACGAAGTCCTTGTCTATGGCATGGGCGATCGCCTGTCTCACCCTGAGATCGGCAAGTTCCTTTCGGCGGTGATTGATCTCGACGACCAGTTGGTAGGTCAGCGCTTCATAGCCCTGCGTGACGACATCGATGCCCGGTACTTTGGCGATGCGCTGGAGATCGGCAAGCGGCACGGCCGAGAAGGCCGCCAGGTGGATCTCTTCCGCCTCGAGCGCGCCGGCCGCGGCAGCGCGGTCCGGCAGGACCCTGTAGATGATCTCGTCGAGATAGGGCTCCCCCGCTTGCCAATAATCGGCGTGTCGCGCGAGCCGATAGTATTCGCCAGGCTTGTGCTCGGCAAACCTGTAAGGTCCCGTGCCGATCGGAGCGAGGTTGGCCGGGTTGTCTGCTATGTCGGTGCCTTCGTAGACATGCTTCGGCGCGACGCTGGTGAGCGCCGGCAACGCGTTCCTGATGAGCTGGAACGGTGTCGGCCTTGCGAAGCGGAAGATGGCGCTGTGCTCGTCGGGAGTCTCCACCGTCTCCAGGTCCTTGAACACGACGCGGCCGAAATTCTGCAAGGGCTTCCAGAGGTTGAGCGCCGAGAAGGCAACGTCGGCCGAGGTGAAGGGCTTGCCATCGTGCCATTTCACCCCGGTGCGAAGCTTGAAGCTTGCCGAGCGGCCGTCGGGCGCTCCCTCCCATCCCGTGGCCAGGCGTGGCGAGAGGCCGTCCTTGCCGTCGAAGGATGCTTCGGCCAACGGCTCGACCACCTTGCTGGAGACGAAGAACACGCCGTTCGATGCGACGATCGCCGGATTGAGGTTGCGCGGCTCGGAATCGGCGGCAACGATCAGGCGGCCGCCTCGTTGCGGCTCTTCGGCCAATGCGATCCTCGGCAGGACCGCCGAGGTCAGAAGTGCCGTGCCGCCCTGGAGCAGCACTCGTCGCGAAACACCCCTCGAGATCATTCTCGCTATCTCCATGGCGGACCACGCTAGGTTTCGGTTACCGCTCGAGCCAAGCATAACATTCCCGGGCAAGCCGAAACGGCGAAAATCATTGCCACTTCACATGGCGTCGTTGCAACGCCCGGAATTAGGCCACAGCCGGCCGGCCGCTGCGTCTGGGCGGGCAGAAGGAGCCACGCCGATCGAGCTGCAGAACACATAATCCGCAAGAGGAAGGGTTGACGGAACGATTTTGCGTCCAAGGTTTCGACAATGGAACGGCCGTAGCATCGGTTTCTCTATCGCTTCGATAGAGTATGGCGAAATCCACGGAGGCAGACATGATCCACTACCGCTCGCGGACGCTCTTCGCCGGTCTCCTAGCCGGCGCGCTTCAGTTAGGGAGTTTGGGGTACGCCGTCGCAGATACGACGTTGCTCAACGTCTCCTACGACCCCACGCGCGAACTCTACAAGGAGTTCAACGAGGCCTTCGCCAAGAAATGGAAGGCCGACACGGGCGAGACCGTGACGATCCGGACCTCGCATGGCGGGTCGGGCAAGCAGGCGCGCGCCGTGATCGATGGCCTCGACGCCGATGTCGTCACGTTGGCGCTGGAAAGCGACATCAACGCCATAGTCGACAACGCCAAGAAGATCGCGCCGGACTGGCGCGGCAAGCTGCCCAACAACTCCTCGCCCTATACCTCGACGATCATTTTCCTCGTGCGGAAAGGCAATCCGAAGGGCATCGCCGATTGGGGCGACCTCGTAAAGGAGGGCGTGCAGGTGATCACGCCGAATCCGAAGACCTCGGGCGGCGCTCGATGGAACTATCTTGCGGCGTGGTCCTGGGCCAACACGCAGTTCGGCGGCGACGAAACCAAGATTCGGGAGTATATGGCCAATCTTTTCGCGCATGTCCCCGTCTTGGACACGGGGGCACGCGGATCGACTGTCACTTTCGCCGAGCGCGGGTTGGGCGATGTGTTGCTGGCCTGGGAGAACGAGGCCTATCTGGCGCTTGACGAGTTCGGCGCCGAGAAGTTCGACATCGTGATCCCACCGACCTCCATCCTGGCAGAGCCGCCCGTGGCCATCGTCGACGGCAATGTCGATGCCAAAGGCACTCGCAAGGTGGCGCAGGCCTATCTCGAATATCTTTATTCGGAAGAGGGGCAGCGGCTGGCCGCGAAGCATCACTATCGCCCATCCAAGCCGGAACTGGTACCGGCCGAGGAACTGCAGAAGCTCCCCGAGATCAAGCTGGTGTCCATCGACGATCCGATCTTCGGGGGGTGGAAAAAAGCGCAGCCCTTCCATTTCGGTGAGGGTGGCGTATTCGACCAGATATACAAGCCGGCAAGGTAAGTAAGTACATAGATGACCACGGCACCCGCTGCGGCGGGGAGGCGGTTCAGAACGCCGAGCGTGATCCCGGGTTTCGGGTTGACGCTCGGCTTCTCGCTTGCCTACCTCGCTCTCATCATCCTGATCCCGCTTTCCGGTCTCGCGTGGCGATCGGCCTCGCTCGGCTGGGCGGAACTCTGGTCGATCGCGACGGGCGAACGCACGATGGCGGCCTTGAAGATCAGCTTCGGCGCCTCGCTCATCGCGGCGGCCGTCAATGTGGTGTTCGGAACAATCGTCGCCTGGGTGCTGGTCCGGTACGAATTCCCCGGCCGTCGGGTCGTCGACGCCATGGTGGACCTGCCTTTCGCACTTCCGACCGCCGTTGCCGGCATCGCGCTCACGTCCCTCTACGCTCCCAACGGGTGGATCGGCAGCCTGCTCGATCCGCTCGGCATAAAGGTCGCCTATACCCCGCTCGGGATCGTGATTGCCCTGATCTTCATAGGCCTGCCTTTCGTGGTGCGCACCGTCCAGCCGGTCATGGAAGAGATCGACACGGAAGTCGAAGAAGCCGCCGCCACGCTCGGTGCAAACAGGTTCCAGACGATAACGCGCGTGCTCGCACCGGGCCTGGCGCCGGCCGTCGTCACCGGATTCGCCCTGGCCTTCGCGCGGGCGGTCGGGGAATACGGCTCCGTCATCTTCATTGCCGGCAATCTGCCTTACGTGTCCGAGATCGCGCCATTGCTCATCGTCATCAGGCTTGAAGAATACGACTATGCCGGCGCGACCGCAGTGGCCGCAATCATGCTGATCATTGCCTTCGTCATGCTTCTCGTCATCAACCTTCTCCAATCCTGGAGCCGCCGGCGCTATGGCTGACTTTCGGGGTTACTATGACAATCCTCAAGCGTCCGGGGCGGCCTCGCCCATCACCGAGGGACGCGCCGCGCGGCTGGCGTTGATGCTTACGGCTTTCGCGTTCCTCGGCATCTTCCTCCTCCTGCCCCTCATCGTCGTTTTCAGCGAGGCCTTCTCCAAAGGCACGGAAACCTATTTTTCTGCTCTGACCGATAGCGACACCTTATCCGCAATCCGCCTGACGCTTCTGGTGGCAGCGATCTCGGTACCGCTCAACATGGCGTTCGGCGTAGCCGCCGCCTGGGCGATCGCCAAGTTCGAATTCAAGGGCAAGGCCTTCCTGATCACATTGATCGACCTGCCGTTCTCCGTGTCTCCCGTGATCTCGGGCCTGGTCTATGTCCTTCTCTTCGGCGCCGGCAGCCTGCTCGGACCTTGGCTGAAAGCGCACGGCATCGAGATATTGTTCGCGGTCCCCGGTATCGTGCTCGCCACTATCTTCGTCACTTTTCCCTTCGTCGCGCGCGAGTTGATCCCGCTGATGCAGGAGCAGGGGACGGGCGATGAGGAGGCGGCGCTGTCGCTCGGCGCCACTGGTTGGCAGACCTTCTGGTATGTGACCCTGCCGAACGTCAAATGGGGCCTGCTCTACGGCGTGCTGTTGTGCAATGCGCGCGCCATGGGCGAATTCGGGGCCGTCTCGGTCGTTTCCGGCCACATACGCGGTCTCACCAACACGATGCCGCTTCATGTCGAGATACTCTACAATGAGTATAATGCGGCGGGCGCCTTCGCCGTCGCTTCGCTGCTTGCCGGTCTAGCGCTGGTCACGCTCGTCCTGAAGACGCTGCTTGAGATGCGCTACGGCCATGCCATCGCCGCCAGCCGCGGCCACTGAAGAGGAAATTCCATCGCATGGAAGTACGCGTCGTCAATGTGCGAAAGGAGTTTGGCCGCTTCGCGGCGCTCCATGACGTGTCGCTCGACATACGTTCGGGCGAGCTCATCGCTTTGCTGGGGCCATCCGGTTCCGGCAAGACGACATTACTGCGTTTGGTCGCCGGGCTCGAACGGCCGACCAGCGGAGCGATCTTCTTCGGCGAGGAGGACGCCTCACACAAGACCGTCCAGGAACGCAATGTCGGATTCGTCTTCCAGCACTACGCGCTGTTCCGCCATATGACGGTGCTGGAGAATATCGGCTTCGGCCTGAAGGTGCGGAAAAAAGGGCGCCCAACCGACGCGGAGATTCGTAGACGCGCTTCGGAACTGCTCGACCTCGTCCAGCTTTCCGGGCTGGAACAACGGTACCCGGCCCAGCTTTCCGGGGGGCAACGTCAACGCGTGGCGCTTGCGAGGGCACTTGCCATCCAGCCGAAGGTCCTGCTCCTGGACGAGCCGTTCGGCGCACTCGACGCCCAGGTGCGGCGCGAGCTCCGCCGCTGGCTGCGCGAACTTCACGACCGCACGGGACACACGACTGTCTTCGTGACCCACGACCAGGAGGAAGCGCTCGAATTGGCCGACCGCGTCGTGGTGATGAGCCAGGGCGCCATCGAGCAGGTCGGCACGTCCGACGAGGTCTACGATACGCCCAATTCGCCTTTCGTCTACGGGTTCATCGGAGATTCCAGCTCGCTGCCGGTCAAAGTCGAAGGCGGCGAGATATGGATCGCGGATCGCCCGCTCGGTCTCGCTGAGCCGGACCTGCCGGCCGGCGAGGCATTGCTCTTTTTCCGCCCGCACGACATCGAACTCGTCGAGGGCTGCAGCGGCTGCATTGCCGGCACCGTCGCCACCAGCCACCGTTTTGCCGCGACGCGGCGGGTCGAGTTGGAGGTCGGCGGCGCGAGGCAGCGTGTCGAAATCGAACTGCCGGTCGATCATCCAGCCGCGCAGAGGAGCCGCATCGCCTTTCGGCCGAAGAAGTGGAAACTGTTTCCGGTCGCGCCGGAGGGTTAGCAGGATCTCCTGCAAGAAGGGGCGACGCTGACGCCGGCAGCTCGTCAGGAGAGCAGGCTCTCGACGCGGATGGGAAGATTGCGGATGCGCTTCCCGGTCGCGTGATAGACGGCGCCGGCGATGGCCGCGGCGGTGCCGACATTGCCGAGCTCACCGAGGCCCTTGACCCCGGCAGGATTTACATAGGGGTCGACTTCCGGAACGAGGATCACCTGCACCTGCTGGACGTCTGCGTTCACCGGGACGAGATAATCCTGCAAGTCTCGGTTCACGTACCGCGCCGCGCGGCTATCCACTTCCGTTATCTCGTGCAGGGCTTGCCCGATGCCCCAGATCATGCCGCCCATCAACTGGCTGCGTGCGGTGCGGGTATTCATGATGCGGCCGGCGGCGAAAGCGCCGACCATCCGCGGCACCCGCACCTCGCGCGTCCGCCGATTGATCCTGACCTCCACGAATTCGGCGCCGAAGGCGTACTTGACCTTCTCGCCTGTCTCGCCGGCCTGTATCGCTGATTGCCCCCTGTACAGCCCGCTCAGGGAGTCCGGCTGCGCGCCCCTCGGCAGGAACTCGGCATATTCTTCAAGGGCGCCGGTCTTCAGAATCTTGAAGGCGTCTTCCAGCTTTGCGGAACCGCTGCCGTTCGCAACGATCTGGCCGCCGCGCAGATCAAGATCGTCGACGCTTCGACCCGCAAGCGGGCCGTCATTTCCGACGGCTCCGGCGAAAAGCTTCGCGCGGATCGCATCGCAGGCCTGCAGAACCGCCGAGCAGACGCTGGCTGTCGAGACCGAACCACCGGAAACGGGCGCGGGTGGCAATGCGCTGTCGCCCATCTCGACCTCGACCTGACCGAGTTCCACGCCGAGACGCTCGGCTGCCATCTGTCCGGCAACGGTGCGCACGCCGGTGCCGATCTCGTGCGATGCCGTTTGAACGCGAACCTTGCCGTCGGCCGTAATGCGAACGCGCGCGGCGCAGGGCGCGACGTTCGTCGGATAGACGGCGGTGGCGCATCCCATGCCGACCAGCCAGTCGCCATCGCGCATGGATTGGACCCCGGGCTGCCGCTTCGACCAGCCGAACGCTTCCGCTGCCTGGTCGTAACACCGCATCAGCGAACGGCTCGAATACGGTCGGCCCTCGATGGGCTCCGTGTCGGTGTCGTTGACACGGCGGAACTCCACCGGATCCATCCCGAGCGCCACCGCCATTTCGTCCATCGCGTTCTCGAGAGCATAGACGTAAGGCGTTTCGGGCGGCGAGCGCATATAGCCCGGCGTGTTGCGGTCCGCCTTTACCAGATGGACCTGGGTCCAGACCGAGCCATAACCGTACATGCGGCTCGTTGCCGCCGTGCCGGCGACCACGTAGGGATCGGGCCTGGAGGTCACTTCCCAGGCTTCATGCGCAAAGGCCGTGATCTTGCCCGACCGGTCCGCGCCTATGCGGACCCTGTGCTTCGTTTCGGCGCGATAGGTCTGGAGGGAATAGGCCTGCTCGCGCGGAACCACGCAGCGGACCGGCCGACGAAGCCGCTTGGCGGCCAGCGCAACGAGGGCCGTTCGCGGAGTGATCGGTCCTTTCGATCCGAAGGCTCCGCCGACAAAGGGACTGAGCACTCGAACCTTCTGCGGGTCGATCTTGAGCTGTGACGCGATCTCGTTTTTCCAGCCGGTGACGCTCTGCGAGGGTTCGTAGATGGTGAGCTGCTCGCCTTCCCACATCGCCGTCGTCGAGAAGAGCTCGATCGGATTGTGATGCATGGTCGGAGTCAGATATTCGGCATCCACTTTCACCGGAGCGGCGGCGTAGGCGGCACCGAAATCGCCGACGGCCGGATCTTCCTTGTGCTGTTTGCTTGCCTCCTTCGCAGCCACGGTTTCGACTCCTGGGGAACCGAAGGTTGCACTCGGATCCTGGGCCGCATAGTCGGCCTTCACGAGTTGCGCCGCCTCGGTGGCAGCTTCGAAGGTTTCGGCCAGCACCAGCGCCACGATCTGGCCATTGTGCCAGATCTTCCTGTCCTTGAGGGGCTGGATCGATGTCGAAGCAGTGCCAAACTGCGGGGCCTCGATCTCGGCCGCGTCGCCAATCGAAAGGATCTCGATAACGCCCGGAATCTTCCGGGCCTCGTCGAGATGAACGGCGGTGACCTCGCCGCGCGCGATTGGACTGACCGCCAGCGCCGCGTGGGCGAGGTTCTGCATCGGGAAATCGGCGGGGTAGCGGGCAGCGCCGGTCACCTTCAGCCGCGCGTCGATGCGCGGCTGCGGCTCGCCCTGATTTTCCCTAGGTTGAGGCGCGGCATCGACCATGGTCAGATCTCCATGTCACGCGTCTCGATCAGAGCGCGCACCAACGTCTCCTGGCCGAGCGCGATCTTGAAGGCATTGTGCTCGCGTGGCCGGGCATCCGCGAAGGCCGCGCCCGCGGCAGCTCTTGCCGTGTCTTCGTCAAGTCTCTTGCCCTGCAACGCGGCTTCGGCTTCGCGGGCGCGCCAGGGAACCGTGGCGAGACCGCCGAGCGCAACGCGGGCTTCCCGCACGGTATCGCCATCCATGTCGAGGGCGACCGCCGCCGAGGCGAGCGAGAAGGCATAGGACTGACGGTCACGGATCTTGAGATACGTCGAACGGGCTGCCCATGGCGGTGCCTGAACCACAATTGCGGTGATCATCTCGTCGGGCGAGAGTGCGGTCTCGATATGCGGCGTGTCGCCGGGCAGCCGGTGCAACTCGGCGAAGGGGATGCTGCGCCGACCTCGCCCCCCGACCAGCTCGAGCGAGGCATCAAGCGCGATGAGCGCCTGAGCGAAGTCCCCATGGTAGGTCGCAATGCAAGCGTCGCTGACGCCCAGTACGGCGTGTTGCCGATTGACGCCGTCGAGCGCCGAGCAGCCCGAACCGGGCTCGCGCTTGTTGCATGGCCAGGTGATCTCGCGGAAGTATTCGCAGCGGGTTCGCTGAAGAACGTTACCCGCGAGGCTCGCCATGTTGCGGATCTGCGGGCTCGCCGCGAGCATCAGGCTTTGGGCGATCACCGGAAGACGCCTCTTTACGTCCGGGTGTTTCTCGGCCTCGCTCATCCGCACGAGCGCGCCGAAGCGGAGGCCGCTATCGTCGAATTCGATCCTGCGCAGCGCGGGATCCTGCAGCCGGTTGACGTCGATCAGCTTCGCGGGGCGTGCCACGCCGAGCTTCATGTAGTCCGTCATGTTGGTGCCGCCGGCGATGTACTGCGCTTCGGCTCGGGTCGGCTGGCCAGCGTCCGCGGAGGTTCCGGAGACCGCGCCGAGCGCTGCTTCGGCGCTCTGTGCCCGCTCGTACGCAAACGGCCTCATCACGCCCTCCGAATTTCATCGCGGGCCTGTCGGATCGCCGCCACGATGTTCGGATATGCCGCGCAACGGCAAAGATTGCCGCTCATATATTCGCGAATGTCGGCGTCCGTATCGGCATTGCCTTCGTTCACGCAGGCGATCGCCGACATGATCTGGCCCGGCGTGCAATAGCCGCACTGGAAGGCATCATTGTCGATGAAGGCCTGCTGCATCGGATGCAGCGTACCGTCGGGCGCTGCGAGGCCTTCGACGGTGGTCACTTCGGCTCCATCCTGCATCACGGCGAAGGTCATGCAGGAAAGGACACGCTTGCCGTCTACGAGGACGGTGCAGGCGCCGCACTGCCCATGATCGCAGCCCTTCTTGGTCCCGGTAAGGCCGGCATGATCCCGAAGTGCGTCGAGCAGTGTCGTGCGCACATCGAGACTGAGCCTGTAAGGCTGGTTGTTGATGCTGAAGAAAACCTCGGCCGCCGCATCCGGGTCCTGGGCATCTGCGGCCGGTGCGGCGGCCTCGGCGGAGCGCACCACCAGTGGCGTTGCCGCCGCAAGAGATGCGCTGACACTCAGAAATCCCCTTCGGCTGATTCCGTGCGGCTCGCTGGGAGGATGGGATTGCATCTTCACCTCGCTGGCTGACAGGAACCAGAACCGGAATATCGCTCAACTGTTCCCCGCAGGGACCAATTAGTTTCGCAAGATCCGCTGCAACGCGTCCGGCTCGGAGCCGGTCTCCCGCGGTGGGGGGCGAACAGATCCCCGGGGACCTCCGGGTTCTGGAACCTGCGCTCAACATCTCCGCGGCGCGGCGCAGAGGAGGCGTCGTCGAGCGGTGCTGTCCATGACAGGACAGCCTAGGACGCGAAGCATGGATCAACTGCGTAGGGAAAGGGCGCCGCCACTCAATGTCGCGTCCACGGACGAGGCGTGCCCACGCCATCTTACTCACGCGAAGGAGAGAGAAAAGTGCAGGACTATTCTTGCGCCGAGGTTCCTTCGACGATCCACGCGTTCAGCAGTGTATAGGCGACGGCTAGTACCGTCGGTCCGATGAAGATGCCCAGAAGGCCGAAGGCGATCAATCCTCCGATGACCCCGGCAAATATCAGCAAAAGAGGTAGATCGGCACCTCTCCTGATCAGGACAGGACGTATGAACTGGTCCACGGTCATGGCCACGATCGCGAAGATCAACAGGAGGGTGGCCGTGATAAAGCTGCCGGAGTAGTACAGCCAGATCACCGCCGGGATCAGCACAAGCCCCGGACCGAGCTGGACCAGGCAAAGTACAAACATCAGTGCCGTCAGCAATGCGGCGAAGGGCAGGCCCACAATAGCCAGACCCACACCTCCGATGACACTCTGGACCAAAGCGGTCACCACAACGCCGAGAGCCACGCTGCGGATCGCCTGACCGGCCAGATACACCGCCGTCTCCCCCCGGTCGCCAGCCAGCCGTCGACCAAACAGGACGACCTTCGCGGCCGCCCGTTCGCCACCCGCATACATGACCGCGGCAAGGAGGGTGGTCAGCAGGAACTGAATGAACATGGCACCCACGCTGCCGGCGGCGGAGCCGATCCATTGAGTCACAGCTCCGGCATAGGGCATGAGCTTTGGCGCCAGCTCCTGCACGCCGGAAAGGCCGATCCTCTGCCATGCCTCGGCAAGCCTGGTTCCGACGATGGGAACCTGCGCAAGCCAAGCCGGCGGAGGCGGCAACCGCATGGACAGCACGGTGCGGGCTAGGTCACCGACAGTGTCGATATTTGCGGCAATGGTGCTGACGGCGAGCCAAAGCGGGACGATAAGGACGAGGAGGATCGCCATGGTCATGATCAAAACGGCCGGAACCCGACGGTTCCCCGTATGGCGCTGCACGCGCAACATCACCGGCCAAGTCGCAAGCACCAAAGTCGTTGCCCAGAGAACCGCCGGCAAAAACGGTCGCACTATCCAGGCACTGGTGAGCAACAAGCCGCCGATAAACAGCACCGCCAAAGTCGCTCGCCCGAGATCCGGACCGTGTGGATGCCTCGTCAAGTCGGGCATGCGGGTTAGCGGGTTTGATGCCATCGTCAGTGTCGACTCATGGGCAGCTGCGTAGATCCAACGGCTGTGTCTCCGCGAGGGTCGCTGCTCCCGCTCCGGGCCTGATTGACACATCTGCAGCGAAACCATTCGCCGCAGGCGCGTCGTTCAAGACAGAGACTTAGCGATAGCCTTCCGGTTCATTCGGCTCCACAGCAGAGATTTGACAAGTATATGAGCAGGAAGACGCGCCGGAAGCAATTACGTCATCTGGGGCTTCGGCTTTTGGCTGGAGCCAGACGAGCGAGGCGAGTGTCCTCAACAGCTTGGTTCCCCGTCATTGCTTGGCTATCGCTTGCGACTGCGCGCCTCCGACTCTCGAGGATTACACCGTAAACGACCAGAACAGGCAGGCGAGCGTCGCTGCGGCGAAGACGACGAAGAACAGGCTGCGCAGCAGGAGGTTGCGGCGGAAGCTGTCCATGGCGAAGTGACATCCAACCACCGCGGCCACGAACAGAAAGCGCCAATTCCACAATGCCCACAAGGCGCCGCTCTGCCCAAATGCCCAGCGCGCCAATACGTTTCCAACGATGGCCGCAAAGAGGGCGATCACCGTCCAGAGTATGACCTCGGACGTGTTGAGCAGGACCGCGCCCGCCGCGCGTATGGGCAGGATCATGATGAGCAGAGCCGCCGCGAAGTAGATGGCTGCCAGCGGCAGGAAGCTCGCGGGATCGGCAAGCTCGCTCAGACGTCGGGCACCGATTGCCCCGAAGGGGTAACCATGCCGCGCCACTGCCAGGCTGAGAGCCATCAACAGCCCGGAAAGCACGGCTACGAAGGCGAAGGCGGTAAGAGCTCTGCTCATGTGAGGCGGTCATCCCATGGGAGTCGGACGATGTGTCCGTAGCCGACTCGGCCGCACCTTTCCAAGCTGAAGCTTCGCCTGCGCCGTTCGACAGCGGAGCGGATTTTCACGCCAGCCGCTCAAGGTGCTGGAGCAAGTCCTGTCGGGGATCTTGCGATGCAGCCGTCAGAGACAGCCTAGCCCTAGGTGGCGCTCATTGCGTTTGCGAGATGTTATGCGGATCGGCCAGTGCCGCCTCCGGGCGGCTGATCGGCACGGACATCTTGGAGGTGCTGCGCGCCAGGCTCTTGGCTCCGTTCTGCTCGAGCAGCTTGCGGAAGGACGGGTGCATGCCGCCATCGGAATAAGCGTGGGTGGTCGGCGCCACACCGCCTGCGAGGAGCGCATCGATCGCGCGTTGATCGGACTGGCTGCGAGCCACGACGGCGGGATCTTGGGCAGCCACATTGGGTGGGCAGGCCGCCAGCGGATCGGACGGCTCTCCGCCTTCGAACTCGGAGTTGAAGACATATTGGCCGCCGCAATAGGACACCTTGGGCTGCTTGCGCGTCACTTCGAATGCATCGTAGCCCTGCTTGAGGTTCGTCCAGAACGCATAATTAGGATCGTTGTGATGCTTGGCCATGTTCTCGGGCGTCATCCGGAAAGGATAGGCCTGGACCTGGAACGTGGTCTGGCCACCGCGCAGCGCTTCGCGCCCCACCGCGTAGATTTCCGCAACCCCGTCGTCTGTCATCGCATAGCAGCCGGCGGAGGTGCAGGCGCCATGGATCATCAGCGCGTCGCCGGTATAGCCGAGTGCGGCTTCCAGCTTGTTTGGATAGCCGAGATTGAAGGCGAGGTAGTAGTTGGAGCTCGGATTAAGCATCCTCGCCGTCACATGATAGAAACCTTCCGGCGCCTGCCGGTCGCCCTCCCGCTTCTTGGGGCCGAGCTGTCCGGACCAGCGGCACATCGGATAGGTCTTCAGCAGCGCAAAGCGCCCGCTGCTGTCGCGCTTCCAGACCTCCAGCTCGCTTTCCTGCTTGAACACACGCACCAGGATCGGCGACGCGGGCGACATCGACTTCGCCTTCATCGTCGCGACGAGGCGCGAGGGGATGGGCTGCATGGCCCTTTTCTGGTCCAGTCCCGATGACATGCACCCGGTCGCCAACAGGCCCAGGGCAAGCAGGAACGCCGGTCGGATTGGGTTTCGAAACAATGCAGGACCTCGTCTGAGCCAGTGGAGACTGTGGGCGCCGCACGGAGCGTAGTGACGCTCATAGCATTGCGTTCATCCTCGGTCACCATGGTTAAGGTCAGGTTACGGCCCCGGCATCTGCGACGGCCGCTTGCGGTTTAGCGGAGAGGCAACTAGATGCTCTAGTCTCTAGAGATATCTCGGAGGTGCGGATGTTCACGATTGGCGATCTGTCCCGGCGGACGGGGGTCAAGGTTCCGACCATCCGCTATTATGAGCAGATGGGCCTGTTGGCCGAGCCCGAACGGACGGAGGGCAACCAGCGGCGTTACGGCCGGGCCGAGCGCGACCGCCTTTCTTTCATCAAGCATGCGCGCGATCTCGGTCTTACGATAGAGTCGATCCGTGAACTGCTGGATCTGAGTGCGCATCCGGAGCGGCCCTGCGAGCAGGCCGATCGCATTGCAGCGGAGCAATTGAAAGCCGTGCGCGACCGCATCGAGAAGCTGAAGCGCCTGGAGCACGAGCTCGAACGCATCTCCACCCATTGCGGGTCGGGCCAGGTCAAGGACTGCTACGTCATTAGGGCGCTCGCCAATCACGATCTTTGTGACGGCGAGCACTGATCTTGGGTGAGATTGCCGTTTATGGCGGATTGTTCGCGGCCGCCTTCCTGGCGGCGACAGTGCTGCCGGCGCAATCCGAGGCGCTGCTGAGCGGGCTGCTCCTGTCCGGCGCCTATCCCGTTTCATCGCTGCTGGCCGTCGCCAGCCTCGGCAATATTCTCGGATCCGTCGTCAACTGGCTTCTCGGACGCGGTATCCAGCATTTCCAGGAGAAAGGCTGGTTTCCCGCGGGGGAGGCGAGCCTCGACCGAGCTTCGCGATGGTATCGCCGCTACGGCCGCTGGAGCCTCCTCCTGAGTTGGGTTCCGGTAGTCGGTGATCCGCTGACCGTCGTCGCGGGCGTGCTCCGTGAACCCTTCTGGAGCTTTCTGACGCTCGTCGCCGTCGCCAAGATCGGGCGCTATGCCGTGCTCTCGGCCCTGGTGCTCGGACTGACTCCGTGACACGGGGCGGGCCGTCGACGAGCTGAACCGCCACGGTTCTACTCCACGAAAACCCTGACGCTGGCCGCCCGTCCGGCGGCATCGATGACGGTCAAGGTGGACGTGCCCGCGCCGTCGGGCATCCAGGTGGCGGTGCGGCGACGAACCAGTTCGGCAAGCGGCTTGCCGTTGGCGAGCCAGCGGAACGGTGCGCGCCCACCTTGCAGCTTCAGGACGAGCGGAGATGCGCCCGGCGCGGCGGTCGCTCCGAGATCGATGCGGGCGCCTTCGGGCGGGAAAACGATTTGCGGCGCGGGTTCGGTCGGCTTTATCGCAATCAGCCCGTCGCCGCCTCGGCCGAAACGTTGCATCGTGACAGGCAATTGGTTTCGAGTCGGCTTGACCGTACCAGGGGGAGGGGCTGGCAGGCCGACCGCCGCCAGGCCGGACTTGGCAAAGGCTTCGAACAGGATCGGCGCGGCGGAGACATAGCCGGAAAGGCCGGGTGCGGCGCCGGCATCGGGTCGTCCGACCCAGACGCCGAGCACGTAGCGCCCGTCGAAGCCGATGGACCAGGCGTCGCGGTAGCCGTAGCTCGTGCCTGTCTTGTAGGCGATCCCGCGGGGAGCCGCACCTTCTGGCGGTTTCACCCCCGACAGCATATCGGCCACCTGCCACGCCGCCGCTTCGCTGAGCACGGTCCCAGCGCCGCCCGGGCTCAGGGCGCCGGGCGGCTCGCTGCCGTCCCTCAGGGCAACCGCCCGACCGCCATTGGCGAGGCCGGTGTAGAGTTGCACGAGGTCCCGCAGCGAGATGCCGACACCGCCAAGCCCGATGGCCAGGCCTGGCGCCTCTCCCCGGGGCAATCGGAGATCGATGCCGGCCTGCCTGAAGCGCCCGTTCAGGCGCGCCGGGCCGACCGCGTCGAGCAGGCTGATGGCAGGCACGTTGAGCGATAATTGCAGGGCCTGGCGCACGCTGACGTCGCCTTGGTAGCTCATGTCGAAATTCTTCGGCCGGTATCCGGCGAAATCCGCCGGCCGGTCCTCGACGATCGTTTCCTGGGCAACGAACCCTTCCTCGATCGCCAGGCCATAGATGAAGGGTTTCAGCGTCGATCCCGGCGAGCGCAGGACACGGGTCATATCGATCCAACCCGACCGGCTGGCGTCGAGGAAATCGGCGGAACCGACCGCGCCGAGAATTTCTCCGGAGCGCGAATCCGCCAGCACCATGGCCAGGGAAAGCCGGGAGCCCAGTTTTGCGGCCGACTCGCGCGCGACGGCTTCGAGCCCTTCCTGAACCCTTTTGCGGATTGTGAGCTGATGCCACATCTTCGACGGCGTGTTGCGCAGCGCTGCGTAGGCTGCGTGGGCAGCCAAGGCGGGGAGCGGCCGCCGCAGCGCAGCCTGTTCTTCCGCCCCTGCCCGTGCCGCCTCGGTCCGGTCGATCACGCCGGCGCTCACCATGCGCGCCAGCACCCGCTCACGCGCCTTCTCCGCCCCTTGCCGGCTGCGGTCCGGGCGTCGCCGCTCGGGCAGTTGCGGCAGCGCGACGAGCAGAGCGGATTCGGACAGGCTGAGCCGGCGAGGCTCCTTACCGAAATAGGCAAGCGACGCTGCCCGGATGCCCTCGAGGTTGCCGCCATAGGGGGCAAGCGTCAGGTACCGCTCCAGGATCTCGCGCTTGGACAGGCGGCGCTCGATCTGCACGGCGCGGAAGATCTGTCGCAACTTCGCCCCGAGCGAACGGCTTTGGCGCGGCTCGATCAATCGGGCAAGCTGCATGGACAAGGTGGAGCCGCCCGAGACGATGCGCCCCTTGCCGGCGAACTGACCCGCTGCGCGCAGCATCGCCAGCGGATCGATACCCCCGTGTTCCCAGAAGCGCTTGTCTTCATAGGCGATGAGCATGTCGACGAAGCGCTTGTCGACCTGATCGAGATCGACGGCAAGGCGCCAGCGGCCTTCGGGCGTGGCGAAAGCCCGGAGCAAAGCGCCGTCGCGATCGACCACCTCGGCCGAGACGGTCATTTGCGTCGGCAGCGGCGGCGGATAGGCATCGTCCAGCCAGACAAAGCCGGCCACGGCCAGCGCCGCAACGGCGCCAGCCGCCCCAAGCGCGATTGCCGCGTAGCGCAAGAGGCGCATCATCTGCGGGGAGCCTTCACCTCCATCATGCCGCTTGCCGTGCGGGCCGAGAATTCCGGACGATACATGTCCTCGACGGTCGCAGCAGGGTGGGCATAGACGCCCGGCGTCACGGCGCGCACCACATAGGCTACCGTCACTTCCGACGCGTCGCCCTGGGCACGGTCGAACGCCGCGGTGAAACGGTCGTCCCGGAACTCAAGGTGGGCAGCCTTTGTCTGGGGCAGCCAGGCGAAATTCGACAGTTCCGCGCTGGAGACCAGCCCGGGATTGTCGATCTCGAAGCCGGCCGGCAGGAGGTCGTTGACGAGGACCCGCGCTCCCCAGTCGTTGAGCTGTGTTATGCGAAGCACGGCGACATAACGCTCGTTCTGCGTGGTCTCCGTCGCGTTCGCTTCGGATCCGTCGAGGCGGTAGTAGGTGCGCTCGATTGTGAAGCCGTCGCCACCGGCCGGCAGGGTTTGGCTTGGGATCGCCATTGTGGTGACGGCTGCCTCCAGCGCATTCTTGCCGGGATTGCCGATCGTTATCGGCCGGGCAACCAGTTCATCGCCGGTCACCTGGGTGGAGTAGGGGCCGGTGTGCGGCGCGCCGTCGACTGTGAGCCTGAGGGCGGCGTTCCCCTCGCGCAGGGCCCGGGCGGCAAGCAGCATCCAGGCCTCGTCCTGCGTGCTCGTCCAGCGCTGCGCGGACCGTTCCGCGGAGACATAGGTGACCATCTCCGGCACGGAGGACGGCATCGGGCTGCTTTCGGCGGCGAGCGCCAGCATGGCCGCGCCGTCGCGCAGCTTGGAGCCGTAGTCGGTGCGGGTGTTGTCGTTCTCCGCCCCCTTGGCGAGTTCGAGCGCGGTCCGGAAGGTCCGCTCGGAACGTTCCGCATCGCCATAGAGAGCGAGGCTCGCCGCGAGATGGGCAATGGCGAGCGGGCTCGAGAAAGCCTCGACCTGCGTGTCGGCATAGTAGCGAAGGTCGCCGATGGAGGCCTTCTTGTTGCGGGCAAGCACGTAGAGCGCATAGGCGATCTCGTTGCCGCGGCTCTGCAGGTCGAGATCGTAGGCCAGCGAGTTCTGCAGATTGCCGAGCGCCTGCTGCAGCGCTTGCGAGGGCACGTTGAAGCCCTTTTCCCGCGCCCTGGTCAGGAAGTCCGTGACATAGGCGTCGAGCCACAGGTCACCCGAGCCTGGGGCCCACAGGCCGAAACTGCCCGTGCTGGACTGGTAGTTGAGCACCCGATAGATGGCCTCCTGGATACGGCCCTGCAATTCGGGGTCGCTGGCCATACCGAAGCCGGGGGACAGCTCGTTGACATAGAGCAGCGGAAGCGCCCGGCTCGTCGTCTGCTCGGCGCAGCCATAGGGGTAGCGGTCGAGCTTCATCAGCAGCGAAGCGACATCGAGGGCTGACGCCGTAGAGACGCCGACACTGACGGTCGCGCCGTCGAGCAGGCTGGATGCCAGAAGCTCGCGGTCGATGGTCAAGCTGCCGCCGTTGCCGGGAATAGCGACGATCGAACGGCTGGCCACCGGCAGAGCCGCCGGGCGTACCGGAAGGGAAAGCACCTGCTCCACGCTCTGCCCTTCGGCATTGGCAAGGCGGACGGCAAGGCTTGCCTCGCCGGACCGTCTGGCCGTGAGCGGGACACTGAGCGTCTGGCGCTTGCCTTGTTCGAGTGTAAGCTTCTCCGGCAAGCCCCCGGCACCGACGTCGATCTCTCCGCCGCCTTCGACAGAGAGCGTGTAATCGCCCGCGGGAGCGTCGGTGTTCGTAATATCGAGCGTCATCCTGGCCTGGTCGCCCGGAGCCATGAAGCGGGGCAGCCCGGCCGTGAGGACCAGCGGGTCGCGCACGACCACATCCGAAGAGGCATGGCCCACGGCATCTTTCGTCCAGGCAACGGCCATGACACGGACCGTGCCGTTGAATTGCGGCACGTCGAATTCGATGGTCGTCTTGCCATCGCTATCGAGCTTGACCGGACCCGAGAAGAAGGCGACGAGCTTCTCGGTGGGAGGGCTGCCTTCGCTCTCCATCCTCGCGCCGTCGCCCCCCGTGCGCAGCCGGCCCGTCGCGCCGAGCGAGCCGTCGATCAGCCGGCCGTAGAGATCCCGCAGTTCGAGACCGAGCATGCGCTGGCCGAAGAACCAGGCGACCGGATCCGGCGCCTTGTAGTTGGTGAGGTTGAGGATGCCGACATCCACAGCCGCCACCATCACATAGGCCTCGCTAGCCCCCTGCGCCCCGGAGACGGTAACCGGGATCGACAAGGGCTTGCGGGGTTCGGTCTTCTCGACCGTCGCCAGCGCGACGTCCAGTTTCCTGGCAGCCGGGTCGACCTTCAGCCATTTCACGCCGATGGCGCGGGCCGGCATGCGCGTCTCCTTGGCCTCGCCGGGGCGGTAGAGCGTCGCCGTCACATAGGCGCCAGCGCCCCAATCCGTGCCAACCGGGATGTCGATGGTCGCGCCGCCTTCCGGCACGCTGGCCGTGACGGTGGCCAGCAGCTTTTCCGCGCCGATTGTAACGAGCAATTCACCGGCGAAACGCGGTGACACCTGGAGCTTCGCGATTTCGCCCGCGGCATAGACATCCCTGTCGAGGGCAATCTCCAGCCCGTCGGGTGTCTCCGTGGAAATTGCCTCGACATACCAGCCGGCCTCGAACTCGTAGCTCGTGGCGGGGCCGGTTGGATCGGCGGATTCGATCTCGAGCCGATAGCGGCCCCAATCGACCGGCAGCCTGAGATCGGCTTCGGCCGTTGCGGAGGCGTCGATCGCGCCGTTGGCGACAGCCCTGGTGAAGGTGACCGGCTCGTAGTTCCAGGCGTTGCCGCTCCGGTACCATTGGTAGTTCCGCTCGATCTTGACCAGCGACCAGGCCAGTCCCGGCTCGCCCTTCCGGTTCCCATCGGCGTCGACCGCGATGACCTTGAAACCGGCCGTGCCGCCCTGCGGCACCGAGCCGTCGAATTGCGGGGCGATGCCGACCATGATGCCTTGGGGCTTGACTGCGATGTCGAGCTTGCGCTCGACAGTGCGGCCGCCGCTTTCGCGCATGCGTACGGTGACGGCGGCGTTCAACAATCGCGTCGTCGAGGGCAATTGATCCACCACCACGGGGAAGGTGGCCTTGCCGTCATCTCCGGCCGCAGGCAGGCCGGCGAGGGGGATGCGGGTCGTGTCGCCTTCCTGCTCGTCCGCCAGGCCGAAGAAATAACCCTTGAAACGATCCCAGTCGCGCCTGGTGGAGAGGGTGACCTCGCCTTCCAGTGCCAGGCCAGCCGCCGGGGCGCCGTACAGGAACCGCCCGTCGACGGTGACGTCTGCGGGCTCGCCGGGGGCGATCTCGGTGCGATCGGCCGAGAGGTCGAATTCGATCCTGTCTGGAACGAAATCCTCGACAAGGAACATCAGCTGGGCGACAGCCGGCTGCTTCGGATCGGTATGGATGCTCGCCTGCCATGTGCCGCGCATGGCATTTTCCGCGAGAGGCAGGTCCACGGCGTGGCCACCGATCGCCGCGCCGTCGCTGACGATGCGCCGATCCTCGACCCCGTCGGGACGCGTGAAGATGAAGGTCAGGGGAAGGTTCTCGACCGCCTTCGCCGTGTCGTCCCGGGCAAGTGCTGCCGCGTGCACGGTCTCCCCGGCGCGGTAGATGCCGCGTTCGGTCCAGGCGTAGACGTCGAGCGCTCCGGGGGCAGACCGCCCAGCGACACCGCGATCCGAAAGGTCGAAGCCGGCCCGCGCCATGTCCAGGAAGACAAAATCGGAACCGTCCTTGTCGGCGGTCAGCACGGCCGGGACCATGCCGCCTTGGCCGCGCACGAGGCCCGGTGTGAAGGTCGCCCGGCCTTCCCCGTCGGTTCGGGCTTTCCCCAGGACCTCGTTGTTCCTGGCCAGCAGGGTCAACTCGACATCGGCCATCGGCTTGGCGGTGCCGAGCGATCGCGCGAAGACGTTCAAGCCGTCCTGACCGGTATAGGTCGAAAGCCCGATATCGGAAACGACGAACCACTGCGTGGCGCGCGATTCCCAGGTGTCGCGACGGTCGTCGACGGGTGCGGCGGTCAGCACATACACGCCGGGCTTGCGTTCCGGCAGCGCCTCGTCCACCGGGAAACTGGTGACCACTTCCTTGTTGAGCTCGCTGGTTATCTCCAGCTTGCCCTCCCAGACGGGCGATCCGATCTGGTCGGTGATGTTGCTGACGTCATAGCCATCGAGCTGGCGCAGGAACTGGTAACCGGACAGAAGCTGGGCAAGCGAGCGATCGCCGATCCGGTAGAGCTTCATGTCGGCGACGTCCATGTTCACAGTCACGACGGGGATGCCGCGACGCGCGCTTGCCGGCAGCACGAAGCTGTCGCCCGTGAAGCGGGCGGAAGGCGGGCGGTCCTGCACGTAGACATTGAGTACGACCGGGGTCGCCAGCACTTCGCCGACTGCTGCCGGCAGGCCCTGCCTGAACGTGACCCGATAATGCTCGCCATGCTTGAGTCCTTCGACGCAGATCTGGCGTTCCCTGGCCGCGATGCCCTTGGGCGCGCTGTCATCGACGGTCACGAAGGTCGAATAATCGATACCGACCTTGACCAGCTCCTCGGAGAACTGGGCGCATACGCGCGGCGATGGGCTGTCGGAATCGATCGAATGCTCGACGACGCGAAACCCCTTGCGCGCCTTGAGATCCTCGTATTCGGCGCGGATCGCCGGGGCATTGACCAGGGATAGACTGGTTTCATAGGCCTGAAGGGCGGGTCGCGCCAGGTCGCGCCGGTCAAGCCCTATGGCAAGCGTGGCGAGGGCGTCGGCACGAGCCGCAGCGGTACGGGAAAGAAGATAGGCGGTGTAGGCTGCCGCGGTTGCGTCGCGCTGTCGTTCGGCCTTCTCGGCGTCGTTGGATGGCGAGACATCGAGCGCGGCGCGGGCGAGCCTGTTCCACAAGGCAATGTCCGCCGGATCGATGGCCAACGCGGCCCGCAGCTTCGCGACGGCTTCGCGGGGATCGCCGTTTCTCTGAGCCTGCTCGGCGGCTCCTTCAAGAGCCGCAAGGCCTTCGATGTCGGGAGAGGCATTTTCGACCGCTTGGCGATAATGGCGCGCCTCGTCGACCACCCAGGCGGGCATGAAGCCGAGCTCGGCCGGAGCGCCAATGTCGGGATCGCCGGAAAGATTGACGATCTTGCCGGCCACTGCATTCGTCGCCGGTTTCAATTGGCTGTAATCGGACTTGAGGAAGCACCACCCCGCCTTGGTGTTGTAGGTGAAGGCGCGGCAGGCTGAATCGGCCAGGCAGACGACCTCGCACTGATCCAGCGTAACGTCCTTTTCGGTTCTCAGGTCGAAGCCGAAATAGTCACCGCCCTCAGTGGTGACCACCGAACGTTCCTGGCCGACCGCGAGGGTCGGTGCAAAGGCTAGAAGGGTCGCGAGAATTGCCGAGAAGCCAAGCGCTGCACGCATCGTCCGTCCTCCTTGCAGCCGGTCCGGGAAGCCGATCGGCAAACTCGCTCAAAAGTTGCCAACGCGGAACCGACTTGCAGCCATGTCTTGATCACACTTTCTTTCGAGAGCTGCAAGCATGTGTGTTCAGAGCCTGCAATCCCGCTCGACCCTCGGGATTGTCGCTGAGCACAGGATATTTCATAAGCCTTTCCGGCATCGCGCATGGGCGGAAGTGCTGGAAAATATGGTCAACTGGGCCATATATGCCCGGCGCTGACACGGGCGACTCGGCTTGTGCATTGAATTTCTTGCACAATTACGGGTCAAAACAATTTTAGGCTTCTTGGTCTAAATGGGTCATTATGGAGTGGTGTAGTAGCGTATGAGGTTCGGCGTGGCAAAAGGGAGGGCCCTGGGGCGTGCAATTGCCTTGGCCCTGATGGCAGGTGCCGCCTTGCCGGTCGCCATCCTGCCTGCTGCCGCATTCGAACTCTTCGGGTTCCGTCTCTGGGGCTCTTCCGAAGAGGATACCGACATCGTCGATCCTCTCCGCTATTCGGCGACGCTCACCGTCACGGATGGTGACGAGGATCTCCAGGACAATCTCGAGAATGCATCCAATCTGATCGCGGAGCAGGAGCGCCCGGTCTCGGGATCCCTGGGACTTCTCTCCAAAGCCCGCGCCGACCGGGAATTGCTGATCGCTGCGCTCTATCGTGCCGCTCGGTATGATGGTGTGGTGAACATCTCCATCGGCGGACATCTCCTCGACGACATACCTCCCGACGCCGTTTTCACGGGAGAGCCGGTGCCCGTCACGATCGCGGTCGATCCGGGCGCCGTGTTCACCCTGGGTGACATCGCGTTGAAGGGCGACGCCGCCGGTCTCGTGCCGGCACGGTTCGGACTTCTTCCAGGTGGCGCTGCCGGGTCCGAGGCCATCCTCAAGGCGGAAGCCGACATTGTGCGGGTCTTGAAGGAGGAGGGGCGGCCGCTCGCCCAGGTGACCGGCCGCGAGATCGTCGCCGATCATCGAACGCGCACGCTGGACGTGTCGCTGACCGTCGCGGCGGGCCCGATCGCTCCCTACGGGGAGACGACGGTGGAGGGGACCGAGCAGGTCGACCGGGAATTCACCCGCTACATGACAGGGCTCCAGCCCGGCCGGATCTACTCGCCGAAGGAAATGAAAGAGGCACGCGACCGGCTTGCCGGCCTTGAAGTGTTCTCGAGCATAAATTTGCGCGAGGCGGAGGCGCTCAATCCCGACGGCTCGATCCCGATCTATCTGCGTGTCAGCGAGCGCAAGTTCCGCTATTATGGTGGTGGCGCCAGCTATTCCACGACGGAAGGTCTCGGCCTGGAAGGCTATTGGGGTCATCGCAACCTGTTCGGCCGCGCCGAGAAGCTGCGTATCGGCGGCTCCATCTCGGGCATCGGCGACAGGGGCGACCTCGGCAAGCTGAACTACAGTGCGAACATCATGTTCGAGAAGCCCGGCGTGATCGGCCCAGATTCGAAGTTCTTCGCCAATCTGGGAACGGTGTACGAACATCCGGATGCCTATGACCGCTTCTCGACAGGAGGCGGCGTTGGCGTTCAATACGAGCTCTCCCCGACGCAGACATTGTCGGCGGAACTCGCGGTCGACTGGGAGAACGTGACAGACGCGCTCAATCCGGAGGGCAAGGATTACCTCCTGGTCAGCACGCCGCTGCAGTATGTCTTCGACAACAGGGACGACAAGCTCAATCCGAAGCGTGGTTTCCGGGCGTTCGCCTTCGCCGAGCCGACCTATGATTTCCTCAACAGCAACAGCTTCTTCAAGATGAGGGTCGAAGGCTCCACCTATAGGGCGGTCGACGAGGCCGGGAGGTTCGTGCTGGCGGGGCGCGCGACGCTGGGATCCATCGTGGGAGCCGAGCTCGCCGACATACCGGCCGACCGCCGCTTCTATGCCGGCGGCGGCGGTTCGGTGCGTGGCTATGCCTATCAGGGCATCGGGCCGAAGGACGCCTCCGGCCAACCGATCGGCGGGCGCTCTCTCGCGGAAGCGTCGCTGGAGATGCGCATCGGCGTAACGGATACGATCGGCATCGTGCCCTTCATCGATGCCGGAACGGTTTCGGAAGCCGAGTTCCCCGACTTCTCGGATTTCAAGACCGGCGCCGGTCTCGGTCTCAGATACATCACACCCTTCGGTCCTTTGCGGGTCGACGTGGCTGTTCCACTCAATCCCGATCCCGGCGACCCGAGCTTCGGCCTTTACGCCGGCATCGGGCAGGCATTCTGATGGCGATCGTGAAGCGACTGCTGCGATACTTCCTCTACGCGTTCCTCGCGGTGCTGGCGCTCGCCATCGGCGCGATCGCGGTGTTCACCCTGACCGAGCGCGGCCGGGACAATCTCGCTTCGCTGATCTCCTCTATGGTTTCGAGCCGCGAAACCAAGATTACGATCGGCGGGCTGAACGGAATATGGGTCGGGCCGCTGACCCTCGACCATGTCGTCCTCGAGGATACCGAAGGGGCTTGGCTCGTGGCTCGCGGCGTCGAAGTCGATTGGTCATTGCTTCCATTGCTGTCATCGACCTTCAAGTCCGAACGCATCTTCGTCCGGAGGCTCGAGGTGGCCCGGCGGCCGCAGTCGAGCGGGACAGGCGGCGGCGGTGGCGGCCTGCCGATCTCGCTTTCCCTCGACCGGATCGAACTGCCGGACATCGCGCTGGGCGAAGCGCTTGCCGGTACCGTCGCGAAGCTTTCGGCGCAAGGCTCGCTGGACGCGCTGGCCGATCCGCTGAACATCCAGACCAACCTCAAGATCGCACGGATCGATGGCGTCGGCGGCATGCTCGATGCCGCGATCCATTTCGTCCCCTCCGAGAAACGACTCGACGTAGCGATCAACGGCTCGGAGCCTGCCGGCGGGATCGTGGCGAACCTGCTGCAATTGCCCGGTGCGCCACCCGTCGGGATCGTGATCTCGGGAAGCGGACCCGCGGAGAATTGGAAGGGGCAGGGCGTTTTCTCGGTGGACGGTTCCGTCGTGACGACTGTCTCCGGCGCATACAGTGCGGCCGAGGGAGGCAGCCGGATCGAGCTCAAGGGCGATGGCGCGTTCGAGCGTTTCCTGCCGGAAGGGTTGCGGCCGCTGCTTGCAGGCCAGGCGGATTTCGAGATGGCAGGGCTTCTGGGCAGCGAGGGCCGCATCGATGTCGAGCGCGCCAATCTGCAATCGAACACCCTGCGCGCCAGCGCCAAGGGCACCATAGATCCTCGGGAGGCGAGTGATTTTGCGCTGCAGGCCGAGGCGATCGACGGATCGGTCCCCGTTTCGTTTGGCGCCGGGCAGGCCGCGCTCAGGAATGCAAGCGTACGCATCTTCGGTGCGGGCAACGCACCGATGGTCGATGCGAAGGCCAATCTGGACTACGTGACGACGCAAGCCGAAGAGGCGCGCGACATTGCCCTGACAGCCCATTCCGACGCCTTCGACCTGTTGAGCAGAACCGGGCCGCTGAAAGTCAATCTCTCGGCTGGCGCCTACACCTCCGCCAACCCCACGCTCGGACAGCTTCTTGCGGGCCGGATCGAAGCTGACTTTGCCGGGGAAATAGCCAGTGACAATGTCGGCGTTGCCGAAGCGAACGTGCGCACCAACGCCCTCAGGCTCAAGCTTGGCGGAGTGATCAGCCGCCGTGATCCATCTTTGTCCCTTGCGATCGCAACCGACATCGTCGCTTCGGCTCTGCCGGCTGAGGCGCGGACGGCGCTGGGCGACAACGTCGCCTTCTCCGGAACGCTCAAGCGTAATGCGGAAGGCGCCGTGTCGGTCGAGTCGATGCAGTTCAACTCAGGCGATCTCACGCTGGCCGGCGATCTCGCCCAGAACGGCGACGCGATCACTGCGGCGTTGAAGGGCGCTTTTGCCAATATCGGCCGCCTCGCTCCCGATGCGTCGGGAGCGATCGCGTTCACGCTCGACGCGTCCGGCAAACTCATTGCTCCCGACGTGACGCTCACCGTTACCAGTGAAGGATTCCGCCTGGCCGGCCAGGAACTCACCGGCGTCGAACTTGCCGTCAAAGGTGTCGCCGACCTGGCCAATCCCGCGGGGGACGTTTCGCTGAAGGGCAGCTATCGCGGGCAGGCGCTGAACGCGGTCGCGTCGCTGAAGACGACCGATGGGCGTCGGGAGATAACAGGCCTGTCCGTCGCTCTCGGCCAGAGCCGTATCACCGGCGATCTCGTGCTGGGCGAAGGTTTCCTGCCGGAAGGCATCCTGGATCTCTCCGTGCCTGATCTAGGCGCGCTCGCTGCGTTGGCTGAGCAGGAAGCGCAGGGCAACTTGTCCGGCAAGATCACCTTCGCCAGGCCGAACGGGGTGCCGCAGATCTCCGTAGACGCGACCGCCCCGACCCTGTCGCGGGCCGGCGTGTCGGCAAGCAATGTTGCCGTTGCCGCGACTATCGCCGATTATCTCGGCGCGCGTTCCGTCGCCGGCACCGTTCGGGCGGCTTCGATCGTGGCGGGAGCCGTCACGGCGGAGAATATCGACGCGACCATCGGCCAACAAGGGGAGAGGGTCGACCTCAAGCTTCGCGCCAACGAGCCGGAGGGCGGGACCTTGTCCAGGCTGCTCGGTCTGTCCGGTAGCCGGTTGGTCGAAGTCGCTGTTTCGGGCGAGGGGCCCCCGGCGGCATGGAACGGGAACGGCACCATTTCGATGGACGGCGCACTGGTCAGCACGCTTGCGGCGACCCATACGACCGCCGACAGCGGCAGCCGGATCACCATCCGGGGCGATGGCGCATTCGAGCGCTTCCTGCCTGATGGGCTGAAGCCCCTGCTCGCTGGCGAGACGAATTTCGATCTCGCTGCCCTGCTCGGCACAGCAGGCGGATTCAACATCGAAAACGCCACTGTGCGGTCGCCGGCATTCAATCTGGCTGCGCAGGGCAATCTCGATGCCCAGGGTGCAAGCGATATCACAGTCCGTGGACAGGCGACCGGTGGTCCGGTAGCGCTGTCCCTGGGCGACCCTGCCGCGCCTCTCTCTTTGATGCTGGACAATGTGAGAGCCCATCTTGCCGGTCCGCCCAATGCGACGGCGCTCGATCTTTCCGCTTCGCTCGATCGGATAGCGATCCAGGGTAACACGCTGCAGGGCATCGAAGCGAAGCTCACGTCCGATGCTTTCGATATCGGCGCTCAAAGCGGGCCGCTGGCGCTCGAGCTGACGTCCGACTCGCTGACCACGGAGAATGCGGCTCTTGCTCCGTTGGTCGCAGGGCCGATCCGGGCGAACGCCACCGCGCTCGTCTCGGATGCCGCCATCGCGGTCCAATCGGCTTCGGTCGCGAGCGACGCGCTGACGGCGAGACTGTCTGGAGAGATCACCAGGCCAGATTTTGCAGTCACTCTCTCGCTCCAGGCGGATGCGGCCGCATCCGCCTTGCCGACCGCCGCTCGCGGGGCACTCGGCGAGCGCGTGGCGCTATCCGGAACCGTCAAACGCGATGCCGCCGGCGCCCTGTCGGTGGAGGCTCTCAGGCTGGCATCGGGCGGCTTGAGCGCCGACGGCAATGCTTTGCTCAGCGGCGATACGGTCCAGGCCAGCATAAGCGGGGCGCTGGCCGATATCGGCAAGGTGGCGCAAGGCGCTACCGGTTCCGTGACGTTCTCCCTGGGCGCGACTGGCAATCGTAACGCTCCGGATCTCTCGCTATCGGTGGAAAGCGAAAGGATCGAGGCGGCCGGAAGGGCAATCACCGGGCTCGGCCTGACCGCCTCGGGCGTCGCCGACATCGCCAATCCGGCGGCGCGCGTGTCTCTCAAGGGCGACGTCGCGGGCCAAGCGCTCACCGGTTCGGCCGAGCTGAAGACCACCAACGGAAGGCGGGAGATCAACGGTCTATCGATCCTGCTTGGGCAGAACCGCATTAGCGGCGATCTCGTCCTGGACGACCAGTTCGTGCCGGAGGGCGCCGTGGACTTCACAATCCCGGATGTTGGGCCGCTGGCCGCACTCGCTTTCGAGGAAGCGAGTGGTGACGTGAACGGAACAATCCGGTTCCAGCGGGCGAACGGCGTGCCCGAGATCGTGCTGGATGCCGCCACGGCGTCCCTGTCCAGGGCGGAGCTCACGGCCAAGGGAGTCGCGGTCGCGGCGACCGTCAGCAACTATCTCGCGTCGCCGGCGATCTCCGGCAAGGTACGGGCCAGCTCCGTGACCTCCGGCGCGACGGCCATCAACGACGTGGACGTGACGCTGACCCGCGACGGCGAGTGGACGGGCTTCTCCGGCGGGGCGACGGTCAACGCCATGCCGGCGCAGGCCGCCGGTCGCGTGAGGATCGCAGCCGGCGAGACGACCATCGAGCTTGGTTCGGGTGGGGCGACCGTCAACGGCATGAAGATCGGGATCGCCAGGGCGACGACCGTCACCGTCAGGGGCGGCCAGGCAGTTCTCGACAAGCTGCAACTGGCCGTCGCCGGAGGCAACGTTATCGTGTCCGGAACGGCCGGCGAGACGCTCGCCCTCGACGTCGAATTGGCGTCCTTGCCTGCCGGCGCTGCCAATACCTTCTCGCCCGGCCTCAATGCGACGGGCACGATCTCGGGCACGGCGCGGATATCCGGGCCGGCCGCAAGGCCCCAGGTCGGCTACGGCGCGCGGTGGACGAACGCCGGCACGGCTCAGACGGCGGCAGCCGGCCTCGGACCGATGACGGTCAACTCGAACGGTACCTTCTCCGGCAACAAGCTCGAGTTCCAGGCCGATGTCGGAGACTCTTCTGGGCTCGCCCTCAGGGGTGGCGGGACGGTCGGCACGGCGGGGACGCCGACGCTCGACATCAATATGACGGGCAGGGTTCCCTTCGCTTTCCTGACCCGGCAACTCGCCGCGCAAGGTATGTCGCTGAGCGGCTCAGCCGATGTCGACATCCAGGTGCGCGGGCCGGCCAGGGCGCCATTGATCAGCGGAACGGTGAGGACGTCGGGCGCTCGCCTTGTCGACGCCGCCTCCGGCATAGCCATCAACGATATCGCCGCCGACGTTTCGATCGGCAGCGGGGTCGCGAACTTGCGCAGCCTCACCGGAAAGCTGTCGACGGGCGGCTCGCTGTCGGGAAGCGGAACCGTCGGCATCGATCCGGACAGGGGTTTTCCGGCGGATCTTGTCGTCAAGATCGTCGAGGGCCGCTATACGGACGGCCGTATCGTCACCACCACAGTGAATGGCGATCTGACGCTGAAGGGGCCGCTCGTCGGCACGTCATCGCTCGGCGGGACGCTCAATCTCGGTCGGACGGTCATCACCATTCCGGAACGGCTGCCGGGCGCGCTTGCGTCGCTCAATGTCCAGCATCGGAATGCACCGGCTGCGGTTGTGGCACAGCAGAAGGCGATTCAGCCGCGGGAGGCTGGTGCCGGCGGGGGAGGCGGCGGGCTCACTCTCGATCTCCAGGTGAACGCGCCCCAGCAGATTTTCGTGCAAGGGCGCGGCCTCGACGCCGAGCTCGGCGGATCGCTGAGGCTCACGGGGCCCGCGACGGCACCCCAGGCAATCGGCGAGTTCACCATGCGCCGCGGGCGCCTGCAGATCCTCGGCCGCCGGTTGACCTTCTCGCGCGGCACGCTCGACTTCGCCGGCTCGCTGATCCCCAACATCGACCTTGCGGCGGACTCGACCGTGGACACCACGACCGTCACGGTTCAGGTTACCGGCCCGGCCACCGATCCGAGATTCGTCTTCTCGTCGAGCCCCGCCTTGCCGGAGGACGAGGTCCTGGCGCGGCTGATCTTCGGGCGTTCGATGTCCAACCTGTCGCCGCTGCAGATCGCGCAGCTCGCGGAGGCGGCCGCCCAACTCGCCGGAGTCTCTGGGCCGACCTCGCTGCTCAACAACCTGCGCAACAGCATCGGCGTCGACGATCTGGACATCACGACCGACGCCCAAGGCAACACCGCCGTGTCGGCCGGCAAATATCTCAACGACCGCACCTACCTGACGATCCAGAAGGGCGACCGGGCCGGTTCCGGCAAGGCCACCATCGATCTCGATGTCGGTCGCGGCATCAAGCTACGCGGTTCGGCGGCAGAGGATGGCGAGGCCAGGGGCGGCGTCTTCTTCGAACGCGAGTATTAGCCCGAGGGCCGGTAAGGCTCTCAGACCAGGCGTGGCTCGGGCTGGCATCAGCGGCGGTCGGGAACTGGCGCTGTCAAGAATATCGCTGCGGCGGCAAACTCAAAACGACTTCTCACGGATTCGATGAATCCGGGGCGCAATGACGTTTTTGCGCCATTATGGTCGCATTCACGCGAACCGCTTTTCCTACAAAGGTGCAGATTTGCAGCCGGGTTTCCACGTCCGGCTGTTTTGACATGATGGTCGCGATGCGGGAAGGTAAGGCAACAAGTCAAAAAAAAATGGGAGCAAGTCATGACCTTCTACAAGAGCAACGGGGACCAGGTTCCAGACCACATTCTGGAGCTTGCTGAAGAGGCAAGGAAAGGGGGCGTGGACCGTCGCGAATTCCTGGCGCTTGCCAGCGCTTTCGGCGCTTCCACCGCTTTCGCTTATGGGCTGATCGGACTGGCGGCGCCAACGCCGGCCATGGCCCAGGAAACTCCCAAGAAGGGCGGCGTTCTGAAGGTCGCGATGTGGATCAAGGATCCCAAGGACCCGCGCAAAGCGGACTGGTCGGAGATCGCCAACGCCGAGCGACAGGCGATCGAGCCGTTGGTGAAGTACACGCGCGAATTCACTTTCGAGCCCTACCTGCTGGAGGGATGGGAGGTCAATGACGATGCCACCGAGTATGTGTTGAAGGTCCGCCCAGGCGTGGCCTGGAGCAATGGCGACCCCTTCAACGCGGACGACGTCGTGTTCAATTTCGCGCGCTGGTGCGACAAATCGGCGGAAGGCAATTCGATGACGGCGCGCATGGGGACGCTCGTCGACGAAGGGACCGGCAAGATGCGCGAGGGCGCGGTCGAGAAGGTCGACGACATGACGGTCAAGCTCAAGCTGACCGGGCCCGACATCTCGATCATCCCGAACCTTTGCGACTATCCCGGGCTGGTCGTTCACAAGTCATTCGACGAGAAGGGCGGCGATTTCGTTTCCTGCCCGATCGGCACCGGTCCTTTCGAGCTGGTTTCCTACGATGTCGGCCAGAAGGTGGTGTACAAGCGCCGCGAGGACGGCAAGTGGTGGGGCGGTGACGTCTATCTCGATGGCATAGAGTTCATCGATTATGGCACCGACCCGGCGGCCATGGTCAGCGCTTTCGAGGCTGGCGAGGTCCATACCAACCACGAAACGTCGGCGGACTACGTGTCGATCCTCGAGGGGATTGGGCTTAAGACATCGGAAACGGTGACGGCCTCCACGATCGTGGCGCGCACCAACGTGGCGAACAAGCCCTATGAGAATGAGAAGGTGCGCAGGGCCCTTCAGCTTGCCGTAGACAACGCCATCGTGCTGCAACTCGGCTATGGGAACGCCGGCGAGGTGGCCGAGAACCACCATGTCGCACCGATCCATCCGGAATACTACCCCTTGCCGAAGGTCGCAGCCGATCCGGCCAAGGCCAAGGCGATGATGGCCGAGGCGGGCCAGGCCGATTTCGAGCACGAACTCATCACCGTGGACGAGGACTGGCACAAGAACACCGGGGACGCCATCGCCGCGCAGCTTCGCGAGGCGGGCATCAAGGTGAAGCGTACGGTGCTGCCGGGTTCGACTTTCTGGAACGACTGGACGAAGTACCCGTTCTCGATGACCAATTGGAACATGCGCCCGCTCGGCGTCCAGGTTCTCGCGCTCGGATACCGGACAGGCGAAGCCTGGAATGAAAGCGCCTGGTCCAATCCGGAGTTCGACAAGAAGCTCAACGCCGCGCTCGCCGTCGCCGACGTGGCCAAGCGAAAGGAGATGATGAAGGATATCGAGCAGATCCTTCAGGATTCCGGCGTCATCATTCAGCCCTATTGGCGCAAGCTCTACAATCACAGCGTCGAGGCCGTGAAGAACCACGGCATGCATCCGACCTTCGAGCACGATTTCGGCAAGGTCTGGCTCGACGCTTGACGCCCTCGCGCCGCGAGGACGGGCGGATAGCCCGACCCCGCGGTTTCGCTTGCGTTCCGTCGGGCCGCCGGCCTATCGACTGCCCGCCGGGATCGCCCCAACCTCAACGGCAGGGGGATTGATGCTCGCATTCATCTTGCGCCGGCTCGGCACGATGGCATTGACGATGCTGTGCCTGACCTTCGTCGTCTTCTTCCTGGTCAATCTGGAGCCGAACCTCAAGAAGCTCGCGATCAGCCAGACCGAAATGCGTACGACGGCGGAGGATCTGGAACGCTGGCTGCAGCGCAACGGCTACCGGCAGAATTTCTTCGTTCGTTACGGCCAGTGGATAGGGGTGGTCCCGAAGCAGCCCAATATCGATCCGGCCACAGGCCAGGCGGTACCGCGCTTCCGCTTCTGCTCCGAACCGGCGGTTCCCGCCTATTCTGGCATTCTGCAAGGCGACTTCGGCTGTTCGACCAAGTTCAAGACGACCGTCGCCGCGAAGCTCTTCCCGGCGCTCGGCGCGACCGGCATCCTGATGTTCTGGGTGATGGTTACGATGGTGCCGATCGCGCTGCTGATCGGGATCCTGGCCGGCATGCGCGAGGGCTCGCGCACGGACCGGACCCTGTCGGTCGCGTCGATAGCGACCACGGCGACGCCCGAATACGTCTCAGGCGTCATTTTCACGGTCATCTTCGCTTCCTGGCTCGGCTGGCTGAACGGTTCGGCGGCATCCGCCACCGCGCAGGGCGTCAATTTTTACAATTTCACGCTGCCGGTGATGACCATGGCGATCTACGGAACCGGCTATATCGCTCGCATGACCCGGGCCTCGATGGTCGAGGTGATGACCCAGCAATATATCCGCACCGCCAGGCTGAAAGGGCTCAGCTTTTCTGGCGTGGTCGTCAAGCACGCGCTGCGCAATGCCCTCATCGCCCCCTTCACAGTGATCATGCTGCAGTTCCCGTGGCTGCTGACGGGCGTCGTCATCGTCGAGACGATGTTCCGCTATCAAGGATTCGGCTTCACGTTGGTCGAGGCCGCCGGCAACAACGACATCGACCTGCTGCTCGGCTGCGCGCTGGTCTCGGTGTTGGTGGTGCTGCTCACGCAGCTCATCTCCGACGTCGGCTACGCCTATCTCAATCCGCGCATCAGGGTGCAGTAGGATGCAAATCGAACACATCGGCGGTTTGCAAGTCTTTCTAGGCGTCCTCGCACGCTTCTGGCCGGTCTGGCTGGCGCTTGCGATCATCCTCGGGGCGAGCTTCCGTTTCCGGAAAAAGCTGGGACTCTACGGTCAGCTGTTCGACAGCGGGGTCGGCATTGCGGGCGTCGCCATCTGCCTGTTCTGGCTTTTCACGGCGATCTTTTCGGCGCGCATCGCGCCCTTCGATCCTCTGACGCAGATACCGATCATGAAGGATGCGCTGCCCGGCGCGATCGAGCCGGCTTCGAAGCAGGTCTACCTGTTCGGCGGCGACAAGCTCGCCCGGGACGTGTTCAGCCGAATGGTGTTCGGAAGCCGGATCGTGCTGATCATCGCTCCCGCGGCGACTGCTTTCGCATTGATGGTCGGGATCGTGCTCGGCCTGCCCGCCGGCTATCATGGCGGGCGCATCGATACGGTCCTTTCCTTCCTGGCCAACCTGGTTCTCGCCTTCCCGGTCATCCTGCTGTTCTACCTGCTGGTCACTCCGGAAATCCGGGAGCTCAGCTTCGATACCTGGCTGGGCCGGAACCTCGGCATCGGCTGGTCCATTCCAAGGGGACTCGCCGCCCTCTTCTTCCTCTTCCCGATCATCTTCTTCGCCGCGCTGTTCTACACCCGGTTCAAGAACCGGCCCGGGCTTCTCGCGATCCAACTCGCCCTGACCCTCCTGATCGGGGCCTGGGTCTATTTCGGCCTGGTGTTCGACAAGGATCCGCTCGGCATCATCGCCATCGACCCGAACGAGCTCAACATCTTCGTGGCAGTGGTGTTCGCTTCGAGCCCCGGCGTGTTCCGGATCGTGCGCGGGCTGACAATGGACATCAAGACGCGCGACTATGTGGCGGCGGCCCAGACCCGTGGCGAGACGCCCTGGTACATCATGCTGTGGGAGGTTCTGCCCAACGCCCGCGGGCCGTTGATCGTCGATGCCTGCCTGCGCATCGGCTACACCACGATCCTGCTCGGCACGCTCGGCTATTTCGGTCTCGGATTGGCGCCGGAAAGTCCGGACTGGGGCACCGCGATCAAGGACGCCAGCCGGCTGCTGCGCTCCTTCATCCATCCAGCGCTGCCGCCGACCATCGCCTTGATGTCCTTCGTCCTGGGGCTGAACCTGCTCGCCGACGCGCTGCGCGAGCAATCACTGAAGGATTGATGCGATGCCAGTGAGGATCCGCGTCGCCGCGCCCCCCTCTGTCCTGCCGGACGTCTCTCCCTCAAGGGGGCAGATGTCCGGCAGGACAGAGAGGGGTGTGACCGAGCGGAACCTGGCCGATTGCAGCGTGGACAGGAGACCCCGATGAACGAGGCCGTCACCATTCCAACTGAGCCGATCCTGGAAATCGAAAACCTTTCCATATCCTTCTTCACCAGGCGCGGCGAAATCCCGGCTGTGATGGATTTTTCCTGCACGGTCCTGCCTGGGGAGGCCATGGGCATTGTCGGGGAATCCGGCTGCGGCAAGTCGACCGTGTCGCTGGGCATCATGCGCGACCTCTCCAATGTCGGGAAGATCGTCGGCGGCAGGATACGGTTCAAGGGCAAGGACATGGGCGACATGACCGAGGAGGAGCTGCGCTCCATCCGCGGCAACGAGATCGCCATGATCTACCAGGAGCCGATGGCGAGCCTGAACCCGGCCATGAAGATCGGCAAGCAGTTGATGGAAGTCCCGATATTGCATGACAAGGTATCGAAGGACGAGGCTTACGGCCGGGCCCTCGACATGGTCCGTGCCGTGCGGTTGCCCGATCCCGAGCGCATCATGCGCTCCTACCCGCACCAGCTCTCGGGCGGCCAGCAGCAGCGCATCGTCATTGCGATGGCGCTTCTCTCCAAGCCGGCGCTGCTTCTGCTCGACGAGCCGACGACGGCGCTCGACGTGACTGTCGAGGCTGGCATCGTCGATCTCGTGAAGGGGCTCGGCAAGCAGTTCGGCACGTCGATGATCTTCGTGTCGCACAATCTCGGCCTGATCCTGGAAACATGCGACCGCATCACCGTCATGTATTCCGGCGAGGCGGTGGAGACCGGCACGGTGAAGGACGTATTCGATCGAATGCGCCATCCCTATACCCAGGGATTGTTCCGCTCGATTCCGCTGCCGGGCGCGGACAAGAATTCCCGACCGCTGGTCGCCATACCCGGGCAATTGCCGCTGCCGCATGAGCGGCCGAAGGGCTGCAACTTCGGCCCGCGCTGCCAGCATTTTGTGGATGGCGTCTGCAACGCTGACGAAATCCCGATGATCCCTGTCGAAGGGCACGAAGATCATTTCAGTCGTTGCGTGCGCTTCAACGAGATCGACTGGCAGAAGCTGCCGGCCGGGGCGAGGCGAGAGAGCGAACCGATCAGGCCGGGTGCGCCGGTGCTGAAGATCGACGATCTCAAGAAATACTACAAGGTCGCGGCCAACGAGATATTCGGTGGCGGCGAGGCGCGCGTCGTGAAGGCCAATGAGGCGATCAGCTTCGAGGCAAGGGAATCCGAGACGGTCGCGATCGTCGGCGAATCCGGCTGCGGCAAGTCGACACTCGCCAAGGTCTTGCTTGGCCTGGAGACCGCAAGTGCCGGCAAGGTCTCCCTCGGCAATGAGGAAATCCAATCCACGGCCGTCGAGAAGCGGGACGTGCGGACGATCTCGTCGATCCAGATGGTGTTCCAGAATCCGTTCGACACGCTCAACCCGAGCCATTCTGTGGGGTCGCAGATCATCCGGACGCTCGAGAAGTTCAAGATCGGCAGGACACCGGCCGAGCGCAAGCAGCGTATGTTCGAACTGCTCGATCTTGTGAAGCTGCCCCGCGCCTTCGCCGAACGCATGCCGCGCCAATTGTCGGGCGGCCAGAAACAGCGCATCGGTGTCGCCCGCGCCTTTGCCGGAGCAGCGAAGGTCGTGGTCGCGGACGAGCCGGTCTCGGCACTCGATGTTTCGGTGCAGGCTGCCGTGACAGAGCTGCTGATGGATATCCAGCGGCGCAACAAGACGACCATGCTGTTCATCAGCCACGACCTGTCAGTGGTGCGCTACATCGCCGATCGCGTGGTGGTGATGTATCTCGGTCACATCGTGGAGCAGGGGACGACCGACCAGATATTCTCGCCGCCCTATCACCCCTATACGGAGGCGTTGCTTTCGGCGATCCCCATTGCCGACACCAGCGTGGTCAAGAAGCATGTCGTGCTGGAGGGCGACATACCATCGGCGATGAACCCGCCGACGGGATGTCCTTTCCAGACGCGCTGCGGTTACAAACACCTGGTGCCGGGCAATCGATGCGAAACGGATCTGCCGCCGTTTCGTGACCTAGGCCATGGTCACCGGAGCCTGTGCTGGCTGACGGACGAGGTGTTGGCGAAAATGGTACCGGTGATCAGCTTCGACACGCCTGCCGATGCCGAAGCACACGACGTCGTTCCGGAAGACCCCAGCCGCAGACCGGGCCCGGGCTTTGCCGGCAAGCCACCGCTCCGGCCGCATGGCAAACAGGCAAGCGTCCAGGCGTCTGCGGACGAAGAGGCAGGCAGGGAGCGGACCGCCTCGGCACGCATCCGCGACGAGGAAAGGCAGGACGCGCTTGGCGATCGCGGCGGCATGCCGCCCGCGGAACCTTCCGCCGCGATGCCTGCCGCTCCGCTCCAGATCGGCGAAGGGCGCCAGGCCGAGGACGCGGATGTCGCGCCCGCTTTCGAAGGAAAAGTGCCTCCGGATTTCGGTGGCGACGGGATCCGCCCGGCAGGCATCGGGCGGCCCGAGAAGCCCGACGATCTGCAAATGATCTCCGGGATCGGTCCTCGCATCGAGGCGAAGCTCCAGGGGCTGGGCATCTATCGCTTCGCCCAGGTCGCAGGCTGGACGAAAGCGGAGCGAGAATGGGTGGACAGGCAGCTCGGCCTGCGCGGCCGCATCGCGCGCGAGGACTGGGTACGTCAGGCCGAGGTGCTCGCCAGGGGTGGCGCAGCTGAATATCTGCGCGTGTTCGGCAAGAAGCCGCGATAGCTCTGCCGGTTTCAAAGGCCCTGCATGTTGCGACGTCCAGGGGGCGCCTCAGCCGCCGTCACGGCCCATCAGGGCCGCTTGGCTTTCGCGCCATGGCATCGGCCCGAACCGGAGGTTCGGCAAGCACGATGCGTCACACAAAGGGGCACAGCGTTCTTTGCGCGTCCAAAGGACGCGCGGCGCTCTGCTGGCGCGGCGTGCAGTCGCGCCCTTCAACGGTCAATTTTATTGACCGTTCGCGTCAAATTAGAGCGGCGCTACAGGCATTGGCGCAATTGCGCCTGGTACCTGTCGGCCATCTTCTGCGTATCCCGGGCGTATCTCTGCACGCCGGCGTCCCAGTTGCCGCGCTTGTAGCCCGACCAGCCGAGATAATAGGCCAGGTAGAGACGATAGGTGTCGTTGCGCGAGACGCCGTGGTTTTCCACAGTCTTCGAGTGGTACCAGCCGACGAAGTCGACTGCATCGGCGAAGTTGCTTCGGCGCGCCCCGAAACTGCCGGTTTCGAGCTTGTATTGGGCCCAAGTGCCGTCCAGCGCCTGCGAGTATCCATAGGCGCTCGAGACGCGTTTCCACGGGATGAAGCCGAATAGCTTGGTGCGCGGCGGCCTAGCATTGCCCTTGAAACCCGATTCCTTGCGGACCGTCGCCATCAGCACATGAGTAGGGATGCCGTATTTGCGCTCAGCGCGCTCCGCCGCCCGCTGCCAGTTGTTGAAGAGGCCGTCCCGCTGCTCGAACACCGTACAGATATTGTTGATGTGGCGCGGTGGGGTGGCGCAGGCAGAGAGCGCCAGCACGAAAACGACCGGAACAATTCGACTAAAACTCGATACACGCATGGGAGGAGCGATAGGCGGGAAAAATAAAGGGAGTCTTTAGACTTCCGTTAACGAGGCTCGCGGCTCGCCCGCATCAGGCCGATTCCGGCGGGAAATGACGAATTTCCGACAGGGAAGGACGCGCGGCGATGGTTTGATTGCCTCCATGGACCGCCGCAGACGAAGCACCCAACGGGCTCATTCGAGGACGGGCGCGGCTATCCCGCAATTGACGTCGCGCCGGGTCGAGAATCTCTGGCCACCACTCACGCTGCTATCCTCGGACCAGGTCGAGGCCATCCACGAAGCGTCGTTGCGGATCCTGGAGGACCTTGGCATCGAGGTGATGAGCGTGCGGGCGCTCGATCTGTTGCGGGCAGGGGGAGCGACGGTCGACCATTCGACCAACTCGGTCCGGCTCGACCGCCATCTGGTCGGCGAGGCCTTGGCAAAGGCGCCGGCCGGCTTCGTCGTCCGGACGCGCAATCCCGAGCGAGCGGTTCACCTTGGCGGCGACGTCATCAATTTCACGCTGGTCGCCGGGCCCCCGAATGTTCACGACCTGGAGAGAGGACGCCGCTCCGGCAACCTGAAGGACTATGAGGACCTCGTCCGCCTGGCGCATCACTTCAACTGCATAACCATGCTCGGAAACCAGGTCTGCGAGCCGATCGAACTGCCGGCGAACACGCGCCATCTCGACACCTATCTCGCAAACCTCTCCCTGACCGACAAGGCATTCCATGTTTCGGCCATTGGCCGGGGCAGGGCTCTCGACGGGATCAGGATGGCTGCCATCGCTCGCGGCCTCACTCCCGAGACGATCCGCGACGATCCGTCCGTCGCCACCATCATCTCGGTCAATTCGCCTCGCCGGCTCGACGAAGCGATGGCGGAAGGGCTGATGACGATGAGCGAACTCGGGCAACCGGTATGTGTCACCCCGTTCACCCTCATGGGAGCGATGAGCCCGGTCACACTTGCCGGAGCCCTCGCCCAGCAGAATGCCGAGGCTTTGTTCGGCATCGTCCTCACTCAAATAGTCAGGCCTGGAGCACCTGTGCTCTACGGTGCGTTCACCTCCAACGTGGACATGAAATCGGGCGCGCCGGCTTTCGGTACTCCGGAGAACACCAAGGCCAATATCGCCTCCGGCCAACTGGCACGCCGTTATGGCCTGCCCTATCGCTCGACACCTGGTTCGGCCTCCAACGCGGCAGATGCGCAGGGCGCCTACGAGACAATGATGGCGCTGTGGGGTGCCGTACTCGGTCGCGCCCAGCTCGTCTACCACGCCGCGGGTTGGCAGGAAGGCGGTCTCACCGTCTCCTTCGAGAAGCTCATCATGGATGTCGAGATGATCCAGCACATGATGGAGGTTCTGAAGCCGATCGAGGTCGACGACGACGAACTCGCGCTCGACGCGCTTGCCCGCGTTCCCAGCGGTGGACACTTCTTCGGGGATCCACACACGCTGCAGCGTTATGCGGCAGCATTCTATCAACCGCTTTTGTCCAATTGGCAGAACTACGAAGCTTGGGCGGAGGCCGGCGGACGCGACGCCGCCCGTCGTGCGACCGTGCTTTGGAAGAAGGCGCTCGACGAATATCGGGAGCCATCCTTGGATCCAGCTGTCCGTGAAGAGCTCGTCGCTTACGTGAGAACGCGAAAGGAACAGATCGGTGCCCAGGAGCCGTGACCGGCCGCAGGCAAGTCCCTTTGCTTTCAATGTCTTATAACATGACGAGAATGTTCAAGTATTTCCGGGGTTTAGACCCCATTCTGGAAATTTGACCGATTGATAAAAAAACAGGATGTGCTAGCCTCACTTCAAACGAAAACAAAAATGGGGAACTGTGAGAATGGCAGAAGGTCTGTTCAAGCATGGTATTGCGGCTGGCCGGCTTGCGCCCGTCCAATATGTCGAGAACTTCTCCGACCTGCATCCGCCGCTCGATACACATGAAGCGCTGGTCGAGGCCGATCGCTGCTATTTCTGCTACGACGCACCTTGCATGCAGGCGTGTCCAACCTCGATAGACATTCCGATGTTCATCCGGCAGATCGCGACCGGCAATCCGATCGGCTCGGCCAAGACGATCTTCGATCAGAATATCCTTGGCGGAATGTGCGCCCGTGTGTGCCCGACCGAAACGCTGTGCGAGGAAGCCTGCGTGCGTGAGATGGCGGAGGGCAAGCCGGTGCAGATCGGCCGCCTGCAGCGCTATGCCACCGATACGGCAATGCGTCAGCGCAAGCAGTTCTACGAACGCGCGGCTCCGACGGGACGTCGCATAGCCGTGGTCGGCGCCGGGCCCGCCGGGCTCGCCGCGGCGCATCGCCTGGCGCGTTATGGGCATGACGTAACGATCTTCGAGGCGCGTCCGAAGGCAGGCGGCCTCAACGAATACGGCATCGCCGCCTACAAGAGCACCGAGAATTTTGCCCAGGCCGAGATCGACTACGTCACGGCGATCGGCGGCATCCGCATCGAAAACGGCAGAGCGCTCGGCCGCGATCTGCATCTTTCCGATCTCGTCGCGACTTATGACGCCGTCTTCCTGGGGCTCGGCCTTGCCGGGGTCAATGCGTTGCGCGCCGAGGGCGAGGATACAGAAGGCGTCGAGAACGCAGTCGAATTCATCGCCGAGCTGCGCCAGGCGGCTGATCTCGGCACGCTTCCCATTGGCCGGCGCGTGGTGGTGATCGGCGGCGGCATGACAGCGGTGGACGCGGCGGTTCAGTCGAAACTGCTGGGCGCGGAAGAGGTGACGATCTGCTACCGCCGCGGCAAGGACCATATGAACGCGTCGGAATTCGAGCAGGAGTTGGCCGCCGCCAGCGGCGTTTCCATCCGTCATTGGTTGCAGCCCAAGCGCGTCATCGCGGACGGCGGCAAGGTCTGTGCGATCGAGCTCGAATATACGGCGCTGACGGACGGCAGGCTGGCCGGGACCGGCGAGACCGTGGTGATCCAGGCAGATCAGGTGTTCAAGGCGATCGGTCAGAGCTTCGAACCTGCGTCGCTCAATGGAAGCGGCGCGTCGATTGCGATCGAGGGAGGCCGCATCAAGGTCGACGAGGAGGGGCGCACGTCGCTGCCCAAGGTCTGGGCGGGGGGCGACTGCATCGCCGGTGGCGACGACCTGACCGTCTCGGCGGTCGCCCAAGGCCGTGACGCTGCGGAATCCATCCATCGCACGCTCGGCGCGAACGGGAGGGCATGAGCATGGCGGATATCAGAAACAATTTTGTCGGCATCAAATCGCCGAACCCGTTCTGGCTCGCTTCGGCGCCGCCGACCGACAAGGCCTACAACGTCGTGCGCGCCTTCAAGGCGGGGTGGGGCGGTGTGGTCTGGAAGACCCTCGGAGAGGAGGGGCCGCCTGTCGTCAACGTCAACGGCCCTCGCTACGGTGCGATCTGGGGCGCTGACCGGCGTTTGCTCGGCCTCAACAACATCGAACTCATCACCGATCGCGAGCTGCAGACCAATCTGCGGGAGATCAAGCAGGTGAAGATGGATTGGCCGGACCGTGCGCTGGTCGTGTCCCTGATGGTGCCCTGCGTCGAGGAGGCCTGGAAGGCCATCCTGCCGGTGGTGGAGGAAACCGGTGCTGACGGCATCGAGCTCAATTTCGGCTGTCCGCATGGTATGTCCGAGCGCGGCATGGGCTCGGCGGTCGGGCAGGTGCCCGAATATATCGAGATGGTGGTACGCTGGTGCAAGGCCAACACGCGCATGCCGGTGATCACCAAGCTCACGCCCAACATCACCGATATCCGCCACCCGGCGCGCGCCGCCAAGGCGGGCGGTAGCGACGCGGTGTCGCTGATCAACACGGTCAATTCGATCACGTCGGTCAATCTCGACACCTTCTCGCCGGAGCCGTCGATCGACGGCAAGGGCAGCCATGGCGGATTTTGCGGACCGGCGGTCAAGCCGATGGCGCTCTTCATGGTGGCGGAGATCGCCCGGGATCCTGAGGCTCGCGGGCTGCCGATCTCGGGTATCGGCGGGGTGACGACCTGGCGCGACGCGGCGGAATTCCTGGCGCTCGGCGCAGGCAACGTGCAGGTCTGCACGGCGGCCATGACCTACGGCTTCAAGATCGTGCAGGAGATGATCGACGGGCTGAAGAACTGGATGAATGCCAAAGGCCATGCCTCGCTCGAGGATATCGTCGGTCGTGCCACGCCGAATGTGACCGACTGGCAGTATCTCAACCTGAATTATGTTGCCAAGGCTCGGATCAACCAGGATCTCTGCATCAAATGCGGCCGGTGCCACATCGCCTGCGAAGACACTTCGCACCAGGCGATCAGCAGCTTCGTCAACGGCCAGCGGCATTTCGAGGTCCTGGAAGAGGAATGCGTCGGCTGCAATCTCTGCGTGAATGTGTGCCCCGTCGAAGGCTGCATCACCATGGAGCCCCTGGCTGCCGGCGCACTCGACAAGCGGACGGGCAAGCCCGTGTCGCCGAGCTATGCTAACTGGACGACGCATCCCAACAACCCGATGGCGAAGGTGGCCGCCGAATAGGCTGGCCACGTCGTCTCGCAGGGCTCGCAAGGCTGCCGAGCCGAGACCAAACCGCCCCGCCGTCGATGGATGGCGGGGCGGTTTGGTGAGAACGCTCCAGCAGTGTTGTCAGGTTTAGTAGGTGGCGCGCCCTCCCGACATGTCGAAAACCGCGCCGGTGTTGAAGGAACATGACCTGGTTCTGGCGCCCGCGTTAGTCTCCCGCGTCCTTTCCGACGGTTGCTTGACAAGCAAACCTTGTCTATCGATAATGTGGGCGTATTATCCAGAATGTGGACATTAAGCGATCGCCATCTGATTGCAGTGACCTATCCCGCCGCCCTGAGGCGGCGGGACGACCACCGTGCGCCGAGGCGCTTAATAGATAAATGGAAGGTGCTTACCGATGGATCTTGGAATCAAGGGCAGAAGGGCCATCGTCTGCGGCGGATCGAAGGGGCTTGGCAGGGGCTCGGCGGAAAAGCTTGCCGAGGCAGGCGTCGACATCGTCCTCAACGCGCGCTCGCAGGGGCCGCTCGAGGAGGCGGCTGGCGACATCGCAAAAAAATACGGTGTCAAGGTGACCCCCGTCGCGTGCGACGTGACGACTCCCGAAGGCCGGGCGAAACTGCTGGAGGCAGCGCCTGCGCCCGACATCCTCGTCAACAATGCAGGCGGGCCGCCGCCCGGCATGTGGCACGACTGGGGCGAGGAGGAATGGCAGGCCGCCATCCGCGCCAACATGCTCTCGCCAATCCATCTCATCACGGCCGTGTTGCCGGGCATGATCGAACGCCGCTGGGGCCGTATCGTCAATATTACGTCTGGCTCGGTCAAGGCGCCAATTCCCGTCCTGGGCTTGTCGGGCGCCGCCCGCAGCGGCTTGACCGGTTTTGTCGCCGGCACGTCGCGGCAGGTCGCAAAGCATGGCGTGACGATCAACAATCTGCTTCCGGGGCAGCACGAGACTGGGCGCATTGAATCGCTGATGCAAAACGCGGCTCGCGGCCAGGGCGTTACCGTCGACGAGGCCCGAGCTCAAGCCTATGCCACCATCCCGGCGGGCCGTTTTGGTACGACTGAGGAATTTGGCGCCATGTGCGCTTTTCTCTGCAGCGCCTATGCAGGCTACATAGTGGGGCAGAACATCCTGCTCGATGGTGGTGCGATCAACTCGACCCTCTAGATCCGTATGCGGGCCACTTGGACAAGCCAAAATGAGAGGTCGGAATGACCGTCAATAGCGAGCGATGGCAGATCACAGTCACCAGACGAATCCGCGTCCCCTGACCGCGGCCGACTATGGCGCCATCCTCGAAAGCGTGATGTAGCGCTGCCGAGCCGCCGCCCAAATGGGGTCAAAAGACATCCAGTGTTCGCAGCAGGCTCTCGAATGTAACCTTCGGGCCCGTTTCCGCGTGACCGGTCGGGTGTGAATCGTCTCCGGACATCCGCTTGCGTATGTTGCTCGGGCTATATCCGAACTGTTGCGTGAACGCGCGACTGAAGTTTGCGGCCGAATCGAAACCGACTTCCAGGGCGACCTTGCCGACCTTCCGGGTGTCGGAGGGATCAGCCAGCATCGCATGGGCCGCCGCGAGACGTCGTCGGCGGATGTAATTGGCAACACCGCCCGAGGTTTCAAAGAGCTCGTAGAGCCGTGTTCTCGATATGGCCAATTCCCTGGCGAGCGCATCCGGGGTGAGATCGTGCGAAGCAAGATTGGCCAGGATGAAGCGCCGCGCGCGCGTCATCAATCCGATTTGCGAAATCCGATCATTGTCGTCTTCACGATCCACCAACGGTGTGACCGCATCGACGACCATTGCCAGTACACGGCTCTTGATTCCCGGTAGATCGTCTTTCGTGACGCGATCGAGATTGGCTTCAACACTCGACAGATGGTCGATCAGCAGTCTCACCCGATGGCCGCCCAGAACGATATTGTTGGATGCCGCCGGCAAGCCACCGCGATCAGCAAACAGATCCGCCGGGACGATCAGACTGACCGACTCGGCGGCCAGTGTGCGCCCGCTGAAGGGTTGGCCCAGAGAGCGAATCTCCAGCATGCCCGGTTCATTTTGGGCAACGCGTCCGTCAACTCCCGTCCAACTTCGACCCGAACGGAGAAATGTGATCTGCCAATGGTCAATCGGACTGAAGCGCACCTTGTCCGGCGAACGTTCGTACCGGTAAGCCGGAGCCGTCTGCTGCATGAACAGCATGCCGCCCAGGTCCCACACAGCTTGCCGCACCACAAATCCATCCTCGGGATCGATCTTGTCGGGCAAGCGCGTCTCCAGCAGCGCAGACATATGCTCGTGCCATGCAGGAAATTGCCGGTCCGGTGGGAGACCGTCCGTTTCGAAACGCAACGGGACCAGGCATGGTCTAAGTAGCTCCTCCTGGCCAAGCGGAGGCTGCGACACACGCGGCCAGCGCCGGCGCTCGACAAAGGCTGGCTCGAAATGGGCATCCTGCTCTTCGTCAGACATCACTGCAACACCCAGTCATCGGGCCGCAAAGCGGCTACCTCCCGCCCGACAACCGTCGTCGTCAGTGTTGCATAACCATCTCTGCCCGCCTGTTTGACCTTGTAGAGCGCCATGTCGGCCCGAGCCAGGACGTCGATATCCGCCCTGACGTCGCTTGCCGCACGCGTGGCAACGCCAATGCTGACCGACATGTCTAGATGTTGTCCGTCATATTCGAACGACGAGCGGCGGATGAGTGCTACCAGTTCGTGTGCAAGTTCCATGGCCTCCGCTTCTTCCGTTCCTGGCATCAGCAATGAAAACTCGTCGCCGCCGGTGCGAGCCAGGACATCGCGTCCCCGCACGGCGCTGGATGCCACGTCTGCAAAATGGGTGAGCGCTTGATCGCCAACCGCGTGGCCGTACTGATCATTCCACTGCTTGAAGCGGTCGATATCGATCATCATCACCGAATATGGCTTCCCGACTTCGGAAAATTCCCGCTCGACCTGCGCAAGGCGGCCCATGAAGTGCCGCCGGTTCGGTAAGTTGGTCAATTCGTCGGTCTGCGCGACTTTCAGCACGTCGCCATGGAGGCGATTGACCGCCATGACGATGAAGCCGAAATGCCATACGACGCCGCTGTAGATCACGCAGACGAGTGCGTAGCTTTCGACGGCAAAATAAAGCTCCTGATCGTAGTAGCCTGCCCATGCCGCGAGATTCAAAATCGTCTCGATGGCATGGCCTGCGATGCCGAGCAGTATAGCGGAAAGGGCGATCTTGCCGCCAAGCCCGATGCGGCGCTGGCCCAGTAGACATGCCACGGTCATCGCCATGGGAATGGACTGACCGACCGCGTAGACGACGTTCCTACCCTGCCAGCTCCAGTGGAAAAGCGACATGAAAGCAAAACTTGCGGCCGAGATGATCAGGGCCGTTCTCCAGCCGCCCTTGCCGCCATAAAAGTAGCGTGCACCGATCCAGCTTAGGCAGAAGGAATAGATTATAATGGTATTTCCGATAGAGGCGGGCCAGAAAGCCCCTTCATTTCCTTGAGTTGAAAGAATTATTCCGCCGAAGAGAGAAAGTAATACTGAGGAAAACCAAATTTTAGACGGCAGAAAATCGCGATGTATCGAGACGATGGCTGCCCATATAATGCAAACCGTCAAAGAGTTCAAAAATATGACAATGTATAGGGTCAGAAAGTCAAGTTGTATCATTCCCCACCAATTGGCCCTTGAACTGCATGTCAATATGCATCGCTCTGTAGGCGTTGGCCAGCACTAGGACACGCAACTTAGAGAATTGTCCATATGCGACGCCCAACCGGCGATTGTTCCACCCCTATCGAACCGATCCTGAACCATTGATGAATGGGCTTCCCGGCCCGAAATTGGCCTTCTGCCGTCCGTTGGACGCCTAAGCCGGAACGCCCGGAGCCGTCGTGTCTCCGCCGAAAATCGGCTTGTGGTGGGCCGCCAACCTCAAAAATGGACGTTTTGAAAAGTTTCCGGATTCCCTGATATCGCAACGAAGGAGGCGGGGCGATATCAGCAGCCATCAAATTCACATCAGGAACAAATCAAATTAACTCCAGAAGCAAAGCCGAAACGGCACAATTGGCTTCCGCTAGCTTCTGCGAGTGAATTGCTCGAAAATTCTGGAGGGTATGGTGGGAATTGTATTCAATTCTCCAAGTAGAGGACGTGTGTCTTCTTCTGGGCGTCGGGTACTTGTAGCTGGCGGTGCGGGGTTCCTCGGGTCTCATCTTTGCGATCGTCTTTTGCGTGAGGGTCAGTCCGTCATTTGCGTGGACAATTTCTCTACGGGGCGGATGGAAAATCTGCGCCACCTTCTGCGTTTCGACACGTTCAGCTATCTTCGGCACGACATCGTCGATCCGATCGATGTTCCCGTGGATGAGATCTACAATCTCGCCTGCCCGGCGTCCCCGCCGCACTATCAGGCCGATCCGATCCATACGATGAAGACCAGCGTCATCGGTTCGCTCAATCTTCTCGAACTGGCGGCACACTATCAGGCGCGAATTTTCCAGGCTTCCACCTCGGAGGTCTATGGCGATCCGCATGTCCACCCCCAGCCTGAAAGCTATTGGGGCAACGTCAATTCCTTCGGGCCGCGCTCTTGCTACGACGAAGGCAAGCGCTCCGCCGAAACACTGTTCCATGACTTCCATAAGCAGTACGGCGTCGACATTCGGATCGTGCGCATCTTCAACACCTATGGACCGCGCATGCGTCCCGACGACGGGCGTGTCGTCTCCAATTTCATCGTGCAGGCGCTCAAGGGCGAAGACATCACCGTCTATGGCGACGGCTCGCAGACGCGATCGTTCTGCTATGTCGATGACCTGATCGAAGGCTTCTACCGTCTCATGAACAGTGAGCCGGCCATTCAGACGCCGGTCAATCTCGGCAATCCGGGCGAGTTCACCGTGCGCGAACTGGCCGAGAGGATAGTCGAAATGACGGGCTCGTCTTCGAAGATCGTCTACCATCCGTTGCCCGTCGACGACCCGCGCCAGCGCCGACCCGACATAACCGTAGCCAAGCGCGAACTGGGCTGGGAGCCTGCCGTCGCATTAGGCGAGGGGCTGAAGTCGACGATCGCCTATTTCGAGCGCCAATTGGTGCGGCCCGCCGAGGAATTTGCCGAGGTTGCGTGATGGCCAAGCAAAAGGCACTCGTCGTCGGGGGCGCCGGCTTCATCGGCAGCCACACCGCCAAGCTTCTGTCGAGCCAAGGCTATGAGCCCGTCGTCTATGACAATCTCTCGACGGGACATCGAGCGGCTGTTCGCTGGGGCGACTTCGTCGAAGGTGACATTCTCGACACGCCGCGGCTGGTCGCGGCGATGGAAGAATACGACCCGGTCGCGGTGATCCATTTCGCGGCCTCGGCCTATGTGGGAGAGTCCGTCGAAAACCCGGCGAAGTACTATCAGAACAACGTGAACGGAACGCAGTCCCTCCTGGAAGCCTGCCGCCTGACGGGCACCCGCAACGTCATCTTCTCGTCGAGCTGCGCGACCTATGGCATTCCCGATCGTCTGCCGATCCGCGAAGGGGAGGCCCAGCGCCCCATCAACCCGTACGGACGCACCAAGCTGATCGCCGAGCAGATGCTGGCCGACTATTCGGCTGCCTATGGGCTGCGCCATGTGGCGCTGCGTTATTTCAATGCGTCTGGCGCGGATATCGACGGCGAGTTGGGCGAATCCCACAGCCCGGAAACGCATCTTATCCCGCGAGCGATGATGGCGGCGGCGGGCAGCATCGACTTCCTGGAAGTCTATGGCGACGACTACGATACGCCCGACGGCACCTGCATCCGTGATTACATCCATGTCGCGGACCTGGCGCGCGCGCATGTCCTGGCAGTCGAACATCTCGTCGGTGGTGGCGCGAACCTTGCCGTCAATCTCGGTACCGGCCGCGGGACCTCCATCAAGGAAATTCTCGAATCGATCAGCCGTCTGACGGGCCGCAATGTGCCTGTCGAGATGCGTGCACGCCGGGCAGGGGACCCGCCGGCTCTCTATGCCGATCCGACGCTCGCCGCTGAGAAGCTTGGTTTTCGGGCTGTCTATTCCGACCTCGACACGATCATTCGCTCCGCTGCTCCCTTTTTCGGCCTGGAGCTGCGGGCATGACAATGCGTCGAGCAAACGACGGCGCCGCCCGGAGCGCGCCCATGATGGTGCCGGTCTTTTCCGGTTGGCGACGCGCGGAGTATCTGCTCGGCGCGGCACTTTGGATCGCAGCCCTCGTCTATTTCTGGCACTGGTGGCTGGAGCCCGCCAATCACGTGCGACTCTGGGGTTCCATCCTGGTGACGGCGATCCTGGCCTGGGTCACGTTGCTGCCCGCTTATTTCATCGTCCTGTTCTTTCGCGCCCGCCGGCCGGATGGCCCGCTGAACCTGCCGGCCGGCAGTCGCATCGCCATGGTCGTGACCAAGGCGCCGTCGGAGCCGTTCGAGGTGGTGGCCGAGACCTTGCGAGCCATGCTGGCGCAGGATGTGCCGCACGACACATGGCTCGCCGACGAGGATCCTTCGCCCGCCACGCTCGCGTGGTGCCGCGAACATGGCGTATTGGTCTCCACGCGCAAGGGACGCGAGGATTATCACCGCAAGACGTGGCCGCGGCGTACGCGCTGCAAGGAAGGCAATCTCGCGTTTTTCTACGATCACTACGGCTACGAGCGCTACGATTTCGTGGTGCAGCTCGATGCCGATCATGTGCCCGAGCCCGGCTATCTGTTCCAGATGCTGCGTCCCTTCGCCGATCCCGCGGTAGGTTATGTCTCCGCGCCAAGCATTTGCGACCGCAACGCGACGGAAAGCTGGTCGGCCCGTGGCCGTCTCTACGCTGAGGCCAGCATGCATGGGTCGTTGCAGGCCGGCTACAACAGCGGTCTCGCCCCGCTTTGCATCGGCTCGCATTATGCGGCCCGCACGCAGGCGCTGAAAGAAATCGGCGGTCTGGGCCCGGAACTGGCAGAAGACCATTCCACCACGCTCATGATGAATTCCTATGGCTGGCGCGGCGTTCACGCGATCGACGCCATCGCTCATGGTGATGGTCCGCGCACCTTCGCCGATCTCGTGACCCAGGAATTCCAGTGGTCGCGCAGTCTGGTGATGATCCTGCTGCAATATTCGCCGAAGCTCGTGCGTACCCTGCCGCCGCGTTTGAAATTCCAGTTCCTGTTCTCGCAGATCTGGTATCCCCTGTTCTCTCTTTTCATGGCGCTGATGTTCGTCCTGCCAATCGTGGCGCTGGCGCTGGGGGATAACTTCGTCGGTGTCACCTATCCCGATTTCCTGCAACATTTTATGCCGCAGGCGATCATCCTGATCGGTCTTGCCTGTCGCTGGCGCGCCTCCGGCACGTTCCGCCCCTATGACGCGAAAGTGCTCAGCCTTGAAATGACGCTGTTTCTGTTCGCGCGCTGGCCTTGGGCCATGGCTGGAACACTTGCCGCGTTGCGAGACTGGTCGACGGGCTCGTTCGTGGATTTCCGTGTGACGCCGAAAGGGGCTTCCGACGTGGATCCGCTGCCGGTCCGTGTGCTTGCACCCTACGGGTTCCTGGCGATTTGCTCGATCCTGCCGGTACTGCTCATCCCCGATGCCAGCGAGAGCAGCCGCGGCTTCTACGTCTTCGCCATCATCAATGCCCTGATCTACGCGGTTCTCCTGTTCGTCATCGTGTTCCAGCATGCACGCGAGAACACCGTGCGGTACCGCTCGCGGCTCTATCGGCCGGCGCTCGCGACCAGCCTGCTCGCCCTCATGGCGCTGCCGAGCTTCGCCACGCTCGAGCGGGGCCGTGACGGGATCGAGGCACTCGCCTGGGGAACGACCAGTTTCACCCTGTTCGAGGATCGTTTTTCGGTTGCCGGCGCCGGTGTCGGCGGCCGCGACATTCACAAGACCATCTTCAATCCTCGCTGGCGCACGAACGCAGCCAGCGGTTCAGCAACAAGAGGCAAATGGCGCACATGAAGATCGCAGTCATTGGAACAGGTTATGTCGGACTGGTTAGCGGGACCTGCTTCGCCGCCTGGGGCCACGAAGTCGTATGCGTGGACAAGCACACAGGCAAGATCGCCGGTCTGGAACGGGGCGTCGTGCCGATTTACGAACCAGGCCTGGACGAACTGGTGGAACGCAATTCTGCTGCCGGCCGGTTGCGTTTTACCAGCAATCTCGCCGAAGCGGTGAAAGGCGCGGCGGTCGTGTTCATCGCCGTCGGTACGCCGCCACGTGCCGGCCACGGAGGTGCCGATTTGTCGTTCGTCTACATGGCGGCGCGTGAATTGGCGCCGCTGATCGACGACAATGCCGTCGTGGTCGTGAAATCCACCGTTCCCGTGGGCACCGGCGACATCGTGCAGAAGATCGTCGGATCGGTGCGTGAGCCCGGGACGTTTTCGGTCGCGTCCAATCCCGAATTCCTTCGCGAGGGCGTCGCCATCCGTGATTTCCTGGAGCCCGACCGCGTGGTGATCGGCGTCGAGGACGAGCGTGCGCGCAAGGTTCTCATGGACCTGTATGGCGCACCGCTCGAATCGCGCAGGACACCGATCGTCGTCACGCAGCGTCGCACTTCGGAACTGATAAAATACGCCGCCAATGCGTTCCTCGCCACCAAGATCACCTTCATCAATGAACTGGCCGATCTTTGCGAGCATGTCGGCAGCGACGTCAGCCAATTGGCGCTCGGGATCGGGCTCGACAAGCGCATCGGGACAAGCTTCCTCAATGCAGGCCCCGGCTATGGCGGGTCGTGTTTCCCGAAGGATACGATGGCGCTTCTGCGAACCGCGCAGGATTACGGCGTAGCCCTGCGAATTGTGGAAGAAACGGTCACCGCGAACGAAGCGCGTAAGCGCCGTATGGCTTTGAAGGTGATTGACGCTCTGGGCGGCGATATCGAAGGCCGGACGATCGCGGTGCTGGGGCTGACCTTCAAGCCCGACACGGATGACATGCGCGATGCGCCTTCCGTTCCGCTCATCGAAACCCTGCAGCGTTTCGGCGCCAATATCCGCGCCCATGACCCTGTGGGAATGGAGAATGCCGAGCGCATACTTTCGGACGTCGAGTTCTTTGACGACGCGTATGAATGCGCGCACGGCGCAGATGCGACTGTCGTCATCACCGAATGGGACAGCATTCGCAGACTCGATCTCGCCCGTTTGAAGAAGGCCATGCGCCGGCCGGTGTTGATCGATCTCAGAAATGCCTTCGAACCGGGTGTCCCGGAAGAACTCGGCTTTCGCGTATCGGCCATCGGCCGATCGACGACGGCCCGGCATGATGCCACCGCGACAGCAGCACTGCCCTATGCGGCGGGACAGGTTCATCGAGGGCCAGAAGCGGCAGGTGCTCGTTTCGAGCTGGCGGGAGGTTCCCATGGCGATCTCTAGATCTGCAGAGGCCAGAGTACTGCCGGGTTTCCGGACCCTCGCGGCAGCCGCATGGGCCTTTTCGTGTCTTGCCGCGCCGGCCATTGCCGCTTCTTCGCAGGATCCCGTTCTGCCGGATGCAGCGCGCCTCATGACCGCGGGCGAAATCTACGAACTCTATCGAGGCAAAAGCTGGCGATGGGAAGATGGTGCCGGCCACATGAAGGAGACGCCCCGGCAGTTCAGCGCATGGACCGACGGCGAGAACGGTAGATCCTGGGCGGAAGGTCGCTGGGTCGTCACCGAGACAGGTCGGATGTGTCTCGACGCGACATGGCATTCCGAAAAGGGCGCGTTTCCGGCCAGAACCTGCTTCTCGCATCGCCTGCACAAAGGAACGATCTATCAAAGGCGAGAGCCGGATGGTGCATGGTACGTGTTCCGCCATGCCCGGCATCGCGAAGACGACGAGGCCAGCAAGCTGGTCTCCGAAGACCTGGTCACTCAACAACGCGACAGTCTGAAGGTCGCTGTTGAGAAGGCCCAGCCACCCGCAAAATGAGGAAAGTAGGGGCTATGAAAAGTCTCTTTAAGGTAACCGCAGCTTTGGTTGGCTGCGCGTTGATTTCCGGTGGTGTGTTTGCCGCCAGCGGCGTTTCGGGCGCGAGCGTCGACACACGCGGTCCCTCCGGCGAAAGTTCGAGCGTGGAACCGCTCAACAAGTTTCACGACAAGCGCCCGGTCATCACGCCGCAATCGCTGACGCCCGGCGCCTACGATCCGCACGGGGACTTTACCAACGATCCCAATTCCAAGATCGAACACCTGTTCCTTCCTTGGGAAGACGTGGAACTGGCCAGCCTCGCTGCTGCCGACGCCTATGCGCTCGAGCGCGGGCGTTCGCTGATGATCACGATCGAGCCGTGGTCATGGGCCCGTGACTGGCGGGTCAGCCCGGATGATCTTCTGAGCGGTATCCTGGCCGGTCGCTACGACGCCAACATGTCGGCCGTCTGTTCCGCCGCGGCGGATCTGAAAAGCCACGTCACGATCCGTTGGGCCCAGGAAATGGACGACAAGGAAGGGCAGTTCACCTGGTCGTTCTGGAAGCCCGAAGGTTATGTGAAGGCCTATCGACATGTGATCGACATCTGCCGCAGGCATCTGCCGTCGGCGACGTACATGTGGTCCCCGAAAGGGGAGGAGGGGCTCGAAGCCTATTATCCGGGCGACGACTATGCCGACGTCATCGGCTTGTCGGTCTTCGGCTATCAGCCTTACGACAAGCTGGAGGTCGGCCATGACACGACGTTCGTCGAGCGCACAAAGCCGGGCTACGATCGCGTGGTAAGCTTCGGCAAGCCGATCGTCATTGCGGAGCTCGGCTATGAAGGCGACGACGACTACGTGCGGGACTGGGCTGCGGAAGCCAACAAGCCACATGCCGAATTCCCCGCATTGACCGCGGTCGTCTACTTCAACGATCGCGAAGTCTATGCATGGCCAAGGAATGTCGGCCTGCCCAATTGGCGTGTCGCGGACCATCCGCTCGATTGATCCATGAACTCCCGACGAGTGGCTAGGCCTTCAATGCGTTGGCGAACCACTCAATCCATTTGTTCCATGTGGTTCCGGACGCGCATTGGCGCCGGTAGCCCTCGTTCGACAGGAAGTAAGATGTATTCGATCCGTTCCTCATTCGTGACCGCAGCGCTCGGCGCGCTCCTGCTGGCGGGCAATGCCGGCGCCGCTCCAATGAAGCAGGCCGACGCTGCGATGACGAAACTCGCCATGGCGGCGTCTCCGATGAAGGCCGCCGCACTTGAAAAGCTCTATGCTGACCGCACCTGGAAATGGAAGACCGGCGGCGGTTTCTTTTCCAGCGACCGGAAACGCTTCGTCGGCTGGGCGGGCCGGAGGATCGGGCGGTCCTATGGAGAGGGCCGCTGGTACGCGACCGATGGCGGAAAACTCTGTCTCCAGGCCATCTGGTCTGGCCTCGATGGCAGTGGCGCTGCGACGAAGTGCTTTTTGCATCGCGAAAGGAACGGCGTCATATACCAGAAGCCTTCCCTCGGAGGAAAATGGTATGTCTTCCGACACAATCCCATCCACAAGGACGACGAAGCGCGCAAGCTGGTCAAGGGCGATCGGGTGAGCAAAGACGTCTCACAGATCAAAGCCACTCGCCGATAATAAATGCACAGGCTGCCGAGGCGATCACGCCAAAGGCAGCCCTGCTTCTGGTCGGACTGCTTTCAAACGTCTGGGCGATTGAGCAAGCTGCGCGTATAACAGCGTGCCTTTTGGCCAAAACCGCTCGGCGTGCAGACGTAAGGATTGCTTGCGCGATATTGCGAAGCCGAAATCTTCATGACCTTCCGGCCCGGATTCTTGGAATAACGAACGCCGTCATTGACCCGATACTTGACAAGATAGACAGTTCGTATTTCTTGCTTCGACTTGCGGAGTTCTCCTGCTTGAGCATTCGAAGAAAACATGGAGGACGCTGCAACTATCGTCGCGGCTGCCATCATCCATTTCAGGCCACTATGTTGTGCGACTGAAATAAACCCGTTGAGCGTCACCTGTTGGCCTCCAATATTTCCTGCCTTGGAGGACGATATAGGGCGCACAGTTTAAGCTTCTTGCCGAATAATCCCGAAAATTTTCGACAAATTGGTGCCTCTTAGTGTTCGTATGGACCCGAAGGCACTCCATTAAGGCCTTGAGGCAAATTGCTAGAGCATGTCCGGTTTAATCTGGGTCATATCCAGCTGCCTTGAAGTAGTTCGCGCCCTCGGCCGGGGTGAAGAGGTCGAGGCCCGAGCCAACCGCGTCCCACAATGCGGCGATGATGCGCTCGGCCTTTGCCCGCAGCAGCGCCTTGGGTTTGGCGAAGGCGTTCTCAATCGGATTGAAGTCAGGACTGTAGGGCGGCAGGTAGAGCAGGCTTGCACCGGCCGTCTCGACAGCGTCGCGACCGCCCGCGGCCTTATGGGGCGGGCATAGGTTATCCATGGCGTCGATGTCGCCGGGCTCTAGCGTCGGCACCAGCACTTGCTCGACTAGGCCAGGAACACATTGCCGTTCATGGCGCCATCGTAGACAAAGGGTGCGGTCATGCCGTCAGCCGCAGCGTGCCGGTGAAGGCGTGGTTTTCCAATGGCCATGCGGCACACCGGCGCGGCAGCGCTCGCCGCGTGGCGCACGGCCCGAAGACGGGCCATCTTCGTGGAGAGGCCGGTCTCATCGATGAACACAAGCTTCGCCGGATCGAGATCGAGCTGGCCCTCGAACCAAGTCCGGCGGCGCTTCAGGATGTCGGGGCGGACTTGCTCCAGTGCGTGTGCGGACTTTTTGAATGTCCAGCCGTGGCCGCGCAGCCAGGCATTCAACGCGCTGAGGCTGATCCGCAGCGACTGCTCGGCCAAGAGCCGCCCCACCATCTCGTTCAGCGTGAGGTCCTTGCGCCCCTTGATCAAGTATGTAACAACTGTTACTTGCAGTCTTGTTGCCAGAACTGGTGACGGTGAGGGGAGCGCAAATAAACGAATAAACGTCTAGTGAGCGAGAATACTTTATATTGCGAATTATTATTCGCATCGCCCGAGATCACACATATTCTGGTCGGCCAGGAAACTCGCAGCCTGTTCCGCAACAGCGTCATATCCCACCTCTAATGCAGATCCCGCCTTGAACCCTTCCTCTAGACACAACAACCGCTGTTCGGAAGTGCCGTGGAAGTTACAGTCAGAGAAACCACCCTTGGAGCCAGCCTCCCTCCAACCTTCGGCCAAAACCTTTACGTCAACCAACTGAAATCCGGACCTACTACGCTGGAGCAAAAATCCGGCCATATAATCGGCATGCAGTTCAATATTGAGCACCCGCTCTCCGCACAAAAGGTCGCTGCAAATCCCACTCGCCATCTGGACTACATGCGCAAATTCGTGTGCGATGATGCCACTGCAAAGTAGAGTGCTATTCTTCTTCGACAGAAGCTCACCCAACTTTCCCCATCCAATTAGGATGCTGCCTCCACGAACTGGTCCGCTGACCTCCAAACTCGCCATCGCATTTGGGGACATCCCATCCTTGTAGATTTGAACATTTGGCCGGATTCCTGTTAGTCGTTCTCCGGTGTCAAGTATGTCCGAAACGCCGAGTTCGAAGTTCGACCGGATTGCGCTATTAGGTATTGCCCTACCGAGCGAAACGATTTCCGCGAGCCACGCTGGCGCGCAAGACACCTTGCCATCAGCCGTCGCGTACGACAGGCATCCTAGCTGACGAGCGGTGCTTTCGGCCGAAGCGCCATCCGCCGCATCAAGCAGGGAAGCGTGCCACGCACAACAGATGCCGCCGACTAGGAGGGTTCGACGGCTGAACTCTTTGGATCGCATCTGCTAAACCTAATGAAAGGGCAAGTCAAAGTCCGAAAATAGCTGTATATACTCGGTAATCTTAGTACCGTTTCCGTCAACCGGGACCTGTTGGCCGTTGGACTTAAGGAATTTTGCCAGCGCGCTTGGACCGACCAGATGCGCCCCGCCAATCATTCCGGATCGCGTAACCTTAATTCCGCCGATTTCTTTACCTATATATTTTGTTAAATCTCGATGAACAATAGATGCCCACTGTAACTCGTTGAATCTAAATAGAGAAAAGTCCTGGAAGGCTGGCCTATCCAAGAAATCATCTCGAGAATATATTCCTTTCTCCCACGCCTCTTCTGCCCATCCGCCCTTCCAGTCGTTCTTGCGACTGCCGTCTTTGATATAGATGTTACAGTCGATTAGAGCCGTCTCACCGAATTGATATCTACCTATGTACCCAAATGGGTTGACACTTTTATAGTCGTTTGACGACTCGCGTTTACCGAGCGCAAACATGTAGTCGTCATAATCCTTTCCTTGCGCTAGGCATGTCGTCGGCAGGGCTGCTAAAACCATTAAGCTAAACAAGGTGAGGACGCTATTTGATCTCATACTTGCCCCCTTTCCACTCCCACACAAGCCCAGTCTTTTCGCCTTTGTCTGAAACATTCAAATTCGTGATGAGTTCGCGCCAGCCACTTGGAGATTTCGGCCCGAGCGCGATTGATGACGCATATGCGTCGAAGGCGATGTTATAGCCGTCTCCGGTTGGAGAAATAATGACTACTTCACAGTCACGAGCACCACATGTTTCGACGCCAGATAGCAGCGTGATGATCTCTGGCCTGCCGTCGCCATTTAGGTCATCTTGATTACTCGACACCCTTGCATCGCCGGCGCTTTCGAGCAGTTGGGCAATGTCGGCATTGGGTGCTTGCAATGAGAACGCAAATGCCGACTGATCCGTGTCCTCAAGCTCCACAACCTCGGTGTGGTAGTCCTTCGGCAGTTGGACTCGTTGATCTTCGGCCCTTGCTGTCAACGGTGAAAACAAGAGTGCCACGGAAGCGGCTAGTGGGAGAATTGAACAATTACACAAATTGCCCACCCCAATCGACATGGCCCGTTCTCCAAAAGGTACGATGTATATCTCATAGAAATTTACTTGGCGCAAGTGTAATATGCATAGCATATACTTTCATTCATGGATGGAGGAAGCATGATGGGAGTGGGTCGTGGTAGCCAATTGGCTTTCTATTTGAGCTGCGTATTAGCCCAGAGCTGGTTGTTGCCCAACCCAGCTTCAGCAGACGATGCATGCCTATTTAATAGCTGCAGAAAGCAATATCAGGCCAATGAACTCGGAATGCGGCTGGAGGGACTGGTATTGATGCGCCGTCTGAGGCTTGCAGTCCCCGATTGGATGATATCGGCGCTCCAGCCGACGGCGCAGGATCTGAGTGTTGGATTCGATCTTCAACAACTTCTTGCGAGCAATATCGCGCACGAGCCAACGCGTGACGTGCAGCAACGGCTTTTCGATGTTCACGGATCGACGATATCGTCCTCATTTGCCCTGGGGGCGCGGATGGCCGAGAAACTCTTCCAATCAGTCTCACTGGCGGAAGACGAAGGTGAGCTTGGTGGCATCAAAACAAAGACTTTGTTTGTTGAGGCCTGGAGTGGGGATGCAGCTGCAATAAACAACATGGTAGAACAAATTGGCATAGACGATACTGGGATCGAGAGCACGGCGAACGGGATCGAGGCTATACAGCTCGAGCTCTGCAATTTGAAAGAGCGATTGAATGCTAAATGGCAGAGAGCCGGATTTGATTGCAACGAGTTTCTTAATGGAATGAAGTCTGTTGTCAAGGAAGCGGCGGCTCTTGAGGCCAGCAAGAAGTCTGCTGACGACAACGCGCCCCCTGGCACCTTAAAGCTTGACGTCGTACTAGGTGTCAGAAATCTCGTATTCAAATCCGGCGGTCGTGCTGTAGATGGAATTGATATATGGGACTTTCAAGACAGGCGACCAGTGACTGCGGACGACGTGACCATTGGCAATACCGCTATGGCTGTACGACTTGGGCGTGACGACGACATGGCAGTTGTCGCTGCGTTTCGTCAGGTTGGCGATGCTATATGCGCAAGATATTTGTATCTTCCTCTTCGAAATGGAGACAATATCGACATACATAAGATTGCAGCAGGTGAGGGGCTGGAGGCGTTCTCAGTCAAGTATGGCAACAACCTCGGAATAGCAGCGATCCGGCATAGTGATTTCAATTTTCTTTGGGATCCGTCGACGACCAGAGACAGGGCTAACTGGCATTTGGCACCCCCGGTCCCCCCAGCCGGTGTTATTGATGGAAGATGCTCTTGAGGAACAGCTTCGCGACCGAGCCAGGGCAGGACTTCGACGCCCGGGACCTTGCGCAGGTCATTCGCCACAATATAAGCCCTTGAGGCAAACTGCTAGATCTCCCTGGTATCGAATATGTAGAGCTCGACGCCGCCATCGGCAAACTTGCCGAGATCGGCGGCAACGGCCTTACCCTCGGCGGACCCGAGCGCGCTTTCGATCGCCTGAACGGAATCGAAGGTGAGCGTCGCGACGAGATGGACATCGGCTGGCCCCGACGCCGTTTGGATCGGCCCCTGGCTGATGTCGTATTCCCTCAATCCGGGCAGCTTCTTGGCCAGTGGCACGTGGGTTGCGTGGTAGTATCGATCGAATGCGTCCCTGTCCTTCGGCGTCATGTAAAGCGCGACGATCCTGGCCATCATAATCCTCCCTTTCGCGAATTGAGGAACAATGCTTTCAGATTGCGATCGCCACAACAGAACTAAAGTCGGGGTTCTCTATCAATTGCCGAGCAATCGGTGGCCTTGCACGTCTCGGTGTTTTCATGATCAATCCTCTTTGGCGGCGGGCTGATACTTCGGAGGAGGAAGATCAGTGGCGTTCGAAAATCAACGCGAATTCAACACTACGCGCCGGAAGGTCTCACGGTTGGCGGGAGCTTCCTTTGCTCTGTCCCTTGCGCTTGCAGTCGCATCTGCAGCGCCGGCCGTGGCCGATGACGAATGGATCGGCACATGGACGGCAAGTCCGCAACCCGTTTGGGGGCCCGATTTCTTCGCGCCCCTGTCATTTCCCCGCAATCTCTGGAACCAGACCATCCGACAAGTCGCCCGGGCGTCCATCGGCGGCAACCAGGTTCGCGTCGTCCTGTCGAACGAATATGGAGATCAACCGCTGGTGATCGGGTCGGCGACCGTTGGGCTTTCCGGCGGTGGTGCGGCGGTCAAGGATGGCTCGAACAAGCCAGTGACTTTCGGTGGCAAGCCAAGCATTACCATTCCGCCGGGTGCGCCGGCCGTGAGCGATCCGGTCGACCTTAAGGTCGCTCCGCTGGAAAGCCTCGCGATCAGCCTCTACCTTCCGAAAGTAGCCCCGGCAACCACGATGCACTGGGACGGCCGGCAGACCGCTTACATCGTCGCTGGCGACAAGACGGCCGACGCCGATATCAAGCCGGACACCACCTCGCTGTCGCGTCTGTTCCTGAACGGCATTCTCGTCAATGCGCCCGATGACGCGCGAGCCATCGTCACCTTCGGAGACTCCATCACGGATGGCGACGGGTCTACGGCCGACGCAAACCATCGCTGGCCCGATCTGCTGGCCGAACGCCTGAAGGAAGCAGGCGGCGCGCCGGTCGCCGTGCTCAACGAAGGCATATCGGGCGCGCGCGTCCTCAGCGACCGCATGGGCGTGAATGCGCTTGCGAGGTTCGACGAAGATGTCCTCAGCCATCCGCATGTCGACACCGTGATCCTGATGATGGGGATCAACGACATAGGCTGGCCCGGCTCGCCGCTCGACAGCGGACCGGCGCCCTCTGCGGAGGATGTCATCGATGGCTACAAGCAGCTCATCGCTCGCGCACACGACCATGACATCCGCATCATCGGCGCCACGCTCACGCCTTTCGCCGTCGCCTTCAAGGGCACGCCGCTCGAAGGTTACTACAGCGACGAAAAGGAGGCGAAGCGGGTCGCGATCAACGACTGGATCCGCAACAGCAAGGCGTTCGACGGCGTGATCGATTTCGACGCGGTCGTCCGGGACTCCGCGAATCCGAAACAGATCCAGAAAGCCTTCGACAAGGGCGACAACCTTCATCCCAACGACGCCGGCTACAAGGCGATGGCGGATTCGATCGACCTGAAGCTGCTGACCGAGGATTGAGAGACGAGGGTGCCGGTGACTGACCGTTGGCGCTGGCACCCCTCTGTCCTGCCGGATATCTCCCCCACACAGGGGGATGTTGGCAGCTTTGGCGCCGGCGCTGCTTCTGCAACCTCGACGATTGGCGAGGACGTGCGTGACAGCCAATCTCCCCCCTTGGGCAGGGCTGTCCGGCAGGACAGGGGGGGCAACAGCGCCGGCATAAGCCGCCAACTATGTTGCTTGGCAAGGCCGTCAGCCAGGCGAAGCTCTACACCCCCGCCCTTGCCGGCCTCGCCACACAGCGGAAGCCGACATGGCTGGTCGATGTGTCGACTGGCTCCGCATGGCGGGCAGCCGGCCGATAGCGGCGGCAATAGTTCGGTGCGCAGAGATGCGAGCCGCCTTTCAGCACCTTGCGGGCGATCCTGATCCGCGGCTGGCAGGGATCGTAGCTCGCCTCCGCCGGCCCGCCGCGCGGATTGACCGGCACGCAGCAAGCCTTGGCTGCGTCCTCGGGATGCCGCGCCGACCAGAAATCGCTCGTCCATTCCCAGACATTGCCGATCATGTCGTAGATCCCGTAGGCATTCGGCGGGAAGGAGGTGACGGGGGAGGTACGGTCGAAGCCGTCGCTCTTGAGATTTTCGAATGGGAACATGCCTTGCCAGGTGTTTGCCATGTGGCGGCCGCCCGGGGTGAACTCCTCGCCCCAGGCGAACTCCGCGCCGTCCAGCCCGCCGCGCGCGGCGAACTCCCATTCGGCTTCAGTCGGTAGATCCTTGCCCGCCCACTGTGCGTAGGCCAGCGCGTCCGAATAGGCGACATGGACAACCGGATGCTCGTCGAGCCCCTTGATGCTGCTGCCCGGTCCATAGGGCCTGCGCCAGTTGGCGCGGAACTTGAAATCCCACCACTGGCTCCAGTTGCGCAGATCGACCGGACCGCGCGGCGGCGTGAAGACCAGCGACCCGGCCCTGAGCATATGGGGCAGGGCGCCCGGATAATCCGCGGGGTCGGGCGGTATCTCTGCGAAGGTCACATGCCCGGTCGCCTCGATGAAACGGCGAAACTGCCGGTTGGTGACAGGCGTCTTGTCCATGAAGAAGCCGTCCACCTCGACACGGTGCACCGGCTTTTCCTCAGGATAGTGCCTGTCGGATCCCATACGAAACGAGCCGCCCTCGATCCAGACCATGTCGGCATGAACGTCGGTGGGAGGCTGGACGTTCTTGTTCATGCTGCGCCTCTATTTCTCGGGCGGAAAGATCTCGAGCCAGTCGGATTTCATGTCGACGATCGTCCATCCCCGTGCCAGACCCTCGTCCAATGCCTTGTCCAACCTGCCGATGCGGGAATCTCGATCGTAGGCCCATTCGCGCACGGCATCCGTATGATGGACAATGCCCATGAAGGTTGCTCCGTCTCCGGCTGCGGTCCATTCCAGCATCTGTTGATCGCCGTCCGAATTGCCGAAGGCAAAGATGGGGCGGCTGGCGATGAATCGGTTGATGCCCACGGGTTTGCCCGGACCATCGTCGACGAATTCGACTTTGGGTTCCTTGACGAGGACGGGCTTGCCGTCGGCGCCATGCTCGAATTTTACGACACCGGACGAGCCGACTACCTGCTCGGGCGGTATGCCGTAGACAGGTTCGGCAAAGACCCGCATGAACTCGACGCCGCCGCCAGACACGATGAAAGTCTTGAAGCCGTTGTCGCGCAAATACGCCAGGAGTTCCAGCATGGGCTGATAGACGAGCTGGGTGTAGGGCCTGTCGAAACGCGGATGGCGCGCAGTCCTCAGCCAATCCGCGACAATCCTGGAGAATTCGTCAGTCGTCATGCCGGAATGGGTGAGGATGACGATCTCCACCATGCCCTTCTCGCCCGTTGCGGCAAGACCCTTGGGATCGCCGGCCAATACCGATTTGAAAGGCTCTGTCTCCTTCCATTCCGGATGATTGGGCGCCATTGCCTTGATGCGGTCCAGCGCGAAGGCCAACTGGAAGTAGACCGGTTGCTCCGCCCAAAGCGTTCCGTCGTTGTCAAAGACCGCTATACGATCTTCCGGCCTGACGAAATCGGTGCCTCCCTCGCGCGTCACACGTCGCACGAAATCCGTGATGGCCGATTTGACGTTGCCGTCCTTCCACGAGGGCAGGGGGTCCGATTGCGCCTGCGCAGCGCAGAGCAGGATCAGAAGCAGGAGCGGTACGATCGACCAGGCCCTCAGGAAATCCACGATCCGCCTGTTCATCGGACACGCTCCCTGCAATGACAGCACTCCCGCAGAAGACAGTCTAGAATGGATCGTGCAACGAGGGCTAGAGCTTAACTGTAACGGAACGGGAAGAAGAACTTCCCACCTGCTCAAGATCTTTGAAGGCGTCTTACAGGACACGCCGTGCATACCCCATTGTTACAGTAACAAACTTTCGCGTGTAGGCGCCCACCACTAGGCTACCCCGGTCTCGGAACACTCCTCCCGAGCACGATCCGCGGAATGCTTGTCTTCCAGGAGGTTCGAAATGCGGAAGAGAACGAAACTAGGGGCAATGCTGGTTGCGGCGGCCAGCGCCCTCGTCGTTGGGGCAACTTCATACGCTCAGGACCAAGCTGCCCAGAAACCCAATATCCTTGTCATCTTCGGCGATGATGTCGGACAGTCGAACATCAGCGCCTACACGCACGGCGTCATGGGCTACCGAACGCCCAACATCGACCGGATCGCCGACGAAGGCATGATGTTCACGGACTATTATGCCGAGAACAGCTGCACGGCGGGTCGGTCTTCCTTCATCACCGGCCAGACGCCCTGGCGGACGGGGCTCTCGAAAGTCGGTGTTCCCGGCGCACCGGTGGGGCTACAGGATCGAGACATAACGATTGCTCAAGCTCTGAAGTCCCATGGTTATGCGACCGGCCAATTCGGTAAGAATCATTTGGGCGATCGTGACGAGTTCCTGCCCACGGCCCATGGCTTCGATGAGTTCTTCGGCAATCTCTACCATTTGAATGCGGAAGAAGAGCCGGAGCGGCCCTATTGGCCGGCGGACGACCAAGCCTTTCTCAAATTGTACAATCCGCGGGGCGTGCTGAGGGCGACTGCCGACGGCAAGGTCGAGGATACCGGCCCGCTCACAGTCAAGCGCATGGAGACGGTCGACGACGAAACCACCGGCGCGGCGATCGATTTCATGAAGAAGCACGCGGAGGCGGGAACGCCCTTCTTCACCTGGATGAACTTCACCCGCATGCACATTTTCACGCATGTTCGCCCGGAATATGAGGGCAAGGCGGGGCTGGGCAAGGGCTATTTCTACGCCGACGGCATGTGGGAGATGGACCAGAATGTCGGCAAGTTGCTGCAAACCCTGGAGGATTTGAAAGTCGCCGACAATACCATCGTCGTCTTCACGACCGACAACGGCCCGAATGCCTTCACCTGGCCGGATGCCGCGACCACGCCCTTCCGCAGCGAAAAGGACTCGAACTGGGAAGGTGCGTTCCGCGTGCCGGCCATGATCCGCTGGCCAGGCAAGATCGAGCCGGGTTCTGTTTCCAACGACATGTTTTCCGGGCTCGACTGGTTCCCGACATTGCTTGCGGCCGCCGGCGATACGGACATCAAGGACCGGTTGCTGAAAGGTACGAAGGTCGGCGACAAGGACTTCAAGGTCCATCTCGACGGTTACAACCAGCTGCCATACCTGACTGGCGAGCAGCCTAAGGGCGCGCGCACGGAGTTCTATTACTTCAACGATGACTCCGAGCTGGTTGCCATGCGCTTCGACAACTGGAAGTTCGTATTCTGCGAGCAAAAGCAGCCGGGTCAGTTCGATATCTGGGCCAATCCCTTTACCTGCCTGAGGGTTCCCAAGATGTACAACCTCCGGATGGACCCCTACGAGCACGCCGACATCTCTGGCAGCGGCTACGATCAGTGGCGGGTCGAGAATGCGTATCTCTTCGCGGATGCGGTTGCGAGGTCCGCAGCGTTCCTCGAGACCTTCGTGGAGTATCCGCCGAGCCAGCCACCGGCGAGCTTTTCGGTCGACCAGATCGTCACCGACGTAAGGGCGAGGATCGCCGAGAAGATGAAGGAGACCGCTCCGGCCCAGTGATCGGACGGTTTTATTCGGCAAGTCTGCCGGCGCGCCAGCGCGCCGGCAATCACGCAATGCTCGGGGCGTTTCGACGTGAAAGCGGTGAGCCGTGAGTTGAAGATGGGGCAGCGCTCTGCCAGGGTCGCGCAGGCCTACGGCCTGAGCATAGCGTGGCCGGCCATGATGCTGTTCGGCTCCGGCCTGTCCGCCCTGGTTTTCCAGGTGCTTTGGATCAAGCAGCTTTCCGTGGTCGTCGGCGTCGACATCCATGCGGTGACTGCGGTTGTCTCAGCCTTCTTTGCGGGGCTTGCGATAGGAGGGTTGGTCTTCGGCCGCATCGCCGACCGGACAGCGCGCCCCCTCCTTGTCTACGCGGGGCTGGAAGCGGGAGTGGCCGTGCTGGGCATGGCCGCCACCCTGGCGCTCGCGAGGGCGGCTCCGTGGTTCGTCGCGCTGGAGGCGGTCGCCACGCCCTTGGCCTGGTCGATGGTCTTTGCCCTCATCGGCATTCCTGCCTGCCTGATGGGCGGAACGCTGCCAGTCCTGGTCCGTTCGCTCGCTGCCTCGCCGAAGTCGATCGGCGCGGATGGAGGTCGGCTCTACGCTGCCAACACGTCCGGCGCAGTTGCCGGATCGCTCCTTTCTTCCTTTCTTGTCATTCCCGGTCTTGGTCTGAGAGGCGCCGGAATGGTCGCGGCCGCCATTGGCCTCACGATGGCGCTCGGCGCGCTGTCGGTCGACCGGCGCCAGCCAAGCGCAGACGTTTCACCGTCCTCGAAGGCTGTCGTCTCGTTTTCGCGTGGCGCCCGTTGGGCGATCGCGCTCTATTCCATCGCTGGCGGCATCGCCCTTGGCTACGAGGTCGTCTGGTCGCAGGCGGCAGTGCAATTCATGAGCACTCGAACCTTTGCCTTTTCGGTGGTTCTTGCGGTCTATCTCATCGGGCTGGCGATCGGAGCCGCACTTTCTGCCCGCTGGGCCGACAAGGTCCGCAACCCCTGGGGGGTCTTCGGCTTGCTGATTGCGCTCGCCGGTCTGGTGGCGCTTGTCGAGATCGCCTTGCTCGGCGAGTGGCTGGTCCGTTTCCAGACGCTTGCCGAGAGAACGGCACTGACGCTCACCGGCAATCAGCTCGCCGGCATGTGCGCGCGTTTCGCGGCGGGCGCCCTGACGATCGTGTTCCTGCCGACGATCCTGCTCGGCGCCGCCTTCCCCGCAGCATTGCGGCTGATCGTCGGGGAGGGGCAGGTCGGGCGTGGCGTGGGCGCGGTTGTGGCGTTCAACACGTTGGGCGGCATCGCCGGCAGTATCTTGACGGGTTTCGTGCTCGTGCCGCAGCTCGGGATCGTCCGTTCGCTGAGCCTGCTGGCGGCGCTTGCCGCCCTTGTCGGGGTAATCGCGATCTTGCGTGGTGGATACGATCGCCGCCCATGGCTTGCGGCTGCGACCGCGATCGGGGCTGCCGTCTTTCTCGTCGCCGCCATCACCCCCGCCAACCGCCTGGCGACGCTCCTGCCTGGCGCGCGGTCCGGCGAGATCGTCTTCTACAGGGAAGGCAGGGGCGCGACCGTGGCCGTTGTCGAGCAGAGCCAGGCGGCAAAGCGCTTCCGACGCCTTTACATCCAGGGTGTCTCCAACACGGGAGACTCCCTGCCGTCGTTGCGCTACATGCGTCTCCAGGCGCTGCTGCCGTTGATCACCGGCAAGAACGATCCGGAAGCCGTGCTCGTGGTCGGGCTCGGCACGGGCATTACCGCCGGAGCGACATTGACTGTCCCATCGCTCGAACGGCGGGTCGTTGCCGAGCTGTTGCCCGGCGTGCTCGACGCATCCGCCGTCTTCAGCGGCAACTATCACATCCAGAACGATCCCCGCGTGGACATCCGCCTGCGCGACGGGCGGGGCGAACTGCTCGGCAGCGAGGAAACCTACGACCTGATCACGCTGGAGCCGCCGCCGCCATCGGCCGCGGGCGTGGCCAATCTCTACTCGGCGGATTTCTATCGCCTGGCCGCCTCGCGGCTGAAGCCCGGCGGCATGGTTGCGCAATGGCTTCCGCTGCCGACCCAGAATGCCGACGATACGCGTTCGCTGGCGCGTAGCTTCATAGACGCCTTCCCCCATGCATCCCTTTGGACCACCGAGCTTCACGAGATGCTGCTGATCGGCTCGCTGGAGCCGATGCCGCTCGATCTTGCGGCCATCTCCCGCCGGTTCGGCGAGCCGTCCGTCCGGACTTCCCTGGAGGAGGTCGGCATCACGTCGCCGGCTTCCTTGCTCGCGACCTGGATCACCGACAGGGAAGGCCTTGCCCGTTTCGCGGGGGACGCTCCGCCCGTGACCGACGATCGGCCGACGATCGAATACGCGACATGGGTCCGGCGCGACGAATTCGCTCCCGTCCTTGTCGAACTGTTCGGCCTGCGCGGCGATGTGCCCGTCATTGGAGCGGGTGCCGATTTCAAGGCAGAACTGCGCCGCGAGCGCGACCTGCTCGACACGTTCTATCAGGCGGGGATCTACGCCTATCTCGGCGATCGGCTGGGCTGGAAGAGCCAGATGGACAAGCTCGGCGCGGCCAGTGCCGGCAACGCCTATTACGACTGGTTCTTGACCGGCAAGGATCCGTAGCGTGGGGACGGCAGGTCCCGAGGGAGAGAAGATCGATGGGCGCCCGTGAAGACATTGCCGCGTTGGGAAAGCGCATCGGCCAATCGATCATCGGCCAGGAAGCAATGGTCGAGCGGCTGCTCCTCGGCCTCCTGAGCAACGGTCATCTTCTGGTGGAGGGGTTGCCAGGCCTCGCCAAGACGAGGGCCATCAAGAGCCTGGCCAAGAACCTGGCGGCCGAGCTGTCGCGCATCCAGTTTACGCCCGACCTTCTGCCCTCCGATATCACCGGCTCCGAGGTGTATTTCTCCTCGGGCGGCAAAGGCGCTTTCGAATTCCAGCAAGGACCGGTCTTCGCCAACCTAATCCTGGCGGACGAGATCAACCGTGCCCCGGCGAAGGTCCAGTCGGCGCTGTTGGAGGCGATGGAGGAACGGCAGGTGACGGTCGGCGGTAGCAGCCACGCCTTGCCCGAGCTTTTCCTGGTGATGGCCACTCAGAATCCCATCGAGCAGGAAGGCACCTATCCCTTGCCGGAAGCGCAGCTCGATCGCTTTCTCATGCACATTCGCGTCGATTATCCGGCGCGTTCGGCGGAGGCCGAGATCATGCGGCTGGTCAGGAGCGAGGAAGCGGAAGCCAAGGCGGGCGGCAAGGCCGATCAGAAGCTCGACCCGAAGGCCATATTCGATGCCCGCAAGGACATCAGCGGCATCGCGGTTTCCGAGCCGGTGGAGAACTACATCGTTGCCCTGGTTTATGCGACCCGCGAAGCCGCCAAGCTGGACAAGGATCTCGGAAAGTGGATCCAAGTGGGCGCCAGTCCGCGCGGATCGCTCGCCCTTGACAAGGTATCGCGCTCCCATGCCTGGATGGACGGGCGCGACTATGTTACGCCCGATGACGTGAAGGCGATCGTTCATGACGTCTTCCGACACAGGTTGATCCTGTCCTATGAGGCCCATGCCGCGGGCGTGACCGCCGATCAGGTGATCGATCGCATCGTCGACCTCGTGGCGGTGGCGTGAAGGAGGTGGCCATGGGCCTTTCCTTCGCGGCGCTCGGACGATCGGGAGGAGTGGCGCGGCCGCGCCCTTCATCCTCCGAAGCCGCGCAAGGCGTCTACGTGACCGTGGAGGACCTCGCCGCGCTTGAAGCTTCGGCGAGGGACTTCACCTTCGCGCGCAAGCAGGCAGTCCATCGCATCCTTGCCGGTCGGCACGCCTCGCAGGTGCGCGGCCGGGGTCTCGCCTTCGAGGAACTGCGCGAATATCTGCCCGGCGACGACGTCCGCACCATCGATTGGCGCGTGACCGCCCGGACCGGAAAGCCCTTCGTCCGCGTCTATGACGAGGAAAAGGACAGGCCGGCCCTGATCGTCGTCGACCAGCGCATGAACATGTTCTTCGGCAGCCGCGAGCGGATGAAATCGGTGGCGGCAGCGGAGGCGGCGGCGCTGTCCGCATGGCGGATCATGGAACTCGGCGACCGTGTCGGCGGCTTCGTGTTCAACGACAGCCGCATCGACGAGCTTCGACCGCACCGCAGCCGGGAGGCCGTGATCGGCCTCGCCGGCGCGATCGCCCGCCAGAATGCGGAGCTCAGCGCGGATTCGAACACACCGCGCGGCTCAGGCCAGCTCGATCTTGTCCTGGAGAAGGTGGCCAACGTCGCCGTTCACGACCATCTGGTCATCGTGTTCAGCGACTTCGAAGGACACGGCGCCCGCACGCGCGACCTTCTCTTGCGGCTCACGATCAGCAACGACGTGCTGGCGGTGCTGGTCTACGACCCGTTCCTGCTCGATTTGCCCGGTACGACCAACGTCGTGGTGAGCGGCGGCAAGCTTCAGATCGAACTGCCGCTCGGCCATGCCCCGACGCGCAGCGGCATAGCCGAATTCGCCCGGCGTCGCGGCGAGGAGTTCAACGCCTGGCAACAGGAACTCGGCCTGCCCATGCTGCTTCTCTCGACGGCTGAAGTGACCGCGCCCCAGCTTCGGCGCCTGCTGGGCCAACTTGCCTGGCGGCAGAGACGGCGCTGAGCGATGGACCCGACAGCCCGACAGCCCGATACCCGCCCGTCTCTCGACCAGTTGGCCGATATCGTCACCCCGTTGCCGGTGTCGTGGTGGCCGCAGACCTGGGGGTGGGGGCTCGTGGCCGTGATCCTGCTTACTTTGGCTGCATTCGTGTTCCTTCGCTGGCTGCGTCGCTTCCGTGCGAATCGCTATCGGCGCGAGGCGCTCGCCGATCTCGCCGAACTGGAGGAGCAGCTTGCCGACGAAGCCACGCGAGCGGATGCGCTCGCTGCAATGCCGGAACTGCTCAAGCGGGTCGCGTTGGCAGCCTGGCCACGCAGAACCGTGGCTTCGCTGACCGGCAAGGCCTGGCTCGCCTTCCTGCGCGAGCACGACGCCAGGCAATCCTTCGACGTCTCTGCTGCGCGGCTCCTTGATGACCTGGAATATCGCTCTCGGACGAGCCTCGGCTCCATCGACGAGACCGAGGCGAGGAGGTTTGCCTCTTGCGCGCGCCGCTGGATCGAGGGTCACGTTGTATCAGCTTGATTATCCATGGCTGCTAATCGTGCTTCCGCTGCCGTTCCTGGTCTGGCGGCTGGTGCCGCCCTATCGCGAGGAGACGGCCTCCGTGCGGATCCCGTTCTTCGACGAGGTGGCCGCGGCGGCAGGGCTGGTTCCGACCCAGGGATCGGTCGTGCCGCGCAAGACCTGGGCGCAGATCCTGCTCGCGCCGATCTGCTGGGTGCTTGTCGTTCTGGCGCTGGCCCGGCCGCAATTCGTCGAGCCTCCCATCGAGAAGGTCGAGCCGCAGCGCGACCTGATGCTTTCGCTGGATCTCTCCCAGTCGATGGACACGAAGGATTTCCGTGCGCCGGGCGGCGAGATGGTGACCCGGGTGGCCGCGGTGCGGGAGGTCGTCTCCGATTTCGTGAAACGCCGGCAGGGAGACCGGATCGGGCTGATCGCCTTCGGCGACGCACCCTATCCGCTGGTCCCTTTCACGCTCGATCATGACACCGTCGAAACGATGATCGCGGGCGTGCTCCCCGGTATGGCGGGGCCGCGCACGGCGCTTGGGGATTCCATCGGTCTCGCCATCAAGATGCTCGCCGGCAGCAAGACGCCGGAAAAAGTGCTGGTCGTGCTGACCGACGGCAATGACACGGCGAGCAAGATGCCGCCTGACCGCGCCGCCGATATCGCGAACCAGAACGGCATCATGATCCATACGGTCGGCATCGGTGACCCAACCGCGACAGGCGAGGACAAGGTCGACGTGGCGGCCCTGCAGAAGATCGCGTCCGCGACGGGTGGCCGCTATTTCTTCGGCCAGGACCAGAACCAGCTCGCCGAAATCTACGCCACGCTCGACAAGATCACGCCGGTCAAGCAGACCACGCTCTCCTGGCGGCCAAGGATCGAGCTCTTCCAATATCCGCTCGGCGCGGCGTTGCTTCTCCTCATCGGCTATCACGTGCTGGCCTGGTCCTCCACCGGCCTCAAGCGCGTGTCCGCGGGCCGCGAGGAGGGCAGGACATGACGGGCGACTTCCACTTCCTTCGGCCGTGGTGGCTTCTCGCGCTTGTCGCAGCCTTGGCCCTCGTCTGGCTCGCGGCGCGGCAGAGCGATCTGCGCTCCCGGTGGCGAGGGATCATCGCGCCGCATCTCCTCGATCACCTCCTGGTGGACCGGCAGTCCGGCCGCCGGCCGCGGCCACCGCACTTCATCGCGCTCGCCATCGCGCTCGGCGCGATCGGTGCGGCCGGTCCGACATGGGAGAGGGAGCGGCCGCCTTTCGTGGAGGACAAGGCGCCACTGGCTTTGGTGATCGATCTCTCCCAGGGGATGGATGCCATCGACATCACCCCGACGCGCCTCGAGCGCGTCAAGCTCAAGGTGCAAGATCTCATGAGGCTGAGGCCGGGGGCGCGCACGGCCGTATTCGCCTATGCGGGGTCGGCGCATATGGTGCTGCCTCTGACCGAGGACGCGGGTCTCGTCCAGACCTACGTTTCCTCGCTGGAGACACGCATCATGCCGGTGAAGGGGAAGGACACGGCAAAGGCGCTGCAACTGGTCGACGTGAGCCTTGCCCACGAAGACGTGCCGGGGACGATCCTTTTCATGACGGATGGTGTCGAACAGGCTGCCTTCGAGGCCTTCAAGAACCATGCCGGCAACAAGGAGATCATGGTGCTGGGCGTCGGAACCCCCGAAGGCGGACCGGTCAAGACAGGTGAAGGCGAGTTCCTGACCGATGCGACCGGCGGGAGGGTGATCGAGCGGCTCGATGTGGAGGGGCTGCAGGCTTTGGGCAAGGACGCAGGCGTGAGGGTCGCCACGATCACGCTCGACGATAGCGACGTTCGGTGGATCGCGCAGCGCACGCGCACCCACCTGGAGAACCGGCTTGCGGAGGGCACCACGCGCTGGCGCGACGTCGGCTGGTGGTTCACCATTCCCGTGGCATTGCTGGGCGCTTTCTGGTTCCGGCGCGGCTGGTCCGTGCACTGGGCGGGCCTCGCGCTGGCGGCGGCTGTCTTCAGCGCTCCGATCCGCGCCGACGCGGTAGAATTTGATCTTGCCGGCATGTGGCTGACGCCCGACCAGCAGGGCCGCCTTGCGTTCGAGAAGGGCGACTACAAGAGAGCGGCCGCTCTGTTCGCCGATCCCATGTGGCGCGGTGTGGCTTACTACCGTGCAGGAAGTTTTGGCGAGGCGATCGATGCCTTCGCGCAGGTTCGGAGCCCCGACAGCTACTTCAACCAGGGCAATGCCCTCGCTCATCTGGACAAGCTCGACGAAGCCGTGGCGAGCTACAAGGAGGCCTTGACGTTGCGTCCCGGCTGGCGGAAGGCCAAAGACAACCTGGCGATCGTCGAGAAGCTCGTCGCCGACCGCAAGAAGGAGGAAGAGCAGCAGCAGGAAGAAGGGCCGAACCTCAAGCCCGATGCCGTGCAGTTCGACAAGAAGGGCGAAAAGGGCACCGCGGGCCAGATCGAGCTAGGCCAGCAAACCGCCGAGATGTGGATGAGGAACATTCAGGTCACGCCGACGGATCTGCTCGCCCGCAAATTCGCCATCGAGGCCCAGGAGCCGGGACAATGATGGCTGGCGCTCGGCCCCGCCTCCTGATGCTTCTCCTCTTGCTGACCATCCCCGTGCGGCTGTGGGCCGCGGAGCCCGTTGTGCGGGCGCAGATCGTGACGCCGGGGTCCTATGTCCCCGGCCAGCAGATCATGATCCAGGTCGATGTCTTGGCGCCGAACTTCTTCCTGTCGCCGCCACAATTTCCGCTGTTCGATTTGCCGAACGCCATTGTGACGCTTTCGGACGCCCGAGCGCAGAACCTCACCGAAAAGATCGACGGAGAGACCTACGCGGGCATACGGCGCAACTATCTCGTGACCGCGCAGGTTGCGGGGTCCTTCGTCCTGCCGCCCGCCGAGATCACCTTCAACTATGCAGCCGTGCCGGGCCAGTCGACGACCGGCTCCGCCACTCTGCCGCCGCTGACCTTCACCGTCGCGCCGGCAGAGGGGGCCGCCGCCGGGTCCGCAGCGGCGACTGGCATCGAGGTCGCGCAGGCTCTCGATCAGGATCCCGCAACCCTCAAGGCGGGCGACATGCTTGTGCGCACGATAACCGTGAGCGCTCATGGCCTGCAGGCGATGATGATCCCCGCCCCGACCTTCACCGCGCCGGAGGGTGTGCGCATCTATCGTCACGATCCCAAGCTCTCCGACGATTCATCGGACGGGCTTTCCCTCGGCAAGCGCGTCGACAAGGTCACCTATGGTTTCAACAAGCCGGGGACCTACGCGCTCCCTGCGGTGGAGGTCTCCTGGTACGATCCCATCGCCAAGAAGAACGACGTCGCGACCGCTCCCGTAGTGACGGCTGTGGTCGCAGAAAGCGCGGCATTCCAGCCGGCGATCGCACCGCCCGTTCAGGCCGAGCGCCGGGGGGTGGCATTAGGCGACTGGGCGCCGTACGCCCTTCTAGGCGCGGGGCTTCTCGTCATCATGGTCTTGGCCGGCTGGCTTGCGGCTCGTCTTTGGCCCGGCTTCGTTGCCTGGCGCACAGCCCGGCGGAATGAGAGGGAACATAGCGAAGCAGCTTTCTTCGGCCGCTTCGAAAGGGCTTGCCGGCAAGGCGATCCTCTTTCTGCCTATTCGGCGCTGGACGTGTGGAGCAGGCGTGCTGGCATCGCTCCGGTTGCCGCCTGGTTGCAGGACGCAGGCGATTGGCCGGCCCAGCAGGAGTTCAAGCGGTTCCAGAAGGCGACGTTCGCCCCCGGACAAGGCGGCTCAGCCCCGGATTTGCGCGCGCTGCAGGCAGCCATCGCCCGGGTGCGGGCCGCATGGCTGAAAAGGAAGCCTCCCCGAACCGCGCGCCTTCCGGCGTTGCCGGAGCTGAACCCGTGACAGGATTGGTCGCGGCTGTCCCATTGCCGCGCGAGGGCTCGATCCCGACGGCATCACCCCTTCGGGGTCAGACCTTCCAGGTAGAGCTGTTCCAGAAAACGGGCCGCATCCTCGAAGCGGCCTTCGCTGCCGCGATCCGGGCCGAGCACGGCGCGGACCTGGACGTCGAAATCGGCGTAATGCTGCGTGGTCGCCCAGATCGAGAAGATGAGGTGCCAGGGATCGGTGCGGGCGATCTTGCCGGCGCGCATCCAGCCCTTGATGACCTCCGCTTTTTCGTCGACCAGCGACTTCAGCTCGCCTTCCAGCATGGGCATGATGCGGGGCGCGCCCTGGATGATCTCGTTGGCGAAAAGCCGGCTCTCACGCGGATAATCACGCGCCATCTCCAGCTTGCGGCGGATATAGGCGCGCAGCTCGGTCATGGGGTCGCCGATGTCGTCGAGCTCCCGAAGCGGCGCCAGCCAGGTGTCGAGCAGGCGCTGGAGCAAGGTTCTGTGAATGTCTTCCTTGCTGCGGAAGTAGTAGAGCAGGTTCGGCTTCGACATGCCGGCCGCCTCGGCGATCTGGTCGATGGTGGACCCGCGGAACCCATGGGTGGAGAATACGTCCAGCGCAGCGTCGAGGATGACCTCGCGCTTTTCCTGCTGGATGCGCGTGCGCCGCCGAGGCGTGACCGTGTCCAAGGTCATGTCCTCCTAATTGGCGGCTGAAGGGCGCTGTGGCCCAATCGACTGGACCAGTTTATCCCTGACTGTGGAACGCGCCTTCGGTCGGACATTTCCGGTACTATTTCCTTGACCGCCAAAGCAGCGGTGCTAACGTTTGTCCAATCGGTCAAAAATTTGCGTAGCACGAAATTATGACGAAGACCAAGCGTTGGCCGTAGCGAAACGAGAGACTGAAAGGAAAGCTTGGTCATGTCGAACCGGCTGAAAGTCACGCCGAACGATCTCAGCGCATTCTGGATGCCTTTTACGGCAAACCGGCAGTTCAAGCAGGCGCCGCGCATGCTGGTTGCCGCGAAAGACATGCACTATACAGCGAACGACGGTCGCCAGATCCTCGACGGCACCGCTGGCCTGTGGTGCGTCAATGCCGGCCATTGCCGGCCGAAAATCACCGAGGCAATCCGTGCTCAGGCGGGCGAGCTGGACTACGCGCCGGCCTTCCAGATGGGTCATCCCATCGTCTTCGAATTGGCCAATCGGCTGGTCGACATCGCGCCGGCCGGAATGGACCATGTGTTCTTCACCAATTCCGGCTCGGAATCGGTCGATACCGCGCTCAAGATGGCGATCGCCTATCATCGGGCGAAGGGCGACGGATCGCGGACCAGGCTGATCGGTCGCGAGCGCGGCTATCACGGCGTGAATTTCGGGGGCATCTCGGTCGGCGGCATTGTCAGCAATCGCAAGATGTTCGGCTCGCTGCTCACGGGCGTCGACCATCTGCCGCATACCCATCTGCCGGAGAAGAATGCCTTCACCCGCGGCGAGCCGGAGCATGGCGCCGAGCTCGCCAACGAACTCGAGCGCATCGTCGCGCTTCATGACGCATCGACCATTGCCGCCGTCATCGTCGAGCCGGTGGCCGGCTCCACCGGCGTTCTGATCCCGCCCAAGGGGTATCTGAAGCGGCTTCGCGAGATCTGCGACAAGCATGGCATCCTTCTCATTTTCGACGAGGTGATCACCGGTTTCGGTCGCCTGGGCACTCCGTTCGCCGCCGACTATTTCGGTGTGACGCCTGATATCATCACAACCGCGAAGGGCGTCTCCAACGGCGTCATCCCGATGGGCGCGGTGTTCGTGAAGAAGGAGATCCACGACGTCTTCATGACGGGCCCCGAGCACCTCATCGAGTTCTTCCACGGCTATACCTATTCCGGCAACCCGATCGCCTGCGCCGCGGCTCTGGGAACGCTCGACACCTACAAGGAAGAGGGCCTGCTCACGCGGGGCGCCGAGCTGGAAGACTATTGGGCCGACGCGCTGCACTCGCTGAAGGGCGAACCGCACGTCATCGACATCCGCAATATCGGCCTGATCGGCGCTATCGAGCTGGAGTCGATCGCCGGACAGCCGACGAAACGCGCCTTCTCGGCCTTCGTGAAGGCGTTCGAACGAGGCGCTCTGATCCGCACGACGGGCGACATCATCGCCCTGTCGCCACCGCTGATCATCAGCAAGGGACAGATCAACGAGCTGATCGACCACGTACGGGAAGTTCTGAGACTGATCGACTGAGGCTTCGGCCTTCCGGGAGGCCGGCGGGTAACCGCCGGCCTCTTGAACAACTTGAAAGACAAGGACTACAGGAATGGCCGCCCCCGGGGAAAATCTGCGAATCAATTCAGACCGTTTGTGGGATTCGCTGATGGAAATGGCGAAGATCGGCCCCGGCGTCGCCGGCGGAAACAATCGCCAGACCCTGACCGACGAGGACGGCGAGGGACGGCGGCTTTTCAAGAAGTGGTGCGACGAGGCGGGGCTCGAAATGGGCGTCGACCAAATGGGCACCATGTTCGCGCGACGCGAGGGCGCCGACCCCGATGCCTTGCCCGTCTATGTCGGGAGCCATCTCGACACGCAGCCGACCGGCGGCAAGTTCGATGGCGTGCTCGGCGTTCTGGGCGGCCTGGAAGTCGTGCGTACGCTCAACGACCTCGGCATCAAGACCAGGCATCCGATCGTCGTCACCAACTGGACGAACGAGGAGGGTACCCGTTTCGCCCCGGCCATGCTCGCTTCCGGCGTGTTTGCAGGCATGCATGAGCTCGAATGGGCCTATGACCGGAAGGATGCGAAGGGCAAGCGCTTCGGAGACGAGCTGGAACGTGTCGGCTGGAAGGGTGAGGAGCCTGTCGGCGTCCGTAGGATAAAGGCCTTCTTCGAGCTCCACATCGAGCAGGGACCGATCCTCGAGGACGAGGGCATCGACATCGGCGTGGTCACCCATGGCCAAGGACTGAAATGGCTGCAGGTCACCCTCACCGGCAAGGAAAGCCATACCGGCTCGACGCCGATGCCGAAGCGGCGCAATGCGGGCCTCGGCATGGCCCGCGTGACCGAGCTGGTGCACGAGATCGCGATGGACTACCAGCCCGATGCCGTCGGCGCGATCGGCCACATGGAGGTCTATCCGAACTCGCGCAACATCATCGCGGGCAAGACCGTCTTCACCATCGACATTCGCTCTCCCGAGAAGGAAGTGCTCGACATCATGGATGCGCGCATCCGGGAGGGCATCGATACGATCTGCGAGGCGCTCGACATCGGCTACGAGATCGAGCAGGTTGGCCATTTCGATCCCGTCGCCTTCGACAAGGACTGCGTGAAGGCGGTTCGAGACGCCGCCGAGCGGCTCGGCTATTCGCACCGCAATATCGTTTCCGGCGCCGGCCACGACGCCTGCTGGATCAACCGCGTCGCGCCGACCGCCATGGTCTTCTGCCCATGCGTCGACGGCCTGTCGCACAACGAGGCAGAGGACATCTCCAAGGAATGGGCGGCGGCGGGCGCCGATGTGCTGTTCCATGCCGTGGTCGAGACGGCGGAGATCGTCGAATGAGGTAATATCCGCTCACACTTCCAACGCGATGCAAAATCGCGGGAAACAAGGGGAACCAGGAATGACGAGAGTTATCAGGAACGGCACGATCGTCACGGCCGACCGCACGTGGAAGGCCGACGTGCTGTTCAGCCATGGGAAGATCGTCGCCATCGGGCCGGATCTTCATGGCGATCATGAGTTCGACGCCACCGGCTGCTATGTGATGCCGGGCGGCATCGATCCGCACACCCATCTCGAGATGCCTTTCATGGGCACATATTCGGCGGACGATTTCGAGAGCGGCACGCGGGCCTCGCTGGCCGGCGGCACCACGACGGTCGTGGATTTCTGCCTTCCGTCACCCGGCCAGTCGCTGCTCGAAGCGCTGCAGATGTGGGACAACAAGACATCGAAGGCATCCTGCGACTACTCCTTCCACATGGCCATCACCTGGTGGGGCGAGCAGGTCTTCAACGAGATGGCCCATGTCGTCGACAAGGGCATCACCTCCTTCAAGCATTTCATGGCCTACAAGGGCGCGCTGATGGTCAATGACGACGAGATGTACTCGTCGTTCCAGCGCTGCGCGGCGCTGGGCGCGCTGCCGCTCGTCCACGCCGAGAATGGCGATGTCGTGGCCCAGCTCCAGCAGAAGCTGCTGGCTGAAGGCAATGACGGACCTGAGGCGCATGCCTATTCCCGGCCGCCCGAAGTCGAAGGCGAGGCCACCAACCGCGCGATCATGATCGCCGACATGGCGGGCTCGCCGCTTTACGTGGTGCATGTCTCCTGCGAGCAGTCGCACGAGGCCATCCGCCGGGCCCGCCAGAAGGGCATGCGCGTCTACGGCGAGCCGCTGATCCAGCATCTGACGCTCGACGAGACCGAATATTTCGACAAGGACTGGGATCATGCGGCGCGACGGGTCATGAGCCCGCCTTTCCGCAACAAGCTGCATCAGGATTCCCTGTGGGCTGGCCTGCAGGCGGGTTCGCTGCAGGTAGTGGCCACCGATCATTGCGCCTTCACGACCAAGCAGAAGCGCTTCGGGGTCGGCGACTTCACCAAGATCCCGAACGGCACGGGCGGCCTGGAGGATCGGCTGCCGGTGCTGTGGACCGCCGGCGTCAATACCGGCCGGTTGACGATGAACGAGTTCGTCGCGGTCACCTCGACCAACATCGCCAAGATCCTCAACATGTATCCGAGGAAGGGCGCGATCGTCGAAGGGGCCGATGCCGACATCATCGTCTGGGATCCCAAGCGCCAGAAGACGATAACCGCCGACAAGCAGCAGTCGGTGATCGACTACAACGTCTTCGAGGGCTTCGAAGTGTCGGGTCTGCCGCGCTTCGTCTTCACGCGCGGCGAACTCGCGATCGAGGAAAGCGGCGTGAAGACCAGGCCCGGACATGGCGCGTTCGTTGCGCGCGAGCCGCATGGCGCGGTGAACCGCGCCCTGTCGACTTGGAAGGAGGTCGTGGCGCCGCGCAAGGTGGAACGCACGGGCATCCCGGCCAGCGGCGTCTGACGCGCAGCAGTCGCCGCGCCTCGGAGGCGCGGCTTCGGGATGTTTCCATCAGGTTGCGAGGGCGGGATGATGAATGTGAAGTCGTATGTCGCGGCGGGGCATTGCCCCGAGCCGTCGGTGTGTCCAGTATTTGGCCGCGAGGGGGTGCCGGGAAGAGAGGTCGGGCCTTGCTCATGACCGTCAAACAAGCCACGGCCGGTGCAGGGGGCACCGTCGTCGAAGCCACAAAGCTCGGTCTCGCCTTCCAGACCAATGACGGCCCGGTCCAGGCGCTGTCGGACGTCGACCTGGCAATAGGCAAGGGCGAATTCGTTTCCTTCATCGGCCCGTCGGGATGCGGCAAGACCACGTTCCTGCGCGTCATCGCCGATCTGGAGAAGCCCACCGCAGGCACCATCTCCGTCAATGGCCGCACGCCCGAACAGGCGCGCAAGGCGCGCGCTTATGGCTACGTGTTCCAGGCGGCCGCCCTCTATCCCTGGCGGACGATCGAGCGCAACGTCGCGCTGCCGCTCGAGATCATGGGGATCGCACCGGATGAGCGGAAGGAGCGGATCAGGAGGACGCTGGACCTCGTCAATCTCGGCGGATTCGAGAAGAAATATCCCTGGCAACTATCAGGCGGCATGCAGCAGCGCGCCTCGATCGCCCGGGCGCTGGCCTTCGACGCCGATCTGCTTCTGATGGACGAGCCGTTCGGGGCTCTGGACGAGATCGTGCGCGATCACCTGAACGAGCAGCTCCTGGAGTTGTGGGCGCGAACCAACAAGACCATCTGCTTCGTCACCCATTCGATCCCGGAGGCCGTGTACCTCTCGACGCGGATCGTCGTGATGTCGCCGCGCCCGGGTCGGGTGACCGACGTGATCGAGTCGACCCTCCCGCGCGAACGGCCGCTGGACATCCGCGAATCGCCGGAATTCCTGGCCATCGCCGCAAGGGTCCGGGATGGGCTGAGGGCAGGGCATAGTTATGAGTGAGGTGGTGGTCACAAAAAGACGGCCAGGAGCGACTGCACGTGCCAGAGGGCTGCGGGGAGACGAGACGGAGGCTGAATATCGGCTCTGGGGCGAATTGCGGAACAGGCGGTTGAACGGCTTCAAATTTGCTCGCCAGATCCCGATTGGCCCATATTTCGCAGATTTCGTTTGCCGGGAAACGCTGTTGGTCCTTGAGCTCGATGGTGGCCAGCACTCGGAATCCGCACATGATGAAATCCGCACACGTTTCCTGAACGCGCATGGATACTCCGTGCTTCGATTTTGGAATGACGAAGTGCTTCGAGAACGCCGCGCCGTGCTCGATACCATCCCCGCTGCGCTTGAAGGTAGGCTTGCGCCGGCCCCCTCACCCGACCTCCGCTTCGCTCCGGCCACCCTCTCCCCGAGGGGAGAGGGGGTCGAAACTCGCCACAGCCGGGATCAGCGTGGAGGTTGCAGAAGTGAACTCCCTCCTCTCCCCAGCGGGGAGAGGGTGGCCGGAGCGAAGCGGAGGTCGGGTGAGGGGGGCGGCGCCGTCGTGGCAAATCCTGCTGAGGGGGCAAAATGACCACGGCAGCCGACGTCTCGCCAGTTCGTGCCATCCGTGACGGATCGCTCACCTCACGCCTCATGGCCGGCAATGCCATTCCTGTCCTGATCGTGGTCGCGGCCATCGTGGCCGTCTGGTACGGCTTTGCGATCTATCTCAACACGCCCTGGCAACTCGATGTCTACCAGAAGGCCGGTACCGCCTGGACCTATGGGGACCTCGTGCGCGATACCTTGCATCAGGAGCGGCCGGTGCTGCCGTCGCCGCTTCAAGTCGTGGAGGAGTTGTGGAAGACGACGGTGCAGGTCGCGCCGACATCCAAGCGAAGCCTTGTCTTCCATGGCTGGGTCACGCTGTCGTCGACCCTGCTGGGCTTTGCCATGGGCACGCTGCTCGGCATCCTGCTCGCCGTGTTCATCGTCCACAACCGCGCCATGGATCGCTCGGTCATGCCGTGGATCGTGGCGAGCCAGACCATTCCGATCCTGGCGATCGCCCCGATGATCATCGTCGTGCTCAACGCCGTCGGGCTTTCCGGCCTCGTGCCGAAGGCGCTCATTTCGACCTATCTCTCCTTCTTCCCGGTCGTGGTCGGCATGGTGACGGGGCTGCGGAGCCCCGAGCTGATCCAACTCGACCTTATGCACACCTACAATGCGAGCCGCACCCAGATCTTCTGGAAGCTGCGCTGGCCAAGTTCCATGCCCTACCTGTTCACTTCGATGAAGGTGGCCGTTGCGATCAGCCTCGTCGGTGCGATCGTCGGCGAACTGCCGACGGGCGCGGTCGCGGGGCTCGGCGCAAGGCTGCTCGCCGGTTCCTATTATGGGCAAACCGTGCAGATCTGGGCCGCGCTTTTCGCAGCCGCGGCGATCGCGGCGGTGCTCGTCATGATCGTCGGCTTCTTCCACAGCCTGGTGCTGAGCCGCATGGGGGTGAAGCCATGAATGCGGGCATCCTGGTCGGCGCGCTGGCCTTCTGGATCCTTGCCTGGGCAGCCAATGAATGGCTCGTGCGCCAGAAGCCGGCAGGCTGGCTGGCGGCAAGGCTCGTCGGCCTTGCGGTGCCGGCCCTGTTCGGCATCACCATACTGGTTCTCTGGGAAGGCATCGTCCGGGGCTTCAACATCCCGACGGTGCTGCTGCCGCCGCCGTCGCTGATCTGGTTCCGCATCGTCACATCCGTGCCGACACTGGTGGCCGATTTCAAGCAGACCTTCCTCAAGGCGGTGCTGATAGGATACGCGATCGGCTGCGGCGCCGGCTTCGTCGTGGCCATCCTCATCGACCGTTCCGCCTTCCTGCAACGAGGCCTGCTGCCGCTCGGCAACTTCATCTCGGCCCTGCCGGTGATCGGCATCGCGCCTATCCTCGTGATGTGGTTCGGCTTCGACTGGCCGTCCAAGGCGGCGGTCGTGGTGGTTATGACCTTCTTCCCGATGCTGGTGAACACGGTGCAGGGGCTTGCCTCGGCGAGCGCGATGGAGCGCGACCTGATGCACACCTATGCCGCGGGATATTGGCAGACGCTGTTCAAGCTCAGGCTGCCGGCCGCGGCACCCTTCATCTTCAACGCGCTGAAGATCAACTCGACGCTGGCCCTCATCGGCGCCATCGTGGCGGAGTTCTTCGGCACTCCGATTGTCGGCATGGGTTTCCGGATCTCGACGGAGGTGGGCCGGATGAATGTCGACATGGTCTGGGCGGAAATCGCAGTGGCGGCACTTGCGGGCTCCGTCTTCTACGGCGTCGTCGCCCTCGTCGAGAGAGCGGCAACGTTCTGGCACCCGTCTGTCCGTGGAGGGACAGGCTAACTTCAGAGGGAATAAAAATGAAGGCATTGATGGTTTCACTGCTTGCCGGTGCGATGTCGCTGGCGGCGCTCCAGGCGATGGCCGCTGACAAGGTCACGCTCCAGCTCAAATGGGTCACCCAGGCTCAGTTCGGCGGCTACTACGTGGCCAAGGACAAGGGGTTCTACGAGGAGGAGGGCCTCGACGTGGAGATCAAGCCGGGCGGCCCCGATATCGCCCCGGCGCAGGTACTCGCCGGCGGTGGCGCCGACGTGATCATCGACTGGATGCCGTCGGCGCTGGCGACGCGCGAGAAGGGGGTGCCGCTCGTCAACATCGCCCAACCATTCAAATCGTCCGGAATGATGCTGACCTGTCGCAAGGACACCGGCATCACCAAGCCCGACGATTTCAAGGGCAGGACCCTCGGCGTCTGGTTCTTCGGCAACGAGTATCCATTCCTTTCCTGGATGAGCACGCTCGGCATCAAGACCGAAGGGGGTCCCGACGGCGTGACGGTCCTGAAACAGGGCTTCAATGTCGACCCGCTCCTGCAGAAGCAGGCCGACTGCATCTCCACGATGACCTACAACGAGTACTGGCAGGTGATCGACGCCGGCATCAAACCGGAGGAGCTCATCAACTTCAAATATGAAGACCAGGGTGTCGCGACGCTGGAAGACGGCATCTATGTGCTCGAGGACAAGCTCAAGGATCCTGCATTTGCGGACAAGATGGTGCGCTTCGTTCGCGCATCCATGAAGGGCTGGAAATACGCCGAGGAGAATAGCGACGAGGCGGCGATGATCGTGCTCGACAACGACGCCACCGGCGCCCAGACCGAAAAGCACCAGAAGCGCATGATGTCCGAGATCGCCAAGCTCACGGCCGGCTCGGACGGAAAGCTCGATGAAGCTGACTACAAGCGGACAGTCGCCACCCTGCTCAAGGGCGGTTCCGACCCGGTCATCAGCAAGGAGCCGCAGGGCGCCTTCACGCACGACATCACGGACAAGGCGCTGAAGTAGGAGCGCGGCAATCCGAACTGGAGAAGGGGCGGGTGGTCGCCCCTTCTTCGTGCTCGGCGTGAGCCGGGGAAACATTATAGGGGCGCCATCGTTGACGATGTCGGGTTCCAGCCGTTGCCGGACCCACGCCGCGAGGAAAATTCCGGCGTCAACCCCAGGAGGTCATCTCATGCATCCGTTCGCGCGAATCCCGTCGCTGGCCAGTCTGGCGGCGGCGGCCGTCATGGCCTTTTCGTCACCGCTCCTTGCCGAGACTGTGAAGCTCGCAGCCACCCTGGACGGCGCGCAGCAAAACCCGCCCGTCAAAACCGACGGCAAGGGCACAGCCCAGCTCACCTTCGATAGCCAGAGCAGGAAACTCGACTGGACGGTGGAATATTCCGGGCTGAGCGGCCCGGCTGTTGCGGGACATCTCCACGGCCCCGCCGAGAAGGGCGAGAACGCGGGGGTAGCGGTTCCATTCAAGGGCAAACTTGCCAGCCCGATCAAGGGTTCGGCGACTTTGACCGAGGCGCAGGCCTCCGACCTCCTCGCCGGCAGATACTACATCAACCTGCACACCGCGGCGCACAAGGACGGCGAGATCCGCGGTCAGGTCGAAAAGGCGATGTGATCCCGTTCCGACGCCCGGAGCGCTCCGGGCGTCTTGCCAGTGTGCTTGCGGAAGAAGCGGTTGAAATAGGCAGGATCCGAGAAGCCGAGCGAATAGGCGATCGTCTGCACCGAGGACGGCGTGAAGATGAGGTCCCGCGTGGCTGTCTCGATCAGACGGGCATTAAGCAAGGCCTGGACGCTTCGCCCGGTGCCTGCCCGGCAGATGCGGTTGAGGTGGGCTTCCGAAACGCCGAGCATCTCGGCGTAGAAACCCACCGGCCGGTGTTCGCGCAAGTGCGCGCCGATGAGGTCGAACAGGGTGGCGATGCGCTGGGCGTCGCGGCCCGGCGCGTGCTCGCGCCCGCCGGCAAGCTCGCCGGCGCGGGCGAGGTGAACGACCATTGCGGCAACCAGCGCCTCGAGGAGCACCATGCGGCCCGCTTCCCGCCCGGAAAGTTCCGCATGGATACCGGTCATCGTCCGAGTCAGCTCCTGGGCTGGGGACGCCCGAGGCGATAGCTTCACCAGGCGGGATCGCGCTGCGAAGGACGCGATTGCCGCATTGGATCGTGCCGGAGCTGTCAGCCGGTCGGCCAGCGCGGTGAGCACCAGGCCCTCAACATCCCTGGAGAAGCGGAAGCCATGGACGTCTTGCGGTGCAACGAAGATCGCCGTTGGGCCCTCGAACGGCTGATACCGGCCACCGACCAGGGCTTCGCCTGAGCCGTTCGAAATGTGCAAAACCTGGAAGAAGCTCTCATGGCGATGAGGGCCGATCTCCCAGTCGTGGAGACGGCTGCGCTCGGGAATCGTCTCGCAATGGAGCCAAAAATCCGTCGGATCATCGCGTTTCTCGCCATAGAGGCGGAAGGTCGGGATCTGGATGCTCATCGCTGTCTTCCGTTGCGATGATCGATTTGTGCAAGAAACTGCCGGGAATGTCTATTGCTGGCTTGGCCCGGCAGGGGTCATGCTCGACCTCAAGAATTGCGTGGCGCAGGCGCGGGAGGAAGGCATGCGGACACAGGTCGTCATCATCGGTTCGGGCCCGTCGGGGTTGCTTCTCGGTCAGTTGCTGACCAATGCCGGGATCGAGAACGTCATTCTTGAGCGCTCCACGAAAGAGCATGTCCTGGCTCGCATTCGGGCCGGTGTGTTGGAGCAGGGCATGACGGACCTTCTGGACGAGGCCGGCGCGGGCGAGCGCATGCGCCGCGAGGGCCTGCCGCATGACGGGTTCGACATCGCATTCGACGGCCGGCGGCATCGCGTCGACCTGTTCGGTCTTACCGGCGGCAAGCATGTGGTGATCTACGGGCAGACCGAAGTGACGCACGATCTCATGGACAAGCGCGCGGCGACCGGCGGCATTTCCGTCTACGAAGCCGCCGAAGTGAGGCCGGCGGGCTTCGACGGCGACAAGCCGTATGTGACGTATCGTAAGGACGGCCTGACGCACAGAATAGACTGCGATTTCATTGCCGGCTGCGACGGCTATCACGGCGTTTCGCGCAGGTCGGTGCCGGAAGCGGCGATCACGCTCTATGAGAAGGCATATCCGTTCGGCTGGCTCGGTATCATCGCAGAGGTGCCACCGGTCTCACACGAGCTGATCTACGCCAATCATCCACGCGGATTCGCGCTCTGCTCCATGCGCTCGCATACGCGCAGCCGCTATTACGTGCAGTGCGCGCTCCAGGACAGGGTGGAAGACTGGACGGACGACCGGTTCTGGGACGAGATCCGCGCCAGGTTGCCGGCTGCCACGGCAGATAAGATGACCACCGGCCCGTCGATCGAAAAATCCATCGCGCCCTTGCGTTCCTTCGTGGCTGAGCCCTTGCGTTTCGGCCGGCTCTTCCTCGTGGGCGATGCCGGACACATCGTGCCGCCGACCGGCGCCAAGGGCCTCAACCTCGCGGCGAGCGACGTCCGCTACCTTTTCGATGGGCTTCGCGAGCATTATGCGGAGCGCGCCATGGCCGGCATCGACGCCTATTCGGCGAAGGCGCTGTCCCGGGTCTGGAAGGCCGAACGGTTCTCGTGGTGGATGACGAGCACGCTTCACAAGTTCCCCGAGACAGGCGCGTTCGGCCAAAGGATTCAGGAGTCCGAACTCGACTATCTTTTCCACTCCCATGCGGCCTCGGTGTCGCTGGCCGAGAACTATGTCGGCCTTCCCTACTGACCGCTTCTCACGGCGGCAGCGGCCGAGCGGATCGCGTTGATCAGCATCGTGAGCGGCAGCGACCGTTCCGCGTCGGCCCGCATGGTGAGGCCCACCGCACCGCGCGTCTCCGACGTGTCGATTGGCAGCATCGCCAGCTGGCCGACGGCCACGTCGTTGGCGACCACCCCCTCGCTGATGATCCAGATGGCGTCGCTGTCGCGGACGAAGGCGCGGCCGAACGAATCCGACACGCTCTCGACTCGGGCGCTCGTGTCCTGGAGCCCATAGGCGATCATGAAGCGGTCGACGAAGGGACGAATGATCGCTGTCGTGGGCGGCATGAGAATGGTGAAGCCGGAAAGGCGGGACAGGTGAAGCGGGCGTTCGGAAAGCAAGGGGTGTTCCGGCCGGACGACGAACACGACTTGCTCCGAATAGAGGTGTTCGAAGGTCAGGTCGAGCATCCTCTCGGGCGCCGCGAGCCGGCCTACGACGAGGTCGAGTTCGCGCGCGGCAAGCTGGTCGAGCAGGACGGAGTTGTCGCCCGTGATGATCTTCAGCCTTCCGCCCTGGGATTCCGCCAGGAAGCGGTGGACCGCCGCCGGCATTACGCGCGCCGACACGGTGGGCAAGGCCCCGATGCGCAAGGGGGCGGATGCTTGGGCCTGCCCCAGCCTCACCGAACCGATGCCTTGGCGGAGCGCCGCGATGCTTGCGCCTGCATGGCGCTTGAACTCTTCACCGGCGCTCGTCAGCCTGATCCCGCGACCATCCCTTTCCAGGAGCGGAGCCCCCAAAGCCGTCTCCAGCTCCCGGATAGTGCGCGTGACCGCCGGCTGCGACACGTTGAGGTTGATGGCTGCCTTTCCGATGCTGACGCTGCGCGCGACTTCGACGAAAGTGGAGAGGTGACGGAGTTTGATCTGCATCAGTGTTTCATATCAGAAAAGTTATGAAATGAGGGTGAAATAGCATTTTTCTTAACGGACGCCGTATGATTGACTCCGTGCGGGATACAAGGGAGCAGCCCTTATGGACGAGCCACGAGAATCCAAACGATACCGGCAGGGCATGCAGACCCGCCGCACGGTCCTGGGCGACGCCCATGTCGACCGCGCAGAGGCCAACAAGAGCGCGTTCGACGAACCTTTCCAGGAGCTGATCACGGAGGCGGCCTGGGGCCATGTCTGGTCGCGGCCGAACTGGACGAAGCGCGAGCGTTCGATGGTGACGATCGCGCTTCTCGCAGCTCTTGGCCATGATGACGAAGTGGCCATGCATGTGCGAGCGACCGCCAACACGGGCGCGACGCCCGATGATATTCGCGAAGCGCTGCTACTTGTGGCAATCTATGCTGGCGTTCCTGCGGCCAACCACGCGATCAAGATCGCGAAGCAGGCGCTTGCCGATGTCGAGGCCGGCAAGGTCTGAGGGAGAAGAGAGCATGTCCAATCAAAGGCCCGAAACGGGCTCGTTCTTCCAGCGGGACAGGGACTGGCATCCCCCGGCATTGACGCCGTGGTACAAGACGTCCGTCCTGCGTTCTCCGCAGAAGGCCCTTCTGTCGCTCGACAACACGATCAGCGAGATCACCGGGCCTGTCTTCGGCCACAACATGCTGGGCAAGCTCGACGACGACCTGATCCACAATTTCGCCAAGCCGGGCGAAAGCGCGATCGGCGAACGCATCATCGTTTACGGACGGGTGCTCGACGAGCGCGGCAAGGGGGTGCCCGGCGCGCTCCTCGAATTCTGGCAAGCAAATGCGGGCGGGCGCTATCGACACAAGAAGGATCAGTATTTCGCGCCGCTCGATCCCAATTTCGGCGGCTGCGGCCGGACGATCACGGGCGAGGATGGGTCCTACAGCTTCCGCACCATCAAGCCGGGCCCCTATCCCTGGCCGAACGGGGTGAACGACTGGCGCCCGGCTCATATCCATTTTTCGATCTTCGGCCACGGCTTCGCGCAGCGGCTGATCACCCAGATGTATTTCGAAGGCGATCCGTTGATCTGGAAGTGCCCGATCATACGCACGATCCCGAGCCGGGAGGCGATCGAGGCGCTGATCGCGCCACTCGACATGGAAGCGACAATTCCGATGGATGCACGCGCCTACAAATTCGACATTGTCCTTCGCGGGCGCCGCTCTACCATGTTCGAGAACAGGCTGGAGGGGAACTAGGCCATGGTGCAATCGCTCGGAAGGCTCAAGGAAACCGCCTCGCAGACCGCCGGTCCCTACGTCCATATCGGCCTGACGCCGAACTTCTGCGGCATCGGGGGGGTCTACGAAACCGACCTCGGCGTCAGCCTCGTGAACGACAAGACCAAGGGCGAGCGCATCACGGTGAAGTCGCGCGTGTTCGACGGTACGGGTACGCCGCTCAAGGACGCGCTCGTCGAGATCTGGCAAGCCGACGCCAACGGGCTCTACAACAGCCCCTTGGAAATGCGCGGCACGGCGGATCCGAATTTCATGGGCTGGGGACGTTGTCCGTCCGACATGGAGACGGGCGAATTCGTCTTCAAGACGATCAAGCCGGGTAGGGTGCCGTTCCGTGACGGGCGGCCGATGGCGCCGCACATCACTTTCTGGATCGTCGCCCGCGGCATCAATCTCGGCCTCCACACGCGCATGTATTTCGGCGACGAGGAAAAGGCCAATGCCGAGGACCCGGTGCTCCAGCGTATCGAGCACAGGGTTCGTGTGCCGACGCTGATCGCGCCGCTCAGGGATGGCGCCTATGTTTTCGACATTCATCTGCAGGGCGATCAGGAAACGGTGTTCTTCGACGTTTAGCCAGTCATGACGGTCTCGCCTTTCGATCATCCGATCCTGTCCGGCCTTCTCGGAGATGAGGAGGTGGCGGAGCATTTCTCGACCGAAGCCGAGATCGCCGCATTCGTCCGTTTCGAGAGCGCTCTCGCCGAGGCCGAGGCTACGGAAGGCGTCATCTCCGCCGAGGCCGGACAGGCGATCGCCCAGGCGTTGGGCGCCTTCAGGCCCGATGTCGCGCGGCTGAGGGCCGAAACGGCGCGCGACGGCGTGGTCGTGCCGGAACTCGTTCGGCAAATGCGCGATGCGGTGGGCGAGCCGTACGGCAGATATGTTCATTTCGGCGCGACCAGCCAGGATGTCATCGATACGGGCCTCGTCCTGCGGCTCGTGCCGGTGCTGGACATCTTCGCAGATCGGCTGGATACCCTGATCGAAATGCTGAGCGATCTCGATGCGAGGCAAGGCCAGGTGTCGGTCATGGCCCATACCCGCATGCAGGCCGCGATCCCGGTCTCGGCCTCGCGCAAGATCGCCAGCTGGCGCGATCCGCTCGTGCGCCATCGCAGCCGGCTGACCGCGATCCGCGACCAGGTCGCCGTCCTCCATTTCGGCGGTGCTGCCGGCACGCTGGAGAAGCTCGACGACAAGGGCGGCGACGTCGCCGAGGAGGCCTCTGTCTGGCTCGGTCTGCGCACGCTGCCGCGTGCCCGTCATTCCGAACGCGACGGCTTTGCGGAACTGGCCTCTTTCCTGTCGCTGCTCACCGGGAGCCTCGGCAAGATCGGTCAGGACATCGCGTTGATGGCGCAGAGCGAAGTGGGTGAAATCCGCCTGGCCTCCGGGGGCGGCTCGTCAGCCATGCCGCACAAGGTCAATCCAGTCGGCGCGGAAGTGCTGGTGGCTCTTGCCCGCTTCAACGCCACGCTGCTCTCGGGCATGCATCACGCGCTCCTCCACGAAAACGAGCGTTCGGGCTCTGCCTGGACCCTCGAATGGATGCTGCTGCCTCAAATGGCCGTGGCCACCGGCGCCGCCCTTCGCAACGCCGCCGCCCTGCTGCCGGCGATCACCTTCGTGGAAAACCGGGACTAGCCGATTTGCGGCTCCGGCTTGTAGCCCCCGAGGGCGCCGCTGTTCAACGCGGGTAGCCGTTGTAGCCGCGGAACCATTCGACGAAGTCGGCGATACCGTCGTCCAGTCTGATTCGGGGCTGGAAGCCGAGGTCGCGTTCGGCGAGCGCGACGTCGGCATAGGTCCGCATCACGTCGCCGACCGGCTTCGGCTTCATTTCCATCGCGGCTTTTCGTCCCGTGGCGCGTTCGATCGCGCCGATGAAGTCGAGGAGCTTGACCGGATCGTTGTTGCCGAGATTGTAGACGGGCGCCGTCTCCCTCGGGCGCGCCACGATACGATCGGCCGAGGCCGCGACGCCAGCGACGATGTCGGAGACATGAGTGAAGTCGCGCTCCATGTCCCCGTTGTTGAAGACGGAAATCGGCCGGCCCTTCAGGATGGCGTCGGTGAAGAGCCACGGCGCCATGTCGGGACGGCTATAGCGTCCGTAGACCGTGAAGAAGCGCAGCCCGGTGGAGGCGAGCCCATGCGTCTCCGCGTAGGCCTGCGCCAGCAACTCGCCCGCTCGCTTGGTCGCCGCATAGACCGAGACCGGATGGTCGACCCGGTCCGCTTCGGAGAAGGGCACCTTCTCGTTCGCCCCGTAGACCGACGAGGAGGAGGCGTAGACGACAGGCAGCCTGCCGAGCCGTGCCGCCAGCTCGAAGATCGCCACCTGCCCGGTCACATTGGAATGGACATAGGCGTAAGGGTTTTCGACCGAGTAACGCACTCCTGCCTGCGCGGCCAGATGGACGATGACGTCATATTCGCCCGTCGCGGCGTCGCCGAGTTGCCGGGGATCGGCGATGTCCGCGGCGGCGAAGCTGAAACGCTCGAAAGGCTCGAGAGCCGCGAGCCGGGCCTGTTTCAGACGCACGTCATAATAGTCGTTCAGATTGTCCAGGCCGTGAACCGTATCGCCCCGCTCCAGCAGGAGGCGGGCCGTATGGTAACCGATGAAGCCGGCTGCGCCGGTGAGCAGGACCTTCATAAACGTCTCGCGCGTCGCCTATCGCGCCTGCCCGAAGAAGGTCAGGACGCGCTCCGTCCCCTTTGAATAGTTGACGCCGGTCACGCGGCCAAGCTCCTCGATGCTGGAAGCGCCCTCCGCAAGCGATCCGTCGAACGCCTCCAACTGGTCATCGGAGATGAGCGCCACCGCACACGCATCCTTGCCGAGCTCTGCCGCCGCCGTCGCGCCGTCGGTGAGCAGCGTGTTCGTGCCGGCGAGGAAGACGAGGCTCGGTTCGTGGTAGCCGGCCGAGATCAAACGGGACTCCGGGCAGGGCTTGACGGCCGCGAATTCCCTGGCGATCTCTGGACTCAACCAGACCGGCGTCAGCCCCGGCACGACGAAGGTGGTGAGCATGCCCATCGCTGCCGCGGCGCTCACCGCAGCGAGCACGATCCGTTGCAGTGGCGCGAAGGCTGGCCGAATTCCCGATGCCGTCCATCCGGCCAGAATGATGAGCGCTGCGGCAAGCACGCCCCACCAGGAGATCGTGCCGAGAACATAGGGCGTCACGCCAATGGCGATCGCCGCGAGCAGCACCGTCACCAGGACGGCGCCGAAGACGGTCGCCCGATAGAGCCAGACCTGCCATCGCCGCAGGCCGGCCGTACCTGTCTCGCCTTCCATGAATCCCCAGGCCATCAGGAGAAGAAGCGCGGGAAAGGCCGGAAGCATGTAGTGCGGCAGCTTGGTCGGCATCAGCTCGACGACGATCCAATAGGGCAGGTACCACGCCAGGCAGAACAACAGGCGCGGGTCTGTGCGGAAGCGGTTCAAGGCGTTCAGGCCCGCGCCGATCGCCGGAACGGCAAAGGGCCAGAAGGTCAGGGAAAAGAGAAGGACGTAATAGCCGGGCGGGAAACCGTGGGATTCCTGGCCGGAGCCGACCTTGCCGAGGAAGTCGCGGCCGAGCGACTCCTGCCAGAACTCGGCGCCGCTTCGCCAGGTGATCAATGCAAGCCAAGGTGCTGCGACGAGGATCGCGATCAGGACGCCCGGACCGGCGCGCAGCCCTTTCAGCCACTTGCGGTCTTTGTCGAAGAAGGCGACGGAGGCGACGGTCAGCGCACTGACCGCGGGCACGACGGGTCCCTTGATGAGAATGCCCGCGCCTTGCGCTATCCAGAACAGCCAGGGCGCCCAGCCTTGGGGCAGGCTCTTCTTATGGCCGAGATAGACGCGGGCGAGGGCCGCCTGCGCCAGAAGCGCGGTGGCAAGCAGCGTCGCATCCGTCTTGGCCATGCGCGCCTCGAAGGCCAGCATGACGATGCCGGCGAGACCGAAGCCGGCGATCAGCCCGGCCGTCCTGCCGAACATGAAGGAGCCGAGCCACGCGATCGCCAGGACGGCCAGCGTTGCCCCGGCGACGGAGACGGTCCGATAGACCCAGACCGGAGCGTCGGCACCCTTGCCGCTCAGAAGCACCGCCGCCGACTGCAGCCAATAGATGCCGGCGGGTTTCTTGTAGCGAGGCTCGTCCTGCAGGCGGATGTCCACGAAGTCGCCGCTTTCGACCATCTGCTTGGTCGACTGGACGAAGCGGGATTCGTCGCGATCGGTCGGCGGCAGCGACGCGATGCCGGGCACGAAGGCGAACAGGCAGAAGAGGACGAGCGCGAGATAGTGGACGGCACTTGGCCGCCCGTTCGTGGAGGATGTGGTTGCAGTGGCGTCTGTCATGCCGTGGCGCTTCCGCTTGTGGCCTTGACCATATCGGGGGTCGCCGTGCCACACCCCCCACATCCGACGGGCCCTTCTGGAACACCCCTCATCCGACCTCGCTTCTGCCAATCGCAAACGCTTGCGGCTGGCATTAGCGTCGCCGCCATCTTCCCTTCTCCCCTTGTGGGAGAAGGTGGCCTCGCGAAGCGAGGTCGGATGAGGGGTGTTCCAGGGAGCGCCCACATCACCGGGGCATCAATCCGTCTTCGTCATCGCCGAGCGGTGCTCGTTGGCGATGAGCCAGAGATTGCGGACGTAGATGAAGAGGCCGAGGCCCTGGCCGGCGATGAAGACCGGGTCCTGCCGTTGGATCGCATAGACGAACAGCAGGAAGCCTCCTCCCAGGGAGAAAAACCAGAAGGCGATCGGAACGACCGAGCGCTTGGCTCGCTCGGACGCTATCCATTGCACCACGAAGCGCATCGTGAACAAGCCTTGCGCGACGAAGCCGAGCAGGACCCACGCGTCGAACTGCTGGACGAAGACCTCGTGCAGCCAGCTCATCAAATGTCCGAACGTGTCGGTCATAGACGGATCTCCGTAATGGACGGCACGACCTTGCGCCGGCGGCGCAGCCACCAGACTCCGAAAAGGTCCAACGCGCCCCTCAGGCCGCGATCGAGGATGCCGTAGTTCGATTTGCCGTGACGGCGCTGGCGGTCGACCACGTCGAGATGGGCCACGCCGAAACCTTCGCGCAACACCAGCGCCGGCAGGTAGCGATGCCAGCCGTCGAAGAAGGGCAGCTGGCGGAAGAGGTCGGTGTGCAGGGCCTTCAGGCCGCAGCCGGAATCACGGGTGCCGTCGCGGAGGATCGATTCCCGCAGGCCGTTGGCGAAACGCGAGGAGAGTTGCTTGAGCTTGGTGTCCGTTCGCTTCAGTCGCTGCCCGGCCACGATGCCGACCGAGGGCCCGGCCGCGGCAAGGGCATCGGCAAGCTTCGGCAGATAGGCCGGGTCATTCTGGCCGTCGCCGTCCATCGTCACCACGATCGCGCCCCGCGCGGCGAAGACACCCGAACGCACGGCGGCGCTCTGGCCGGCCGAACGGTCATGCCGGATATGGCGCAGATGGCCGGCTCCCTCGGCGATACGCTTGCTCAGCGCCTCGCCAGTGCCATCCGTCGAACCGTCGTCGACGACGATCGTCTCGAAGTCGCGGCCGGCCATCGCCGCATCGACCTCATCCAGAAGGAATGACAGATTGGCGGCTTCGTTCTTGCAGGGGATGACGATGGATATGGCTGGCGAGATGGCTGACGTCGTCGCTGCGTTCATGGGGCGGTTCCTGGAAATCGCGGCCTCTTAGCACTACCAAGACATCAAGGCCAACACGACACGTCGGCCTGGCTTGTACAATGTCAGCGTTTCTCGCGGATATCGGTGAGCGTGCGTGTCGGCGTGATGGCCTCGGGATCGAGCCTGATCTCGACGATGGACGGCTTGCCGCTGGCGAGCGCCCGTTCGAAGGCCGGCGCGAAATCGCCGGTGCGTTCGACCGTTTCGCCGTGCCCGCCATAGGCGCGGGCGAGCGCGGCGAAATCCGGGTTCCTCAGATCGGTGGCAACCACGCGGCCTGGATATTCTCGTTCCTGATGCATGCGGATGGTGCCGTAAATGCCGTTGTTGACGACGATGACGACGATCGGCAGGTCGTATTGGACGGCGGTCGCGAATTCCTGTCCGTTCATCAGGAAGCAGCCGTCTCCGGCGAAGGCGACCACGGTCCGCTCGGGAAAGAGGTCCTTCGCGGCTACTGCGCCGGGCGTGCCGTAACCCATCGAGCCGGAGGTCGGCGCCGCCTGGGTGGCGAAGCGACGGAACCGATGGAAACGATGGATCCAGGTCGCGTAGTTGCCGGCGCCGTTGGTGATGATGGCGTCCTCGGGAAGAGCCGATTCCAGGAAGGACATGATCGGCCCCATCTGCACGGGGCCGGGGCCGGTCTCCGGCGGGGTCGACCAATCGAGATAGGAAGCGTGAAGCCGGACCGTTTCGTCCGCCCAGAGTGGAACCGCCTCGGGCTTCGTTTGCGCGAAGGCATGGGCGAAGGCTTCCGGCGAAGCGTTGATCGCCAGTGTCGGCCGATAGACGCGGCCGAGTTCGCTGGAATCGGGATGGACGTGGACCAGCGTCTGGTCGGGGTAGGGGCTCTTCAGCAACGTATAGTCGGAGGAGGGCATTTCGCCGAAGCGCCCGCCGACGAGAAGCACGAGATCCGCCTCCTTGATGTAGGCAGCCAGGGTGGGATTGGGGCCGATGCCGACATCCCCCGCATAAGAGGGATGGAGGTGATCGAACAGCATCTGGCGCCGGAACGAGCAGCCCACCGGCAGCGCCCAGCGTTCGGCCGAGTCGCCGAAGGCGGCCACCGAGGCCGCGCTCCAGCGGCTGCCGCCGACGATCACGAAGGGACGCCTGGCCTTGGAGAGGAGCTCTTCGAGTTTCGCCATCTCCGCCGCGCCTGGCGATGTCTCGACGCTGGTATGGGGCAGGGCGGCGGGGGCGTCGGCAAGCGCAGTCAGCATATCCTCCGGGAGCGAGACGACCACAGGGCCTGGACGGCCTGAGGTCGCCACGGCGAAGGCGCGCGTGACGATCTCGGGAATCCGCGCGGCGTCGTCGATCTCGGTCGCCCATTTGGCGACGTCGCCGAAGAAGGCGCGATAGTTCACCTCCTGGAAGGCTTCGCGCTCGCGTGCGTGACCCGCCACCTGACCGATGAACACGATCAGCGGCGTCGAATCCTGCATGGCGATATGAATGCCCGCCGACGCATTGGTGGCGCCGGGACCGCGCGTCACGAAGCAGATGCCCGGCCTGCCGGTGAGCTTGCCGTGAGCGTCGGCCATCATCGCCGCGCCACCTTCCTGGCGGCAGACGATGGTCTTGATCGAAGAGTCGTGGAGCGCATCCAGCACGGCGAGATAGCTTTCGCCGGGCACGCAATAGAGGCGATCGACGCCGTTGGCCTCGAGCGCCTCGACGATGAGCTGTCCGCCGGTCTTCATTCCTTTGTCCTCTGCAATTCGGCAAGGATCTCCTCGGTATGTTCGCCGAGGCGCGGGGAGGGCCTGTCGTAGGTCAGGGGCGTTTCCGACATCACCATCGGCGCGCGCACCGAAGGCAGCTTGTTGCCATGGCCGTCGTCTAGCTCAAGGCGCATGCCACGCGCGATCGTTTGGGGATCATCGAACATCTGGCCGATCGTGTTGATCGGGCTTGCCGGCACGCCGGCCTTTTCGAGTGCGGCGAGCAGCGGCGTACGCTCGAACTCTTCGAGCTTCGCGATCAGCGTCTCACGCAGGCGTGCGCGGTTGGAGACCCGCGCGGGGTTGGTCGAGAAATTGGAATCCCGCGGCAGTTCGGGCAGGCCCACCACCTCGCAGAACCGCTGGAACTGGCCGTCATTGCCGACGGCGAGGATGATATGGCCATCCTTCACGGGCAGCACCTCGTAGGGGGCGATGTTCATATGCGCATTGCCCATCTGAACAGGCGATTTGCCGGAGACGAGGTAGTTGAGGTTCTGGTTGCCGAGAACGGAAATCTGGGTGTCGAACAGCGCCATGTCGATGTGCTGTCCCTGGCCGGTGTGTTCGGCATGGCGCAGCGCGGCCTGGATGGCAATCACCGAGTAGAGGCCGGTGAAGATGTCCGACACCGCAACGCCGGCCTTCTGCGGCTCGCGGCCGGGCTCTCCGGTGATCGACATGAGCCCGGCCATGCCCTGGATGATGAAATCGTATCCCGCACGTGGGGCATAGGGACCATCCTGGCCGAAACCGGTGATCGAGCAATAGACCAGCCGCGGATTGATCGCCTTGAGGCTCTCATAATCGAGCCCGTATTTCTTCAACCCGCCGAGCTTGAAATTCTCGATCAGGACATCGGCCGTCCTGACCAGCTCCCGCACGGTCTCTGCCCCTTCCGGCGTGGAAAAGTCGATGGCGATGGAACGCTTGCCGCGATTGCAGGAATGGTAATAGGCGGCCGACAGGTTCTCCCCGTCATGGCTCATGACGAAGGGCGGCCCCCATTTGCGGGTGTCGTCGCCTTGGGGGCTTTCGACCTTGATGACGTCAGCGCCGAGATCGGCCAGCAACTGGCCTGCCCAGGGGCCCGCGAGGATGCGGGCGAGTTCGATGACGCGGATGCCGTTGAGGGGAGATTGAGCCATGATATCGCCGGAGTTCGTTCAAATCGTCGCTGTGACTATCAGAAACTGCCGGGCGCTGTCACCGCCGACGCATGATCCAGCTTGGCATCACTCGCCGACCACCGCGGCCAGCCAGCTGGCAAACTCCTCGGTGATAAGATCCCGATTCAACTCGTTCAGGGATTCGTGCCGGGTTGCCGGATAAACCGTTGAAGTCAGATTCGAAAAGCCGAGGCGGCGCATGCGCTTTGCCAGCGCCTCGACTGCCTTTCCGCCATTGCTGGCCGGGTCGTCTGCGCCGCCGACCAGGTGGAAAGGCATGTCCTGCGGGACTGCGGCAAAGTGCCTGTCCTCCGCACCCTGGAAGACGAGGTCGAAGATGTCGCGCCACATCGACACCGAGGCGTCCCAGCCGCAAAGCGGGTCGGCGACATATTTGTCGACCTCGGCCGTATCGCGTGACAACCAGTCGAAAGCGGTCCGCCCGTCGGAAACCTTGCCGGCCCAATCCTGGAAGGTCAATCTCGGCAGGATGCGCGAAGGCACGTCCGATCCGAGGCGGAAGCGCTCCCATAGGAGGAGGGCCCGCGCCAGCCGGCCGGCTGCTCCGGCTGAGAAGTTGGCGTTCCAGATCGCCGCTGCCCGTGCCCGATGGGGATGGCGCAACACGAAGTTCATGGCGACGAGTCCGCCCATCGAATGCCCGAAAACGATCACCGGCAGGCCGGGATGGTCCTTGGCGATCACGTCATGCACCGCCAGCACGTCGGCGAGGAGCTTGTCGCCGCCGTTCGCTCTGGCGAAGACGCCGCGCGGCGCGTCGGGAGAGAAGGTCGAGCCATGGCCGCGGTGGTCGTGGGCATAGACGTGATAGCCGTGGTCGGCCAGGGTGCCGGCGAAGCGGGCGTAGCGCGCGGCGTGTTCGGCCAGGCCGTGATTGATCTGGACCGCCGCGCGGGCCGGGCCTGTCGCTTGATTGACGTAGAGGTTCAACGCGGCGCCGGTGGGCGAGGCGACGCGACGCTGCTGGCTGAAGCCCATCGGCTGTTCCTCCCGCGCGACTGTTTCCGGTCCCAAATTCGTCGTCAAGACATTTGCCGTCCGAGCGTCAAAGCCACCGCCCTTTGGGGGCTGTCGCCCAACAAGGCGATTGCCCCCAGGGCCGCCATCGCCTACATAACAGCCAACTTCCACTCAACCTGTCGACGGGAATAGCGCGCGTGGCACGCCAGTTCATTTATCACATGTCGGGCCTCAACAAGGCCTACGGCACCAAGAAGGTGCTCGAGAATATCCATCTTTCCTTCTACCCCGACGCCAAGATCGGTATCCTCGGACCGAACGGCGCGGGTAAGTCGACCATCCTCAAGATCATGGCCGGCATCGACAAGGAATTCAGCGGCGAGGCCTGGCTGGCCGAAGGCGCGACCGTTGGCTATCTGGCGCAGGAACCTCAGCTCGATCCGGCGCTCAACGTGTTCGGCAACGTCATGGAAGGGGTCGCCTGGAAGACGGCCATCGTCGATCGTTACAACGAATTGATGATGAACTATTCCGACGAGACCGCCGAAGAAGCGGCCAAGCTTCAGGACGACATGGATCGTCTCAACCTGTGGGACCTGGAACAGCAGGTCGAAATGGCCATGGAGGCGTTGGGCTGCCCGCCGAAGGATGCCGACGTGACCAAGCTCTCGGGCGGCGAGCGCCGCCGCGTCGCGCTGTGCCAGCTCCTGCTGCGTCAGCCGGACCTGCTGTTGCTCGACGAACCGACCAACCATCTAGACGCCGAAACCACCGCCTGGCTGGAAAAGCATCTGCGCCAGTACCCGGGCGCCGTGCTGATCATCACCCACGACCGCTACTTCCTGGACAATGTGACGGGCTGGATCCTCGAGCTCGACCGGGGCCGCGGCATTCCCTATGAGGGCAACTATTCCGCCTATCTCGAGGCCAAGGCGAAGCGCCTCGTTCAGGAAGGGCGCGAGGAGGATGCCCGTCAGAAGGCCATCTCCCGCGAGCGGGAGTGGATCGCATCGAGCCCGAAGGCGCGGCAGTCCAAATCCAAGGCCCGTATCAAGGCCTTCGAGGACCTGCTGGAGGCGTCCGACAAGCGGCGGCCGACCGACACGCAGATCGTCATCCCGCATGGCGAGCGGCTCGGCAATGTCGTCATCGAGGTCGAGGGCCTGACCAAGGGGTTCGGCGACCGCCTGCTGATCGAGGACCTAACCTTCAAGCTGCCGCCCGGCGGCATCGTCGGCGTCATCGGCCCCAACGGCGCGGGCAAGACAACGCTGTTCAAGATGCTCACCGGCCACGAGAAGCCCGACAGCGGGACCATCCGCGTCGGCGAAACGGTGAAGCTCGGCTATGTCGACCAGAGCCGCGACGCGCTCGATCCCAACAAGACCGTGTGGGAAGAGATCTCCGGCGGCGCCGAAGTGGTCAAGCTCGGCAAGTTCGACGCCAATACGCGCGCTTATTGCTCGTCCTTCAACTTCCGCGGGGGCGACCAGCAGCAGAAGGTCGGCAACCTGTCGGGTGGCCAGCGCAACCGCGTCCACCTCGCCAAGATGCTGAGGACAGGCGGCAACGTGCTGCTGCTCGACGAGCCGACCAACGATCTCGATACGGAAACGTTGAGCGCGCTCGAAGACGCCCTCGAGAACTTCGCCGGCTGCGCCGTTATCATCTCGCACGATCGCATGTTCCTCGACCGCCTTGCCACGCACATCCTGGCCTTCGAGGGCGACAGCCATGTCGAGTGGTTCGAGGGCAACTTCGAGGACTACGAGCAGGACAAGATCCGCAGGCTCGGACCGGAGAGCGTCAATCCGCACCGGATGAGCTACAAGAGGCTGACGCGATAGGCGGTTGCCAAATCGCCGACCGGAATGTTTTTCCTTTGGTCCTGAGGAGCTCAAGTGTCTGAAAAAGCAGACTGGTCGGCGTCGCTCTATCTGAAATTCGAGGACGAGCGAACCCGGCCCTCTCGGGATCTCCTGGCGCGGATTCCCCTGGCGGAGCCGCGCCGGGTGGTCGATCTCGGCTGCGGTCCGGGCAACTCGACCGAACTCCTGGCCGAGCGCTGGCCCGCTGCCGAAGTGATTGGTCTCGACACGTCCCCCGACATGATCGACAAGGCCCGGCGGCGACTGCCGGGCCTATCCTTCGGCCTCGCCGATGCCGCGACATGGCAGCCGGACGGTCCCGTCGACGTGATCTTCGCAAATGCCGTGATGCAATGGGTGCCGGATCACGAAATCGTGCTCGGCAGGTTGCTTGGCATGCTCGCTCCGGGTGGCGTGCTCGCTGTCCAGATGCCGGACAATCTGGCCGAGCCATCGCATCTGCTGATGGGCGAGGCGGCCCGGGCCATGCCTTTCGCGGCGAAGATGGAAGGCGCTGCGCGCGCACCGCTGCCGCCGGTCGCCGGCTATTACGACCGGCTCGCCGGCGCCTCGGCTCTGCTCGACATCTGGCACACCATCTACAATCACCCGCTCGCCGATGCAGCGGCAATCGTCGAATGGTTCAAGTCGACGGGTCTCAAGCCTTTCCTCGACCCGCTCGAGGGAGCCGAACGCGAAGCCTTTCTTGCGGCCTATCGCGAACGCATCGCCAAGGCTTACCCGCCAATGGCCGATGGGAGGGTGCTGCTGCGCTTTCCCAGATTGTTCATCGTTGCCGTCCGTCCACTGGATTCTTCCGCTACGGCAGCTTTGCATCGCGATTAAATTATCATAAACCGCTGCGGTGCAAAAAAGCCCGGCAGGGGAAGCATTGCGTTTAGCCGACGGCGACGCGCGGACGGGACTAGATCATGAAGCGTGTCATCATCAGCGGCATCGGTGTTTTCATCCCCGAGGCCTCAATCTCCAATGAAGAGCTGGTGGCGAGCTTCAACGCCTGGGTCGATGCGGAAAATCCCAGACGCGAGGCCGCGGGCGAGCCGCTTCTTCAGAAGTCGGACGTGGATTTCATCGAATATGCGTCCGGGGTTAAAAGCCGGCACGTGCTGGTGCATGACGGAATCCTTGACCCCGAGCGAATGGCGCCGCGCATCCCGCCACGCGCCGACGACGAGCTCTCGGTGATGGCGGAGTTCGGGGTCGCCTCGGCCAGGCGCGCGATCGCCGATGCCGGGATCGAGCCGGGCGATATCGACATGGTGATCTGTGCTGCGTCGCACCATCAGCGGCCCTATCCAGCGATCGCGATCGAAATCCAGAATGCCCTCGGCATTCCTGGCGCGGCGTTCGACATGGGGCTTGGCTGTTCGTCAGCCGCGGCAGGCCTGCACGTCGCCTACAATCTCGTGCGGACGGGTGCGCAACGGCGCGTGCTGGTGGTGACCCCGGAGATCATCACGGGGCATCTCAATTTCCGCGATCGTCAGACCCATTTCATCTTCGGCGACGCCTCGACGGCCGTGATCCTCGAGCCCATGGAGGAAGGGGAGATGCGGCCCGGGCGTTTCGAGGTCCTCGATACACGCGGCTGGACGCAGTTCTCCAACAACATCCGCACCAATTTCGGTTTCCTGCTGCGTAACGGCCAGGAAGACACTTCCGCCGTCCAGATGGAAGGCAACATGATCAAGCAGGTCGGGAACAAGGTGTTCAAGGAAGTCACCGTCGCCGGCCATCGCTTCATCGTCAATTTCCTTGCCGACCACGGCCTGACGCCGCACGATGTACGCAGGTTCTGGCTCCATCAGGCCAATGCCCGGATGAATGCGATGATCCTGAAGCTCGCCTTTGGTCACGACGTGGGGCACGATCGCGCGCCGATGGTTCTGGAAAAGCTGGGCAATACGGCTGCCGCCGGCGCTGTGATCGCCTTGCAGGAAAACCACAAGGACCTGAAGCCGGGCGACATCGGCCTGCTCTGCGCCTTCGGTGCGGGCTATTCGATTGGCAGCGCGCTTTTGCGCATGATGTAAGGAGCTGGAGCGAGCGATGTTGGACGGGCTGCCAGGGCAGGGCACTACGGAAATCCTGCCGGGACGCAAGCTTTCCGCCATCGTGTCGGGAGCCAACGCCGCGAATTCCCGCCATTTCGTGACGACGGCCGTGGAGAGCCTGGCGCTCGGCTTCGACGGCATCGAGGGCGACGTCCATGCCGGCCATACCAGGCGTTCCGGCGGGCGCGAGCCTTGGTATCCGCGCGGTACCGAAATACGCAACGAGCGCCAGCTCTCGATCGTGGCGCCCGACGAATTGGCCGTGATCGCCGAGCGCATGGGCATCGACGAGGTGAAGCCGGAATGGATCGGCGCCAATCTGCTGATCTCGGGAATCCCGAGGCTCTCGATGCTGCCAGCGGGAACGCTCCTGTTCTTCAGGGGTGGCGTGACACTCAAGGTGGACGCCCAGAACGGCCCCTGCCGGATTTCCGGCCGATCCATCGCCGAACATGCGGGGATGGCCGACCGTGATGCCGGCTCGTTGCTGTTCCCGAAAGCAGCAAAACGCTTACGCGGGCTGGTTGCGTGGGTGGAGAAGCCGGGGCGGATCGCCAATGGCGAGGAGATTTCTGTGCGGGTTCCGGAGCAGTGGATCTATCGGGCGTGACAGCGATTGGCTTGCAAACGTTTCCCACCGCTCAGGCATTGTCGTCCGGGTCCAGCAGCCGGGTCGCGCGCCAACGCGTAAGCCAGTCATTGATCTGATCGACGACGAAGAAGCGCGCGGAGTCCCTGTCGTAACCTTCGGCGAGCAGCTTCTCATAGTCGGTATGGACATGGCGGATATGCGCGACAGCCGCCAGCCAAACCGCGATCGAGGCCGGCAGCGTTTTCATATGGGAAGCGCCGGCGTCGCTGCGGATCTTCTCCGTGTCGGCATAGGGCGCCATGGGAAGAAGGGCGGTGATCGCCTTGTCTATGGCGCGCCTGCGGTTGGTGGGCGCGCTCATGGGCCGACCTTGAGGTGCGTGGCGTCGCTCAGCGCATCGACCGATGGCAAATAGGGCTTCAGGTCGATCACGGGCGTGCCGTCCAGCGCGTCGATCGCATCGAGCCCGAGCACACCCGAGGCGATGTCGAGCGAGACCAGGCGCGCCACATGCAGGCCTATCGGATTGGGGCGGGCGGGGGAGCGCAATGCAAAAACGCCGCTTGCGCCGGCGGCGTGACGCGGCTTCTGGATGACGAGGTCGCGCGGAGCATGCGCAAGCCACGAAAGGATGATGACATGGCTGGCGCGTTCCAGTCCCTCGAGACCAGGGCGATACGCCTCGTCGATCTCGACCGCCGCAGCCCTTCCCGTGGCGCGCGCGGCGCCCATGTTCTTCGGGCAATCCTCGCGGGTCTTCCAGGCTGAACGTACGTTGCCGATGAAGACGAGATGGCTGTCGCCGGGCATGCCGGCCGGGTCAACCTTCAGCCGAACCTCGCCTTCGCGCTGTGCGAACATCGGTCCCTCATTGGCGCGCGTCATTTTCTTGTCCGTAAACGACATGGGCATATTGCCAAGGCTGTGAAACTCACATAAAGATATGTTTATATCTTTTTGGAGTTCGGCATGGCACCTGGACGGCGCGTCACGCTCGACACGATGGTTGATACATTGAAGGCGGCGGCCGAATCCAGCCGGCTGCGAATTCTGGCGCTTCTTTCGCGCGGCGATCTTACGGTGTCGGACCTCACCGACATCCTCAACCAATCCCAACCGCGCGTCTCGCGTCATCTGAAGCTGCTGCTCGAAGCCGGGCTGATCGGCCGCTACCAGGAAGGATCCTGGGCATTCTTCCGCCTTTCCGACGCGGACGCGGCGCGCGAATTCGTGAACGGCCTCGTCTCCCGCATCGATGACGGCGATCCGCAGATCGCCAGGGATCTCGAGCGCCTGGCATTGGTCAAGCGGCGGCGGCAGGAGCGGGCGGCGGAGTATTTCAGCGCCAATGCGGCAAGCTGGGACGAGATACGCTCGCTGCACGTTCCGGACGGCGCCGTCGAGGCGGCTCTCAGGAAGCTGGTCGGAAAGCGACCCTTCCAGGCCATGCTCGACCTTGGCACCGGCACGGGCCGGCTGCTGGAACTTTTCTCGCCGCTCTACCGGCGCGGCGTCGGCATCGACATGTCGCGCGAGATGCTGGCCGTCGCGCGCGCCAATCTCGACAGGGCCGGCGTCGCCAATGCCCAGGTGCGCCACGGCGACATCTACGCGCCGCCGGTCGAGCGCGATGCGTTCGATCTGGTGACGATCCACCAGGTGCTGCACTATCTCGACGACCCGCAGCAGGCGATCCGCGAGGCCGCGAAGCTGCTGCGGCCGGGCGGGCGGCTCGTCATCGTCGATTTCGCTCCGCACGGGCTCGAGTTCCTGCGTGACGAGCACGCGCATCAGCGGCTCGGCTTTTCCGACCGGCAGATCGCGGAATGGTTCGAGGAGGCCGGGCTCGACCTGGAGGAGAGCCAGGACTTCGAGCCGCGCGGCGGTGCGGAGGCCAAGCTGACGGTGAAGCTCTGGCTCGGCCGCGACCGCCGCATGCTGATAGCCGACCCCGCTGCCAATGCCTTGCCGGAAAAGGAAACCGTTTGATGAACCAGTTCCGTTTCTCCCGACGCCCCGATATCGGCGACAAGATACGGGTGTCATTCGAGTTCTTTCCGCCCAAGTCGGACGAGATGGAGGCCCGGCTTTGGGAAACTGTGACCCGGCTGGCGCCGCTCAAGCCGCATTTCGTGTCGGTGACCTACGGAGCCGGAGGCTCGACGCGGGAGCGCACGCTGAAGACGGTCCGGCGCATTCTCAACGAGACGGAATTGATGCCGGCGGCCCATTTGACATGCGTCGACGCGGACCGCGACGCCGTCGATGCGGTGATCGGCGAGTTCGTCTCTATGGGCGTCACCCGGTTCGTCGCCCTGCGCGGCGATCCCTCGGCCGGTGTCGGGACGGCCTATCAGCCCTATCCGGGCGGCTATGCCAACGGAGCCGAGCTGGCCGGCGCCTTGAGACGCGCCGGAAACTACGACATCTCCGTTTCCGCCTATCCGGAGAAACATCCGGAAAGCCCGGATTTTGCCACCGATATCGAAATGCTGAAGCGCAAGGTGGACAATGGAGCGACGCGCGCCATAACCCAGTTCTTCTTCGACAACGATCTCTATGAACGCTATGTCGAGCGCGTCCGGCGCGCCGGCATTTACATTCCGATCGTGCCTGGCATCCTGCCCGTGCACAATTTCGCGCAGGTCTCGAACTTTTCCTCCCGCTGCGGCGCGCATGTGCCGGACTGGATGGCCGAACGGTTCGAGGGGCTTGCCAAGGATCCGCAGACCCATGCCCTGGTCGCCGCCGCGGTCGCGGCCGAGCAGGTGCTCGATCTCGTCGAGCGTGGGGTCAACGATTTCCATTTCTATACGATGAACCGGGCGGACCTCGCATTTGCGATCTGCCACATGATCGGCATTCGCGGCGAGATGGTTGAGAAAAGCACGACTTCCGCCGCCGCCTGACCCCGCGAAAATCGCGAGGCCCAGGATATGAGCAAGTTTGCCGCAACACGGGCCGTGTGCTGGCGGTCAGGCATCGCTTGATCAGGAGCGATCATCGTTCCTTTCGGGCGGAAACGTCAGCGGCTTGTCGTCATCGAGATAGCCGGTCGCGAGCAGCCAATTGCGGACGATGGATGTTGCTGCTTGCCGGCGTGAAGCGAGTTCGGCTTCCGCTACCAGCTTGTCCAGCGCCTTTATCGTGGCAGCGTCCACGTCGAGGATGAGACAAATGTCAGGCATTGCTTACACTGTTTTGTGTCCAGTGCTTCCCGCCGCCGCATCTGCCAGTCGCTGGGGACACCCTCGCCGTATCGACCCACCGGAGGTGGAGTCCAACTGATAGCAGGGCGTTTGGTTCCGGCAACGGACCGAAGTGCCAGCGTTCATGTCTGGAAATGCAGGGCCCGGCGTGTGTCGAGAGCCAGCGAGGCACTGTCTCTCCAACCCCTGTTGGCTAGCTTGTTGCCATACTCTGGGCCGGATGTTCTCATTCCGGCCCCGGACCTGCCGAATGATGAGGTACATACCCCTTTTGTCCAGTCCGTTTCCCGGGGTAGCAGGTATATGATGTAACAAAAGGGAGGGGTATCCACAGCATCAGCTCTTGGAGACCTCTATGTTACAGGCGAAACACCTACTTGCCGCAAGTGCAATGGTGCTCCTGATGTCTGGCCCGACTACCGCAGACGAGCGACACGAACACCACTCATGGCACAAGATCACGCGAGCGGCTCCTGGACCGGTCGCTGGCGTTGGAATACCAGCAGCTGCCGCCTTCGGCGCCATTGTTTGGTACCGGCGTCGCAAATCCCAAAAACGCCGCCCAGACTAACCTCGGAGGCGATCGGGAGGGTTGGCCGTAGCAGTGGCCCCCCACTGATCTACGAGCGCCAGCGCCGTGCTTCGCATCTGCTCCTCAAAAGAAGCATGCCCGTAAAATGCTAGAAGGCCGGATCTTCGATCCGGCCTTCTGGAAATGGTTGTCCTGAGATTGAAGAGGTCTTACGGCAGAACGCCCATAATCAGGGCCCCGATAAAAGCGAACGCAGCACAAATCATCAGCGCATTGATTGGCCGTGTCAGTCCCATGCCAAATCCTCCTCTGCAGAGTACGCGGCGAATTTAGGGGACTTTGTGCAACAGGCAAGCGCAAAATGTGCTGCAATGCGGCAGGATTATGGAAAATCCGTCCTGCTTGCGGCCGATATTCGTTGTTTTCTCAGACAAAAATGGCAGTTTCGGGGCTCGGGAGAAAAATTATTCCAACGGCGCAGAGTTGCGCCTTCGCAGCATCCTTCAATGAACATGACAGGGCGGAGGCTGATCAGGCCTATTGCCGCCCGTTCCTTTGATTCTAGACCTGTCGCCCGCTGTCGGATTCCGGCGACAGGCTTCAGGCATTTGCCCCATTCTCGCGACGCCGAGCGAAAAGAACTGGTTTCCACGGCCTTGCGAGCTGCATCTTAGCTGCAGAACGACGGCGCGGAACCGTTTCCTTGGCGGACCGCTTGTTCTATCTATCAGCGGCCCGCCGCATCGGCAGGAAATCGGATTCGATTGCTGCGAGGAACGATGCCTGGGCACAACCGGATGGGGCGTCGTCTGCGCATCCGAACTGGATTCGCGGCGCGCTGACGAGGATCGTGGATGCAACGTTTCAAGAATGCGCGCGAAGCCGCGCTTGCACTCCGTCCCGACGAACCCGTCTACGGGTTCCGGCCGGAGGTGCTGAAGGCCGACGCCCAGAATTTCATGGCAATGTTCCCCGGCAAGACCGCCTACGCGGTGAAGACCAATGGCGAGGAAATGGTCCTGATGACGCTCATCGAAGCCGGGGTCTCGGCCTTCGATGTGGCCTCGCCCGGCGAGTTCGCCGCCGTGCGGGCAGTCTCGCCCGACGCCGAGATGCTTTACATGCATCCCGTGAAGGCGCAGTCGGATATCCGTCTGGCACTGGAGAAATATGGCATTCGCGTCATTGCCGTCGATCACGAGGACGAGGTGGCGAAGCTGACGCGCGTGGTGCGTGCGCTAGACATCGATCCCCGCGCGCTGACGGTTTTCGTCCGCATCCAGACCAAGGGCTCGGCCGCCTACGAACTGTCGAAGAAGTTCGGGGCCGGGCCTGCCTACGCGGTCGAGCTGGCCGAACGCCTCAACAGGGCCGGCCACAAGGTCGGCCTGTGCTTTCATGTCGGCAGCCAGATCCAGGACCCCGACACTTATGAGCGCGCGCTCGCCTCTGCAGACTGGGTGCGGAACCGGATCAGTTTTCAGCTGTCGGGACTGGATGTCGGCGGCGGGTTCCCGGCTGAATACGGTCACGACCCGAACAGGCGTCAGCGGGAAATGCCATCGCTGGAAGAGATCATGTCACGGCTGCGGGCCGACCTCAAAGAATATCAGTTCGACGATCTTCCGCTTGTGGCCGAGCCTGGGCGGGTCGTGGTGGCACGCGCCTTCTCGCTCATTGTCCGCGTGCTCCTGAGGAAAGGACGCCGCCTCTACATCAATGACGGCATCTGGGCGTCCCTGTCCGACAGCTGGACCGGCAAGATCACCCTGCCGGCCCGCTTCATTCCGGACCCGGCGATCCGGTCGCGCAACGGCGACAAGAACAACATCGTGCCCTTCAAGGTCTGTGGCGCGACCTGCGATTCAGTCGATATCCTGTCACGTCCCTTCTGGTTGCCCGAGACGGTGGATACGGGCGACTGGATTGAAATCGGGCACATCGGGGCCTATTCGCTCTCGCTGAGGACCCGCTTCAACGGCTTTTATCCCGACACTTTCGTCGAGATCACCACGCCCTTCGAAGAGGGCGAGGCGCCACAGGGTTTTGCCAGTCTGGAGACGATGGCGGCAGAGTAGGGGAAGGAGGACGTGCGCTCCCCGCGTGACCCACATTCCTCGCTATTCGCTCAGATGTTCGCCAGCAGCGCCGGCGTCGGCCAGCCATCGACGGCAAAGCCGAGCCGCTTTTGTTCCTGGCGAACGGCCTCGCGCGTGTTGACGCCGAGTATGCCGTCGATGTTCCCGACTTCGTAACCCTTCTCGACCAGCTTGCGCTGCAGAACCTTCATGCCTTCCAGCCCAAGCCCTTCCTCCGGATTGCGCCGGTCGAAGGCGGGATCGCCGGCCAGTCGCGACGCCAGATGCGCCGCGGTCAGCGTATAGGTCGCGGACTGGTTCCATTGCAGATAGACGTCATAATTGTCGTAGGTCAGGAATGCAGGACCTTTGCGCCCCATTGGAAGCACGAGGCCGGCTTTCAGGCCGTTATCCGCGAGCGGGCTGCCGTCCCGATTGACCACGCCCCAGCTTGCCCATTGCGACAGGGGCAGCTTGTTGGTCCGGCCGGTCTGTTCCCAGGGCATTTCGTCGGGCACCCGGACTTCCTGGATCCATGGCTCGTCCCGCTTCCAGCCGCGTGATTGAAGCTTGCTCGCCGTGGTCATGATGACATCCGGCACGCTGTTGCGCAGATCGACCACGCCGTCGCCGTCGCCGTCCACGCCGCGCGCGAGATAGTCCGACGGCAGGAGCTGGGTCTGGCCCAATTCGCCCGCCCAGGCGCCCTTCACGTCCGCCGGCAGAACGCCCTGGTCGATGAGGGTGAGGAGGGGCACAAGCTGGGGGCGGAAAATCTCAGGGCGGCGGCAGTCGCTGGCGAGCGTCACCAGCGCGTTGAGTGAATTGAAGTTGCCCTGCACAGCGCCGAAATCGGTTTCGAGGGCCCAAAAGGCGGCGATGACCGGCCCCTGCACGCCGTATTCCTTGTCGGCCCGGGCGAATACGTCGGCATATTTCTTCAGGTTCGCGGCGCCGTTCTTCAGCCGGTAATCGTTGATCATGCGGCCGGAGAATTCGACGAAGGTCTGGGAGAAGACGCCTTGCGCACGATCGCGCTTCAGAACCTCCGCGTCCACCGAGGCATTGGCGAGCGCTGAAAGGCCCTTCCCGCCGACACCGGCCTGGCGCGCTTCCTCCGCCATTCCCTGGCGCCACGCCTCGAAGTCGTTTCCGCACTCCTGCGCCAGGACGGGGCTGGCCGCGCAAAGGCCGACAAGTGCTGCAAACAGCTTCTTCCGCGGGATCATCCACTCTTCTCCAAAATCGCGATCAACCGAATTGCGGTTCAATGCCCGCCCGAAATGGCCAAATCCGGGCGGCGTGGCATCAGCCCGGCAGCGCGTATCACAACCGTGCGCGGTTGCAACAAGGGCTTTTCCGGAAAAACGTGCCCTGCGACGATCAAGAGTTTATGAGCGGCTTTCTCGCCAGCTCCACATCAATGCGTATTGGCCTTCAGCCACTTCTTCCAGCTCGCGACACTGCCGTTGAAGACATTGATGTCGGAGTTTCCTTTGATGCCGGGAACAACTCCGGTCCCGGTATATTGCCAGAAGGTGAAGGGGTGCTCGCCATATCGTTCCGTCGGATGCCCGGCGACCGAACGCAGCCAGTAGGGATAACCGCGGAAGCCGGCGAGACCGTTGTCCTCGAAGAAGTCGATGGATGTATAGATGATCGGCTTCTTGCCGTAATGCTTCTCGACGATCGAGAGGAAGGTGCGCATTTCCTTGCGCACCGTCTCTGGATCCGGCCGCAGCTTGCATGTCGGCGACTGCGGGTTCCACTCCATGTCGAGCACGGGCGGCAGAGCAGCCGCTTCGCGCGGCACGTTGTGGATGAACCATGCCGCCTGTTCCGCAGCAGGCCGGCAGAAATAGTAGAAATGATACGCCGCCCGGGGGACGCCGGCCAACTTGGTGCCGTTCCAATGATCGGCGAACTTGTCGTCGAGCCTGTCGCCACCCTCGGTGGCCTTGATGAAGGCAAAGGAAATGCCGCTCTTCCTTGCCTGATCCCAGTCGACGACCGGTTGATACTTGGAGACGTCCGTGCCGTGGACTTCATAATGCCAGGGGGTGCGGCCCTTCCAATCATGGGGGTCGTTGTCGCCGAAACGCGGCGCGCGCACGGCCACCATCGAAGCCGTGGAGGTGGTTGAAAGCTCCGTCCTGGGGGCTAGATCGTCGATGGAAGTACAGGCGGCGAGCACGCTGAGAGAAAATAAGGCAGCGAGACGGCGCATCGCAATTCCCTTCGCATCGGACGCCGACGGAGCCCATGGCTTTTCGCCGGACGGATCGGATATCGTTCGGTGGGAGGGCCGCTCCCCAGGCTGCGGCCCGGATATTCCCCTCTTCATCAACCACTAAGGTTGATTTTCTGTTGATCTCCCTCGACAGGAACTCGAACTTGCCTGAAAAATCGCGGCAAATCCATGGCCGTCTGCGAAGCGTGTGGAGGATCTGGTGCGCGTCGCGTTCAAAGTCGTGAAATGGCTGCTCGCCCTGATGGTCGTGGCGGTCGTCGGTGCGGCCGGTTGGCTTTACTTGAGGCCGCCGGTCCTGTTCGATGTGGGGGCGGGCTATTCGGCCAAGATCGTGTGCTCCAACGTCTTTATCGTCGGCCGCGACGCGCAGGAAGTCCTCGAACTTGACGTGCAGGCGCCTGGCCACCCCCTGCTCAGGTTCATGAAAGTCTCGGTCGACGACGATGCGAAGGTCGTGACGGCGCGCCTGCTCTGGCTGTTCGGCAAGGGCACCGCGGCGGCCCGCGACGGCTATGGCTGTTCCGAAGTGCCCGACGGCAATATTGCCGCGGTGGCTTCAACACCAAAGGCGGCACTACCGGCAGAACCCGCGACGGGGATTTGGCCCGAGGGTGCGGCGGTGGAGCCGTCGCAGGATCCGGCCATTACAAAGATCCTTGACGATCCGGCCATGGTGGGGCGGGGCATGCGTGCGGTGGTGGTTGTCCGTAACGGACGCATCATCGGCGAGCGTTACGGCGAAGGGTTCTCGGCCAAGACACCGCTGCTCGGCTGGTCGATGACGAAGTCGGTCAACGCGGCGATCATCGGCACGCTCGTCAAGGCGGGCAAACTGTCGCTCGATCAGAAGGAACTGCGCGACGAATGGAAAGGGGATGGCCGCGCTGCGATCAGCGTCGCCGATCTGATGGCCATGTCGAGCGGCCTGGAGTTCAACGAGGACTACGGCGACGTCACGGATGTCACGCGGATGCTTTACCTCGAGCCCGACATGGCGGGCTTCGCGGCGTCCAAGCCGTTGACTGGCGAGGTCGGCAAGGTATGGAGCTATTCGAGCGGCACCGCGAACATCCTTTCCAGCATTTGGCAGGCTTCTCTCGGTGATTCAGCCGCCGCGCTGGCCTGGCCGCGGCAGGCGCTGTTCGACCCGATCGGCATGACGAGCGCGGTTCTGGAGACGGATGCGCACGGCACTTTCGTGGGTTCATCCTATCTCTACGCCACGGCACGCGACTGGGCGCGCTTCGGCCTGCTGATGCTCCAGGACGGCGTGTGGAACGGGATGGAAATCCTGCCGCCCGGCTTCGCCTCCTGGATGCGCGAGCCGGCTCCCGCTTCGAATGGGGAATATGGCCGCGGCCAGGTCTGGCTGCATGGCTCGGACGCAGGGACGCCCGCAGGGCAGCACCCGGACGAAGGCTTCGACCTGCCTGAGGATACCTACTGGCTCCTCGGCCATGACGGCCAGTCCATAGCCATCGTTCCCTCAAGGAAGCTGGTCGTGGTCCGGCTCGGCCTCACGCCGTCCAAGCTGGGCTACAGGTCGCAAGCCCTTGTCTCTGCTCTGGTCAAGCAACTCGACTGATCTCGGGCGAGCTTGCAGTCGGCAGGGTGACCACGGCATGGACCGCATAGCCACGGTAATGCGTTTGGAATGAAAGGCTTGCGCCATGCTGCTGGCAGATCGATTCAAGCAATTCGCGTAGTGAGTCGCGCGGCGATACGTGGAAGCGGGCAAGCCATGTCCGCAACATGCGCTTGAACCATCGGGGCAGATGCTCCTGCCCGCCGAAATCGACGATATGCAACGAGCCCCCCGGCTTGAGCGCGGCCAGCGCCGCGGCAATGGCGCCCTCCCAATACGGGATCATGGACAGCGAGTACGAGACGAAGACTCGGTCGACCTCGGGAACGCCGAACAGCCCATCCACGTCGAAGGCGGTGGCGTCGCCTTGCGCCAGCCTCACACGTGATGCAATCCCTTCTCGTGCGAGCGAGGCGGCGGCGGTGTCGAGCATGGCTGTCGAGATGTCCAGGCCCAGGAAACGGGCCTGGGGATAGCGTCTCGCGGCGAGCACGATGTTGCGGCCGGTTCCGCAGCCGAGCTCAAGCACGGTATCGTCGGCCGACGGCTCCAGGCGGGCGATCATGCGATCCCTGCCCAGGAGATAATATTTGCGCGTGAGATCGTAGATGTGGCGCTGACGCCTATAAACGCCGTTCATCAACGATGCATGGGCCGAGCTTTCGAGCATCATTCTTCCAGCACGTAGAGATGGAAGCCGCCGTAGATGGCGGAGCGGTCGCGCATGGTAAGGCTCCGCGACTGCGCTTCCTCGTAGCGCCAGCGGGCGAGGATGCTCGGGGACAGACGGCCCGGCAAGAGGCTCGGCTCCGCCGCCGTGCGGAAGATCACCCGGGCGCCCGGGGCCGCTGTGCGTGTGATCTCCGTCCAAAGCGCGTTGAGCTGGCCGTCGTTCATCCAGTCCTGGGCATCGAGCAGTACGTACCGATCGACAGTGCTGGCCCCTTTGCCGGCCAGCAACTCCGTCAAATTGACGTTGTGGACGGCAACGCGGTCGACATTGCCTTTGATGACCACGTGATGGCGCGCATCGAGATAGGCCGGCAGCGCTGCTTCGTCGGGCTTCGGGTAGCGACGGGCGAAGGCCTGCCAGGCGAAATAGTTGTCGTTGAGCGGAAAGTGGCAAGCGAGCTTTTCAAGCCGGGCCGAAAGGACGCTCGCCATCGTCCCGTCGCCGGCGGTGATGAGCGAATCATATTGCGCTGGCGGGATTCCGAGCCCGAAGAGCGAGGCCTTGAGCGCGGTCGCCTTTCGCAGGAGGATCCTGTCGAAGATCGGCGCGAGCTTTTCTCGAAAGAAGCGGCGCTGGTCGTCGAGCGACTGCGACTTCATGATACCGGCCGGGTCGACACCGTGCAGGCGGGCGACGCGATGACCGAGCGCGATGAAGAGCCCCAGCAGTCCCGTCTGGTAGAAATTCTTCTCGAAGACTGCAATCCGACGCTTGCCTCGCCAGTTGCGGCCTTCCCAATAGGCGCGGGTCGGTTGGTCGAGATGGGGCGCGATGAAGCGATCGTAGGCCGCGGAGTTCACGGAATGGCCCGCCTCGCCGAAGAAGCGGAAAACGTCGCGATGGGAAGGCAGATGCCTGATGGCGGCGAGCTTCATCCTGTTGAGCGCGACATGGGCCGTGTTGAGGTCCACGGCATCGATCGAGGCGGGTGACCGGGTCAGATAGGCCAGAACGTTGCAGCCGCCCGAGGCGATGGTGACGATGCGGTGACCCTCTGCAAGCCCCATGGCTTCGATGTCGATCTCAGGATCTTCCCAGATCTGCGGGTAGACGAGGCCGGAAAACAGCCAGGCGAAGAGACGCTCCGAGAGGCCCTCCTTGGAAAGGGCCCGGTTCTGGTAGATGGCGGTGCCAAGCCGGCGGTTCCTGCGGAACAGCCTTATTTCCCCCGACAATTCTGTCATGGAAACGATTCCCGTTGTGCTGGAACAGCGGGTATCGTGACGCGATGACAGCCGCGTGACAGGCTGCTTAGGCAGTGCCGAACCCGCCGGCGGTGGGGGTGGTGACGATGACGGCCTCGCCGGCTTCGAGGCGGGTCTGGTCGCACGCCTTCAGGGTCTCGACCGAACCGTCCAGTCGGCGCACCTGCGTCGCCCCGACCTCGCCGTCGCCCCCGCCTTTCAGTCCGCGCGGCGGATGAGACCGATGCGAGGCGAGGATGGCGCATTCCATGCTCTCGAGGAAACGGATGGTCCGGCGCGTGCCGTCGCCGGCCGGCCAGCGGCCCCTGCCGCCTGAACCCTCTCGAATGTGGAAATCCTCCAGGACGACGGGAAAACGCAATTCGAGGATCTCGGGATCCGTCAGCCGCGAATTGGTCATATGAGTGTGGACGCCGGATGTGCCGGCAAAGCCGTGCCCGTCATTCATGCGCCCCGCCGGCGACCCCGAGCAGATCGTCTCGTAATATTGATAGCGCTCGTTGCCGAAGGTGAGATTATTCATCGTGCCCTGCGCGTTCGCCAGCGCGCCCATCGCCGCGAAGAGGGCGTTCGTCACGTGCTGCGAGGTCTCGACATTGCCGGCCACGACGGCGGCCGGGTAGGCCGGCTTCAGCATGCATCCCTCCGGAATGACGATGTGGATGGGCCTCAGGCAACCGGCGTTCATCGGAATCCGATCCTCGACCATGACACGGAACGCATAAAGCACGGCCGCGCGGGCGACGGGTTCGGGCGCGTTGAAATTGTTCTTCATCACGGGCGAGGTCCCGGTAAAATCCACCGTCGCTGCGCGTTTCTCACGATCCACAATGATCCTGACCTTGATCGTCTGGCCGGTGTCGGTCGGGTATTCGCAGCTCGAACTGTCGGGCAGGCGATCGATGATCCGCCGCACGCTCTCGGCGGCATTGTCCTGGACGTGGCCCATATAGGCCTGGACCACGTCGAGGCCGAAATGCGCCACCATCTTGCGCAATTCTGCCACGCCCTTTTCGTTCGCGGCGATCTGGGCCTTGAGGTCGGCAATATTCTGCTGAGGGTTGCGCGCGGGATAGGGATGGTCGGTCAGAAGGCGGCGAAGCTCGGCTTCGCGGAAATGCCCGCCTTCGACGAGGCGGAAATTGTCGAAGAGGACGCCTTCTTCATCGACGGTCGTGGCAAGAGGGGTCATCGAGCCTGGCGCGGTGCCGCCTATATCCGCATGGTGGCCACGCGAGGCTACATAGAAGAGGATGTCGGCGCCGCTGTCATCGAACACCGGTGTCACCACCGTGATGTCGGGCAGATGAGTGCCCCCATTGTAAGGCGCATTGATCGCGAAGACGTCGCCCGGACGGATCTTGCCCTCGTTGAGTCGGATGATCGTTTCGACGGAACGGTCCATGGAGCCGAGATGGACCGGCATATGGGGTGCGTTGGCGACGAGCGCCCCGCTTCGATCGAAGACCGCGCAGGAAAAATCCAGGCGTTCCTTGATGTTGACAGAATAAGCGGTGTTCTGGAGCGTCACCCCCATCTGCTCGGCGATCGACATGAAGAGGTTGTTGAAGACCTCGAGCATGACAGGGTCCGCATCCGTGCCGAGAGCGGCCCGTCGATCCTTCCTCTCGATCCGCCGCATCAGCACATGGTTCCTGGCCGTGACCTCCGCCTGCCAGCCTGGCTCGACGACGATCGTCTGGTGCGCTTCGACAATGAGGGCAGGGCCGGCGATCTTGTGGCCCGGCTCGAGCTTCTTCCGGTGATGGATGGCTGCCTCGCGCCAGGCGCCGTCGCAATAGAGCCGCCTCGTTTCCGCCGGACGGGGAGCTTCCATCGACAGGGGAAGACAGCTTTCATCGCGCCCCTTGTCGCTATGGTCGACGCCTTCGACGCCGATCGCTTCGATGACGATCGGCTTGTCGCCATAGATGAACCCGAACTGCGCCTTGTGAGCGCTCTCGTAGGCGGCTTGCGCCTGGCCGATGTCGCCGGCGATGAAATCGACGGGCAGGGCGGTATCTGTGCCGTCGTAGCGGATATGGAGGATCGGCCGCCAGGAAATGTCGGCGGCGGCAATCCCCTGGCCTTCGAGCTCGGCGAAGACGTCCCGTCGAAGGGTCCCGATCAGTTCCTGGATTGCGGGAAGCGAAGCCTCCACGAGCGGCAGCAGCGCCGCTTGTTGGCGCGAGGCGAAGATCGACGCCAGACCGATGCCGTAGGCTGAAAGCAATCCGGAGAAGGGATGGATGAGCACTGCTTCGATGCCGAGCGCGTCGGCGACAAGGCAGGCGTGCTGCCCGCCCGCCCCACCGAAGCAGTTGAGCAGATATTCGGTGACATCATGGCCCCGCTGAACCGAGATCTTCTTGATGGCGTTCGCCATGTTCTCGACGGCGACGGTGATGAACCCTTCGGCAACGGCTTCCGCACTGCGGCCGTCGGAAATCACGGTGGCGAGCTGCTCGAATTTCTCACGTACCGCTTCGGCATCGAGTGGGGCGTCCTGGTCCGGTCCGAAGATCGCCGGGAAGAGATCGGGCTGCAGCTTGCCCAACATGATATTGGCATCAGTGACGGCAAGCGGGCCGCCGCGGCGGTAAGCGGCGGGACCCGGGGCGGCGCCAGCCGAGTCCGGGCCGACGCCGAAGCGTCCCGATTCGAAATGCAGGATCGAGCCACCGCCGGCTGCAACCGTATGGATGCGCATCATCGGCGCGCGCACCCGTACGCCGGCGACCTCGGTGTCGAAGGCCCGCTCGTATTCGCCGTCATAATGGGCGACGTCGGTGGACGTGCCGCCCATATCGAAACCGATCACCTTTTCGAACCCAGCTAGCCTGGCTGTCTCCACCATGCCCACGACGCCCCCGGCCGGACCGGACAGCAGGGCGTCCTTGCCCTGGAACAGGTCGGCGGCGGTAAGACCGCCCGATGACATCATGAACATCAGTCGGGGCGTGCTTTCCCTGGGATCGGATGGAAGGACGCCGAGTTCGCCCGCGACCGTGCGCACGTAGCGGGCAAGGATCGGCGACAAATAGGCGTCGACTACCGTGGTGTCGCCCCGGCCGACGAGCTTGATGAGCGGCGAAACCTCATGGCTGACAGACACCTGGCCGAAGCCGATCGCCCGGCACATCTTGGCCACGGCCTGTTCGTGCTCGGGAGATTTCCAGGAATGCATGAAGACGATCGCCACGGCGTCGATACCGTCGGCCTTTGCCTGTCGGACGACCGGCTCGATCGCAGCGATATCGAGGAGCCGCTCGACGCAACCGTCGGCGCGCGTGCGTTCATCGACCTCGATCACCCGCTCGTAGAGCTGCTCCGGCAGTACGATCTCCTTGGCGAAGATATCGGGGCGTGCCTGGTAGGCGATGCGCAATGCGTCGCGAAATCCCTTGGTGATCAACAGCAGGACCCGGTCGCCCTTGCGTTCCAGGAGCGCGTTTGTCGCGACGGTCGTGCCCATCTTGATGTCGCCGAGCAGGGCGTGAGGGATTGGCGCACCGGCCGCGATCCCGAGCAGATCGCGAATCCCCTGGATGGCGGCGTCGCGATATGCTTCCGGATTCTCGGAAAGCAGTTTGTGGGCGTGGAGGCCGCCCTGCGGATCCCTTCCGATGATGTCGGTGAAGGTACCGCCGCGATCGATCCAGAAATCCCATTTCCCCGTAGCCACTGGAACCTTTCCTTTCCGGCACATTTACTCGGACGTCACTTGCGCAGCCTGTGTTGGCGGCAAGTCCTTCTGACAGAATATTAATCCTGGTTAGCGTAAGTTACGAAACCTCTCTCTTCCGATCGCATTTCCGCAGTGACTGCCTCGCCCCCGGGTGTCGATGATCAAGGAGAGAGATACCATGAAGAAGCTTGTTCTTGCCTCGTTTTCCGCCCTCGCGCTGTTCGGCATAGCGGCCTGCAGCGACAGCGGGACGGACAACACCACCACGCAGAGCACGACGCCGCCTGCCGAGCAGCCGGCCACGCCTCCTGCAACCACCACCGAGCCGGCTCCGCAGGCGACGCCTACGCAGCCCGCCGCTCCGGCCGATTGATCTGCTGATCCACATCAGGAGGCTGGTGGCGGAGAGTTGCTTCCAGCCACCGTAAAGAGACGGAGCGGAGCGCCGTGGACATCGCACGGCGCTCCTGTTGAGCTTCCGAGCTGCCAAGCCGGATCGGTTCAATGCAAACCGGCTCGAGACACCGTCAAGCGCTTGGAAAGGATCTGCTGCCTGGGTGAAAGGCAGTTATACACCAGACCGGCGCGCGCTTCACCGCACAATCAGGACCGGTACCGGACTCGTTGTCAGTACCTCGGATGTCTGGCTCCCAAGCACCAATCTTCTGAGACCACGACGGCCGTGCGATGCCATGACGATCAGACTGCAGTCACGCGCCCGGGCCGTTTCAACGATCGCTTCGGCCGGATAGGCCTCGGGAACGTGGACGGTTTCGACCGCAACGCCGAGCTTCTTCGCCTTCGCCTCGACAGCTTTCAGCACTTCTTCCGCCATTTCCTTCTGTCCGGCATCGTAGCGGGCCATTTCTTCCGGTCCGGGAACCCATCCGCCGGCAAGCCCAGCATTCGCATAAAGAGGAAACCGCTCCGTCACCGTAACGGCGGTCACCCGGGCCCCAAGGTCCTTTGCGAGTGACAGGCCGTGCTCGACCCCTTTTTCTGCGAGTTCCGACCCATCAGTGGGTATGAGAATATGGTTGTACATCCTGGTTCTCCCCATCCGCTGCCGTTTGCGGCCGTCAATACGCCGCTGGCTGCAATGTCTTGGCGTCCGCCTTCTCAGGTGTCCGGCAAGCTGTGCGCGTCCCGTCCCGAAGGATAGCGTGCGAAAATCCTGCGCTTGCGCGACATGCGTATCATGCAATGACTCGACAGCGCAATTTCAGATGGTCCTGGCACGGCGAGCACCATGCCGGGTCGTCGGATTGCGGCGCAAAACCGCCTCGCCAATTCGGGCATTTGACCTTAAGAAGCGGCCATGTCGATTTGGATACGCCTCGGGGAATTCGTCACACGCATCTCATCCTCCACGCGCTCGGGCGTCACGGATGTGGTCGAGGCCGTGCGCACCTTGCTTTCAGGAGACCCGGACCTGCGCCGGAGGGTGGCGTTCTCCGTGGCGATGATCGCGCTTTCGGCGAAGATGGCGAAGGCGGACGGGATCGTGACCCAGGATGAGGTCCGCGCCTTTCAGCAGATCTTCAGCATACCCCCGGAAGAGACCCGCAACGTGGCAAGGCTCTTCGACCTCGCCAAGGCGGATGTGGCCGGTTTCGAATCCTATGCCGAGCGGCTTGCATCGCTCTGCGGATCGGGCAAGCCGAATTGCGCCGTCCTCACCGACATACTCGACGGGTTGTTCTTCATCGCCAAGGCCGACGGCGTGCTGCACGAGCGGGAAGGGCGCTTCCTGCACCGGATCGCGCAGATATTCGAGATCGGGGAGGAACGCTATCAGTCTATACTCGCCCGGCATGTCGATCTTGGCGAGGCGGATCCTTACAAGGTGCTAGGAATCGAGAGAGGCCAGCCTCTGGGCGAGGTACGCCGGCGGTATCGCGAGCTGGTATCCGAAAACCATCCGGACAGGTTGATCGCGCGTGGCTTACCGCAGGAGTTCATCGCCATAGCAACGACGCGCATCGCCGCGATCAATGCCGCCTACGAGCTGATCGAAAAGGGTTTGAGGCAGGTATGACCGGGTTCCTGCCGGACCATGTCGGGGCCGAGGTCAGGGTCTCGCCCAATTTCGGGCCCCGTCGTGACTGCCGCGCGCCTGAAATCATCCTGCTCCACTATACCGGCATGCTCACGGGAGAATCCGCCGAGGCCTGGCTGTGCGACCCGGCCAGCGAAGTCTCGGCGCATTACCTCGTCCATGAGGACGGGCGCGTTGTGCAGATGGTCCGTGAGAACGACCGCGCGTGGCATGCCGGCAAAGGTTCCTGGCGCGGCCGGTCGGACATCAATTCCCGCTCGGTGGGCGTCGAGATCGTCAATCCCGGTCACTCGTTCGGCTATCCCGATTTTCCGGACACCCAGATCGAGGCCGTCATTGCACTGTGCCGCGACATAGCCGAGCGCCACGATGTTCGGCCGGAGCATGTCCTTGCCCATTCCGACGTCGCGCCCGGCCGCAAGATCGATCCCGGCGAAAAGTTCCCCTGGCCTGTCCTTCATGCCGCCGGCGTCGGCCATCTCGTCGAGCCCTTGCCGATCGGGGGAGGACGGTTCCTGGCCTCCGGCGATCGCGGCGAGCCGGTGGAGGCTTTGCAGTCGATGCTGGCGCTCTACGGGTATGGAATCGAGATCACCGGAGAATTCGACCAGCTCACCGCAACGGTGGTGGAAGCTTTCCAGCGGCACTTCCGCCCGGCAAGGATCGACGGGGTCGCCGATCGCTCGACGATCGCGACATTGCACAGCCTGTTGTCGGCCCTTCCTGCCCTAACGTAAACATCCGCCTGACCCTGGGTGAGATTTTCCATAATCTATCCGGGCAGATAGAAAATTGTTTCGATCTGTCGCTTAAAGTGACTTGCTCCGCCATTCTTGATTCCATTTCGGCTGCGAAAGGCATCCGCATGCCGGATGGATTTTGTGTGTCGTCCGGGGAGAGGGTCGACCGTTCCGGCGGCCTCAATGTCAACCCACCTGCCTGATCGCTTCCGATCGTCGGCGGGTCCAGAGAGACCGTAAAGTCGAAATGAGAAAACCTGCCATAGTGGCGGCAGCACTCGCTGCCGGCCTAATGACTTTTGCTGCCCACGTTCAAGCGGCTCCCGCGCCTGCCGGCGCGGAGGTGAGCTCAAAGAAAACGACCAAGGCGCGCTCGGCGCCCAGCAGGCAGAAAACCACCAAGGCGACAAAGCGTTCCGCCAAAACTTCCACGAAATCCTCAAGAGCTGCGGAAGGCACCGTAGGCTTCCCGCTCGGCGACCTCGCAGGGCTGAAGAAGTCGGTTGCCGCAACCAAAGCCGCGCCCAGCGCCGGCCCCCTTGCGGGAGGCAACTACCACGCCATCATCCAGCGCTACGCGACATCCTATGGCGTACCTCTTTCACTCGCCCACGCGGTCGTTCGCGTCGAAAGCAATTATCGCGCCGATGCCCGCGGAAGGGCCGGAGAAATCGGGCTGATGCAGATCAAGCCGGCCACGGCCCGCATGATGGGCTATAGCGGTTCCGCCAAGGGTCTTTTCGATCCCGAGACCAACATCAAATATGGCATGCTCTATCTCGCGAAGGCCCATCAGCTTGGCGGGGGCGCGCTTTGCCAGACGATCCTCAAATACAATGCCGGCCACGCGGCCAAGCGGATGAATCCGGTGTCGGCCGCCTATTGCGTCAAGGTGAAGCGGCTGTCGACCGGTTTGTGATGCGGCGGGAGATCGCCGGTTTTCGTTTGCAATTTGGCGCCGGATTCCCTTTATACGGGGAGCCAGTCGGCTGGGCGGCCGCACCTGCAATTGCCGAAAGGCAGCGGGTGAGGAAAGTCCGGGCTCCATGGAAACACGGTGCCGGATAACATCCGGCGGGGGCGACCCCAGGGAAAGTGCAACAGAAAGCAAACCGCCCCGCCTGTTTTTCGGCTGATCCGCCATGCGATTTCGCAGTGGTCGAGCCGAAATATTGGCGGGGCAAGGGTGAAAGGGTGGGGTAAGAGCCCACCGCGCAACTGGCAACAGTTGTGGCACGGCAAACCCCACCGGGAGCAAAACCGAATAGGGATGGCGCGAAGGGCAACCTTCAGGGCGGTTTCCTGCCTGCCATCCGGGTGGGTTGCGTGAGGCGCATGGCAACATGCGCCCAAGAAGAATGGCCGCCACGTCGCGGTGCCGCAAGGCATCGAGGCCATACAGAACCCGGCTTACAGGCCGACTGGCGCTTTATTTCCAACCGCAAGCATGAGCGGTTGGCACAAGCCTCCCACGCAGTCGTCATCCTTGGACGGGAGCCCGCGCGAGCGGGCGAGTTGATCCGAGGAACCACTCCGTGACGTTTCCATCGCGACGGCGGTGACGATTCCGCGCCTGTCGCTCGTTCTTCCCCGTCGGGCAGCCGGCCGCTGGGTAACGGTATGTATCCTCGGGTCATCCTCGCGCTTCGGGCTCAGGCCCGAGGATCACGACTGCAGTACGGCCGGACGCCAATCGCAAACGTTGGTGCTTGGCATGATGCGGTAGCTTCGTCATGTCCGGCTTGCCGCCGGTTCGCAGATGACGATCGGGCAATGTGCCGCCGACAGCGGGAATGGGCATCGCCGCGCCAATGCCGGCACCTCATCCGAGCCGGTCCAGCGACGTCTTCATCGCCTTCCAGAGTTCCTCAGCCGGCTCGCAGCCGATCGACAGCCTGACGAAGCCTGGAGGCACGGCGTCGCCCCAGCGGGCGCGGCGCTCGCCTGACGTATGCACTCCGCCGAAGGACGTGGCCGGCTGGATCAAGGCGCAGCCATTGATGAAGTCCTCGGCGGCCGCCTCGGAGGCCAGCGTGATGCCGATCATGAAACCGAAGCGCTCCATCTGCGCGCGCGCCAGCGTGTGCGAGGAATCGGATTTAAGGCCGGGAAAGCGGATCGCCTTCACCGCCGGGTGCTCCGCCAGCCGTTCGGCCAGAAGCTCGGCCGAATTGCACATGCGGTCGAAACGCACCTCGAGCGTCTCGAGCCCGCGGTGGACGAGCCACGCCTCGAAGGGGCCGGGGATGCCGCCGGCGAGCTTGCGCCAATCCTTCACCGCGTCGATGATCTCGGGGCTGCGGCTCGCCACATGGCCGAAGAGCGCGTCGGAATGCCCGTTCGGCGCCTTGGTGTCGGAGGCGACGACGATATCGGCCCCCAGGTTAAGGGGCTGCTGGCCGTAAGGTGTCATCGTCGTGTTGTCCGCCACCACGAGAGCGCCCGCCGCATGGGCCATCGCCGAAACCGCGGGGAGGTCGCAGATGTCGAGGCTCGGATTGGCCGGCGTCTCCACAAAGACGAGCCGGTAGCCGGAGAAGCCGCCCTCCAGGAAAGCGGCGGTCGGCCGCACATCGGCCGTGATGCCGAGCGGCTTCAGAAAACGATCGGCCAGCACCCGTGTCGTGTAATAGCCGTCGCTGGGCAGCAGGATCCGATCGCCGCTCTTCAAGAGCCCGAAGAACACCGCCGACGTCGCCGCCATGCCCGAGGGGAAGGCGACGGCCGTGGCCTGTTCGAGATGGCCGAGCAGTTTCTCGACCGCGTCCCATGTCGGGTTTGCGAAACGCCCATACTGGTTGAAGCCGGCGGGATCGCCCGGCAGGTGGAACATCGACGCCATGGTCAAGGGCAGGGGCACCGGGTCTCCCTTGGAGAGCTCTTCGCGACGAAGATGGGCAAGGCGCGCAGCGCGCGGCTGATTGCTGTCGGACATGACTGACTTTCGTTCCAAGGGATTCCCGGATGGACGCTATTCCCGACGGCTGCGAGCGACAAGCGTGAAGATGCCGGAAAATGCGAGGCGATAACGAACTGTTAGGGTTAATCGCCGATAAATGACGATTGCCGCAACAACCTCCTGGAGAGGTGGTCGGCGGCGCGTTCGTGTAGCTTGTTCCCGTTGACGCCCATGTGGCCCCATGTTATCCCATAAACCTATCCAGGATCTCGTTTCGGTAAGGGGTGGAGCGTTCACCGGAAGGGCAGCCACGGCGGCCGCCCGCCATGGCGCGTTTCATCATCGGGACGACGGAAGGGGCAGGCTGAAGGGACCGCGCCGCGGCGGCGTGGATGGTCCGATGGAAAGGGACGCGGCGGCGGAAGCGGCTGTTTCGAAGAATGGACCGGTTTCTGTCGAACGCAGTGAACAGGATCGACGCCAAGGGGCGGGTCTCCGTCCCGGCGCATTTCCGCGCCGTCCTGCAGAAACGCGGCTATCAGGACCTATATGCCCTGCGTGCGCTGGACGTGCCGGCACTGGATGTCGGCGGGCCGGACCTTCTGGATCGCTACGAGGCGCGGATCGCGCTGGAGGATCCTTTCCTGCAAACGGCGGACGACATGTCCTTTTTCTGCCACGGCGATGGGAGCTTTCTGAAGCTCGACCAGGACGGCCGGATCACGGTGAGCGACTTCCTGCGCGACCATACCGGGATCACCACGGAGGTGGCTTTCGTCGGTCGCGGTCATTTCTTCCAGATCTGGGAGCCGGAGCGGCTGAAGGCCCATGGGGCGGAAGTACGCACCCGGCTTCTCAAGCTGCGGCAGGCGGCCGTGGCTTCACGCAGCCCGGAGAGGGCGGAATGATGGCGGGTCCCGGCTCGAACGCCGATGCCGGTGGCGGACCGGCCCGCCACATTCCTGTTCTGCTCGAAGAGGTGCTTGCGGCGCTTGCCCCGACGCGAGGCGAGACGATCGTCGACGGCACGTTCGGCGCCGGCGGCTATACGAGGGCGATCCTGGAGCGCGGCGCCGGCGTGGTCGCCATCGACCGCGATCCCGACGCCATAGCGGCGGGCCGCGAGCTGGAGAGGGCGTCGGCGGGGCGGTTGCGCCTCGTGCAGGCGCCGTTCTCCGAGCTCGACCAGCATGTCGACCTCGTCGACGGCGTCGTGCTCGATATCGGCGTCTCCTCGATGCAGCTCGACCAGGCCGAGCGCGGCTTCTCCTTCCGGGCCGACGGTCCGCTGGACATGCGCATGGCGCAATCCGGCCTCAGCGCGGCCGACGTGGTCAACCGTTTCAAGGCCGGCGATCTCGCGCGCATCTTCGGTTTCCTCGGCGAGGAAAGGCATGCCGGCCGTATCGCCAGGATGATCGAGAAGCGGCGGCAAGGCAGGCCCTTCACGCGCACGCTGGAACTTGCCGACGCCATCGAGACCTTCATCGGTCGCAACCCGAAGGACAAGATCCATCCGGCGACGCGCGTCTTCCAGGCCTTGCGCATCTTCGTGAATGACGAGCTCGGCGAGCTCGCCCGCGCGTTGCTGGCGGCCGAACGCGCACTGAAGCCGGGCGGACGGCTCGCGGTCGTGACTTTCCATTCGCTGGAAGACCGCATCGTCAAGCGCTTCATTGCCGATCGTTCGAGCCGCCAGGCCGGCTCGCGCTACCTGCCGGAGACCCGCGCCGAACCGCAGACCTTCGAGCAAGCCGCCAAGCCGGTGGGCCCTTCCGACGCGGAGGTGGCCGCCAATCCGCGTGCGCGTTCGGCCAAGCTTCGTTCGGCGGTGCGCACGGCCGCGCCCGCCAGGCCGGGGGATCTCTCGGAATTCGGCCTGCCGAAATTGCCCAGCATCCACGGGGAGGGCTGAATGATAATGTTCCGCACCAGCGACATCGTGCTGATCGCCGTCATGGTTTCGGCCGCGGCCTTCACCTACAAGACCAAGCACGAGGCCGAGAACTGGCAGGCGGAGGTGCGCCATCTCCAGCGGCAGATCCGTTTCGAGGAAGACACGATCGACCTCCTCAGGGCCGATTGGAGCCTGCTGACCCAGCCGGCGCGGCTGCAGCGGCTGACCGAGATCTATCAGGACGAATTGGCCCTGGCGCCGGTCGAGGCGCACCAGATCGTCGGGCTCGACGAACTGCCGTCGAAGCCGCCGGTCCAGATCGAGGATCTTATAGGGCAGCAGCTCGGCGGAATGGCCGATAGCGGGCAGGACCACACCGTCACGGGGGCAATCGTTCAATGAAGCTTTTCCGCCGCAAGCGAGGCACCGAGCAAGAGCCCGCCGCGATCGTGGTCGAGGGCGCCGGCAAGGCGACTGGCGGGCGCGCGCGCACCCGCGTGCTGATGACGATGGCCGTGTTTTTCTCGCTCTACGGCGCGATTGCCGGCCGTCTCGTCTATCTCGGCGTGCTCGAGCCGGAACAGGACAGGGGGCCGACCACGCGGGTCACCGCGAACCGGCCGGACATCGTCGATCGCAATGGCGAAGTGCTTGCCACCGACATCAAGACGTCCTCGCTGTTCGCCGAGCCACGGCGCATCGTCGATGCCGACGAAGTCATCGAGAAGCTGTCGACCGTGCTGCCCGACATCGAGGTCGAGCAGACCTATCACAAGCTGAAGAGCGGCGCGGGATTCGTGTGGCTGAAGCGCCAGCTCACGCCCAAGCAGGAAGCCGACATCATGGCGCTCGGAATTCCCGGCATCGGCTTCCGCACGGAAAAGCGCCGCTTCTATCCGGGCGGCCCGACGGCTTCGCATATTCTCGGCCTCACCAATATCGACAACAAGGGCATTTCGGGGCTGGAGAAATACATCGACGACCAGGGTCTCGCCGATCTCCAGGCGATCGGTCTTGCCACGGATCTGGAGCCCGTGCGCCTCTCCATAGACATCCGCGTGCAGCACATCGTGCGCGACGAGATCGCCCGCGCCTTGGAGAAATACCATGCGATCGCGGCCGGCGCGGTAGTGCTGAATGCCAAGACGGGCGAGGTGCTCGCCATGGCATCGGTGCCGGATTACGACCCGAACAATCCGTACAATGCCCATGAGAAGGACCGTCTGAACCGGATGTCGGCCGGCGTCTACGAGATGGGATCGACCATCAAGAGCTTCACCACCGCCATGGCGCTGGATTCCGGCAAGGTGACGCTGGACAGCACCTTCGACGCGACGCGTCCCATCACCATCGGGCGCCAGACGATCCGCGACTTCCACGGCAAGGGCAGGGTGCTCACCGTGCCCGAGGTCTTCATCTACTCCTCCAATATCGGGTCGGCGCGCGAGGCCGACGTCGTCGGCATCGAGGGTCATCGCGAATTCCTGAAGCGCATCGGCCTGCTCGACCGCCTGCAGACGGAACTGCCTGAAGTGGCGCGGCCAACGGAGCCGAAAGTATGGAAGAAGGTCCACTCGATCACGATCTCCTTCGGACACGGCATGTCGACCACGCCGCTGCAGACGGCGGTCGGCGCCGCGGCGCTGATGAATGGCGGCAGGCTGATGCCGCCGACCTTCCTGCCGCGGACCATGGAAGAGGCAATGGCCGTTTCCACGCAGGTGGTCAGCAAGAAGACCAGCGACGACATGCGCTATTTGTACAATCTGAACGCGACCGCGCCGGGCGGTTCCGGCAAGCGCGCCACCGTTCCCGGCTACCGCGTCGGCGGCAAGACCGGCACGGCCGAGAAAGTGGTCAATGGCCGCTATGCCTCGGACAAGCGCTTCAACGCCTTTCTCGCCGCGTTTCCGATCGACGACCCGCAATATGTCGTGCTCAGCATCATCGACGAGCCGAAGCCGGAAAAGCCGGGCATGGGGGCGACGGCCGGTCTCAATGCTGCGCCGATCGTCTCTAATATTATCCGGCGTTCCGCGGCTCTTCTTGGCGTAAAGCCTGATTTCGGCCACGAAAGTAAGCCGTTGCTGGTCTCCTATTGATTCTGCGGAGGCGATGGGGATTCGCCTCAAAACTGACGACTGGAACTCGATGGACCTGAAAGAATTCGCCGGTATCCTGCCTGTCGAAGGGGTGCGCCCGGGCAGCATCGAGATCACCGGAATTTCATCGGATTCGCGCCAAGTGGGTGAAGGGACCCTCTTCGTCGCGGTTCCCGGCAGCAAGGCGGACGGAGCGGCCTACGCGGCCGATGCGCGGAAGCGCGGGGCGGCGGCGGTCGTCGCCGCTCGAGGCGCCGTGGGGACGCCGCTCGACATCCCGCTCATCGAAGTGGACGAGCCGCGGCTCGCCCTGGCGCGGGCCGCGGCGCGCTTCTTCGGCCGCCAGCCAGAAACCATGGTCGCGGTGACCGGCACCAGCGGCAAGACTTCGGTCGCGTCCTTCACCCGCCAGGTCTGGGAGCAGGTCGGCCTGGCAGCGGCGAGCATCGGCACGACGGGCGTGACCGCGCCCGGCCGCAACGACTATGGCGCGCTGACGACGCCCGATCCGGTCGCGCTGCACCGGTTGCTGAAGGAGTTGGCCGAGGCCGGCGTGACCCATGCGGCGATGGAAGCGTCGAGCCACGGGCTCGACCAGCACAGGCTCGGCGGCGTCAGGCTGGCCGCCGGCGCCTTCACCAATCTCGGCCGCGACCACATGGATTACCATCCGACGGTCGAGCACTATCACAAGGCCAAGCTGCGCCTGTTCGAGGCGCTCCTGCCGAAGGGCGCGCCGGCCGTCATCTTCGCCGACGACCCCTGGTCGGCGCCGACGGTTCAAGCGGCGAAGGCGGCCGGCCTCGAGGTCCTGACCGTCGGGCGCCATGGCGATTTCCTCACGCTGAAACGTGCCGAGCACGAGCGTTTCCGCCAGCGCGCCGAGGTCGACGCGGGCGGCGTTCTGCACGAGATCGACCTGCCGCTCGCCGGCGATTTCCAGATCGCCAATGCACTGGTTGCGGCGGGCCTCGCAATATCCACCGGAACGCCGGTCGCGAAGGCCCTGGCTGCGCTGGAGAAGCTGAAGGGCGCGTCGGGCCGGCTCGAGCTGGTCGGCACCACGCGAAGCGGCGCGCCGGTCTATGTCGACTATGCCCACAAGCCGGACGCGCTGGAGAACGTGCTCGCCTCGGTGCGGCCCTTTACCACCGGCCGCGTCATGGTGGTGTTCGGCTGCGGCGGCGACCGCGACCGCGGCAAGCGGCCGATCATGGGCACTATTGCCGCCGAGAAGGCCGATGTGGTGATCGTCACCGACGACAATCCCCGCAGCGAGGACCCCGCCTTCATCCGCGCCGCCATCCTCGAAGCCGCCCCCGAGGCGCAGGAAATCGGCGACCGCGCCGAGGCCATCGCCGCCGCCATCTCCATGGCGAAGTCGGGGGATGTCGTGCTGATCGCCGGCAAGGGTCACGAAACCGGCCAAATCGTGGGCGACCGGACGTTGCCATTCTCGGACCGCGACACCGCGGTCGCGGTGCTGGAAGGATGAACGTCATGGCCGCCATCGAGCCGCTCTGGACGCCCGACGCGCTCGCCGCTGCTGTCGGCGGCACGCTGATCGGTGCGCCGGCGCGCGCCATCGGCGGCGTCTCCATCGACACCCGCACCTTGCAGCCGGGCGACGTCTTCTTCGCTATACGCGGCGACAACAGCGACGGCCACGCC
>DATMFK010000025.1:0-147222 GCA_035556195.1 Rhizobiaceae bacterium
CGGCATCGCTCGATCGTAACCTTGCCTATCTCTCGCTGGTCGAAGTGCTCTATGGCTATCCGCTGGACGGCGTTGTGCTGACCATCGGATGCGACAAAACCACTCCGGCGCTGCTGATGGCGGCCGCCACGGTCAACATACCGGCGATCGCCTTCTCGGTCGGACCGATGCTCAACGGCTGGTACCATGGTGAACGTGCCGGGTCCGGCACTGTGGTCTGGAAGTCTCGCGAGCGCCTCGCGGCCGGCGAGATCGACGAGGAGCAGTTCATGGCCGCCGTCACAGCGTCGGCGCCGTCGGTCGGCTACTGCAACACCATGGGCACGGCTTCCACGATGAATTCGCTGGCCGAAGCGCTCGGCATGCAGCTTCCCGGCTCCGCCGCAATTCCGGCGCCTTACCGCGAGCGCGGCCAGATGGCCTACGACACCGGACGTCGAATCGTGGAGATGGTGGAGCAGGACATCCGTCCCTCCGATATCATGACCCGCCAGGCATTCGAAAACGCCATTGTCGTCAACTCGGCAATCGGCGGCTCGACCAATGCGCCCATCCATCTGAACGCGGTGGCCCGCCATCTCGGCGTCCCCCTCGACAATGACGATTGGGAACGCGTCGGCCACAGGATCCCGCTCCTGGCCAACGTGCAGCCCGCGGGCACCTATCTTGGCGAGGATTTCTTCCGGGCCGGCGGTGTACCCGCGGTGGTCGGCGAACTCATGAAGGCAGGGCTCCTGCCGCACCCTGACGCGCTGACGGTCAATGGCCGTTCCATCGGGGAGAACTGCCGCAACGTGCCGATCGAGAATCGTGACGTGATCTTCTCTGCGGCCGAGCCGCTGAAGACCGACGCCGGCTTTATCAACCTCAAGGGCAACCTTTTCGATTCAGCGATCATGAAGACCAGCGTGATTTCCAAGGCGTTCCGGGAGCGATACCTGTCGAACCCGGCCGACCCTGACGCATTCGAGGGGAAGGCCGTGATTTTCGACGGTCGCGAGGACTATCACAAGCGCATCGAGGATCCCTCGCTCGGCATCGACGAGAACACGATCCTGTTCATCCGCGGCACGGGTGCCATTGGCTATCCCGGCGCCGCCGAGGTCGTGAACATGCAGCCGCCGGCGGCTCTCATCAAGAAAGGCATTACGGAGCTTCCCTGCGTCGGCGACGGGCGGCAGTCCGGCACTTCGGGCAGCCCCTCCATCCTCAATGCCTCGCCGGAGGCGGCGGCCGGAGGCGGGTTGGCTATCCTGAGGGATGGCGACCGCGTCCGCATCGACCTGCGGAAAGGACGCGCCGATATACTGGCCAGCGAGGAGGAGCTTCAGCATCGGCGTGCCGAGCTCGCCAGGAGCGGCGGGTACCGCTATCCGGACCACCAGACCCCGTGGCAGGAGATCCAGCGCGGCATGGTCGACCAGCTGTCCGAGGGCATGGTCCTCAAGCCCGCCGTGAAGTACCAGCGCGTTTCGCAGCAGGGCAAAGGCGTGCCTCGCGACAATCACTGACGGTCCGGACGACAGCAAGCGTCAGGCGGATGGAGATGCCCGGAACAACGTTGGGCGTGGATTTTTGAGCCTGGAGTGCCGCGCTCTGCCCACGCATTTTGCAATATCGGACGGCGCCTTCTGGAGCATCCCTCATCCGACCTCGCTTCGCGAGGCGAGGTCGGATGAGGGGGCAGAGGGCGCCGACGAGACGCGAGACGTGTGAACGTCGCAGACGCAGTATGCGCGAGGAGAAATGTCCGGCAAGACGGGGGGCAACTTGACAGAGGGCAACGATCACACCCTTCGTGTCACCCCCGAACGCCTATCGTCGCGCGCCGCTCCGCTTGCTGGCATAGGGCAGCGCGAACATGTAGAGACCGCTGAACAAGAGCAAGAACAGCGGGAGCAGCGGCGCGTAGACGATCCAGCCGGGAGGTTCTCCCAATCCCATGCCGACGAAGTTGGCGATGACGGTCACGGTAAAGATGATCGACAGCCATCGGTGGATTTGCCGAACCAACATATTCCAGTTCATGGGGTCTCTCTCGAAAACGAGTCAAATGGATGCGGCGGGCTCTTTAATCCGCCCGCGCCAAAACCTGCTCCAGCTTGGCGAGGAACTGCTGCCACCCCACCCTGGCGCCGCCGTAGGCCTGTTTCTGATCCGGTCGGAAGCCGGACTGCTCCATGCGCAGATGGGTCCCCGTGCTTGTCGGGGTAAGCGTGAAGACGACTACGCTTTTCAGATTGTAGGCGGCATCGTCGTGAACGAAATCCCAGCTGTAAGACAGCGTTCTGTGCGGCTCGATGGCGAGAACTTCGCAATCCAGCACGCCGCCCCATTCTCCCCGAAGATTGAAACGGTGTCCCAACGCCGGCTTGAAGTCGTTCTTCATCAGCCATTCCTCCATCAGGTGGGGTTGGGTGAGAGCACGCCAGATCTTTTCCGGCGGATGCGGGATCTCCCGCTCGACGACGACGGAGAGGGTTTTGGAAGCAGGGTCGCTCATTGGTCCATCCTGTTGAGCAGATCTTCGAGTTGGTCGAACCGGCTTTGCCAGAAACCAGCCATTTCGCTTGTCCAGTCGATCAGCGGAGCGAGCGCGCCGAGCTGCGCGCTGTAATGCGTATGACGACCTTCGTGGCGGTCGCGCACCAAGCCGGCCTGTTTCAAGATACCAAGATGCTTTGAGACAACCGGCTGCGACACACCGGCGTGAGCCGTCAACGCGGCGACCGTCTTCTCTCCTTCGCGGCACAGTCGTTCGAAGAGAGCCCGCCGAGTGGGGTCGGCAAGCGTTCTGAAGAGCACGTCCTGAGCGTTCGGCATTATGGGATCCATACCCTTTCAGCTATGGATCGTCGTATAGCTGATGAGCTATGAGTGAGTCAACCCGAATGTTCGCGGCACAAAGGGGTGGTGCCAACATTTGGCGGGCCTGCGTCAGAAGGCTTCCATATCCAGAGTCTGAAAAGGCATAGCCTGTCAGCTATATGTTGGCTCGTGGATACATTAAGCGCGGCGCCGGCGGATCCTGGGATCCAGGCTGGCTTTGAGGGAGGGCCTACAAGCCCATGCTGCTCCTGGGCAGATTGATAAGATTCCCGAAGCGGATCCGCAATTCGTCATCGACCGCCTTGGGGACGTGGCGGGGGAAATGGGTCGCCAGTATCCTTTTCTTCTCGGCGATCGCCTTCTGCAGCATGTCCGGCTTGCCCGTCTCACTCCACTCCTTGGGCGAATGGCGGTCGCCCAAGGCTGGATAGAAATACTCAGTCTGCATCAGCCGGAGCGTCTGTTCGCTGCCGAGATAATGGCCTGGTCCGTGCAGGCAGGTCTCAGCGATCGTGTCGACAGACAGCGCCTCATCGCTTACCTCGACGCCGCGGACGCAGCGCAGGCAATGGCCCAGTATGTCGTTGTCGATAATCAGGCTCTCGAGGCAGAAGCCGAGGAGCGAAGCGTGCATGCCGGCCGCTTCGTAGACGAGGTTGAGGCCGGAGAGGCCCGCCATCACATTCGTGATGCCCTTCTCATAGCCGGCCTGGATGTCGGGGAGCTTCGAATCGGCCATGCCCGCCGCCGAGCCGCCCGGCAGGTCGTAGAACTGCGCCATCTGTGCGCAGCAGGAGGTGAGCAGGGCCTGCTCGGCCGAGCCGCCCGACATGGCACCGGTTCGCAGGTCCGAAACGAAGGGCCAGGCTCCGAAGATGGCGGGATGGCCGGGTTTCAGCGCGTTTACATAGATGAGGCCGGCAAGCACTTCGGCGACCGCCTGTACCACCGCGCCGGCGATTGCCGCCGGGGCCGTCGCGCCGGCCTGTCCCGCCGACAGCAGCAGGATCGGAATACCGCCTTCCACGCAGGCCTCGAGCACACCGCAGGCGTCCTCGGCGAACTTCATCGGCGGCACGACGAAGCAGTTGGAGTTGGACACGAATGGACGGGCGCGGAAATTCTCTTCGCCTCCTGCGAGGGCGTGGAGCATCTGGAGCGCGGGGGCGACGTTCTCGCGAATGGTGAAGGACGTACCGACATGTTTCGTCGTTCCCATCACGCAGGCGTAGAGAGTGTTGAAATCCATGGCCAGCGGATCGGTTATATCGCGCGGCACCATGGGGCGCTGGAAGAAATGGATGTTGTCGAGCCCCTCGACGATGCGCGCTGCGTCATAGATGTCCTGAAGCAGCGATTCCCTGTATTCACGTTTCTCGACGTCGACGAGATGGGCCGCCGCCCCGGCGGTGCCGTAATGCACCTTCGTGCCCTGCACGACCATGTCGTGGCGACGATCCTGGCCGTGAAGCGTGAAATTGCGGGCCGCGCGCCGGATCGTATCCAGCACGAGGCGGCGCGGGAAACGAATGCGCCCATCGTTTCCGAGGATGGCCCCGGCGCCGGTCAGAGCTGCGACGCAACTCGGGACGGCATTTGCAAAGCCTACCGTCTCCAGGACCGTGAGCACCGCCTCGTGAATCCGTTCCAGGTCGTTCTGGCACAGCGGCCGGTATCGGCCGCCGTCGAGACCGGGGCGCACCGGGCGGACGTCTTCCGTAAGAGCTGCCCCTCTCAAAGCGTGCCGGGCCTCGCGGTCAGCCGATCGTCCTGTTGCATTTTCGGTGGAATCCTCAGACTGTTCGACCGCGACCGACATCGCCTGCCTCCATAGTCCCGGAAAGCGCGTTCCCGCGTCGTTGACCGGCGTCGGACGGCTTCATTTTCCCCTTTTATACGCGGACTATGCGCCTGTGCCGTGGACCGGCCATGTGCCAGCGGGCGGGGCCGCATGTGCCAGTGCCGCCGGCCGACATCGCTCGGGTCGGGCAGATTCACGCAGCGGCGGGCCGGCGTCCAGCCGCCGTCGCCAACTCGCGGATGCCTGGCTCGATGTGCTGGAGCGCGATCGACGAAATCCCGAGGCGCATGAAGCGCGTCGGCTTGTCTCTCTGGTGGAAGAAGCGATCGCCGGGCTCGATGATGACGCTGCGCGCCGAGGCTGCTTCAGCCAGGGAACGGGCGTCGATGCCGCGCGGACCTTCGAGCCACAGCGACGTGCCACCCGCCGAATCCGTCGGGCGCCATTCCGGCAAGAAGGCCGAGATCGCCTGGACAAGGCGTTTGCGGCGCTCCTCGAAAGCGGCCGACAAACGCCGCACCAGCGCTTCATGGTGGCCAAGCGACAGGAACAGGGCCACCGCCCGCTGATTGTTCGCTGGCGGGTGGCGCAGCATGAAGCGGCGAAGCGCCCTCAGTTCGGCAATGAGTTCGGCCGAGGCCACGATGTAGCCGAGCCGCAGGCCGGGCGCGAGCGTCTTGGACATCGAGCCGACATAGACGACGCGACCACTGCGATCGAGGCTCTTCAAAGCCTGTTGCGGCGCTTCGTCGAGCAATTGGCTGTCGTATCCATCCTCGATGATGATCTGGTTGTGGCGCTGGGCGAGCGCAAGAAGTTCGTGCCGACGTTCGACAGACAGTGGCACCATGGTCGGGCACTGGTGGCTCGGGGTCGTGAAGACGAAGCCGGCGTCGGATGGAATTGCTTGGGTTTCAATGCCTTGATCATCGACGGGCACGGGCAGTATGTCGGCACCGGCCAGCTGGAAGATGCTGCGGGCATCGGGATAGCCAGGATCCTCCATCGCCACTTTCGAGCCCTTGCTCATCAGCAGCGTGGCGAGCATGTAGAGCGCGTTCTGCGCGCCGAGCGTGACGATGATCTCGTCGGGATTGGCGAAGATGCCGCGGCGCGGCAGCAGGCGTGCCTGGATCTGTTCGATCAGCAGCGGATCGTCGCGATCGACCATGTCGGCGGCCCAGTTGCGAATCTCCAGGACCGCGAGCGCCATGCGGTTGCATTCACGCCATTCGGCGGTCGGGAACAGACCTGGGTCGAACTGGCCGTAGACGAACGGATAGGACGACTTGATCCAGTTCTCTTGCCTTACCGGCAGCGCCAGATCCGTCGCGTTGACGCGCCGGCGCGCCCGCCAGTCGACCTCTCCGGCGGCTTCAGCTGCCTTGGCCGTCGGCTTCGCCGGTGTCGTCAACACCTCGGGATTGACGAAGTGGCCGCGCCGTTCCCGCGCGATCAGAAAGCCCTGGTCCACCAGTTGTTGGAAGGCGAGCACCACCGTGCCTCGAGCCACGCCGAGCTTCTCGGCAAGGATCCGGCACGACGGCAACGGCATGGAGGCGGCGATCTGGCGATCGAGGATCGCGGCCACGATCGCTTGGCGGATCTGTGCCTGAAGCGTCTGTCCGGACTCCGCGGAAATGCGAAACAGACCCGACCAGATCGCGGTGTCGTTTCGCTGTGCCATGGCGCACCTCCTCAAAATTGCCTTCTGCCTGGACTACAAACTAGTATTCCTGGACCAACGTCTTGCACCAATGAATTTTTCTGATCGCAGCCATCTATGCCGGTGATCCATGCGCCGCGGGGATCGGAATCTGGAACTGCTGCCGTCTTCCAACCAATATTTGTCTGGTATGGTTGCTCGCCGTCGTTTCAGGAGAAATGCCTTGACCCAGACACCCCTCGCCAAGGAGATCGAAGCGCTCCGTAAGCACCGCGCCGCAGCGCCGGTCGACATCCGCTCTGCTTTCGCTGCCGATCCCGGCCGCTTCGCGACTTTTTCCCTCGGCCTTGGCGACATGCTCTTCGACTGGTCGAAGACGGCGGTCACCGTCGAGACGATGAACCTGCTGCGGCGTCTCGCAGCCGCGGCGGCACTGGAAGACCGCCGCGCGGCAATGTTTTCCGGGGACAAGATCAATGTAACCGAGGGTCGCGCAGTCCTGCACACCGCCTTGCGAAATGAGGCGAACGACAGCGTCATGCTCGACGGTGTCGACGTGATGGACGACGTGCGGGCCGTGCAGGTGTCGATGGAACGCTTCGCCGACGCCGTCCGCTCGGGCGAAGCTTCTGGCGCGACCGGGAAGCCGATCACCGATATCGTCAACATCGGCATCGGCGGTTCCGATCTCGGGCCTGCCATGGCGACCCTGGCACTGGCGCCTTATCACGATGGCCCGCGCGCGCACTACGTCTCCAACGTCGATGGGGCACACATTGCCGACACGCTGAAGGATCTCGCGCCCGAGACGACCCTGTTCATCGTCGCGTCCAAGACCTTCACGACCGTCGAGACCATGACCAACGCTGCCACGGCGCGGGCATGGGTGGAGGACGCCCTCGGCAAGGCCGCTGTGGCCAAGCATTTTGCCGCCGTTTCGACCGCGCTCGACAAGGTCGCCGCTTTCGGCATCGCTCCGGACCGTGTGTTCGGCTTCTGGGATTGGGTCGGCGGCCGCTACTCGCTCTGGTCGGCGATCGGCCTTCCCGTGATGATCGCGGTCGGCCCGGAGAACTTCCGTGCTTTCCTCGCTGGCGCGCATGCGATGGACGTGCACTTCCGCTCCGCACCTCTCCTGGAGAACATCCCCGTCGTCATGGGGCTGATCGGCTACTGGCATCGCGTGATCTGCGGCTACCCGGCGCGCGCCGTCATTCCCTACGATCAGCGTCTGTCGCGCCTGCCGGCCTATCTGCAGCAACTCGACATGGAATCGAACGGCAAGAGCGTAACGCTCGACGGGAAGCCCGTATCGACCCCGACGGGGCCGCTTGTCTGGGGAGAGCCGGGCACCAATGGGCAGCATGCGTTCTTCCAGCTGCTGCACCAGGGCACGGACATCATCCCGATCGAATTCCTCGCCGCGGCGGAAGGCCATGAGCCCGAACTGCGCCACCATCACGACCTGCTGCTCGCCAATTGCCTGGCGCAGTCGCAAGCGCTGATGAAGGGCAGGACCTTCGACGAGGCCGCGGCGCAGATGCGCGCCAAGGGCATGTCGGAGGCCGATATCCATCGGATCGCCCCACATCGCGTCTTTTCCGGCAACAGGCCGTCGGTGACGATTCTCTACCGCAGGCTCGATCCGGAGACGCTGGGCCGACTGATCGCGCTTTACGAGCATCGCGTCTTTGTGGAGGCGCAGCTTTTCGGCATCAATGCATTCGATCAGTGGGGTGTCGAGTTGGGCAAGGAACTGGCGACCGAGCTTTTGCCGGTCGTCGAAGGGAAAACGCAAGCCGGCTCGAGCGACGCCTCGACAACAGGCCTCATTCGCCATATCCACCAGCTCCGCGGAGCGACTTGAAGGGACAATATGGCGAATATCAAGGGGATCCTGCTCGACAAGGACGGGACGCTGGTCGACTTCCAGGCGACATGGTTCGCGATCGGCGACTCCATGGCGCTTCGGGCGGCGGGCGGCGATCGCCGAAAGGCGGACCAGTTGATGGTCGCCGCCGGTTACGATTTCGACGCCCACCGCTTCAAGGGGGATTCCGTCTTCGCCGCTGGCACCAACGCGGACATCGTTTCGCTCTGGTACCCCGATTTGCCGGCGGACCAGCGACGGGCGATGGTCGCGGGGTTCGACACGCTGGCGGCTAATGAAGGCGCGGCGCAGTCCGTGCCGCTGCCGGGCAGCAGGGAGGCCGTTGCTCGCCTCCACGCTGCGGGCTTCAGACTCGGCGTTGCCACCAACGATTCGACAGGCGGCGCGGAGAAGACGCTGCTGGCGCTCGGTATCGCGCAAATGTTCGACGCCGCTTACGGATACGACGCCGTGGCCAATCCCAAGCCGGCTCCCGACACGATCATCGCCTTCGCCGATTTCACGGGGCTCAGGCCTTCGCAGATCGCCATGATCGGCGACAACAGGCACGACCTCGAGATGGCGCGCGCCGGCGGCGCCGGGCTTGCGATCGGCGTCCTGTCGGGAACCGGGACACGCGAGACCCTGGAGCCGATGGCCGATGCCGTCCTGGACTCGATTGCCGATCTGCCTGCGTTTCTCGCCGAGCGTAGATAGGGACGACCTGCGACGCTCCCGCTCAAAGCCCCCTCATCTGCCTGCCGGCATCTTCTCCACGCAGGAACGGCTACGAGGTTCACAATCTCATAGGCAATCCGCCTGAGACGTCCGGTACGGTGATGGCGATCTGCCAGCGGTCTGAAAGCGACCAACCCCGCGATACGCGTCAGCCTCTCAACTCTTTGCGCAGGATCTTCCCGACATTCGTCTTCGGCAGTTCGCTACGGAACTCGATGAATTTCGGCCGCTTGTAGCCGGTGAGGTTCTGGCGGCAGTAATCGAGCAGGACGTCAGCCGTCAGAGCGGGGTCCTTCTTCACGACAAAAAGCTTCGGGACCTCGCCGGAGCGCTCGTCCGGCACGCCGATCGCGGCCACCTCGAGGACGCCCGGGTGCTGGGCGACGACCTCCTCAAGCTCGTTCGGATAGACGTTGAACCCGGAGACCAGGATCATGTCCTTCTTGCGGTCGACGATCTTGGTGTAGCCGCGCTCATCCATCATGCCCATGTCGCCGGTGCGGAAGAAACCATCCTTGGTCGTCACCTGCGCGGTCTCGTCGGGCCTGTTCCAGTAGCCGGCCATCACCTGCGGCCCGCGGATGCAGATCTCGCCCACCTCGCCGAGCGGCAGGTCATTGCCTTCCTCGTCACGGATCGCCACTTCGGTCGAGGGCAGGGGCAAGCCGATCGTGCCTGAGAATTCGTCGGCGTCGAAACGGTTGGCCGTGGCGACCGGCGATGTCTCCGAAAGGCCGTAACCTTCCGAGACCACGCAGCCGGTGACCTTTTGCCAGCGTTCGGCGACAGGTCGCTGGACGGCCATGCCGCCGCCGAAAGTGAGCAGCAGCGGCTTGAAATCGAGCTTCCTGAACTCCTCGTTGTTCAGGAGCCCGTTGAACAGGGTGTTCAGGCCGGGGAAGATGTTGACCCGGTATTTCTGCAGCTCCTTAACGAAGGCCCCGATGTCGCGCGGATTGGGGATCAGGATGTTGTGCGCCCCCATCTGCATGCCCATCAGAGCGTTCACCGTCAGGGCATAGATATGATAGAGCGGCAGCGGACAGGCGTAGACGAGTTCGGTGGGGCGCGGCCGCTTGATGAAGGCGGTCTCGACCCAGGCTGCGTTCTGCGCGACATTGGCAAGCACGTTGCGGTGCAGCAGGGTCGCACCCTTCGAGATGCCGGTCGTGCCTCCCGTATATTGCAGGAAGGCGACGTCGTCGGCAGAGACGTTGACGGGCTTGAACGAAGTTGCCGCGCCTTGCCTCAGAGCCGCCGGGAATTTGACGTGGCCGGGCATGGACCATGCCGGGACCATCTTCTTCACACGCCGGACGACCAAGTTGACGATTGCCCCCTTCAGCCCGCCGAGCATGTCGCCCAGCGACGCGACGACAACGTGCCTGACGGGGGTCCTGCCGATGACCGATTGAAGGGTCGTGGCGAAATTCTCGAGGATGACGATTGCTTCCGCGCCGGAATCCTTGAGCTGATGCTCGAGTTCGCGGGGCGTATAGAGCGGATTGACGTTGACCACCGTATAGCCGGCACGCAGCACCGCCATCATCGCCACAGGGTATTGCAGCACGTTCGGCATCATGATCGCGATGCGGGCCCCCCGCGTCAGCCCGATCGATTGCAGATAGGCGGCGAAAGCAGTCGAATGCCGCTCGAGCTCGCCGTAAGTCATCGTCTTGCCCATGCAGGTGAAGGCTGGTCGCCCTGCGTATTGCTTGCATGCCTTGGTCAGCAGTTCGCCGATCGATGCCGCAGGCAGGGGACCGATCTCCGCGGGGATGCGATCCGGATAGCTTTGCAGCCACGGCTTGCTGGAGGCCGTCCCCGGGATCGCCTTGGTCTGCGTTGGCTTCCCCTTGATCGGGGCAGCCTCGGGCGCCCTTTGTGCAGCCGATTTCCGCCGGGTGGGGGCGGAAGCGGATTTCGTCTCCGCAGAAGGCGCGGCGCGGGGCGCCATCGTTTTCCTTGCCGCCGTCGGCCGGGCGGCGGCCGCTTTCGATTTGGCAGGCTTCGCCCCGTTCGATGCGGATGTCGGGGCCGCTTCCGTCTTGTTGACAGACTGTTTTGCAGCCGCCTTCGCCTTGGTCGCAGCGGATTTGGGAGACGTTCTTTCGACAGCCTTCGGTGATGCCCCGGCTGCAGCGGTCGCGGGCGATGCTCCGTTGGAAGGAGCCATGGCGGCCCCCTTTACAGAAACCGCTTTCTCCGAGCCGGCCTTTGCCGTCTTCGCCTCCGCTGGCCTGGTTTTGGTCGAAACCGGCTTTGCCGCTGATGCCTTTGTCGGCTTGGCGCCTTGCTTCGTCACGGCCTTCGTCGTCTTCTCTGCGGTGGTGGATCCACCCTCGGTCTTTCTTGCCAACTCACCCTCCCATCCGTTGCCGCTGCGTTGCCCCGACGGCGGCGTGTTTCAGAACTCCGTCTCTTTCCGGAAAACTCTTTCTGGGAACTTTGTATTGCGTGTCTTGCGGGCAGCGCAAGTCTCCCCGCGGGGTAGGCGTTCTACTGGCCGAAGCCCGCATGGTTGGAGAGGAAAGCCAATTCCTCCTCCGAGCTCTGCCTGCCGAGTGCCCGATTGCGATGAGGGAAGCGCCCATATCTGGCTATGATGTCGCGATGCTCGATCGCGTAGGGCATCTGTTCCTCATAGTCGGAGAAAAGTTCGATACAGCGCTCCTGATCGTCGAGTGCTTCGGAGTGCATAAACGGCATATAGAAGAACGTCCGTCGTTCCTTTGGTACGGCCGTGTCGAAGCCGTTCGCGAGCGCGTTGCGCGCTATAGCCAGCGCCAGCGGATCGGTAGCGAAGGCCTCGGCCGTCCCTCGGAACATGTTGCGTGGAAATTGGTCGAGCGTGATGATCGCGGCGAGCGCGGCATCCGGCCGCAGCAGAGCCTCGGCCGGAACCTTGGCCCGCAAGTCCGACCACAGGGCCCGGAAACGCTTCGTGATCGCATCGTCCGTCGCGTCAGCGCGCTCGAACCAGCCCGTCGGCCCGATCTCGTCGAACCAGAAGTGCAGGACGTCGCTCGCCCAATCACTGGTTGTCATTCACAATTTCCTTTCTGCTTGTGTCCTTCGGAGCGGACGATATGTCGCCAGCACATTCTGGCGGCTTTGACTTGCCTCATGGAAGTTTTTTCGCCTCACCATACGGCAATTACGTTGCCTGTTTCAAAGCTGTATGAACTTTGCTTATATGCCGCCTTCCTGAGCCTGCTAGCGGGGCTTGGAACTACAAAAACGGGAGTGCTCAATGCTAAGAAAGACAATCTATGCCGCAGCCCTGATGGCCGCGACGGTCCTCAGCGGCGCGGCGAGCGCCAAGACGTTCGTCTATTGCTCCGAGGGTTCGCCCGAGGGCTTTGATCCCGGCCTCTACACTGCCGGCACCACGTTCGATGCGGCCGCGCACACTGTGTACAACCGCCTCCTCGAGTTCAAGCCTGGTACGACGGAGCCCATCGAAGGCCTTGCCCAGAGCTGGGAGATTTCTGATGACGGCCTGGAATACACATTCAAGCTGCGCCCGGGCGTCAAGTTCCAGACGACCGAATTCTTCACGCCGACCCGCGATTTCAACGCGGACGACGTGGTCTTCTCGTTCGATCGCCAGCTCAAGAAGGACAATCCCTGGAACCAGTATGTAGCGGGCGGCTCCTGGGAATATGCGGCCGGCATGGGATTTCCCGAGCTGATCAAGTCGGTTGAAAAGGTAGACGACCTTACGGTCAAGGTCACGCTGAACCGCAAGGAAGCACCGTTCCTCGCGAGCATCGCTATGCCCTTCGCTTCGATCGTGTCGAAGGAATATGCCGACAAGCTGCAAGCCGACGGCAAGATGAACCAGATGAACCAGATGCCTCTCGGCACCGGCCCCTTCCAGTTCGTTGCTTACCAGCAGGATGCCGTTATCCGCTACAAGGCCAATCCAGACTATTGGGGCGGCAAGCAGAAGATCGACGATCTTGTCTTTGCCATCACCCCGGATGCCTCGGTGCGCTACCAAAAGCTCAAGGCCGGCGAGTGTCACCTGATGCCCTTCCCGAATGCTGCCGATGTCGAGAGCATGAAAGCGGATCCGAACCTGAAGGTGATGGAGCAGGAAGGCCTGAACGTGGCGTACCTCGCCTACAACACCACCCAGGCTCCGTTCGATAAGCCCGAGGTCCGCAAGGCGCTCAACATGGCCATCAACAAGCAGGCCATCGTGGATGCCGTTTTCCAGGGCTTGGCCACGCCGGCTGCAAACCCGATTCCGCCGACCATGTGGTCCTACAACAAGGCCGTCGAAGACGACAAATATGATCCTGAGGCGGCAAAGAAGATGCTCGAGGACGCTGGCGTCAAGGACCTCAAGATGAAGGTCTGGGCGATGCCGGTCTCGCGGCCATACATGCTGAACGCGCGCCGGGCCGCCGAGTTGATCCAGGCCGATTTCGCCAAGATCGGCGTGGGGGTCGAAATCGTGTCGTATGAATGGGCGGAGTATCTCGAGCGCTCCAAGGCCAAGGATCGTGACGGCGCCGTCATTCTCGGCTGGACGGGCGACAACGGCGATCCGGACAACTTCCTCGACACGCTGCTGGGCTGCGACGCCGTCGGCGGGAATAACCGCGCGCAGTGGTGCGACAAGGAGTTCGACGATCTGGTCACCAAGGCCAAGGAAAGCTCCGACGTCGCGGAACGCACCAAGCTCTACGAAGAAGCGCAGGTCGTGTTCAAGCGCGAGGCGCCCTGGGCGACGCTCGATCATTCGCTTTCGGTCGTTCCGATGCGAAAGGAAGTACAGGGCTTCCATCAGAGCCCGCTCGGCGACTTCGCCTTCGACGGTGTTGACCTCGCGGAGTAACGTCGACTAAAGGACATAGCAAATGGGGGGTGCTTGTTTAGCAAGCGCCCCCTTCGCGCATTCGTGCTATCTTGCCCTTGGGCTTGGACAACTCACCGAAGGTTCGACATGCTCCGGTTTCTTCTGGGGCGGCTCGCCGTCCTGATCCCGACTTTTCTCGGGGTCTCAATCATTGCATTTTCCTTCATCAGGCTATTACCCGGCGACCCGGTCGCTCTCCTCTCCGGTGAACGGGTGATGTCGCCCGAGCGTCACGCAGAGATCACTCGGCAGCTCGGCATGGACCGACCGCTGCCCATTCAATATCTAGACTATCTTGGTGGCGTGCTGACAGGCGACTTCGGCACTTCGATCGTCACCAAGCAGCCGATAATCGATCAATTCTTCGCCTTGTTCCCCGCGACGCTCGAACTGTCGATCTGCGCCATAATCTTCGCCATCGCGCTGGGGATTCCCGCAGGCATCTTCGCGGCGGTGAAACGGGGATCGTTCTTCGACCAGACCCTGATGGGCGCCGCCCTGGTCGGCTATTCGATGCCGATCTTCTGGTGGGGCTTGCTGCTGATCATCCTTTTCTCCGGCATCCTGCAATGGACCCCGGTCTCGGGCCGCATCTCCCTGATGTATTTCTTCCCGCCAATTACCGGTTTCATGCTGATCGATTCACTGTTGTCGGGTGAGACAGGCGCGTTCAAATCGGCCGTGAGCCATCTCGTGCTGCCGACGGTCGTGCTCGGCACGATCCCGCTCGCGGTCATCGCCCGCCAAACGCGTTCCGCCATGCTCGAGGTGCTTGGGGAGGACTACGTGCGTACTGCGCGCGCCAAGGGCCTGTCGCCCTTTCGCGTGGTCGGCGTCCATGCATTGCGCAATGCCCTTATTCCCGTCGTCACGACGATCGGCCTTCAGGTCGGCGTCATGCTGGCCGGTGCGATCCTCACCGAGACGATCTTTTCCTGGCCGGGTATCGGCAAATGGATGGTCGATTCCGTGTTCCGGCGGGACTACCCGGTGATCCAGGGAGGCCTGCTCATCATAGCGGGCGTGATCATGCTGGTGAATCTCGGCGTGGACCTGCTCTACGGCTTGCTCAATCCGCGTATTCGCCACTGAGGGAGTGAAACCATGGCTGACACGACCGCAGTGGAAGTGAACGTCCAGGAGCCGTCGAGCGCTCGTCGCTTCGCCGAGTTCTGGTATTATTTTTCCGAGAATCGTGGCGCGGTTATTGGGCTGGTGGTCTTCACGCTGCTCGTCATCGTCGCGCTGCTGGCGCCGCTGATCGCGCCCCACGCGCCCAATGCGCAATATCGCGACGCGGTGCTCCTGCCGCCGGTCTGGGCGGAAGGCGGCCGCGCCGCCTATCTGCTCGGGACCGATCCGGTCGGCCGAGACATATTCTCGCGGCTCCTGTACGGCGCGCGGTATTCGCTGTTCATCGGCGTGGTGGTGACCAGCATCGCGCTGGTCGGCGGCATATTCATCGGTGTCATCGCCGGTTACTTCCGCGGGTGGGTCGACACTGTGATCATGCGCATCATGGACATCATCCTGGCCTTCCCGTCGCTGCTGCTGGCGCTCGTGCTGGTCGCTGTGCTCGGCCCCGGCCTGACCAACGCGATGATCGCCATCGCTGTCGTGCTTCAGCCGCATTTCGTTCGCCTGACCCGCGCGGCGGTCATGGCCGAGAAGAACAGGGAATATGTCGTGGCAGCCCAGGTTGCCGGTGCCAGTCCGCTCCGGCTGATGTTCGTGACCATCCTTCCGAACTGCCTGGCGCCGCTGATCGTGCAGGCGACACTTTCCTTCTCGAACGCCATCCTGGACGCGGCTGCACTTGGTTTCCTCGGCATGGGCGCTCAGCCCCCGACGCCCGAATGGGGCACGATGCTGGCCGAGGCACGCGAGTTCATCCTGCGGGCGTGGTGGGTCGTCACCTTCCCGGGCCTCGCCATCCTGATCACCGTGCTCGCGATCAACCTGATGGGCGACGGCCTCCGCGACGCGCTCGATCCGAAGCTGAAGAGGTCCTGACCATGGCGATCCTCGAAATCGAAAACCTTGTCGTGGAGTTCGACACGGCCAGCGGCCCGTTCCGGGCCGTCGACGGTGTCTCCATCTCGGTCGATGAGCGGGAAGTCCTGGCCATCGTAGGCGAATCCGGCTCCGGAAAGTCGGTCTCGATGCTGGCCGTCATGGGGCTGCTGCCCTGGACGGCGAAGGTCTCCGCCGACAAGATGGCTTTCGACGGCCGCGACCTCCTGTCGCTTTCCGCGACGGAGCGCCGCAAGCTCGTCGGCAAGGATATGGCAATGATCTTCCAGGAGCCGATGACCAGCCTCAACCCGTGTTTCACAGTGGGCTTCCAGATAGAAGAGGCGCTGCGCATCCACCTGAACATGGACAAGCCGACGCGCAGGGCGCGAGCCCTCGAACTGCTGAGGGCCGTCGGCATTCCGGAACCTGAGGAGCGCCTTCGCTCCTTCCCCCACCAGATGTCCGGCGGGCAGAACCAGCGTGTCATGATCGCCATGGCAATCGCCTGCAACCCGAAGCTGCTCATCGCCGACGAGCCTACCACCGCTCTCGACGTGACGATCCAGAAGCAGATCCTCGATCTTCTGATGCGACTTCAGACCGAGCACGGCATGGCGCTCATCATGATCACCCATAATATGGGCGTGGTCGCCGAAACGGCCGACAGGGTGGTCGTCCAATACAAGGGACGCAAGATGGAGGAGGCCGACGTGCTCACGTTGTTCGAGGCTCCCAAGAGCAGCTACACGAAGGCGCTACTGGCGGCGCTGCCGGACAATGCGACCGGCGACAGGCTGCCGACGATCTCCGACTATTTTGCTGACGAATCCCGCATAGCGGAGTCCGCACGATGACCGTTCTTCAGGCCAAGAACATAGTTCGCGACTACCATCTGCCGGGCAGCCTCTTCAAACCGGCACGAACCGTCCACGCAGTGAGGGGCGTCAGCCTTTCCGTCACCAAGGGCAAGACGCTGGCGATCGTGGGCGAAAGTGGCTCGGGCAAATCCACGCTCGCTCGTATCATCACCATGATCGACCCGCCGACCGCTGGCGAACTGGTGATCGAGGGACAGGAGGTCGACATCGCCCGCGGCGGACTGAGCAAGGAAATGCGCCGCAAGGTGCAGATGGTTTTCCAGAACCCATATGGGTCTCTCAATCCGCGACAGAAGATCGGCGACGTGCTGGCCGAACCCCTGCTGATCAACACCGACAAACCGGCATCGGAGCGGCGTGACCTCGCCATGAAGATGCTGCTCAAGGTCGGGCTCGAGGAGAAGCATTTCAGCCGTTATCCGCACATGTTCTCGGGCGGCCAGCGTCAGCGCATCGCCATCGCGCGTGCGTTGATGCTCAATCCGAGCCTCCTGGTGCTGGACGAGCCGGTGTCGGCGCTCGATCTCTCCGTCCAGGCGCAGATCCTCAACCTGCTTGCCGATCTTCAGGACGAGTTCGGTCTCACCTACGTCTTCATCAGCCACGACCTTTCGGTGGTGCGCTACATCGCCGACGAGGTTCTGGTGATGTATCTGGGCGAGGCGGTCGAATACGGCAGTCGCGACGCCGTTTTCTCGGCGCCCACGCACGACTATACCAAGATGCTCTTCGCCGCGACGCCGCGTGCCGACGTCGACAGCATCCGGGCACGGCTGGCAAGGAAGAAAGCCGCCTGAGCAGAGAGGTCGCCTCTCGGCGGGCAATCGCGGCTCATCGGGAGTGAAGCAGGCCGAGCGTGCTCCACTGACAGGGTGCTTGACGCAGGTCGACGCTCCGACCCACCGTAGGGCATTTGTCGCAAGGGGAACGGAATGATACTCGGATCACCTCGCTTCGCTCGGGTCGAGTATGACGAAGGCCGGTGAGGGCTTCGCCAATCACCAACGTTTGCAACTGTGCAGACGGCCCGGTGCCACCTGCACGCCGACGATCTGGCATCTGCAATGGGGAGCTTCGTCATACTCGGACCAGAGCGAAGCGAGGTGATCCGAGTATCCATTCTGTTACCTCGCCACTGCCGCAATGTTGCAATCACGGATTGCGGGGCGGTTTCGTCCCTGAAAAGATCGAAGACCGACCCTCCTTCATTCCCCATTGCTGTCGGGGCTGTAAGAAATAAAGGCATGACGCCCGAAACTCTGCAGCGGTTTGGGTAACGACATGGGCAAGTAAATGCACCCTTATCCCATCGCCCGGCGGATCGCCTTGGAAACCCCTGCCAGGAACGCCGGCCGCGTCGATGCGACGAGCTTCCACGACAGCACGTTCCTGGCCATGTGTTGCGGTAAGACACCGACTGAGAGGAACCACGCGGCGAGGAGGACGCGCCGTCTTAGGGATGCCGACGTTTCCAAGGTCGCCTTTGCACCCGCGGTAGCCAGCGCCAGCTTGGAGTCGTTCGCTATGGGATGGTGCTGGCGGTCGGAGCAAAGGGAGGCAAGCCGCTCCTCCAGATGGACCGGATCGTGGAGTACCGCTTCCGGGGCGACGGTGAGGCCGATTTCGGACGCCTGGTCCGCCAGTGCATCCATCCGGCGGAAGTCATGCCGCACCCGCCAGCGTGCCCGTTCGGCCAGTCGTTCCCCGAAGACCGAATGGTTCACGCCGTGGATCCGGTAGGCGCCGAGGCACTCGTCGATAGAACGGACCTGGCCATATAGCGGCGCCAAGGTCGCGAGATAACCATCGGCTCCTTGTCGGAAATCCGGTTCGGGAATCGGCATGATCGTTTCGAGCGTGGACCGACGGAAGGCCAGTCCGCTGGTCACTGTGGTCTGATAGCGCCCCTTGCGCAGGAGTTTCGGGACGACATCGCCGCTATCGAACGGCAGTTCCGGCGGAGGGAAGACATCCTTGACGTGTTGCGCCTCGTCGACGATATGCAGCCTGAACTGGACCTGGGCGGTTTTTTCATCCCAAGCCTCCACGATTTGGGAGACAGCCTCGGGATAGAGATAGTCATCGGCGTCCAGGAAGAGCACGATCTCGCCTGAGCTCGCTTCGAGGCCGGTGTTGAATGCGGCCGCATGCCCCCCATTCCTTTCCCGCAATCTCGCGGTGATGGCTCCGCCATAGGAGCCGATCACGTCCGGAGAATTGTCGCTCGACGCATCGTCGACCACGATGACTTCCACATCGGGATAGTTCTGCTCCAGGGAGCTGCCGATGCTGCGCTGCAGGAAACGCGCATAATTGTAGTTCGGGATGATGATGGACACCGGGGGCGAACCGGGTTCTGCATGCATCGCATTGACCTCGCACTTTGCTTCAGTCTCACGAACCTAGAGAGCGAAGCGCATCCAACAACCCGTAAAGCGGCTTGCGGTCTTCAATGACGATTGCGGGGGCACATCTCCCGTTAACGCGAAGGCGGTTGCGTCCATGGCGCGGGGAGGCCGGCAGTCGTGTTCGATACGGCTGATGCGGGCCCGGCGTGGAGCTTGGAAACAAGGCCTGTTAAAGAGACTGAGCCCGGCACTCCTGTGTCCCGCGACTCGGCACAGGTAGCTTAAGGATGTCGCCGTTGGCTCGGCGATGGACCAGTTTGATCATCTGCCGGCAGGAGATGATTTGGAGCGGATTGACGATCGAAGAAATCTTCGAGACCATCCCCTCGGAGCCCAGTAGCTGGGACACGACTATGCCGCTTTGGGGCTTGCCTTCGTCGTCGTAACCTACGAGGGCCGCGCTCACGCCCTCCCAACCGTTGGCTTGTCTGCTTGAATAAACATAGATCAGCCATGGATATTCGGCCGAACGCCCGGCAAGTATAGGCACTGGCGCCGAAGTCCTTTTCAAGCGCCTATCCGGCAGATCTTCAGGCGCGCGGCAGGGCGTTTTCAGTTCGACGAAGGACGTTACGCCGACCCGCGCGAGGTCGTATACGTTCTTAACGGTCGGCTCTATGTCGACTGACTGCTCGGTCGCCACCAGCGACGGATGAGTTGCGAAGAAATCCCTGCATGCATGATCGGATTGGGCCCTGGCAGCGCTCGACATAGTGGCGGCGGCTGCCGCGAGGCAAAGGAAGACCTTCATGAGATTGGCCTGGCGGAAGGATTAGCAAGTAGGTTGCATAGGATATTTCACTCAAATTCTGGTTTTGTAAATGGAACAAAGCAAAAGCGACGCGGGAGCACAGTGGACGAAGGGCTGTAACGCTGCTGTCACGCCAAATCACGATGTTTTCGCTGCGCTCGCCGCATTCCCCAACCCGGCGGGACAAGGAACGGGTAGCTGCTCCTGACCAGAACGGCTTCCCGTTCCCTCGCACTATTCAGGCCACGACGGATTGTCCGCCTGCCGCGGAAGAAGGACTTTGCCAAGTCTTTGGAAACTGGTGCCGCTTGCGTGACTCGAACACGCGACCCCATCATTACGAATGATGTGCTCTACCAACTGAGCTAAAGCGGCATCCCGACGCCTTGCGGCGCGAATGTGGTGCGGGTGATAGCTTCATTGCCGGAGGATTTCAAGCCGCCTCGCAAACGATTTGCGAGGCTTGTTGAAGAAGTCGCGATCGCGTGGGGTCAAGCCGCGGCAAGCAACGCCCGGGCTGCCCGGTATTCGGCCTCGAGCCTGTCGACGAGCACGCCCGCCGGGACGATTTCGGAGACCGCGCCGATACCCTGGCCGCAGCCCCAGATGTGCTTCCAAGCCTTGGCTTCGGCAAAATTCATTCTGCTGGGGTCGGATACCGGCAGATCGTCGGGGTCTAGCCCTTGGGCGACGATCGAGCCGCGTAGATAGTTTCCGTGGATCCCCGTGAAGAGGTTCGAGTAGACGATGTCGGAAGCCTTGGAATCGACGATCATCTTCTTGTATTCGTTTGCCGCCCGAGCCTCTTCCGTGGCGATGAAAGGCGAGCCGATATAGGCCATGTCGGCGCCCATGGCCTGAGCTGCGAGAATGGCGCCGCCATTCGCGATCGCGCCGGACAAAAGAAGCGGCCCGGCGAACCATTGGCGGATCTCTTGCACCAGCGCGAAGGGGGAGAGGGTGCCGGCGTGTCCGCCGGCGCCTGCCGCGACTGCGATCAGCCCGTCCGCGCCCTTGTCGATCGCCTTGCGGGCGTGGCGGTCGTGGATGACGTCGTGCAGCACGATCCCCCCATAGGAATGAACGGCCTGGTTGACCTCCTCGACCGCGCCGAGCGAGGAGATGACGATCGGTACCTTATATTTCACGCAGAGGCCGAGATCGTGCTCCAGGCGCGGGTTGGATTTGTGGACGATCTGGTTGACGGCGAACGGCGCTGCAGGCCGATCGGGATTGGCTTCGTCATGCCTGCGCAATTCTTCGCTGATCTCGGCGAGCCATTCGTCTAGCTGAGCCTGGGGTCGTGCATTGAGGGCGGGGAAGGAGCCGACGATCCCCGCTTTGCATTGCGCCAGTACCAGCGGGGGATGCGAGATGATGAACAGGGGTGAACCCACTACAGGCAGGCGGAGATTCGATTTGAGAATTTCGGGCAGGGCCATGGGTGCTCTAGCATTGACGTTTGCGTAAACGTCACCGGTTCTAGCAGATCGGCGGGGAGCCGCAAATGGCGATCGGGCGCCCGGCGGATTCGACCTTTGCTGGAAGCAAGGGCATAGTGGCGTCGGCGAATCCGTTGATCGGGCTTGCCGCAGAGGTTAGAGAGATTCCGGACATCCGCTCCGGCAGAAGCCACGGCCAGCGCGCGGAATGGATGGGAAGCCTAATGTCGATCGGAGCGATCCGACCCGGAAAACCGCGAGGAACGCTGCTTGGACGTGATCGAAACCGCGATCCGCAATGCTTTCGAAAAGGGCGATGCCACGGACCGCGCATTCCGTGAGAAGGTCTATCGGTCGGCATTCGCTGCGCTCGATCGCGCCCTCAAGTCGAACCCGAACGTCACCGTGGAGGCGGCGATCAACCGCCGCAAGAACCTGCAGGCCAGGATCGCCGAGATCGAATCGGAGTTCATTCCCGCCGTCTCCGAAAAGGTGCCTGAAGTGGAGGTGGCGCCTGAGGTATCGGCCATGCAGCAGGTGCCTGCGAGCCTTGAGATCGACGCCCCCGACCGGCGTGTATCCGCTGCCGGCCCCGAGGTGACCGTCGACCGGGGACAAGAGGCCGGGCGACGGGAGCCGATCTTGGATGCGCCGGGTGCCGGGGATCAGCCTTCAGGCGCGCCGGGTCAAGGCGACGACATCCGGGTGGAGCCGCGCGGTCCCGCCGGAAACGGTGCTGGGAGTCGCACCCGGCCGGCGTTAGCCGAAGCCGAAATCCCGGCTCAGCGAGAACGGGTGGTCGAGCCGGAACGTCGCCGGCGCTATCCTGCCATCTTCATGGCCGTGACGTTGCTGTCGCTCGCTGCGATCGGCGGTTGGTGGGCCTACGACACCGGGCTTTTCAAGACCCCGGAAGAGATCGACACCAGCGTGCCGAACCCGCCGGCCCAAACCGGCGAGGAGGAATTCGATCCGGACGAGGAGCCTGTCGGGGAACCGGCCAAGCCTGGCGAGACGGATACCCAGCGAGCCTGGATCAATGTCTTTTCTCCGGACGACCCGACCAAGGTCAGCGCGCCGGGCGACACCAAGGCCGAAGTGATGGAAGACGAATCCGGCAGCTTCATACGTATCCGCTCCGGAGCCTCGGGCTCGGCGATCACTTTCGATGTGGGGCAGGGCGTGCTGGAGCAACTCGCGGGCAAACGCGTGGTAATCGACATCGTGGCGCGCGCCGAAGAGGGCCAGGGCACGCAGATCTCCGTAGACTGCAACTTCGGTGAACTCGGCGGTTGCGGCCGCAAACGCTATGCTGTCGGCTATGAACGGGGGGAGTTCCTGTTCGAAGTCGAGTTGCCGAACAAGAGGCCCGGTGCCGAGGGCTCGATAGCCATCAACTCCGACATCTCCAACGAAGGAAAGGCCATCGACGTCTACGAGATCAGGGCGTCTGTCGCGCAGTAGACTGATCTTCAGTCCAGCAGGGCCTGCAGAGTCTCGATGCGATCGGCCTCGTGGGCGGGCTTGTCCCAGCGCAGACGCGAGATGCGGGGAAACCGCATGGCGACGCCGGATTTATGGCGCTGCGACCGATTCAGCCCTTCGAAGGCGACTTCCAGCACGAGCCCGCTCTGGCGGTCTGCGCGCACCGACCGCACCGGTCCGAAACGCTCGATCGTATTGTCCCGCACATATTTGTCGATTTGCTTCAACTCCTCGTCGGTGAAGCCGAAATAGGCCTTGCCGACCGGCACCAGTTCCGGATTGTCATCCGGACCCGTCCAGACGCCGAAGGTGTAGTCGGAGTAATAGCTTGATCGCTTGCCATGGCCGCGCTGGGCATACATGAGCACGGCGTCGATCGTGTGCGGATCCCGCTTCCATTTGAACCAGGGACCCTTCGGCCTTCCCGCTACATAGGCCGATTGACGATGCTTGATCATGACACCTTCGATGATCGGGTGCGGTGGGGTCGATCGCATCGCCTCCAAGACCTGCCAGTCGGCGAACTCGATCATCGGCGAAAGGTCGAAGCGTTGGGGATCGAGGGTCGCAACGAATGTCTCGAGCCGTGAACGGCGCTCCATGAAAGGGAGGGCGCGCGTATCCTCGCGCCCGGCTTGGAGAAGATCGTAGCAGCGCATGAAGACTGGGTATCGATCCCGTATCTTCGCCGACACCGACTTGCGGTTCAGCCGCTGCTGCAGCTCCGAGAATGTTCCCGTCCAATCCGGAGGACGCCCGACAAGCAGTTCACCGTCCAGCACGCCATCGAAGTCCATGGCTTCGACGAGGTCGGGGAAGGCGCCGGAAACGTCGTCCCCGGTTCGCGAATAGAGGCGGCGCAGCCCCGCCTCGCAGACGGCCTGAACGCGAATGCCGTCCCATTTCCATTCGGCCGCATAGTCGGTGGGGTCGAGCCTGTCGAGGTCCCCGTCACTCACGGCATTGGACAGCATCACCGGCCGGAAGAGTGCCTTCGCCGATTTCTCCGGCTTGCCCGCCTTGCCTTCCAGCCAGGCGAAGAGGCTTTCATAGGGCGGCGAAAGTCCATGCCAGAGTTCTTCGATCTCGGCGACGTCCACGCTTCCGAAGTCGGCGAGGGCTTGCTTGGCCAGCCGCGCCGAGACGCCGATGCGCAGGCCGCCGGTGACCAGCTTGATGATGGCGAAGCGCGCCGAGGGTCCGACGCAGTCGAGCAGGTCGGCCAGCACCCTCGGACCGTCCGAGCGGCTGGCCGCCTGGAGGCGGGCGACGACTTCGCCGAGCGTCGGGACATGGTCGATCGCCGCTCCTGCGTCCGCCTCCGGCCAAGCCAGGGAGACGGTTTCTGCGAGGTCTCCGACATAATCGTAGGAGTAGCCGAACAGCACGGGGTCCATGCGTTCGACCACCAGCGTGCGCAGCATTGCAGGCTTCACGGCCGCAATCGAAAGATCGCCGGTGATGGCAGCCACCGCCAACCCGCGGTCCGGGTCCGGCACGTCGCGGAAATAGTCCTTGAGCAGCGTGAGCTTGCCATTGCGCGAGGGCGTGAGCACCAGTCGGTCGAGAAGTTCGGCAAAGCGGTCCATGTCCCCCGATCAATCCCCCTCGTCCTCATAGCCGACCAGATGGAGCGGCCGGGCCGCGATGCCGGCCAGTTCGCACCAACGCACCAATGCTTCCTCGCGGCCGTGCGTCACCCAGACCTCGGATGCTCCGGTCTCCTTGATCGTTCCGGTTAGCTCGTCCCAGTCGGCGTGGTCGGAAATGATGAGCGGCAGCTCGACGCCGCCCTGCCTCGCGCGCTGCCGGATGCGCATCCATCCAGAGGCGAAGCAGGAAATCGGATCGGGAAACCGCCGCGACCATCGGTCGGCGAAGGCCGCGGGGGGGCCGACGATAATGGAGCCGGCGAAGTCGTTCTTGCTGGACCTGTCGATGGTCGCCGGCTCAAGCACACCGAGTTCCACCCCTTGGCTCCGATAATAGGCGCTCAAGGTTTCCAGGGCGCCGTGGATGTAGACGGGCCGGTCATAGCCGCAGTCACGCAGCACCCGGATGACGCGCTGCGCCTTGCCCAGCGCGTAAGCGCCGATGACGTGGGACCTTTCGGGGAACTGGGCTGCCGAGCGCAGCAGGCGTGCGATCTCCTCCCGCGCCGGTGGATGATGGAACACGGGCAAGCCAAAGGTCGCCTCGGTGATGAAGACGTCGCAAGGCACGAGCTCGAACGCGACGCAGGTAGGATCGGGCTGGCGCTTGTAGTCCCCCGAAACGACAATCCGCAGCCCGTTCTGCTCGACGGAGATCTGCGCCGAGCCGAGCACATGACCGGCCGGGTGGAAGCGCACCCGCACGCCGTTGAGGTCCAAGGTTTCGCCGAACGCCGCGGCTTGCGTTCTTCCTGCAAAGGGCGTGCCGTAGCGAAGTCCCATGATGTCCAGCGTCTGCCGCGTGGCGAGCACCGAGCCATGACCGGAGCGTGCATGATCGGAATGGCCATGGGTGATGAGAGCGCGGTCAACCGGCTTGATCGGGTCGATGAAGAAATCGCCGGGCGGGCAATAGAGGCCTTCGGGTCGGGAGCGAAGCAGATCGCGGGCATGCATCGCTCAAAGATAGGCATTTGCGCGAATTGCGAAAGCCCGTTGAATTCGGTTCCTGACACGCTGTATAGGCTCGCTGCCCTCCACCGCGAGTCCCCAAAATTGAAACCGCTGCTTCGTTCCTCCGGCGACATTCTGGCCGATCGTCGGGCCGATTATGCTGAAATGCTCTTCGCGTCGGGCGATCACGCCGCCGCCGCGGAGTTGATGATGGGCGCTCTGGAGCTTGCGCCTGCCTGGACCATGGGTTGGTTCCGTCTGGGTGAAATGCACGAGGCGGCGGGAGCGATCGACCTCGCCGCGAAAGCATGGCGCATGACCTTGAAGCTGGATCCCGAGGATCGTCCCGGCGCCGCTCTCAAGCTGGAGCTGGTCGGAGCAGCGCCGGTCTCGGCCGCGCCTCCCGGTGCATTCGTCGAGGCGCTATTCGACCAATATGCCGGCACCTTCGACCAGTCGCTGGTCGGAAAGCTCGGCTATCGCGTCCCGGAATTGCTGCGCCAGGCCATTGACGAACGCGGCGAGAGGCGCTTCGCGACGGCCGTGGATCTTGGCTGCGGGACGGGGCTGATGGGCGAGAGGCTACGCCCTGTCGTCGACTTCCTCGAAGGCCATGACATTTCAGCTGCCATGCTGAAGAAGGCCAAGGCAAAGGGGGTCTACGATCGGCTCGTCAAGTCGGACCTCCAGTCGCTGGCGCTGCCGCGGGCCAGCGCAGATCTGATCACGTCGGCCGATGTCTTCATGTATGTCGGGGCGCTGGAACGCGTTTTCGACAGCATTTCGGTTGCGCTCCTTCCGGGCGGGCTATTCGCCTTTTCGGTCGAACGGCATGACGGCCCGGAAGATTTCGTCTTGCGGCCCTCACGCCGCTACGCCCATTCGCAGGCTTATCTTCTCAGGCTCCTCCAGGCGCGGGACCTGACGGTGGCCGCCCTCGGCAGCGCCACCATCCGGATGGATCGCGGCGAGCGGATCGAAGGCATAACGGTGCTCGCCGAAGCCGCCTGAGCCACCACCATATTTCGATCCTACGATCTTCACGGGGCGATTGTTCTGGTTTAGTTCTGTGGCGTGAACCGCCCGACCAGGAATATCGACAGCGACGACCTTTCCACCCGGCTGCCGGAACCATTCGTCAAATGGTTCTCGGAGCGCGGCTGGTCGCCACGTGCTCATCAGCTCGACCTGCTTGCTCGCGCCCAGGCCGGCAGTTCGGTCCTTCTGATTGCCCCGACCGGCGCCGGCAAGACGCTCGCCGGCTTCCTGCCTGCGTTGACGGATCTTGCCACGCGTCCGAAACAACGGCCAGGCGAGGCTCGCCGCGGTATCCACACCCTCTACATCTCGCCGCTCAAGGCGTTGGCGGTGGACATCGAGCGAAATCTCGGGAAACCGGTCGGTGAGATGGCGTTGCCCATCACCATCGAAACGCGAACTGGCGACACGCCTGCCCACAAGCGCCAACGGCAGAAGCGCGTGCCACCGGACATTCTACTCACGACGCCCGAACAGCTCGCGTTGCTGATCGCGTCTCCCGACGCCGAGCGCTTCTTCGCCGGAATGCGCTATGTCGTGCTCGACGAGCTCCATTCGCTCGTGACCTCCAAGCGCGGCCACCTCCTGTCGCTCGGCCTGGCGCGGCTGCGGCGCTTCGTTCCGGGGCTGCAAGCGGTCGGCTTGTCGGCGACCGTCTCCGACCCCGACGAATTGCGTCGCTGGCTGGTCGACCAGAACCCGCCGGGAGCCATGGCCGAGCTGATAACCGTTGCCGGCGGTGCCAAACCCGAAATTGCCATCCTCGACTCCGAGGAGCGCGTGCCGTGGGCAGGTCATTCGGCGCGATATGCCATTCCCGAGATCTACGAGGCGATCAGGAAACACCGCACCACGCTGCTTTTCGTCAACACGCGCAGCCAGGCCGAGCTGTTGTTCCAGGAACTCTGGCGCGCCAATGACGACAATCTGCCGATCGCCCTCCACCACGGCTCGCTGGAAGCGGGACAGCGTCGCCGGGTGGAGAAGGCGATGGAAACCAACAGCCTGCGTGCGATCGTCGCCACCTCGACGCTCGACCTCGGCATCGACTGGGGCGATGTCGATCTCGTCGTCCATGTCGGCGCGCCCAAGGGCGCCAGCCGACTGGCGCAGCGCATTGGCCGCGCCAACCATCGCATGGACGAGCCGTCGAAGGCCATCCTCATTCCCGCCAATCGCTTCGAGGTGCTGGAGTGCCAGGCGGCGCTCGACGCCAACTATCTCGGCGCTCAGGACACGCCGCCGCTGGTGGACGGCGCGCTGGACGTGCTCGCCCAGCACGTGATGGGCAGCGCGTGCGGCGCTCCGTTCTCTGCCGATGAACTCTATCGCGAGGTCTTGGGCGCAGCACCCTATGCCAACCTGTCGCGGGAGGCGTTCGATCGGATCGTCGATTTCGTCGCGACGGGCGGCTACGCGTTGAGGGGCTACGAACGTTACGCGCGGATCCGCCCGACCAAGGACGGCCGCTGGCGTGTCTCCAATCCCCAGGTGGCTCAGCAATACAGGCTGAATGTCGGCACCATCGTCGAATCCCCCATGCTCAACATCCGCTACGTGCGCAGCGGCCGCGGCGCGGCCGCGCGGGGTGGACCGGTGCTCGGCAAGATCGAAGAGTATTTCATCGAGACGCTGGCGCCGCGCGACACCTTCCTCTTTGCCGGCAAGGTGCTGCGTTTCGAAGGGATTCGCGAGAACGAGTGTTTTGTCTCCAATGCGCCGGGAGGTGATCCCAAGGTGCCGGTCTACGCCGGCGGCAAGTTCCCGCTCACGACCTACCTCGCCGACCAGGTCCGCGGCATGCTTGCCGATCCCGGCCGCTGGACGAAATTGCCGGAGCAGGTCGCCGACTGGCTGCGCATCCAGAAGGAGAAGTCGATCCTGCCCGGGCAAGGCGATCTCCTGGTGGAGACCTTCCCGCGCGGTGACCGCTTCTATCTCGTGGCATATCCGTTCGAAGGCAGGCTGGCCCACCAGACGCTGGGCATGCTGCTCACCCGCCGGCTCGACCGCGCGGGCGGCCGGCCGCTCGGATTCGTCGCCACCGATTATTCCATCGCGGTCTGGGGACTGGACGATATGGGCGCCATGTTCCGGCGCGGCCGTCCGACCCTGGCCAAGCTCTTCGATGAAGACATGCTGGGCGACGACCTGGAGGCTTGGCTTGCCGACAGCTATCTCCTGAAACGCACGTTCCGCAGTTGCGCCGTGATTTCCGGCCTCATCGAGCAGCGCCACCCTGGCAGGGAAAAGACGGGCCGCCAAGTCACGGTGTCCGCCGATCTGATCTACGACGTGCTCAGGACACACGAGCCCGACCACATCCTTCTCCAGGCCACCCGCGCGGATGCCGCAAGCGGACTGCTCGATGTCAGGAGGGTCGCCGACATGCTCTCCCGCGTCGGCGGCCGAATCATGCATAAGGACCTCGAACACATCTCGCCGCTCGCGGTGCCGATCATGCTGGAGATCGGCAGGGAATCCGTTCGCGGCCAGGCGCACGAAACCCTGCTGATGGAGGCGGCGGAACTGGTCGAAGAGGCATTTGGGACATGACGGTGGTGGAAGTGATGGGGCGCCAGACGGAAATAGCGGGGGAGCAGGCAATCTGCGATCCGCGCGGCGCGCTCTATTTTCCGGCGCTCGATCTGCTCGCGGTTTCTGACCTGCATCTGGAGAAGGGCTCCTCCTTCGCGCGGCGCGGCGTCTTTCTGCCGCCTTACGATACGGCAGCGACGCTGAAGATGCTGCATGAGGTCATCGATCGCTACCAGCCGGCGACCGTGATCAGCCTCGGCGACAGTTTTCACGATCCAGACGGGTCGGGGCGCCTGCCCAAGGCATTCCGTGATCAACTCCAAGCCATGGCTGCCGGACGGAGATGGCTCTGGATCACCGGCAATCACGATCCCTTGGCGCCGCGGGGGCTGCCGGGGGATACCGTCGACGAGGTCGCCCTGGGCAGTCTCGTCTTCCGGCATGAACCTGCCGCCGGCGCGGCGGAAGGTGAAGTCGCCGGCCATCTGCATCCTTGCGCGCGTATCGTCCAGCGCGGCCGCTCCCTCCGGCGCCGCTGCTTCGCAAGCGACGGCAGGCGCATGATCATGCCCGCGTTCGGCGCCTTCACCGGCTCTCTCAATGTGCTGGATCGTGCCTATGCCGGCCTTTTCCTCTGGGAGACGTTGCGGGCCTACATGATCGGCGCCGACCGGATCTATCGCATCGCGGGCTCGATGTTGCGACCTGGCTGATGTCAACGGCAGGCCAGATGGCCATTTGCGCCGCAGCGGCCACTCGTGAGTACGGATCAATCCTTGCGGAAGATCAGCCGGCCCAGCCAGCCGGTGATCATTGCCAGCGAAACGGCGAAGATGCCGTAGAGGAAGCTGTAATCGTTTGCCACGCGGAAGATGGATTGTTCGAAGCCGGACTTGACGATGGCGAGCTGTGCCGAGGTTTCCTTGATGAACAGGCCGTTGCGGAACAGGAATGCGCGCGCCCGGTGCGTGCCGACCGGCACATTCGGGGCCAGCGACACGGTTGCCCGAAACAGATTCTGGGACAGGAACTGCACCCCGCCGATGCGTTCGCTGTAAAGGCCGGTGGATCGCTTGAGCTGGCGCAAGGCCCTGGCGAATTCCTCGATCGTAGCTGGATCGTCCGACTGTTCGAGCGGCTCGATGTAGAGGTTGTCAGCGCCCAGGGCGAGCTGCCGATAACTCTTCGGTTCCGTGATGTCCTGCAACGCCCGTGTCGTGGCCACTGAATAGGAGATGGGCACGTTGACGAAGGTTTCGGATTCGGTGTTGATCCACATGCCGAGTATGCGGTCCTTGCGGCGCACGACGAGTGGCCGCGCCGGCCCTTCGAGCACCACGATTACATCGTAGCGGCCCTGTCGGCTGATCAGCGGGTCGGCATTGTCGAGCGCGCCGAAGATCGTGAGGTCGGCCCCAGAGAAGTCGGCCGTGATCGCCACACGGTCCATGGACAGGCCGATCTCGATGTTCTCGGGAAGAGCTTCCTGGGCACGAGCTCCGGGCCCTGCGATCGAAAGGAGCGCGGCGAGCGTCGTCAGGAAAAGTACCGCGATATGGCGCCGCCGTGCCTCCATCGTTCAGCCGCTGCCCAATGCGCTGAGCGAATAGAGATTGGCCGGCCGCACGAACAGGTCGAAGGCGAGCCTCAGCGCCACCGCCAGGACCAACAATGCCAGCAATGCGCGGAGCTGCTCGCCGCGCAGCCGCTGGCCGGCGCGGGCGCCGTATTGGGCACCAGCCACGCCACCGACCATCAGGACGAAGGCAAGGATGACGTCGACTGTCTGGTTGGCCGTGGCATGGACGATCGTGGTGAAGGCTGCAACGAAGATGATCTGGAACAGCGACGTACCGACCACGACATTCGTTGGGACCTTGAGCAGGTAGATCAAGGCAGGAACCATGATGAAGCCGCCACCGACGCCCATGATGGCGGCCAGGAAGCCGATGCCGGCGCCGATGCCGAGCACCGGGATGACGCTGACGAAGAGCTTCGAGGTGCGGAACCGCATCTTGAGCGGCAGGCGGTGGATCCAGCTGTGCTGGCCGGACTTCTTGAGCGTGGGCAGCGCGCCACTGCGCGCGCGCCGCAAGGCGTTCACGCTTTCGACCAGCATCAGCCCGCCCACCGTGCCGAGAAGCGCGACGTAGAAGATCGAGATGAACAGGTCGAGCTGGCCGACGCTTCGCAGCAGGGCGAAGACGTAGGCGCCGACGGTCGAGCCGACGATGCCGCCGGCCAGAAGCACAGTTCCGAGCTTGAAGTCGAGCGTGCCGCGTTTGAAGTGCGCCAGCGCTCCTGAGAAGGACGACGCGATCACCTGGTTGGCGCCCGTCGCGACCGCTATTGCCGGCGGGATGTTGTAGAAGATCAGCAGCGGCGTGATGAGGAAGCCGCCTCCCACGCCGAACATGCCGGACAGGAAACCCACCGCCGCGCCCATGGCGAGCAGCACGATGATGTTGACCGACATTTCAGCGATCGGGAGATAGATGCCCACCCGTCCAACTCTGTTTTGGCGACCGCCCCGGAAACCCGTTCCCTATGAAGCACTTGCCGGCAAATTCTGGCTGTTCTTGGGCCGACATGGCGGTGATGTCAAACGCCATGCGAAGATGAGGTTAAGACCCGGCGCGGCCAGTCCCGGGGCAACTCCCCGTCCACCTATTTCCTCTCGATCAGCGCCTTGACCAGCGTCTCGTCCACCCGGCCTGTCGGATCCATGCCATTGTCCTTCTGGAAGGCTGCGATGGCGGTCTTGGTCTTGTCACCCATGACGCCATCCGCGCCACCCGCATCGTAGCCGTTCTTGTTGAGTATCTTCTGAATGTTGGCTACCGCCTTCTTCATGTCGACGTCAGCGGTCTTGACCGGCCCATCCTGCCAGGAGGCCGGGATGTCGACGGCGTTTGTGGCCGCGTCCACTGTCTTCGGCTTCCATAGCTCAGCGGCTGCACGAGCACGTTCCAGCTGTTCGGGGCGCAGCATCTTGGCGACCTCGTCGCGTTTGGCGGAAGCGTCCTGATCTCCCGTCTTCGCGACGAGGGCGAACCATTTGTAGGATTCCTCCAGATTCTGCTGCATGCCGATACCCTTGGCGGCCAGGATGCCGAGATTGAACTGGCTGTCCTTCACGCCGAGCTCGGCTGCTTCGATGAACCAGCGCGCCGCGGAATCGTTGTCGACGACCCCGTCCGCACCCATCGCGAAGAGCACGGCGAGATTGTGCATGGCGCTGGCGTTCCCTTGCGCGGCAGCCATCTGGTACCAGGTCTTGGCCTTGGCGATGTCGCGCCCGACGCCGAGCCCCTTCTCGTAGAGATTTCCGATCCGGTATTGCGCCGGCGCGAAACCCAGCTCGGCGGACCTTTCGTACCATCTCGCCGCCGCCGGCATGTCGGCCTCGACGCCGCGTCCTTCGGCGTAACGGGAGCCGATCTCGAACATCGCCCTGGGGTCGCCGGAATCCGCGGCGTCGCGCAGCGGCGCGGGTCCGACATTGGCCGGCGCCGGTTCGAATGCTCCCTTCGCTGCTTCCGTCGGTTCCGGCGCGGGGAAGGGGGTCACGACTGGCGCAGTGACGCCGAGCCCCGACATTCTGTCGTCGGAGCGGTCGATGCTCGACGTCGGCATGTTCATGTCGACGTCGCTGGACGGCTCCGCGGCAACCGGCGCTTCCGCGGTCCGGGATTGCGAAGCAGCTTCGTTGGCGGGCATGTCGCCCGGGGCGGAGTCCGGCGACTGCGATTCGGTTTTGGCAAGGGCCGGTTCCGCAGGGGTGGCGTCCGGCGACGCGGCCGTTGCCGGCGCTGGCTCGGTCGTGAAGGCATCGCCGTCCGCAAGCTGTTCGTCATCGGCGAGGAATGCTTGGCCGAGTTGCATCGCGCCCAAGGCAAGCACGATCGCGACCGTTCCCATCAGCATGGCCTTGCGCTTGCGGCGCAGAAATTCGCCGAGCCCGAAGGAGGAGCGCTGCCCGCTCGTGTCGGAGGCCTTCATGGAACCGGCTTCCGCCGCCGCGGCCTGGGCGGCGCGACGTGCGGCCGCTATGAAGTCCGACTTCGCTGCTTCCTTGTCGTTATTGTGTGGCGTCTGGCCGCGCTCGTCGCGGACGCGCCGCATGATCGCGTTCAGGTCGGGAGCACCGGAGCCGGGTTCGAGCGGACGGTTGGCGATGCTGGGATCGAGCGGCTCATCGAGATCGAGGGTTGGAGCTTCCGGATCCTGTACGGCAGCCCCTACTGAAGATGCGTCCGCTTTCCCATCCCGTCCGGAGAAGGCCCGGCCGAAGCCGCCGAACATGGAGCGGACAAGGCTTGGCGAGCCGGTTTCCTCCGACCTGCTTGTACCGATAGCGGCTGCGGCTGCCGCTGCCGCTGCCTCGTGAGGGGTCCTTGCGCCATTGGCCATACCGGGATCGAAAGCCGCGAAGGTGAAGCCATCTTCGGTATCCGGCTGGATCGACGGCGCGGCGTTGACCGCCATCTTTCGCGGCTCGGGCGCCTCGCTGGCCGTCGCGGCGGAACGATGCTCGAGCGCACCCAGCCGGTCGACGATCTTCAGAAGCGTGTCATGGATCGCTTCGAAGGTCCTCGTGTTGCGCTCGTCGGAATGGCGCGTCAGCGTTTCCAGCGACTTCAGGTCCTCGGCGAGGCCGACCACGGCCGTTGCGTCGGGCGAGGAGGTGTTGGCAAGCGCGCGAACCGCATTCTCTGCCGCCTGGCGTGCCGCTTCGAGAATGGCGTCGCGCTGGCCGGCGATGGATTGTTCGATCTCGCCGAGCCGTGGCGCGATGTCCTCGAAATCCGGAAGCGGGGCCACCGGGCGCGCAAGATGCGCCGAGAGGCCGGCAACCTGTGCCTCCAGGCTCCGAATGAGCTCGGGGTCGATCGCCGCGACCTGGGCTGCCGACGATTCGAGCCTGGCGGAGATGTCTTCCAACCTGGCTTCCATGTGACGGATCGCTTCATCCCCTGGGCCTTGCCTGTCGATGTCCAGCCGCCGGCTGAGTTCGGCGAAGCGGGCATCGATTGCATCCATGATGCCGGCATCATCGAAGCCGGAGCGGCGTTCGTCGAGCCGGACAGCGAGGTTTTCGAGGCGCTGTTCCAGGTCGCGGAAGAGGGCCTGCCCATGCTCCATCGCGTCGCCCTGCCGACGGTCGAGCATGTCGGAGAGCATGATGAATCGATCGTCGATCCCGCGCAGGATGTGGTCGGTGTCGGGAGCGATCGGATTGCTGTCGATTTTCTCGGCGATCGCCGAGACCTGGCTTGCGAGGCGCTCGAGCGATTTATCCGGCATTGTGCCATGCGTGGCGATTTGGTCCATGCGCTGCGACAGCAATGACAGCCGATCGATCACTTCCACGGATGGCCGGTCCTCGATCAGTTCCTCCACCTGCCGGGCGAGTGAGGTGATGCGCGCCTCGATGCGCTCGAATGGCGCGGGATCGAAATGCGGTGCTTCGATCATGGCGGTCGACGCAACGATCGCCCGCGAGATCTCGTCCAGGCGCTCTTCGATCAGCGCGAAGGTCTGGTCGCTGCGCCGGTCCTGCTGGCTAGCGAAATGGTCTACGGCCGTCGCCAGGATACGGACCTTCTCCTCCAGCGAGCGCAGGCAAAGCGATTCCGGCAGGTTGTTCACCGCCTCCGCTATCTCCTGAAGGCGCCGGTTCAGCGCGGCCAGCGCAGGATCGTGCTGGGCGGTGTTGCCAGCCAGGTGATGCTCGATATGCGACCAGCGCCTGTCGAACTCCTCCCAGCGTTGGTCGGCGGAGCGGAGGGTCTCCTCACGCGCCAGTGAAGCAAGCGAATTCCTGACCTGCTCAAGTTCGAGTCGAAGCATGTCGATGCCACGATCGTCGCTGCGCTCGGCGAGGGCATGGATTGCGTCGGAGAGCCGTTCGAATTCCTCACCGAGCGCTGCGCCATCGGCTGCCAGGGGCGAAGCCCCGTAGGCACGCTCGATGTCCTTGCGCAAGGCATCGAACTCACGCCGAAGGCCGGCCGTCATCTGGTGGCGCAGTTCTTCGCGCAGCCCCTTGAGCTCGCCGGCGATCCTGCCTACGGACGCGACACCCTCCTCCTGGCTACGGACGCGGTCGATATCTCTCGCGATCTCCTGGTAGGTCCATCCGGGGGAACGATGCCGATCGCCAAGACGGCTCTCGCCCGTCCTGTCGCCCAGGATGTCGTCGGCCCATCGCGATCGCGCGCGGTCGTTGCCATGTGAAGGACGGGCCTCGCGGCGTCCCCACCGGCTCTCCATGTCCTCGAGCGAGCGGTTCAGTTCCTCCAGCGAAGCATGCGCCTTGCGGGGCCGCCCGGCGTTGAGGGAATCGAGGTAGGACCGCTTGCTGTTCATTGTCCGCCAGCCAAACTCCGCCGGCATGATGCCGGCTTCCGTGCAAGTCGGGATACGACGCGGCTGCTGTTCCTCGGACAACTCAGAAGCCAAGCTCTTCTGGGCTGTCATCCTTGCGTCGAAGAGCCGGAGCAATTCGACCCAGGACCACCACGGGATACCGACATGCGCACATTTCCCCCAACGTGGTAAACAAGCGGTTAATTGACGTTAAGACTTTACTGACCGTTGCAGGAAATGCATGGCTGCCCTGCGGCCCATCCGCACTTGCAATGGAAATTGCGTTTCAGTATAGGATTGACGTAAACGTAAGAGAGGTGCTCCCGCCCTCTCTGAAACCCCATGAAACCATGGATCGGACGAGCGAAGCCCCAACGCTTCCGATAGGGCGTGTCCCGGGCATGGGCCAGGCGCACGAGCGAGAAAAAAGCAGACGATGATGAAACTGATACAGGCCGGCGACGTTGCCGCCAACAACAATGATGTTTCCCCGGACACCGAAGACGGCTACTTCCGCATCGGGGAGATGGCCAAGACCTTCGGCGTGACGTTGCGCGCCTTGCGCTTCTACGAGGACAAAGGGCTGCTGAGCCCGAAACGGGACGGCTCGACGCGCCTCTACACGCGCCGCGACAGGACGCGGCTCAAGCTGATCCTGCTCGGACGCAAGGTCGGCTTCTCGCTTCGCGAAGTGAAGCAGATGATCGATCTCTACGATCCGACGGGCACCAACACCAAGCAGCTCAGGCTGGCCCTCGAAAAATCGGAAAAGCAGCTTGTCAGGCTGCAGAAGCAGCGCGCCGCGATCGATGAGGCGATCGGCGACCTGACCCAAGCCATGAACATCGTGCGCGTGAAGCTCGCCGATCGCCAGGCAGCCAAGGCCGCGAACGGCTGACCAGCGTACAGATTTCGCGTTTCATCGACAGCCCGGCGGCCTAACGGCCGTCGGGCTTTCTATTTTTGCGCTCTGATACACAGAAGGGGCGCGTCCAAGGTGGTGAATTCGAGCGAGGCAACAAATTGACGTTTACGCAAACGTCAAAAATTGCTAAGGCGGAAACCAGCGATGGTTTCGGGCCCGCGAGGTGGGATCCGGAACGAACAACCCTGTTTGGAGGATCACGATGCCGACCTACAAGGCGCCGGTTCAGGATACGCTTTTCCTGCTCAACGAGGTGCTGGGTTACGACCGCTACAGCAATCTTCCCGGATTCTCCGACGCCACGCCCGACATTCTCGAGGCGATCCTGACCGAAGGCGCCAAACTCGCGGAGAACGTCGTCCAGCCGACCAATCGCGTCGGTGATCTCGAGGGCTGCGTCCGCCACGCCGACGGTTCGGTCACCACGCCCGAGATATTCAAGGACGCCTATCGGCAATATCGTGAAGGCGGCTGGATGGGGCTTTCCGTTCCAGCCGAGTTCGGTGGGCAGGGGCTGCCCTATACGGTCCATTCGGCCGTCGGCGAATACCTCTCTTCCGCCAATATGGCCTTCATGATGTATGCAGGCCTCACCCAGGGCGCGATCGCGGCGATCCTGGCCCACGGCACGGACGAGCAGAAGGCAACCTGGCTGCCCAGGATGGTCGAAGGCGTGTGGACCGGAACCATGAACCTGACCGAGCCGCATTGCGGTACGGACCTCGGCCTGCTGCGCACCAAGGCCGTGCCGAATGGCGACGGCTCCTACAAGATTTCCGGGCAGAAGATCTTCATCTCGGCGGGCGAGCACGATCTCTCCGAGAACATCGTCCACCTCGTCCTCGCCCGCATCGAAGGCGCGCCGGATGGCGTGAAGGGCATCTCGCTTTTCATCGTGCCCAAGTTCACGCTCGATGGCGGCGGTGCGCTGGGCGGGCGCAACGGCGTGTCGTGCGGGTCGATCGAGGAGAAGATGGGCATCCACGGCAATTCGACCTGCGTTATGAATTATGACGAGGCGACCGGATACCTGCTCGGCCAGGAGAATGGCGGCCTGAAGGCGATGTTCACGATGATGAACGAGGCCCGCCTGGGCGTCGGCCTGCAGGGGCTGGCGATTGCCGAAGTCGCCTATCAAAACGCGGCGACCTACGCCAGGGAACGTCTGCAGGGCCGTTCGATCACCGGCCCGAAGGCGCCGGACAAGAAAGCGGACCCGATCATCGTCCATCCCGACGTCCGCCGGACGCTGATGACGATCAAGTCCTTCAACGAGGCTGGCAGGGCGCTCATCCTGTGGACGGCGATCAAGTCCGACGTCGCCCACCGTTCGGGCGATGAAGGGGACAGGCAGGCGGCGGAAGACCATACGGGCCTGATGACGCCGATCATCAAGGGTGTGCTCACCGACAAGGGCTTCGAGCATGCGGTCATGGCCCAGCAATTGTTCGGCGGCCACGGATACATAGAAGAGCACGGGATGAGCCAGTTCGTGCGCGATGCCCGTATCGCCATGATCTATGAGGGCGCCAACGGCATCCAGGCGCTCGACCTGGTCGGGCGCAAGCTGGCCATGAATGGCGGCCGAGCGATCCAGGCCTTCTTCAAGGAGGTCGGGGAGTTCTGCGAAGAGAACCGCGCCGACGAGAGAATGGCGCCATTCACCAAGCAGCTGAAGAAGGGCCTGAACGACCTGCAGGCCGCGACCATGTGGCTGATGCAGAACGCCATGGCCAAGCCTGATAATGCCGGCGCGGCATCGACCGACTACATGCATCTCTTCGGTCTCGTCGCGCTCGGCTACATGTGGGGTCGCATGGTCAAGGCGGCTCAGGCGAAGCTCGCGGAGGGTGAATCGTCCTTCTACGACAACAAGGTCATAACCGCCCGTTTCTTTATGGAACGCGTCATGCCCGAGACGGCGGCTCGCCTCGCCCGCATCTCGAGCGGCGCCGACGCGATGATGGCGCTTCCGGCGGAGGCATTTTGAGATTATGTTCAGGTTTGAACTTCTTTAGAGGGCAGGGCTAGCCTGCGCGGAGTTGCCGGGAGGAAATATTGATCTCGATCGATGCCGCTGAGGATCGGCGCCCCAAGTGGATTTCGAAAAGTTAGAACCGTGAGGCAAGCTATGGCTACCGATCCCGCATCCGTACTCGAATTGCCGAAGCCCCGCTGGACGACGGACGACGTCGCCATGCTCTACGACATGGCCGCGCGTTTCCTTTCCGAAGAGATCGCCCCGAAATACGAAGAATTCGAGAAGGCGGAGATCTTCGACCGGGAAAGCTGGAGGAAGGCGGGCGAGCATGGGCTGCTCTGTGCCTCGATGCCCGAGGAATATGGCGGGTCGGGCGGCAGTTACGCTCATGAGAGCGCCATCATCGAGGCAGTCAGCCATGTCGGCGTCGACGGCTTCGGCATCGCCCTCCACAATTCGATCGTCGCGCCTTACATCCTTCACTACGGTTCGGAGGAACAGAAGAAGAAGTGGCTGCCCAGGATGGCGACGGGTGAGCTGATCGGCGCGATCGCCATGACGGAGCCCGGTGCCGGCTCCGACCTCCAAGGCGTCAAGACCCGCGCCGAGAAGGATGGCAATCATTACCGGATCAACGGGTCCAAGACCTTCATCACCAATGGCCAACTCGCGAACCTGATCGTCCTGGTGACCAAGACGGATCCGGCCAAAGGAGCGAAGGGCACCTCGCTGATCGTGGTCGAGACCGACGAGGTCGAGGGTTTCGAACGCGGCCGCAATCTCGACAAGATCGGCCTGAAATCGAACGATACTTCCGAGCTGTTCTTCAACGACGTTCGCGTACCGACGTCGAACCTGCTCGGAGAGGAGGAGGGGCAGGGCTTCATCCAGCTCATGCAGCAATTGCCGCAGGAGCGCCTGCAGATCGGCGCGACGGCAATCGCCATGGCCGAGCGCGCGCTGGCGCTCACGATCGACTACGTCAAGGAGCGCAAGGCTTTCGGCAAGGCGGTGCTCGATTTCCAGAATACCCAGTTCAAGCTTGCCGAACTGAAGACGGAGGTCACGGTTGGACGTGTCTTCTACAACGATTGCGTGGAGCGCCACGTCAATGGTGGCCTGGACCCGGTGACGGCTTCGATGGCGAAATACTGGCTGTCGGAGCTGCAGGGCAAGGTCGTGGACCAGTGTCTTCAGCTGTTCGGAGGCTATGGCTACATGAATGAGTACCCGATTGCTCGCATGTACCGCGATGCGCGCGTGCAACGCATCTACGGCGGAACCAACGAGATCATGAAACTCCTGATCGCGCGCAGCCTCTGAGGCAGGATTGTCCTGCCGAACCAGCGCCTGATCCGGAAACCCTAGGAGACCAAGATGGCAGACGTGTTTGTCTATGACGCCGTACGTACCCCGCGGGGGCGCGGCAAGAAGGACGGCTCCCTTCATGAAGTGCCGTCCGTGCGCCTCGGCGCCAAGGTGCTCGAAGCGGTGCGCGACCGCAACGGGCTCGATACCGGCACGGTCGACGACATCATCTTCGGCTGCGTCGACCCGGTGGGGGAGGCCGGCTCCGTCATTCCGCGGGCCGCTGCCTTCGAGGCTGGCTATGACGTCAAGGCGCCGGGCATGCAAATCTCGCGCTTCTGCGCGTCAGGCCTCGATGCCATCAACCTCGGCGCCGCGAAGATCGCCCAGGGCGCCGACGACATCGTGATCTCGGGCGGCGTCGAATCGATGTCGCGGGTCGGCATGGGCATGTCTGGCGGCTCCTGGTTCATGGACCCGTCTGTCGGTCTGCCCGCCTATTTCGTTCCGCAGGGGGTCTCGGCTGATCTGATCGCCACCAAATACGGGTTTTCCCGCGACGACGTCGACGCCTACGCGGTCGAAAGCCAGAAGCGCGCCGCCAAGGCCTGGGAGAAGGGCTGGTTCAAGAATTCGGTGATCCCGATCAAGGACCAGAACGGCCTCACCATCCTCGATCGTGACGAGCATATGCGGCCCTCGACCGATATGCAGGCGCTGGCATCGCTCAACCCTTCCTTTACCATGCCCGGCGAGATGGGCGGCTTCTCAGCCGTCGCCATCCAACGGCACCCTGAAGTCGAGGAGATCAACTACGTTCATCACGCCGGCAATTCGTCCGGTATTGTCGATGGCGCCGCTGCGGTCCTGCTCGGCTCCAAGAAAGGCGGCAAGTCGATGGGGCTCACGCCGCGTGCCCGCATCCGTGCCTTCTCCAACATCGGCTCCGAACCGGCCATCATGCTCACCGGTCCCGTCGATGTCACAGAGAAGCTCTTGAAGCGCGCCAAGATGAAGCTCGAGGACATCGACCTTTTCGAGCTCAACGAAGCCTTCGCGGCGGTCGTCCTGCGCTACATGCAGGCTTTCGACATCCCGCATGACCGCATCAACGTCAATGGTGGCGCGATCGCCATGGGTCATCCGCTCGGGGCCACAGGCGCGATGATCTTCGGCACCGTGCTCGACGAGCTGGAGCGCCGGGACCTCAACACCGCGCTGGTGACGCTCTGCATCGGCGCTGGCATGGGCACCGCGACGATCATCGAACGCGTCTGATCGGGAGGAAACATCATGACTTACAAAAATTTCTCGTTCGACGTCGACGCAGACGGCATCGCGCTCGTCACCTGGGACATGCCGGGCAAATCCATGAACGTCTTCGACGAGACCGTGATCGACGAACTGGAGCAGATCGTGGCCAAGGTCACGGATGACGCCGCCATCAAGGGCGCGGTGATCACCTCCGGAAAGGAGGCCTTTTCCGGCGGCGCGGACCTCTCGATGCTGCAGCGCATGCTGAAGCTGTTCGCCCAGGAGAAGGCGAGGGATCCGCAGGCGGCGGTCAAGCTGCTTTTCGACAATGCCGGCCGCATGACATGGCTGTTCCGCAAGATCGAGACGTCGGGAAAGCCCTGGGTATCGGCGATCAACGGCACCTGCATGGGCGGCGCGTTCGAATTGTCGCTCGCCTGTCACGGCCGTGTTGCCGCCGACAGCGAGAAGGTCAAGATGGCGCTTCCCGAGGTCAAGGTCGGCATCTTCCCGGGGGCAGGCGGCACCCAGCGCGTGCCTCGCCTGGCCAAATCCCAGGATGCGCTGACGATGCTCACCTCCGGCCAGAACCTCTCGCCCCAGAAGGCGAAGGCCATGGGCCTGATCCACGAAATCGCCGAGCCTGCCAAGCTGGTGGAGACCGCCAAGGCGATGATCAAGAACGGCCTTAAAGCAGTCGCGCCTTGGGACGAGAAGGGCTTCAAGCTGCCCGACGGTCCAGTCTATTCGGCGGCCGGCGCCAATCTCTGGCCCCCGGCGATAGCCATCCTGCGCCGGGAAACCTACGGCAATTATCCGGCCGCCTCGGCGATCCTGAAATGCGTCTATGAAGGCCTGCTGGTGCCCTTCGACACGGCGTTGCGGATAGAGCAGCGTTATTTCACGCAGATACTGCAGAGCCGCGAAGCGGGCGCGATGATCCGCTCGCTGTTCATTTCGCTGCAGGAACTCAACAAGGGCGCCCGCCGCCCCGAGGGCGTGCCCGAGACCAAGTTCAAGAAGATCGGCGTGCTGGGAGCAGGCTTCATGGGGGCGGGCATCGCCTATGTCACCGCCAAGGCTGGCATCCCGGTTGTCCTGCTCGATCGCGACATGGAAGCGGCCGAGAAGGGAAAGGCCCATTCCGACAATCTGATCTCCGATCAGGTCAAGAAGGGCCGCGCCAAGGTGGAGGAGAAGGAAAAGCTCCTGTCGTTGATCAGCCCGACGGCCGATTATTCCGATCTCGACGGCTGCGACTTGGTCATCGAGGCGGTCTTCGAGGATTCCGAGATCAAGAAGGGCGTCACGGAAAAGGCGGAAAAGGTTCTCAATCCTTCCGCGATTTTCGCCTCCAACACCTCGACGATCCCGATCACGTCGCTCTCCAGGAACTCTGCTCGCCCGAAGAATTTCGTCGGCATCCACTTCTTCTCGCCTGTCGATCGCATGATGCTGGTCGAGATCATCCTCGGCAAGAAGACGGGCGACAAGGCGCTTGCCGTGGCGATCGACTATGTGCGGGCGATCAGGAAGACGCCGATCGTGGTCAACGACACGCGCGGCTTCTACGTCAACCGTTGCGTGCTGCGCTACATGTCCGAAGCCTACCAGATGCTGATCGAAGGCGTTCCGGCCGCCATGATCGAGAATGCGGCAAAAATGGCCGGCATGCCGGTCGGCCCGCTGGCGCTGACCGATGAGACGGCGATCGACCTGGCCCAGAAGATCATGAAGCAGACCATTCGCGACCTTGGCGAGAAAGCTGTCGACGCCGACCAGATGGCGCTGATCAATACCATGGTCGACAAGCATGGTCGGTTCGGCCGCAAGAACGGCAAGGGTTTCTACGACTATCCGGCGAAGCCGGCCAAGAAGAAACTGTGGCCGGGGCTGAAGGACCTCTACAAGCAGCAGGATGCGGACAAGATCGATGTCGAGGAACTGAAGCAGCGTTTCCTCTATACGATCGCGCTCGAAGCATCGCGCGTGATGGAGGAAGGCATCGTCACCGATCCGCGCGAGGCCGATGTCGGCTCGATCCTGGCGTTCGGTTTCGCGCCCTATACCGGCGGCGCGCTGTCCTATGTCGACGGCATCGGCGCGAAGAAATTCGTCAAGCGAGCCAAGGAACTCCAGAAGCGATACGGGCCGCAGTTCAAGGCGCCGAAGCTGCTCCTCGACATGGCGGAAAAGGGCGAGAGCTTCTATGAGCGTTTCGACCCCTACGGCAATACCGCCACCAAAAAGGCTGCCTGAACGAGCGGGCCTGGCCGATGTATGTCTGGGCCCGCTTGCTGAGGGTCATGGCGGCCGCGCGTCGCCGTGAACCCTACCGGCCGGGTGGCGAAAGCCGCCTGGCCTTTCGTTGCCTTCCGACTGATGTCGATCCCAACCTCCATCTCAACAACGCCCGCTATCTCATGCTGGCCGATCTCGGTCGTCTGGACATCTTCGTCCGTTCCGGCCTGATGAAGCTCTATCGAGAGCGCGGCTGGGCCCCGATGATGGGAGGGGTGCAGAGCGTGTTCGTCCGCGAGATCAGGCTGTGGCGCCGTTTTGAAGTGGTCTCCTCGATCGAAACCTGGGACGGCACCGAGGTCTTCGGCCGTCACAGATTCATTTTGGAGAATGGCGAGACAGCGGCCATGGTCATGACGACGGCCGGCATCTACGACACGAGCAACCGCCGCTTCCTGCCCATCGGCGAGGTGGTGGCGGCGCTCGGGGTCGATGCGAGGCCGCGCCCGCCGACCGATGCCGAGCGCATCTTCATGGCGTCGCATTCGGGACTGCGCAGGCTGGCCAAGGCCGGGGGCTGACAGCTTTCGCCCTGGATGCGCTTGCCTTATCCTGCCCCGAACCAGGAAAGGGCAGGAGACCGCATGACGGCGACGATCGAATACTACTTCACCTTGGCCTCGCCTTGGGCCTATCTCGGTCACGCGGCGATCGGCGAGGTCGCGAGGAAGCATGGCGCCCGGCTCGACATAAGGCCGGTTAACCTCGCAGGCGTCTGGGAGGCGTCGGGCAGCGTTCCGCTCGCAAGGCGCTCGCCGACCCGCCAGCGCTATCGCTTGATCGAATTGCAGCGCTATTCGGAGTTGCGCGGCATTCCGATCAACCTGAAACCCAAATACGCGCCGGCCGACGCTTCGCTCGCGGACCTCGCGACAGCCGCCATCCTCCTCGACGGCCGTGATCCCTTCGCCTTCATGCAGGGCGTCATGAGAGCCTACTGGGTCGAGGAGAAGAATATCGCTGATCGGGACGTGGTTGCCGGATTGCTCGAGGCGGCAGGTTTCGACAACAGCGCCATTCTGACTGCGGCCGGCGGCAAGGCTGCCCTCGAGATGCGCCAGCGCAACACCGAAGCGGCGGTTGCCGCCGATGCGATCGGCGTGCCGGCCTACGTGCTCAAGGGCGAGGTTTTTTGGGGGCAAGACCGTATCGACCTTCTCGACCGGGCTTTGTCCACAGGTCGCCCGCCGTTCAGGCCGCTGTGAGTGGCGCCCCGCGAGATCCGTCTTGACTGGACAACACTCGGTGCCGGAGGTTAGGACACCGGTGTCTTTTCCTGTTGTGGGTAGCTGCCCATGCTCTCGCATGATCGTGTCTGGGCCGCCATAGATGCGTTGGCCGCGCGGCATTCGCTTTCGCCGTCAGGTCTGGCCAAGCGCGCCGGCCTGGACTCAACGGCCTTCAACAAGTCGAAGCGTCGCTCCTCGGATGGCCGTCCGCGCTGGCCTTCGACGGAATCGCTCGCCAAGATCATCCAGGCCACCAATTCATCGTTGGATGAATTCATGGGACTGATCGATGGTGCATCGGAGAAAGCAACGGATGGCCATGTGGTGCCGCTCATAGGATTCGCACAGGCCGGGAGCGGCGGCTTTTTCGATGACTCCGGCTTTCCGGCAGGGCAGGGCTGGGAATGCATCGAGCTTCCTTCCCGCGTGGACGAGGGTGCCTATGCTCTCCAGGTGCAAGGCGATTCCATGCTGCCGCTCTACCGTGAAGGCGACCTCCTGATCGTCCAGCCTGGCGCGACGATCCGCCGAGGCGATCGGGTGGTGGTCAGGACCGTGGAGGGCGAGGTCATGGCCAAGCTGCTCGAACGGCAGACTGCTCAATCGATCCATCTCGTGTCCCTCAACCCGGCATATCCGAACCGCCAGATAGCGATCGAGTCCATAGAATGGATGGCGCGCATCATCTGGGCGAGCCAATAGGCAGCATGCGCCCTGCGGTTGCTCTCCTCGCCGTCTTCATGGTGGTTGGCGCATCCGTCGCCATGAAGGTCGGCGGCCGGAATCTGGCAACGGTAGAGCATTCGGGGCGAGCCGAACCGGATTCGCCCGCCGCAACGGAGTTGGCGGCCGCTCCGCGGCTCGAAGGAGAGCCCACGCCCGATCCATCACCGGCTGATGTCAGCCAGCCCCAAGGGCCGGACCGTTCGTCGAAGGGCGCGTTGGAAAGAATCGAGCGGCGTGAACCGCTGTCGGAACTGAGTCTTGCCTTGCCTCCGAAGCTTCCATCCGGGCCGAGCGGCGTCATCCTCTTCCGACCGATCGCCACGAGCTCCGCAAGATTCGAGGCGATGGATCGCGTTGTCGCCGTTGCTGGAGTCGAGAACGTCGAACTCGACGAGCGGTGTTCCTATGAGGGTAAGGACTGGGATTGCGGCATCCATGCGCGCACAGCCTTCCGGGCCTTCATCCGGGGGCGCGCGATCACCTGCGATCTGGCGCCCGACGCGCCCAAGGAGGTCGTCGCCGACTGCCACATCGGGGCACAGGACGTCGGGGAGTGGTTGGTGGCCAATGGCTGGGCGCGCGCGTCTCCCGGTGGTCCCTATACCGACGCCGAGAAGAAAGCGCGCGACGCTCGGCTCGGCGTTTTTGGCCCGCCGCCGAAGCCCAGCAGCGCTTTGAGATAGGCTAAGCAGGTGTGATGCTTGACCGGATGAGCCTTGTCACTTTGTCTTCCCCCCGTGAACGGGGAGAAGGTACCGGCAGGCAGATGAGGGGCGATCCTTGGCACCGCCGGTGTTACGCCGCCAGTTCCCCCGCGAGCGCCTTGCCGATCAGTGCGCGTGTTTCGGCCACACCGTAAAGCGCGGCGAAGGAACCGAAGCGCGGACCGCGTTCCTGGCCGATCAGCACCTGATAGATCATCTGGAAGAAGGCGACCGACACTCCGGGGCCGCCTTCCGGGCTCTGCTTCGAATGATCCTGGTAGCGCTCGATCTTGCGCGCCACGTTGAGGGCGGCGTTCTGGATCGCCTCGCCGTCGGCGCCTGCCGGGAGAGCGTCGAGCGCCGCGCCGAGCTTCTCCAGCGCCTGGCATTCGACTTCGTCAGGATGGCGATAGACCTTGGACGGCTTTACGAAATCGTCGAAATAGCGGATCGCATATTCGACGAGCCGGTCGAGTTCGGGATGGGTCTGCGGCGTCACGCCCGGCGCATAACGCGAGATGAAGCCCCATAGTACGCCCTTGTTCTGGGCGTTGGACGCGCTTACCAGATTGAGCAGCAGTGCGAAGGGCACGGGAAGGTCGATCGCCGGCGGCTCGCCATTATGGATGTGCCACACCGGATTGCCCAGACGCACCTTCCAGTCCTGCCGCGGATAGGCTGACAGGAAGGTGTAGTATTCGTCGACAGCGCGCGGAATGACGTCGAAATAAAGCTTCTTCGCCACCTTCGGCTTCTGGAACATGTATAGCGCGAGGCTCTCGGTCGGCGCATAGGCGAGCCACTGGTCGATGGTGATGCCGTTGCCCTTCGACTTTGAGATCTTCTCGCCCTTCTCGTCGAGGAAAAGCTCGTAGTTGAAGCCTTCGGGCGGCGTGCCGCCAAGAATGCGGCAGATCTTGCCGCTGGTCTTCACATTGTCGATGTGGTCCTTGCCGGACATCTCGTAGTCGACGCCCAGCACGGCCCAGCGCAAAGCCCAGTCCGGCTTCCACTGCGCCTTGCAGCCGCCTCCCTTGACCGAGGTCTCCCAGCGCTTTCCCGTGGCAGGGTCCGTCCACACCACGGTGGCGCGGTCCGCATGCACCTCCTCGATCGGCACCTGCATGACGACGCCGGTCTCGGGATGGATGGGCAGGATCGGCGCGTAGGTCTTGCGGCGCTCCTCGCGCAAGGTCGGTAGCATGACCTTCATGACCTCGTCGTAGTTCTCCAGCATCTTCACGAGGCCGTCGTCGAAACGGCCCGACGTGTAGTAGTCGAGCGCCGAAGCGAATTCGTAGTCAAAGCCGAACGTGTCCAGGAAACGCCGCAGCATCGCATTGTTGTGATGGCCGAAACTCTCGTACTCGCCGAACGGATCGGGCACGCGCGTCAGCGGCTTGCCAAGATGCTCCAGCAGCATTTCGCGGTTGGGGACGTTCTCCGGCACCTTGCGCATGCCGTCGACGTCGTCGGAGAAGCAGAGGAGATTGGTGGCAACCTTGTCCTCGGTCAGAATGCGGAAGGCGTGCCGCACCATGGTGGTGCGGGCCACTTCGCCGAACGTGCCGATATGCGGCAGGCCGGAAGGACCGTAACCCGTCTCGAACAGCACTGTTTTGGGGAAACCCGTTTTCCGATAGCGCTCGATGATTTTCCGAGCCTCCTCGAACGGCCAGGCCTTGCTGTCGGCCGCGGCGGCGAGGATGTCGGGGTTGAGATCGATCGTGGTTGATCGCGCCATGTCGTTGTTCCCGGGGTTTCTTGCGTCGGCAGTCCGCTTCTTGGGACCGCGCGCCTGCCTGCTCTATTCTCAGCAATCCGCAGCGTCAACGTTCGGCGGCGTTTTTCCTTGCGACCTGCGTTGGCGCTCCCTACCTTCGGAACCCCAGGATCAGGAGAGAGAATGATGCCGGCAACGACCGTCCAGGAAGCGATGATCTACCTGATGGTGATTACCTCGGCTTCCGACCGCGACATGACGGACGACGAACTCGCTCGGATCGGAGAAGTGGTCCGCACATGGCCGGTTTTTCAGGACTTCGACGAGGAGAAGCTGATCGCGACGGCCCAGGCCTGCCAGAAGCTGCTGCATGAAGAGAAGGGGTTGGACGGAGTTCTGGAGCTGGCCGGCGAGGTGATCCCGGACCGGCTGCACGACACTGCCTATGCGGCGGCAGTCGAGGTTGCAGCAGTGGATCTGGAGATGCGGATGGAAGAACTGCGGGTGATCCAGAAGTTGCGCCAGCATCTCGGACTCGACGCCGAGACGGCCAGGGCTATCGAGCGCGCCGCCAAGGCCCGGCACCGTACGCTTACTTGAGGTTTTAGACTGCGCCCCAGGCCAGATTGGGTATCGTACGGCGCAGTTTGTCGAAGTTGCTAACCCGTTCCAGACGTCGTTTCCGCGTCAAAAGAAACCGACCGGGAAATAGCGGAGATAGAGCTCCGCGAACGTTCCTTTTGTGCTGATCTGCTGCAGTGCGTAGTCGAATGCGTCAGCCAACTCGGGATTGTCCGGGCTCGCTGCGATGGCCAGTCCGTTGCCGAGATATTCCGCCGAAAGGTAGGGCCCATCGACGAAGGCACAGCATCCGGCGGAATCGGTTCCCGCCAGCCAGAAGCCCAGGCGCATGCCGTCGCCGAAGATCCCCGCGAGCTTGCCCTCCTTCAGGTCCTCATACATCCGTTCCTGTTTGCCGTAGGTCACGACCTTGGCGTCGGGGAACAGGTCGCGCATCATGCGCTCATGTGCCGAGCCCGCGATCACGCCGATCCTCTCGCCTCCGATCCTTTGGAACATCGGCAGGCCGAGCGGCTTGGCCTTCAAGATGACGAAGCGCGCGGGGAACCTGAGATAAGGGCGGGAGAAGGCATAGCGGGCGCGGCTTTGGGGCGTGACGGCGGTTCCGGCGATGATCGCCTCGCCTTGCTTCGAAGCCAGAGCGCTGTCGAGCTCGGCCCAGGGCAAGCCCTGGATCTGGCACTTTGCCTGGATTCCCAGCTCGGCGCAGATCGCTCGAGCGAGATCGACATGGAAACCGGTCAGCCGTCCGTGCCCGTCGAGGAAGTTGAACGGGGGGAAATCGATCGTCGTCAGAAAGCGCAGCCGAGGCAAAGCGGTCAGGTCAGGCTTCGGCAGTCGTTCCCGAGCGTCCCAGAAAACCGGGATGGACGGCTCGGCGCAACGGGAAGGCGTAGCCAGCGAGGCGCAGATCAAGGACAACAGGACGAGGATGATCTTCATTCCGCGAGGCCCGCTCAGCCCTTCCTGCCCTTCGCGAAGCCCGGACCTTCCCCGATGATCTTCGGATCCGCCGTGCCGATAACCTTCATGTCACGGCCACTATAGGCAAGCGACTGCAATATGTGCCGGATCACCTCGAGACGGGCGCGTCGCTTGTCGTTGGAACGTACGACGATCCACGGTGCATGAGGCGTATGGGTGCGTTCCAGCATGAGGTCGCGGGCTCGCATGTAGTCGTCCCACTTTGTCATGCCCTCGACATCGATTGGCGAGAACTTCCAGCCTCGCAGAGGACTATGCCGACGGTCGTGGAAACGCTTGAGCTGCATCTCCTGGCCGATGTTGAGCCAGAACTTGAAGAAATGGATGCCGTCTTCACGGATGAGACGCTCGAAATGCGGGGTTTGTTCGAGGAAATGCTCGTGCTGCTCCGGGGTACAGAAACCCATCACGGGTTCCACGCCTGCGCGGTTGTACCAGGAGCGATCGAAGGTGACGAACTCTCCGGCTGTCGGGAACTGGGCAACATAACGCTGATAATACCATTGTCCCTGTTCTGTACTGGACGGCTTCGGCAAGGCAACATTGCGTGCGGACCTCGGATTCATGTTCTGGCGGATGGCGTTGATCACACCTCCCTTACCGGCCGCGTCGCACCCCTCGAACAGCATCAAGACCCTCCCACCGGCTTTCTGCATCCAGGCCTGCAGCTTCACGAGCTCCACTTGCAGCTGCCCGAGTGTCTTTTCGTATTCGTCCCAGTCCAGCTTTTTGTCATACGGATATCCGTCGGACTTCAGCGCCTTCTTCTTGATCCAGTCCGGCAGCTTCGGATCATCGATGTCGAACCGCCGCTCGACGCCGCCGACCTTGATCTTGATAGTTTTCATGTCGCCGGAGAGGGGCGCCTCACTCTCGCTTTTCATCGTCGCGATCCTTTTTCCCGCCGGACGGCATGCTATTGGGAGGGCGCGTCGCGGTCCAGTGGCGCCCAGCTCCCGAAGCAGGATCGGGCGTGCACGGAGCGTTCGCGCGGAAACATTCAGGCCTCGATATGACGGATACGATCGGAAGGGAAGACGAGAGCATCGCGCAAAGGGTGGCGCGCAGGCTTTATCAGGGCCGGTGGCCGCTGGCGGCTTCGGCAATCGCGGTGATCGTCGCGGTCGCTGCCCCCTCGTGGCAGGCGCTTTTTCTCGGCGTGGCCTTGGTTGCCGGCGCGACGGCGCTCGCACCGCGTCGTCCGGCATCGGAGCGCAAGGTCGGCAAGACAATCGCGGCCTCGGTGACGGAACTCGATGGAGTGACACCGCAGGACATCGCCTCGGCCGTGCCTTCGCCTCTTATCATCTTCGATTCCCAGGGGGGACTCGTCTACGCGAATCCGGCGGCCGAGGACGCCTTTGGCCCACTTCTTCGGGGCATTTCGATGCAGCTGAAATTCCGCGCGCCGGAAATGCAGGAACTGATCGAACGCACGCTTTCCGCCCGAGCGGGGCCTGCAAACGTCGTCGACTACGCCGAGCGGGTGCCCGTTGAGCGCGTCTTCCGTGTCACGGCGACCTCCATCGGCGAGGGAAAGGGCCTCTTCGCCCTGGTCTTCAAGGATCAGTCCGAAGCCCGCCGCATCGATCGCATGCGCGCCGACTTCATCGCCAATGCCAGCCATGAGCTGAGGACGCCTCTCGCCTCGATCGCCGGTTTCGTTGAAACCTTGCGGGGGCCCGCGAAGAATGACGCTGCGGCGCGCGATCACTTCCTGCAGATCATGCAGAACCAGACTTCGCGCATGGCACGCCTGATCGACGATCTCCTGTCCTTGTCGCGGCTGGAGATGAAGCCCTATTTCCGGCCAGGCACCAAGGTCGATCTGCGAGAGACGCTTCAGAGCGTGATCGATTCCCTCAGCCCCCGCGCCGTGGAAGCGGGCGTCGATGTCGAGACGAATCTATCCGGAGGGCCGTTCGAGATCGCGGGCGATCGTGACGAGATCTTCCAGGTCTTCGAAAACCTCCTGGAAAACGCCATCAAATACGGCCAGTCGGGCCGCAAGGTTATTGTGTCGATCAGGCAGGAGGACGACGCGGGACGATCTGAGATCGAGGTCGGCTTCCGCGACTTCGGCCCCGGCATCGCGGAGGAGCACATACCGCGTGTCACGGAACGTTTCTATCGGGTCGATGTCGAGGCCAGCCGAGCGCAGAAAGGCACCGGCCTGGGGCTCGCTATCGTCAAGCACATCTTGACGCGGCACAACGCTCGCCTGTCGATCAAGTCGGAAGTCGGCCATGGGGCGACCTTCACGGTGCATTTCCCCTCGCGATGAACAGCCGCCATTTCTTTTTTCCGTCATGGCAGTAGCCTAGCCTGACAAAAAGAGCGAAGATTCGCGGCTGCCACGGAAGGACGTACAGGGAAATGCTGCCGAGCCACACGGTCCGCGCCTATGACGAGGAGCTGAAGTATCTGGCGATGCGGATCGGAAGCATGGGCGGCCATGCCGAGCGCATGGTCGATCAGGCCGTGGCTGCGCTCGTCAACTCCGATGCAGGCCTCGCCGAGAAGGTTATCCGCGACGATGCCGTGCTGGATCAGGGGCAGCGGGAGATCGACGAGAAGGCCATCCTGGTTATTGCCAAGCGGCAGCCCATGGCCGACGATCTGCGCGAGATCATCGGCGCGATACGGATCTCGGCGGATCTCGAGCGCGTCGGCGATCTCGGCAAGAACATCGCCAAGCGCGTCGTGGCGGTCACGCGAGGCCGCCAGCCGGTCAGCCTGTTCCGCGGCCTGGAAGCCTTGGCGGAATTGGCGTTGACGCAGCTCAAGGAAGTCCTCGACGTGTACGCTTCGCGCAGCATCGAGAGGATAGGTTTCGTTCGCGACCGGGACGAGCAGATCGACGCGATGTACACTTCGCTCTTCCGCCAGCTTCTCACCTATATGATGGAAGATCCGCGCAACATCACGGCATGCACGCATCTTCTGTTCTGCGCCAAGAACATCGAGCGCATCGGCGACCATGCCACCAACATCGCCGAGACGGTCTATTACATCGCTACCGGCGCCCAGATGCCGGCGGAGCGGCCCAAGGAAGACAAGAGCCACAGGGTCACGCTTGCCGAAAAATAAGATAGGCTTGCCATTGCTGTTGCCGGCCAAGACCGCCGAGTAGCGCCCCCGCCGGATTGCCGCGGCACAGGATGCCAGCCAGACGCCCCTGGCGGATTTTGGGGTTTGCTGCGCTCGCTCTCGCAACTTTTCCGTACCGGAGGGGGTTCCTCAGGGCGTCCGCGAGATCACCAAAAGAAGAGGCCGGCACAAGGCCGGCCTGAGTTACCCCGCCCAGGGAGGAGGGCGTGTTGTTAGCGGTGCCGGCGGCGCTCGGCGGCCGGCTGATAGGCGATGCGGGCGTGATAGCCGCAATAGGGCCCCGTGTCGGCGCAGTCATTGCCGCAGAAGCTGAAATCTTCCATCAGGGGATCGCCGTTCGGCCATTTGCAGGTACGCTCGCTGAGCTGCACCAGCTTCAGCCGTCGCGAGATAGGCACAACCACCTCTTCCTGGGGGCGCAGGTATTGGCGGGCGACCGGCTCGGCTTCGAATTGCGTCTGCAGCGCCGTGGCTCCGACCGTCATGGTGACAGGCCGGGTCACGGTCGCGCTGCGGGAGATTGTCTTCGTCGTCGTGGCGGCCGATGCGGCGGCAGGGGCTTTCTTCTGCCGGGCCGGTGCGGCAGTTGCGCGTCCTCGGCTCGACAACTTAAGCCGATGCACTTTCCCGATGACCGCGTTACGGCTCACGCCGCCGAGCTGAGCGGCAATCTGGCTCGCGCTCAACCCCTCGCTCCAAAGCCTTCTCAAGAGATCGACACGCTCGTCAGTCCAGTTCATGGAACATTCTCCTGAAGCTGCGTGCGTTGAATCCGGAATCCGTCCGCAAACTGGCCGGAGCCAGCGCGACACCACATATATTCCCGTGATGAGTTCGCCGCACGAAATCTAGTTTTTTTCTTGCCTTCTAACTACTCTATCGGTTGACTCCGTGACAAGAGTCGCGGACGCAGCCTGACTCGCTTTTCTCAGTTTTCCCCAACTTGCCATGGCAATCTGGCGCGAGGCTGGACAGGACGCTGGCCGCGTATGCCTTTGGCCGACGTTTTCGTTGACTTCATGGCCGAAAAAACGGATATAACCGCCAGGGCCGCCTTTTGGGCGGCCTTTTAGTTTTGGGCCGCCGGAGGGAACGGCCGTGCGGCGAGCCGCACGCTCCCACCGGGTTTCGGAGTTGTAGATAATGAGCGGTTCGGCGCTTTTCGAGACCTTCGCACGCGCACCTTTGGCTTTCGAACGCGGAGAAGGCGTTTGGCTGATCACGGAAAGCGGCGAGCGATATCTCGATTTCGCCGGCGGCATCGCCGTGAATTCGCTGGGCCACAGCCATCCCCATCTCGTCGCGGCTCTAACCGAGCAGGCCGGCAAGCTCTGGCACGTCTCGAACCTCTACGAGATCCCCGGCCAGCGCCGGCTGGGTGAGCGCCTTGTGGCCGCAAGCTTCGCCGACAAGGTGTTTTTCACCAATTCCGGCGCGGAAGCTCTGGAATGCGCGATCAAGACCGCGCGCCGCTACCAGTATGTCAACGATCACCCCGAGCGTTACCGGATCATCACCTTCGAAGGCGCTTTCCACGGTCGCACGCTGGCGACCATCGCCGCCGGCGGTCAGCAGAAATATCTGGAAGGTTTCGGTCCCAAGGTCGAGGGCTTCGACCAGGTTCCGTTCGACGACATCGATGCGGCGGAGAAGGCGATCGGACCGGAGACCGCCGCGATCCTGATCGAGCCCCTGCAGGGCGAGGGCGGTGTCCGCAGCTTTCCCGCCGCTTCGATGCGGCGCCTGCGCGAGCTCTGCGACAAGCACGGGCTCCTGCTGGTCCTGGACGAGGTCCAGTGCGGTATCGGCCGTACGGGCAAGTTTTTCGCTTATGAATGGTCAGGCATCACGCCCGACATTCTGGCGACCGCAAAGGGTATTGGCGGCGGTTTCCCCATGGGCGCCTGCCTGGCCACGGATGCGGCCGCCAACGGCATGACGGCCGGCGTGCACGGCACGACCTTCGGCGGCAATCCCCTGGCCATGGCTGCCGGCAACGCGGTGCTCGACGTTGTCCTGGCGCCCGGCTTCCTCGACGAGGTCGCCCGCAAGGCGCTGCTGATGAAGCAGGGGCTCGCCTCGATAGCCGACGAGTTCCCGAGTGTGATCGAGGGAATCCGTGGCGAGGGGCTCTTGCTCGGCATCAAGTGCCGCGTGCCCAATGCCAAGGTCAATTCGGCGCTACGCGAAGAGAAGCTGCTGACCGTTCCCGCTGGCGACAACGTGCTCAGGCTGCTGCCGCCCTTGACGGTGACTGATGACGAGATCCGCGAGGCACTCGCTCGCATTCGCGCCGGGGTGAAGAGCCTCGCCGCTGCTCCGGCATCCGCCGCAAGCTGAGCCGGGAGCTGACGATGTCACCGAGCATCCGCCATTTCACCGACCTGTCCGCCGTCTCGGCGGAAGAGCTGCGCAGCATCCTCGACGACGCGGCCGCCCGCAAGAGAGGGCTGAAGGCCGGCGAACGCAGCCGCCCTTTCGAGGGCAAGGTGCTGGCCATGATCTTCGACAAGCCATCGACCCGCACGCGCGTTTCCTTCGACGTGGCCATGCGGCAGCTCGGCGGCGAGACGATCATGCTCACAGGCACGGAGATGCAACTCGGCCGCAGCGAGACCATCGCCGACACCGCCAAGGTGCTGTCGCGTTACGTCGACATCATCATGATCCGTACCACAACGCACGACCGGCTCCTCGAACTGACCGAGCACGCTACCGTTCCCGTGATCAACGGGCTGACCGATGATACCCATCCCTGTCAGTTGATGGCCGACGTGATGACCTATGAGGAACATCGCGGCAGTGTGGCGGGCAGGACTTTTGCCTGGACCGGCGACGGCAACAACGTGCTTCATTCGCTGCTCGAGGCGTCGGCCCGCTTCCGCTTCAAGCTCAACGTCGCCGTTCCCGAGGGCAGCGAGCCAGATCGCAGATATGTCGACTGGGCCAAGGCCAATGGTGGCGAGATCAACTTCACCGGAAGCGCCGAAGCTGCCGTCAGCGGCGCCGACTGCGTGGTGACTGATACCTGGGTGTCTATGGGGCAGGAGCACAGGGCACGCGGGCACAACGTGTTCATGCCCTATCAAGTCAACGCTGCGCTGATGCGCCATGCCAAACCAGACGCCCTGTTCATGCACTGCCTGCCGGCCCACCGCGGCGAGGAGGTCACGGATGAGGTGATCGACGGGCCACACTCGGTCGTCTTCGACGAAGCCGAAAATCGGCTGCATGCCCAGAAGGCCGTGCTTGCCTGGTGTCTCGGCGCTTGAAGAGCCGCGGGGTGATGCCTATCTCCGGCGCATCACCCGAAAAAATGGAGTGCCGGTCAGGATTTCCGGATGCGAGCAGCATCCGAAAAAGCGGCCGTCATGTGCCGGAGACCGATAATGCTGGAACCCGCTATCTTGACCGAACACGAAGCTAAACTGGGCGAATTCGGCTTCGCCGGCGACGACCATGTCGTGCCCTTCGAGGTAGGAGCCCTCGACGTCCGGGGCCGCGTGGTCCAACTCGGCCCCATGCTCGACCAGATCCTCGGCCGGCACGATTATCCCGAGCCCGTGGCGCGGCTCCTCGCCGAGGCTGCGGTCGTCACGGTGCTGCTCGGCACGCTCCTGAAGTTCAAGGGCAAGTTCATTCTTCAGACGCGCTCGGACGGGCCGGTCGACATGCTTGTGGCCGACTTCTCCACGCCGCGCTCGCTCCGCGCCTATGCCCGCTTCGACAGCGACAGGTTGGAGGCCGCGATCGCAGCCGGCGAGGCCTCCCCCGAGCAGTTGCTGGGCAAGGGTGTCCTCGCGCTCACCATCGACCAGGGCGCTCACATGCAGCGCTATCAGGGGGTCGTGCAGCTCGACGGTACGACACTGGAAGAGGTTGCCCGGGTCTATTTCCGCCAGTCGGAGCAGATCCCGACCGACATTCGACTGTCGGTCGCCCGGATGCGCTTGCCGGGCGAGAACCGCGATCACTGGCGCGCCGGTGGCATCCTCGCGCAGTTCCTGCCCGAGGCGCCCGAACGGCTGCGTCTGCCCGATCTGCCGGGCGGCGATGGCGACGAGGGGGCGGAGTTCGATCCGACCGACAATGCGTGGCAGGAATTGCTGGCGCTATTCCAGACGATCGAGCCGAGTGAGCTGATCGACCCGACCGTGGGTGCGGAGAGATTGCTCTACCGCTTGTTCCACGAGCATGGTGTGCGCGTCTTCGACGGCGTTCCCGTAGCCGACGAGTGCTCCTGCTCTCGCGAGAAGATTCGCGGCATTCTCGAAGGCTTCACGGCCGAGGAGATTATCGAGAGCACGGAAGACGGGATCATTCGCGTCAATTGCGAATTCTGCTCGACCGAATACGAATTCGATCCGACGGATTTCGCCGAACAAGAGTGAGCGCGGTTGAAGATCATAGTGCGCCTTCACGGGCGCACTATATGCGCGCCGTTGGAGATCCCGGCAAGCTTGCGTAGGGAGCAGCGAGCCTTGAAGGTCAGTTGACCGTCCGGGTCTTCCCAGGAATATCCAGCGAAAAGGCCGGTATGCTCACCTGAAACATCTCGCCCCGCGCGTTGCGCATGGTGTAGTGGCCCACCATGATGCCGGACGGTGTCTTCAGCGGGCAACCCGACGTATACTGATAGCTGTCCCCTGGATTGAGTTCCGGCTGCTCGCCCACGACGCCCGCGCCGCGCACCTCTTCGACCCGCCCATCGCCGTCGGTGATGTGCCAGTAGCGCGAGAGCAGCTGGACGAAATCGTCAGAGTGGTTGGCGATGGTGATGCGGTAGGCCCAGATGTAACGGCTCTCGGAAGGATCGGAGCGATCGTCGAGATAAAACGGCTCCACCTTGACTTCGATATTGCGCGTCATTGCCTGATACATCGTGTCGTCTCCGGGCGTCACTGTAGCCGATCCGGATCCTTCTGGCATCATTGGATGCCAGCATGCGCAGGCAGGGCGACAGCCGAGATATCCGGTATCGAGACGCCCGAAGATCGAAGTCGTCTTCGGGCGCACCGACATGGGTTCAGTCGGCCTTCCCCAATGCTGCATCGATGTCGGCGAGAAGATCGTCGACATCTTCCAGGCCTACCGACAGGCGCAAAGTGCCCGGCCCGATACCGAGTTCGGCGCGGGCCTCCTCGGAAAGGTTCTTGTGCGTCGTCGTCCCGGGATGCGTGATAAGGCTTTTGGCGTCGCCGAGATTGTTGGAGATGCGCGTGATCTGAAGGCCGTTCTGGAATGCAAAAGCCGCCTTTTTGCCGCCCTTGAGCTCGAAGCAGATCAAGGTCGAGCCGCCGCTCATCTGCCGGCGTATGACGTCGGCCTGGGGATGATCCGCCCTGCCGGGATAGATGACACGCCCGATCTTGGGATGATCGGCCAGGAAATCGGCAATTCTTCCCGCGCTTTCCGTCTGCTGGCGCACCCGAAGCGGCAATGTTTCCAGCCCCTTGAGCAGGGTCCAGGCATTGAAGGGTGACAGGCTCGGGCCGGTATGCCGGAAATAGTCCTGCAGGTTCTTGTCGATCCAGTCCTTGTCGGAGAGGACGACGCCGCCCAGGCAGCGCCCCTGACCGTCGATGTGCTTCGTCGCCGAATAGACGACCACGTGTGCGCCCAGCTCCAGCGGTTTCTGCTGCAACGGGGTCGCGAACACATTGTCGACGACGAGCGTGGCTCCGATCTGGTTGGCGAGCTTTGCCACGGCCGCGATGTCGATCACCTCTAGCGTCGGATTGGTCGGGCTCTCAAGGAAGAAAAGCTTGGTGTTCGGCCTGACCGCCTTCTCCCATTCCTCCGTGCGGGTGCCGTCGACCAGCGTGGTTTCGATGCCGTAGCGGGGCATCAGCGTTTCGACCACCCAGCGGCACGAGCCGAAGAGCGCGCGGGCCGCAACCACGTGGTCGCCGGCCTTGACGGCGCAGAGCAGGGCCGCCGAAACCGCCGCCATTCCCGACGACATGGCGCGAGCATCCTCCGCACCTTCCAGAGCGCACATGCGCTTCTCGAACATGTCGACCGTCGGGTTGGCGTAGCGCGAATAGATGAAGCCCGGCTCTTCGCCCTTGAAGCGCGCTTCGGCGCCCTCGGCGGTGTCATAGACGAAACCCTGGGTGAGATAGATCGCTTCCGAAGTTTCTCCGAAGGCCGACCGCGTCGTGCCGCCATGGACCAGGGCCGTCTGGGGCTTCCAGTTGCGCTTCCCTTCAGATGTCATCGCCATTTCTCCAGACACAAAAAAACCGGCCGCGAAGTCGCAACCGGTCCCTTGATCCACGGTCCTTTAGCGACTTGTTTAACGTGGCTGCAAGCCGACCGGCCAAATCACCACGGGATAACGGTCCTTTAGACCTTGCGTGTTCTTGCGTCAATCGCCTGCTGCATTAAACGTCTTGTGGATCGAGCGCCGCCGGCGGCGGCCGGGTATTGAGAATCTACGCATCCGCCCCTGGAAATCGCTTCCGGCCCGATGCGGCAGGAGTAACCGTTGCGTCAGTCAGGCATCCTTCCCGATCGCGAGATCGCCGCTCTGTTCGAAGCGGGCGCCCTTGTTTCCACTCGCCCGCTCGACGAGGATCAGATCCAGCCGGCAAGCCTCGACCTGCGTCTCGGCGAAACGGCCTACCGGGTACGCGCGAGCTTCCTGCCTGGACCGGGCCACAAGGTTGCAGACAAGCTCGATCGGCTGAAACTGCACGAGATAGATCTGACGGCGGGAGCCGTGCTCGAAACCGGATGCGTCTACATCGTTCCGTTGCTGGAAGCGCTGAAGCTGCCTGCCGATATCGCGGCATCGACCAACCCGAAGAGTTCCACCGGGCGGCTCGACATCTTCACACGGGTGATGACGGACAATGGCCAGGAATTCGACAAGATGCCGACTGGCTACGCCGGACCGCTCTTCATCGAGGTGAGCCCCCGAACTTTCCCGATCGTGGTGCGTACCGGTTCTCGCTTGTCGCAGGTGCGCTTTCGCAAGGGCAAGGCTCATTTGACCGAAGCCGAACTCGCTGAACTGCATCGCGCAGAGATTCTCGTCGCGTCAGAACAGCCCAACATCTCGGGAGGGGGCATCGCGCTGTCGATCGACCTCACCGGTGGCGCCGATGGGCTTGTGGGCTATCGTGGAAAGCATCACACCGGCCTGATCGATGTCGACAAGCGGGCGGCGCACGAGGTGCTCGACTTCTGGGAACCGCTTTACAATCGCGGCTCGGGTGAACTGGTTCTCGACCCAGACGAATTCTATATCCTGGTCTCCCGGGAGGCCGTCCACGTGCCGCCGCTCTTTGCGGCGGAGATGACCCCGTTCGATCCCCTGGTCGGCGAATTTCGTGTCCATTACGCCGGTTTCTTCGATCCGGGTTTTGGACACTCGGCGGCCGGCGGAACTGGCAGCCGGGCGGTGCTGGAGGTCAGGAGCCACGAAGTGCCGTTCATACTCGAGCACGGCCAGATCGTCGGTCGCCTTGTCTATGAACATATGCTGTCGCGTCCGAAAGCGCTCTATGGCGCCGATCTCGCTTCCAACTATCAGGCGCAGGGCCTGAAGCTCTCGAAGCATTTTCGTTAGCGCGTTCTCAGGATGCACAGCATAATATCTCATGCACAGCGAAAGCTGTCGAATAGCTGGATGCGGAGCGGTCGCGCATGCTCCGTGCACAGCGGGCACGCCGTCTTCAAGTCCATGGGAAGACATGTTAGGCTTTTGTCATGTGGAAGCCCTTTCTGTTGCTGATCGCGGTCCTGGCAGCTTGCCAGAGCATCGAGGGCCAGACAAGCGCGACAGGGCAGCTCGCGGCGGCCGGAGACGGTGATCCCTACCTTGCATGGCAACGAGGCCATTGACCCCGCCGACCGGGCATCTGCGTCTGCCCGCTCTTTCGCCGATATGACGCCTCGCGGGTGACAACCGAGCGCGCGCCGCTTATTGTCGCGGAGAATTCATCGGGGAATAATAATGCGGAAGTCAGCTCTTTTGTTTTTATTGACTGTGTTCATTGCCGGCTGCCAGGCGACAAGTGAAGAGAACATCAATCCGGAGCTACAACCTGTAGGGCAGATCAGGGCCGCGGCCCCTGGCGCCAACCCCTATCTGCGTTGGCAGCGAGGCTTCTGATCCAGCCCGATCACTTTGGAAGCATTTCGGGAACGTGGATGCGCTTTCTGATGGCCGCGATCGAGAATACCGCCAAGGCAAGAAGGTAGAGCGCGACCCCACCGACGGGCATGACATAAATAACCGCCACGAGCTCGCACGTGCCGTCCTGGCATGTCCCGAGATATCCGATGTGTGCAAGAGTCAGCCCGACAACGAGCGCCACGGCAAGCGAGAAGATGAGCGTTGCGGCGATCCCAAGTGTACGTAGCAATGAAAGAAGCATAGCCCTTCTTCAACCGATCGCCCCAGCACAGGCGAGAATTGCAACGAAAGGTGGCGATTGCTGGGCGGCCGGGTACTGATTAGGTAGGGAGATTCGCTTTCGGTCAGGCTTGCTCGGCTCCGGAATGCTGCAGCTGTGCCATCCATCGCCGCCTTCTTGGAACCAGGCTGCCGCCAAACGGTTTGCGTCGTATCAGCGGGAGAACGACGATGTCAGCAAACGACACCAAATATGAAACCGGTGCGCGGATTTTCCCTGCCGCCACCGGGCCCGATCCATCCGACGAATTTTCCCAAGAGGCGGCAAAGAACAGGAAGCCTCGGCATGGCATGGGCCTGACGGAATCAGTCGACGAGACCAACGACAAGGCGCGTCATTCCGACGGGCAAGATCCGCGCGAGGAGTCCGAACCTGACGGCCGATTGATCGACGAACCCTAGATTGAGCCTAGATCGAGGGACGCTCGTTTTGGCTATCGGCATTGCTCTCGGTGTGGGGGTGGGCGCCGCACTGGGGGCTGCCGCCGCCACAAGGTGGTGATCGGCATCGCGGTCGGAATCGCCCTGGGTGCAGCTTGCGGCCCGATCTTCTCACCCCGGGGCTGACCCGTCAGGCGGACTTCACACTTTGCCAGTTCCTGGAACAACGGGTCTCACCGTGTGTTGTGCCCAATGACCGCGAGCAGAAGGAGGCAAGAGATGGCTGATATGCAAGATGTGCTCCAAAGCCTGATTGCCGAGTTGTCTTCAACGGCGGTAGCGAGGAAGGCCCAGGCAGGCGGCCAACCGCAGCCAGGCGACGATCAGCCTCGTCCCGTCCCGGGCAAGGACATTCCGATTCAGGAACCGGAACCCGACCGTCTGCCGGATGAGGAACCAAATCCTAATCCGGACGAAAACAGAGAGCCGCCGATCCAGGCACCGTCGACCCATTGAGAGGCTCTGCCCGACCGTCAGACCGGGCACCGTTCGAATTGTCCCCGGACGGCCGGCGGATCGCTTCCTTCACCTGGCCCTCTGGCAGACGGTGCCCAAGGAGATTTTCCGCCCATCTGTTGTCCATATCTGCCGTGCAAGCGTCCTATAGATTTCGGCAAGTGCCACCTCAGGTTTTCCGGAAGCCAGACTGAACAGGTGCTTGAACTAACCGGCAGCTTAGCGTTATGGTTGTACAGATCGAAGTGCGCAACCAGTCTGAGCTCGCCGATCGCGCATCTGGATAAATTCTCGCAACAGGAAACCGCAGATGGATTCGGTCCCGCGTCCTCTCTTGATAGAGGATCCCCGTGCATTCATGGATATCGTGTGGAATAATGATGATGAGGTGCGAGCCTACAGCTTCCGCACGTTTGATGATCTCGTAACATGTGAAATGCTGCGTCACGGTATGTTCAGCAACGGCTCGACATTGCTCAATGTCAGGCGTGTATACGACGAGCTGTTCTTGGAGGCGCCGGTTGACCGGCGTCGCGAAATTTATGAGCACGTCAAGATGATCGTGTCGGCAACGGGCGGTCGGGTAGCTGCCGCGTTCACACCCTTCATGAATCTGGACGACGATCCCGGCATCGTTGCGACCGCGACAATTGATTACATCAGCTTCGGTCCGCTGATCGAGGGCGACCCTATGAGCCGCCCAAAAGACGTGCTGGAGATGGTCATCAAAGGCGTCCCACGCAATCGAGCCGCTGTTATCGGCGGCTTGATTTCTGTCGGAGATCCGAGGGTTTGCGCGCTCGTGGCGCCACTGCGGGGTTCGCTCAACATCGACGAGGCCGAGATCGTTACGCAGGCGTTTACCGGCATGGCGTCCAAATCTCAGGTCAGCTTCTATCTCGACTGGCTCGAGGAACTTGTCGACGATCAAGACGACGACACCTTGGCCTTGTTCGGGCATGTGGCGGCAGGGCTTCACCGCTTGGCAGCTCGGCGAATCGTACCGTTCATAACCGATGGCCTGCGACCATTTCCTGTCCCTGGCCAAGACGATGAGACAGGCTGGTCCGATATGCGGGCGATCGACCCCGACGAGTTCGCCGATTCGATCTCCGGCAGACTCTACGATCTTGAGCGCCGGGAAAGCTTCCCCAAGGTCATGCCCCACGCGATCCGCGCATTCGGCCTAACGCCAAGAACGCCGCCAGAGGAAATCGCCAGTATACAGTGATGCCTGAAGTCGAGCCTGCGAAACGACCCCTCTTAAGGGTGGGGAAAGGGCAAGGCTCTGGACGAGGCTGGAGCGGGTAGCGGGAATCGAACCCGCGCGATCAGCTTGGGAAGCTGACAGGCTACCATTACATCATACCCGCGCGCCGTCTGCCTAACACGAGGCGCGGGGGATCGGCAATCCAAAACATCGTGGAAAAACCAGCGCCTTGATGCCGCCGCGGCGAATGCGTATTTCCGGAGCGAAACTCATCCGGAGGACTTGGACATGTCGGCATTGACGCGGTTTCTCGGCGACACGCCGCTCAGGGTCCTCCTGAAGCTGGTAGTCGTCTCCTTCATCGTCGGGCTGATGATGAGCGCGTTCGGCTGGTCGCCGCTCGATCTGCTCTATGGAATCCGAGACTTCTTCCTTCGCATCTGGAACATGGGTTTCGCCGCGATCGAAAATTTCGTGGGTTATTTCCTTCTCGGCGCCGCAGTGGTGGTGCCGGCCTTTATCTTGATCAGATTGCTGAGCATTCGCCGCTGAGTCGCGATCACGCGAAAGCGGCCGCGACATCGAACAGGATGGCGTGACGGGCGGCGACTGCGGCAGCATCGCTCGAATAGCCTCCGCCGAGGACCCCGCAGAGGGGTATTCCCCGCGCGCGGAAATGCTCGATTACCGTGCGGTCGCGTTCGCGCAATCCCGCATCGGTCAGCGCCATGCGGCCGAGCCGGTCGGCATGGTGCGGATCGACACCGGCATTGTAGAACACGAGCTCCGGTCTCAAGCGTCGGCTGAGCACCGACAGCGCCTCGCGAAGGGGCGCCATGTAGCGGTCGTCATCGGTTCCGTCGGGCAGGCCAATGTCGAGATCGGAAGCGATCTTGCGGGCAGGATAGTTACGCTCGCCATGCACGGAAAATGTGAAGACGCGCGGTTCGTCGCGGAAGATATCGGCTGTGCCGTCGCCTTGGTGCACGTCGAGATCGACGACCAGGATCTGCTCCAGGCCCCCCTCGGCAAGCAAAAGCGAGGCAGCTACGCCAACGTCGTTGAACGTGCAGAAACCAGCGCCTTGCGCACGCCGGGCATGATGGCTTCCGCCAGCGGTATTGCAGGCTATCCCGTGTTGGAGGGCAAGCTCTGCCGCGAGAATCGTGCCGGCGCTGGCGAGCTGGGCACGGCGCGACACCCTGTCGTTCACCGGGAAGCCGATCTCCCGCTCGATCCTTGTCGACACGGTGCAGGCGAGTACTTGTTCGACATAGCCGGCGTCGTGGGCCAACTGCAGCGACGCGGCCGAAGCCGCAGTCGGGACATGCAGCCACCCGTCCCGCGCAAGGCCGCGGCACCGAAGCTTCTCCATCAGCAGCCTGTATTTGCCCATCGGGAAGCGATGGGTAGCGGGGAAATTGGCGTCGTAATCGGGGTGGTGGACGATGTGGAGCGGCATTGGCTCCGACGCTACACCATTTGCCGGCTGGACAGAATCGTTCGATGGCGCGACATCGCATGGTAGAGACCTTGGCTCGGCGCTTGTCGCGTCGGCCACAGCATGAGAGCGTCGTTTGGACCTTCCGACCGCAGCACCGCGGCATTTCGCCGTGACCAACCGCATGGTTCTCGGCATTGCCGTGCCGATGACGTTGGCCTATCTCACGACGCCCTTGATCGGTGTGGTCGGCACCGCGGTCGTCGGACAGTTCGGAGACGCGGCCCTGATCGGAGGGCTCGCGGCCGGTGCCATCGTCTTCGACGTTGTGTTCGCTACCTTCAACTTCCTGCGGTCCGGCACCACTGGCCTGGTCGCCCAAGCTTTCGGGCGCGGTGACATGCAGGAAGAGCAGGCGATCTTCTGGCGAGCGCTTGCGTTGTCTCTCGTGGTGGGCGTGGCCCTTACGTCCCTCGCTCCCCTTTTCGTGGTGGCGGGGATCTGGTTCCTCGACGCCGAGCCGGCCGTCAACGCTGCCCTGGAGAGCTATGTGCTGGTCCGCTTCCTCGGCGCTCCGCTCGCGCTCGCCAACTATGTGGTTCTGGGATACCTGCTCGGCAGAGCCGAAGCGACGCGGGGGCTTGCCCTGCAAATTGTCCTGAACGGCACCAACATCGCGCTTTGCTTCCATCTCGGGCTCGATCTCGGATGGGGGATCGAAGGCGTCGCCTGGGCCGCGGTGTTCGCGGAACTGGTAGCGTTCGCCTTCGGGATGGCAATGCTTGTCACACGTTTTCGCAGGAGAGGGTGGGTTTCGATCGCACGCATCGCCGACTTTCCAGCATTCCTGGCGATGCTGTCGCTCAATCGCGACATCATGATCCGGTCCTTTTCGCTGCTCGCCGCCTTTGCCCTGTTCGCGAGGCAAGGGGCGCAATTCGGAACGCTAACCTTGGCGGCCAATGCCGTGCTGATGAATTTCTTCCTCGTCGCCGGCTATTTTCTCGACGGTTTTGCCACGGCCGCCGAGCAATTGGCCGGCCGCGCCATCGGCGCGCGCGACCGCCTGGCATTTTCACGAGCCGTCCGGCTATCGACCATTTGGGGGTTCGGACTCGCTTTCGCGACGACGGCCGCGCTGCTTCTCTTCGGCAATGCTTTCATCGCGATCGTCACGACCGCGGCGGACGTGCGTACCGTGGCCGCGACCTATCTGCCCTGGGCAGCTTTCACCGCCGTGAGCGGTGTGCTCGCCTTCGCGATGGACGGCGTCTTCATCGGAGCCACCTGGTCTCGCGATATGCGCAATATGATGGTGCTCTCATTTGTGGTGTTTTTCGCGGCCTTGCTCACATTCGGCGGCGCCTTCGGCAATCACGGCCTCTGGGCCGCGTTGCATGTCTTTCTGCTGGTACGCGGATTCAGCCTGCTTGCCGTGCTGCCGCGCCGGGCAAGGACCACTTTCGGTCAGGGGAGCGGAAGCTTCGCCCAGTGATCGAGCCGGCTGTCGCGCAGGTCTGGGATGTTGACGCCTTGCCTGTCGGCGAAGGCCGCCATGCCGCGCACGATCTCGCCGGGTAACGATGGCCCGGCATAGATCATGCCGGTATAGAGCTGGACGAGGTCGGCGCCGGCGCGGATTTTCTCGAGCGCCGTCTCGGTCGAGCTGACGCCGCCGGCCCCGATGAGCGCTTGGTCAGGGCCGAGCAGCCTGCGCATCTTCGCGAGCATGATCGTGGAACGCTCGAACAGCGGCGCTCCGGAAAGGCCGCCTGCCTCGCCCGTGAAGGCGCGGCTTTTGAGCGGCGGGCGTGCGATCGTGGTGTTGGAAACGATCACGCCGTCGACCTGATTCCGGGAGACTTCCGCCGCCACGTCCTCGAGGTCGCCTTCATGGAGGTCGGGTGCAATCTTCAGGAACACGGGCACGACGCGCCCGGACGTCATCGTCTCCTGCCGTGCGGCCATCACGCGCGAAAGCAGTTCTGCGAGGCTCTGCCTGCCCTGCAGGTTTCGCAGGCCCGGCGTGTTGGGTGAGGAGATGTTGACTGTGAGGTAGGAGGCGACGGCGGCGAAACGGCGGACGCCGATCTCGTAATCGCCGATGCGATCCGTGCTGTCCTTGTTGGCACCGATATTGACCCCGACGATGCCGCGGCGTCCGCGCCGCGCTACGAGCCGCTGATATGCGCGGTCATGGCCCTGATTGTTGAAGCCCAACCGGTTGATGACCGCCGAGTCCTCGGTCAGGCGAAAGATGCGCGGCTTGTCGTTGCCCGGCTGCGACAAGGGCGTGATCGTTCCGACTTCGGCGAAACCGAAACCGAGGCCGAGGAGCGCGTCCGGCACCTCGGCATTCTTGTCGTAGCCGGCCGCCATGCCGAGCGGATTGGGAAAATCCAGTCCGCGTATCGTAACCCTCAGCCGTGCGGAGGCGGGAGCCCGACCGCATATCGGAAGGCCGCTCCGCAACGCGGCGATCGACAGGCCGTGCGCGGTTTCCGGGTCCAGCGCAAAGAGCACCCGCTGACCTAGCCGTTCCAGGGATCTCATCATTCTTCGAGGACCGGAAATTGATGGGCGCCCGCCTTGTCGAGCGGTAGCGGCTTTACCCACCGCACGGCGCTCAGATCGAGTGGCGCATAGAGATGTGGGAACAGAGCGCCGCCGCGCGAAACTTCGTATTTCAGCGCGTCTCCGAGTTTCCCGGTGTCGATGGCGGCAAGGATCAGCCCGCCTTGCCCGGAGAAATGCTTTGCCGCGGTCTCGCGGACCTGGCCGGCGGTCGAGAAATGGATGAAACCGTCGGACAGATCTATGGCTGCTCCGTGGAAGACGCCGGTCTCCTCAGCTTCTCGCCAAAGCTCCTCGGAGCAGATCTTGTAAATCGTCGCGTGCATGACTCGCCTATAGCATCGTAGCAGGGCGAGGGAACTGGTTTTCAGAGAAATTCTCCGGCGCGATCCTTCGCATTTTGGTCGCAAAGGCGGATCACGATCCGGAGCTGGCGTGACGGAGGTTCGCATGAGACCCGCCTTTCTCCTGGTGCCCGTTCTTCTCGCCTCTTCGGCCTTATCCGCAAAGGCCGAAGAGGCTGGCCGCTACACGCTTGAAAAGTCGCCGACGGGCTATGTGCGCATGGATACCCGGACCGGCGAGATGTCGATCTGCGAGGAGCGTGGCGGCCAACTCATATGCAAGCTCGCGGCGGATGAACGTGCCGCTTTCCAGGACGAGCTTGATCGGCTGGAGGCGAAGCTCACCGGATTGGAGCAGCGACTTGCCGCCCTCGAGAATAGTCCTGTCCTGAAACCGCAGAAGCTGCTGCCGACTGAGGAGGAGTTCCAGCGCTCCCTCGGCTATATGGAGCGATTCTTCCGTAAGTTCCTCGACATCGTGAGGGACGCCGACAAGGAGAGCGGCACACCCGAGAAGACCTGAGAGACATCTGAACCCAGCTTGGTGGCGGTCTTTTTCGCTTGGGACAACCGCACCGGGCATCCGGTTCGCAAGGACACCGGCATTCCGTCTTGAATTGCCGTGGGATCGCCGCATAATCGTCGGGGAATCCCGCACATCGAAACATGATGAAGACGGGAGGCTATGGGAGGGATGTTTGCCATCAGGCTACAGGTTCGTGATCGCCGACGATCACCCGCTTTTTCGCGGTGCCCTGAAACAAGCGCTCGCGACCCTGGCCGACGACGCGGACATTATCGAGGCCGGTGATTTCGACAGTGCGAAGGCGGCGGTCAGCGGCAATGACGACGTCGATCTCGTGCTTCTCGACCTGTCCATGCCAGGGGCAAGCGGCCTTTCGGGACTTATCTCGCTGCGCGGTATTCACGCCGATGTTCCCATGGTCGTCGTATCCGCCCATGACGATCCGGAGACGATCCGTCGTGCGCTCGAACTCGGTGCATCCGGCTTCATCTCCAAATCGGCGAGTATCGACGAGATACGAACCGCCGTGGCCGTCGTGCTGGACGGCGGCGTCGTGGCGCCGTCCGGAATGGATCTCGGCGTCGAACGAGACCCCGAGATCTCCGACCTCATCCGGCGGCTGCAGACGCTCACGCCGCAGCAGACCCGCGTATTGGGAATGTTGGCCGAGGGCCTCCTCAACAAGCAGATCGCCTATGAGCTCAAGGTCTCGGAGGCGACCATCAAGGCGCATGTGTCGGCCGTTCTGCAGAAGCTCGGCGTCGACAGCCGCACTCAGGCGGTGATCCTGTTATCGAAGTTCGGCACCGATCCGCTCACCGCGTCGGGCTGAGACATATTCGTCGCACCCTCTGTTCTGCCGGACATGTCCCATAAGGGGAGATTGGCCTTCACGCATGCTGTCGCCAATTCCCCGCGTGTCACCCATCGGCTGCTTCGTTCTGTACCGCCGGCGGCCGGCCGCAATGGAAGGGAATGGATCCTCGGGGTCACCTCACCTCGCTCCGCTCGGCTCGGGCCCGAGGATGACGACCGGGAGCAAGGCCGTCGCTGGTCGCGAGCGGTGAAGATTGGCGTGAACGTTTCAGCTTCGTCATCCTCGGACCCGAGCGAAGCGAGGTGATCCGAGGATCCATTCCGATACGTCTCGGGCCACCCAACGGTGCAGAACGGAGCAGCCCAACGCTAATGACAGCAGCCACCGTCTGATCCTTCCGTACCGCCCGAGATGTGTGACTCCGGTAGCCATGTGGGAGATGTCCGGCAGTGAGGGGCCGCTTGCAACCCGGGTCGATCATTAGGGGCGGCCGTATCACTCGGCCGCCTGCGCCATGCGGCGCACGCGGGTGATCGCCGAGCGCAGAACGGCGGGCTTCACGGGTTTGTTGATGACCGCGACGTCCATGGCATCCGCGGCGCTCCGCACCTCGCTGGAGCGATCGGCGGTGACCAGGACGGCAGGCAGGCTCGAACCATAGACGGAACGCAGCCTGGCGATGACATCGAGGCCGTTTTCTCCGTCGAGATGATAGTCGACGAGTACGATGTCCGGGCTGTGGGGGCGGTTCCGCTCGAAGGGCGTCAGACCCGTGAACGTGCTCACGCTGCAGCCCCACCCGTCGAGGAGCAGGCGCATCCCGTCGAGGATGCGCTCGTCATTGTCGATGCAGAACACGGACAAGCCGTCGAGCGAGCCCGATGGATGCATGGCGGGTTTGGCCTGCTGAGCGGCCGCGGGTTGCTCCGTGCTGATCGGCAACAGTACGGAAAAGCGCGTGCCCTTGCCGCGGCCGGAATCGATCTGGATCTCCAGCCGCAGCACGCGAGCGATGCGGTCAACGATCGACAGCCCGAGCCCGAGGCCCTGCGCCTCGCGAGCGCCTTCGTCGAGCCGCGTGAACTCGCGGAAGACCATGTTCAGCTTGTCGGCGGGGATGCCGATCCCTGTGTCGAAGACCTGGATTTCGGCGAGCTCCCCGCGCCGCCTGACGCCGACGAGCACGCGGCCGCTGCGCGTGTATTTGATTGCATTGGAAACGAGATTCTGCACCAGCCGCCGCAGCAGGTTGCGATCGGTGTTGACGGCGATCGTCGACGGCACGATCGTGAGTTGGAGCCGCTTCTCCGCGGCCAATGGCTGGAAGTCGGTGCCGATCTGCCGAAGGAACCCTTCGAGCGTGAACACGCCTTCAGCGGGTTTCATGGCGCCGGTATCGAGACGCGAGATGTCGAGCACTGCTCCGAGGATCGTCTCGACCGAGTCCAGCGAGGATTCGATATTTGCCACGGCGTCGGCCAACATGCTGTTGCCCGTCTTCTCCATAAGGGACGAACAGTAGAGACGCGCCGCGTTGAGGGGCTGAAGGATGTCGTGTCCCACGGCGGCCAGGAAACGTGTCTTTCCGAGATTGGCTTCCTCGGCAAGCACCTGCGCCTGCCCCAGCTCTTCGTTGACGCGGGTCAGCTCGGCCGTGCGGTGGCGCACGCGCTGCTCGAGCGTCTCGTTGATGCGCTTCAGGGCGAGGTCTGCCTGCACGCTCGCCGTGATGTCGGCATAGGTGGCCACGATGCCGCCGTCGGGCATGGGGTTGGAGCGGATCTCGAGAATACGCCCGCTGGTCTTCAGCTCGATCTTCCATGGCGTGCCGAAGTCGCTCAGCCGATTGAGCGCCGTCACCTCGAAGCCGGCGGGGATGTCGCCGCGCTCGGTAAGGAAGCGCAGGATCTGGCTGACCCGCACGCCCACCTGGCCCATCTCGTCGGGCAGGTCGAATAGGTTGCGGTATTGCCGGTTCCAACAGGTCAGCCGGAAGTCCCGGTCGAACACCGTGATACCTTGCTCCATCTGGTCGAGCGCGATCTGGAGCAGGTCGCGATTGTGTTGCAGCGCTTCGGTTGCATCGTCCAGCAAGCGGAAGGCGTCTCGCGACGCACTGTCGTTGCGCTGAAAGAGCAGGGACAGGATGAGCCGCGCCGAGGACGAGCCGACGGCACTGGCCAGCAACTGTTCGGAGAAGCGGATCACCGCCATGCTGGCCGTATCGCTGCCATTGAGGCGCTGGCCCTCTGTGGCTTCGAAGGTTTGGAAGGAACGTTCCGTCCGTTCCACGCCGAGGTAGCGCGCGATCGTATCCTTCAGTTCATTGACGGTGATCGCCGTGCGGAAGCGGCGCAGGCTGGGCATGGGGCTCGTGTCGCGTGGTACGAATATAGATGCCTGGATGCGCTCGAGCGGGATGGAACTGCGTGAAAGCGATCCGAACACGAAGAACAGCGTGTTGATCGCCAGGCTCCACAGGACGCCGTGGTTGAGCGGTTCCGCGATGGTCCCGAACAAGGCCTGAGGCCGCAGCGCCTCCAGCCCGAACAGCCCCTCGACCACGATCGTGGTGTCCGGTGGCGCGAGGGAGGGCAAAAGCAGTGTGTAGGCCCAGACGATGAAGCCGGCTGTCATGCCGAGCGCTGCGCCTCTCGCATTGGCGCGACGCCAGACCAGCCCTCCGATGAAGGCCGGCCCGAATTGCGCGATGGCGGCGAATGACATCAGCCCGATCGATGCCAGTCGCGTGTTGTCGGTGCTTTGCCGATAATAGAGGAAAGCCACGAAAAGGATGATGAAGATCGCGGCGCGGCGGATGTTCAGGATGAGACTCGACCAGTCTTCCGTGTCACTGGTTCGTGGTTTGAGGAGCCGCCGTACGAAAAGCGGGATGACCAGGTCGTTCGACACCATGATGGAAAGCGCGACGCTTTCGACGATCACCATGGCCGTCGCCGCCGACAGGCCGCCAATGAAGGCCACCATCGCGAAAAGATCGTGGCCGCGCAGCAGCGGGAGCGAGAGCACATAGAGGTCGGCGCTTGTCCGCGGACCGACATAGGCGAGGCCGGCAAGCGCGATCGGGATGACGAACAAGTTGATTGCGACGAGATAGAGTGGGAACAGCCATGTCGCGGTTCTCAGTTCTCCCTCGCCGCGGTTCTCGACGATCGTCACATAGAACTGCCTCGGCAACATGACGATGGCGCAGGCGCTGAGCGCCGTCAGCACGAGCCAACTGCCGAGCGAGGTCCGATGTTCGAGGGTCTGCTGGACGGGAGCGCTTGCGGAAAGCATGTCGGCAAGCCCGCCCAGATCACCGAACATGAAGAAGGTGACCAGAATTCCGACGGCCAGGAAGGCGGCGAGCTTGACGACCGACTCGGCCGCAACCGCCAGGACGAGGCCGTCCTGATGTTCGGTTGCGTCCGCATGGCGGGTTCCGAACAGAACCGCGAAGACGGCGAGCAGGGCCGCGACGATCAGCGAGATGTCGCTGACGAACGGATCGAATGAGGGTGGCGCGCCGTTGTAGTGCTCCACCATCAGGCTCACGGAGCCGGAGATCGCCTTGAGCTGCAGCGCGATGTAAGGAACCGTGCCGACGGTTGCGATGAGCGTGGCGATGGAGGCGACCGCGAAGCTCTTGCCGTAGCGCGCGCCGAGAAAGTCGGCAATCGACGTGATCTTTTCCGTCTTGGCCAGCCTCACGATGCGCTTGAGCAAGGGGAAGCCGAAAAGGAAGACCAGCAGCGGCCCGAAATAGATCGTCAGGAACTCGGGGCCGCGTTCGGATGCCAGGCCGACCGAGCCGAAGAACGTCCAGGATGTGCAATAGATGGCGAGGCTGAGCGCGTAGATATAGGGCCTGGAGCGGCCCGAGGCGCGGCGACGGTCGCCGATGCTGGCGATCGCGAAAAGCAGGGTCACATAGGCAAGGGCGATGATGACGACGACCCAGCCTTGCACGACGAAACCTCCGAATTGCTATCCGGGAACGCAATCACAGCTCGCGACGCGAGTCCATGACCCATGAAGGGTGGGTTTGGATTGTCGCGAACGGCAGGCGCGTCGTTCGCGCTGCTCAAGTCGAAGGCGGTCGAATATTGTGTGGAAGCTGCTGTCGCTTCCAGGAGCCTGGGGGGTGGTGACCAGAACGCCCGCGATCTATTTCATGCCGCTCCATCTCGCCTTTCCAACCGATCCGCCAAGCTTTTGTTGTTATCGTGCAAGCAGGCCGGGAATATGATGCGGCGAATCGTTTTTCGCGGCGGAGTTCAGCCAAGGACAGGAGGGTCGAATGCTGAAGGAATTCCAGGAGTTCATTTCCAAGGGCAACGTGATGGACCTCGCGGTCGGTGTCATCATCGGTGGCGCGTTCGGTCTCATTGTCAATTCGATGGTCAACGACATCATCATGCCGATCATCGGCGCGATCTTCGGCGGCTTCGATTTTTCGAACTACTTCCTGCCGCTGTCGGACAAAGTCACGGCGACCAATCTGGAGGAGGCGCGCAGACAAGGTGCGGTGTTCGCCTATGGCAACTTCCTCACCGTGGTCATCAACTTTCTGATCCTGGCGTGGATCATCTTCCTGATGGTCAAGGGCGTGAACAACGTGCGCCGGCGTCTCGTCAAGCAGCAGGAGGAGGCCGCGCCGGCGGCTCCGCCTGCGGATGTCCAGCTCCTGACGGAGATCAGGGACCTGCTCGCAAAGAACAGAAGCTGACTTTCGAAGGGCGCGCCTGCAACTCTAAATTAATGCCGGCGCCTCTACTTGGAATTTTGTTCCGATGGGACGGAGGCAATTGATCGGATACGGGCAAGCGGCTCGGGTCTTTGGTCATGGTTGCCTACGTCGAGAAACGTACTTGGAGAAATTCACGTTCACGACTATCATGACGGCACGGGCGACATGTGTTCCGTAAGAAAATCTAAAATGGGATGGTCGCATGCTATCGGTCAGATTGTTTGGGCCGATGCAAATCCGAGCCTCGGATGGACGGGATTTAACACCGTCCACCCAGAAAGCGCGGGCCATTCTTGCGATGATCTTGGTCGCCGATGGTTCGGTGCGTTCACGCAATTGGCTGATCGATCATCTCTGGAGCACCAAGCCCCGGGAATTGGCATTGGCCAGCCTGCGCCAGTCGCTCAAGGAAATTCGCAAATGCCTCGGACCATGGGCCGCCGAGGTGCTGAAGATCGACAATTTTGTCGTCGCGATCGACTGCTCCAAGATCATCATCGAGGATTCCGATCGGCACATTGCTTCGCACAATGATTTCCTCGAAGGAATCGACATCGGAGATCCCGAATTCGAGGATTGGCTGACATTGGAGCGAAGCCGGCTCGGCGGCTTCGCTCCGGCCAAACCGCGCCATGCCGAAGAGTCCAGGGAGACACCCGCTCCGTCACCGAAGTTCGGCTTGAGGATCGATCCGCCGATCGTCTCGGGGCTCGACCCCGAGGAGGACGAGCTCGCGGCAAATCTCCTTGACGAGATTGTCGTCAGCCTGGTCGAGGAGGGTTTCCAGGATTTCCACGACCGCAGAAAGAGAACCGCGATACCGCTTTCCAGTGGCGGATGGCGGTATCCGCTTTGCCTGCGCTGTTCGGTGAGTCGCATCGGGGATCGTGCCCGCATCGTTCTTGCGCTCGTCGATCTCGCCGAGGAGCAGACGATCTGGATACGCAGGTTCGATACTCATGTCTTCGCCCTCCGCAGTGGCCGTGATCCGGAGTTTGCGGCGGGTCTCGCGCAATGCGTCGACAGGATCTGGCAGGAGAAGGAAGCCGCCGCGCGCAAGTTCCGCTTTGGCGAGGACGGCGCCGACGTCATGCGCGCGGCCATCCAGGACATCTTCGAGCTGAGCGCGACCGATCTTGCTCGCGCAGAACATGATCTGCGCCGACTGATCACGACCCGTCACGGTGCGCTTGCTTCCGCCTGGCTGGCCTTTCTCATGACGTTCCGGGTGGGTCAGCGGTTTGTCCAGCACGACGGGCTGCTTCACGATCAGGCGCGCGAGCTGATCACGCGCGCCATGGAGAGGGAGCCTGGCAATGCAGTCGTGCTGGCTCTTGCCGGGCATGTACACAGTTTTCTGTTCGGAAACTATGTGAGCGCGGTCGATCTGTTCGAGCGTGCCGTTCGCATCAACCCCAACCGGGCGCTGGTGTGGGATCTCTACTCGGTGCTTCACGCCTATATTGGACGGCCGAAAGAGGGGCTCCAATGCGCGCTTTTCGGGCGGCATCTGGGTGCCCACAGCATCCATCGCTACTATTTCGATACGTCCTGCCTGATCACCGCGAGCATGCTCGGCGAGCATCGCCTTGCCATCGATTACGGTGAGTCGGTTCTGCAAGTGCGGCCGGCATTCAACTCGGTGCTGCGCTTCCTGACCGCGAGCTACGCCCATTCAGGAGATGTCGGAAAGGCCGAGAAAACGCGTCAGCGCCTTCTCGGGATCGAGCCGTCCTTCTCGATCGAGACGCTGCGGGAAGCGCGCTATCCGGGACTGGATACGACTTCCGGAAAATATTTCATCCAGGGCCTCAAGAAGGCCGGCGTAAGGGAGGTTGCAACGTGAGCACCGTTTCCGACCCGAAGTCCATCCTGGCCTCACTCAGGCAGCAGAATCTGTGGATCAGAGCCGGCGAGATCTTTTCCGAGGATCCGCTTCCGCGAGTTCCGGGCGCCTCGTCCGATTCAGAGGCGGGCCCAGTCGCCGCCAGTTCGTTGGCATTCGACGCGCATGGGCCAGGGCCCGGTTCGGGCAGCTTGGGAGGGCCGCGATCGGTTGCGGTCCTCAACAAGAACAAAAACAAGAATAAGAACAAGAATAAGAACAAGAACAACGCCGCTCTCGGCGCGGTCGACCAAGTGAAGTTTGGGCTGATTGCTTACCGGGAAATCGCGCGGCTGCATGGTGCCGCCGATCGGCTGGCTTCTGCCAAGGAAGCGGCGGTGGCCAAATATTACCGCTGGCAGCTGCTCGGGCTGATGCCTCCGCCTGGGCCCGATCGGACACGGCGGGAGACGGACATGCTGCTCGAGATGCAGGCCAATGTGGAGGAGCGAACGAGGCGCCGGCCGGATATCCTGCTCGAGGACACGATGGATCTCTCTGCTTTCACGCGCCCTCTCAACATCGAGGAGCATGCCGGTTTCGATGCGACGCTGGCTCTTTTCAACACCATTCTGCAGATCACGGAATATGTGGGACTGCAATACAAGGACATGTTCGCCCGCACGCGCCCAAGCCTGGTGGAGCCCGCATTGAGGCCGCTATTGCCCGTACCGCCGCACTTTTCCTATCCCTCCAACCATTCATTCCAATGTCATTCCATCGCTCTGCTGTTCGAGCGGTATTTTCCGCAGCATCCGGCCAGTACCGAGTTGCACCTGATCGCGGCGAGGATTGCCGAAAATCGCGAATGGGCTGGACTGCACTACAGGAGCGACACGCGAGGCGGGCAGATGCTGGCCGAGCGTTTCCTTCCTTACCTGGCAGATGCCTGCTCAGAGTTGATGCGTGAAGCCCAAGCCGAATGGGCCTGAGGAGAGGTGCCATGAACGACGACGCAACGCAAAAGACACGCCATGCCCTTTCCTATCGCGCGTTCTGGCATCTCGAAGCCATAGGCGTGCTGCAGGCTGTCCGCGCAGCTGACGGCAGCCTTTCGGACTACAGGAGCGAGGTCTGGGAGATGCTCGCCAACGCGCCCGAGTCCCTGGTCGCACTCATCGATACCGGAGTATCCGGCGATCACCCCTATCTGGCCGGGAGGCTCCGCGGGCAGATCGATCTGACCGGACTTCCGATGCGAGCCCCCAAATCCGCATCGAAAGACAGGCCATTCGAAGGGATGGACGCTCATTTTCTCAGGAAGCTTGGTCTCGACGGGCTTCAGCCAAATGACTTTTCCTGGCTAGAGCGTTTTTGCGACGGCGTTTCGGAATCCGTCCCATTCGACTACGGTGCGCCGCGCTCCGCGAACCGGTTGTTCTCCGCGCATGGAACGTCTTGCGCGGGTCTTGTCGTCGCGTCCAGCGACATTCGAAAAAACAAGGCGGGCAACGGTTCCGAGGGAGAGGACGCACCTGACTCCTTGGCCTATGTCGGCGTCGATCCCTTCAGTAAGCTCTTGTCGATCACGACCACGTTCGCGCCAAAACCGGAGACCCTCATCCTGGCCTTTCTTCTTGCAGCGCTCAAGGGAGCCGAGGTCATTCTCGTTCCCCGTGGAATAAGCAGCGAGATCATGGATGACCCCGAACCGGGCGAGTCTTCGTCGGAAGGCGGCCGGCGCCAGGCTTGGCGGATCTTGCGGAAGGTTATCCTGACAGTCTCGGAACACATTCCGATCATCTGCGCCGCCGGAAACGATGCCGAAAGCCACCTGATTCCGCCGGCCGCACTGGCCGCTGAGAGCGCAAGTCGGAACGGAATCATAGCCGTCGGAGCCATCAGCTACGAGGGCGTCCGTTCGTCCTACAGCAGCTATGGGAAAGGACTCACCCTCGTCGGCCCCAGCGATGACGGTGAGATGTTCAACGAGGATCAGGCGAGACTCGACAAGACGGATAGGTTCTTCCCCGACTATCCCTTCGAGGAAACCGCGCGGCAAACCGGCGTACAGGAATTCACATACGCTCAGCCTTCCGTCCTGGCCATAGACGTGCCCGGCCCCTTCGGCTTTCAGGACAGCATCGCTCCAAGTGGTCCCGGAGACAGCGTAACGCAAGCTTCAGGCTCCTTCACCGCATTTGGGGGCACGTCCGCGGCTGCCTCGATCGTGGCGGGCGTTGCGGCGCTGGTACAACGTGCGGCGAAGGAATGGCATGGCGCCCCGCTGTCGGGACCGGACCTGCGCAGGCTTCTTGTCGAAAAAACCATCAAGGAAGACGAAGCCTTGCCGCACGGAAACGGCAAGATTGTTCCCTTGCCAGACATTATCAACGCGCGCGGGTCGAAACAGCGCCTCTCTTTCGGGGAGGCGTTCGGCGCAGGTGTCGTGAACGCGCTGGCGGCCGTCAGTGCCGTCAGGGACGGCGGCTGAGGGCGGCTCAAATCTATCGACCAGCGCGGCGCAAGGCCGCGCACCCGTTCCGGACGTGAAAGGAAGCTTCGCGCTCGATCGGGGATCGCGCTTTTCGTGCGTCCGGTTCGATGCGGCTGAATGGGCCGCTCCGACGCCTGAGGGTGGCCTGGATGTCTCGACACCCAGGCCAATGGTCTTAGCTCACAAAAGCCGCAGGATGGACGCGACCCAGGAGACGATGCGGGCGGATTGGGCCGGCGAAATCGGGAAAGTATCGGCCATGTTGCGTGCCCAGCTCAGGTCCTTTACAGCGGTAACGAAGTTTCCCCGCATAGGCATGTAGCGGGTGGAAGGATCGGCCTCGATTTTCTCGCCGATGACTGCGAGCTCACGGTCGACCTTGATGACGAGCGATCGCAGGCGTGACCGCCTGCTCGGGCTCGCCTCGCCGTGCCATGCCGCAACGAGTGCGTCCCGGACCTTCAGCAATGCCTCCTGCGCTTCCGGCAGATTCATCCCTCCCTCCCTTAAGGTCGCTCCTGGAATGGCGAGGGCGCCGACGGAATCGCAGGCGCAGCGAACTCCGGCTCTGCGCGCGTTACCGAATGGAGCGTCCGCGTCTTGTAAGTGGTTCTCCCCGCTCGTGTGGAAGTGCTCTGGCGCCGATGCTTTGGGACAAGGACGGGGGATCTGAATGGTTCGGCCGGCAGGGATCGTCGGCCTGTTGGCTTGCCGGCAGCAAGCCAACAGCTGCGGTCTCCGGGTCGGGGGCGCTCCAGGTCTCGGCACAGCCGGCCGCGCAGCGGGCACAAACCTTGCACCTCGCCTGGTGGATCGTCCCTCCGACCGTGAATAACTGCGAGGCAATCTGAGCATGAAACGGTCTGAAGTACTCATAACAGTACTAGAAGACACCTGCGTGAAATGAGCGTGATACGCTCCCCTCGGAGCTCCGCGCCGACTGGACCAAGGCGAAGATCCGTCGTATCAAAAAATCGCCACATCGGGCGTTTTGTGATCGCCGCGAGCCAATTCCTCCACCTCAGCACGGGACACTATGGGTCTTATCGACACGATGCGCCGCGAGGCGCGCGAAGCACCGGAAAGCGGCATTGTCGCGGTCGCGAACCACGGACGGGGCAGGGAAGGGCTGATCCCGCTCTGGGCTGGAGAGGGCGATCTGCCGACGCCCGATTTCATCACCAGGGCCGCAATGGATGCGCTGAGGGCGGGCGAGACCTTTTATACATGGCAGCGCGGTTTGCCCGAATTGCGCGACGCGTTGGCCCGCTATCATGGCCGCCACTTCGGCAGGCCTTTCGCGGCTGAGGAGTTTATGGTGGTCGGGTCCGGCATGCAGGCCATTCAACTGGCGCTGCAGGCGACAGCGGGTGCTGGCGATGAGGTCGTGTATCTCTCGCCTGCCTGGCCCAATTTCGCTGCCGCGGCCGGCGTCGCCGGCGCGCGTCCTGTCCCTGTCGTGCTCGATGACACGGCAAACGGCTGGGCTCTCGATCTGGAGAAATTGGCCGCGGCGATAACGCCCCGGACGAAGGCAATCTTCGTCAATACGCCAGCCAATCCAACAGGCTGGACCGCCGATCACGCGACACTCAAGGCCATCCTCGATCTCGCCCGGACAAGGGGCATCTGGATCGTTGCCGACGAAATCTATTCACTTTTCCATTACGGTGGCGGGCGCGCGCCATCCTTCTACGACGTGATGGACGACGAGGACCGGATCCTGTTCGTCAACAGCTTCTCGAAGAATTGGGCGATGACCGGGTGGCGAGTCGGCTGGCTGCGCATCCATCCCACGCTTCAGCCGATGTTCGAAAACCTGATCCAGTATTCGACCTCGGGCGTCGCCCAATTCATGCAGCGCGGCGCGGTGGCGGCTCTTGATCAAGGCGACGGCTTCGTGACGGAGCAGGTGGCGCGGGCTCGCAAGGCACGCGACCTGGTTGGCCGCGTGCTGGGCAACACGGGCCGGGCCCGGTTCACGGTGCCGCAGGGAGCCTTCTATCTCTTCTTCGCGGTCGACGGCGTAGCGGATTCGCGCCGTGCAGCCTTCGATATCGTCGACCAGGCAAATGTCGCGCTGGCGCCGGGCACGGCATTCGGCGCGGGAGGCGAGGCTTTCCTGCGGCTCTGCTTCCACCGGCGCCTCGATCAGCTCGAGGAGGCAACTGGGCGCCTTGCCGACTGGATCGTCAGGCGCTAGCCGTATAGAGAGCGACCAACAGGCGGCAAGCTTCTCCGTCGTGCGCCAAAACCCGATCACTGGCAGGGAAGACCGTCCGCGCTAGATTGGCACTCGTGGATAAGACGAACGCTGGGCTCTCAGCTACCCAGCTCTGTCACAGGAGGTCCGCCATGAAAGTAAAGGACGCAATGCACAGGGGCGCGGAATGGGTTAGCCCCGATACACCCGTCACCGAACTCGCGAGATTGATGCGCATGCGGGACATCGGCTCTATTCCCATAGGCGAAAACGACCGGCTGATCGGGATGGTTACCGATCGGGACATCGTCTGCAAGGGGCTGGCAGAGGAAGGCTTCGATAGCAGCAAGGCGACCGCGCGCGACGTCATGACCACGGGAATCCATTGCTGCCGCGAAGACGACGATCTTGCCAAGGCCGTGCGGCATATGGAGGAATTGAATATCCGTAGATTGCCCGTGATCAACAAGAGCAAACGGATGGTCGGCTTCCTCAGCATGGGCGACGTCGGCCAGTCGGCGCCTATCGAACTGGTGTCCGAATATGTGGGAAGCGTTTCTAAGCATCATCATTGAATCACCGGCGGCCGTCGGTGCGGCCCGATCTTGATGCTATGACGCTTGAACTGCCGTGCTCCCTAAAGCGCGTCGCGATCTTTCAGATTCGCTCTCGCGCTTTAGGACCTTCGCTTTCACGCATGTCTTTCCCCGAACCGCTGCCCACTTGCGAGACATGCTTCAGTCGGAGAGATGCGGCCGGGTACCGGGCCGGGTCAACCGCCGGACTTCGGCACCAGCAGCGGGATGATCCGGTCGCTCTCCGCAATGGCCGGTTTGCCAGCCGTGGCATAGGGAATGCCAAGGGCATCCCAGGTCTCAACCAGTGCGTCCTTCAGTTCGGCGATGAGGGCATCCGAGTGGACCGGCGTCGGGGTGATACGCAGCCTCTCCGTGCCGCGCGGCACGGTCGGATAGTTGATCGGCTGGATATAGATGCCATGCACGCCGAGCAGCCGGTCGCTCGCCATCTTGCAGAGTTCGGGATCGCCGACCAGCACTGGCACGATGTGTGTCGAAGAGGGCATGACCGGAAGGCCTGCCGTGGAAAGCACGTCTTTGGTACGTTGCGCCTGCCGCTGTTGTGCTTCACGCTCGGCGGCGGACGTCTTCAGATGGCGGATCGACGTGGTCGCCGCAGCGGCGATCGCGGGCGGGAGCGCCGTCGTGAAGATGAACCCCGGAGCGTAGGAACGCACGGCGTCGACGACGGTGCGGGAGCCGGTGATATAGCCGCCAAGCGTGCCGTATGCCTTGGCGAGCGTGCCCTCGATCACGTCGATGCGATGGGCGAGCCCCTCACGCTCGGTGATTCCGCCGCCCCGTCCGCCATACATGCCGACGGCATGGACCTCGTCGATATAGGTCATTGCGTTGTACTTTTCGGCGAGATCGGCGATCTCCTTGATCGGCGCCACATCGCCATCCATCGAGTAGACGGATTCGAAGACGATAAGCTTGGCCCGTTCACGGCCGGCCGTCTGAAGCAGGCTTTCCAGATGGGCGACATCGTTGTGACGGAAAATCTTCTTTTCCGCTCCGGAACGTCGCACCCCTTCGATCATCGAGGCGTGGTTGAGTTCATCGGAAAGGATCAGGCAATTGGGCAGAAGCCGCGCAATCGTCGAGATTGCGGCTTCGTTCGACACGAAACCCGACGTAAAGACGAGAGCGGCTTCCTTGCCATGGAGATCGGCAAGCTCCAGCTCCAGCTCGACCAGCGGATGATTGGTGCCGGAGATGTTGCGCGTTCCACCGGCGCCCGAACCCATGCGCGCCGCAGCCTGCTGCTGCGCGGCGATCACGTCGGGATGCTGGCCCATGCCAAGATAGTCATTGGAGCACCAGACAGTGATTTCCTTGGCCTCTCCACTGGCGCGCCAGATGGCGCGGGGAAACGAGCCTACAATGCGTTCGAGATCGGCAAAAACCCGGTAGCGGCGTTCAGCATGGATCTGGTCGATCGCCTCTTCGAAGAAACGCTGATAGTTCATGATGCCTTTCCGATGATGCCCGCATCATAGTCGCTGGGCCAAAACGCGTCCATTGGGCCAAAGGGGTCAAATTGCCACGTCGGCTTGTCGGAAACGACCAGCTCTCGGCGCCTATTCCCTTGATTTCGATCAAGATGCCCGGCTCCGTTCCTGGAACGAATTGTCGCGGTGGCGCGTTCACTGCGCAATCCCAGCAATGCGAGGATGAGCGAATGTCCCCTTTTTCCGGAAAACGCCACGAGTTCGAAGACGACCTGCGCGAGCAGATCGCCGAGTTGCGGGACGAGGTCTCGGCCCTGACGAGAAAATTGTCCCGGCGCGGCGCGACCACCTATGAGGGGTCACGCGAGATTGCGAGCGACTTCTATGACGAGATGACGCGAAGGTTCCGCGATGCCATGCCGATGCTTCGCAAGCGCGCCGGCGTGATCGAGCAGTCCGCGCGCGACAATCCGGCTTTGGCCGCGGCGGTCGGCCTAGCCGTGGTCGGGCTGGCGATCAGCTTCTTTGCGGTCAAACGGCATGTGCCGGACATTTCTCCGTTCGAGGAATGATCGCTGGTCACGGTCAGGACGTGGATGGCCGCCTCCGCCTCCAGTGCCTGAGGCCTCCTATCCGCTCGCGTCTCCGATACTGCGGGTCCGTTTCATATCGGGCGCGGAAGCGCGTGCTTCCGGCTCCGTAGTCAAGCGTTTTGACGATGGTCGCCTTCCAGCGGCCGATCCCAAGTTCGTATTCTTCGAAATAGCAGCTCGATCCACCGCCGCTCGCCGCGCGGTCGGACGCAAAGCCATGCGCGGACCGACGCGAAAGAGAGACGCGGTCCGATTGAACGAGACCTGCCGTCTCGTCCGTCGACGAATTCTTCTGCCGGGCGGCAATAGTATGTTCGCTCATGGTGGCATCCCCATTCTACGATCGACAGGTCGTTGCCCCACCTCAAGACCCGTCTCACCCTTCTTGGCGCTTTCCAATTCTGCCTCAAGCCGGACGGTCGCGCCTCACCCGTTTGGGTTATACTGCGACAAAGAACGCCGACCGGCGTCAGACGGGATCGAATGGGGACGAAACACATGGGAAGATGTGCTCCCGTCCCCGGCGCAGACAGCGCCGACCGCGACTGGGGCCGGCAGGGGTAGGCTGTTGTCCGACATGCATCCATCGACGCACGAAGGCGCCGGGCGGAGCCGTGCCTTCGGCAGCAAGATTGGTGCTACGGTCCGGTCAGTTTGCGGGCCAGTTCCCAGTCGGGCGGGATGGTGCTGCGTCGGCACAGAGCGCCGCGATTGCGCTCCGGCTCGGGACGCCCGCGTAGCATGGAAGCGTGCCGCGGGCACGTCGTGGGCGAGAGTAGCGGCTTCGCGCGTGCGACTGGATCAGCCAAGCAGTCCATGGCGACCTCCGTCATCCTGTTTATGAGACAGCATCTCCCACGCCCGTGAAGCCCGCGTGAAAGCCTCGTGATGGAGACCTTCACCTGGCCACCGCGATCGCGCGGCTGATAGGCCGACGGCCACCATCGCGGATGGCGAAAGCGAGAGGCACAGGGGTTAACCGACCTGCGGGAACCCGATTGACGGCACCCTGGGCAAAGCGCATCTTCTATCCGGCACAACACCGTGCCCCTGCTGGAGATCGACTGATGTGGAAGTTTGCCATTCTTATGGTTGTTGCGCTGGCGGGGTGTCAGTCGTCGAGCAGCAACGCCATCGATTTCCAGCCGGGCATGACGCCGCAGTTCGCCGCCAGTGGCGGCAATCCGTATATGCCTCCGCTCTGAGGGTACAGCTCCGGTCCGCGCTACGCGCGGCAGTGTCGCGCGCATTTTCATCAACATCATTGCGAGTCACGGTTGCGCGCGATCGGCACCGGAACTGCCCGCTATGTAACGCTTGCCGGGCCAACACGGCTGAATCGGCAAGCGATGTCAGCCCCACCAGAATATCGCCGCGATCAAGATATACAGGCCGACCAGCGCGGCTCCATCGACGGTATCGGCGCGTCCGTCCACGCAGACCAGCGTGACGACCAGAACCGCCAGGGTGAGTGCGATCGCCATGATTGGCGGAATCGCCAGCGTGAAAGGCGTGTCATCAAAGAAGATGAAGCTGACCAGGACCAGGAACGGGATCACGGCAACCGCAACCTGAAGTGCGCCGTTCAGAGCCACGCTGACAGCCAGGTCAGCCCTGCCTTGGAAGGCTAGCCGGATCTCCACGATCCCGACCGTGTTGCTGGCGATGGCCACGATCACCAAGCCGGCGAACGCCTCTGAAATGCCCAGCCGTTCGGTTGCGGGCTTGAGCGCTTCTATGAACCAGTCCGCGAGGAGGACGGTTGTCACGCCGCAGACCGCCAACAGCAATACCGCCAGGCTGACAGGCCAGACATTGGTACGAGCCCGTGCCTCCGGTGGAACCTTGCGTTCGCCGCCACGCAACATGAGCCGTGTCGAAAGAGCGAAGACCAGCAGCAACGCTACGGCGCACACGACGGCAAGCTCTTGCTGGTGCTGCGCCGCGGGCAGATGCAATTCATGCGCAAGCGTCGGCAGCACCAGGGCCGAAACCGCTAGCAAAAGCAGGACGGAGATCATGCGCGGCGTTCGGCTCTCGAACTTCAGCAGGCCATGTCGCTCGCTGCCTACGACGAGGGCAACACCGAGAATGAGCACCGCCGTGGCCAGGATCGAACCAACCAGCGCGGCCTGCACCACCTCTACCGACCCTGCGCGAAGCGCGAAGATGCAAACGAAAACCTCGGGCAGATTGCCAAGCGCGGATTGAACCATCCCGGTGGCGGAAGCGCCAAGATGATTGCCGAGCTGGTTGGTCGCCTCGCCGATCAAATAGGCGATTGCCGTCAGAGCCATCGTACTGGTGGCAAATACCAGCACCGGCGCAGCCTCGACCCAGCGCAGGACCCCGGCAAGGCAGGTGATCCCGAAAGCGATGGCGATGACGCGTTGCTCGCTGGCCGTCACGTCTCGCAACATTCCTGTCCCTCGCTGAATCTGCATCCGGCAGTTGCCTGCGGCCGAACATTCGGAGCCGCATATCCGCCCGACATCGGCCGGCTGGAAAACGCAACTCAGGTGGTTGGAAGGAGGCCGTGGTCAGCCATTTGAAACTTGGCGCTGTCCAGCAAGCCCCGATCTCTTACGGCAAGCCATGAAGTGTAGCCTTGTGCAGGCCACCTCGTGGACGCGCCGGCGCCCCCCCGTTCCAAACCGGACGCCGGTCATCGTCGTGCGCTCCTGTCAGAGGTTGTACTGTTCGCGAGCATATTTGCCGAGCCCTGCCGCGTCGAGCCTGGCCAAGGGCGCCAGAAACGTCACCTGAATGACGCCGGGTGCGCGGCCGATCTCGATGGCCCCATTCACGGTCGCTCGGTTTCGCACCTCCGGGACCGTCATGCCCAGGAGTTGCGCTGCCCGTTGCAGCCCGTTGTCGATCGCCGCATTCATATTGGCCGCCGTGCCGATGACCGAGACAGGAGCCAGTTCCTCCAGGCTGTCCATGTCCCACGCCTTACCGAGGCGCTCTGCTCGAGCGCGCTCCTCCGCATCAAAGGGGCGTGCCAGCGGTGGCAGGTCTTCCAGCAAAGGGAAAAGCACGGGCCCGTCGATAGGGTAGTTCTTCACCACCTCGACCTGCAGGGTGACGCTTCCCGCGACATCCATCGTGTGTCCGGCAATCTCGCCATCGCCCTGGGCGGCGTGCATGTCTCCCATATAGATCCCCGCACCCTTCACCTTCACCGGCGCGATCAGGATCGCTCCTGGCCGAACGGCGTCGATGTCCATGTGGCCGTCGGTCTTGTGTTCGGCCAGTTCTTCTGCGGTGATCGCATAGTCGTGCGGCGCGCCGACGAGGAAGGCACCGAAGTCGCCCGCATTGTGCGAGTCCGGCATCGGATGCGAAGGCGTGGTTCCGAGCTGTCCGAGGAACGGCCGCATTCTCACCATGACGCCCGGCATGTCGGCCGGCGCGAATGCAAGTATGGGATGCTGCACCGATTCATCCGGCAGGGCGGCATAGTGATGAGCATCGCGCGCGATCGTTTCGGCAGCGGACTTCGGTACTGTCACCCCAACATGGCGCGTCTCGTCGAAAACGACCGTATAGCCGTGGACGATTTCGAATGGCTTCACCGCGTTGCCGCATTTGTCGCACTTTACCGCATCCTGCCCAATCCCTTCGAGATGGGTCTCGGGCCAAACCTCATTGCAGGTGGGGCAGCGCGCCGCGACATAGGGGTCGCCAAGGCAAAAACCCTCTGGAGACGAGTCGTGCCCCGAGGCGGTCGCGATCGAAGTGACGGAGATATCGCGGATTCGGATCGCAATCCCGTCGCCAGGTTCGGCGCCTTCGACGTAGACCGGCTGCGTCACCTCATGGCCGCCGCGCAAGCGCGGCGTTATCATCGGTCCCCAACAGCCGGGCGCGGTGTTGGCGATTATCGTGCCGCCATCCTCGACCGGACCCAACATCGGCGCGGCCGGGTCGAGCACGCTGTTGGTGAAGCCGTGAACGACGACGCTGCGCCGTGCCACTGAAGAGATTCCGACTTCCTTGTCCATGGGGTTGCTCCCTGCTTGATCATCCTCTGGCCGCCATCGCTGCCCGCAAACACATCGGTCCGGTGAGCTGGCTCAAGTTCTCGGCACGCCGAAACCATGCGTATCGGCATCGGTTCGGCCACGCCGGATTTGGCGGCCCGCCCGCCGCAGCCTACCGCAGAATTCTGTTTGTCATCAGCCATTTTACCGAGCGAGGCCACGCGTAGTTCGCACCCATACGAAGATCGGTGAAGCCTTCGGAAACAGGTTCACCGGTCTCTGCGTCAAGGATGCGGATGAACATGGTGTGCTCTGTTCGGTTGACGCGCGTCACGACCCCCAGCAACGCAAGGGAGGCGCCGTGCTCCTTGGCGATCTTGCCCTCGCAGCCGCCGCAGTTGCGCAACCCGTGCGGCGCGACCGCCTGACCATCGCTTGCCGACACGTCAATGACTGTAAAGCGCCCGGAACGGGAGAGCATCTCCTTCGCCATTTGCTGAGACTCGGACAGATAGCGCCTATCGTGATCGTCCGGTGGGATAATTCCCGCCCCGGCGCTCTTGTCTTCCAATTCGAATGGAAACACCTCGATCGACAGAGGCGTCGTCTGCTGGGCGTGTGCGGATGCGCAGGAGCCCAAGACCAGCATCAGGACCAATGTGCGAATGCGCATGATAAGTCCTCCCGTCAACGTCGGGACCACCTTACACGGCTGGACGGTCCATTTCACGATCAAAGTAGTGGAATTCCATGGACTTGTCGGGACTCGCGAGGAGCGCGTGGCGCATTCATTCCTGGAGTGCGAACACCTCGCAAGGTGCCGCTATGCCGCGCAACACGTGCTTGCCGAGTGGGATCACAGGCCGCGTCGTCTCGGCCGCGAAGCCGCCGGAGAGCAAAACCGCGCGGCCGAGCCGCCTGCACAGGCCCTCCAGCCGGGTCACCAGGTTCACCGCCGGGCCGATGGCGGTAAAATCCAGTCGGTCCGCGGTGCCGATATTGCCCCACAGCATCTCGCCGACGTGCAGCGCCGTGCCGAAGGGCAGTCGCTGCAGGCCCTGGGCGGCGCGAATGCGATCGAGGTGATCCATGCCCGCGCGAGCGGCGGTCACCGCGCGGAGCGCTGAATCGCATGCGGCAGCGGCATCGCGCTCTGCGATTGGGAAGATCGCAAGCACGCCATCGCCGATGAATTTCAACACCTCGCCGTCGAAGGCGTGGACCGCACCCGCGATGCGGTCGAACCAGGCGTCGAGCGCGGCGACCACGTCCTTCGGTTCGACGGATTCGGACAGTTCCGTGAAGCCTCGCAGGTCGGCGTAAAGCAAGGCTGCGCGGATAGTCTCACCGGGCTCGCGCCGCAACCGGCCAGCCATTACCTGAGCCGCGCTACGTCGCCCAAGATAGGTTTCGAGCAACGCGGCCAGCGTCGAACGGGCGCTGAGAACTGCAAGCGGAGCGGCGGCGAAGCGCGCCACCTGGCGCAGCAGATCCAATTCGGGGTTGCTGAACGGTCGGGTCGCAGCCCAGATCATCAGCGCGCCCTCGGGCGGGTCGCCGGCGAAATCCTCCTGCGTGGCGACACTGCCCAGGCCGGCAAGCCAGTCGCGGCCGATCCTGGCAGGTTCCGCATCGAGCGGTCCGGCCAAACCGATGCCGAGCGCCTCGATGACCGTTCCGGAATCAACGCGCCACAGCCAGGTGCGTCGCGCGATAATCGGGTGTGGCGCCGCCTGGGTGAGAGCGCCGCCGCAGAGCGGCAGGCCGTCTTCGATGAGTCTCGTCCCGAGTTCCGCCAGGAAGGCGTCGGCGCAAGACACACCAATCGCTTGGTCGACCATGAAGGAGAGGGCGGAAGGCAGTTGCATGACCACAATCATGCAATGATGTCAGGCGCCTGTCATGAGAGTGCGGCGACTTTCTTGCGCTCGAGAACGATTGATCTACATTGGCCTCGGTGCATCAAGAAATCGCGCCCTCCCGAGGAGGCAGTCGATGACCGAGACACTTTATCGCGAAATCGAGATCGCGGCCCCGCAAGCGACGGTTTTCGCTTTCCTGACGGATCCCGACAAGATCATGCGCTGGCTCGGCACCAAGGCTGCGGTGGAGGCGCATCCGGGTGGCATCTATCTCGTCAGCGTCGGTGACAAATACGTCGCCCGCGGGCAATTCACGGAAGTAATCCCGGTGCATCGCCTCGCCTATAGCTTCGGCTGGGACGAGCGCGAGGACATGCCACCCGGATCGAGCCTGGTCGAGATCGATCTCGTCGAGAAGGACGGGGGTACGCTGGTGCGCTTCACTCATAGCGGATTGCCGGACGAGAAGGAGCGCGCCGGCCACGAAAAGGGCTGGAACCACTATCTGCGCAGGCTCGCAATAGCTGCGGCGGGCGGCGATCCAGGCCCAGATGTCGGCCTCGACGGGTGAGCAGCCGCATCACGAATGCGCAAGCCAGGGCGCCTTAGCAGGTTTCGAAAGTGCCCCGCTTTTCCGACGAGAACCTGCGTCAAATCTGTGAGTGGTGCAGCGTCGGTGAAGTCACGCAAAGTCCGTTTATTTCAGAAAATCCACACGACGAACGTTGATATAGAGTTCCTGGAAATCGCGATCGATCCTGCCGGTCACTCGAAGCGGGGTTTTGGACGTGACCCTGCGGTCCCGCCAAAGAAGCCTGTCGATTCTGACGCGTATTTCCCCCGTTGTGTCGCGGAACAGGTAGTAGCGTTCGCGCAGGTGCTCGACGACGAAGCCTTCGAGGATGACGTCCTGGCCTCGGCGTGCCCTCTGCGCTTGTTCAACCGTGGTGATTTGGAGGTTTCTGCTCGGCCCCGCAAACTGCGCAGATGCACCGTTGACGAGAAAAAGGGACAAGAACAGCGCAGAAAGAAGCCTAATCATAACCGATGCTCCGATGAAAGAACGGCGATCAAATTGTGGGAGCCATATTATTGCGCGCTTGAATTGCTGCAATACGCCAAAGCCAATCTTTAGATCAGTTGCCAACGTCAATTTCAGGCTTGGCGTCGGCCGGAGGCATTGTTGTGTCCCGGTCTAAGCTACGCAAGAGCTTCGGTCCTGCAGCCTTTTTCGGCTGATCTGCTATTGACGAGCCTCGCTCGGCAATACTCGCAAATGAGGCACGCCGCCCTAGTTTCCTTGGGATCGGTGGGAGTTGTCAAAGCAGGAGACGATGATGACAAAATTTGCGCTCTATGTTCCGCTGGAGGCGAGGCCGGGCAAGGAGAAGGAGGTCGCGGATTTCTTGCGTTCCGCCGTACCCCTGGTGAATGCTGAGGCCGGCACGATCTCTTGGTTCGCCATCCAGGAAGGCCCGTCCTCATTCGCCATCTTCGACACGTTCGATGACGAAGCCGGGCGCGATGCCCATCTCAACGGCAAGATCGCGGCCGCCTTGATGGAAAAGGCCAAGGCCGGTGACCTGTTTTCCAAAGTACCGGAGATTCAGAAGCTCGGGATTCTCGCGGACAAGCTTCCGGGATAGTCGCGACCCCACGTCGACTGGCGCTTGCGCCGGTTGAGGCGCCCGCCACACCGCGAAGTATACTTGCCATGAACGGCCATCGAACGTGGGCCTAAAATCCGGATTCGGTGCAACCTGGGTGCCGTTGGGAAAATCAGAACGAGCCGAGAATGCTCCCCAACAGGATGACTGCGATCAGAGCGAGGATCGCGCCGATGATGCCGACGACGACGATGTCGCGGTAACTTTCTCGGTGGGTGGCGCCGCAAACGGCCAGCAAGGTAACGACTGCTCCGTTGTGTGGCAGGGTGTCCAGTGTGCCGGCTCCGATGACCGCGATACGGTGCAGCAGTGCCGGGTCGATCCCTGCTTCCTGCGCACGTACAAGGTACGTGCTGCCAAGCGCGTCGAGAGCGATCGTAAGACCCCCGGAGGCGGAGCCCGTGAGCGCCGCCAGGATGTTCGTGGCCACAGCGATGGAAACGAGGGGCCCTCCGCCGATCCCGAGCACCCTGTCGCGAACGATCTCAAAGGCGGGCATCGCCGCGACGACCGCTCCAAAACCCACCAGACTGGCGACGGCGAGCGCCGGGAGCACGGATGCGTTGGCGCCAGCGCCCATCGTCTCGCGTAACGACGGCAATCGGCGGAAATTCACCGCGACGACAGTCGCCACCGCCGCCGCCAAGGCCGTGATCACCGCCCATATCCCACTGACTGCCGAGCGGGACGTCCCGCCCCATCGATCATCCGAAAGGAAGCCCAGATCAATCGTTGGCAGGATCAACAGTGTCATGGCGAGATTGACAAGGATCACCACGGCGAGCGGCAACACGGCGAGAGCGATCGGCGGAGCGGCCTTGGCGTGCCGGCCATGCGCGATCTCGGCCGGATCGAATTCCCGGCCTGCCGTGGCGCGTTCGCGTAGCCGGTCGTCGGAAGAGAGAAGCTCGACTGCCGCGGGCGCACCCTCGCCGAAAGCTTCGCCTGACTTGCGCGCAGCGGTCGCAGTCCGACGAAGCCACCACAGGCCGAAGAAAAGCATGATGGCCGAAGCGATAATGCCGAGCCCCGGAGCCGCAAACGGCGTCGTACCGAAGAACGGCATTGGAATAGCGTTCTGTATCGAGGGCGTCCCCGGCAGCGCCGACATTGTGAAAGTGGACGTTCCGAGCACGATCGTCGCAGGCATCAGCCGCCGCGGAATTCCGGTCGACCGGAACAATTCCTGCGCCATCGGAGCGAGGACGAAGAAGGCAACGAAGAGGCTGACACCGCCATAGGTGATCAACGCCCCGGCGACGACTACGGCGAGGATGGCATGATCCCTTCCCAGGCGCCGCATCATGGAATCGGCGATGGCCTCGATCGATCCGCTGTCCTCCATCAGCTTGCCGAAGAGCGCGCCGAGCAGAAACAGCGGAAAGAACTGAGCCAGAAAATCCGCCGCACCTGCCATGAAAGTCTGCGTCCAGTGCGCGAGGACCGGTTCGCGGGCAAAGAGCGCAGCAATGAGGGCGCCGAGCGGCGCCAGAAGCAGCACGCTCCAGCCCCGGAAGGCAAGCCAGACCAGCAGCCCGAGCCCAATCAGAATGCCGAGAAGTCCCACCGCTCAGACCCCTTCCAGCAAGCTATCGAGATCAAGCGAGGAGCGGCGGCCGAGATCGTCGCCATGGGCATGCAGGAATGCTTCGGCGGACCTGCGTCCCTCGTCATGCAACATGACGAGGAAATCCCATTCGGCGTTGAGCTTGGACGAATAACCGAGTTCGGCCATGGTGTCGCTGGCTATCCGGTGGATGCGCAGCGACGCCCAGCGCGTGCCCTCGTGATCCTCCACCTGCGCCACCTTCCGCAGAAGGGCGATCATCTTGAGTTCCTTCAGAAGGACGGCGTTGAACGAGACCTCGTTGACCCGGTTGAGAATCTCGCGCGCGGAGCGAGGTGTGCCCGGCCTCTCGACCGGGTTTATCTGCACGAGAACGGTGTCCTGGGAGGTGCACTCGCGAACCAGCGGCGTGATCGTAGGATTGCCGGCGTAGCCGCCGTCCCAATAGGGTTCACCATCGATCTCAACTGCTTGAAAAAGCGTCGGCAGGCAAGCGGAGGCGAGCAGCACGTCCGGGGTCAAGTCGTGATTCCGGAACACGCGCGCGCGGCCTGTGCGGACATTCGTTGCCGTCACGAAGAGCTTGATCCGACTAGCCGAAAGCCGGCGAAAATCGATGATCTCGGCTAGTATGCCGCGGAGCGGATTGGCACCCGCAGGATTGAGATCGTAAGGCGAGAACACGCGCGCCATCATGTCCATCGCCACGAATGCCGGCGAGTGGTCAAGCGTCCAGCGACCGAGCAGGACATCGAGGGGACCGCGTTGGAACGGACTGAAGCGAGCGGCCTCCGACACCTTGCGCCAGAATGCCTGCAGCGCCTCGCGAGCGCCTATGGCGCCGTTGAGCGAATAGCCGTGCGCCAAGACGGCAGCATTCATCGCTCCGGCCGAGGTCCCGGAAATCGCCTCGATCAGCAGCCATGGCTCTTGTAGGAGCCGATCGAGCACGCCCCAGGAAAAAGCTCCATGTGCGCCGCCGCCCTGTAGGGCAAGGTCGACGTGCAGTGAACCTCGCTGCATTGCCTTCCCGGTTGCCGGCATCGGCCTTGCTGCTTCTTGGATAGCGCAGTGCGCAGCAATATCGCGCAATTGCGTGCTCGTCACCCTCTCACCGCATTGGCGAAAGCAGTGAAAGCAGAAAGTGCAGCTTGAGCACGCGGAAGACACTCCGACGGGAGGAATTGGCCAAGCCAAATTGTTTGGAGGAGCGGCGGACGTTAGAGCTGATCTGCACCGGCTGTCTGCCATAAAGTGAAATGGACGAACGTGCGCGGGCGGAAGGTAGGCCTGAAGCATTTGCAAGAAAGCCGACCCGGAAGATGGTGCCGAGCCGGCGAGTAGATGCGAGCCATTTGGGGGGGGGTAATTCGGTAGCTCGCTGAACCTCACATGGCAGAGATGTCGACGGTCCCGCAATTACATTTATTAGGCTGGAGTGAGCTTGATGCAACGCATCTTCCGGGCAAGCTGGCTTGCAGAGGAAATCGGGGAAGAAGACGCGCCGAAGCCTGAACTATAGATGCGAAGAAGACACGGATATGTCCCGATATCAAAACCTCCGATGCAGCTCTGCGCGTAGAGATTTGTTCTGTAGCATCGAGGTCTCCAATAGGCGGCGCTATTGTCCCCCTCCTATAGTCAACATACCCTAGCCCTGACGAGCGACCGCACTAACTCAGCAAATGAGCGCAGGGCGCTCGCCAAGGAGGCGTTAGCTGACGCGCATGAGGTGTCTGCAGAAATTCCGACCCGGAGCACTGCAGAGGCGGCAGCAGCAGGGTGGGTGCGGTGGCCGGCTGCCCCAAACACCTAAGAGCCAGAACCATTCCATTCGCGTTGTGAATATCCTGATCCGGAGATCCAGATGACCCTTTGCTAGCCTCAGATCTCGCGGAGATCGCCAATTGAAGGAAATACCGATGCCCCCACCCCGCTATCCTGCAATCGGCCGCAAGTCGTTCTCCAGCAAGCCTGTCTTTCACGTCGTCGCCCAGGTCAACGGTCCTGGCACGCCATGGGAAACGGTGCTGACCACGGCCGACCGCCAGTACGCCACGACGAAGATGGAGCAGTTCAGGGAGGCAGGCGTGGAAGTCCGCCTTCAGGAGGTCGCCGATCACGGCTGATCAGCAGCCCCCGAAAGGAGAGAAACTGCGACCGGCCAGTTTGAGATGGGGATTGGGCGAACCATAGGCTCAAGGCGGCGTGAGAGGCGGTGCTGCGCGGAGTGATGCGGCGATGATGCACTCCGCTTGGGTTGCCCACAGGCGACCTGCCTTCTCAACCTGAATCCGGTGATGCTGAATGCCCTGCGCCATCAGATTTGCGGATCGGGTAAATAGGGAGGCAAATCAACATGAGGAAGACAATGGTGCCCAGGGGCGGGAGAAATAAGAATCGGAAACCAAGTACTTGCGTAAGGTTAGGGGAGGGGAGAGTCCCGTCAAACAGGCGCTAAATCCCGTACCGAGCCTTTTCCATCGGCTTCGAGATTCTGTACGAGAGATGGCACGGGCTAGAGGCTCTTACGGCGACCGCGCGAATCATTCTGCCGGAACGTATCCAAGCCTTGCGGCCAGCAGATTTCCCCGACGAACATCAAGAAACTCTCGCCCGTCTCGCTAATTCGATTGAAAAGGGCGTCTGGCTGGGTCCTGTCGGGCCGCTGCGACGGATCAATATGCTGTCGCCTCGCGAACGACAGGAGTTCGCGGACGGTCTTCTCAGTATCTACGAAGACATTGTAGCCGCACGGGAGAGATCGCCCTTAGTCGGTAATGAAGCCCGGGTGTTAAGCACAAGCTCTAGCGAGTCCCGCGTCATCCGCGTAGGATGGGTCACTGGGGAAATCGCCAGTGAGGGCCGCTACTCGGATCCGCCCTTCAGCCGGACGCCAGGCCCGCCACCATTCTCAGGGATAAACTGGATGCCCGGCCGCAAGTTGGCTGACGGCCGCCTCGACTTCGATAATCGCCTGGGCGAGTGCGTCGGAATTGCCGCCAAACGTCCCGCCTCTCTCCATGCATCCACGCAGATAGGAGTCGATCTGTTCGCCTTGCAGAACCTGCCCGTTGCTCCAGAGCCGCGCCTCGACGGGCTCCAGCATGATGTCAATCCCGCAACCGCGCGCGCTTTGAACGCGGCGCATATACCGCGGCGGGGTCGGTAGATCGAAACCATGATGCGCCCCTTCGAGTATGGTCATGCTGATGTCAGCGCCTTTCGACCCAAGCCAATCCACATATCGGGCACAATGGACGCTGGGAGTGTAGTCATCAGCACCGCCCAGGAGGAGATGCACCGGCGCGCTGCTGACAGGTTCGCCCTTGTAGGGGATGGAGCAGGATGAGTAGAGCGCCAAGTGGAGCGCAAACCGTTCACTACCCCCGGCCATGACTGCCCGACGGAAGGGCTCCAGCGTGGTGTAGAGCGCCACTTGACCGCCTTTCGAGAAGCCGATTATTCCGATGCGGGCCGGATCGATACGGGGATGGGTCGCGAGCAAGCGGAGCGCATGCAGCGCGTCGGCGATGCTTGCCGCGAGAGGCAGCCTGCTTTGATCTGCACCGGTGGAGCCGATGCCGCGAGGGCCGAAGCTGTCCACGAGGAATGTGGCGACGCCGAGCTTTCTCAACCGCTCGGCCCAGATCGGCTCGCGATCCGGAAGAATGCCCCCGCTACCATGCGAAATAACCATGGCGGGGATGCGCGCGTTCGTGCTGCCCGCGCCATCCGGGAAGACGAGCGTGCCGCTGATGACTGCTTCGGGGGAGCCGCCGGAAAGCAATTCGGATGGACCGCTCGGGGTCGCCGACGGGAACGCGATATGGCCGCTGCGTTCGTCTGAAAGGGTTGCCAGAACTTGGCTATGCGCCGGCGCGGCAAACACCGCAAGCATACTCACCACGACCGTGTTCAATGCAGCCCGCATGTTCGAAATCATAGTCCCCCCAGAAAACGTCGACGAAACTTGCCTCATGCAACCGATACAGTAGGTGTCCGGCTTTGCCCCCCTTTGTTCTCATTGGACAGCTTGGCTTTTTCACGGAGCCTAGCAAGCAGCCAATCCAAGGCTCATCTCGATTGTGTGGGTTGCGAGACGGTGGGATGGAGCCCGTCGATGTCGGCGAATACCCAGGTAGTTCGGCGGCAGATAATCGGGCACTGCCTGCAGGAGCCCGTTGAACCTGGCGGCAAGCACCTCTTCGCCGACTTCCCGCTTAATCGCCTCACGTCGAAGGCGATCAAGGTTCTCCGAAATCGGAAGCTCGACACGCCAGAGGCCGCCAACTCCCGAGTGAAGGCGTTCCGCCAGGTCTTCGCCTTCGCGCGCGAGGAAGAGGATGAGCGCGGAAACTCGCTTATGGACAGGAACCCCGCGAAAGATGTCGCCTACCTGGAGGGCAGCGCTGAAGGCTTCCACCCATGGACGTTGGCGGAGGTCGAGCAATACGAGAAGCGCCATCCGATCGGGACCAAGGCTCGATTGGCCTTAGCCCTACTCCTCTAGATACGGTAAATCCCAGCGTTGCTGGTACTCCTGAAGCAATCGGGCCGACGCTGAAGTGGGGTAGATTTGCGTCGGCCCTGACCACCACGATTTTGGGCATAGATCGCGACGGCTGGAACAAAGCTAAGCCCACCGCCGGTTCCCAAACGTTTAAGAAGGGGCAAGGGGTATGACCGACAAGGCAACTGAAATGGATTCAACCGATCTGCGCAGCCGCGTGGTTGCTCTTGAGCATCAAGGCGCCAACCGGGAGCAGCGGCTTTCTGTTCTCGAGGCGTGGCGGACCCAGCGCGACATAGACAGCGCCAGGCACGACGAACGGTGGCGTCACATGGATGAGAAGATCGATGCGGTCGGCAAGAAAGTGGACAAGATCTCGGGCGACCTGTCGCGGATCATGTGGACCATCATAGCCGCGATCATAGTCGCCATCGTCAGTTTTATGGTCAAAGGTGGGTTTGCCACCTAAGGGGCCAAGCCACCTCTTTGAACATGACGCGGCAATGCGCTACATTCTGCGGAGAATGGAGATCGCTATGGGCCTCGCCCTGCGTAAAGAAGAGTTCGTGAACGCGTTCGACATGCCCCGGCTGCCTGATTTCTCGGCTGCTTTTGGGCTTATTGAGAATCTCAACGAGTTCAAAAAGCTTGTCACCGACTTCGATGTCAGAATGCGAGTATGGCGTGCTGACCTGCGCCAACGTCTCGACGCTGGTATCGTTCTGTTCCGCGAGAAAAGTGCTAAGCACGATGCAGAAGTCGTTGCGCAAGTGCTTCCTGAAGTGATCGATGAGGCTCTGGCGGCTGTGGAATCTGCCCGGACGGTATACGAGACGAGGTTTGAGGATCGGGACGATTTCCGGTTGAGGGCGGGACGCTTGGCTAGAATTTCAGGGCCCCCGGCTCGGTTCATTCGCAAGCAGCTCGATCGGATCGAGGACATCCGACAAAAGCAGCTCGGGGCGATCGACGCTGTCCGGACTGAGTTGGTCCACCTCCGGCAAGAGATAGTCGATGACGCGGAGTTCCACCGCTGGTCGAAAGTGAGCTTGGAACGATATCCGGTGGTGAATGAGTATCTCGGGCGTTGAGCCGGTATGGGTCACCCCGCTCCGTTTGGCACGTTTAAATCAGAAAATAGTTAGCCTCACTGGGGAGCCTCACCGGATTCGGGATGCGGCGCTTCTTGACAGCGCGGTAAACGCGCCACGCAATCTGTTCCACTACGAGCAGGAGAGAGATATTCTCCGATTAGCAATCCGGCTGATCCGGTCGGTTGGAGCGAATCATCCGTTTGAGCAAGGGAACAAGCGGACAGCGTTTAACGGCGCGTTTGCTTTCATGGCCGTGAATAAGGTCGTCTATTTCGGCCAAGACACTATAGAGCTTGCTCAGTTGGTAGAAGGGCTAATCCTTCATCAAGCAAGCGAACAGGATCTGTTCGCGTTCATGGCGCCCGACTGCTTAGGACGTTGATCAGCCAATCGATAGCGGGAATACACGCCCCGCTGGCTCTGGCTTGTCGTTTCGGCCGCCCTGAATACCAACATTCAGGGATCGACCGGCGGCGCCGCCGTTGACATGATGCCTCCCGACAAAGGAGCCACCATGCTCATCAGAAATCTCGCCACCGACAAAACCGGCACCTGGGGGATTGTCTACATCCCTGACGAACGACACCACGATTTGGAGTTCCGGCATAGCGGACGGCGGCGGGCAAGCACGATCGACGACCCCGACCCCTGGTGGCTCGCCTAACTGCCGGCTCGGCAGCTCAACTCCGAGCCGGCTTTGTATGGCCGCCGACAGACTACCTACGACAAAGTAGCTACGTGAATAGCTCTTTTGCTCAATCGTCGGTGGCGTCTGCAGGGTTTACGCTTGAGGACAATGGGGAGGGTGTCCACTGCGTCAGCTATGGAGACCTGAATGGCACACCTGAAGCACATACTACCTGCGGCGGCCGTGGCGCTGCTGCTGTCGGGCCCGAGCTTGGCCGCTAAGCCCGAAATGTCGCATGGACATCATAAGATTTCGCGGGCGGCCCCTGGACCGGTCGCTGGCGTTGGCTTGCCCGTAGCTGCAGCGTACGGCGCCTTTCTCTGGTACCGCTTGCGCAAGTCACGGAAGGCCCGATAGCATCAGCGAGTAAGCCGGTTGGGGAATGTGCCGGTCGACAAAGTGTCGTCCGGCCTTTTTCGGGGCCTAACATTCCCACAGCTTGCTACGCCTCATCCGTCGGTAGGTCTTCCTCGAAGTCATCGTCATCTGGCAGATAGCCGGCGCCGACCAACCAGTTTCTTAGCGCCGCACTCGCGGCCAACTCTCGCGGCAACCCCGGCTCGATATCAAGGATCAGCCGGTCAAGTGCTGCGAGCATTTCGTCGTTGATGGCAATTGAGAGTTTTGGCATAGCCTTCCCTCCAGAGCTATTTCGCTGGGCACGATCCATGCACAGGCGGACAGCTATTCCAGCAGCGGGAACAATTTCGATATTGCCCTGTTTGAGGCTGGCGGGCCTCACCACCTCCCCTAACCCCCCCCCTCCCAGGTCCGTGACTTAAGAGGCTCGGTTCCCGCCGGGCCTCTTTTGCGCTTACGGATCGACGATGGTCACCTCCATCCGCAGAACGCGGGCGATAGGACCTCCACGTGGAGACGGCCCGGCCGGCCATCCAGCCAGGCCGCCTAGAATCCCCACCTCCCCTTGCCCCTTGGCAGGAACTCCATTTCGATAGTGGAATAGTAGGTCCACAACTGTCCAGCCAGTCATTACGAAATAGAACGAGCGCCGCACTGCGAAATAGCGGGTTGGAGCGGGGAACAAATTTGATGCCCCTGGGTTCGAGGGCAGCGGGCCTTTGCACCCCAATCCTCCCACGGAAAGGTTCGTTCTGGACAGGCTCGACTTCGGCCGGGCCTGTCTTGGAGTGGGGCCTTCGATCACTTTACCATGGTCGCGTGTCGCAACATCTCCTCGCCGCGGAGGTGGCGGACCCTGGCCTTGAGCTCCGGCCGAACCCAGACGGCACCTTTCTTCTTCAGCTCTGCGATCACCGGTTTGGAGATCTCACGCTCCGCCAGCGCCCCCCAAAGCTTCTCGCGCTTCTTCCCGCCGAGCGTCACCATGACCCGGCCGGCGTAGCGGAGCTTGCCGCCGATCTCGGATGCCACGAGCAAGGTTGCGGCCGATCCCGGCGTGCGATCGTAGCCGACGATCGTGAACTCGCTCACCGCGAAGGTCTTGGTCTTGAGCCAGTCCGTCGTGCGTCCGCTCTCGTAAATGCTGTCGCGGCGCTTTGAGACGATCCCCTCGAGGCCCATCTGGTCGACAGCGGCGAAGAACTCCGCGCCTGAGCCCTCAAAGCTCTCGCTCATCTGGAGAGGGCAGGTCGGCTCGACACCTTCGAATAGATCGCAAAGCAATGAGCGGCGGTCCTGGCATCGGCGGCGCCGCAAGTCCTCGCCATCGAGGGACAGCAAGTCGAAGACGTAAAGGATCAGGTGATCCCCGCCGCTCATGATGCTGCTGCGGAGCTTCCCGAAGTCCGGCCGGCCGCTTTCATCCTGGACGATCAGCTCGCCGTCGATATGGATGTCGCGCCCGAAGAGCTCGCGAGCTGCGTCAACCAGGATCCGGTACTTATCCGTCCAGTCGTGCCCTCGGCGGGTGTAGGCGCGCGCCTCGCTGCCCGAGATGATGATCTGGGTCCGGTACCCGTCGTATTTGATCTCATGGAACCACCGATCGCCCTCGGGAGGCTTGGCCACGAGCGTCGGCATCATCGGCTCGATATATTCGAGGGCCTGGCTCTTGGTGAGCATTAGTTCCGGAGCTCGCCCCTGACCACGCGCATGGTCTCTTCCTCCGACAACGGCTCATGGCCCGGCGTGTTGTGGTGGACCACTTGGGCAAGGTCCCTCGCGTCGAAATCTTGGCCGCAGGACGGGCAGTGCTCGAAATATTCCATCTCGTCAGTGACGATACGGTCGACGCGCTCGCCGACGCCCATGTTCGGAAGCTTGGTCATGGCAGGGTCTCCAAATGACCGGAGTCAAATCGGCCGGGCTATGAATCGTTCCGAAGCATTTTCGCGCGGCGGATCTGTGCGTCGGTATCGTGATTGGCGGCTCGGGCGAGGAGATGAGCCTGGGCGAGGCCGGTGACGGCATATGCTGCCTCGTCGGCCGTCCAGCCCGCCGCGACGATGCTTTCGATTAGGCTGCGAAAGGCATCGTCCGCCGCCTGCTGGCAATCAAGATAGCGGTCGATATAGGGCAGGGCTGTCTTCGGTGACCTTACGCTGGTCATCGCCGTCCCCTCGGTGCTCATAGCAATACCATACCGTAGTTCGGTCACGGTCGAAGCCCCAGCCGCCCCATGCCTTGCACCCGGGGTGCTCGCACCAATGCTCATAGATGCCGGCCGGCGTGCCTGCGGCTTTCGGGGCAGAGGGATCGTCGGACATCTTTAGAGGAATGAAGCTTGGGCGGGTGCGGCCGGATATTTGATCTGTGTCGCCAGCTTGTCGACGATGACGAGCTGATCGTCGGGGAGGGGACGCTGCAAGGCCTTTGCCTCGATCCAGGGTGCGCGCAGCCACACGTCCATCTCCTCGGCCGTGGTGAGGATGACTGGCATTGCTTTCTCGTGGATCGGCCGGACGACCCCGTTTGGATTCGTGGTGAAGAACCCGAACAGCTCGAAATCCTGCTCGCCGTCTCGGACCTTGCGTACGCCGCGCCAAGGCGTCCATAGGCCGGCGAATGCAAAGAGCGGCCGATCGGGCGCCGTGGCAAACCAGTAGTTTCGCTGAACGCCCGTCTCGGGATCTTTGTCGGCCGGGGTGGGGCTCGGCTCGGCAAAGCTCGTCGCCGGTACCAGGCAGCGGTTGGCGACCTCAAGATACTGCCGCCAGTGGCCATATTGCGGGTTGCGGATGTTGGTCGTACCCGGGTCCGTCTTGCCTTTGACGCGGTCCGGCGGCGTCGGCATGCCCCATTGCAATGGCGCGACCTCGCGCTCGCCGTCGGCGCCAATCCTCACCACAGGCGCGAGATAGTTCGGGTAGACGTCGCGGCTGGGCTCGTTGAAGCCCGTCCGGTCGCGCATCGCTCGCGACCATTGGATGATCGCCTGTCTGGTCGTGGTGACGTTGTAGAGGTTGCACATAGGCCTTCATCCTCCTCGTGAGGGCTTGCCGAAAGATGTGAACAAAAAAAGAACAAAAGAGTCAATCCGCCCCTTGCCACGAGCGGAGGGAGAGGAATATGTCCCTCGCGCGCGGCACATAACGAACTTCATGGGGCGTCCAGGTGCCAGAGCAATATCGCGGAAAACGCGTCGACGCGTTCACTTTGAGCAGGGCCGACGAGGCGGGCTATTTCGTCCGTGCCAGATGTGGGCTGTGCTCGATCAAGCGCGTCTACCGGCCGATCGACCTGGTTCAGCTCGTGGGCGATGTTGGCATGCTCGACCTTGAGCGAAGCATCCGCTGCGAGAAGTGCCAGCGGAAGGACTATATGCAAATCGAATTCTGGTACCCGACTGGCCGAGAGCGCGATGGCCTGAAGGTACGCCGCGTCGCCGGCATTCGGATTATCCGGAAGGTGATATGGCGGGATGAAGAGGGGTGACCTTCATTTAACGAGTGGCAAGCTTGTCTAGCCTGGTCATAGTGGTGCCGGGAATCGTCTCGTCTAGTGATACCGTCTTGAAGGTGTCGTATTCCCGATTGTAAGCTCTGAGATAGTTGGCAACCTCTGTCTGAATATTTTTTGTGAGCACCTTCCGCTCCATAATTGCGAGACAGAGACTGCTGGCCACGTCGTCACGAACATGTCGCGGCAGCGTTTGCGGGAGCAATTTCAGAATCTGCCGGTAGAATTTGTCAGGGGATCGCTGAAACACCTTGAGCGAGTAGTCTCTGTGATTCTTGCGGCGCTGTTTTTCTCGAATCTTCTCGCGGTTCGCCGCTGCCCATTTTTTCCAGGCAGCCTGGAATGATTCCCGCGCTTTTTCGGGGTTCGCTTCATTCCACCGTTTTCTATATAGCCTTGACTTGTCTCGATTGGCTGCTTTCCAGCGCCTGTTGCTTTCGCGTATCTGTTCAGCATGCAGCTGACGATATCTCCGCCCGCTTTCCCTAGCGCGCCGCCTGCGCCTTTCTTCTGGGGTCTCCACCTCACAACCAGCCGGTTCGTCCAGCTGCGACTGCAAATGCTTGTGTTCCGGTGAGATAGTATCAGACATGCGTGCGCTTCCTTTTTGGAGCCCCCGCAGATCGCCCAAATGGGAGCGCCCCCCTGTTGCCTGATGAAGGGGAAGGTTGGCCCCTTATAGTTAACAAAAGGTTAGCGATCCGCACGACGCAAGGCACACGCGTGAGGGCGCCGGCCGGTTGCGGCAATCCGAGGCCCTTCTGAGACGTGGAGCAGTCACAACCCAACGTAACGCGCCCAGCTGGCTGCGGGCTGGCGGGGCTTCTTTCCGTCCTTAAAGGAGCTGAAGCGCTATCAGGATGATCAAAAGTACGAAATTCGCGATGCTGATCAAGAAGCCGTCTCGCGCGCGACCAGCGGCAAGTGCGGCAGTCATCTTTGACATCATTGCTTCTTTGACTGCGCGGCGCGAAAGATCGTTACGATCGATGGTTTCAATCAGTTGATCGACCATCATTTCGATTTCGTTATCCAAGCGCATATATCCCCCTCCCATGTTGCATCCATGTCGCGTCTATATGCCGATAGTCAGTCAATACCCTTGAAAATCAAGGACTGCCAGTTGCAACATGGACGCGACATGGTTTTTAGGGACTTGGCGCTAAGCCGTTGAAATATATGGTGCCCAGGGGCGGAATCGAACCACCGACACGCGGATTTTCAGTCCGCTGCTCTACCAACTGAGCTACCTGGGCCTCTCGCGGAAGGGAGGCCTTCCGGATGTCGTGGAGCGGTGGGCACCGCCCCGAAAGCGCGTGGGTTATAGCACGTGAATTTCGGCTGTCCAGCGCTTGCCGAACGATTTGCGCGACTTTTGTGACGGCGACGAGAAAGGCGACGAAAACAGGGCTTTCGCCCACAACGAGAGCATTCGGTGCCGTCGCGTGAGGCCGCAAGAAAACGACGCGAGGCTTCGTAGACGAGCGCGAATCGCGCGGGCCGCGCTAGTCTTCCTTGCCTGGCTCGGCGTCCTCTTCGGTCACCGGAATGGCATATGCGCCGGAGAACCAACGGTTGAGATCGATCTCCTTGCACCGTTGCGAGCAGAAGGGATAGCTTTCGCGCTGCGAAGGCTTGCCGCATTCGGGGCAGGGGCGCTTGGCGCGCAGCGGAGTCACTTTCGCGTCGCCCGTCATGGCGCCGCCCCGGTCGTCCAGTTGGGATGGACGGGAAAGCCTTCGGCTGTGAGCAGCCCGATCGTCTCGTAGAGGGGCAGCCCGACGACATTCGTATAGGAGCCCACGAGCTTGACGACGAAGGTCCCGGCAAAACCCTGAACGGCATAGCCGCCGGCCTTGCCGCGCCACTCGCCGGAGGCGATGTAGCTCTCGAGCTCCCGGCGGGACAGCCGCTTGAACCGGACGCGCGTCTCCACCAGCCGCTGGCGCACCTTGCCCGAAGGCGTCACAAGGCAGATTCCGGAATAAACCCGGTGGGAGCGGCCCGAGAGAAGCTGCAGGCAGTCCGATGCGTCGTCGATGGTCTCCGCCTTCGGCAGGATGCGCCGCCCGACGGCCACGACCGTGTCGGCGGCCAGGATCAGCGAACCTGCGGTCTCCGGGTCGTCCTTCAGCGCCGCGGCCGCTTTTTCCGCCTTGCCGCGCGACAGCCGCTTGGCGAGCGAGCGCGGATGCTCGGCCCGCAAGGGGGTCTCGTCGATGTCTGCGGGGAAAAGGCGATGCGGCTCGACGCCGGCCTGCTGCAGAAGTTCAATCCGCCGCGGCGAACCTGAGGCAAGCACCAGCTTCGGGAAAATGCTCATAGGCGTTTCGTCGGTTCCGCGCTGGCGGCGTCGCGCTATTTGAAGCGATAGGTGATGCGCCCCTTTGTCAGGTCATAGGGCGTCATTTCGACGAGCACCTTGTCGCCGGTAAGCACACGGATGCGGTTCTTGCGCATGCGACCGGCGGTGTGGGCGATGATCTCGTGTTCGTTTTCGAGCTTCACCCGAAACATTGCATTGGGCAAAAGTTCGGTCACAATACCCGGAAACTCGAGGACTTCTTCCTTCGGCATTCGATACCTTTGGTTTGGATTGGCATACGGCCTGAGGACAAGGCCGGATTTGGCGCGGAACCTATATGATTATCGGCCGCTTGTGAACATGATAGTTTTGGGCTCCATCACCCGCCGAAGCGTGCCGATATCCTCGCCTTGAGCCGCTCGCGCACGTCGCGATAGGCGGCAATGATCTGTTCGCGCGTGCCGCTGACATTCGTCGGGTCGGGAGTCGGCCAATACTCCACGTCCACGGCCATGGACCGCGTGAGCTCGAGCGCGACGTGGTGCGCTTCCGGCGAGAGCGTCACGATGAGATCGAAATAGCCGTCCTCCAGATCGTCTATGGCGCGCGGGTGCCGTTCCTCGAGCGACATGCCTTCCTCGGCGAGCACCATGTCCACGAACGGGTCGCGCTCGCCTGGGCGGACACCGGCCGAGGCGACGAAGGTCGATGGGGGGAGCACGCGGCGGGCAAGCTGCTCGGCAATGGGCGAACGCACGGCATTCATGCCGCACATGAAGAGCACCGAGCGAGGAGGCTTCGTTGGAGCTGTCACGTGGTGGATCAGCCGCGCCAATGCAGCACGCAAACCAGCGTGAAGAGCCTGCGTGCCGTGTCGAAGTCGATGTCGATCTTTCCGGCGAGACGGTCCTTCAAGGTCTGCGAGCCTTCGTTGTGGAGACCGCGCCGGCCCATGTCTATCGCCTCGATCTGGCTCGGCGTGGAGGTCCGGATGGCGGCATAGTAGCTTTCGCAGATCATGTAGTAATCCCTGACGATCCGCCGGAACGGAGTGAGCGACAGGATATGCGTCACCACCTCCTCGCCATTCTCCCGCGCGATGGCGAAGACCAGCCGCGAATCGACCAGAGAGAGCCTGAGCTTGTAAGGTCCAGCGCTTGCCGCGTTCACGGGTGCAAAGCTGTTTTCCTCGATCAGGTCGAAGATCGCCACGGCGCGTTCGTGTTCGACATCCGGTGTCGAGCGGCCGATCGATTCGTCGAGTTCGACGTCGATCAGCCTGTTCGATCCGGTGGTTCGCCCGTGCATCGAGATCCTACATATTGAGGCGGATCGCGACCGACCGGGCATGGGCGCCGAGCCCTTCGGCCTCGGCGAGGTTGATGGCGGCCGGCGCGAGTTGGCGCAACTGCTCGGGGCCAAGCTTCAGGAGCGAGGTCCGCTTCACGAAATCGAGCACCGAAAGGCCCGACGAGAACCGTGCTGAACGCGCCGTGGGGAGGACGTGATTCGTGCCGCCGACATAATCGCCGATCGCCTCTGGCGTATGGCGGCCGATGAAGACCGAACCCGCGTTGCGGATTCTGGCCAGGAGTTCCTCGGCATTCTCGATGGCGAGTTCGAGATGTTCTGGCGCGATGCGGTCGATGAGGGAAATGGCCTTGTCGAAATCATCGACGAGGATGACGGCGCCGAAATCGCGCCAGCTTGCAGAAGCGATCTCGGCGCGAGGCAGCATCTTCAACTGGCGTTCCACTGCCTCTTCCACCGACCTGCCGAATCCGGCATCGTCGGTAATCAGGATCGATTGCGCAGCCGTGTCGTGCTCGGCCTGGGCGAGAAGGTCCGCGGCGACCCATTCGGGATTGTTGGAGCCGTCCGCGACCACCAGCACCTCGGAGGGGCCGGCTATCATGTCGATGCCGACAATGCCGAAGACCCGCCGTTTTGCCGCCGCCACATAGGCGTTGCCGGGGCCGACGATCTTGGCGACAGGCCTGATGGTTTCGGTCCCGTGGGCGAGCGCGGCGACCGCCTGGGCGCCGCCGATGCGGTAGATCTCGGATACCCCGGCGATGTCGGCGGCAACCAGGACCAGCGGATTGATGACACCGTCCGGAGCGGGCACGACGATGACGACGCGCTCGACCCCTGCGACACGCGCCGGCACGGCGTTCATCAACACCGAGCTCGGGTAGCTCGCCGTGCCGCCCGGCACGTAGAGGCCGACGGATTCGATGGCCGTCCAGCGGGAGCCAAGCTCGACCCCGATCGGATCGACGTAACGGTCGTCGGATGGGCGCTGGCGCCTGTGGTGCGCCTCGATGCGATCATGGGCGACACGCAGGGCGGAGATCGTCGCTGGATCGGCCTCGTGATAGGCCTTCGCGATGTCATCCGGCGAAACGGCGAGGCCCAGCCTTTTCAGGTCGGCGCGGTCGAAACGCAGCGAATAGTCGAAGAGCGCGGCGTCTCCTTCGGCACGAACGCGTGCGACAATGTCGCGCACGGCCCTGTCCACATCGACCGACACTTCGCGTTTGGTCGTGAGAAAGGCGGCGAAGCGTTCCTCGAAATCCGCATCGGAATGTCTGAGCGTGATTGCCATGGGTTGCCCTAATCTTCGTGAACCGGACGGGAGGAGGCCTGCCAGGCCGCGCCGAGATCGGCCATCCGCGCCTCTATGTATTCGACGTCGAGGCGGATGACGGCGCCTCCCGAGAAGAGCAACTCGACCTCGCCGGCCGGTGCGTCGCCGGGCTGGAAGCGGATGGCCAGCAGCGACAACACTTCCTCGGGCTTGTCTCTGGCGATGCCGGTCGTCTTGACGCCGCCTACGCTCTCGAAATGCAACACGCTACGGCGCCTCTCGTTCCTTTTTTTGAAGAAGCCGACGCCGCTCTCCTCCCAGGCAAAACGATTCATGGCGACGACGAAACGCTTGTCGCGGGGGAAATATTCGAGATCGGCGACCTTCATGACCGCGTCCTGCGTATGGGCCGACACGATCTGTAGGTCTTCCTCATCGAGGGCGACGAGCTTCAATGCGTCCATCTGGCTACCGTCAGAGTGCTTCTGTCGGTTCCTGTTAGAGCATTTTGCGCCCAAGTGGAATTATCTGGCGTGGCACAAAGGCGGCGAAATCAAAAAGATAGAGCCCGTTTCGCGTATCAGTAGGGCGGCATTCGTGCGGCGGCGTGTGCGCCGCCGCCTGCCATCAACCGGAAACGCGCTCTATGGTTGCGCCGCAGCCTGAAAGCTTCTGCTCCAGGCGCTCGAAACCACGATCGAGGTGATAGACCCGATTGACGATCGTCTCGCCCTGCGCCGCGAGCCCGGCGATGACGAGGGAGACGGAGGCGCGGAGATCGGTCGCCATGACGGGCGCGCCTTTGAGCTTGGTCACGCCATCGACGATCGCCGTCTGGCCGGCCAGGCTGATATGGGCGCCGAGCCGGGCAAGTTCCTGCACGTGCATGAAGCGATTCTCGAAGATCGTCTCGGTGATGCGCGAACGCCCTGTCGCCATGGTCATCAGACCCATGAACTGCGCCTGGAGGTCGGTCGGGAAGCCCGGGAACGGCTCCGTGGTGATGTCGACGGGCATGATGCCGGATCCGTTGCGCATGATGCGCACACCAGAATTCGTCGGCGTGATTTCCGCCCCGGTCTGGGCGATCACGTCGAACGCGCTCTGCAGCAGATCAACCCGCGCGCCTTGGAGCATGACGTCGCCGCCGGTCATGGCGACAGCCATGGCGTAGGTTCCGGTCTCGATGCGGTCGGGAATCACGGTGACCCGCGCGCCATGCAGCCGCTCGACACCCTCGATCCTGATGGTCGAGGTCCCGGCGCCGTAGATCTTTGCGCCCATGGCGTTGAGGCACTCGGCGAGATTGACGACTTCCGGCTCGCGCGCGGCGTTTTCGAGGACGGTCTCGCCGTCGGCCAGCGACGCTGCCATCAACATGACATGGGTGGCGCCGACGGAGATTTTCGGAAAGACGTAGCGGTCGCCGCGCAGGCGCTTGGCCTTGGCAAGCACATAGCCGTTCTCGACGTCGATTGACGCGCCGAGCGCCTGCAGCCCGTCGATGAAGAGGTCCACCGGCCGCGTGCCGATCGCGCAGCCCCCGGGCAGCGAAACCCTGGCCTCGCCCATCCGGGCGAGCAGAGGCCCGATCACCCAGAAGCTCGCCCGCATCCTGGAGACGAGTTCATAGGGCGCCATCGTGTCGACGATGTCGCGCGCCGTGAAGTGGATGGTGCGTGCATAAGCGGTGTTTTGCTCTTCGCGGCGGCCGTTGACGGAATAGTCGACGCCGTGATTGCCGAGGATGCGGATGAGCTGCTCGACGTCCGCGAGATGCGGCACGTTGTCGAGCGTCAGCGTCTCGTCAGTCAGCAACGAGGCGATCATGAGCGGCAAGGCGGCGTTCTTGGCGCCGGAAATCGGAATGCTGCCGGTCAGTTCGTTGCCGCCGACAATCCTGATTCGATCCATGTGGAAACACTTCTCCGGGCCGATGGCCGGGCTTTTCAAGAGTTGAAATATTGCGGCCCGTCTAGCGAATAGACCGGCGCGGTTCAAGAAAGGGCCTCTCCTGGCGCGCTCCGCATCATTCGAATACGCGAGAAGCGCTCGTTGCTTCAGTTCTCCGCGTGCTGTCCGAGGACCGATTCCAATTGTCGGATGAACGCGGTATCTTCGCTGTCATTCCTTCTGGTCGTCCCCTTCACGTCCGGCACGAAGCCCCTCCGGCCGTGAATCTGCCTCGCCGACGCGTCGCGACCTGGTCTGCGCCTTCCTCCTCTGCAGGTTTGCGCGCAGCTCTTCGGCAAGGCGCACCTTCCTGTCCAGCTTCTTCTTGTCCTTTTCGGAGGCGGTATCGGGCATGGGTCGAACGCGGCAGCGAATAGATCTAAATACCACGCCCAAAAAAGCCTGCGATTGTGGCTCCGGCAAGGCCGCAAATATCTTGTGAAAAGGATACGCACACATAACTTGCACTCGGCGAACCAATGTGGCAGAAGGCGCCGCATTCACCGGCTGCGGTAGCTCAGTGGTAGAGCACTCCCTTGGTAAGGGAGAGGTCGAGAGTTCAATCCTCTCTCGCAGCACCATCATCTTCATTCAAAATCGATCGATTGCTAGAGTGCCGTCCGATTCGGCCAAAAGGTCGATGGCCTGTCCCAAACAGTGCGATCGGATGTCTTGAAGCGTCGGTCCAGTGGCGTGGTGCTCTCCAACTGTCAAATGCTGGAGCATGGTGGAGCGGAAAGCCCGCTCGCCGTCAAAAGGGCAAAATCGGCGTGCAGTGCCGGCATGTTTCGTTGAGATTGTGCGCGGCTTCGGAAGACGGCAGGGGGACGTTATGGCGAAGAAGACAAGGATTGCCGTGCTCTATGGCGGTCGTTCGGCCGAGCACGATGTTTCCATCCTGTCGGCCGCCAATGTGGTGAAGGCGATCGATCGCACCAGGTACGAAATCCTCCCTATCGCCATCGACCGGGCCGGCCGCTGGTGGCTGACCGATCTCGACAACGGTGAATTACCTCCGACGGTGCCGACACAAGGGGCCGCGATCGGGCTTGTTCCCGGTGGCCGTGGGCGCCTGGTGGCTCTCTCGGCCGCCGCTACGGCAACCGAGCTGCCGCCGGTGGACGTCATCTTTCCCGTGCTGCATGGACCGTTCGGCGAGGACGGTTCCGTGCAGGGTTATGCCGAGGTGGCGGATGTCGCCTATGTCGGCAGCGGAGTGTTCGCCTCGGCCGCGGCGATGGACAAGGATTTCGCCAAGCGGCTCCTCCGGGAAGCCGGCCTGCCGGTCGCGCGTTCGCTGACGCTACGGCGCGGCGAAGCGACTTCGTTCGATGCCGTGACGGCCGGTCTCGGCCTACCGCTCTTCGTGAAACCCGCGCGGCAAGGCTCGTCGGTCGGCGTCGGCAAGGTGATTGACGCGGCGAGCTTTGCCGCGAGCCTCGAAGAGGCGTTCCGCCACGACGACAAGGTGCTGGCGGAGGAATTCGTCAAGGCACGCGAGATAGAGTGCGCGGTTCTCGAACATGCCATGGGCAGGCTCACGGTCTCCATGCCGGGCGAGATCATTCCAGCCGAGAAGCACGGCTTCTACACCTATGAAGCCAAGTATATCGATGCCGAAGGCGCGGTGGTCCGCGCCCCTGCCGACGTCGCAGCCTATGTCGCCACCAAGGCTAAGGAGCTGGCTGAGAAGGCCTTTCGCGCGCTTGGCTGCGAAGGTCTGGCGCGGGTCGATTTTTTTCTGCGGCCGGACGGGAGCCTGGTGCTCAATGAGGTCAACACGATTCCCGGCTTCACGGACATCAGCATGTATGCCAAAGCGCTCGCCGCCGAGGGCGTTTCCTACGGCGACGTGATCGAAGTGCTGATAGAGCACGCAATGAAGCGGTATCGCACGACCGCAGAGCGGTTATACCAAAGGCAATAGCGACTGACCGATTGGGCAAGCCCCCGGGCCTACCGGCCACTTCTCTCCATGGAAGATACTTTCTCTGGACAGCGACGGGCCACTCGCGATCGGTCAAGGATCAACACGGAATTGGACGACTTCAGCTCGGCTGCGGAGCCCGTGGCGACGACGTGCCATGATGGCGCATGTGTGCCAATTCGAAGCACAATTGGTAGCCGGTCGTCGTGCCAATCACCTTTGGAACCTCCGAAGGCAGGGTGCCAGGTGGTTTTCCGCACTTGGCACGGACCATGCACTGCTAACTATGCCGGCAAACGCCGGTCCTGATTTGACTCAAATCGGGAATGTGGGCTCGTCGGGGAAGGGGGCGGGGGTTTCCTTACCTCGGCGAGCTTGTTTCCGCCGCGACGGCGAGCTTGTCGAAGACAAATCGTTTGGCCTTCGCCACGCTTCGGCCGAGCGGCGCACCTGATGCCAGCCCTGCCGCAATCGCGCTGGCAAGCATGCAGCCCGTGCCCCGCATTTCGGCGGGTAGCCGGGGGGCACCGAACCGGTGCACGGGCTGGCCTTTTTCGAGAAGAAGATCGATCGAATGGTCTCCAGCCGCGTGACCGCCCTTGATCAGGAGTGCGGCGGCGCCGGCGTCGAGGAGTACCGCGCCCTGGCGAAGAGCCTCCTTCTCGTCCTGAGCGGGCGGCGCTCCGGCCATCAGGGCGAGTTCGGGCAGGTTCGGCGTGACGAGCCGGCACAGCGGCATCAGGATTTGCCTGAGAATGCCGACGGCTTCCAATGACAACAGCGCCCGGCCCGAGCTCGATGCCAGCACTGGATCGAGCACGACGGGAATGCCGGGATGCTCGGCGATGACCGAGGAGACGGCGCCGATGATCTCGGCCGCGCCGAGCATGCCGATCTTGATGGCGGCCATCCGGTGGGCTGCCAGGGCAGCCCGCATCTGGTCGGCAACGAGCGCCGGCGCGACCAACTCGACATGCCTAACGCTCTCGTCTGTTTGTACCGTGACCGCGGTGACGGCGACGGCACTTCGAAGGCCGAACGAGGCAACGGTCTCGACGTCGCATGACAACCCCGCGCCTCCGCTCGAATCGGTGCCGGCGACGATCAGAACAGTTTTGTTTTCAGATCGTTTTTTGCCGAGAACTGGCATCGACTGTTCGGCTCGATGCTTTGTCATCGCCATCGCTCGGTGGCCGCTAGCCATTGCCGCGCGCGGCGCTCGGGGGCAGGGTTGCGGGTGATATCGGTGGCGACCGCGGCGCTGTCCGCGCCGTTGCCGAACACGCCCTCCAAGCGATCGACATTGAGACCGCCGATGGCCACGAGCGACAACTGCCCGATCCGCGCTTTCCAATCGGCGATGCGCTCGAGCCCTTGCGGTGCCCACTTCATCTGCTTGAGAATGGTGGGATAGACGGGCCCAAGCGCGACATAGTCAGGCTCGGCTGCCAGTGCGATGGCGAGTTCGGCATCGTCGTGCGTGCTGAGACCAAGCTTCAGACCGGCGCGCCGTATCGCGCCCCGGTCGGCCACGGTCAGGTCCTCCTGACCGAGATGCACGACATCGCAGCCTTCCTCGATCGCCAGCCGCCAATAGTCGTTGACCACGAGCTGGCAGCCGTGCCGGGCGCAGATCTCCTTGGCCGCCCGGATCTCTCGGCGCAGGGCGGGCTCGTCCAGTTCCTTGATGCGCAACTGGACGAGCTTGACGCCGAGCGGCACCAGCCGCTCGATCCAGGCGGTGCTGTCCACGATGAGGTAGAACGGGTCGAGCTTCACGAGAACACCGCCTTGCCGATGACGGGGGTGGAGGGCACGGCCATGTCTCGGGGCTCCAGCATGCCGGCCCGATAGGCCAGATGACCGGCCTCGGTCGCCCTGGCGAAGGCCCTCGCCATGGCCGTCGGGTCCCCGGCCTTGGCAACGGCCGTATTGAGCAGCACCGCGTCGTATCCGAGTTCCATCACTGCCGCGGCATGCGAGGGGCGACCGATCCCGGCATCGACGATCAGCGGAATGTCGGGGAAATGGCCGCGCAGGCTGCGCAGCGCGTCGACATTCTGCGGCCCCCGCGCCGAGCCGATCGGCGCGCACCAGGGCATGAGCAGCCTGCAGCCGGCTTCGAGCAGGCGCTCCGCGGCGACAAGATCGTCCGTGGTGTAGGGGAACACCTCGAAACCTTCCGCGACGAGAATGCGGGCTGCCTCCACGAGCCCGAAGACGTCGGGCTGAAGCGTGTCGTGGTTGCCGATCACCTCGAGCTTGATCCAGTCGGTGCCGAAAACCTCACGCGCCATCCTGGCGGTCGTAACGGCTTCCTTTACCGAGTGGCAGCCGGCTGTGTTGGGAAGAACCTTCACGCCCAGCGACTGGATCAGCGTCCAGAAGGCGCCGCCCGATCGGCCGCCCGCGGTCTCGCGCCGTAGCGATACAGTTACGATCTCCGCATGGGAGGCCTTCACGGCTTCCGCCAGAATGGCCGGCGATGGATACAGCGCCGTGCCGAGCAGCAGTCGCGACGCGATTTCCGTCCCGTATAGCGTCAACATGCTCAGCCTCCTTTCATCGGAGAGAGGATTTCGATGCGATCGCCCTCGGCGAGCCTGAACAGGGAGCGTTGCCGGGCGGGCACGATCTCACCATTGATCGCGGTCGCCAGCCAGTTTCCCTCATATTCGAGTTCCGCGAGCACGGCGGCGAGTGTCTCGGCCGTGACCTCCCTGGTCTCGCCATTGACGATGAGTTTCATGCTTCGATTTCCCATTGTTCTCGGCCGAACATCATGTCCGCCGCCTGCCGGGCCATTGCCGGGGCGAGCAGGAAACCATGACGATAGAGGCCGTTGATGCTGAAGTTGTTGCCCGACCGTTCGACACGCGGAAGATTGCCGGCAAAGGCCGGGCGCACACCGACGCCGGCCTCGACGATCTCGGCCTCGCCGAATGCCGGATGCAGCGTGTAGGCGGCGTTGAGCAGCTCCATCATCGACCGTACGGTGATCGGGGCTGCCGCCTCGCTCTCGATCATCGTTGCGCCGACCATGAAGTGGTCGTCCGCGCGTGGCACGACGTAGACCGGAATGCGCGGATGGAGCAGCCGGACCGGTCGCGAGAGCGATATGTCCGACGTGCGCAACAAGAGCATTTCGCCGCGCACGCCACGCAGGTCCGGCCGCTTTGCCGCCATGCCGGTGCAATCGCATTCGAAATCCGGGGCGCCGGACCTGTTCACGGCGCCATAGCCGCATTCGAAACGGACCCCCGCCTCGACGAGCCTTGCCGCCAAGGCAGGCAGGGCCCGTCGGGGATCGAGATGCGCTTCGCCCGCAAAATGCAGTCCTCGTCCGAAGCGGCCGGCGAGGTCGGGTTCGAGCGCGGCGATTGCCTGGCCATCGATTCGATCGTGACCCGATGTGCGACTGGCGAAGCGATCGAGTTCGCCCGCGTCCCGCAGGGGAGCCAGGACCAGCGTGCCGTTGCGGCTGACAAGGCCGGGCAGGGCCGTGTCCCACCATTGGATGGCGAGCCGGCCAAGCGACAGCACCGCCTCGTCCGCGCTTTCTTGCTCGCACCATGGCGCCAGCATGCCGCCGGCCTGCCATGAGGCATTGCCGGCGATTTGCTCGCGCTTTTCGACGATCCTTACCTCGGCGCCTCGTCGTGTCAGCTCCCACGCGAGCGCGAGCCCGGCGACACCGGCACCCTTGACGAGGACCTTCATGGCAGGTTCGGTGTTTCCGCCTCGCCGAGTGGCACGTAGAGATCCCCGCCCTTGCGATACTTCTCCGCCATGGCCGCCATGCCCTCCGAGCGCGCTTCGGCGCGGATGTCGTGCGAGATGCGCATCGAGCAGAATTTCGGCCCGCACATGGAGCAGAAATGCGCCAGCTTATGCGCTTCCTTGGGCAGGGTCTCGTCATGGAAGGACCGCGCCGTCTCCGGGTCGAGCGAGAGGTTGAACTGGTCCTCCCAACGGAACTCGAACCGCGCCCGCGACAGCGCGTCGTCCCTGATCCGCGCCGCCGGATGACCTTTGGCGAGATCGGCGGCGTGGGCGGCGATCTTGTAAGTGATGACCCCCGTCTTCACGTCGTCGCGGTCGGGCAGGCCGAGATGTTCCTTGGGCGTGACGTAGCAGAGCATGGCCGTGCCGAACCAGCCGATCATCGCCGCCCCGATCCCCGAGGTGATATGGTCGTAGCCCGGCGCGATATCGGTGGTGAGCGGCCCGAGCGTGTAGAAGGGCGCCTCGCCGCAGACGGCAAGCTGCTTGTCCATGTTCTCCTTGATCTTGTGCATCGGCACATGACCGGGGCCTTCGATCATCACCTGGCAATCCCGGGCCCAGGCAAGCTGGGTCAGCTCGCCGAGCGTATCTAGCTCCGCGAATTGCGCGGCATCATTGGCATCCGCGATCGACCCCGGACGCAACCCATCGCCCAGCGAGAAGGCAACATCATAGGCGCGGCAGATGTCGCATATCTCCTCGAAATGCTCGTAGAGGAAGCTCTCCTTGTGATGGTGCAGGCACCATTTGGCCATGATCGAGCCGCCTCTGCTGACGATGCCGGTGACGCGGTCGACGGTCAGCGGGATATAGGGGAGGCGCACGCCGGCATGGATGGTGAAATAATCCACGCCCTGTTCGGCCTGCTCGATCAGCGTGTCGCGGAAGACCTCCCATGTCAGCGCTTCGGCGACGCCACCGACCTTCTCCAGCGCCTGATAGATCGGAACCGTGCCGATTGGCACGGGAGAGTTGCGGATGATCCATTCCCGGATGTTATGGATGTTGCGTCCGGTCGACAGGTCCATCACCGTGTCGGCGCCCCAGCGGATCGCCCACACCATCTTCTCGACCTCCTCCGCCATGGAGGAGGTGACGGCCGAGTTGCCGATATTGGCATTGATCTTCACCAGGAAATTGCGGCCGATGATCATCGGCTCGCTCTCGGGATGGTTGATGTTCGAAGGAATGATGGCACGGCCCCTGGCGATCTCGTCGCGGACGAATTCGGGTGTCACGAAATCCGGGATCGCCGCGCCGAAGCTCTGGCCGTCGCGTTTGGCCTGGTCGCGGATCTTCTCGCGTCCGAGATTTTCGCGGATGGCGACGAATTCCATCTCCGGCGTGACGATGCCTGCGCGGGCATAGGCAAGCTGGGTGACGGCACGGCCCTGGGTTGCGCGCAGCGGCCGGTTCCGGACCGGAAATTCCGGCGTCAGCCTTTCACCTGAGACGAAACCGTTATCTTCCGGCCTTACCAAGCGGCCATCATAGCGCTCGACATCGCCACGCGAGAGGATCCACCCCTCACGGAGCCGCGGCAGGCCCTGCTCGATGTCCGTCGTGACACTGGAGTCGGTATATGGTCCGGAGGAATCGTAGACGGCAACTGGCGGTTCCCCCGCGCTTGGATGCAGCGAGATTTCGCGCATCGGGACGCGCAGGTCGGGATGGATGGTACCGGCCTTGTGGATCTTCCGCGAGGCAGGCAGTTCACCGACGGTGACAGTCGGGGTGAGGGCGTTCATCGGAGCCTCCTTTGCTCGAGCAACGGAGACCCAGTTCGTGCCGGAAGGAGGAAGTGACGCTTCGCTCTAGGAGACCGGGACCATGCCCGAATGCCGAAGTCGATGTACCGACCCGCGAAGCCTCGCACCGTCCCTACGCCAGTGTGAACTGGATCAGGTTCAACGGGTCACTGCGCTGCGTTGGCCAGCAGTATCTCAGCCCCTTGTCGGGACACCCCTGGTGAGCGCTCAGGATGGAGGATAGGTGCCGGCTTTGTCAACCGCGATGAGAAGCCATCGGCAAGCCGGGCTGTGTACTCGCTGCCAGGTTCGGATAGGGGGCGGCGGAGCGGCCCTCCTTCTCGTAGCCGCGTTGCAGCCACAGGAAAAACAGTCCGATGATCGGCACGATGATGTCGGTCCAGAAGATGACGCCGGCGTTGCCGGGCGCAAAATTGCCCTCGGTAATCATGCTGTGGACGTGAACGCCGGCAGCGCCCCAGAGGAAGCAGGCGGTCGGGACGATGACTGCGAAGCGCATGTGAATGCTCTTCCATGGCGCGATCAAGCCGACGAGACCAATGCCGAGGCTCGCGAAGCCGAGTTCGATCTGAAATGGACTGTCTGCCCAGCCGATGAGCGCGGCGGCCATCTCATGCCCGACAATGTGAACGACCCCGTTATAGCAGTAGGCAACGCCGATCGAGAAAAAGATAAACCAGAAGAAGAGCTTCTCGACAACGATTGGACCCTTCAATGGACTTGAGGCGCGTGCGATGCCGATCCCAGAGAAGATCAGTCCGATCACGAGGAGCGTCAGCGTAAAGTTGCTAAGAGCGAAAACAATGATATCGCGCATTCATGCCTCAATGCCTGCCAACGGTGAACGGATAATGCACTTGCCGAAACGTGATGATTGCCCGCATTTCGCTTGGACAGCAATCACTCGCTCATGGATGGATTCGGGCTGTAGTTGAGCAGTTTGAAGCAATCTTCGCTTCCCGCCGCAAGATGCGTCAGGAATGGCTTGGACCGGTCGAGCCAGTCCTGGTGGGAGGCGGCGTTTGTCTCGATCTCGTCGATCGGCCCGAGTGCGACGAAGCCAGACCCTTGGCTGAAAAGCCAGCAAGCTCGGCCAAGAGCACGTCTGCCGCGCTGACGAAGGAGGTCGGCGTCGTAGAAAATGTCGAGCACTTCCCGCTTGATCTTCCCTTCCTTGTCGGGATCAGCGATCGCGTCGGCGAGCGGTCCGTCGCCTATCGCTTCGTGGAGATCCTTGTAATCGAAAGGCAGTTGCGTGCTGGCGTACTCGATGTCGCTCTCGTCCTTGACGATGTTGAACCAAAGGGCTGGATTGAGTTCGTTGACGACGAATGAAGATTCGAGATCGCGCGACAGGTTCATGACTTCGAACGCCTTCACGTCAACGTCGCGCTCGACAAGAAGGATCTTGGCGACCTGCTGGGCGAGTTCCGCCCCTCGCGCTTTGACGGCGTTGTTAGCCCCGCCTTCTTCCGGATTTTTGTAAGGTCCACCATCGTCGAGCAGGGTGTCGAATTCGCCGAGGGATTCCATGGCGGCAGAGCCGCGCGCTATGCGCAGCGCCATTTTCGCGAGAATCTCATGGATCTCGGCTTCGCGTTTGCGACGATCCTGATAATTCTGCTGAAGAAAGAATATGAAGAGGGACACCCCGATACCCATTAGGATCACGCCTAGCTGGGAAAAGGTGTTTCGATAGTATTCCAGCAGTTTTTCGCGATGGCGTGCGTCATGACGCACGCTATGCGCAACGCGAAGATTGACGATGAAGGAAATAAAGAGGAGCACGGCGCCGACAAGGATGAGGCTGCCGATGAGAAGATAGCCGTGACCTGATAGGGTCGCGAAATCCATTTTCTGGCCGAGTTGCTTCCCGGCAGCGCCGGACCGCAAAGAATAGTGCTATGTCCGGCTGAAAGGCCAGTGTCAAACCATCGTGCTTCTCATTTATTATTGTTGTCGAGGTGCAGCTTTGGAATTGCTTCTCTTCTGTCCCTTCCTCCCCACGGGAGAGATCGCCTGAAGCACCAGGGTAAGGGATCAGTGATCCGAGCCCATTCCCTTGGAAATGTTGGACACGGCAGTGACGGTATCGAAGTCGGCCGCAAGGCGCATTTCGCGCAGTGGCCGCACGCGCCTGATCGATTCGGCGTAGAGCGGATGGGCCTTGTAGGCCGTCAGTTCGTCCGCGTTGTCAAACTCGCCATAGACGATGATATCGGTCTCCTTGCTAAGCGGATCGCTCTTCCTGTTGCGGGCGATCTCCAGCCGGCGCGCGTGCGGGATCCCGGTCAGGACCGCGAGCCCGTCGACGATGGTATCGAGTTCGCTGTCGGATTTTGCAGTGAAGAGAACGATATGGCGGATCATCGTACTATCCTATTTACGACTCAAGAGGCCTCCCTTTATCGGAAACGACCTGGGTTTGCGATTGGCAGGGACAGCCGTGACGGTCTAGGTTCCCGATATCCGACGAACACCGGGAGACGAAAATGAGCGAGACCTTCACCGCGTTGGTATTGGAGGATGTCGACGGCAAGCCGAAGGCGGATTTTCGTGAACTGAGCCGGCACGACCTGCCCGATCATGACGTGCTGGTTGAGGTCGCCTATTCCAGCCTCAACTACAAGGACGGACTTGCGGTCTCCGGCAAGGGACGCATCGCCCGGCGGCTGCCCATGGTCGCCGGCATCGATCTGGCGGGCACCGTTGTGGAGTCGCGCTCGCCAGCCTGGACTCCCGGTGACCGGGTGGTCGTCAATGGCTGGGGCTTGTCGGAAACGGAGTGGGGCGGCTTTTCCCGCTTCCAGCGATTGAGGCCGGAATGGCTGACGCGTCTTCCCCAGGGATTTTCCCTGCAGGAGGCGATGGCCATCGGCACCGCCGGCTATACGGCGGCGCTTTGCGTCGATGCGCTTGAAGACTGGGGAGTTATCCAGCCCGGCGGGGGCGAAGTCCTGGTGACGGGAGCGGCGGGGGGCGTGGGCTCGACTGCGGTCAGCCTGCTGTCCTCGAAAGGGTATGTCGTGGTTGCTTCCACCGGCCGAGCCGAAACGCACGACTATCTGCGTGGTCTTGGGGCAGCGTCCTTCATCGACAGGGCCGAACTCGCAAGCGAGGTTCGGCCGCTACAGAAGGAGCGCTGGACGGGAGCCGTCGATTCGGTCGGCTCGAAGACGCTCGCCAATGTGCTCGCCCAGACAGTCTATGGCGGAGCGGTTGCGGCCTGTGGCCTTGCCGGCGGTTCGGACTTGCCGGGTTCCGTCTTCCCGCACATCCTGCGCAGCGTCGCCTTGATCGGAGTGGATTCGGTTTACGCACCCGCGGCCAGGCGGGACAAGGCGTGGGCAACGCTTTCCAAGCATCTCGATCGCTCCAAGCTCGCGGCCATGAGCGAAGTGCATCCGATGCGCGACGTGCCGGAATTGGCGAACCGTATCCTGGCAGGCGAGATACGCGGTCGCGTCGTTGTCGAGGTCGGATAGCGCGAAGTCAAGACAGGCGCCCGAAGGCGCCTGTCTCTTGGTTCGAATCGGATCTTCTGCTCAGAATTCTTCCCAGCCGTCCGGGTCTGGCTGGGGTACGCGCAGGGCCGACTGCCGATACCCGCCCGACATGGTCTTCAAGGCGACCACCGGTGCCGCTCTTGACTGACCCGCGACGTCGTCGCTGTCGAGTTTGAACCGTGCCACGAGCTGGGCGAGCTGCCCGGCTTCGCGTGCCAGCGAGTGGCTGGCAGCGGTGCTTTCCTCCACCATGGCGGCATTCTGCTGCGTCATTTGATCCATCTGCGTGATTGCGACATTGACTTCGCTGAGGCCCACCGACTGTTCATGGGCCGATGCCGCGATCTCGGCCACGATGCCGGCGATGTCGGCCACCTGGACCATCATCTGCTCCAGCGCCGAACCGGTCTGCCCGACGAGGTCCACGCCCTTCTCGACCTGTTGGCCCGAAGCCGAGATCAATGCCTTGATCTCCTTGGCGGCTTCCGCAGAACGCTGGGCGAGGGCGCGCACCTCCGATGCCACCACGGCAAAGCCCCTGCCGGCCTCGCCCGCGCGTGCCGCCTCGACGCCCGCATTGAGCGCCAGCAGGTTGGTCTGGAAGGCGATCTCGTCGATGACCCCAATGATCTGCGAGATCTGTTCGGACGATCTCTCGATCTCCGACATGGAGGCCACCGCCTCCCGAACCACCATGCCGGACCGCTCGGCGTTACCGCGGGCGCTATTGGTGAGATCAGCCGCCTGACGCGCGGAGTCGGCGGTCTTCCTGACTGTACCGGTCACCTCGCCCAGTGCAGCGGCAGTTTCCTCCAGGCTCGCCGCCTGCTGCTCGGTGCGCCGCGACAGGTCGTCCGCCGCCTGGCTGATCTCGCCGCTGCCGGTTCGCAGCCCGAGGATTGCGCGGGAGATCGTCCCCATCGTGTCCTGCAACTGGCTCATCGCATTGTTGAAGTCGTCCTTGAGCTGACGGGCCTTCGGAGCGAACTCGGCCGAAATCCGGAATCCGAGTTCACCGCGGGCGAGATGGGCCAGACCTTCGGCGAGACTCGTGATGGCGATGTGATCGTCCGCGGCTTCCTTGGCCTTGCGCGCATCGTTCTCGGCGCGTTCGCGCTCGATCGACTGGCGCTGCCGCTCGGCTTCCTCGGCGGATTGCATTCCCGACACAGCGTTCTTGAAGACGACCAGCGACTTGGCCATCGCCCCCACCTCGTCGGCGCGATCGCTCATCGGAACTTCGGTGGACAGTTCCCCGGCGGCAAGCGAGGTCATGCATCCCTGGAGCACCTCGATCGGCTTCATCACGCGCCGCTGCAACACCACGGCGGTGGTAATCACGGAAGCGACCAGCAGCAGGCCGACCGCCGTCATGAGGATGCTCGCTATGCTCATCGAAGCCTGCGCCGCGGCGACGCTCGCCGCAGTGCGGCTCTCGATCGCGGCGAAGAAATCGTCGATCGGCTTCATCACTTCGGCCTTCGCCTTGTGATAGGCGGGGGAAAAGAGCAGGTCGTGCGCCTTTTCCGGATCGGGGGCGACGCGGCCAGTCTCTTCTCCGGCGCCATTGCGGGCAATTCCCTCGACCGCGTCGATGGCCTGCGTTTCGAGCCCGATCAGTTCGTCCGATCGATCTTGCGCGGTCACAAGAAGATCGAGCTCGGCCTTGGTGAAACCGGCCTCGACCATGGACTGAACCAGCGATTTCTTCTCGCCGGCAGGGCGAGGCGCGTCGCCTTCCCTGAGGATCAGATCCCAATAGATACGATTGGGCTGCTGGGGGCGGGCCAACTTGCCTTCGCGCATGTTTGCGGTATCAAAATACCACCTCTTGTATTTCTCGTCGCCCGTTGCGGCATAGGACCGAACCAATCTGGTCAGGTCGTCGGAGCTCTGGCGCATCTCGTCGGCAAGGAGGTAGGAATCGTACCGCGCCTTATAGGCGCGTTCCGCGGCGGTTTGCGCCACGCTATTGTAGTAGAATGCGCCAGCCAGAGCGGCGATGCAAAGGAAGTTCAAGCCCAGCAGGATGGTGAACAGGCGCGACAGCGGCGCACGTCGTGAATGCAAAGTCATCGGAAACCCCAAAGCCCAGGACGGCGCAGCTCTAGCGGAGCCGGATTAAACAAATTTGAACGTGCGACCGAGCTGTGGCGACGCCAGAGATCTGCGGCGAAAGGTTTGATCTCGGCCCGAAATGGTCTACTAGCTCGCCCTTGTCAGCAGCCGGAGCGAAAACACTAAATGACCAACGTCGTCTTGACCGGACTTGCCCGTGATCTCGCTCGCCGGGCGGACGAAGGACGGCCCGTAAGGATCGGGGTGATAGGCTCCGGAGAGATGGGCACCGATCTGGTGACCCAGGGCATGCTGATGCGCGGCATCGAAATCTCCGCGATCTCGACACGGCGCCCGCACACGGCCCGCGAGGCGATCTCGATCGCCTATGGCGACGAAGCCATGGCTTTCGAGGCGGCGACGGCCTCCAGGGTGACGGAGGCGATCGAGCGCAAGAAGATCGCCATTACCTCCAACGAGTTGCTTGTCACAAATCCGCTCATTGACGTGGTCGTCGACGCCACCGGCAAGCCCGGTGTCGCGGCCGACTTCGACCTGATGGCGATGGAACACGGCAAGCACGTCGTGATGATGAACGTCGAAGCCGACGTGACGATCGGCCCCTACCTCAAGAAGCAGGCCGACCGTCTCGGGGTCGTCTATTCGGTGGGCGCGGGCGACGAGCCTTCGAGCTGCATGGAGCTGATCGAATTCGCCTCTGCTCTCGGATACACCATCGTCTCGGCGGGCAAGGGCAAGAACAATCCCCTCAACCACGATGCCGTGCCCGACGACTATCGCGAGGAGGCGGAGCGCCGCAACATGAACCCACGGATGCTGGTCGAGTTCGTGGACGGCTCCAAGACGATGGTCGAGATGGCGGCAATCGCCAACGCCACGGGCCTGGTGCCGGACGTGCCCGGCATGCACGGGCCAAAGGCTGACCGCGATGACATGGCGAAGGTTCTGATCCCGCGCGAGGATGGCGGCATCCTGTTCAAGAAAGGCGTCGTGGATTACACGATCGGCAAGGGCGTGGCGCCTGGCGTCTTCGTCATCGTCGAGGCTACGCACCCGCGCGTCATCGAGCGCATGGACGACCTGCATGTGGGGCGCGGACCCTATTACAGCTTTTTCCGGCCCTATCACCTGACTTCCCTGGAGGTTCCCCTGACGGCAGCCCGGATCGCCCTCTATGGCCGCCCCGACATGGTGCCCCTGCCGGTTCCGGTGGCCGAGGTCTGCGCATTGGCCAAGCGCGACCTTGCCGCCGGTGAGACTTTCGATGCGATCGGCGAGACCTGCTACCGTTCCTGGACGCTCACCGTCGGGGACGCGCGCTCTCAGCGGGCCGTCCCCGTCGGCCTTCTCGAGGGTGGCAAGGTGCTCAAGCCGGTCAAGAAGGGAGAGCTGCTGACGTCCGACAACGCGGCGCCCGACCCGACGACGAAGCTTTTTGCCCTCCGTCGCAAACAGGACGCGATGCTGGCCGCTCTTGTCGATTGATCCATGGAGCCCCGGCCCCACGGCTCAATCATTCGTGACAGAGACGGCTTCTACTTCCCCAATTCCACCGACCGCTTGCGCGCGGCCTCGACCGCGTCCGTGAGCAGCGTCTTCAATCGATCGCCATCCATGAGAACCGAGAGCGCCGCCGCGGTCGTGCCGTTCGGGCTCGTCACCTGCTCGCGCAGCTTGGTCGGATCCTCCCCGCTTTCGGCTGCCAGAGCGGCAGCACCGTAGACCGTTTGCATAGCGAGAAGCTTGGCGGTGGCGGAGGGTAAGCCGGCCTTCTCGCCCGCGGCCGTCAGGCATTCGATGAAATGGAAGATATAGGCGGGACCGGAGCCTGAAACAGCGGTCACGGCGTCCATCAGCGCTTCATCGTCGATGCCCGCGACCTTGCCGCTGGCAGAAAGCAGATCATCGATGAACTCACGGGTCCCCGCCGGCACGTGAGCATTGCCGACCGCCACCATCATGCCCTTGCCGATTGCGGCTGGCGTGTTGGGCATGCAGCGGATGATCGGGATCTCTCCTCCCAGGATCTCTTCGAACGTCGCGATCGGCGTGCCCGCAGCGACGCTGAGGAAGGCCGTCCTGCCATCGGCAAAACGCTTATAGCCTTGAACGACGTCGCGAATGACCTGCGGCTTGACCGCGAAGATGACCAACGTCGGGACGAGATCGTCGGGGACGCCGTCCACGTGGCCGGCCACCGCGACCCCAAGCGTCTCCGCGCGGTGTCGCAACTGGGCATTGGGTTCGACGACGAACACTTCTCCCGGATAGAGCTTCGCAGATTGCAGCCACCCTGAGAGCATGGCGTAGCCCATATTGCCGCATCCGGCGAGAACCACCTTGACCGTCATGTCGAAATCTCCACCAGCCTGATGTCCGGGGAGACGTCTAGACTCTCCGGCGCCATGAGGAAAGAGGTCAGCCCGGCCGTTTGGCCGGGACGGGGAAGCGGGCGGTCAGGCGCAGGCCCAATATGCCGAATACGAAGAGCAGCCAAACCGGGTCGGCGCGGCGGAAGAAGAAGGATTCGAGAAACGCGTTGAGGGCCGTGAATAGCGTGATCATCATGAAGAGATCACCGAGATAGACGTTTTCGCGGCGCAGCGGAATTCTCATGTAGTCGCGCAACGGCTCGACGAGGAAGGTGACGACGGCAACAGCGAGCGCCGGCAACCCCATGAACACCGCAATGTCGAGATAGCCGTTATGGCCATGCACGATGCCGCGGATATCCCAATCCCGATCGAAGGGCTGGTCGCCGTCGGTCACGATCGGCGTGCCCCAAAAACTCTCATAACCGTAGCCGGTCCATGGATGGTGCACGATCATTTCCCCCGAGAACTGCCAGAGCGCCGTGCGACCGGTATAGGTAAGGTCAGGCGCCAGCTGGGCTGCGAGACTCTTGAGCGGGTCGATGAAGACGATGCCCAGCGTTGCGAAAGCGGTTATCGCGACTGCGGCAGCGAAGAGCAGCGGCGTCACCAGCCGCATGCCGATCACGCCGGGCAGCACGACGATGAGCACTGAGAGCGGCACGAGGCCGGCGGTTGTCTTGGAGCCGGTCTGCAGCATGAAGAGCATCGCGGCTGCGAAAAGAAGGACACCGCTGCGCGTCCATCCGCGGCGGTACAGATAGATACCGGCGAAGCTGAAGCAGGCCATGACCGGGCCGGCAATATTCTTGTGCGAGAACACGCCGCGCCATAAGCCGGCATGCTCCGGCTCGAGAGAGGCGGCGGTGTGCATGGCCTCGTTGGGGAAGATCACCAGCCCGGCCATGCTGAGGCCAATGATGAAGAAGCCACTGAAGGCAACGACCTTCGAGAACGACTCGGCGTCCCGCGGAAGCGTCAGCACCGCCGCTATCGTAACGATGCCGATCAGGGTGAAGGAAACCGCGCGCATTGCCGATGGCGGATCCATGGCATTGAGAACCGACAGGAACAGGAGGCCGACCAGGAGCAGCCACCACGGGCTGAGTAGGGCCGAAAGCACGCGCCGGTCGACGAAGCAGAGCATCGAAAAGACAGCGATGGCGCCGAGCGAGCCGAAACCGAGCTGGTTGACGACGTCTCCCCCGGCTGCGGCGACCTCATTGAGCGTGCCGGCGCCGCCGGGCTGGAATGGCCGAAACGACATGATGACGACGGTCAGCATCAACGCTGCCAGGAACGTCGCGGTCCTGGCAGCCGAGAACCTGCCGCTCGCGGCGCGCTCAGTTCTTCTCAGGCTGGCGGTATTGTTCATTGGCGTAGCCGAATTCGGCGAGCACACGGCCGAGCGCGACATAGACTGGGTAGAGCGCGATGGCCGGCGAGCCGGTCGTCACCAGCCGCAACAGCCCCCGGAAGGGTGAGGCGGCAAGCAATGCGACGCTTTTGACGGCAACGCGGAGATTGCCGAAAGGGGCCGCACTCCGCTTCTTCTTCTCCACCAGGGTCGAGATCACCCCATTCCTCAGACTTCGCTTGCGAATCCAGTCGCGTTCGAGTCGTCGCGCCGGGACGGTCTCGCTGACCCTGGCCTCGGCGCACCACGCCAGGCGAAAGCCGGCTTGTCGGGAGCGGCTGAGGAAATCGGAGTCGCCGCCACCCATGAAGTTAAAGCGCAGGTCGAGATAGGGTGGCCCCATGCGGGCCAGCACCTGGCGGCCGAGGAGGAGATTGCCCGAGGAATAGAGCACGTCCACCGGTCCCGTCGTGTCATGCGGTGGGGCGAATACGGGGTGGCCGGCCCAACCGCGCTCGGCTGTCGCGGGAAAGACGGGGACTTGTGGGCCACCGACGATGTCGGCGCCGAACTTCTCGGCCGCCTGGCAAAGCCTCTCCAGCCAGTCGGGCTCGGCGATCTCGTCGTCATCGATGACGGCGATGTGCTTGAGATTTGCGAAATTCGTGAACGCCGTCAGCCATCCTGCATTGTAGGCGCTGCAATTGCCCCGCTCATGGGCCACGATCACGAGACCGCGCAGCTCGCCTCGTTCGAAAAGCGGCGCGGCCGCTTCCGCACCCTGCCGGCCCTCGGCGTCGTTCTCGATAAGGACGACGGCGAAGGAGCGCTTGGTTTGCTGTTGTCCGATCGAACGAAGCGTCTCGAGAACCTGTTCCGGACGACGAAAGGTCGGCACGGTGACGACGATTTCCGCCTTTCCCGCGTCGAGGTCGGGGGAACGGGCGACGATCGAGACCGTCCCCTCGGTCGGCTTCGGAATCATGGATGCACCCCCTCAAGCTCCACCCACAATTGCATCGCGCTTCGTTTAGGTTTCGTTAAATACCTTTACGGATGACCGCGTCCGTATCGCATTTCCACCCTTGGTTGCCTGCTCCTGCGCCAACGCCCTTAATCAACGGTTCACCGCCCGTTGCTAATCGGCGAGCGACAGGGAAGGTGCAATGCATCTGGTTTTCGCCACTTCGATCGTACCGGACGGTGCGCCGTCGACAGGCTATGAGATCGCCAATGCCGCGATCGTCGACGCATTGCGCCGTGCGGGCATTCGCGTGACCATCCTTGGTTTCTCGTGGCCGGGCAGGATCCCTGCCGACCCGCAGAACACGCTCGTGCTCGGGTCGGTGGACGTCCGCACGGACAACGCGTCCTTCCGGCAGAAGCTGACTTGGCTCGGCAGGGCTGTGCGTGCCGGGCTCACCTTTTCGTCGATCAAATTGCGTGTCGTCTCACCGGAGGCTGTGCGCTTGGCGCTCGAGACCATCGGCCCGGCCGACGGTTACATCCTGAACTCCGTGCAGTTCGCGGCGGCCTACGAGGAGGTGTTCGAGGGCAAACCCACGATCTTCGTGGCGCACAATGTCGAGCACCGCTCCGCGGCGGAGAATGCCGTCGCTTCCAAGGGGCTGTTCCAGCGCACCCTGTTCGCGCGCGAAGCCCGCCTGTTGCGCGAAATCGAGGCCCGGCTGTGCCGAAAGGCACGTTTTGTGTTCACGCTCGCCGAGGAGGATCGGCATGCCCTCGGCGTGGCCGAGGAGGGTAAGTCGGCTTTCCTGCCGCTGGTGACGCGGCACAGCCCGGCGCCGGGGCCGGTGCCTCGCAGTCTTGCGTGCGATGCGGCCTTGATCGGCACCTGGAGCTGGCAGCCCAACCGCATCGGTCTCGACTGGTTCCTCGACGAGGTCGTCCCGCACCTGCCGCCGCATTTTCGGATCCACATCGCCGGGCGTGTCGGGGGCGCAATCAAGTCCGCGCACCCCGGCGTGACATTCGTCGGACGTGTTCCGGACGCCACCGAATTCGTAAGGTCCGGTGCCGTCATCCCGCTCATCAGCACGGCGGGGAGCGGTGTCCAGATCAAGACCATCGAAACGTTCGAACTTGGTCTGCCTTCGGTGGCGACGACCAGGTCGCTGCGGGGTATCGAGGCGGTTCCCCCAAATTGCATCGTGGCCGACGACCCGCGGGCTTTCGCCCGCGCCCTCGAACAGGCAGCGCAAGCGGCACCTCGCGACATTGACGGTCGCGCCTTCTTCGAAGGGCAGCGCAACGCGCTCGATCGGCAGATCGTGCTTGGCTTGGAAGCGCTCGGCTGCGTTGGATCGAGGGCTTTCGCATGAACCTCCACACGACCAGCCCCGTTCTTCGTACGCTGCCAGAGCGCGACATATTGGGGATCGCCGTGGCGCGGATCGAGTGGGACGAGGCGCTGAGCCTCCTGCGGCAACTCATAGAGGAAGGGCGCTTCACCAAGGTAAGCTTCCTCAATGCGCACAATGCCAATGTCGCCTGCAGCGACCCTGAGTTCGCGGATGTGCTGGCCGATTTCCTCATCCTCCCCGACGGGATCGGTGTCGATCTCGCCGGGCGCCTGCTCTACGGCGAGGCCTTTCCCGCCAATCTCAACGGGACGGATTTCATTCCCGCTTTCCTGAAGACGATGAAGACACCGCTCACCGTCGGGCTGCTCGGTGCCAAGCGCAGCAACGCGGATGCCGCGGCCAAGACCCTCTCGGTCTTTGCCCCGCAGCATAGATTCGTCGTCATCCATGACGGGTTCTTCAGCAAGCAGGAAGAGCCCATGGTCGTCGATCGGATCGCCGCGCTTCGTCCCGACATATTGCTCGTCGCCATGGGCGTGCCGCGCCAGGAGTTCTGGATCGATCGCAACCTGACGAGTCATCACTGCATCATGCCGATTGCCGTCGGTGCGCTACTCGATTTTCTGAGCGGCGCAGTTCCGCGCGCGCCCCGTTGGATGCGACGGTTGCGGCTCGAGTGGCTGTTCAGGCTGTCGATCGAGCCGGGCCGGCTTTGGCGCCGCTATGTCGTCGGCAATCCGCTCTTTCTGGCGCGCGTGCTGCGCCAGAAGTTCTTTGCCGAAGATGTCCCATGAATCGTCCTCTCGTGCCAGCCACGGACGCGATGGGGGATCGGCCGCGGGAGGCCGTGCCCGACGCGGCGATCGTGACGGCGAGCTATGCACCCGACTTCGAGCGGTGCCGCTTGCTGTGCGAAACGGTGGACCGTTTCGTCACCGGTTTCTCCAGGCACTATCTGCTCGTCGAGCATAGCGACGTCGCCAGGTTTCGGGCGCTCGAAACGGCGCGTCGCGTCGTCGTGGATGAGCGCGACCTCCTGCCGCCATGGCTGCACTCGCTGCGCGATCCGACCAGCCTCTTCCGCCGCCGGATATGGCTCAGCGGGCGGACCATGCCGCTTCGCGGATGGCATGTACAGCAGTTGCGGCGGATTGCGATTGCCGCGCATGCGGGGGAAGAGGTCCTGGTCTACTGCGATTCCGACGTCGCCTTCCTGAAGCCGTTCGATTGTGGCGCTTTCGCGCGCGAGGGAGAGGTGCGGCTCTTTCGCAGGGAAGGAGTCATTGGAGAGGGTTCGCCTGCCGAGCACGTCACTTGGTCGCGCAATGCTGGGGCCGTCCTCGGCATTAAGGCGCCGCCGATCTCCCCACACGATTATATCGCCACACTGATCGCTTGGCGCAGGACGGCTGTCTTGGGGATGTGTCGACGCATCGAGGACGTGACCGGCCGCCACTGGGTGGCAGCGCTCGGCGCGAGGCGCAAATTCTCCGAATGCATGCTCTACGGGCGCTATGTCGATGAGGTTCTCGGAGGCGAGGCGCACTTCCACGGTCGCGAGGAGTTCTGCCGGATCCACTGGAACGGCGCTCCCATGTCCGATGACGAGTTCCGCGCCTTCATCGAAGGAATGGGGCCCGAGCAGGTTGCCGTCGGCATGCAATCCTTCATCGGCACGGATCTTGGCCGAATCCGTAGCGTCCTCGGCCACTGCTGACGACGTCGGCGCTCAGATCCGTTTCGCCGGAAGCTTCATTGCCGGATACGTGAGGGCGGCGGACAGGAAATAGAGCCCGGCAAAGACCGCGTTCAGCCAGAGCATCAGTTGGGCGATGTCGGTAACTGTGGCGAGCAGCCAGGCGAGCAGCCCCGCCTTCCCGACCGCGAGCAGCGCGAGATTGCCTGCGCGAATCAAAGTCTGCCCACGCGCGAAAAGAAGCTCGCCCTGATATTCGACGAGATTGCGTAGGCCGGGCACCAGAAGGACCAGCCCGACGAGGGGGGCTGCTTCGGCGACGTTGCGCCCCAGCGCGTTCGGGAAGAAATGCAACAGCAGCGCGAGCATCACGAGGGCCAGTGTCGACACCGAGAAGATGCCCGCCTCGATCCCGATCCTGGCAGCCGGGCGTGAGAGCATGTCCCGCCTGCGCATGATCTTTTGGACGAGCATCATCGAAAAGGTGCGGATCGGAATTGCGGTCAGATCGACCAGCCGCATTACGATGGCATAGATGCCGGCCAGGCGCGGGCCGCCGAGAGCCAGGACCAGGAGCTTGTCCAGCTCCATCTGCAGGTAGAACAGCACCTCCGCGCCCGCGACGTAGAGTGAGTCCGGCAGCCGTCGCCAGTAAAGCGGCATGCGCAGGCGCAGCTTCTGGCGGGGGTGGAAGAACAGGACGGCAACTGCCAGCGAGGCCGCGTTGGCGCCCAGGTACAGCCAGCACCAGGCGCCGAGCGTCGCCGCCGGCAAGAGCGCGAAGAGGAGAGCGGCAATCGCCCGCATCAAAGTTCCGATGATGACCAGCAGCGCTGCGCGCCCAAATCGGCCCAGCCCGTTGTTGACGATGACGACAACCTCGGCCGGCCGCCAAAGCACCGCTTCCGCGACGATGACGAGCGCGAAGGCGAACGGCGAAATGTCGCTCCAAAAGAACAGCAGGAAGACCATCCAGCTCGAGACCGCGAGGGCGGGAAGGGACAGCAGTCCGAGGGCGATGAACCCTGCCGAGAATGTGCCGATCAGCCGTGGCCTGACCGTAGCGGTCCGGTAGAGCGCCGATATGAAGCCAAAGGCGACGATGCGGGACAGCATCACGCCGGCCGCCGATGCCGTGGCAAAGAGACCGAAATCGCCGATGCTCAGCGTGTTGGCGAGCGCAACGAAGTAGACGAGAGAGAAGACGAGCCGCCCGGCCGACCCGCTCACAGCCTTCGCATATCCCGCGACCTCGTTGCGGCGAGCCGTCGCGAGAGCAAGGATTTTGGCCATGAGCCCGGCGCGAGGCGCCTCGCTGATCTCGGTCATGATCGGAAACTCCAGCCCTGCCATTAGCCGAGGAATGTTTAATGTCGCGTTCAGAAGACCTCCCCTCAATCGCAAGTCGAAAATTAACCTTTTGTTTCCCACGGTTGTTTAGCTTGACTTAACCCCTCGGGCGTCCTGCCCGATGGCAACGACATCAATTCCGGAAGTCCCATGTTCGACGCCGAAAACCGTGAGCGAGGAAGGAGCGCGGGATCCCTGCTCTCGTTCGCCGCGACCTCCGGCAGCGGAAGCACGCATCAGGGCCCGCCTCCGCAGGCGCATGCGGCGCGCCATCGCGCTGCGCGATCGAGCCGAGAAGTTCCATCGAGCCCTTTGCTTGCAGCCCTGGCCGAAACCGGATCTCACGACACGCCGCACAAGGCAGAGCCCGCGGAACCGATGGCTGGTGCGCCCGAAGCGGCAGCCCCCGGCGAGCCAGAGGCGCGCGGGTTCAAAGCCGCTTTCCGCGATCGCTTGCTGGGCCGCCAGGCGGCGGAGGGCGGCCAGTCGGAGCCCCGGGTAGCGCGAGACCCCGGCCTTGTCTCCGAAATTCCTGCCCCTGGCACGGGGAGCAGGGACGACGAGATCTGGCGCCCTCTGATCGATCCCATGAAGGTGATCGGGGGCATCGTGAACGCGAAGAGGCTTATCGCCGCCACGACGGTGCTCGGCGCGTTGCTCGGTGTTGCGGTTGCGCTGTCGACGCCCAAGAAATACGAATCGGCGGCGGAAATCCTTGTCGATCCGCGTGAACTCAAGCTGGTCGAACGTGACCTGACGCAAAGCGGCCTGCCTTCGGATGCGACGCTTGCTATCGTGGAGAACCAGGCGCGAATCCTCACCTCCGGTACCGTACTCAACAAGGTCGTGGACCAGTTGAACCTTGCGCAAGATCCGGAATTCAATGGTCAGAAGGGTGGGGGTCTTGGCGGCATCGTGTCCGGCGTGCGCTCGCTTCTGTCGCGCGGGGATGCCGGTGCCGCGGATGATCGCCGGCGCGCTCTCGCCGTCCGGCACCTGGCCGAAAGCCTGAGCGTCGAACGTGGCGGCAAGACATTCGTCATCGTCGTCGCGGTGAAGACGGAGAACGCCGACAAATCGGCGCTCATCGCCAACACGATGACCGACGTGTTCCTGCAGACCTATGGCGAATTGCAGGCGGGCACGGCCGGCAGAGCCGCCGACGAACTCAATGCGCGCCTCGATGAGCTGCGCGAAGGAGTCGAGGCGGCGGAACGCAAGGTCGAGAACTTCAAGGCCGAGAACGATCTCGTCGACGCTCAGGGACGGCTGATTACGGATGACGAAATTGTCAAGCTGAACGACCAGCTTGCCACCGCGCGCGCGCGAACGCTGGAGCTCAACGCCAAGGCTGCGTCGAGCAGGAACGTCGGTGTCCAGGATGCGATCGGCGGCTCGTTGCCGGAAGAACTGACGTCGAACGTCATCACGGAACTCCGCGCGCAATACGCGGCGGCGAAACAACAAGCCGACCGGCTGTCGGTCCGCCTTGGTCCGCGACATCCCGAGCGGCTTGCGATCGACGCGCAACTCGCCGGTGTGCGCGACCAGATCGCGGGCGAGGTAAGGCGCGTCGTCGCCTCGATCCAGACCGAGCTCAAACGGGCAGTCCAGCTCGAGCAGCAGCTTTCGTCGCGACTGGCCCAATTGAAGGTGCGACAGGGCAGCGTCAGTGAAGATCTGGTCACTTTGCGCGAACTCGAACGCGAGGCCGCCGCCAAGCGCGCCGTCTATGAAGGCTTCCTGCTGCGCGCCAAGGAAACGGGCGAGCAAAGGGATATCAACACCGCCAATATGAGCGTGATCTCTCGCGCCTACGCCCCGCTCACTCCGCTCGGACCGTCGCGATCCATGATCGCCCTCACGACTGCGCTGCTGGGCTTCTTCGCCGGCGTGGGCCTGGGCGGCGCGCGGGGGGCTTGGCAGAGCCTGCGCGACAACGCAGCCGCGCGACCACGGGGGACAGGTGTGTCGTTGCCGCCATCCGATACGCCGCCGCCATCGTCCCCCGATCCCAGGGATCCGTCGCGCTGGCCGGTGGCGGACTCACCTGCGTTCGACGATCGCCCATCGCGTGAATACCCCCGCGCCTATCGAGCGACGCCCTTGATGCCGACCAATCCGGCATCGCCCAGCGAAGGCGTTCTGCCCTCCGATCCGTTCCCTTCGTCTCGGGGCAATGCCAGCGATTCCCAGTCGATGGACTCCATCGACGAGATCCGACGCGGCCTGCGCGATTTCCATGAGGCGGTCCTCGAATTCGCCGAGAAGCGTGGCCGCCGACGCTCGATCTGATCGGCTTGCGCGTTTACGGCACCGAACGGCGCTTTGGCGGGATTGCATCGCGGTTTTTTCATCATTATGCCGCTCGGATCGCATAACGAGGCTTGGGCATATGGCTGAGATCATCGACGGCAGGGCGGTTGGCGACGAGGTCGTCGAAAAGGTGAAGCGACTGACCGGGGAATTCACAAGGGCCGGAGGCGCCATCCCAGGCCTTGCCACCGTGCTCGTTGGCGAAGACCCGGCAAGCCAGGTCTATGTCGCGTCGAAATCGCGCAAGGCCGAGGAATGCGGCTTTCACTCCGTTCAACACACGCTGCCGATCGATACGTCCGAGGCCGCACTGCTGGAGCTGGTGGAAAGACTGAATGCCGATGCAAGCATCAACGGCATTCTCGTCCAGCTTCCTCTTCCCGCGCATATCGACGCCACCAAGGTGATTCAGGCGATATCGCCGCAGAAGGATGTCGATGGCTTCCACTTCATCAATGTCGGGAAACTAGGCACGGGCGCGCTCGACACTGCCTTCGTGCCCTGCACTCCGGCCGGCTGCATGCTCCTCGTCGAGCGTGTGCGGGGCAAAGATCTTTCCGGCCTGAATGCGGTGGTCGTAGGTCGCTCCAACATCGTGGGCAAGCCGATCGCCAATCTTCTGCTTGCGGCCAATTGCACCGTGACGATCGCGCACAGCCGGACGAAGGACCTGCCGGCCCTGGCCCGCAGCGCCGATGTTTTGGTCGCGGCCGTGGGACGGCCCGAAATGGTGCGTGGCGACTGGATCAAGCCCGGCGCAACTGTCATCGACGTCGGCATCAGTCGTGTACCCGCGCCCGAGAAGGGGGAGGGTAAGACGCGGCTGGTCGGCGATGTGGCCTTTGCGGAAGCGGAGAAGGTCGCCGGCGCGATCACGCCCGTGCCAGGTGGGGTCGGGCCCATGACCATCGCCCTGCTGATGGCCAATACGCTGACGTCGGCCTATCTTGCCGCTGGTCGAAGTCGGCCGGTGTTCTGACAAGCTGGCAGCTTGCGCGAGGAGCAGCTTTCTGATGATTTTCTGCCGGGCATAGCGCCTTTGACAGCATCGGAACCATAGGCACGGGGGGAAGCTGCCGGTCATGACTGATCCCGCTCGCGGCAGCCGGCACTACGCCTTCCTGCTCGTGGACAAGTTCCCGATGTTCTCGCTCGCGGCCGCGATCGACACGGTGCGTTCAGCCAATCGCCTGCTCGGCCACGACTTCTATTCCTGGACGACGGTCTCGCCGGACGGGGAGGCCGTCACGGCGTCGAACGGCCTGCCGCTCAAGGTGGGATATTGCGCCACTGAGATCCCGGCCGCCGACATCCTTTTCGTCGCGGTAGGACTCAGCATGGACTTCCCTGGCAAGAGCAAGGTGCTGGCGGCGTTGCGCGGCTGGGGTCGTCGGGGCGGCGCGCTCGGCGCGCTGTCGGCGGGTTCCTACCTCCTCGCGGAAGCCGGCCAACTCGAGGGCCATCGCTGTACGATCCATTGGGAAAACCGTGCCGGCTTCATGGAGCGGTTCCCCAACATCGAATGCACTGGCAATGTCTTCGAGATTGATCGGAAGCGGTACACCTGTGCGGGAGGCACGACCTCGATCGATCTGATGCTGGAGATCGTCAGGCGAGACTTCGGGGGAAACCTCGCCAACTCGGTCGCCAACCAGTTTCAGCACGAGCGGATCCGCTCCGCGCAGGATCGTCAGCGCGTCGGCCCCGAACGGGATCTGTCCGGCAAGTCGGAGAAGTTGAAGAAGATCGTAGAGCTCATGGCCGACAATCTGGACGAGCCGTTTTCCGCCATACAGCTCGCCAGGTCCGCGGGGCTTTCGGTGCGGCAGGTGGAGCGGCTTTTTCTGCGCCACCTGAACGTCACGCCCGGACGCTACTATATGCGGTTGAGGCTCGAGCGCGCGCGCGAGCTCCTGCGCCAGACCAACATGCCGATCCTCGACGTGGCGATCGCGACCGGCTTCACATCGCATTCTTATTTCGCGCAGAGCTATCGTCTGCAGTTCGGCCGTCCGCCATCGGAGGAGCGACGGACGACCTATTAGCGCTCGTTTGTCAAAGAGCACGTGGCAGGCTTAAACCGAGGCCGGTCCAGCTCATCGGTTGGTCAACGACATGGCTGCATCGCCATACCGCTGGCCGGCGAATTTTTCCGGCGCCAGCATTTCGCCCAGCGTCTCGAGTTCCGCCGGTGAAAGCGCAATATCCGCAGCGGCGACGTTCTGCTCCAGATGGGCGATCTTCCGGGCACCCGGAATGGGCACGATGAAATCGGCCTGGTTGATCACCCAGGCAAGCGCCAGCTGCGCGGCGGTCGCGCCCTTTATCGCCGCCATCTCCTCCAGCATCTTAACGAGCGAAGCGTTGGCGGCCATGTTCTCAGAATTGAAACGGGGAAGCGTCCGCCGGAAATCATCGGCGCCGAAATCGTCCGGTTTCTGGATCTTACCCGTCAGGAAGCCCCGGCCCAGCGGGCTGAACGGCACAAAGCCGATGCCGAGTTCGCGACAGGTGTCCAGGATTTCGCCTTCCGGATTGCGGGTCCAAAGGGAATATTCGCTCTGGAGAGCGGAAATCGGATGAACGGCATGGGCCCGCCGGATGACGGCGGCTCCCGCCTCGGAAAGGCCGAGCGCTCGCACCTTGCCTTCCCTCACAAGGTCCGCCATTGCTCCGACGGTATCCTCGATCGGTACCTGAGGATCGACGCGGTGCTGGTATAAAAGGTCGATCACTTCCACCCCTAGCCGCTTCAACGATGCCTCGGCCACTTGGCGGACGTGTTCCGGCCGGCTGTCCAAGCCGGACATGGCCCGCGAGTCGCTCTTGCTGGTGTCGATCTGGAAACCGAACTTGGTAGCGATCACCACCTGGTCCCGGTAGGGCCTCAGCGCCTTGCCGACCAGGATTTCATTCTCGAAGGGGCCATAGACTTCCGCAGTGTCGAAGAAGGTGACGCCGAGCTCGACGGCCCGATGAAGCGTTCTGATCGACTCCTGCTCGTCCTGGCCACCATATGCGTGGCTCATGCCCATACAGCCGAGCCCGACGGCTGAAACGGTGAGGTGAGGACCGAGTTTGCGTGTCTTCATCAGTTCGTTCCTTCTGTTCGACGTTGGATCCACCGCAGAGTGGCCGTCAGCCCAACTCCGGGGCAGGATTCCTGCGCTGCGGCCCCGCTCGTAGCCCGGAATTGATCTCTCTTAGGCCGCCCCGAAGGCGCTGGCTCCATGGTCGGCCCTCGAAGCCAACTGGCGGAAGCCTTCGAACAATTCACGCCCGAAGCCATGGCTGTTTTCCGACAGGTCGACTGCCGGCACCTTGCGTTTGGCAAGCTCCTCGGGGTTCACCAGCGCCTCGAGCCGGCCGGTTTCTCCATCGAGCCGGATCATGTCTCCGTCGCGTATCTTGCCGATCGCGCCATCGTCCAATGCTTCCGGCGTGACATGAATCGCCGCAGGGACCTTTCCCGAAGCACCTGACATGCGTCCGTCGGTCACGAGGGCCACATGGTAACCGCGATCCTGCAGCACGCCGAGTACTGTCGTCAGTTTGTGCAGTTCCGGCATACCGTTCGCCTTGGGCCCTTGGAAACGGACGACGGCGATGAAATCCCGGTCGAGCTGTCCCGCCTTGAACGCGTCGTTGAGCGCTTGCTGGCTGTCGAACACGCGCGCCGGGGCTTCGACGACGCGGCGTTCCGGCTTGACTGCCGAGGTCTTGATGATCGCCTTGCCCAGATTGCCGGAAAGGACCTTCAGCCCCCCGGTCGGCTGGAATGCCCTGGCGACGGTCGTCAGCACTTTCTCGTCGCCGCTTTTTTCCGGCGCGGCCTCGCGCACGACGGCGCCCTCGGCGCCGAGCCGGGCCTCTATCGTGTAGGGCCGCAGACCCTCGCCCCAGACGGTCTGCACATCCTCATGCAGCAGGCCGGCATCGAGCAGCTCCCGGATCAGGAATCCGAGGCCGCCTGCCGCATGGAAATGATTCACGTCGGCAAGTCCGTTCGGATAGACCCTGGCGAGCAGCGGCACGGCTTCGGAGAGATCCGAAATGTCCTGCCAGGTGAGCGCGATGCCTGCGGCGTCGGCCATCGCGATCAGGTGGATGGTGTGGTTCGTGGAGCCGCCGGTGGCATGCAAGCCGACGACGCCGTTGACCACCGAACGCTCATCGATCATGCGCCCGACCGGTGTATAGGCGTTGCCGAGCGCGGTTATGGCGAGCGCCCTCTTGGTGGCTTCCCTGGTCAGGGCATCGCGCAACGGTGTGCCCGGATTGACGAAGGAAGCGCCCGGAATATGCAGGCCCATGATCTCCATCAGCATCTGATTGGAATTGGCCGTGCCATAGAAGGTGCAGGTGCCGGGACCATGATACGATTTCGATTCAGCGTCGAGCAGTTCGGCCCGACCGATCTTGCCTTCGGCATAGAGCTGGCGGACCTTTGCTTTCTCGTCGTTCGGCAGGCCGGAGGTCATCGGGCCGGCGGGAATGAACACGGCCGGCAGGTGTCCGAAGGTCAGGGCGGCGATCGCCAGGCCCGGTACGATCTTGTCGCAGACGCCCAGATAGACGGCGGCGTCGAACATGTTGTGCGACAGGCCGACCGCTGCCGCCATGGCAATGACGTCGCGCGAGAAGAGCGAGAGCTCCATGCCGGGCTGCCCTTGGGTGACGCCGTCGCACATGGCCGGCACGCCGCCCGCGACCTGTGCGACGCCACCGGCTTCACGAGCCGCCTCCTTGATCAATCGAGGGAAGGTCTCGAAGGGTTGATGTGCCGAGAGCATATCGTTGTAAGAGGTGATGATCCCGACATTCGGTACACGATCGCCCGAAAGCATAGCCTTTTCCGAGGGGGCGCAGGCGGCAAAGCCGTGAGCAAGGTTGCCGCAGGAAAGCACGGCTCGGTTTGCGCTCTGCGATGCCGCCCTGTCGATCCTGTCGAGATAGATCTCGCGACGCGGCTTCGAGCGTTCCCGGATCCGCTGGGTGATGGCTTCTATGTCTTTCCTGGCGGTCATAGTCGTCCCTTCCAAAGCATGTCTCCCCAAAGTGGACACCGGTTTGGGAGGAAAGACATGCGTCAAATCAAAGTACCAAAGTGCGGGAGCGAATCTGAAAGATCGCGACGCACTTCAGGGCTTTCGCCGGGCTCGGGCGGGGAGGGCGCCGGGCCTCGGAGTTCAGGGCGCCCAGAAAACCTGAACCTGTGTCCTTGACCTGTCGAGCACGCTGCGCACCGGGAGGTCGCTACCCGTAGCCAGTGTCTCCTCCAGCACCTTCCGCTTTTCTGCGCCCTCGATATGGAGGACCAGAAGGCCCGCGTCCACGAGCCGCGCGAGCGGCAGCGTCAATCGTGGTTCGCCGGCACTGGCGGCATGGACGGGCAGCACCATTTCCGTCGAAGCCGGGTCGAGCAGCGCCGTCAGGTTGGACGCATCGGGAAAGAACGACGCCGTATGCCCATCCGTTCCCATGCCGAGAACCGCGACGTCGAGCGGCCATGGAAGCTCGCGGAACAATTTGGCTGATGCGGAGGCGGCCTCATCGACTGTCGGGGCGGGCTGGTAAAGATCGACGAAACGGGCTGCGCTTGCACCGTTCTGCAGCAGGTTTGCCTGTACCAGCCCTGCGTTGGCACGCGGTGAGCCACGCTCGACGAAACGCTCGTCGACGAGCACCACGATCACCTTGCCCCAGTCGAGCTTCCGGCCCGAAAGAGTGCGGAAGAAGAGACCTGGCGTCGTGCCGCCGGAAACCGCGATGAAGGCCGTACCGCGCTGTTGGATCGCGCTTCGGAGTGCGCGTGCCACTGCCGTCGACAGCGCGTCGGCCAGTTCCGCCGACGAACCGAAAAGGTTCCAGGCGGCTTTCCGGCTCGGCTCCCTTCCAGCCATCAGTTGCTCTCGTGCCACGTGCGCCCGTCGCGCTCTATGAGCGCGATCGACGCCGAAGGACCCCACGTGCCAGCGGTATAGCCCTGCGCCTCCTGGGGACCGTCCTCCCAGGCGCCGAGGATCGGATCGATCCAGCGCCACGCGGCCTCCACTTCGTCCCGCCGCATGAACAGCGTCTGGTTGCCGCGCACCACGTCCATGATCAGCCGTTCATAAGCATCCGGGTTGCGCACCTCGAATGCCTGAGCAAAGCTCATGTCGAGTGGTACGTGGCGCAGCCGCATCCCGCCCGGTCCCGGATCCTTGATCATCAGCCACTGCTTGACGCCCTCGTCCGGCTGCAGTCGTATCACGAGCTGGTTGGCCTCGATCCGTCCGGCGCTGTCGCCGAAGATCGAATGCGGGATCTGCTTGAATTCGATGACGATCTCGGAAACCCGCTGGGCGAGCCGCTTGCCCGTGCGCAGATAAAAGGGCACGCCGGCCCAGCGCCAGTTGGCGATCTCGGCCTTGATGGCGACGAAGGTCTCGGTCTGGCTCTCGCCATTGGCCAGTTCCTCGGCATACCCCTTCACCGGACCGGTTGCCGACGCGCCGGCCCGGTATTGGCCGCGCACCGTCACCCTCGGCGCTTCGTTGCCATTGATGCGCTTGAGCGCCCGCAGCACCTTCAGCTTCTCGTCGCGAACGGCGTCGGCGTCCATCGACGCCGGCGGCTCCATGGCGACGAGGCAGAGCAACTGAAGCATATGGTTCTGGACCATGTCACGCAGGGCGCCCGCCTTGTCGTAGTAGCCCGCGCGACCCTCGAGCCCGACTGTTTCGGCGACCGTGATCTGGACGTGGTCGATATGCGCCGAATTCCACAGCGGCTCGTAAAGCGCGTTGGCGAAACGGAGCGCCATCAGGTTCTGCACCGTCTCCTTGCCGAGATAGTGGTCGATGCGGAAGATCTGCTGTTCCGCGAAATCCGCGCCGATGCGATCGTTGAGGGACTTGGCGGAGGCAAGATCCCGGCCGATCGGCTTCTCCACGACGATCCGCGCATTGGCGGTGATCAGGCCTTGTGCCTTGAGGTGGTCGGCGAAGGAGCCGAAGAGTTCGGGGGCGACAGCGAGATAGAAGACCCTGATACGGTCGCTTTCGCCGATCGTCTCCTTCAGCGTTTCGAAGCCGCCGCCGGACTTGGCATCCACCGAGAGGTAGGACAGCCGTTCGATGAACCTCTTGAGCTCGCCGGCATCGATCTCCTCGCTTTTTACGTGCTCCGAAATCGCGTTGCGGGCAAAGGCGCGATACTCTTCGTCGGTCATCTTGGAGCGCGAAGCGCCGATGATCTTGGTTGGTTCGGAGAACTGGCCTGCCGCCTGGCGACGATAGAGCGCCGGCAGAAGCTTGCGCTCGGCGAGGTCGCCCGTCGCGCCGAACATGACGAAATCGAATGGTTCGACGGGGATGATCTGACTGGTCATTTCTTGTCCGTATCTGTCGGCCGATCCGGCCTGCGTATATTCTAATCGATTTAGCGGCGCTAGTGCGCATGGTGCCACACAATGCTTTCCCTTTTGCGCGCGGTGGTGGCCACCCGCCACCGACCTGCTGGCCCTTGACAGCTGGGGTCCGGCGGGATTTGTCGCAGCCTTGGCAAGGGAGCACGCCTTCGCAGGTGCAACCGGGGCAGCATAGTCTCCCCGCACGGCGAAGCAAAAGGAGAAAGCGGCCATGGGTACGCATCTTTCGAGAACTGTCGCGGAAGGCCGCGCCTTCATGCAGGTCATCGACGGCAAGGCGGTCGATTCTCTTTCGGGCGAACGGATCGACGTCGTGTCCCCTTCCGACGGCAAGGCCTTCGCCTCCATCCCTGCCTCGGGAACGGCCGACGTGGACCGGGCGGTGAAAGCCGCGCGACGGGCATTTGACGAAGGCCCTTGGAGCCGGACGCCTGCCGTCGAGCGAGGCCGCTGCCTGACCCGTCTCTTCCAGCTTGTCGAGAAACACGGCGAGGAGCTCGCCGCGCTGGAATCGCGCGACACCGGCAAGCCCATCCGGCAGGGCAAGGCGGATGTCGTCGCCACCATGCGTTATTACGAGTTCTATGGCGGCGCCGGCGACAAGATCCATGGCGATACGATCCCCTTCCTGGACGGCTACACGGCACTCACCTTGCGCGAGCCCCACGGCGTCGTGGCCGGCATCATTCCGTGGAACTACCCGCTGCAGATCCTGGCGCGCGTCGCCGGCGCGGCGCTCGCAATGGGCAATACGCTTGTCGTCAAGCCTGCCGAGGACGCCTCTCTGACGGCAATCCGGATCGGCGAGCTGGCGCTCGAGGCGGGCATTCCCGAAGGTGTCTTCAACGTCGTGACCGGCTATGGACGCACGGCTGGAGCGGCACTGTCGGCCCATCCCCTTGTCGACTATGTCACCTTCACCGGTTCTCCGCTCACCGGCACGGCGATCCAGCAGGCGGCTGCGATCAACAATCGCGGCGTGACGATGGAACTCGGGGGCAAGTCGCCCCAAATCGTCTTCGCCGACGCCGACATCGACGCGGCACTGCCGGTACTGGTCAACGCCATTATCCAGAATGGCGGACAGACCTGCTCCGCGGGGAGCCGTGTGCTGATCGAGCGACCCGCCTATGAACGGATTGCGACTGCTTTGGCGGACCGGTTTTCGAAATTGGTGGCTGGCCCGCACGATGCCGATCTCGATTTGGGGGCTCTGATCAACCCGAAGCAAAGGGAGCGCGTGGCGGGCATGGTGGCTGCGGCCGAGGAGGCCGGCGTCGCCGTTCTGGCCAAGGGATCGGTGGACGCCGCCGCGCCCGCAGGCGGCTATTATCACGCGCCGGTGTTGTTCGGCTCTGTCGATCCCGCCGCCGTGATCGCCATGGAAGAGGTGTTCGGTCCCGTGCTGACCCTGTTCCCGTTCGACGACGAACAGGAGGCGGTGCGGCTCGCGAACGGCACGGAATTCGGGCTGGTCGCTGGCGTGTGGACGAGGGACGGCGCCCGGCAGCACCGCGTCGCAAAGAGGGTCCGCTCTGGCCAGGTCTTCGTCAACGGTTATGGCGCGGGTGGCGGCATCGAGCTGCCGTTCGGGGGCTTCAAGAGGTCGGGCCACGGGCGCGAGAAGGGCTTCGAGGCGCTCTACGACATGTCGGCGACCAAGACGATCGTCTTCAATCACGGATAAGAGGGGGAAGGAAACAGCATGGCACGTTTGCAGGGCAAGGTGGCGATCGTCACCGGCGCGGCTTCCGGTTTCGGCGAGGGCATGGCCAGGCGTTTCGCGGAAGAGGGTGCGAAGGTCGTGGTTGCCGACCTGAATGCCAAGGGCGCCGAAAAGGTGGCGGCGGAGATCGGCGCGGCGGCCATCGCGGTAACGACGGATGTCTCTCAGCGATCGGACGTCGAGGCCATGGTGTCTGCGGCCGAAAGCGCCTTCGGTCGTGTCGACATTATGGTCAACAATGCCGGCTACACCCATCGCAATGGCGACATGCTCGGAGTCGACGAGCAGACCTTCGACCTGATCGCCGCCATCAACATGAAGGCGATCTATTTCTCGACACTCTCCGTGGTGCCGCTCATGGAGCGTCAAGGGGGCGGCGTGATCATTACGACGGCTTCCACCGCCGGCCTGCGGCCGCGCCCGGGGCTGACTTGGTACAATGCCTCCAAGGGATGGGCGATCACGGCGACAAAGTCCATGGCCGTCGAGCTCGCGCCCAAGAAGATTCGGGTCAACTGCCTTTGCCCCGTCGCGGGCGAAACCGGAATGCTGGCGCAGTTCATGGGCGAGGATACGCCGGAGAAGCGTGCCCAGTTCCGTGCTTCGATCCCTCTCGGCCGGCTGTCGACACCGCTCGACATTGCCAACGCGGCCCTGTGGCTGGCCTCGGACGAGGCCAATTTCATCACCGGCGTTGCCCTGGAGGTCGATGGCGGCCGGTGCATCTGACCCGACGCCGTCGAGACCCTTGCCCGTCCGGCCGTGAGGCGCGGGCGGACCGAAGGGAACGACGAGGAACTGCCATCTTTCGGAAGATGTGACATGAGCGCAGGCATCAGCGAACGCGCCAAGATGGAGGCCGGAGACTGGTACTGCTGCGTCGATCCCGAGCTCGATGGCATGCGCCAACGCGCTTACGAAGCAGTCCACGAGCACAATATGTTGCCGCCGAGGCAGCGCGGCAATGTCGGTCCGGCGCTTGCCGCTCTCCTTGCCGCCATAGGCCGGGAGGTGCGCATCGAGGCGCCCTTCCATTGTGCCTACGGCGTCAATATTGAACTCGCCGACCGAGTGTACCTGAACGCCGCCTGCACCATCCTGGATACGGCACGCGTGGTGATCGGATCCTCGACAATGCTCGGTCCCGGTGTCCAGATCTATTGCGCCGAGCACCACAAGAACGCTGAGTTGCGCGCCGCGGGGCTTGAGCGGGGGCGGCCTGTCTTCATTGGCGAGAAAGTGTGGATCGGGGGCGGGGCGATCATCCTGCCCGGCGTCAGCATCGGCAGTGGTGCCATCGTCGGAGCGGGGGCCGTGGTTACCGGGGATGTCCCCGAAGGCGTCACGGTGATCGGCAACCCGGCCCGGACGTTATAAAGCGGCCCTTCCTCGGGAACGACGAACGCCTCCGCGCGTTCGGATTTCGTGTCGCGTCTCGGCGCAGGGCTCCTCCTGTGCGGCCGATGCGCGGTCGCGCGAGGACATGTCAATGAAGATTGCTCAGATAGCGCCACTGGCCGAAAGCGTGCCGCCGAAACTCTATGGCGGCACGGAACGTATCGTCTCTTACCTGACCGAACAATTGGTGGCCCAGGGCCACGACGTCACGCTATTTGCGAGTGGCGACTCCGTCACGACAGCCGAACTCGTCCCGTGCGCCGACTCGGCGCTGAGGCTCAACCCGAAGATCAGGGATCCCCTGCCATATCAGTTGATCGAGTTGGAGGAAGTGCGTCGACGCGCTGCAGAGTTCGACGTCCTGCATTTTCACATCGATTTGCTGCATTTTCCGCTTATCAGGCCTTTTGCGGGACGAACGCTCACGACGCTTCATAACCGTCACGATGAAGCCGACTACAGACGGCTTTACATGGCTTTTCCCGAGGTCCCTCTCGTGTCGATCTCGGATAGCCAGCGCCGCGGAATGCCCCCCGTAAACTGGGCCGGTACCGTCTACAATGGTATTCCGCCGAACCTGCTTCCGTTCCAACCGGCACCAAGCGGCGACTATCTGGCCTTCCTCGGACGCATCTCCCCCGAAAAGGGACCGGCGCAGGCGATAGAGATCGCTCGACGTGCTGGAATGCGCCTCAAGATGGCGGCCAAGATCGACAAGCTCGACCGCGCCTATTGGGAAGGCGTCATCGAGCCGCAAATCCGCAGGTCGCCATGGGTCGAGTTCGTCGGCGAGATCGGCCAGGACGCGAAGGCGGACTTTCTGGGTAACGCGAAAGCGTTGCTGTTCCCCATCGACTGGCCCGAACCGTTCGGGCTGGTCATGATCGAGGCAATGGCCTGCGGGACGCCGGTCGTCGGCTTCTCCTGCGGCTCCGTGCCGGAGGTCCTCGAGGACGGGGTTTCCGGCTTTCTCGTAAGGGACACGGACGAAGCGGTCGAGGCGCTCCGTCGCATCGACACCATTGACCGGGCGAAAGCGCGGAGCGCCTTCGAACGGCGCTTCTCGGCGGAAAGGATGGCGAGCGACTATCTGGCGTTGTATCATGACCTTACGCAGGAGCCGATCGTTATTCCGCAGCCTGCGGCGTCATCATTGGCGGGAGACGATCCCTGGCGTGAAAGGGCGACCGTCTCGTGAACACGAATACTGTTCCGGAAACTGTTGGACCCGACGAGCATGTCACCCGCATGCCGGAGTTCTTCATACCCGCCTCGGCTTCGCTGCAGGAGCGGCGGCCTCGTATCCTGAAGCACGGCGACACTTTCGCCGTCTTCGATCACAATGGGGATGTCGTCGCGGGTCATGGCGGCGCGGAAGGCATCTATCACCGCGACACGCGTCACCTCTCTCACTTCTATCTGAACATGTCGGGAAGGCGGCCGCTGCTGTTGAGCTCGACCCTGCGCGACGACAATGCCCTGCTGATCTGTGATCTGACCAACCCCGATCTGTTCGACGGCGACAAGCTGCGTGTCGAGCACGACATGGTCCATATCAGGCGTTCGCGCTTTCTGTGGAAGAGCGCGTGTTTCGAGCGGCTGAGCGTGCGCAATTTCGACGATGAGCCCCACAGGATAAATCTTGTGCTTCTCTTCGGTGCCGATTTTGCCGATCTTTTCGAAGTGCGTGGTTCACGACGGGAGAAAAAAGGCACACTGCATCCCCCTGACGTGAGAAAAAGCCAGGTGACGCTCGGCTACACGGGGCTCGATGAAAGAGAACGGCACACCCTTCTGCGATTCGATCCGGAACCGCAGGAGATCTCAGGGCAGCATGCTGCCTTCGAATTCGACCTTGCCGCGACGGAAACCAAGACCATCTTCATCGAAATAAATTGCGGTGCCGCACCCAAAGACGAAACTGCCACCCGGCGTGTCTTCTTCTCCGCACTTGGCGAGGCGCGCCGGGCCTTGCGCCGCGCCAGTTCCCGGGCGGCCAAGATTTCCACGTCCAACCAGGTCTTCAACGAAGTAGCCCGACGGGCCGTAGCCGATCTCTACATGCTGACCACCGACACGGCGGATGGCCCTTATCCCTATGCCGGGATTCCCTGGTTCAGCACCGTGTTCGGCAGGGATGCCATCATCACGGCAATGCAGACCCTTTGGCTCGACCCCGCGATCGCCCGCGGTGTGCTTTTCCACCTCGCCGCCAACCAGGCGGTTTCGACCGATCCGGCCTCCGATGCCGAACCCGGCAAGATCCTTCACGAAGTGCGCTATGGGGAAATGGCCGAACTCGGTGAAGTCCCGTTTCGGCGCTACTACGGCAGCGTCGATTCTACCCCGCTCTTCGTCATGCTGGCCGGCGCTTATTTCAGCCGGACGCGGGACCTCGACACGGTCCGCGAGCTCTTGCCGAATATCGAAGCCGCCCTCGATTGGATCGAGACATATGGCGACAGGGATGGTGACGGGTTTGTCGAATATGGGCGCAGGACCTCCCACGGGCTCGTCAACCAGGGTTGGAAGGACAGCTATGACGCAGTCTTTCATGAGGACGGGAAGCTCGCGACGGGACCGATCACGCTCGTGGAAGTGCAGGCCTATGTCTACGCCGCCTGGCGTGCCGCCGCCGATATCTACCGGGCGATCGGCATGCCGGATCGAGCGTTTCGCCTCGAAGCAGCGGCGAAGCGGCTGCGCAGGCGCTTTGACGAACGTTTCTTCGACGAGGAACTCGGCACCTATGTGCTCGCGCTTGATGGTGAAAAGCGTCCATGCCGTGTCAGAACCTCCAACGCCGGGCACGCGCTTTTTGCCGGCATAGCCTTGGCGCGGCGTGTACCGCGGGTGGTCAGGACGCTCATGGACAGTGCATCTTTTTCCGGCTGGGGCATCCGGACGGTTGCGACCACCGAGGCCCGCTACAATCCAATGAGCTATCACAACGGATCGGTTTGGCCGCATGACAATACGCTCGTCGCCGCCGGGTTTGCCCGCTATGGCTTCCGCGCCGAGGCCGCACGCATCTTCGAAGGTCTATTCCAGGCTTCCACCTATATCGATCTTCGTCGACTGCCCGAGCTGTTTTGCGGCTTTCCCAAGCGAAGGGGACGAGGTCCCACCTTCTATCCCGTGGCCTGCTCGCCGCAGGCGTGGGCGGCAGCCGCACCTTTGGCGTTGATGCGGATATGCCTCGGTATGCGCTTCGATCCCGGCGCAGGGCATTTGACCTTCCGCGAGCCGATCTTGCCCGATTTCCTCGACGAGGTGACGCTACGTGGGATCGCGTTCCCGCAAGGGAAAGTGGACGTCGTCTTGACGCGTACCGGCAAGGAGGTGCTGGCTCAATTGCTCGCGCGGGAGGGCAAAATCCGCGTCATGACAATGAGCTGAGCAATTCCGGAAGGGCCTACAGCCTGTCGCGAAGCGCATACCAGTTGAGCGCGAGAAACAGCAGAGGGGAACGCAAGCGCCGTCCTCCGGGGAAGGAGGGGATCCTCAGCTCCTCGAAAAGCTTGAGCCGATCGCGGTTGCCGGCGACGGTTTCGGCATAGAGCTTCCCCATGAAGTTGGACAGCATGACGCCGTGACCGGAATAGCCGCCGGCCGAGATGACGTTGGGCATCACCTCTCGCACGAAGGGTTTGCGCGGCATGGTGATGCCGACATAGCCGCCCCAGCCATGCGTGATCTCGACGTCCCTCAGTTCGGGATAGATCTCGGCGATCTGCCTTCGGATATGGATATGGATGTCCTTGGGGTCCTTGACGGCGTAGATCTCGCGTCCACCGAAGAGCAGGCGGCCATCCCTTGATTTCC
>DATMFK010000026.1:0-2241 GCA_035556195.1 Rhizobiaceae bacterium
CTGATGCTGAAGCGCGCGCTGGATTATACCGGCGGCCCGCTGCCGGAAGACGAATACGACGCGGCCTATGGCGAGCTGCTGGCTTACTACGAAGCGCATATCGCCGACCGCACGGTGCCCTATCCCGGCTGCCTGGACGCGCTCGACGCCCTGGCGGAGCGGGGATGCAAGCTGGCGGTGATCACCAACAAGATCGAAGTCTATTCGCGCAAGCTGCTGGGCGCGCTGGGCATGACCGACCGGTTCGATGCGATCATCGGCGGCGACACGCTCGGCCCCGGCCGCGCCAAGCCGGCGCCCGACATGATCGACACGGCGATCCTGATGTGCGGCGGCGAGAAGGAAACCACGCGCTTCGCGATGGTCGGCGATTCCAGCTACGATGTGCTCGCGGCGAAGAACGCCCAGGTGCCGGTGGTGGCGCTGAGCTTCGGTTATAATGACCGACCGGCGGCGGAACTGGGCGCCGACGTGGTGATCGGGCATTATGGGGAGCTGGTGGGAGCGCTGGAGACACTGTGAGCGCGCGTTGCGGCAGCGCTTGCGGGCCCGCTGTATATACCGTATATACGGCGGGATGAACAAGCCCGTCCACACCAAGACGTTCAAGTCCGGCAACAGCGTGGCCGTGCGCCTGCCGAAAGGCTTCGCCATCCCCGAAGGCGCCGAGGTGGAACTGGACAAGTCCGGCGACGTAGTGACCATCCGCCTGGCCCGCGATCCGGCGCAAGTCAGGAACCGGATGCGGAAGCTGATCGAGGAATTGGAAGACATCGGGCGCATTGGGGAAATCGAGAAGCGTGAGCCGATTGAATTTCCCGATCGTCCCGGCCTCTACTGACCTTGGCCTACTTGTTCGATACCAGCGTCGCCATTGAGCTTCGCGACGGCGATCGCGCGTTCAGATCGTTACTGGCGACGGTCGACGAGACGCCTTCGATCTCCGTGATCTCACGCGTCGAACTGGAAGGCGGCGTTTACGCGAATGCCGTGCTGGCCGAGAGGCGCCGCAAGGCTGTCGATGCCTTGCTGCGCGAGTTCATCGTCCTCGATTTCACGGATGAAATGGCAGAAATTTACGGGACGATTGTCGAGCAGGCTGGATTCTCCCGCCGGAAAATCACCGACAGGATGATCGCGGCGACTGCGCTCGCTCATGATCTGACGCTGGTCACACTGAACGGCCGCGATTTTCGCGATGTGCCGGGGCTGGAACTGGTGGAGTGGGAGCGGCCGGAAGAATAGGCCCCTATCCGCTCACCACCTTCAGCAGCCTCCGCTCCAGCGGCGCCAGGACGCCGGCCAGCTCGTGCCCGCGTTTCAGAATCTGGCCGTGTTCGCCGAACAAGGCCCACATGCCCTGGCGCTGGTGCAGCGCGGGGCGTTTTTCCAGGCGCATCTGCGGCACTTCCGCCGTGCGGCGGAAAGCGGCGAAGGCCGCGAAATCGCGGCTGAAATCCATCGCGTAGTCGCGCCATTCGCCGGCGGCGACCATGCGGCCGTAGAGATCGAGGATGCGCATCAGTTCGGCGCGCTCGAAACAGACCTGGCGCGGCGCGGTGGAACCCGGAAAGGGGAGGATATTACCGTCGAACGGCGGCCCCCGCATCAGCGCTTGACGCTCCGCCGGCGGGGCTCCGGCCCCGGTTCGTCACTGAACGGGGCCGGCATCGTCGAGGCGAGCGGCGCGCCTTGCTTGAGCGCCTCGATCTCCGCCCGCAGCATGGCGACTTCGTGTTCCAGCAGTTGGACACGTTCGGCCGAGGGTTCCGCGCAATCGTCGCACGGCGTGCCGTAGGGGATGAATTCGCGCAGCCACGTCTCGGCGGGAATCAGCGTGGAGCGGGCCTTGAGGCCGATCATCGTCGCGCCTTCGGGCACATCGTCGGTGACGACCGCATTGGCCCCCACGCGCGCGCGTTCACCGACCACGATCGGCCCGATGATCTGCGCGCCGGAGCCGATGATGACATTGTCTTTCAGCGTCGGGTGGCGCTTGCCGCCCTTGCCGTTGGTGGGATTGGTGCCGCCCAGCGTGACGCACTGGTAGATGGTGACGTTGTCGCCGATCTCCGCCGTCTCGCCGATCACGGTGAAGCCATGATCGATGAACAGGTGGCGGCCGATCTTCGCGCCCGGGTGGATGTCGATCGCCGTCAGCCAGCGCGCGGTATGGTTGACCAGGCGGGCGAGGAAATAAAGCTCCCCCTCGAACAGCCAATGCGCCAGGCGATGGAACGC
>DATMFK010000027.1:0-75293 GCA_035556195.1 Rhizobiaceae bacterium
TTCTCTGTCGCCTGCGGCGCCGCCGCCCTCGTTGTGTGGCGTATATAGGCGGCACCCCTTCGACCTGTCAACACCGATCTTCCCCTTTTTTGAACTTTTTGCGACGGCAACAACGTCACCCAACGGCATCACCCAGCGTCCCAAACACTAAAGCCAAAACAGCAGGGAACCTCAACAGTTATCAACAGCCTCAACGAGCCGGCGGGACTCGGTTGCGTCTATATAGAAAGGAGCCCGAGGAGAGCCGAAGCCCACGCAAACGCACGGACCAAGCGGTCTAACGAGCAGGTTCGAAGCGCGTCGCTTCCGGCCAATGCCCCCAACTCACCTTCCGCTCTGCCGGTCAGGCCCTATTCCCGCCCCATTGGCGTCCCATCCCTTGCATGTCCGCGAACGCCTGGGGGACAGGCTGGCCCGTTAGGGCCGCTGAACGTGACGGCAGATTTGCGCGTTCGACCAGCCTTCGTTGACTTCGACTGTCATGACGGGCAATTGTCATGGCAATTAACATAATACGCGCCTGCCTTTCTGGGGACGAATCCGCCTTTTCGCATGCAAGACGACGTGGAAACCATTGCCGGGCTCGGCAACGAGCCTCCGCTGATCGCCGACGGGCGCAGCGGGCCGCCGGATCGGCGGGAGGTCTCGGCGCGCTGGCTTTCAGGCACGTTTCTCACCGGCCTCACGTCCAGCGTGTTGATGGGGGTGGCGCTGTTCGCGGCTCTCGACGGGCGGGAGCAATTGGCGACTCCCCCTGAAATCGCCGAGCTCGTGATGCCGGGCAACAAGGGCGAATCCGGCGAAGAGGCGAAGACCGACCGGGTTTCGCCGACGCGCCAGATCACCCGCGCCAAGGATCGCCGCCGCATGGAGCTCTCCACGGTCAGCCGGGTCGGCGACCGTGACGTCATCCGGACCATGCCTTTCGTGCAGATCAAGATGGCGCTGGCCGCGAGCCACACGACCAACCGCAGCTACCCGCCCTTCGATCCGCTTTCCGTCTTTGCCGAGGACGGGGCGGCGAGCCAGGCTCCGACCACCGGCACCCTCTATGGTGCCAAGGTCGAGAGCGAGATGAGCCTGAAGACGGTCGATTTCCCCTTCGAGACCGCCGCCTTCGACGAACAGAGCGCGCTTTCGGCCGACGAGGTCGAGGCGGTCGTGCGCAATACAGGCGCGATTCTGACCGATGGCGACGTCCAGGTCGCCGCCTTGCATTATGTCGATCCGGAGCGGTTCGGCGAATCGCTGGCCACCCAGGCGCTGGCCACCTATGGCGTGAAGATCGTCCAGGAGAACGTGTCGGTCACGCCACGCAGCGCCGGCGACCAGGCGGGCCTCGCCTTCGCCGAAGAGATCATCCCCTTCAACACTCCGCGCAATGTCGCCGAGGCCCTCGCCGAATCGGGATATACGGGTCCCGACGCGACCGGCATGGCGGAGGCGATTGCGAAGCTCCTCAACGCGGACACGCTGCGGGAAGGCACGGTGCTGCGCGTCGGACTCGAAGTGCGCGGCGACGTGGCGAAGATCGTGCGCACCAGCGTGTACAATCGCACCCAGCACGTCGTGACGATCGCCTTGGACGATCGTCAGCAATATGTGGCGGCCGGAGAGCCCGAGCAGAATCCCGAGATCCTGACCGCCTTCGATGATTCCCCCCCGCCGGCCAGGGCCCGCGGCGACCTCCCTACCGTCTATGACGGTATCTATCGCGCAGCCTATTCCTACGGCATGTCCAAGGCGATGACGCGGCAACTCATCAAGTTGCTCGCCTCCGACGTCGACTATCAGGCACGGATCGATCCAAGCGACCGGATCGAGGTCTTCTTCTCACAGCCCGACGACAATGACGAGGTATCGGCGGAATCCGAGCTTCTTTACGTCTCGGCGACTTTCAGTGGCCACGCCCGCACCTTTTACCGATTCCAGATGGAAGACGGCTCGGTCGACTATTTCGACAAGGAAGGGCGCAGCGCGCAGCAATTCCTGCTGCGCAATCCCGTCCCCAACGGCTCCTTCCGTTCCGGCTTCGGCTCGCGGCGCCACCCGATCCTCGGCTATACGAAAATGCACACGGGTGTGGACTGGGCGGCACCGCGCGGCACGCCGATCATTGCGTCGGGCAACGGCACCGTGGAGAAGGCGGGCTGGGCCGGCGGCTATGGACGTCAGACCATCATTCGCCATGCCAATGGCTACGAGACCTCCTACAATCACCAGAGCGCGATCGCAAAAGGTGTGGTGCCCGGGGCCCGCGTCAGGCAGGGACAGGTCATCGGCTATGTCGGATCGACCGGCCTCGCCACAGGCCCGCATCTTCACTACGAACTCATGGTGAATGGCCGCAAGGTCGATCCGACGCGCGTCCGCCTGCCGGGGGGCCGGGTGCTCAAGGGCAACGACCTCGTATCCTTCAAGCGCGAACGGGAACGAATCGACGAGCTGCTGAAGGAAGAGAAGCAGGGATCCTCTCTCAAGGTCGCCAGCAGCAGCTCGAAATCGCTGTAGCCACGTGCAACCGAGGTCCCGCGACCGCCGAGGTTTTCTCCCAATCCGGCCGGATCGCGTCGCCGATCAGATGCCTTCGCCGGCGAGTTCTTCGGAAATCGTCGCCATTTGCGCCTGGGCGGCGCGCATCATCGGATAGATGTCGAGCACCCGCTGATAGGCTTCGAGCGCCATTTCCTTGCGGCCGGTGTTGCTGAGGATCTGCGCCATGCCCGCGAGCGCTCCGAAGTGGCGCGGCTCAAACTCGAGCGTCTTCTCGATATCGGCCATGGATTTCTGGTAGTTGTTCATCATGAAATGAACCGTCGCCCGGCGGTTCCACCCCTCGGCGTAGGTGGGTGAAAGCGTGACGACCTGATCCAGGAAATCAAGGGCAACGTCGAATTTCTTCGCCTCCATGGCCTCGCCCGACCACAACATCATCAGATCGATGGATGCGCTGCCGGATTTGTTCCACTGCTCGCGGATCCGATCTGCGATGCGCTCGGCGGCCTTTTCGTTGCGTTCCCGCTTCAGCTCGGCGAAAAGCTTGTCCAGACGGCTTTGCGCGTTCGGCGATGCAATGGCCGGCGCGGCAGCCTCGGAATCGGCCGCAAGCGCCGGAGCAGGACCGGCGACGGTAAAAAGGAGAAGAAAGGCAAAAACGCTCCGCATGTGTGGGAAACTATTCCCTGACAGCGGAGCGTCAAATTGAAATTCGCGTGATGGGGGGCCGAGCCTCGCAATACGAGGCCGGGCAAATCGGGAGATCAGCCCTGGCGCGCCTTGTAGCGCGGAGCCGACTTGTTGATGATGTAGATGCGGCCCTTGCGGCGGACCATGCGGTTGTCGCGATGGCGGCCCTTGAGAGCCTTGAGCGAGTTCTTGATCTTCATTGTTCTAGCCCGTCGGTCTAGGCCCGTTCGCGGGCCGAACTTTAAGGGCGCGCCCAAAGACGCGCCCGAATTTGTGAGAGGCTCATAAACGAGGAGTCTCCTTCGTGTCAACCGCGCGCCCGAGATAAACCGCAGCCCTCGCTCCACCGATTTTGATTTGACCCCATGGCCAGGACCCATACCTTCCCTCGGAGGATCATTCCGCAGGAGGACGACCATGCGCAACTCGCTTTCCGGCCTGCATTGGCGAAGCGCCATCGTGGCAGGGGCCATGGCATTGGCCGCGGCACCGGCCATCGCCCATCATGGCTGGTCCTGGACGGTGGAGGAACTGTCGGAGCTGAAGGGCGTGATCCGCGCCGTCTATGTCGGCAATCCCCATGCAACGCTGGACATCGACGTGAAGGGCGAAACCTGGAGGGTCGAGCTCGCGCCGCCGCGCGCGACCGAGCGGGCCGGTTTCACGGAAGCCTCCGCCAAGCCAGGCGACGAGGTCACCGCAATCGGCAATCGCTCCCGCGACCAGTCGGAACGGCGCATGAAGGCCGTGCGCATCGTGGTCAACGGCAAGACCTACGACGTCTATCCCGACCGCGCGCCGACCAACTGATCGGCGCGACATGAACGAACTGCTCGGGGCGATCGAGAGGCTCCCGGCCGTTGCGGCGCTGAAGAGTTCATTTTTCGCCTATCCGATCGTCAATGCCCTTCACATCCTGGCGATCGGCGCGTTGGTGACGGCGGTCCTTCTCATGGATTTCCGCCTGCTCGGCGCATTCGTCTCGCTGCCCTCGGCGCCCTTCTCTCAACTCCTGCGTCGGGTCGCGCTTATGGCCTTCACGCTCGCCCTTGCGACAGGCGTCACGATGTTTGCCGTTCGCGCCCGCGAATATGCAGGCTCCCCCGTGTTCCTCTTGAAGCTGACGTTGATCGCAGTGGCAATCGCGAACTTCCTGCTCTTCATCCGGCTTCAGGCAGGCCGTTCGGAAGCGAAACCGCCGACGCCGCTGATGCGGCTGTCGGCGGTTTGTTCGATCCTTTTGTGGCTCGGCGTGCTCTTCGCCGGGCGCTTTATCGGATTCTACTGAGCATTCCCGGCGGCATCGCTCAGCGGCGCACAATCAGCCGGCGCGGAAGCGCGCGATGATGGCATCGCCCATCGCCGCGGTCCCGATCTCGGTCTTGCCCAGCGACATGATGTCCTTGGTCCGCAGCCCGTCGTCGAGAACACCCGCGATCGCGGCCTCCAGCCGGTCCGCCTCGGCGACCATGCCGAAGGAATAGCGCAGCGCCATCGCGAAGGATGCGATCATGGCGATCGGATTGGCGATTCCCTGGCCGGCGATGTCGGGGGCCGAGCCGTGCACCGGCTCATAAAGCGCCTTGCGGCTGCCGGTCTTGGGGTCCGGGCTCCCAAGGGACGCCGAGGGCAGCATGCCGAGCGAGCCCGTCAGCATGGCCGCCACGTCTGAGAGCATGTCGCCGAACAGATTGTCGGTGACGATCACGTCGAACTGCTTGGGCCAGCGCACAAGCTGCATGCCCCCGGCATCGGCCAGCATATGGGTGAGCTCGACGTCGGAATATCTGGCCTTGTGGGTCTGCGCCACGACCTCTTTCCAGAGCACGCCCGACTTCATCACATTGTGCTTTTCCATGGAGCAGACCTTGTTCTTGCGCGTGCGCGCAAGCTCGAAGGCCACGCCGGAGATGCGCTCGATCTCGAACGTGTCGTAAACCTGCGTATCGATGGCGCGCTTCTGACCATTGCCGAGATCGACGATCTCCTTCGGCTCGCCGAAATAGACACCACCGGTAAGCTCTCGCACGATCAGGATATCGAGCCCTTCGATCACCTCCTGCTTGAGCGAGGACGAGGCGGCGAGGGCCGGATAGCAGATCGCCGGGCGCAGGTTGGCGAAAAGCTGCATATCCTTGCGGAGCCGCAGCAGGCCTGCCTCGGGGCGCACCTCATAGGGGACGCCGTCCCATTTCGGACCGCCGACCGCGCCGAACAGCACGGCATCGGCGGCCAGCGCCTTGGTCATGTCGGCTTCCGAGATCGACTGGCCATGCGCATCGTAGGCCGCCCCCCCGACGAGGCCCTCTTCCGTCTCGAAGCCCGCCCCGAAATCGGCATTCATCACCGCGATGAGTTTCTTGACCTCGCCCATGGCTTCCGGACCGATGCCGTCGCCGGGGAGGAGGAGGAGCTTTCGCGATGCCATGTTGAGGACCCCTTCGATACCTTGCGGAAAGTGGCGCCCTTGCTAAACGCGAGGGCACGGTTGCGCAAGGCCGGAAACGCTGGTCCAGCAGGATGTTCAAACCGAGCGCCGCAGCGCGGTGACTTCGATCTCGATCTTCATCTCGGGCTTGTTGAGCTTGCACACGATCATCGTCGCTGCCGGGCGGATCTCGCCGAAGGCCTCGCCCAGGATCGGGAATACCCGATCCACATAGTCCTGGTCGGTGACGTAGTAATGCGCGCGCACGACGTCTTGCATCGAGAAGCCGCCTTCCTCCAGGGCGGCCGCAATGGTCGCGAGGCAGGCGCGCGCCTGCTCCTCGACGCCCTCCGGCATCGTCATGGTCCTGTAGTCGTAACCGGTTGTGCCGGACACGAAGCACCAGTCGCCCTGGACGACCGCACGTGAATAGCCGGCCGTCTTTTCGAAAGGCGACCCGGTGGAAACGAGCTTGCGCATGATTCCCTCGCTATTGCGGCCGGTCGAATGCGTCCTGCATCGCTTGCCTGAGATCGGTCGGCCAGGTGTCGATCGAAGGCCACGCGGCCGGTTCCGGCTGGTCGCGCTCCTGCGCGAAATAGAGCTTCTGGCCCTTGGGATCGACGGCCATGAATGCATCGGAAGTGCCGCAGGCGTGCGGGACGCAGCCATTGGCATAGACGATACCCGACGGCGTGACGGCGGGCTCGCCGCCGACCTGCAAACCGGTCATGACGTCGAGCAGGCTGTCGCCGAGCAGCGCCTTGGCCGCCTCGTAGACGGCTTCGTTGTGCATGGCGTCGGTGATGGTCTCGAACGTGGTCGGATCTAGGTCGGCCCATTGCGTGGCGGGCTGCGGCGCGAAATTCAACGTCCCGGCGACCCTGACGCCATTCGTCGGCGACCAGACCTCGACGACGCCCGAACCACCGGGAATGAGATAGGGCACGAAATAGATGCCGCTATCGGCGATGGCGGCGGGCGGGGAACCGCATTCCTCGCCGACGATGTCGCTCCTGATCCCGCCCTCGTCCGGCTTCCAGGCGATCACCGTCGCGGTGCCGCACGCATTGCCGCCGTCGCCGACCGCGAAGAGCGCGACCGGCATGCCCTCGACTTCGACCGTGCGATCGTAAAAGACGACATAGTTGCGGGCGATTTCCCGCCCCTCATAGGCAAGGATCTTGTCGAGATCAGCAGTCTCGGTGATCGTGAACTTGCCCCCCTCGAAGGAGATTTCCTCGGGAGCGGGGTCCTGGGCGGAGGCGAAGCTGGCGGACAACATGCCGATCGAAAGCAGAAGCGATCCCAGAAGCCGCATCGTCTCACCTCCACACTATCTAAGATGGACCGCGGCAGCCGCACCGGCCCGGGCATCTTCAGCCGACGCGGCAGGCAGCCGCGCCGCGGATCAGTGGGTCAGGCCCAGGGACGGCTAGCTGCAGCCTTCTGCTCGTAGGCAGAGATGGCCGAGGCCTTCTCCATGGTCAGGCCGATGTCGTCGAGACCGTTCAACAAGCAATGACGCTTGAAATCGTCGAGGTCGAACTTGACCACGCCGCCGTCCGGACCGCGGATCTCCTTGGCCTCGAGGTCCACCGAGATCGTCGCATTGGCGCCGCGCGACGCGTCGTCCATCAGCTTTTCAAGGTCTTCCGGGCTGACAGTGATCGGCAGAATGCCGTTCTTGAAGCAGTTGTTGTAGAAGATGTCGGCGAAGCTGGTCGAGATCACGCAGCGAATGCCGAAGTCGAGCAGGGCCCAAGGGGCGTGCTCACGGCTCGATCCACAGCCGAAATTGTCGCCTGCGACAAGAATTTGCGCGTTGCGATAGGCCGGCTTGTTGAGCACGAAATCCGGGTTCTCCGAACCGTCCTCGAGGTAACGCTTCTCGGCGAAGAGCCCAGCGCCGAGGCCGCTGCGCTTGATCGTCTTGAGATAGTCCTTCGGGATGATCATGTCGGTATCGACATTGATGATCGGCAAGGGGGCCGCGACCCCGGTGAGCTTGGTGAACTTGTCCATTGGTTGACCCGTCAGTGCAAATTGCTTTCACGCTTTACACAAGGCTGCGCCGGAATCAAAGAGCCAGCGCATCGAGCTCCGTGGTCACTACGGCTTGAATACATCTGTAGAGCCCTTATCTCCCGTGAAAATGCCAGCAAAGGAACGCCAATGAAGTGTCCCATCGACAATTCCGATCTCGTGATGGCCGAGCGCCAGGGCATTGAGATCGATTATTGCCCGAAATGCCGGGGCGTGTGGCTCGATCGCGGCGAGCTCGACAAGATCATTGAGCGTTCGGCAGCCCAGGAGCAACCGCGCGCGGCTTTGGACGAAGGCCGGCACTACGCGCCGCGGGAAAACGACAGATATGCGCGCGACGACCATCGCCCCCACCGGGACGGTGATCGCCATCGTGGCGATCACCGTCCGTACAAGAAGCGCAAGTCTCTGCTCGGCGAGATCTTCGATTTCGATTGATCGGGCGCATGACCCGCTTCATGAGACGATCAGGAAGGCGCCGCTCGCCACCAGCGCGGCGCTCCAGATATAGTCGAGATTGATCCAGCCTTGCCGCAGGAAAGCGAGACCGAGCCAGTCATAGACCGTCAAGGATATGGCGGCGATCACGACAAGCATCGCTCCCGTATGCAGGCCGAGTGCGCTCAGCGCCGTGCCGATCGAAGCCTGGGCCGTCAATTCTCCACCCGGGCCATCGGACAGGCATAACGGCATCACGACCGGCAGCAGCATCAGGCCCGCGCCATGGGCGCTGGCCATGAGAAGGGACCACAGCATCAGCCCGAGGAGGCCCGCCTGCATGCCGACGCGCACCCGCCGTCGATGGCCATAGGCGAGATGCCATGCGGCCCAACCGATCAGGATCGCGCCGGCGAGGCGCGCGAGCAGCCTGTAATCAAGGAAGACGCCGAAGGCCAGGACAGCCGCAAGCACCGCGCCGACCGCCAGCGCGTGGCCCAGGACGATCGGCCCGAGCGAGGCGAAGACGGCCGCCCGTGAACGCCGGTGCATGCCGAGCGCAACAGCGAACAGCCAGCCCATCGCAGGATTGAGGCCATGAAAGGCGCCGAGCCCGGCAATGGCAAACCACGGCGCCAGGCTCTGCGTCATCCCCTCGGCCCTACGGGTAGCAATAGGAATCCGACGAGCAATCTCCCCCCTCCAGACGTATCTGGTGCGGCAGATGGCCTTTTGGCCAATCGATGAAAAACTTCTCGTCGAATTCGATGCCGCCCTCCGGCTTGGCATGGAGCTTCACCATCCAGCCGTCGAAGCCGCCATCATAGAATTGCGTGTCGATCGCCCCGTAGAGCGAGTTCGTGAAATAGACGCGCTTGCCGTCGCGGCTGATCTCGACCATTTGCGGTCCGCCGCTCAGCGTCCCGTTCCTGGCGCCAGGATGGGCCGCGCGCGAAACGATCCCGCCGATCCGCACCTTGCCCGTAAGCTTGGGTTCGAGCGGATCGCTGACGTCGTATTGCAGCAGGTCGCCCGTGCCCCAACAGGACACGTAGAGGAAGCGGTCGTCCATGGAGAGGTCGATGTCGGTGACGAGCGGCGGCACGGCGCCGAAGCCTTTCAGCATCGGCGGCAGGTCGTCGGCGCTGGCCGGCTCCGCTGGTATCGAGATGACCTTCTTCACCGCCCATTTGTCGCCGTCGCGATGCCAAGTCCAGATGGACGAGGACAGGTCCTTGAGGCTGATCACGCAGTTCACGAATCCATACGCCTTGGTCGGATCGTGGGCGGGCCGAAGCTCGAACACGAGCTGGTGCTCCTCGCCGAAATCGATCTCCTGAACATGCCTGCGCTTGTTCAGGTCCCAGAAATGCAGTCGTCTTCCGTATTTCGAGCCCAGCAAAATGTCCGGCACCAGGCCTTCCTCGAATGTGTCGGGCGTGCCCCACTCGCTGGTGATCAGCGTGTCGTAGCCGAGGTGCCACCAGCCGTCATAGGCGAGTTGCTGAGGACCCCGATCGATCTCCCACCGACCGAGTGGCTCGAAACTGTCGTGATCCATCAGGAAGATGCCGCCGGGCGCCTTGCCTTCGGCATTGCCGAGCGCCGTCACATAGATGCCTTCCGGTCCGCAATGGATCGTGTGCGGGCGCGTATAGCCCGTCTTCTCGGCCACCTCCTCGGGCTCGATCACCTTCACGATCTTGGGGTTCCTGGGATCCGGCTGGGTGTCGATGATGTGGATGCGCGACGAGCGCAGCCCAGGCACCACCAGATACCTCCGCTCGATATGGGGATGTGGTGCGTTGGGACAAAGCGCGGAAGAACACGCGCTCCAGCCGAAATGATGCAGCTCGTCGCCCACATTGGGCATGGCCACCGTGCTCAGGATGCGTGAATAGGAACTGCTCGCGGGATCGACGTCGACGACGGCGATGCCGTCCGGCGTACTTCGTAGTGGATCGAACATCGCCACGTAGGCGATGGTTTCGGGCTTGGCCTTTTCCGCCATGCGCGGAGACGGATAGAAACTCGGGTCGGGGCGCCAGCTCGCCATGTCATCCTCCCTGCTCGCTGTTGGCCTGCTCCTTCAATGCCTGAGAAAGTGGTCGACTGTGTATCGATAGCCTCAGGTCTCGACCCTGACGGCGGGGTGGCCGGCCTCGACATGGCCGATCACGCACGCTGAAAGGTAGCCGGCGGAAGCTATCTCGCCGGCGATTGCCGCCGCCTTGTCGGCGGCACAGGCGACCAGCAGTCCCCCCGAGGTCTGCGGATCGGTGAAGATATGGCGCCGCCAGTCCGGCAGGTCGGGCGGCAGCATCACGGCATCGCCGTAGCTGGCCCAATTCCGCCGCGACGCGCCGGTTACATGGCCCGACTCGGCAAGGGAAGCCGCCTCGGAAAACAGCGGAATTCTGCCGCCGTCGAGAACCAAGGTACAGGCCGAACCGCGTGCCATTTCGAGCGCGTGGCCGACCAGGCCGAAACCGGTCACGTCCGTTATCGCGTGGACCTGCCGGTCGGCGGCAAGCTCTGGCCCGACGCGGTTGAGCAACGTCGTGGACGCGATCATTTCGGCATAGCCGCGCTTCGAAAGCGCGCCTTTCTTGATCGCCGCGGAATAGATGCCGACGCCCAGGGCCTTGGTCAGGATAAGCGCGTCACCCGGCCGCGCGCCGGAGTTGCGTCTGACATCCTCCGGCCGGCAGATGCCGATCACGGCGAGCCCATAGATGGGTTCGGGCGAATCGATCGAATGGCCTCCGGCAACGGGAATGCCCGCTTCGGCGCAGATCGACCTGCCGCCCGCGAGGATATCGCGGATCGTGTCGGTCGGGATCTTGTCGAGCGGCATTCCGAGGATCGCCAGCGCCAGGATCGGCTTGCCGCCCATGGCATAGACGTCCGAGATCGCGTTGGCGGCGGCGATCCGGCCGAAATCGAACGGGTCGTCGACCATCGGCATGAAAAAGTCGGTGGTCGCCACGATGCAGGTCTTGTCGTCGACTTGCCACACGGCCGCATCGTCGCCGGTCTCGGTACCGACGAGGAGCTGGCGGTAGGGACCGGCTTCGGCTTGGCCGGCGAGCAGTTCCTGAAGCACGGAGGGGGCGAGCTTGCAGCCGCAGCCGCCGCCATGGGCGAGGCTCGTCAGGCGAGGAACGACCGGAATTTCGGCCAGAGACGACCGGGCTGTTGCCATGCTTAGCCTTTCCGGCGCCATGAGACGTCGCCTGCGGTTTCGCTTCGACAAGACCCTCGAAAAGCGCCCCGGCACGCGGGAGCCTTCGCTGACAGCATAGGCCAGTCTAGGACGATCTTTCTGCGGGCGTCAACTCGACCAATTGCCCCCAAAACGAGCGAATGACCAGCCTATATTTCCGATTGCTCCTCAACAATAATCCACAACCTGGAGCATTGCTGCCGGACATGCAGGCATTGTTTGACAATTGTCTGAATAAGCTCAACAATGCGTCGGCACTCTTGGTTTGGGATGCCCTCCGGGGCATCGACTTCGGGAGGAAGACAATCCATGAACATCGATCTCTCGAGACGCGCGTTTCTGCAGACGTCGGGAGCGGGAATTGCCGGCACGGCACTCGGCGCTTTCGGCTTCGGCGAAGCGGAGGCGGCACAGGCAGCGGCGGTGCGGCCGTTCCGCCTGGTGAACACGACGGAAACGCGCAACACCTGCCCCTACTGCTCGGTCGCCTGCGGCGTGATCCTTTATTCCAAAGGCGACCTTCGGAAAGGCGAAAAGGCCGACATCATCCATCTGGAGGGAGATGCCGACCATCCGACCAATCGCGGCACGCTCTGCCCGAAAGGGTCGGCCCTCCTCGGTTTCGTGAAGTCGCCCACGCGCCTGCTCCATCCGATGATCCGCAAGCCGGGATCGGACAAGTTCGAGCAGGTGTCCTGGGAAGAAGCGCTCGATCGCGTCGCCCGGCTCATGAAGGACGATCGTGACAAGAATTTCGTCGCGACCAGCGATGACGGGGTGACGGTCAACCGGTGGATCACCACCGGTTTCCTCGCCGCCTCGGCCACGACCAACGAAACCGCGTTCGAGACCTACAAGGTGGTCCGCAGCGCGGGCATGCTGGTATTCGACAACCAGGCGCGTGTCTGACACGGCCCGACGGTGGCGAGTCTCGCCCCAACATTCGGCCGCGGCGCAATGACGAATTCCTGGACGGACATCCGCAATACGGATCTCGTCGTCATCATGGGCGGCAACGCCGCCGAAGCTCATCCCTGTGGCTTCAAATGGGTCACGGAAGCAAAGGCCAATCGCGGTGCGAAGCTCATCGTCATCGATCCGCGCTTCACGCGTTCGGCCTCTGTGTCGGACGTCTACGCGCCGATCCGCCAGGGCACGGACATCGCCTTCCTGCTCGGGCTCATCAACTATTGCATGCAGAACGACGCCGTTCAGTGGGATTATGTGAAGGCCTTCACCAATGCGAGCTACATCGTCAAGGAGGGCTTCACCTATCAGGACGGTCTCTTCTCCGGCTATGACGAAACCAAGCGCAACTACGACCGCTCGAGCTGGGACTATGAGATCGGCCCGGACGGCTTCGCGGTCGTCGACGACACGCTCCAGCATCCGCGCTGCGTCTGGAACCTCCTGAAGAACCATGTCTCGGTCTACACGCCGGAAATGGTGGAACGCATCTGCGGCACGCCGAAGGACAGATTCCTGAAAGTCGCCGGCATGATCGCGGAATGCGCCTCGCCGACCAAGGCGATGACCTCGATGTACGCGCTCGGCTGGACGCAGCATTCGAAGGGCTCGCAGAATATCCGTGGCATGGCGATGCTGCAGCTCATCCTCGGCAATATCGGCATACGCGGCGGTGGAATGAATGCTCTGCGGGGCCATTCGAACATTCAGGGATTGACCGATATCGGCCTGATGTCGAACCTCCTGCCCGGCTATCTCACCATCCCGACGCAGAAGGAGCCGGATCTCGCCGCCTATATGTCGACGCGGGGCTTCAAGCCGTTGCGGCCGAACCAGATGAGCTACTGGCAGAACTACAAGAAGTTCTTCGTTTCCTTCCAGAAGTCCATGTGGGGCGCGGCCGCCACCCCCGATAACGACTTCGCCTACGACTATCTGCCCAAGCTCGATGTCCCTGGCTATGACGTGTTGCGCGCGTTCGACATGATGAGCCAGGGCAAGCTCAACGGCTATGTCTGCCAGGGCTTCAATGCGCTGCAATCCTTCCCCAACAAGCAGAAGATCACGGCGGCGCTGTCGAAGCTCAAATTCCTGGTGGTGATGGACCCGCTGGCAACGGAGACGGCGCGTTTCTGGGAGAACCACGGCGCGCACAACGACGTCGATCCTGCTTCGATCCAGACCGAGGTCATCGAGCTGCCCACCACCTGCTTCGCGGAGGACGACGGCTCGCTCGTCAATTCGGGTCGCTGGCTGCAGTGGCACTGGGCGGGCGGCACGCCGCCCGGCGAAGCCAAGCACGACACCTGGATCATGGCGCAGATCTATCTGCGCCTGAAGGATCTCTACGCCAAGGAGGGTGGCGCTTTTCCCGACCCGATCCTCAACCTCACCTGGCCCTATGCCGATCCGGGCGCACCGAAGGCGGAGGAGATCGCACAGGAGATCAACGGCCGGGCGCTCGTCAGGCTGACCGATCCGACCGACCCCACCAAGGTGATCGCCGAGGCGGGAAAGCTGCTGCCCGCCTTTTCTGCGCTGCGTGACGACGGCTCGACCTCCGCCGGCTGCTGGATCTACACCGGCTGCTACACCGAGGCCGGCAACATGATGGCTCGAAGGGATACGACCGATCCCGACGACACCGGCGCCTATTCGAAATGGGCCTTCTCCTGGCCGGCCAACCGGCGCATCCTCTACAACCGGGCCTCCGCCGATCTCAACGGCAAGGCCTGGGATCCAAGTCGCAAGCTGATCGAGTGGGACGGCACGAAATGGGCGGGTTACGACGTGCCCGACATCGCGCCCACGGCCAAGCCCAGCGAGGTCGGACCGTTCATCATGAATCCGGAGGGCGTGTCGCGCCTGTTCAGCCGGGGCATGATGCGCGACGGGCCCTTCCCCACCCATTACGAGCCGTTCGAATCGCCCATCAAGAACCCGATCGCGCCCAACGTCCGGGGCAATCCGGCAGCGCGCGTGTTCAAGGGCGATCTGGAGCAGTTCGCGGAAGCGGCGTCGGAGGAATTCCCCTATGCCGCGACGTCCTACCGCCTGACGGAGCATTTCCACTTCTGGACCAAGCACGTGGTGACCAACGCCGTCATCCAGCCCGAGTTCTTCGTGGAAATCTCCGAGCAGCTCGCCGCGGAGAAAGGCATCGCCAAAGGCGGCTGGGTGCGGGTCTGGTCCAAGCGCGGTTCCGTGTCGGCCAAGGCCGTGGTGACAAAGCGGATTCGGCCCCTCACCTGCGACGGCAAGACCGTGCACATCGTCGGCATACCATTGCATTGGGGCTTCACGGGCGCGGCGCGCAAGGGCTTCGGCCCCAACATGCTGACGCCCTTCGTCGGCGACGCCAACATCGAAACGCCGGAATACAAGGCGTTCCTGGTCAATATCGAGCCCATTTCCGGGCCGGTGGCATAGGAGGGCACGACCCATGTTTCCCCCCCTCCCCAACCCTGCGATCGAGGAGACCAAGCCCGGTTTCTCGGAGAAGGACCTGATCCGCCGTTCCGCTTCGCGGATCGAGCCGCCGGAGCAGCGGCTGACCGAAGTCGCCAAGCTGATCGACGTCTCGAAATGCATCGGCTGCAAGGCCTGCCAGACGGCATGCATCGAATGGAACCAGACCAGCCCGGAGATCGGTTTCAACGAAGGCGTCTACGAGAACCCGATGGACCTGACGCCGGATATGTTCACGCTGATGCGCTACAGCGAATGGGACAATCCGGAAACCGGCGAGCTGGAATGGCTGATCCGCAAGGACGGTTGCATGCATTGCGCCGATCCGGGGTGCCTCAAGGCTTGCCCGGCGCCCGGCGCCATCGTGCAATATTCGAACGGCATCGTGGATTTCATCCATGAGAACTGCATCGGCTGCGGCTACTGCATCAAAGGATGCCCTTTCAACATACCCCGCATCTCCCGCGTCGATCACACGGCCTACAAATGCACGCTTTGCTCCGATCGCATCGCGGTCGGGCAGGGGCCGGCCTGCGCGAAGGCTTGCCCAACGCAGGCGATCGTCTTCGGCACCAAGGACGAGATGAAGCAGCACGCCGCCGGCCGCATCGAGGACCTGAAGTCACGCGGCTTCGAGAACGCCGGCCTCTACGACCCGCCGGGTGTCGGCGGCACCAATGTCATGTATGTGCTGCATCACGCCGATCAGCCAGAGCTGTATTCCGGCCTGCCCAGGGATCCGCGGATCAGCCCCGTGGTCGAAGTCTGGAAAGGCGTCACCAAATATGCCGGCCTGACCGCGATCGGTCTCGCCGCCGGAATCGGTTTCCTCCACCATCTCGTCATGGGCCCCAACAGGGTTTCGGAGCGGGACGAGGAAAATGCCGAAGAACTGACGGGAGGCGACGGGAATGGCCGCCTATGACGTGGAGCGGGGCGATGCCGTCCACCCCGGCAGACCGGTCACGGTAGACCGCTACACGGCCGGAGCACGCATCAACCACTGGATCACCGCCACATGCCTCGTGCTGCTGGCTCTCTCGGGTCTTGCCCTCTTCCATCCAAGTCTCTTCTTCCTGAGCGGCTTGTTCGGCGGTGGGACCTGGACCCGCATCATCCATCCCTGGATCGGCGTCGTGCTCTTCTTCAGCTTCTTCGGCCTGTTCCTGCGATTCTGGAGGGCCAATCTGTGGAGACGCGAGGACGGCACTTGGCTCGCGCGTGTGCGGGACGTCCTGGCTGCTCAGGAAGAGAACCTGCCGGAAGTCGGCAAATACAATGCTGGCCAGAAATTCGTGTTCTGGGCCATGTCGATCCTGATCATCATCCTGATCGCGAGCGGGCTGGTCATCTGGGATCAGTATTTCTCCGGCTACACAACCATACCGCAGCAGCGCGTGGCGGTGCTTGTCCATTCCATCGCCGCGGTCGTGATCATCGGCGTGTGGATCCTGCACGTCTACGCCGCCATCTGGGTTCGCGGGACGATCCGCGCCATGACCCGCGGCTGGGTGACCGGCGGCTGGGCGTGGCGCCATCACCGCAAGTGGCTGCGCGAACTTGTGTCGGCGCCGCCCGATGAACAGCAAGGATCGAAGCCGGCCAAATCGAAATAGAAAGCCGAAGCCCGATCACGTGGCCCGTGAGGTTCGTGAAAATGCCAAGAAACATCCCAGCCAGCCCCGATCCCACTGCCATAGGCCAGGTATCTGCCCCGCCCTTCGCGATAGCCCCGGAGCCGGCCAGACTCTTCGCCCAGCGCGCGGCCCGGTTTCACGGTCTCGCCTCCGGTTCCGGCGAGCTGTCCCCGTATCTGCGGTTTCTCGGTTCGCTCTGCGGAGTCCAGCATGCGATCCAGGACAGCCTTCCCGAACTCGACCCTCCGGATGAGGAGACATGTGCGCGGGCCCGCAATTTCGGCATGCCGCCGATCGACCGCAACCTGTTCGCCATCGAAGCGGCCTTCGAGACGCTGGAGCAACTTGTCCGGCGCGCATCCGCGATCGAGCAACCGGCGATGGCGGCGGAGGCGCTGGACCGCCTGACGCGGGCCGGGCCGCCCGAACGCGGAACCATGATCCGCAACGTGCTTGCCGACGCCATTCCGATGGAGGCACTGGCCGAGCATGTGCTGGTCGCCGCTGCCCTGCAGGTCGATTTCGCGCGGCTCGCCGCCCATCTTGACGCCGCGAAGCTCGTTCCCGTCGCCGACGGTGCATGCCCGGCCTGCGGCGGACCACCCGTCTCCACCCTCGTCGTCGGCTGGCAAGGTGCGCATGGCTCGCGTTTCTGCGCCTGTTCGCTTTGCGGCACGCTGTGGAATTACGTACGCATCAAATGCGTCTTGTGCGGTTCGACCGAGGGCATCGGCTATCAGAACATCGAGGGCGGCCCCGGAACAGTGAAGGCCGAGACCTGCGACAAATGCGGCTGCTACGTAAAGATCCTGCACCAGCACAAGGATCCGGCGCTCGAGCCCGTAGCCGACGATGTGGCGACGCTCGGCCTCGACATGTTGATGAGCGAAGGCGCCTATCGGCGCGGTTCCTTCAACCCTTTCCTGATTGGCTACTGAGGACGAGATGGACGAAAGCCGGCTTCGCGACCTCCCCTCCGTCGACCAGGTGCTTAAGACGCCCGTTGCGCTCGCGGCGGTCGGGCGTTTCGGGCGGCAAGCCACCATCGAGGCGATTCGCGAAGTGCTGGCGCAGGCGCGAATGGCCTGCCGCGAAGGTGGGGCCGTCGCAAGCCCCGGCGATCTTGCCGCAGGGGCGCTCGCCCAGCTCGAGGCCGGGGAGCGCCCGTCGCTGCGCCCCGTGTTCAACCTGACCGGAACGTTGCTGCACACCAATCTCGGCCGGGCCCTGGTCGCCGAGGAAGCGATCGATGCGGCGACCGCCGCGATGCGCGAAGCCGTGGCGCTCGAATTCGACGTCGAGGCAGGCAGGCGCGGCGAGCGTGACGATCATTTGCGTGGGTTGGTGTGCGAGCTGACCGGGGCGGAAGACGCCACCGTCGTCAACAACAATGCGGCCGCCGTTCTTCTGGCCCTCAACACGCTGGCGCTCGGCCGGGAGGCCGTGGTGTCGCGCGGCGAGTTGATCGAGATCGGCGGTTCCTTCCGCATGCCCGACATCATGGCGCGCGCCGGCGCGCGGCTGGTCGAAGTCGGCACCACCAACCGCACCCACCCCAAGGACTATGCCGCAGCGATCGGACCGCAGACCGGTCTGGTGCTCAAGGTCCACACTTCGAACTATCGGATCGAGGGTTTCACAGCCGACGTGCCCGCCAGGGAACTCGCGCTGCTGGCCAGGCAACGAGGTGTTCCACTCGTCCACGATCTCGGCTCCGGCACGCTGGTCGATCTCTCGGCTTACGGTCTCGGCCACGAGCCGACCATCCGCGAGACGGTGGCGGATGGCGCCGATATCGTGACCTTCTCCGGCGACAAGCTGCTCGGCGGGCCGCAGGCGGGCTTCATCGTCGGCCGCAAGGACCTTCTCGCAGCGATCGGCCGCAATCCGTTGAAGCGGGCGCTGCGGCTCGACAAGCTGAGGATCGCCGCGCTCGAAGCCACGCTCCGGCTCTACCGCGACCCCGACCGGCTGAACGAGCGCCTGCCCACGCTCCGTCTCCTGGCGCGCCCTGCCGCCGAGATCGCCGGGCAGGCGGAACGGCTGGTGCCCGCGGTGACGAACGCCGTCGGCAAGACCTTCGCGGTGGTGGCTGTCGATTGCCGAAGCCAGGTCGGATCGGGCGCCCTGCCACTGGAGACCCTGCCGAGTGCCGGCCTGGCCATCAAACCGCATTCAGGCAGCGGACGAGCCGTCGAGGCGCTCGCCGCCGCGCTGCGCGCCCTGCCGGTGCCGATCATAGGGCGCATCGAAAACCAGACCCTTGTGCTCGACCTCCGCTGCCTGGAGGACGAGTCCGGTTTCACGGCAGGCCTGGCGGGTCTCGATCGGCGAGGCCTCGATGCGGCGGTGTGATGGTCACGAGCTGGGTTCACCCCTCATCCAACCGCGCTTGAGGGGTGAGCATGGCTCGGACGAGGCTTCCGCGCCATGATCGTCGGGACGGCCGGGCATGTCGATCACGGCAAGACGGCGTTGGTCCGGGCGCTGACCGGGGTCGAGACCGACCGCCTCCAGGAGGAGAAGGCGCGCGGTATGACGATCGATCTCGGCTTCGCCTATCTGGCGGCGCCGGATGGCGACGTGATCGGCTTTGTCGACGTGCCTGGCCATGAGCGCTTCGTTCATACGATGCTCGCCGGCGCCAGCGGTATCGATTTCCTGCTGCTGATGGTTGCCGTCGATGACGGCGTGATGCCGCAGACGCTGGAGCATCTCGCCATCGCCGATCTGCTCGGCATCCGGCGCGGCGTCGTCGCGCTCTCCAAATGCGACCTCGCCGACGAGACGCGGCGCAGCGCGGTGGCGGACGACATTCGTGCGGCCCTCGCACCGACTGGGCTCGCCGAGATGGAGCTCATGCCGGTTTCGGTTGTCACCGGAGAAGGGCTCGGCGCCTTGCGCAGCCGCCTCTTCGAGGAGGCCGCCCGCTCGGGCAGGCCCACCGCCGACGGCCGTTTCCGCCTCGCGGTCGATCGCTGCTTCACCCTCCACGGGGTCGGCACCGTCGTGACCGGCACGGTGCTTTCGGGCTCGGCATGCGTCGGCGACAATGTCTTGATCAGCCCTTCCGGCCGGCCGGCCCGCATCCGGTCCATCCACGCGCAAGGCCGCGCCGCCGAGCGAGGCCGGGCGGGCGACCGCTGTGCCCTCAATCTGTCCGGAGAAGGCATCGGCAAGGATGCGATCCGGCGCGGTGACGTCGTGCTCGAGCCCGACCTTCACGCGCCGACCGATCGGATCGACGCCAGCCTCCGGGTGCTGCCCGCCGACGCGAAACCGATCGGGCAGTGGTTTCCGGCGCGCCTTCATCATGCCGCGGCCGAGGTCGGCGCGCGCATCGTGCTGCTTGGCGACGAGGCGATCGGTCCGGGCGAGACGGCGAAAGTGCAACTGGTGCTCGACCGCCCGATCGCCGCGGCCGCCGGCGACGCCTTCGTGATACGCGACACCTCGGGCCAGAGAACGATCGGCGGCGGCCGTTTCCTCGACCTGCGCGCGCCCGCCCGCAAACGCCGTGCGCCCGAGCGCCTTGCCCTTCTCGATGCACATGCCATCCCGAATCATGGAGCCGCACTGGCTGCCCTCCTCGACAGGCCTCCCTTGCATCTGGACCTCAACAGCTTCGCGCGCGACCGGGCCCTCGGCGCGGCCGAGACGGCGGGCCTGAGCGAAGCGCTTGGCCTGATCCGCATTCCCGTCGCGAATGCCGCGTACGTGCTCACGCCGGCGCGTTGGATGGCATTCAAGCGCAGTCTGGCGGAAACGTTAGGGCTCTTCCATGCCGCCAATCCAGATCTTCCCGGGATCGGCACGGAGAGGCTACGGCTGAAGCTGGAGCCACGCCTGCCCGCCCCTTTCTTCTCCGCCGTCCTGCGTGACCTGGCGCGGACCGGCGCTGTGTCCCTCGACGGCGCCTGGGTGCGGCTTCCCGATCACGAGGTGCAGCTCACGCCGCAGGACGAAGCGCTCTGGCGGCAAGTGCACCCCCATATTGCGGGCGATGCCGGCTTCCATCCGCCGCGGGTGCGCGACATCGCGAGCATGCTCGCGAGGCCCGAAACCGAGATCCGTCGCCTGCTGAAGCTTGCCGGACGTATGGGCAAGGTGCACGAGGTTGCCCACGATCATTTCTTTCTGCGCGCAGAGCTCGCGCGTATCGTCGACATTGCGGGGAATCTCGCCGCGGGGCAGCCGGGCGGACAGTTCACGGCAGCGCAATTCCGCGATCACGTCGGCAGCGGCCGCAAGGTCGCCATACATATTCTTGAATTTCTCGACCGGCACGGCGTCACGTTCAGGCGTGGCGATCTGCGCCGCGTCAACCCACGCCGGCTGAATCTGTTCCGGCAGGAAGGCGAATGGGCGGATAGTTCTGGAGGAGCATCGTCCCCGGTGGGGCGTCCGGACTTCAAATCCGGGAGGGGCCGCGAGACGGTCCTTGGTGGGTTCGACTCCCACTCTCTTCCGCCATCTTCGTGAGTGAGGGCGATGGATGCGGCTTCGTATCTGAAGGGATTGCGGGACGCGGCGGAAGCGGCCAAGACCGCCGAGACAGGCTATCGGAGGGAGGCCGCCCGGCGGATCGCCGCGCTCGAGCAGGAACGGGCCTTCGCGTTCCGCCGACTTAACCTGATGCATGCCATCGCCGCGTCCGCCGAATCCGCGGACAGCGAGGAGATCGCCGTGGCGAGCGTGCTCGCCACGTTGCGCGCGCGGCTTGGCTGGACGAGCGACAGCGAGGCGCGGGCCGAGTTGCTCGAGCATTTCAACCCGGTCGCCATTGCCGTGGCACGCACCGCCCTGGCAGAAGAGGACGCTCCCGACATCGGCGGCGCCCTGTCGGCTTTCGAGCGCTGGCATGCCGAAAGCCGCGGCGCGTCTTTCTGGGGTTTGTTCGAGCAAACGATGCCCGACACGCCGCGGACCGATTTCTGATCGTCAGCAACGACCAGGCTGGGGCAATCAACAGCGCTGCACGCTTTCGGCGACATGCAGCGCGCTCGACCATCGACCGTCGCGTTGCTCCTCGTCGCCTGCCGGCCACTTCTCCCCGCAGGGAAAAGGACGCTGTCATCGCCCCTCTCGCCACTCACGGCCGCCGTCTCTCTCCCCTATCCGCCTACAATATTCACACATCTTGGGAGGACACCTTGGATGGTGAAATGCATCGCGCGATGGATGGAAACTCGAAGGACGGGACGGTTGCTGGCACCGGCTCGGCTGCTTCGTTCTGCACCGTTGGGTGGGTTGCCCACGCGTAACGAAATGGATGCTCGGATCAGCTCGCCGGCTGGCGCGGGCTCCCTTCCGAGGATGACGACCGCGTTGAAGGCCTGCCCCAATCGCCAACGTTGGCGATTGGCATTAACCGAGAAGCTTCGTCAACCTCGGGCCGGCGCCGAGCGAAGCGACGGCGACGGCGACGGGGTCCATTCCGTTGGACTAGGTTTGGGCAATCCACCCAATGGGGCAGAACGAAGCAGCCGAACGGCAGTAACAGCAGCCATCACCCGATCCTACCGTACCGCCCAAGATGAGTGAATCCGTTAGGCAGCTTCGCGGGGAGGGATGGCCGGCAGGACAGGGGGCCGGCGCAAACCGTCAATCATTTGCGACCATTGGGATTATGCCACTGGCGCGGCCGGGCTCGATCGCAATTCGATGCTCCATTTGCGCAGCTTGCCGACATCGACTCTCGCCCGATCGGAGACATTCAGCGTCCAGGTTCCCATCATCGGCTGGCCCACCATGTCGCCCAGGATACCGGGAACGGTGGAATCGTATGTGGTGACGAGATCGTCTGTTGAACCGCCGAGCTGGGGGTGGAGCACCGTGCTTCGCCCGGCCGGCGAGATCAGCACGACCCTGAGGTCGCCGATATAGCTGTGCTTGATGTCGACGCTCACCTTGATCTCGGCGACCGTGCCGGATTGCTCGATGGCGATCGTGCTGGAGATGCCCGCCGCCTTGTTGTCGGGAATCGACAACATCGGGCTCGCTGCGCCTGAGGCGACGACATCGGCGGCGGCGACGCCGACGGCGAAGCTGATGGTTTCTCCCGGTGCGGAGATGTCCGATACGATCAGGCCGGAATCGCGGCCGTCCCATTCCCTCGAATTCGGTGTCGAGGTGGAGGACAAGGCGATGCCCGCAACCGCGGCATAGAGATCCTCGCCGTCGCCCCTGTTCGCGTTTTGCTCGAGATCGCGGCGGCCGTCGGCCTGCAGCAGGGCGCATTGATAGTGCCTGGCGGCGGTCCCCTGCTGCCATTCATTCGAGCCCAGAATGTCGCAATGGTAGACGGCAAGGCCGCTCGACGGCAGCGCGCGGTCGAGACCCATTTTCGACCGGTTCTCCACGAGAAAGTACTCGTTCTGTCGCGATGTGCGATACTTCAGCACTGTGTTGTACTCGCCCTGACGCACTTCGTGCATGCCAGGGGTGTTCAGCTCGATTTCGTTGTCGCACCAGCCGGCCAGATCGCGCAAATATGCGCAGACCGGCGAGGGACTGAGCCCATTGTCATTGTGGTTTCCGGAGCCCATCAGGCAATAGCTGCCGATGCCGGCGCTCGGCACGCTGTCCTCGTCGCGTTCGCCATAGTCGTACATGTCCGGGAAGCGGCAGAGCAGGTGGCCGTTCTCGTGGCAAAAGGTGCCGATGCTGAGATCGGCCGGCGTGCGCCCAAGGCTGGTGAGGAGATAGAGATCGGTATGCATCGTCCCGAAGCGCAAATCGATATGCCCGTTGTGCGGCCACAACTCGCCGCGATATTGCGTTTGGCCGGCATAGAGAACGTTGAGGGCGTCGACGATGTTTTCGTTCTGCGAATCGAATTGCTTGAGGTCGAGCCCGTCCGCGACGGCAAGCTGGAGCGCCTCCTCGATCAGCAGATTGTTGACGTAGAACTCGCGGTTCCTGCTCAGCGTATAGGGCCCGACGACGACATTGGTATAGTCGAGCTTGCCCGTGGAGACCCGACGGAAATATTCCTTTGCCGAACAGATGTTCCCGTTGCCGGTAAAATCGTCCCCATTCAGGAGCTCTTCCACATCCGCGGGGGAGACGGTGCTGGCAAGGTCCTGGAAATCGACGAGGATCGTCAGGCCCTTGATCGTGCCGATGGAAAGGACCCGGCCTTCCAGCAGTCCCTGATTGGGGCCGAGAGTGCGCACCACAGCTTCCTCGTGCGCGCTTCCGCCCGCCATGGCGGCACGGCGGAACTTTCTTGCCTCGGCACGTGCAACAACCGTCCGGCGCGATTCCTGGAGATGGCGCGCCAAGCCCTGGGGCGCAGGTTGCAAAAGCGGCGTGCCGGTGGAACGGAAGCTTCCCGCCGACAGCCGCGCGTAGCAGAACAGCCCGAGCTCATCGTCGTATACTGCCGAATAGCCGTCCAGGCTCTCGTATCGCGCGTAGTGTTCGTCGCCAAAGACCTTGACCGCGATGTCCGGACCATTCGCTTGTCCCAAGGTCAGAACTTCACCGAATATGGCGCTCATCGGTCACTCCCGCTTCGGCGAGGCGCGCGATCGCTGCTCGAGCTGCAGCGTACGCTCCTTGATTTTCTCCGTTCTCACACTGTCGGATTCGGTGGCATGCCGCTCGATGCCCTGGGGCGGCGGCGAGGTCACCGGCACCTCCGTCGATTGGAAACAGCCCGCAACGATGCGCGCGTAGCAAAAGAGGCCGAGCGTCTCGTCATAGACCACGGAATATCCGTCGAGCGTTTCATATCTGGCGTAGAGCTCCGTCCCATAGACGACGAGCTCGACATCGGGACCGTTGGCCTGGCCCAGAAAAGCCCTTTCGCCAAACGCGCCAACCATTGAAGACCCTCAGGCTGCGCATCTCGGACAAGCACAGCCATGGTTGCAGGCTTACATGGTTTTGCCCAAGCATCGCCTGCTTAGCTTCTCGCTTTTTGCAGGCTATTCTCCGGACACCATCGCACAAATCGCCGCAAACCTGCGGCAAGTATTGCACGCCAATTCGGAAGAACTGTCAATTTGTCCTAAAGCATTCGCCGCCGACCGAATTCCCCTGGGGTCGCGAGAATGCGGGACAATCAACTGCCTAACGCGTGTCGCCCAGATCCGGTTGCGGGCGTCAGGCTCTAGATCACGTTGAGCTCTCGGAAGGCCCTGCCCTCGGCGATGCGCTCATATCCGAAGGCCGAGCAGTCGATGCTGCGATAACCGCCGTGGACCAAAAGCTCGGCCAGAGCCTTGCCCACGGCCGGCGCCTGTTGCAGACCGTGGCCGGAAAAGCCGTTCGCGAAGATGAAATTGCCGACCTGCGGATGCGGGCCGATGACAGCGTTCTGGTCGAGTGTGTTGTAGTCGTAGTGACCGGCCCATGCGCGTGTCGCCTTGATCGCCTCGAAGGCGGGAATGCGCGTTGCAAGCACCGGCCAGATCACCTCCTCGAAAAGCGGCCAGGCCGGATCGAAATCCCGGGGATCGGCCGCAGCCTCGCCCTCTTCCGATTCTGCTCCGCCGGTGATGTAGACGGAACCTTCCGGCCGGACATAGATGCCGCTGGGATCGACGAGCAGCGGCATGTCGGCGAAATGGTCCCGCGCCTCGAACACGAAGACGTTGCGCTTGCGGGGCTCGACCGGAAGTTCGATCCCCGCCATGGCCGCGACGGCGCCTGCATTCGGACCGGCGGCGTTTATCACGGTACCGGCTTCCAGCCTCTCGCCATTGTCCAGCGACACGGCCGACACTCGGTTGCCTGTCCGCTCGAGGCCGATCACCGAAGCCGTGATCAGGTCGACGCTCCTGGTCCGCAGCGCCTTGCGGAACAGCCCGAGCATGGCGTGTGCGTCGAACCAGCCCTCGCCGCTGCGGCCGAAGGCGCCGGCCACGATGCCTTCCTCGGATAGCCAGGTGAAGCGGCGCTTCAGCGTCTCGGCATCCTCCAGCACGATGTCGGCGCCCTCGCCGGCCTGGACGGCATGATTGGACCGGAGAACAGGGAGGCCTTCCTCGGAGGCGAGGATGAGATAGCCGTTCTCGCGGAAGCCGATATCGGCGCCGCCTCCGAATTCCTGCTCCAGCCGGCGGAACAGGCCCAATGTGAATTGCGAGAGGCGGATATTCTGCGGAATCGAGAACTGTTGGCGTATCGAGGCGCAGGACAGCGTGGTCGCGGCATGGGCGAATTGCGCATCCCGTTCGATCAGCGCGACGCTCCCGGTGAAGCCCTCCTCGCGCAGATAATAGGCGATCGAGCTTCCGACGATCGCTCCCCCAACGATCACCACGTCATAACGCATGCCCTGTGCTTCCCCTTGCATGTGCGCGGCTCGGGCGGCCGGATGGTGAAGTCGAAGCGCGTCCGGGTCGGGAAGTCAATCGCATGGATCGTACCATGCCGGCCGTTTCAGACGGTCCAGCTTGTGGGTCGATCGGACGGTCCGGTTCGAGGAGCCGAAGCACGACGCTCCGGGGGCCGAGGGATGAAGGCAAGAATGGTGCCGGAGGGGCGCAGCTTCGTCGGTTCGACGAGCCACCACGAATCACTGGCCAGCCGTTCCGGCAGCGACCATCGGGATGAGGCGGGCTCTTTGACCATGATGCCCGAACTTTGGCAGCCCCTGATGGGAATGGCATGGCGCAAACAAGGAGATTTTCAGGCGGAATCGTCGAAAAAACGGGGCGGCTTGCCACGGCCTGGCCGAAACGGCATAGATCGCTCCATGGAAGCTTACCGCCCCCGCCGATCCGTCCTCTATGTGCCGGCCGTCAATGAAAAGGCCTTGTTCAAGATCCCGTCGCTCGCCTGCGATGCGGTGATCGTCGATCTGGAGGACGCGGTGGCTCCCGCCGAGAAGGCGGCGGCGCGCGACAGGCTGCAGCAGCTTTTCGTCGCTCGACCGGCTCGCGAGACCGTCATCCGCATCAATGCGCTGTCGGGCGAATGGGGAGCCGACGATCTTCGCCTTGCCGCCGACCTCCGACCCGAGGGGATACTTCTGCCCAAGATCGAGACGCCGCGCGACATTCTCGATGCCGCCGACGCTCTGGCCGCGATCGACGGGGCGGAGGAGATAAAGCTCTGGGCCATGGTCGAGACGCCGCGGGCGCTCACCCATCTCGGCGCGATTTCCGAACTCGGCCGAGAACCGGCATCGCGGCTTGTCTGCCTGGTGGCCGGCACCAACGATCTGGTGAAGGAAACCGGCGTGCTCGCCAAGCCGGATCGCCGTTACCTCATTCCCTGGCTGATGCAGATGGTGCTCGCCGCGCGGGCCGGACGGCTGGACATTCTGGACGGCGTGAGCAACGATTTCCGTGATCTCGAGGCGTTCGAGGCAGAGTGCCGCGAAGCCGCGGCTATGGGATTCGACGGCAAGACACTGATCCATCCTGCCCAGATCGCGCCGGCCAACGCGGCCTTTTCGCCTTCCGCCGCGGCGGTCGCGGAGGCCCGAAGCATTGTCGCGGCCTTCGCAAACTCGGAAAATGCAGGCAAGGGCGTGATCTCGCTTGACGGCCGCATGGTCGAGCGGCTGCACCTCGAACAGGCTGAAAGGCTTCTTGCAAAAGCGGGAACTACGGGAGCAAGGCCATGAAACTCTACCGCTTTCTCACCGGACCTGACAACGCGAGTTTCTGTCACAAGGTAACGGCCGCGCTGAACAATGGCTGGCATCTGTTCGGTTCGCCGACCTATGGCTTCGACGCCGAGACGAACGCCATGCGTTGCGGCCAGGCGGTAGTGAAGGACGTCGATGGCGTCGACTATCAGCCGGACATGAAGCTCGGGGACTATTGAGCCGGTAGCGGATTTCGCGCGGCAGGCTATCCTGCCTGCCATGACGCACCGAAACGAACTTGATCCGTCCCGCTTCCTCGGCATCATCGACTTCCTCCAGGCCGCGGAACGCTTGAAGAATACGCTGCGCAGCGGCACCACCTCGCAGGGCCGCGCCGAAAGCACTGCGGAGCATAGCTGGCGGCTCTCGCTGATGGTGATGATGTTCGATCGCGAACTCGGCGACTGCGATCGTCTCAAGCTTCTCAAGCTCTGCATCGTGCACGATCTCGGCGAAGCGATCTCGGGCGACGTCCCCGCGATCCATCAGCAAGGAGACGACGGCCGGCATGAGCGGGAGCGATCGGATCTCGTCCGGCTAAGCGCGCCCTTGCCGGAAGACCTGCGGCAGGAGATCCTGGCCCTGTGGGACGAGTATAATGCTGCCGCCTCGCCGGAAGCGATCCTCGCCAAGGGTTTTGACAAGCTGGAGACCATGCTTCAGCACGTCATCGGCCGCAACGCTCCTGACTTCGACTATCAGTTCAATCTCAGCTACGGGCTGAAGCAGACCGACAAGCATCCTTTGATCAAGGAGCTCCGCGCCCTGGTGGACGAGGCGACGATGCGCCGGATGAAGCGGAAAGGATTGTAATCCTCTTTCTTGACGTCTTCCCCGGCAGAGAGGCGTTAGCTGATGGCCCAAACGGCCGTTGGTAGATAGGCTGGACAGATTCGCAGCGCTCTTCATCTCGGCGCCGAATTGCAACGGTTTTGGAATCACGCACAGGGAGGGGCATGAACGACCCGCACCCTTGAGTTGCGGGCTGCCTTGGTGTTTTCTGCTGGAGGGGGCTTCGATCCGAATGTCCGCAGTAAAAATCGCACGTCTGGTTCTGGCGCTTGCTGCTGGCGTCGTCATGACCTTCATTTATTGGCGTGGGAGGTTGAGAAAGCGCAGCGCGCCGTTGTCCTGCTCGATACAGTCATGACCGCGATTGCCTCGGTCACCAGCGCAACCCTCAGGAGAGGACGGGGCCACCGGTCTAGGGACGGCCAGATAGAATACGAGTTCACGCTGGAGAATGGCCAAACTACAGGAGCCAAAGCAATGTCCATCCGCGCATTGTTAGAAGTGTCAGAGATCCCGCTGACAGCTCTCTATTGCCGGATGCCTCTGTCCAGATTGCCTATCGGGCCGAAAATCCCTCGATAAACGGTGTGGTCGAGGATCTCAGGATGCGCCGAAAAGTGGCATACCCTTGGCTCGTTGGCATCTTCGCCAGCGCCGCCGTTCTTGTCTTCACAGCGCTGACATGGCTGATGGAAAGGATCGGCTTGCTCGAGGCCCTTGCGGAAGAGAAATGACGCCTCATCCCCGGAAATGACCGCCGCAACGGGGGACCATAGCCTCTGTTCGTGGCGCTCGAGCAGCCGCAATACAAACGCCTGTCTCGCCAAGGTCGAGGCGAATCCTCACGTGGGTGACGTCGTGGTCTCCTCAGCCTCTTCCTCAATCCGCTCCATGTCGTCATCGGAGAGGCCGAAATGGTGGCCGATCTCGTGGATGAGGACATGGGTCACGATCGCGCCCAGCGTTTCCTCGTTCTCGGCCCAATAGTCGAGGATGGCCCGCCGGTAGAGCGTGACGCGATTCGGCCCCTCGCCCGTCTGAGGGTTCCAGCGCTCGGCGATGCCGCGTCCCTCGAACAGGCCGAGCAGGTCGAAGGGCGTCTCCAACGACAGGTCGTCCATGATCTCGTCGGTCGGAAATTCCGCGATCTGGATGACGATCTCGCCGGTAAGCTTGCGGAACTCCTCCGGAAGATGCGCATAGGCCTCCAGCGCAAGTAGCTCGATTTCCTCGATCGATGGAGAGAGCTGGTCATGCCAGGCACGGGTTTGATAGATGCGGGCCATTCTTTATCCTTTTGGCGGGATATAGCCCTTTCGTTCGTGGCTTTCGAGCCTCTAAAGCATTTTGCGGCCAAGTGGGATCACTTGGCCTCGCACAATGCGGCTGCGAGGCCGGCATCTCGCCGCGTATACAGCGCCACCGGCAAGATCTGACGGCCGCTGCCAGGAATAAATTCCCGGCCAGCGTGCTTGACTCCCGGCACCACCTCTGGAATCCATAGGAACATAACAGGAACATATCGTAGAGTAGGCCGACATGGCGACTTCCGCCGTGGCGCGGGAAACCATTTTGTCCCTGCGCCGGACCATCGCGAAGATCGAGGGCGCCATGCCTGAGCGCCTCGAAATCCCGGCATCCGCGCCCATGGCTGCCGGCGTGATTCTGCGCGAGTCCGGCATTGCCGGAAAATCGAAGCTATCCAACGCACTCAGGACGGGAGCCGAGGGTCTGGACGTCGCACTCGGCGGTGGCCTGCCCGATGCCGCGCTCACCGAAATCCATGGCCGCGACGCGCGCGATGCCGGTGCGGCAGCCGGGTTCGCATTGGGCATGGCGGGCTTGGCCAGGCGGCGGCATTCGGGGAGACCCGTGCTGTGGATCGGCGCGGGAGAGGCTTTCTCGGAGGCGGGGTTCCCCTATGCACCGGGCCTTCTGGGCTTCTGCGGCCTCTCGCCGGGCGATCTTCTCGTCTCCGACATACGCAAAATCGCCGACGCCTTGTGGGTGGCGGAAGAAGCCGCGCGGCTGAGCGAACTTTCGGCCGTTTTCCTGGAGGTGCGCGGCAATCAGAGGATACTCGACCTGACCGCGACGCGCCGCCTGCACCGCCGCGCGCAGATCGCCGGCCATCCGGTTTTCCTGCTGCGCCAATCGGCGGGACCGGAACCGACTGCCGCCCCTTTCCGGCTTCTCGTTTCGGCCGCGCCTGCCACGCCGCGAAGCACCGTGGCAGGCCCTCTGCCCGCCTCGATCGGCCAACCGGCCTATACCGTAACCCTAGACAAGAGCCGGTCCGGCCTTGCCGGCCAATTCGTATTGGAGTGGAACCCCCATGAGCTCGCCTTTGAGGAAAGACGGCCAGAGAATCCTGGCTCTGTGGTTCCCGTATCTCAGCGCCGAGCGCCTCCTGCGTCAGCGCCTGGGACGGTCCTGGCGTTCAAGCCCTCGGAAGCAGAGGCCCCCGCTCGTCTTCAGCTATCGCGAGAACAACACCCAGCGCATCGCCGCCCTCGACGAGCAGGCTGAGGCGCTCCGCCTGAAGCGCGGCATGGGAGTGGCCGACGCTCGCGCCATGCATCCGACGCTCGAAGTGGAGGAGGCCGATCCGGCGGCGGACCGCCGGCTGCTCGAAGGCCTGGCCGACTGGTGCGACCGCTATACCCCGCTCGTGGCGCTTGACGGTTGCGACGGGCTGTTCCTCGACATCACCGGCTGCGCCCATCTGTTCGGCGGCGAAAAGGCGATGCTCGACGATCTCCTGACGCGCCTGTTCCACCAGGGCTTCGGCGTGCGGGCCGGACTTGCCTCGACGCCGGGCGCGGCCTGGGCGGCAGCGCGTTTTTCGCTGCCTCCGATCGCACCGGGAGAGGAGGCGGACAGCCTCGCACCCCTGCCGCTCGCCGCATTACGGCTTGCCTCCGGAACTCGGAGCGGTCTCGAGAGCGTCGGCCTCAGGACGACGGGGGGAATCATGGCGGCGCCCCGCGCGCCGCTGGCTCGGCGCTTCGGCAAAGAGCTTCTGGTCCGGCTCGACCAGGCGCTCGGCCGGATCGATGAGGCAATTTCTCCGCGCCTGCCCGTCGCGGCTCTCTCGGCCGAACGGCATCTGCCCGAGCCGATCACGCTCCTCGACCACGTCGAGGAGCTGGCCTTCACCCTCGCCACGACGCTCAAGACCGATCTCGAACGACGCGGCGAGGGCGCGCGCGTCCTCGAACTCGCCCTGTTCCGGGTCGACGGCGACGTGCGTCGCATCGCCGTCGGCACGTCGCGCCCGCTGCGTGAGCCACGCCTGGTGCGGCGCCTCTTCCATGAGAGGCTGGCCGCGGCCGAAGCGATCATCGACGCCGGCTTCGGTTTCGATCTCGTTCGGCTGTCCGTGCTCCAGTCGGCGAGTCTGGAGATCACGCAGGCCGACCTTGGTGGCAAGGCAGAGGAGGAGGCGGAGGGCCTGGCCGTCTTGGCCGACCGGGTGCGCGCCCGGCTCGGCCACGAAGCGGTGCTGCAACCCGTTCTTGTCGAGAGCCACAGCCCGGAAAGGGCCGCCGGCGCCATCCCATTCTGCGATGCCGTGTCGAGAGGAAAGGCAGCAACGGGGCCCTACGCTCCGCTCGAGCGGCCCATCCGGCTCTTTTCTTATCCCGAGCCGGTCGAAGTCATGGCCGAGATCCCCGAAGGGCCACCCGCACGCTTCCGCTGGCGCCGCGCCCTTCACCATGTCGCGCGCGCCGAGGGGCCGGAGCGCATCGCACCCGAATGGTGGCGCGAAAGCGCGGATGCGGCCACGCGCGACTATTTCCGCGTCGAGGATGTGGACGGCCGCCGCTACTGGCTCTATCGGCAAGGGTTCTACGGCGAGAAGCAGGCCTTGCCGCGCTGGTACATGCACGGGATCTTCGCATGAACGCCGCGGCGGTCATTCCCTATGCCGAATTCGGCGTCCAGTCGAACTTCTCGTTCCTGCGCGGCGCGTCGAAGCCCGAGGAGCTGGTGGTTTCCGCTCGCCTGCTCGGCTTCTCGGCCATCGGTCTCGCCGACCGCAATACGGTGGCCGGCGTGGTGCGCGCCTGGCAACAGGCGAAGGTGGACAAGATCGCCTATCATCCCGGCTGCAGGCTGGTGTTTTCGGATGGCTCGCCCGACATGCTTGCCTATCCGCGGGACCGCGCGGGATGGGGCCATCTCTGCCGCATGCTGACCGAGGCCAATATGCGCGGCGAGAAGGGCAATCCCGACCTGCGGCGCGACGATCTCTTCGAATGGGGCGACCGCATGTCGCTTGCCGTCCTGCCCGATCTTGCGGCGTATGGCGAGCAGGATGCAGCATTCCTCCGCGCACTCAAGGATCGTTTCGGCGACGCCTTGTGGCTCGCCGTCTCGCCGGATTATTCCGGCAACGATCGTTTCCGGCTTGAGCAGGCCGCCGCCGTTTCCGCAAGCCTAGGCCTGCCCATGCTGGCGGTCAACGACGTCCTTTACCACGCGCCGGAACGCCGCCCCCTGCAGGACGTTCTGACCGCGATCCGGCTCGGCGTGCCGGTCGCCGAAGCGGGATTCGAACTCAGGGCGAACGCCGAGCGCTACCTGAAGCCGCCTTCGGAGATGGCGCGGCTCTTCCGGCTTTATTCCGACGCGCTCGCGGAAACGCAGCGCTTCGCCGCATCCTTGACGTTCGACCTGAAGCAACTCGAATATAACTATCCCGACGAGCCGACAGAATCCGGTCTCGAGCCGCAGGCCGAACTAGAGCGGCTCGCCTGGGAAGGCGCGCGCTTCCGTTTTCCCGGCGGCGTGCCGGAGACGGTGGAGAATCTCATCCGTCACGAACTCGGCATCATAGAAAGGCTCAATTATGCGCGATATTTCCTGACCGTCCACGACATCGTGAAATTCGCCCGGTCGAAGGACATTCTATGCCAAGGGCGCGGCTCGGCCGCCAATTCGGTCATCTGTTTCTGCATCGGCATCACCGAGGTCGGCCCCGACATCATCGACTGCCTGTTCGAGCGCTTCATTTCCGAAAAACGCGGCGAGCCGCCGGACATCGACGTCGATTTCGAGCATGAGCGCCGAGACGAGGTGATCGCCTACATCTATGAGAAATACAGCAGCAAGCGCACCGCGCTCGCCGCTTCGGTGGTCACCTATCGCGGACGCTCGGCCCTGCGCGAGGTGGCCAAGGCTATGGGGCTTTCCGACGATGTCACCGGCGCGCTTTCCGGCTCGATCTGGGGCTGGTCGTCCGCCGAACTCGGCGAAAAGGAAACGAATGCCGCGGGGCTCTCACGAGGCGACCCGCTCACGCAGCACGTCATCGCAAGGGCGAATGAGATCCTCGGTTTTCCCCGCCACCTCTCGCAGCATGTCGGCGGCTTCGTCATCACCAGGGACCGACTCGACGAAATCGTGCCGATCGTCAAGACGGCCATGGACGAGCGCAAGATGGTCGAGTGGGACAAGGACGATCTCGACGCCGTCAAGATCCTCAAGGTCGACATCCTCGCGCTCGGCATGCTCTCCTGCCTGCGCCGCGCCCTGAAGCTGCTCGAGGCGCACTACGACGACGAACGTGACGCATATGGCAGGCCGTTGACGCTGGCGACGATTCCTGCGGAAGACAGCCGCGTCTACGACATGATCTGCCGGGCCGACACGCTGGGCGTTTTCCAAATCGAATCCCGCGCCCAGATGAGCATGCTGCCGCGCCTCAAGCCCCGCGAATTCTACGACCTCGTCATCGAGGTGGCGATCGTGCGGCCCGGTCCGATCCAGGGCGACATGGTCCATCCCTATCTGCGTCGGCGTCAAGGGAAGGAAGCCGCCGAATATCCCAAGCCCGAACTGCGGAAAATTCTCGAGAGGACGCTTGGCGTGCCGCTGTTTCAGGAGCAGGCCATGAAGATCGCCATCGTGGCCGGCGGCTTCGCGCCTGATGAAGCAGACCAGTTGCGCCGCGCCATGGCGACTTTCAAGCGCACTGGCACAATCGGCAACTACCGGCAGCGCATGATCGAGGGCATGGTCGCGCGCGGTTACGAAAGGGATTTCGCCGAGCGTTGCTTCAAGCAGATCGAGGGTTTCGGTGAATACGGTTTCCCCGAAAGCCATGCCGCGTCCTTCGCCCTGCTGGTCTATGCCTCATGCTGGCTGAAGACCTTCTATCCCGACGTCTTCTGCGCCGCGATCCTCAACGCCCAACCCATGGGTTTCTACAGGCCGGCCCAGCTGGTGCGCGACGCTCGCGAGCATGGCATCGAGATCCGCGAAGCCGACGTCAATCTCTCCGAGTGGGACTGCACCCTCGAGGAAGCATCTTTCGATCCGACCGACATCGCGCCTCGCCATGCCGGGATGCGCGACGTCATCCGTAGCCGCCATGCCGTGAGGCTCGGCTTCCGTCAGATCAAGGGCCTGACGGAAAAGCGCATGATCGAATTCGTGGCCCGCCGCGGCCGCGGCTATCTGTCGGTGCGCGACGTCTGGCTGCGCTCCGGCCTTCACAAGGACGAGATCGAGCGGCTGGCGGACGCAGACGCCTTCCGCTCGCTCGGCCTGGACCGGCGGGCCGCTCTCTGGGCGGTTCGGGCGCTCGATGCGCGGAGCGCGTCCGAACGCCTGCCGCTCTTCGATCGTCCGCATCTCGGATTGATCGACAACGAGGCAAAGACGGAACTTCCCGTAATGCCGCTCGGCCAGCATGTCATCCATGATTACGAATCGCTCGGCTTATCGCTCAAGGCCCATCCGGTATCCTTCCTGCGTCCGCGCCTCGATCGGGCCGGCGTCACCCCGAACGGCCGCTTGGCGGGGGTGCGGGACGGCCGGCGCGTCTCCGTCTCGGGCCTCGTCCTCGTGCGGCAGCGCCCGGGCAACGGCAACGCCATATTCCTGACGCTGGAGGATGAGCAGGCCGTCGCCAATATCATCATCTGGCCACGGGTTTTCGACCGGTTCCGTCCCATGGTGATGGGCGGGCGCTTTCTCCGCGTCGATGGGCGCCTGCAATCGGAATCCGGTGTCATCCACATCGTGGCCGACCGCATCGAGGATCTGACCCATTGGCTCGGCGATCTTTCAGAGCAGGCCCGATTCGTGCAGGGCCTGGCTGAGCGGGGCGCGGGAGACAGCGCAACGCGCCTTGCCGCAAAGCCGGTCGCCGTGGTAGGCGACTACGACGAACTCGCCCGCGCACCCGGCAAGGTCATGCCCAAAGGGCGCAATTTCCAGTAGCGGCAGCGTCGCGATTTTCCATCAGGGCGGGGATCCGCCCTCGCAGCCGCCTGATCTACTTGTTACTTTCGCGGGCTTGAAGAACGAAGCCGAACGGGATTATGACGTTTGTCAGTAATTTCCTGCGGATGTTCGGGATTCGATAGCGCTCTGCAAATGCAAAAGACCCGCGAGCACGATGGCCAGCAAGAGGGGATTGCCTTCCTCTATCGCCTGCTATTGTGGCTGGTGGTGGTCTTCTCGCTCGGAGAGACGCCAATCGGCAGGGGCGAATTCCTCGCCGATCCCGAGAGCCGCTCGACCAAACTGTCTCGGGAACTCCGATCCGCTCCGTGCCGTCACCATGTGGTGGCAACCCACATTTCCACCGACACGCAGCTGGCAGCCTCCAATCGCGCGACACAGAAAGCGCATGCCACCGAGAACACCGAATCGGCAAGCGCCATTTTCTGCAATCCTGCGATCCTTGATTGCAGAGGCAAGCAGCCACCATCGCTCCTTTCGGGCGGCGGTTTCCTGAAGTCGCCGATCGTCGGGTTCAGTTCCCGCGCACCTCCAAGCCTCGCCTGAAATACCGGACGGCCTTCAACGATGCTTCGACATCGCAAGGCCCGCTCCGCCGCTGGGTGTCAGAACCGCTATTCGACTGCCCCCTCCGACAAAGACATCCGCCGGTTCCTGTCTCAACCCTGCCGCCCGATGGGCGTCCCGGGCAGGTCCGGCCAATTCAGGGAATCTCAGATGTCAAAGACCCATCCGCTCGGCTTCCGTATCGAACGCGAAATCAAGGAAGCCCTCGTCAGGGCCGCGAAGGACGACCATCGCTCGGTCTCCTCTCTCGTCGAACTCGTCATCGAACGCTGGCTGAAGGAGCGCGGCTATCTCGGCGCGGACAAGGACCGCGCCGCGTAGGCGCGCCGTTCGTTGCCATCGTCGAGGGGGCCACGCCAAATTCCGCGTGGCCCCTTTTTCTTCATTTCTGACTGACTTGCTTCGCATTATACGAAAGTCATAAGACCAAAGTCATAATCCCAAAGCATCGCTGCCTCTGTGACGCCGTTTGTGTCATTTCTCCTACAGTGGCGCGTTCCGATCCAAGGGCTCGGCGGAGCGCCACCATGGACATATGGTCTTTCGGGAGGACGACCCATGGCAATCTCGGCAACTGCCGGCGGTACGAGCCGCGGCATGTCGCGGGAGGAGAAGAAAGTCATCTTCGCTTCCTCGCTCGGTACCGTTTTCGAATGGTACGATTTCTATCTCTACGGTTCGCTCGCCGCCTTCATCGGCGTGACCTTCTTTGGCCAGTATCCGGAAGCGACGCGCAACATCTTCGCCTTGCTCGCTTTCGCCGCCGGCTTCCTCGTGCGCCCCTTCGGTGCGCTGGTCTTCGGTCGCCTCGGCGATCTCGTCGGCCGCAAATACACGTTCCTGATCACCATTCTGATCATGGGCCTGTCGACCTTCCTGGTCGGCCTGTTGCCTGGATCGGCAAGCTGGGGAATCGCCGCTCCGGCCATCCTGATCGTATTGCGCATGCTGCAGGGCCTTGCGCTCGGCGGAGAGTATGGCGGGGCCGCGACGTATGTCGCAGAACATTCGCCCGATGATCGTCGCGGCTACTACACGTCCTGGATCCAGACCACTGCGACGTTGGGCCTGTTTCTGTCGCTTATCGTGATCCTGGTGATCCAGGGCGTCATGAGCAAGGAAGCCTTCGCTGCTTGGGGTTGGCGCATTCCATTCCTCGTCTCCGTCGTGCTCCTCGGCATCTCTGTCTGGATCCGGCTGTCTCTCAACGAGTCTCCGACCTTTCAGCGGATGAAGGAGGAAGGCAAGGGCTCAAAGGCCCCGCTGTCGGAAGCCTTCGGCCAGTGGAAGAATGCGAGGATCGCTCTCCTCGCGTTGCTTGGCCTGACAGCCGGCCAGGCCGTCGTCTGGTACTCCGGCCAGTTCTACGCGCTCTTCTTCCTGCAGAACGTCCTGAAGGTCGATGCGCAGTCGGTGAACATCATGATCGCCGTCGCGCTGGCGCTCGGCACGGCCTTCTTCGTCGTGTTCGGCTGGCTGTCCGACAAGATCGGCCGCAAACCCATCATCATGGCCGGGCTGGCGCTCGCCATCCTGACTTACTTCCCGCTGTTCAAGGCCTTGACCTGGGCCGCCAATCCGGCGCTCGCCACGGCCCAGCAGAATGTCCGCGCGACCGTCACCGCGGCCCCGGGCGACTGCCGGTTCCAGTTCAACCCGACCGGCACGGCGAAGTTCACCACCTCCTGCGACGTGGCGACCTCGTTCCTGACCCGGAACTCGGTGCCTTATGACGTCGTGACCGGCCAGGCTGGTCAGGTCGCCACGGTCAAGATCGGCGACGTGACGATCGAATCCTTCGATGCGGTCGCCGCCGGCGATCAGGCCAAGGCGAAGGACGCCGCCTTCTCGAAGGCCGTCAATATTGCCCTGCATGATGCCGGGTATCCGCTGGTTCGCGATCCCGTGAAGGTTGCCGACCAGAAGCTCGACGCCTTCGTCGCCGCCAATCCGGAGCTCAAACTCGACGCCGCCGCGATCCGCGCCGGCGACAAGACAACGGTTCCGGTGGCGCAAGCGATCAGCGACAAGCTGATCACCGCGGAAGAAGCGGCGGGCGCGACAGAGGTCTCGGTCTTCACCATCCCCGGTGCGGGCGCCTTCAAGATGGTCGCCGACCCGGCCGCGGTGAACTGGACGATGACCATCGCGATCCTCTTCGTCCTCGTTCTCTACGTGACCATGGTCTACGGCCCGATCGCTGCGATCCTCGTCGAGATGTTCCCGACACGGATCCGCTACACCGGCATGTCGCTGCCCTACCACATCGGCAACGGCTGGTTCGGCGGACTGCTGCCGGCGACCGTCTTCGCCATGAGTGCCGCTGCCGGCGACATCTATTACGGCCTGTGGTACCCGATCGCGATCTCGGCGATGTCGCTCGTCATCGGCTTGCTGTTCGTGAAGGACACGCTGGGAACCGACCTCCACGCCAAGGAGTAAGGTCCAGGGAACGGGAATAGTCCCGATCTAACGAAGACCCGGCAGGCCGCCGCCTGTCGGGTTTTTTCTTTCCGGCACCACGATCGAGTGACGCCCGCGCGCCTGCGCCATATTGACAGACGGGCGCCGCTCGGCCACGTCAGGGCCGGATCGCTTGAACCATTTCGCAATTCCGTCGCAGAAAACTGGTTTCCTGGAATTGCCCCAACGCAAGAGGCGCCCGAGATGACCGGGTATTTTTCCTCCCCCTTCCCCCGCCGCGCTTCGGTCGGCGTCGATGTCGGCGGCGTCATGGTGGGCGGGGACGCCCCGGTCGTCGTCCAGTCCATGACCAACACGGACACGGCCGATATCGACCAGACCGTCGCACAGGTCGCGGCTCTTCATAGGGCCGGCTCCGAGATCGTGCGCATCACCGTCGACCGCGACGAGAGCGCCGCCGCAGTGCCCCGCATCCGCGAACGGCTCGACCGGCTCGGCATAGGCGTGCCGCTGGTCGGCGACTTCCACTATATCGGCCACAAGCTGCTCGCCGATCATCCGGCTTGTGCCGTGGCGCTGGCCAAATACCGCATCAACCCGGGCAATGTCGGCTTCAAGGACAAGAAGGACAAGCAGTTCGCGGCGATCGTCGAAATGGCGATCCGCTACGACAAGCCGGTCCGCATCGGCGTCAACTGGGGCTCCCTCGACCAGGAGCTGCTGACGCGGCTGATGGACGACAACCAGGCGAAGGGTTCCCCGCTGACCGCCCAGCAGGTGATGCGCGAGGCGATCGTACAGTCGGCGCTGCTCTCGGCCTGCGCTGCCGAAGAGATCGGCCTGCCGCGCGACAGGATCATCCTCTCGGCCAAGGTCAGCCAAGTCCAGGACCTGATCGCCGTCTATGCCGAACTTGCCAGGCGCTCCGACCACGCCCTCCATCTCGGCCTCACGGAAGCGGGAATGGGCACCAAGGGCATCGTCGCTTCCTCCGCCGCGATGGGCATCCTGCTGCAGCAGGGTATCGGCGACACGATCCGCATTTCGCTGACGCCTGAGCCGGGCGGCGATCGCACCCGCGAGGTGCAGGTCGCGCAGGAGCTGCTCCAGACGATGGGCTTCCGGCAATTCGTGCCGATCGTCGCCGCCTGTCCGGGCTGCGGGCGTACCACTTCGACCGTTTTTCAGGAGCTGGCCCAGCAGATCCAGGACGATATCCGCCGCAACATGCCGGTTTGGCGGGAGCAGTATCCGGGCGTCGAGGCGCTGAAGGTGGCTGTCATGGGCTGCATCGTCAATGGGCCGGGGGAATCCAAGCACGCCGATATCGGCATCTCCTTGCCTGGCACGGGCGAGACGCCGGCCGCGCCGGTCTTCATCGACGGACGGAAAGCAGCCACCTTGCGCGGGCCCGGCATCGCCGCCGATTTCCAGAAGATGGTCGCCGACTATATCGAGCAGCGCTATGGCCGGAGCGGCAAGCAGGCTGCGGAGTAGGCCGGGAAAAGCTGTCTTGCTCGCCGCCGCCCTTCTGGGCGGCGTGTCGCCGATCGACACCGCGAGCGCCGACCCGACGGGCCGGTACCGGCCGGTCGATATCCACCGCATCTGCGATCTGATCGAGATCGAGGCACTGCGTAACGGACTGCCCCGCGATTTCTTCGCGCGGCTGATCTGGAAGGAGAGCCGATTCGACCCCAACGCGGTGAGCCCCGTCGGCGCGGAAGGCATCGCCCAGTTCATGCCCGGCACGGCCAGGATGCGCGGGCTCTCCGACCCCTATGACATCGACCAGGCGATCCCCGCATCGGCCAGCTATCTCGCCGAGCTGAAGAAGGGTTTTGGCAATCTCGGGCTCGCGGCGGCGGCCTACAATGCCGGCGAGAACCGGGTGTCGCGCTGGCTCGCCTCGGGGGGCTTCCTGCCACTCGAGACCGAAGCCTACGTGCTCGATATCATGGGCGAGCCGGCCGACAGCTTCGCGGACGCCGGCTATGTCGGGGAAATCCCTCCGCTCGACCCGAAGCTGGATTTCGGACAGGCCTGCCGGCGGTTGCCGGCCACCATGTCGGCGACGATCGCGATGGCCAGCGTCCACGTCCAACCCTGGGGGATTCAGGTCGCCGGCAATTTCCGCCGCGCCGCCGCGATCGGTCAATGGCAGCGCCTGAAGAAACGTTTCCCTGTACTGCTCGCCTCGCATGAACCTGTGGTGAGCCGGATCCGCACGCCGCTGGGTCGGCGCGGCATCTACGCCGTCAGGATCGGTGCCGACGATCGCGCCGAAGCCGACACGATCTGCCGCCAATTGCGCGGCGTAGGCGGCTCCTGCGTGGTGCTGAGGAACCGGTAAGTCGGCAACGGCATCGACGCCCCTCATCGGACCGCGCTTCGCCACCTTCTCCCAGAACAGGGGAGAAGGTGGTGGCCTGGCATCGGCGTAAATGCAAATCGCAAATGTCTGCGATTGTCGCAGACGGTCCTGGCAGCCTCCCTTCTCCTCTTGTTTGTGGGAGAAGGCGGCGGCGCGGAGCGCGGTAGGATGAGGGCTAGGCGCTCTTCGCCAGCGCCCGTTCGGTGAGCCACATGCCGATCTTGGCGCCGAGACGGTCGGGCGAGACCGGTTTGGAGAGATAGTCGTCCATGCCCGCCTCGATGCATTTCTCGCGGTCGCCCTTCAGCGCATGGGCCGTGACGCCGATGATGGGGATGTGCTCGCCGCTCTGGGCTTCGCTTGCGCGGATGGCGCGCGCCGCCTCGTACCCGTTCATCTCCGGCATCGAGACATCCATGAGGATCAGCTTCGGCTTCAATGTGCGATGAAATTCCACGGCTGTCCGGCCATTGGCCGCGATACGATAGGAAAGGCCGAGGCCATTGAGGATCTGGCCAAAGACGAGTTGGTTCACCTCGTTATCCTCGGCGATCAGTATGTCCACCGGCTGCAGCGGAATCACTGCCGCCTCGCGCGTGTCGTGGATGGCAGGAGGCATCGCGGATGACATGCGCAGCGGGGAAGCCGTGGCGCGGTCGGCCGATCCATATGCGAGGGTGGCGCGAGCCCCCTCCCCCCGCGTCTTCTGAATGGCGGCGACGATCGTTCCCAGCAGGACGGCAGAACGCGCGGGCTTGGTCAGATGCGCGGCGATCCCGAAGTCGAGCACCATGCGACCGAAATCGACCTGGTCGACCGAGGTGAGCAGGATCACCGGTATGTTCGAGATGCGGGTATCAGCCGCGATCGCCCTGGCGACGTCGGCGCCGTTCATGCCGGGCATCTGGTAATCCAGGACGATGCAATCGACACGAGCGCCGAGCTGCACCGCGCGATCGAGGAAGGCGAGTCCCACCGCTCCGCTTTCGGTGGCCGCGCAGTCGAAACCCCAACTTCTGAGCTGCTCCAGCAGGATCTCGCGGTTGACGGGATTGTCGTCGATGACCAGCACCCTGGCGCCGGTGACGTCGACGGGCACGGGCGCCAGGGAAGGCTCCGCCTCGTGGATTGGCAACGACACCGAGAACCAGAAGACCGAGCCTCGTCCGACCTGGCTTTCGACACCCATGCGACCGCCCATCAGCTCGACCAAGCGGGCTGCAATAGCCAGGCCGAGGCCCGTTCCCTCGTGCCGGCGGGTCGAGGAGCCGTCGACCTGCGCAAATTTCTCGAACACCGTGCCCAGCTTGTCGGCGGGAATGCCGATGCCGGTGTCCTCGACCCGAACATGGAGATGCGCCAAGCCATCCCCTCGTTGACCGGTCACGTCGACGAGGACATGGCCCTTCTCCGTGAACTTCACCGCGTTGCCGAGCAGGTTGGTGATGATCTGGCGGAACCGGCCGACATCGCCCACCAGGCTTTCCGGAAGCATCGGATCGACCCGCACGATGAGCTCGAGATTCTTCTCCGCGACCCCGGCCGACACGAGCGTGGCGACGTCTTCGACCGCTTCGGCCAGACGAAACGGGCCCGGATCGAGGGTCAATTGCCCCGCATTGATCTTCGAGAAATCGAGGATGTCGTTGATGATTGTGAGAAGCGCGTTGCCCGACTTCACGATGACTTCCGTGAAGGTCTTCTGGCGGCTGCTGAGTTCGGTCTTGTTGAGCAACTCGGCCATGCCGAGCACGCCGTTCATCGGGGTGCGGATCTCGTGGCTCATATTCGCCAGGAATTCGGACTTGGCGCGGTCGGCGGCTTCGGCCTTGAGCAGCAGCGCCTGCGATTCCTCGAAGGCGCGCTGGATCTCCCTCTCCATGGGCCGAAAGATCCAGAGCGCGACGCTGCCCAGCGCGAACAGCAGCAGGCAGCTTGCGGTGAACAGGAACCGGCTCGCCTCTGCGCCGGCGACACGGCGTTCCGCCTGCACGGCGTTGCGGGCGCGCAGCAGCATCGGCTGGGCGAAAAGATCGTTCTGGTTCTTGATGGCGCGCACGCCCCATTCGTCCCAGCTCGCAGCGCCCGCCAGCGCGCCGAGATTGCGGACCATGTCCCGTGCCGACCAAAACAGGTCGCCATTGACGGCCGCGGCATCGAGTTCGGCCAGCGTTTTCTCCGAAAGCCGTGGCCGGACCGCGGCGATATCCGCCTCAAGCTGACGAATGCCAGCATCCAGCCGCTCGACATGCCCCCGCGCGGCGCCCGCAAGCTCCGCGCGGCTTTCGGCGCGCCACGAGGCCGCGGTCTGTTCCGCGAAGCTCGTGGCAGTGCGCAGGTCTCGCATGAAGGAAACGGTGCTGTTTCCCAGCCGATCGAGCTCCTGTTCGAAAGCGCTCATCCTGGTCAGCATGAACATGATGGCGCCTGCCGCGGCCGCGATCACCAGGAGGCCGGAAATATAACGAATTCGGATCGACCGAATAAAGGAATAGTGTTTGGTCAAAGCCACGCCCCGCCGCAACTCGATACAATGCGAGCGCAAGCATTACGGCAAATTTACATTAAAAAACCGTTCTGGACCGGACGGTGCTTCGGGTTCCCAGCTATGCTCCACGCGCGGCCCTTCCAAACCGGCTCGAGCCCTCGCTCGAGAAGTGACCGCTTTTTTTCTTGGCCTGAGGGGATGAAAAGCGCCCGCCGCTCCGTATACTTTGCATGATCGATCCGAAATCCCGTTTCGACGTCCTTGGTCAGCTCGCATCGCTTCGGCGATATGCGATGTCGCTGGCGCGCAATCCGGTGGATGCCGAAGACCTTGTTCACGACACGCTCGTGCGGGCCTATGAGCGCCGGAACACGTTTCACCACGACGGGAACCTGAAACGCTGGCTCCTGTCGATTCTTCACAACGTGCATGTCGACGCAATCCGATCGCAGCGTTCGGCCGCGGTTCGCGAACGACAGGTTGCTTCATCCGTGGAGACGGAGGAGCAGCCGCCGCAGGACCATGCCGTGCGTCTGAAGCAGGTGCGACAGGCGTTTTTCAATCTGCCGGAAGAGCAACGTGCCGCTCTTTCGCTCGTCTCCATCGAGGGGCTCTCCTACCAGGAGGCAGCCGAGGCCCTCGGGATTCCGCTTGGAACCCTCATGTCCCGCATCGGGCGGGCCAGAGCCCGTCTTCGCGAGATGGAGGAACTCCCCCAATCGCGAAATCATCTCAGGATCGTGGGAGGTCTCGATGACTGAAGAACGTGATCCCGTCGTTGACACGGACTTCGACGCCTATGTGGACGATCAACTCGCGCCTTCGCGCCGCATCGAGGTCGAAGCCTATCTGTCGGCCCGTCCGGAGCTCGCTGCCCGCGTGATGGCGGACCTGAGAGCACGTGACGAGTTGCGGCTCGCCATGACTTCCGCGGAGGGGGCTCCGATGCCCGCCACGAGTGCGGCCGCTCGCCGGCTTTCCCGGGGGCTTGCGAGCCGTCGTCACGGGAGGCTGTTGCAGCGCGCCGCCTCGATCGGGGTCCTTGTTTGTGCTGGCTGGCTCGCACATGCCGCTATCGGGCCGGTAACCGAAGTGGTGGCGTCCACGCCCCCGCCAGCATTCGTCGGCGACGCGTTAAGGGCCCACACGACAACGCTGGTGCGCGCTTCCATGGTCTCCCAGCCCGAAACCGCCGACTATGACGAGGCAGAAATCAGGGCGGCGACAGGCATCGTCATGCCGAACCTGCCAAACGGATGGAAGGTTCTGGACGCCCAGATCTACCCCTCCCAGTTCGGGCCGAGCGTCGAGCTGGCGCTGGAGTCCCCGGAGTTGGGCATGATGTCTCTGTTCGCCGTGCGTCCCGGCAATTTCAACGTGGTCGAGGTGACGGTCGACAGCTCGACGGAAAACACTGCCGCCTACTGGCAGATCGGAGAAGTGGCTTACGCGCTTGTCGGCAAGACCGATTCCCGCGAGCTCGACAGGGCAGCGGACCGTCTCGCCCACACGCTTTACTGACTAACGAGGAGCAAACAATGAACACGCCGAATTTTAACTATCGAACGGGCTTCGCAGCCCGAACGGACGCTCTCTTCGACGAGGGTCTGCGCCAGCATATGCTGCGTATCTACAACTACATGGGACTCGGCCTCGTGGTGACGGGCCTCGTCGCCTTTGCCGTCGCATCGACGCCGGCCCTCTACGTGCCGATCTTCTCCACGCCGCTCAAATGGGTGGTGATGCTCGCGCCCCTTGCCTTCGTCCTGTTTTTCTCGTTCCGGATACAGACCATGTCCGCGGGCGCCGCCCAGGCAATGTTCTGGGCCTTCTGCGCGGTCATGGGCCTTTCCCTGGCCTCGGTGTTTCTCGTCTTCACCGGAACCAGCATCGCACGGACCTTCTTCATCGCAGCGACGATGTTCGGCGCGACAAGCCTTTACGGCTACACCACCAAACGCGACCTCACCCAGTTCTCGTCCTTCCTGATGATGGGTCTCATCGGCGTGGTGATAGCGAGCCTGGTCAACCTCTTCCTCGGTTCGTCGGCTCTTCAGTTCGCCATTTCCGTCATCGGCATCTTCGTTTTCATCGGGCTCACCGCCTGGGACACGCAGACCATAAAGGAACAATACGCCGAGAACTTCGGTGCCGAGACGCAGCAGAAGCTCGCCGTCTTCGGAGCCTTTTCGCTCTATCTGAATTTCGTCAACATCTTCCAGTTGCTCCTGCAGCTCACCGGCCAGCGGGAAGAGTAGTTCAAGCCGCAGAAACAGGGAGTCCGAGTGATCATGGACAGAAACGACCAACAAGCGATCGAAGGCCTCTTCGACAGGCTTGCCGAGGTCGAGCGGCAGTCGCCGCCCCGGGACATCGAGGCGGAAAAGTATATCCACGACCAGCTCGCGAGGCAGCCCGGAGCGCCCTACTACATGGCCCAGACCATCGTGGTGCAGGAGCAGGCGTTGAATGCTGCCCAGGCTCGCATAGCGGAGCTCGAACAGGACGTTGCTTCCCGGCGGGCGCCGGGAGGTCTGTTCTCCGGCATCTTCGGGGACCGTCAACCGCAGCGCGGCACAGGGTCCGTCCCCCGCGTCGGGCGGCCACAGGCAGATGACAGGTCCCAGCCCTTTGGCCAAAGTCAGCCGCCGCAACGCGCCGGGGGAGGCTTTCTGGCGGGTGCCGCGCAGACGGCAATGGGCGTAGCAGGCGGTGTGCTGCTGGGCAACATGCTTGCCGGGATGTTTGGTGGCGACGAAGCGCAGGCCGCGGAGCCTCCGGCGGATGACGTCCAGGCCGAAGAGGCCGACCTTGGTGGCGGCTTCGACGATACCGAATTCTAGCTCTTCGCAGCCGGCCGAGTTGGCTCGGGTCGCATAGATGGATCAAAGAGATAGAGCGCCATCCGAAGGGCGGGTGGCGCTCCTGATTTCTTGCCATGGCCCGGTGCAGAGCCTGCAGCAGATCCCTAGCGATTGATCAGCCAGAAAATCACCGAAAGCACCACGCTGACGAGGATGCCGGTGGCGATCGGTGCGTAGAACGTGAAGTTCTCCCGCTGGACGACGATGTCGCCCGGCAGTCTTCCCAGGCCAATGCGGGAAAGCCACGGCCAGAGAATTCCGACCGCGACGATGACGAGCCCCACGACGATCAGCGTTCTCGACATGACGTCATCGTGAACGAACATCTGGGCATCCGGAAGGCAGCCGGCCGGGTTGGCTATGGCCCGACGGCGATGTCGGCCCACCTGGGGGAAAATCTCAGTTGCGGCGATGGGCGATGAAGCTTGCCGCCTGGCGCAGCCGAAGCGCCTTGTCGCCGAACGGCTCGAGCAGCGCTTCCGCCTGCTCGACGAGCCCGTGCAGCTGTCGGCGCGTCCAATCGATTCCATGCAACCCGGCCAGCGTTGCCTTGCCCGCGGCGGCATCCTTGCCGGTAGCCTTGCCCATGGAGTCCGAATCGGCGGTGAGGTCGAGCAGATCGTCGGCGAGCTGGAAGGCGAGGCCGATCGCCGCGCCGAACTCGGCCAGCCGCTCGCGGTCGGAAGGGGCGGCATCGCCGATGATCGCCCCCGCCTCGCAGGCAAACCGGATCAGGGCGCCCGTCTTCATGGCCTGCAAGGTGATGATCCCTGCCTCGCCCGGGGCGACCCGCTCCGCCTGGAGATCCAGCGCCTGCCCGCCAGCCATGCCGCCGGCCCCCGCCGCCCGCGCCAGCGACAGCACCAGCGCCAGCCGCGCCTCCGTCGCGAGCGAGGTTGCGTCGTCGGAGAGGATGTCGAATGCCAGCGTCAGCAGGCTGTCGCCGGCAAGAATCGCCGTCGCTTCGTCGAACGCCTTGTGCACTGTCGGCTGGCCGCGCCTGAGATCGTCGTCGTCCATGGCAGGCAGGTCGTCATGGATCAGCGAATAGCAATGGACGCATTCGAGCGCCGCCGCGACACGGGCGGCCGCTTCGCCGTCGGCGCCGAAAAGTGCGGCGCTTTCCATCACCAGGAATGGCCTGATCCGCTTGCCGCCATTGAGGACGCCGTGGCGCATGGCCTGGAAAAGCCGCTCCGGCCGAGCGATCTCGCCTGGCTGGAGGCGGTCGTCGAGCAGCCGCCGCAACATCGCCTCGACCGCCCCGGCGCGGTTCTCGAGCACGATTTCAAACGGAACGAGGCTGTTTATGGTCATGCGCGGTGGGGTAGCCGACACTCTCTCGTTGCGCAAGGAGCCGCGCGCCTTTATGCCAGGGGCGAGCCCCACTGAATTCATTGGGTATCCCGAAACCGGCTCGGCGGCGAGATGCGAACAGATTGGCGGGAATGGAAGGGTTGACCGAGCCGATCATAGAACCGGACACCGAAAGGGTGGCGATGCCCGGCAAGAAGCGGCGCAGGACTGGCACGATCGTTGGCCGGTGGATCGGACGCGGCATCCTGGCCTGCATCGGGATCGCGTTGGTGCCGGCGCTTCTGACGATCCTCTACCTGCCTTCCTTCGTGCATCCGGTCTCGACGCTGATGCTCCGCGACCTCGTCACACTCCAGGGATATGATCGGCGCTGGGTGCCGATCGAGGACGTCGCGCCGGTGCTGCTCCATTCGGTGATCATGTCGGAGGACGGCCAGTTCTGCTCACATTTCGGCGTCGATCTCGGCGAGCTGAACGCGGTCATCGACGACGCCATGGCCGGAGAGACGACGCGCGGCGCCTCGACCATTCCCATGCAAACGGTGAAGAACCTCTTTCTCTGGTCGGGTCGTTCCTACCTGCGCAAGGCGCTGGAACTGCCCTTGGCGATCTATTTCGACATGGTGATGCCCAAGCGGCGCATCATGGAGATCTATGTCAACGTCGTGGAGTGGGGGCCCAACATTTACGGGATCGAGGCCGCGGCCCAGCGTCACTTCGGCCGCCCGGCTAGGGAACTCACCCGCCGGCAGGCTGCGCTGCTCGCCATCACCCTGCCCAATCCCGCCAAGCGCGACCCGGCCCACCCCTCGGCCGGCATGCGCCGCCTGGCGTCGGTGATCGAAAGACGGGCCTCCCGCGCGGGAGCCTATGTCGGCTGTCTCGAGTAGAGCCTTTCCGCTTTTCTCGATCACGGACATGCTCTGTCTCTTTCGCGTTTCGCAATTCCGGGCGGAAAACCGGTTTCCACTTTTCCTGGAATTGCTTGTTGCTTTATACGCAATTCCGGGCGGAAAACCGGTTTCCACTTTTCCTGGAATTGCTCAGCGCCGCCCGAAAAGGGGCGGTTTCGAAAAAAAGTGACCGGCAGCGCTGGCCAAACGGTCAGGGTCCGTGTATAGGCACGCCACTTTCTTGAATATGGCCCATGAGTGCGGCCCTTTCGCGAGGGATCACCGGGGCTTTGACCGATCGTAATGGAGCAATTCCATGGCTGTACCTAAACGAAAGACCTCGCCGTCCAAGCGCGGCATGCGCCGTGCCGCCGATGCGCTCAAGGCCCCGACCTATGTCGAGGACAAGAACTCGGGTGAGCTGCGTCGTCCCCATCACATCGACCTGAAGACCGGAATGTATCGCGGCCGCCAGGTCCTGGAGCCGCGGGAAGGCTGATCGCCTCCAGGCATTGCCGATTTTCGGAAAGACCGGCCTCGCGCCGGTCTTTTTGTTTGACTTGCGCCGATCGCCGACGTTGACGATTGGCATCGGCCAAGAAGCTTCGACAGACTCGGACCCGAGCGGAGCGAGGTGATCCCGTCCACGGCTTGTCCATGGACCCTATCCGTTCCGTTACATCCCGGCGATCGCTCCTCCGCTTCGCTGAATTACCCCTCCCAGCGTTCCGCTGCCTTGCATTCCCCGCGGAACTGTCCGAGAAACTGGCTCCCGCCTGTCGGTCCTTCGGGCCGCCTCATCGGAGCAATGAATGCTTGGCGCCGTCCCGCTGCTGATCCTGCCTTTCCTCCTCTACAATCTCGGCCTCGTCGGGCTTTTCGGCGATCCGGGCTCCGACCCCTGGGCGGCGGAGGTCTTCTCGCTCACCATGATGTCGGGCGGCGTCTGGTCCATGAGCCTGGGCGATCTGCTCATCATGCTGGCGCTCGTCCTGCTCTTCGTCGAAGTGGTGAAGTCGACCCGCACGTCCAACGCGTCGCTCGTCGATCATCTTCTGTCGACCTTCGTCTTCGTCGCCTTTCTCGTGGAGTTCCTGCTGGTGCGAGGCGCGGCGCATTCGGTATTCTTCACGCTGATGGCGATCGCCCTCATCGACGTGCTCGCCGGTTTCTCCGTGTCGCTGCGGGCAGCCGGGCGCGACGTCAATTTCGAGCAATAGGTTAGGCGCGTCATGACCAGAAGCTTCCACCTTCCCGGCCGCTCGCCGGTCATCGCCGAGAACGGAATGGCTGCGACATCGCATCCGCTCGCGACCGCCTCGGCCCTCGACGTGCTCAGGCAGGGCGGAAATGCCGTCGACGCGGCGCTGGCAGCGTCGGCGACACTCGTCGTGGTCGAACCGCACATGACCGGCATCGGCGGAGACTGTTTCGTGATCCTGGCGGAGCCCGACGGTTCGGTGCACGGCCTGAACGGCTCCGGCCACGCCCCGGCTGGCGCCGACGCGGCGCGCCTGCGCGCCGAGGGATTTGCGGCCATGCCGGAATTCGGGCCACATTCCGTTACGGTTCCCGGCGCGGTGAAGGCATGGGAGACGCTGCACGCCCGTTTCGGCGCGCTGCCCTTCGACAGGCTGTTCGCCGACGCGATCCGCTATGCCGAGGAAGGCTACGCCGTCCACGCCCGCGTCGCGGCGGACTGGGCCGGCCAGGCATCGGAGCTCGCCGGGGACGATGGGGCTGCACGCCACTATCTCGTCGATGGCAAGGCGCCGACGCTGGGCTCCCGGCACAAGGTGCCGGCCCTTGCCGCGACCCTGCGTTGTATCGCCAAGGAGGGCGCCAGTGCCTTCTATGAAGGCGAGATAGCGGCCGAGATCGCCACCACGGTACGCGCCAAGGGCGGAACCTTGAGCGAGGACGACCTGGCCGGCTTCGCCGCCGACTGGGTCGAGCTCGTCTCAACGCGCTATGCCGGCTATGACATCCTGGAGATTCCGCCCAACGGCCAGGGCATCACCGCGCTCATCCTGCTCAATCTGATGGACCGGCTCGGCGCGGGCAATCTCGGCCCCGACAGCGCCGAACGCCACCACCTGCAGATCGAGGCCGCGCGTCTCGCCTACTCCGTTCGCGATCACATGGTCGCGGACCCGCGTGCGATGAGGGTGTCGCCGGCCACGCTATTGTCGCCCCGCTACACTGCCGCGCTCGCCGAGCGCTTCGACCCGGCCAGGCGAAATCCCGACATCACGCCTCCGAAGGTGCCGGCTTCCGACACGGTCTATCTCACTGTGGTCGACCGCGACCGCCGTGCCGTGTCCTTCATCAACTCGGTCTATGACAGTTTCGGGTCGCGTATCGTGACCCCGAAATCGGCGATCGCGCTGCAGAACCGTGGCGCCTGCTTCACCTTGGAAGAAGGCCACCCGAACGAATACGGGCCGGGCAAGCGGCCCATGCACACGATCATCCCTGCCATGGCGATGAAGAACGGCCGTGCGGCGGTCTCCTTCGGGGTGATGGGCGGCGCCTACCAGCCGATGGGGCATGCCCATGTCTTCTCGAACCTCGCCGACCACGGCATGGACCCGCAACAGGCACTCGACCATGCCCGGCTTTTCTGGAGCGAGGACGGCGTGCTCGAAGCCGAGGCCGGCGTTTCCGAGGGGGTGCGCGCGTCGCTTGTGGCCAAGGACCATATCTTGCGCGCCGCGGTCAAGCCGCATGGCGGCGGGCAGGTCATCGTCATCGACGAGAAGAGCGGATTCCTGATCGGCGGCTCGGATCCGCGCAAGGATGGCCTGGCCCTGGGGTGGTAAAGCCTCGTTGCAGATGAGCATGACGGGTGCGACAGCCCCTCTCCGTCTCAGCTTCGCCGAGCCGCCTCGCTGGCGATGGGCATCACCATCGCCGCCATCCTCGGCCCGGGACCCTCGTCCCGTCAGATCACCTTCCCGCGCGCAACGACCGGCCAGGTCGCGACGAAGCTGTCGTCGCGCACGACCTGCACGGCATCCACCATATTGGTCACCACGCAGGCATGATTTGGAACGATGCGCAGGCGCTGGCCGACGCTGAGCCCGATGTCGCCGTCGCTGACCAGCCTCCCATGTTCCTCCGACAACTGGTCGATCATAATGTCCGGCCGGCCGAGCACGTGACCATGGCCGGTGAGCCCGAGCAGGTCCGACGTCAGCACCTTGCTGCCCGCATCGATGATCGCCCGATTGCGGGCCGGCACCGAAACCACTGTCGCCAGCACGGTGAGCGCGCAATCCTCCCAACCGCAGACGCCGCGCGCCACCAGCGAGCGGTCGTTGTAGATGTAGGTGCCGGGCCGATGCTCCGTGACGACGGGGACGAGGTGTGCCTTCATCATATCGGGTGAACCGCCCGAGGAGATGACGGGAACGGCGATGCCCTTCGCTTCGATGAGGGCCTTTGCCTCGCTGAGGAAAGCCTGGACCCGCGCGGCGCCGCCGACCGGCGGATAGGTCATCAGCCCGCCAAAGCGCAATCCTGGCGACGCCGCGATACGGGCGGCAAGTGCGGCCGCGGCCTCGGGCGTTTCCACGCCGCAGCGATCGGCGCCGGTGTTGCACTCGACCAGCACGGTGAGCGGCTCATCGGCCTCTGCGAAGCCCGAGGACAGGCCCTCGACGACCACGGCGTTGTCGGCCACCACGGAGAGCGTCGTCCGCCGCGCCAGCCCGCGCAGGGCGTCGATCTTGTCCCCGCCGAGGATGTTGTAGGTGATGAGCACGTCGCGAAGCCGGTCGCTGCCGGCCACCATGGCTTCGGCTTCGGAGACTTTCTGACAGGTGATGCCTATGGCGCCGGCATCGAGCTGCATCTCCGCCATCGCCGGCAGCTTGTGGGTCTTGATGTGAGGCCGGACCTTCAGCCCATGGCTGCCCGCATAGTCCTGGAAGCGGCGGACGTTCCTTTCCGCCACGCCGATGTCGACGAGCACGGCGGGCGTCTGGATCTCAGGCAACATGTCCGATGTCTCCCTTCCCCGGGCGTCGGCAAACGCCCTTGACAATCTATGGCCCGAACCGTTTGATAGGTCAATCCGCTATTCGAGACTCATGTCTGCTATAATGGACATTCGGGGAGAGAACTATGGCGCCCGCGCTGCTCAGCGCAGCGCCGGCAATCGCGCAGGAAGTTGAATGAGGTGCTCGCTCGCGGCCATCTGATCAGGGGACCGGCAGCATCAACGTGTCGTGGGGCTTGCCGAATTTCTCAAAAGTTCAACCCTCAACTAAGAGATTTTGGAGAACGAGATGACGATCAAGCGTTACGGCACCGGCGAGACCGGCGCGGGAAAGCAGGGCTTGCCTTTCGCCCGGGCCGTCGAAGCGGACGGATGGCTCTATGTGTCCGGCCAGGTCGCGATGGAGAACGGCGAGATCGTCGATGGCGGCATCATTCCCCAGACCCGCAAGGCGATCGACAATCTCGTCGCGATCCTGCACGAGGCAGGCTACGGCCTCGAGGACGTCGTGCGCGTCGGCGTCTGGCTGGACGATCCCCGTGATTTCTGGAGCTTCAACGGGGTTTATGCGGGATATTTCGGCGCCAACCCACCGGCCCGAGCTTGCGTCCAGTCGAGCATGATGGTCGATTGCAAGGTCGAGATCGATTGCGTGGCGTATAGGCCAAGGCGATAAGCGGCGGCGGCAAGGGCGCGGGTAGCGCGCGCCGGAGGAGCGGCGAATGGACGATGTATCGGCGGAGATGATCAACAGGCGCGCGCGCGGCCTCGACCGCGCCTTCCAGATCCTCGACTTCCTGCGGATCAAGCGCCAGCCGATGCGGCCGAACGAGATCGCGCAGGCGATCAGTGCGCCGCGCTCCTCGGTCTATGAGCTGGTCAATCTGATGATCCGCCAGGGCGTGCTCGAATATCGGGGCGACGACGGCCGGGTCTTCCTCGGCCGCAAGCTCTATTTTCTCGGCACGGCCTATGCCGAGCAGTTCGATCTGATGCGCGAATGCGACAAGCTGCTCGCCAAGATCGCCGAGGAGACGCGCGAGACCTCGCAAATGTGTCTCCTCGAAGGGAACAAATACACCGTCGCCCAGATGAAGGAAGGTATTCGTCCCTTCCGCATCTCTTCGAACGTGGGCGATCCCGTCCCGATTCCGTGGACGGCGTCGGGCCGGTTGCTCGTCGGCCATATGAGCGACGCCGAGATCCTCGACTTCATCCCGACCGAGGATTTCCGCCTGCCGAACGGGCGCTGGCTCGATCCCTCCGTCTTCATCGCCGAGGTTCGCAAGGCCGGCGAGGACGGTTATTTCACCTTCAACAGCATTGTCGAGACCTTCACCCATTGCTTCGCGGCCCCGGTCTACCAGGCGGACCGCATCTGCATCGCGACGCTCTGCCTCGTGGCCCCGAAGGAGGACGGGCTCAGAAACCATGCGCGTTATCTGCGCAGCCTGCGCGAGGCAGCTGCCGACCTGTCGAGCCGGCTCGGCCATGCGAGCGAAGCCGGTGGACGCTACGCGCATTCCGCCTGAGACCAACAATCAACGAACTGACCGTAGGCGCCAAGCCAAACGTCCGGCGACTGAGACCTGGATGAGCTGCCATCCGGGGCATGGTACGAGAACGTCTTCTCCCCGCGTTTCCCCTGCGACGCAGGGAGAAGACACCGATGCCCCGCGCCTGCAGAATGCCGCATCAGGGATCGTGCCAGTTTGATCCAGCGCAAGCGAAGTTGCATGAAGCGGCCGGGCTGCAACCATTCTCTCGGTTGCATACCTCCGATGGAGCCAAGCGTTGGTCGGCGCGTTTGAGGCATGCAGGACGCTCAGCGGTCGACGGGGCGGCGACACTGTGCGATCCTGAATTGATCGCGGCCGACGACATGGCCGCCGCTTACTCCGGCAGGTTTGAATGGCCCCTGAACGTCGAGGAAAGCCCATGACCCTACACCCATCGACACCCCAGGCGACGCTGTCCGCGACGGAACTGAAGAACATCGATGCCTACTGGCGGGCGGCGAATTACCTCACGGTGGGCCAGATCTATCTTCTCGACAATCCGCTGTTGCGCGAGCCGCTGCGGCTGGAACATGTCAAGCCCAGGCTGCTGGGCCACTGGGGCACCTCGCCTGGACTTAACTTCATCTACGCCCATCTGAACCGCCTGATCCGCACGCAAGGGGCCAACGTCATCTATGTCTGCGGACCCGGCCATGGCGGTCCGGCGATGGTGGCCAACACGTGGCTCGAAGGCACCTACAGCGAACTCAATCCCGAGGTCTCGCTGGACGAGGCCGGCATGCGCAAGCTGTTCCGGCAGTTCTCGTTCCCCGGCGGCATACCGAGCCATGTGGCGCCGGAGGTGCCAGGCTCGATTCATGAGGGCGGCGAGTTGGGCTATGCGTTGTCCCACGCTTTCGGCGCGGCCTTCGACAATCCCGGACTGGTCGTCGCCTGCGTGGTCGGCGACGGCGAGGCCGAAACGGGCCCGCTCGCGACGGCCTGGCATTCCACCAAGTTCCTGAACCCCGAGCGCGACGGGGCGGTGCTGCCGATCCTTCACCTCAACGGCTACAAGATCGCCAATCCGACGTTCCTGGCACGCATGCCGGAGAACGAGCTGCGCGCCCTGTTCGTCGGCTACGGCTACACGCCCCTTTTCGTCGAAGGCGACGATCCCGCTCTCATGCACGAGCGCATGGCCGCGGTGCTCGACGAGGCGATGCAGCAGATCCGCGACATCCAGGAAACCGCCGGGAATGCGGGTGAAATCGCCCGTCCGTGCTGGCCGATGATCGTGTTGCGCAGCCCCAAGGGCTGGACCGGCCCCAAGGAGGTCGACGGGCTGAAGACGGAAGGTTTCTGGCGCGCGCACCAGGTGCCGCTCTCCGGCCTTGCCGACAATCCCGAACATCTGAAGCTGCTCGAGAAGTGGCTGAAGAGCTATCGGCCCGAGGAACTCTTCGACAAGGCGGGAACGCCGATCGCCCTGATCCGGGACACGACCCCTGTCGGTCCACGCCGCATGAGCGCCAACCCGCACGCCAATGGCGGCCTTTTGCGCAAGCCGCTCGAAATGCCCGATTTCACCCGGCAGGCGGTCGACGTGCCCCGACCCGGGACGGTGAAGGCGGAAGCGACGCGGGTGATGGGCTCATTCCTGCGCGAGGTGATGCGGGCCAACCAGGCCCAGCGGAATTTTCGTGTCGTCGGGCCCGACGAGACCGCGTCCAATCGGTTGCAGGACCTCTTCGAGGTGACGGAACGCGCCTGGATGGAAAAGATCCTGCCTGAGGACGTGCACCTAGGACGCGTAGGTCGGGTGCTGGAGATCCTCTCCGAGCACACCTGCCAGGGCTGGCTCGAGGGCTATCTGCTCACCGGCCGCCACGGGCTCTTCTCCTGCTACGAGGCTTTCATCCACATCGTCGATTCCATGTTCAACCAGCATGCGAAATGGCTCGACGCCAGCCGCAAGATTCCCTGGCGTCAGCCGATCTCGTCGCTCAACTACCTGCTGACGAGCCATGTCTGGCAGCAGGATCATAATGGTTTCAGCCACCAGGACCCCGGCTTCGTCGACGTGGCGCTCAACAAGAAGGCGGATATCGTGCGTGTATACCTGCCGCCGGACGCCAACACCTTGCTGTGCGTGACCGATCATGTCCTGCGCACCTGGGACCGCATCAACATCATCGTGGCGGGCAAGGCGCCATCATGGCAGTGGCTTTCGGCGGAGGCCGCGCGTTCCCACTGCGAGTCGGGCATCGGCGTCTGGGATTGGGCCTGCTCCCGCGGGGCCGAGGATCCCGACTTGGTCATGGCCTGCGCCGGCGACGTGCCGACGCAGGAGACGCTGGCCGCCGTGACCATCCTGCGCGAACATCTGCCGGAGCTCAGAATCCGCGTCGTGAACGTCGTCGACCTCATGACGTTGCAGCCAAGGGACGTGCATCCGCACGGCCTGTCGGACCAGGATTTCGACGCGCTGTTCACCACCGACAAGCCGGTCATCTTCGCCTATCACGGCTATCCCTGGACAATCCACCGGCTGAGCTATCGACGTGCCAACCACCCCAACATCCATGTGCACGGCTATAAGGAGGAGGGCACGACGACGACGCCGTTCGACATGACCGTGCTCAATGAACTCGACCGCTTTCATCTCGTGATCGGCGCGCTGGAACGGCTGCCTGGCCAGGCCGGCGAGCCCGGTGTCAGGCTGACCGCGCTGATGGAGACAAAGCTCGCCGAACATCACGACTATATCCGCGCCCACGGTCAGGACATGCCGGAAGTCAGGAACTGGGAATGGAGCCCGGCCAGATGATGCTTCGTCCGGCAGCGCGGAGGCGGAGGCCCGAGCCATGACCGACGCGCTCCTCGTCCTCAACGCCGGGTCTTCCAGCTTGAAGTTCGCCGTGCTCGAACTGCACGACCAGCTTCCGATGCTGGCTAAAGGTGGAGTGTCTTCTCTCGCCGATAAACCGATTCTGAAGGTGCGGTTGGCTGACGGCCAGACTGTCGAAACGGAGCTCGGATCCGGACCGCTTGGCATCCGCGAAGCAGTCGGGCATGCCATCGATGCAATCCGCGGGCGAGATTTTTTCGACAACGTCCGGTGCGTCGGCCACAGGATCGTCCACGGCGGCCGCGAGTTCACCGGCGCCGTCGTCCTAGACAAGCCCACGATGAAGTCGCTGCGGAAGCTCATCCCGCTCGCGCCGCTCCACCAGCCGGTCAATCTGGAGATCGTGGATGAGGCGGCCGCGCTCTTTCCCGGCGCCGTGCAGTATGGCTGCTTCGACACGGCATTCCACACCACGCGGCCGCGCATCGCGACCCTGTATGGCTTGCCGCGCGAAATCACCGAGGCCGGCATCGTCTCCTACGGCTTCCACGGCCTCTCCTTCGGCTATATCGCGGGGCGGCTTCGCGAGCACGATCGGAACAGAGCGGGCGGCCGGGCGATCGTCGCCCATCTCGGCAGCGGCGCGAGCCTTTGTGCGATCAAGGACGGCGGATGCGTCGCGACGACCATGGGTTTCTCGCCGCTCGACGGGCTGGTGATGAGCACGCGTTCCGGCGCCCTCGACCCCGGCGTCGTCCTTCATCTGCTGGAGGAGCGGAAGATGTCGGCGGCAGAAATCACCGACCTTCTCTATCGCCATTCGGGCCTGCTCGGCGTGTCCGGCATTTCCGGCGACATGCGCACCCTGCTCGCGAGCGACCATCCCGCCGCCAGGGAGGCGGTCGATCTTTTCGCCTACCGGGCCGGCCGGGAGATCGGCTCGCTTGCCGCGGCGCTGGGCGGTCTGGATACGCTGGTCTTCACCGCCGGCATCGGCGAGAACGCGCCGGAAGTCCGAGAGAGGATCGGCGCCACCGCGGCCTGGCTCGGCGTCGCCATCGATCCCCAACGAAACCGCGCCGGCGAGACCTCCATCACCACGCCCGGCTCCGCCGTCGAGGTGCTGGTCATCCCCACCGACGAGGAACGCGCGGTGGCCGAGGAAGTGCTGGCGGCGCAGGGCTAGCGGATACCGGTTCGGGCCACTTCGTAGCGGAACAGCAGCCATCATCCGATCCTGCCGTATCGCCCGCGATGTGTGAATCCAACCGGGATGAACGAGGGCGGCGCTGACCTCCCTCATCCTGAGGTGCGAGCGAAGCGAGCCTCGCAGAACGAATGGCGCTCCTGCGGGGCTTGCAAACTCCCACCATATGTGAAAGTTCTATTCACATACGAAAGCCAGCGGGAGGGAGGTCGACAGGCATGGACGTGGAACTACCGTTGGACGGGCTTGTCGTGGTCGACCTCAGCCAATTCCTGTCCGGCCCCTACTGCTCGCTGCGCCTGATGGATCTCGGCGCCCGGGTCATCAAGATCGAGCGCCCGGACGGGGGCGACCTTTCCCGGCGGCTCTATCTCAGCGACACGGAAATCGGCGGCGATTCCACCATCTTCCATGCCATCAACCGGGCGAAGGAAAGCCTTGCCATCGACCTGAAGGACGAGGCCGACCTTGCCGCGCTGCGCAAGCTCATCGGCAAGGCCGACGTGCTCATCCAGAATTTCCGGCCGGGCGTCATCCAGCGTCTCGGCCTCGACTACGAGAGCGTGAGCCGGATCAATCCGCGCCTGGTCTATGCCTCGATCAGCGGCTATGGCGAGGACGGGCCATGGGTGAAGCGGCCGGGGCAGGACCTTCTCGCCCAATCGCGCTCGGGCGTCATGTGGCTCAACGGCGACGAGGACCAGGGACCGGTGCCGTTCGGCCTGGCGATCGGCGACATGCTGGCGGGAGCCGCAGCCGCCCAGGGAATACTTGCAGCGTTGGTGCGCCGGGGCGTGACCGGTCGCGGCAGCCATGTCGAGACGAGCCTGCTCGAGGCCCTCGTCGACTTCCAGTTCGAGGTCCTCACCACCTATCTCAATGACGGCCGGCGGCTGCCGAAGCGCTCCGGCTTCCGCAGCGCCCACGCCTATCTCGCCGCGCCCTATGGCGTCTATCCCGCGAGGGACGGGTATCTCGCCATCGCCATGACGCCCATCCCGCGCCTCGCCGATCTGCTGGAGCTCGAGGCGCTCGCGCCTTATCGCGACGACCCATCGAGCTGGTTCACCGCGCGCGACGCGATCAAGGCGATCATCGCCGAGCGCATCGCGACAAGGACGATCGACGAATGGCTCGCTGTTCTCGAACCTGCCGACATCTGGTGCGCCAAGGTGCTCGACTGGAACGAGCTGCTCGACAGCGAGGGCTTCAAAGCGCTCGACATGTTGCAGACCGTGACGCGCGACGACGGCGTGTCGATCCTCACCACTCGCTCGCCCCTGAGGGTCGACGGCAAGCGACCGGCGGTCGCGGCTGCCGCGCCGCGCATCGGCGAGCACAGTGCCGCGATCCGCGCGGAGTTCGGGCTGTGACCACGCTCAGGGGAATGACTTGGAGCCACCCTCGGGGCTACGACCCTATGGTGGCCTGCTCGGCGCTCTGGAAGGAACGGACCGGCGTATCCGTCAAATGGGACAAGCGTTCGCTCCAGGATTTCGAATCCTTTCCGGTCGAGGAACTGGCCCGAGCCTACGACCTGATCGTCATCGATCATCCGCATGTCGGCCAGATCACGGCCGAGTCATGCCTGGAGCCTCTGGATGTCGCCGGTCGCGCGAACGAGCTTGCGGCGCTGGGCGCCGGCAGCGTCGGGCAGTCCTTCGCGAGCTACCGCTGGCGCGGCCGCCAGTGGGCATTCCCGATCGACGCGGCCACCCAGGTTCAGGCGTGGCGGCCCGATGTCCTGCCCGCCGCGCCGGCGGATTGGGAGGCAGTCCTTGACCTTGCCAGACAGGGCCGGGTGCTCCTGCCGCTGAGGCCGCCGCATTCGCTGATGTCCTTCTACACCCTGGCGGCCAATCTCGGTTCGCCATGCGCGGTCACCGGACCAGGCGATCTGATCGACTTGGACGGAGGCGTGGCAGCGTATGAAACGTTGCGCGGCATCGCGGCCCTAGTCGACCCCGCCTGTTTCGGCATGGATCCGATCACTGTCTCGGAACGGATGAGCGAGCCCGATCCAAGCATCGTCTGCGCGCCGCTGATCTACGGCTATGTGAACTATGCCATCTCCGGCTTCCGGCCGGCCCGCCTGGCCTTCGCCGACATTCCGTCAGTCGGCCGATCCGGCCCGATCGGGTCCGCGCTCGGCGGGACGGGCATTGCCGTGTCGGCCTTCTCGCAAGCGAGGGACGACGCGATCGCCTTCGCCTATTGGATCGCGAGCGGCCCGGTTCAGCGCGGGCCCTACGCCGCCGCGGGCGGACAGCCCGGCCATGCGGATGCGTGGGAAGACCAGGCGGTCAACGCCGCCACGAACGGCTTCTACCGCCACACCCGAGCCACGCTCGAAGGCGCCTGGGTGCGGCCGCGCCATGACGGCTACATGCCGTTTCAGCAGGCGGCATCAGACCGGATCAATGAGGGCCTGATCGGTGGAGACGAGGCCAGGCGCGTCGTCAGCGATCTCAACCAGCTGTTCAGGGAGAGCTTCCGCTAGACGAAACGGGCCGTTGCCGGGAATCAGCCGATCTCCCAGATCCGACGCGCATTGCCGGAAAGGAGCTTCGTCCGCTCGTCGATGCTTGCACCCGAAAGCAACGCCTGCGTCGCGGCTACCCAAGTGGACAGGCCGCCGCCGAGCGTGCAGACGGGCCAGTCGCTGCCCCAGACCACTCGATCCCAGCCGAAGCTTTCGATCGTATGTTCCACGTAGGGCCGCAGCGTTTCGACGGTCCAACTTTCCGGATCGGCATAGGCGACCACCCCGGAAATCTTCGCCACGACATTGCCGCGCCGGGCCATTTCGGTCATTGCGGCACGCCAGGGCTCGAAACCGCCACCCTTGATGTCCGGCACGCCGCAATGGTCGAGCACGAACTGGACGTCCGGCGCGAGATCGGCGAGAGCGGCCGCCCTCGGGAGTTGGTGGGGCAGGACGCAAAGGTCGAAGGTCAAGCCGCTGCCGCCGAGCCGCTTGAGGTTCTCACGGAACAAGGCGCTGTCGGAAAGCTCATCCGGCATGACATGCAGCACCCGGCGAAATCCCTTCACGAAGGGATTGGCCTTCTGGCGTTCGAGATAAGCGGCGAAGCCGGGATCTTCTGGGCGGCACGCGGCAATGGCGCCGCGGATCATGTTGTCCTGCGTAGCCGCAAGGTCCTGGACGTGGGCGATTTCTGCCTCGATGTCGGCGGGATCGACGTCGACCTCCATGTGGAGGACGTGGCCGATCCCGGCCCGTCTCGCCTCGCGCGCATATTCCTCGTAGCCGAAGTCGCGGTTGAGGGCGGGCGCGCCGGCCAGCCACGGGTAACGAAGGGTGGATTGATCGATCAGATGCAGATGGGTGTCGATGATCACGGCGTTTCCTCCTCCAGAAAACGATGAAGACTACTTCCCCTGTTCGACATCCGATCCCGCGAGCCGAGACAGCTTCTCGCTGGCCGCGAGCAGCAGTTCGATCGTACGGGTGACGTCGGGCGCGCCCGGCGCGTTCACCAGCGTAATATAGGGCACGGTGAGCGCGGCGAGCGCATTGCCGTCCGGCCCGAGCACGGGCGCCGAAAGGTTGAAGACGCCGGCCGTCTGCATGCTCGCCATCATCTCGTAGCCGCGCTCGCGCACCTGGTCGAGGCGGGCGAAGAATTCGCTGGACGCTTCCCCCTGATCGTTGCCGCGGCCATACTCGGCGATCATCATCTGGCGCTCCTCGGCCGAACGGAAGGCGAGCAGCACGTGGCCGGAACCCGTGTCGAACAGGCTGATATGCGAACCGACCCGGATCGATATGCCCCAGTAGCCCGGCGCTTCCTGCTGCGCGATTACCACGGCCTGTCCGCGGTCGAAGACGGCGAGCTGGTTGGCCTGCCGCGAGGTCTCCGCCAGCTCGCGCATGATCGGGGTGGCGTAGGAAACCAGCCGCCGTACGGGCGCGTGGAGCTGGGCCAGACCGAACAGCTTGAGCGTCAGGGAATATCGATCGCCATCCGGCCGCGTGACATAGCCGCGCCGGACCAGCCGGTCGAGCATGCGGTAGAATTCGTTCGGGCTGCGACCGAGCCGCTTGGCGATCTCGGCCTGCGTCAAACCGCCATCGACGCTCGCCAGCAGCTCGAGGATGTCGAGCCCCTTGTCCAGCGCCGGCGCCCTATAGCGATCCGACTCGTCATCCTCCACGAGCTTTTCTCCCCGGTGAATTGCTGCATTCATATACGCATGGATCTAATCAAACGGAAGCAGCGGTCGCTTGACCTATCCATAAAAATATCCTTTGTATATGAATGAAGCGCTTGGAGAAGAGCGTTCCGCAGCCGGCCGGGAGGGCCGCGCCTTTGGGAGGAAAGCGATGAAGAGACTGCTTTGCGGCGTGTCCGCCGGCGTTATGGGGCTCGTTCTCGGCGGGGAAGCCTTCGCCGCGGATCTGCCGGGCAAATTCGACGGCGTCACCATCGACGCCAAGCTGATCGGCGGCCAGCAATATGAGGCGCTTTACCAGCGAATCGGCGAATGGGAGAAGCTGACCGGCGCCAAGGTCAACGTCCTGTCAAAGAAGAACCATTTCGAGCTCGACAAGGAGATCAAGTCGGACATCGCGTCGGGGAGCCTCGGCTGGTGCGTCGCTTCGAATCACTCCTCCTTCGCGCCGCAATATCCCGGCATCTACGCCGACCTCGCCGCGCTTCTGCCCAAGGAGGAGATCGACGCCTTCGTGCCGTCCACTATCAAGGCCTCGACGCTGGACGGCAAGCTGGTCATGCTGCCGCGCGCCCAGTTCGACGTTTCCGCTCTCTATTATCAGAAGAGCCTCTACCAGGACGAAGCCAGGAAGACGGCATACAAGCAGAAATACGGAACCGATCTCGTCCCGCCCGACACCTGGGAAGAAGTGACGAGGCAGGCCGAGTTCTTCGCCAGCCCGCCGGACTTCTACGGCACTCAGTTCGCCGGCAAGGAAGAGGCGATCAACGGCCGCTTCTACGAGATGCTGGTGGCCGAGGGCGGCGAATATCTCGACGCCGAGGGCAAGCCGGCCTTCAATTCGGAAGCCGGCGTGCGTGCGCTCGACTGGTTCGTCAATCTCTACAAGGCCAAGGCGGTGCCGGCCGGCACCACCAACTATCTCTGGGACGATCTCGGCCAGGGCTTCGCCTCCGGCACCGTCGCGCTCAATCTCGACTGGCCGGGCTGGGCCGGCTTCTTCAACGATCCGAAGTCCTCCAAGGTCGCCGGCAATGTCGGCGTCAAGGTGCAGCCCAAGGGCTCGTCGGGCAAGCGCACCGGCTGGTCCGGCCATCACGGCTTCTCCGTCACCGAGAACTGCGCCAACAAGGAAGCGGCAGCCTCGCTGGTCTGGTTCCTGACCAACGAGGACAGCCAGAAGCTGGAGGCCGCGGCCGGACCGCTGCCCACCCGCACAGCGGTTTGGGAATGGGATATCGAGCAGGCCAAGGGCGATCCCTATAAGACCGAGGTGCTCAAGGCTTTCCAGGAGGCCGCCCAGAACGCTTTCCCGGTGCCGCAGACGGCCGAGTGGATCGAGATCTCCAACGCCGTCTACCCCGAGCTTCAGGCTGCCATCCTCGGCGACAAGACATCCAAGCAGGCGCTCGATGACGCTGCCGCCAAGGCGACGGAGATCCTCGAGGAAGCCGGCAAGCTCTAGCCATTGAACGCGGGAGCGCGGCGGCGCGCTCCCGCGTTTGATTCCGAGATGTGAATGATTGACTGCCGAATACATCGGAACCGTAACGGAATGGATCCAAGTCCCCGGGCAAAGCCCGAGGACGGGATCACCTCGCTTCGGTCGGGTCCGAGGATGATGATTGCGTTTGGGGCCTACCCCAATCGCGGACGTTTGAGACTGGCGTCCACATCGCAGCTTCGTCATCCTCGGACCCGCAGGCGAGCGAAGCGAAGCCGAAGGTGATCCGAGGATTTCATTCCGTTACCGTGCGGCCGGCCACCGGACGCTGCCAGCACGGATGCTGCAATCGCTTTGGTAGGAGTCGCGGGAAGTGCATATAGTGAAGGTCCGAAGATCCTCGGCCCCGTTCCTGCTCCTCTTGCCGGCGATCGTCGTGCTGGCAGCGGTTGTGGTGGTCCCTCTTGCTCTGTCGTTTTATTCCAGCTTCACGCCCTTCCGCCTGACCAAGCCTGAGACCTTCTTCGTCTTCACCGGCTTCCGCAACTACGCGAACATCCTGTCCGACCGGGATTTCTGGGCTGCCTTCGGCCGCACGGTGCTCCTGCTCACGATCGCGCTCAATTTGGAGATGCTGCTCGGCCTCGGCCTGGCCATGCTGGTCGAGAAGGCGTCGCGGGGACAGCGGCTCCTGCGCACGCTGATGATGTTCCCGATGATGTTCTCGCCGATCCTCGTCGGCTTCCAGTTCAAATTCATGTTCAACGACAATATCGGCCTCGTGAACAACGCGCTTCAGTCGCTCGGCCTCACCGACCGCGCCATCCCCTGGCTGATCGAAGGCGATCTCGCCTTCATCGCCATCCTGATCGCCGAGGTCTGGTCGTCCACCTCGGTCTTCGCCATCCTGATCCTCGCCGGCCTGCTCGCCATGCCGAAGGAGCCGATTGAGGCCGCGCGAGTGGATGGCTGCACCCCTTGGCAGACGTTCCGATACGTCACTTGGCCGTTCATCATGCCCTTCGCCTATATCGCCATGACGATCCGCTCGCTCGACGTGGCGCGGGCCTACGACATCGTGAAGATCATGACCGACGGCGGCCCGGCCAAACGCACCGAGCTCCTGTGGACGCTCGTCGGGCGCACCGCCTATAGCGACGCCAAGATGGGGCTGGCCAATGCCATGGCCTATGTCGCGATCCTCCTGTCCATCCTCTTCACCGTCTATTTCTTCCGCAAGCTCGCGGCAGCCCGCAGCCAGATCGCGGCGGAGTGGTGAGAATGGACGTCAACGCCTCCCATCGCCTGAAGCGCCGCGGCCTCGCCATCCTGCACGGCGTCGGCCTGTTCCTCGCCATGCTGGTGATCTGCCTGCCTGGCGTCTGGATCGTGCTGTCGTCGCTCAGGCCGACGGTCGAGATCATGGCCAAGCCGCCGGTCTGGATCCCCGAGAGTCTTTCCCTCGACGCCTATGTCGCCATGTTCAGCGGCATCGGCAAGGGCGGCGTGCCCGTGCTCGACTATTTCCGCAATTCGCTCATCGTCTCCATCACCTCGACGGTGATCGCCGTCGCCATCGGCATGGCGGGCGGCTACGCCTTCGCCCGCTACCGCTTTCGCGGCAAATCCGGCATGTTCCTCGGCTTCATGCTGACGCGCACCGTGCCCGGCATCGCGCTCTCGCTGCCGCTGTTCTTCGTCTATGCCCGGCTCGGCATCATCGATACCCATTTCGGGCTGATCATGGCCTATGTGGCGCTCAACGTGCCGTTCACGATCTGGCTGATCGACGGCTTCTTCCGCCAGGTGCCGAGGGACCTCGCCGAAGCGGCGCAGATCGACGGCTGCACGCGGTGGCAGGCCTTCTGGCAGGTGGAATTCCCGCTCGCCGGCCCCGGCATCGCATCGGCCGGCATCTTCGCCTTCCTCACCTCCTGGAACGAGTTCGCACTCGCCTCGCAGCTCACGCGATCGGTCAATTCCAAGACCCTGCCGGTCGGGCTGCTCGACTACACGGCCGAGTTCACCATAGACTGGCGCGGCATGTGCGCGCTGGCCGTGGTCATGATCGTTCCCGCGCTCACCCTCACCTTCATCGTCCAGAAACACCTTGTCGGCGGCCTCACCTCCGGCGCGGTGAAAGGTTAAAGTCCCGGCATGGCTCCAGTAACGCTCAACAAGCTCGTCAAACGTTACGGCGACCTGGAGGTGGTGCACGGCATCGACCTCGACGTGGGTGATCGCGAATTCGTGGCCCTTGTCGGCCCCTCCGGCTGCGGCAAGTCGACGACGCTGCGCATGATCGCCGGCCTGGAGGATGTCAGCGCCGGCCGCATCGAGATCGGCGGACGGCTCGTCAACGACCTGCCGCCGCGCTCGCGCAACACCTCCATGGTGTTCCAGTCCTATGCGCTCTATCCGCATATGACGGTGCGCGAGAATATGGGCTTCTCCCTGAAGATCGCCAACCGGCCGAAGGCCGAGATCGAAAAGCGCGTGGCCGAGGCCGCGGCGATTCTCGACCTTGGCGCATTGCTCGAACGGCGCCCCTCGCAGCTTTCGGGCGGCCAGCGCCAGCGGGTCGCCATGGGCCGCGCCATCGTGCGCGATCCCGAGGTCTTCCTGTTCGACGAGCCCCTCTCCAATCTCGACGCCAAACTGCGCACCCAGATGCGCACCGAGATCAAGAAGCTGCACGCCAAGGTCCAGTCGACGGTGATCTACGTCACCCATGATCAGGTCGAGGCCATGACGCTCTCCGATCGGATCGTCATCATGCGTGACGGCTATATCGAGCAGGTCGGCACGCCGGATGAAGTGTTCCGCCGCCCCGCAACCCGTTTCGTTGCCGGCTTCATCGGGTCGCCGCCCATGAATTTCGGCGAGGCGATGGTGGACGACGGCAGGTTGGTCTTCGCTTCGGGCGTCGCATTGCCTATCCCGCGGCAATTCAGGAGCCGGGTGAGCGCCGGGCAGAAGGTCACCTTCGGGCTTCGCCCCGACGACATCTATCCGACTGGGCACGGCATCCATTCGGGCGAAGCGGCCGAGGTCCATGCGGTGGAGCTGCCTGTTACCATCACCGAGCCGCTTGGCAATGAAACCCTTGTCTTCGCGCGGTTCGGCGAGCTGGACTGGGTTTCGCGCATGCTCAATCCGAGGCCACTTGCCATGGGCGCGCCGGTCGGCATGAGCCTCGACCTTTCCCAGGCCCATCTGTTTTCCGCTGAAACCGGCAAGACGCTGCGAGGCTGACATGGCACGGATCGAGAAAGTCGAACTGCGGATGGTGGATCTCGCCCCCAAGGTGAAGCGCACGGATGCGATCCAGAGCTTCGTCAGCCAGGAAACGCCGATCGTCACCATCACCGATGCCGACGGCGCAACCGGCACCGGCTACAGCTACACGATCGGCACAGGCGGCTCCTCCGTCATGCGGCTTCTCGCCGACCATCTCGCGCCGCGCCTCATCGGCCGCGATGCCGATTGCATCGAGGCGATCTGGCACCAGCTTGAATTCGCCACCCACGCCACCACCATCGGCGCGATCACCTCGATCGCGCTCGCCGCAGTCGATACCGCCCTATGGGATCTCCGGGCCAGGAAGCAGGGGCTGCCGCTCTGGAGGCTGGCCGGCGGTGCCAAAGACCGCTGCCCGCTCTACACGACCGAAGGCGGCTGGCTTCATATCGAGACGGAGGCGCTGGTCGACGATGCTCTGGAAGCGAAGGCCCGGGGCTTCCGCGGTTCCAAGGTCAAGATCGGACGGCCGCATGGATCGGAGGATTTCGAGCGTCTCGCCGCCGTGCGCAAGGCGGTCGGCGACGGTTATGAGATCATGACCGACGCCAATCAGGGTTTTCGCCTCGACGAGGCGATCCGTCGCGCCGAAAGGCTGCGCACTCTCGACCTCGCCTGGATCGAGGAGCCGCTGCCGGCCGATGACATCGACGGCCATGTTCGCCTGTCCGCCTCGACGGCCACGCCGGTGGCTATCGGGGAGTCGCTCTATTCGATTCGCCACTTCCGCGAATACATGCAGAAGGGCGCGTGTTCGATCGTCCAGGTCGATGTCGGTCGGATCGGCGGCATCACGCCCTGGCTCAAGGTCGCCCATGCGGCCGAGGCCTTCGACATGCCCGTCTGCCCTCATTTCCTGATGGAGCTGCATGTCAGCCTGGTGTGCGCGGTTCAAAACGGAAAATATGTCGAATACATTCCTCAGCTCGACGAACTGACCGGATCCAGCATCCGCATCGAGGACGGCATGGCCCTGGCGCCCGATGAGCCGGGCATCGGCATCGACTGGGATTGGGACGCGGTGGCGGCGAAAAGCGTCGCGGAATTCAACCGCGAGATCACGGGAGGGAAGTAGCGCTATGCTGAGATCGTCGGCAGTCTGCAGCCATGTCACGGAATGGGTCCTCGGGTCACCTCGCCCTTCGGGCTCGGGCCCGAGGATGACGACGTCACTAAGGCCGACCTCAATCACCAGTGCTGGCTGCTTGGCGCGAACATCTCAGCGTCGTCATCCTCGGACGGGAGCCCGCGCCAGCGGGCGAGCTGATCCGAGGATCCATCCCGTGAGGCCACGGCCGTCCTTTGCGCTGAAGAGGAGGCTTGCCTGATGCAACGCATGGGCATGGTGATCGGCCTGGCGCCCGACAAGGTCGCCGAATACAAACGCCTGCACGCGGCGGTCTGGCCTGAAGTGCTCGCCATGATCTCGGCCTGCGGCATCAGGAATTATTCGATCTTCCTGAAGGAGCCGGAGAACCTGCTCTTCGGCTACTGGGAGTATCACGGGGCCGATTTCGCGGCCGATGCGGCGAAGATGGCTGCCGATCCGAAGACCCAGGAATGGTGGGCCGTCTGCATGCCTTGCCAGCGTCCGCTGGAAACACGCAAGGAGGGCGAATGGTGGGCCATGATGGAGGAGGTTTTCCACCATGACTGAGCGCTTCGACCCGAGCTCCCTCGCCCAGTTCTGGCCGCTGCCCACGAAACCCCGGCCGATCGTGACTTTCGGTGCCGGTTCGATCGTCGGAGACGCCCATTTCCCCGCCTATCGCAAGGGCGGCTTTCCCGTGGCGGGCGTCTACGATCCCGATCGCGCCAAGGCCGAGAAGCTGGCTGCCGCATGGAATGTGACGGCCTTCCGAAGCGTCGAGGAAGCTGCGGCGGTGCCCGATGCCGTGTTCGATCTCGCCACGCCTCCGGCCCATCATGCCGAGGTGCTGGAAGCCCTGCCCGATGGCGCGCCGGTGCTCATTCAGAAACCGCTGGGGAGCGATCTCGCAGGCGCATCCGACATATTGCGTATCTGCCGGCGCAAGGAATTGCTGGCGGCAGTGAACTTCCAGCTTCGTTTCGCCCCCATGATGCTGGCCCTCAAGGACGCCATACGGCAGGGCTGGCTGGGCGAAGTCGTGGATTTCGACGCCTGGCTGGCGCTCGACACGCCCTGGCAGCTCTGGTCCTTCCTCGAAGGTCTGCCGCGCATCGAGATCGCGATGCATTCCATCCATTATCTCGATGCGATCCGGGGAATCCTGGGCGACCCCAAGGGCGTCCACGCCAAGACGATGGGCCATCCCCTCCACAATGTCGCCCAGACCCGCACCACGGCCATCCTGGACTATGGCGATCAGGTCCGCTGTGCCCTGTCGATCAATCACGACCACAAGTTCGGCCGGCGCCACCAGGCCTGCGAGTTCCGTATCTGCGGCACTGCAGGGGCAGCCTATCTCCAGCTCGGCGTCAATCTCGACTATCCCAAGGGCGAGCCGGACATTCTCGAGATCCACCCGAAGGGCAGCAATGAATGGGTGAGCGTGCCGCTCGGCGGCACCTGGTTCCCCGACGCCTTCGTCGGGCGCATGGCCAATCTCCAGCGCTGCGCGGCCGGCGAGGACGAGGGGCTGGTGAGCTCGGTCGAGGATGCCTGGAATACGATGGCGCTGGTCGAAGCCGCCTATCAATCGAGCGCCGCGCCGGCGACCCCACTCGCCGCAAAGCCGGGAGGATGATCGGACATGGAACAGACCACCTATTTCGAAGACTATGAGATCGGCTTTTCGCGCGTGACCTCGGGGCGCACGATCACCGAGACGGATTTCGTCGTCCATGCCGGGCATACGGGCGATTTCTTCCCCCATCACATGGACGCCGAATTCATGAAGACGACGCCCTTCGGCCAGCGCATCGCCCATGGCACGATGGTGTTTTCCATCGGCGTCGGCCTGACGGCCAGCATCGTCAACCCCGTCGCTTTTTCCTATGGCTATGATCGCCTGCGTTTCATAAGACCTGTGTTCATCGGCGACACGATCCGAACGCGCACGACCATTGCCGCGAAGGAGGACGATCCGAAGCGGCACGACGCCGGGCGCGTCATCGAACGCTGCGAAGTGATCAACCAGCGCGACGAGGTCGTCCTCGCCGCCGACCATATCTACATCGTCGAGCGCCGCAGGGCGGCGTGACGGGAAACGGGAGGATTTTCATGCCCATATTGGAAGGGAAGACGGTCGTCGTGACGGCCGCCGCGCAAGGCATCGGCCGAGCGTCGGCCCTGGCTTTCGCGAAAGCGGGCGCCAAAGTGATCGCGACCGACATCAACCTGGTGCTCCTGCGCGAGTTGGAAGACGAGTCCGGCATCGCCACCGCCGAGCTCGATGTCCTCAGGGATGCCGATGTCGACGCGTTCTTCAAGAACGCAGGACCCGTCGATGTGCTCTTCAACTGCGCCGGCTTCGTTCACGCCGGCACCATATTGGAGATGAAGGACAGCGATCTCGACTTCGCCTTCGACCTCAATGTGCGTTCGATGGTGCGCACCATCCGCGCCGTCCTGCCGGGCATGCTGGAGCGCGGCGGCGGCTCGATCATCAACATGTCGTCCCTGGCAAGCTCCATCAAAGGCGTGCCCAACCGCTTCGCCTATGGCGTGACCAAGGCCGCGGTGATCGGCCTCACCAAGTCGATCGCCGCCGATTACGTGACCAGGGGCATTCGCTGCAACGCGATCTGCCCTGGAACGGTGGAGAGCCCTTCCCTGGAACAGCGCATGCGCGCCCAAGGTGATTACGAGAAAGCCCGCGCCGCTTTCATCGCGCGCCAGCCCATGGGCCGGCTCGGGACACCGCAGGAGATCGCCGACCTCGCCGTTTATTTGGCGGGAGCCACCTACACGACGGGCCAGACCTATAATATCGATGGCGGCTGGTCGGTCTGACCCGGCCCGAGCACATTTGATTGCCGCCGCATCATGCGCGTGGCGTGTCGAGGAGGCGCAGGTTTCTTGTCGGAAAACTGGAATATGGTTTCCGGGGACCTGCTGAAGAGGAGAGGTATTTCATGAAACTGCTGCGCTATGGCAATCCGGGCAGCGAGCGCCCCGGCCTCATCGACGCCGATGGCGTGATTCGCGACCTGTCGGGCCACGTGCCGGATATCACCGGCGCCATGATCGGCCCGGATGCGCTGAGCAAGCTCGCGGCCGTCGATCCGAAGTCGCTGCCCATCGTCGAGGGTAAGCCGCGCCTCGGGCCCTGCGTCGCCGGGACCGGCAAGATGATCTGCATCGGGCTCAACTATTCCGACCACGCGGCCGAGACCGGAGCGACCGTTCCGCCCGAGCCGATCATTTTCATGAAGGCGACCTCCGCGATCGTCGGACCCGACGACGATCTCGTCATCCCGCGCGGTTCGGAGAAGACGGATTGGGAAGTCGAACTCGGCGTGGTCATCGGCAAGACGGCCAAATACGTGACCGAGGCCGAGGCGATGGACTACGTCGCGGGCTATTGCGTTCTGAACGACGTGTCGGAACGGGCCTTCCAGGCTGAACGCTCCGGCCAATGGACCAAGGGCAAGTCCTGCGACACGTTCGGCCCGACCGGACCGTGGTTGGTGACCAGGGACGAAGTCGCAGACCCGCAGGATCTCAAGATGTGGCTCAAGGTGAATGGCGAGACCATGCAGGACGGCTCGACCAGGACCATGGTCTATGGCGTCGCCTTCCTCGTTTCCTACCTGTCGCAGTTCATGAGCCTGCATCCCGGCGATATCATCTCGACGGGAACTCCGCCCGGCGTCGGCCTCGGCATGAAGCCGCCACGCTTCCTGAAGGCCGGCGACGTGGTCGAACTCGGCATAGAGGGCCTCGGCACCCAGAAGCAGAAGGTGCGGGCCGACGCCTGAGGGGGCGGGCGCAAGACCCCTCATCCGGCGCGACCCCTCATCCGGCCCTTCGGGCCACCTTCTCCCCACAAGGGGAGAAGGGAAGGTTGGCGCGACCGTACGCGCCAATCGCCCCCCTCGGCGATTTGCAAAGCCGGTATGCCAAGCTCTTCCTTCTCCCTTTGTTTGTGGGAGAAGGTGGCTGCGCCACGCGCCGTCGGACGGGATGCTCGGCGCGAAGGAGCCGTGCAGGCGATCGGTAATCACCCATAGTGTCCAAACGACAGCCCTGGGACCCGCTGTATAATCACATCGAGATGAAGGTCGGCCTTCCAGTTTGGTCGAGAGCGCAGCCTATATGCCGCCGAGCCGGCGGGTTTTTCCATCGAGATCAAACCCAATCAGCCGCTGGCCACGAGTTCAGACGGAAATCGTGATCCCTGGGCCGACTTGATCTAGCGTCCATCGGAAGCTGCTGAGGCGGGACTCCAACCCGCGATCGGAGGAGCTGCGCGTCCGCCGCTACTATCCGCGCGATTTCGCCAGTGATCACTGCCGTTGCGGCAGTGCAAGCGGGGTGGCCATCTGCAGCCGGTCACCCCGCCCGTGCAGTTGGTTGACTGGAGATCAACCTGAGGCTCCTGTATCATAACAACGGTCCATTTCAATGCATGGTTTGGCCTATCTGCATTAATTTTCTCGGCAGTTCCGATTCATCAGTGTGCCAGTTATGCAACACGCCCCACGGATTCTGCCGCCCGGCGTGCCGAATCGGATGAAACAACATTGATGAAGGCGGCGACATGAGGAATGTCTGCTCGCGGCAGAATCACAACCGAACTCATCGAATCTGTCGCTTGAATAGATAAGAGTTTGCATTGCATTTGGAGGGTTATTAAATGCAAATCAGAAGCTTGCTTCTCGCGTCTGCGGCAGGCCTCGTCGCCGTCAGCGGCGCACGCGCGGCTGACGCCGTGGTCGTGGCCGAACCGGAGCCGGTCGAATATGTGCGCGTTTGCGACACCTACGGCGCCGGCTTCTTCTACATCCCCGGCACGGAGACCTGCCTCTCGATCAACGGCTATATTTGGTACCAGGTTGGCGCCAACAGCTTCGACAGCGTCGGCGACACCAAGGGCTACAACGGCGGCTACGTCGGCGACGGCTGGCTCAAGTCGACCCGTGCCCGCGTCAACATCGAGTCCCGTTCGGAGACCGAATGGGGCACGCTGCGCGGCATGATCCGTCTGCAGGCCGACTGGGGCAGCCCGGCTGGGCCGAACCCGTATAGCGATGGTCCGGTCGCGGTCGACCAGGCCTGGCTCGCTCTCGGCGGCTTCTTCGCGGGCTACTCCGAATCGGCCTGGGCGGCTTCGTTCCGCGGCGGCGCGACGAACTTCGGTTCGCACTCCTGGGGTGGCATGTACTATGGTTACGCTCAGCGTCACCAGATGTCCTACACCTTCTTCGGCGGCAACGGCGTGTTCGCCACCCTGTCGCTCGAAGACGATGCTCTGGCCGGCGACGGCTATGTCCCGGACGTCGTGGCCAAGGTCGGCGTGAACCAGGGCTGGGGTTCGGTCTGGGCCCGCTTCGGCTGGCAGGACGACATCACCGGTCTGCCGGACGGCTCTGAGAGCGGCTGGGGCGCATCGCTCGCCGCGCAGTTCAACATCCCGAACTCGCCCGGCTCGTCGCTCCGCGTCCTCGGCTACTACTCCGATAGCGACACTCGCTTCGGCGCGATCTCGTCGGGTCAGAAGAGCACCCTTGTGGGCCTCGGGCAGGCAGAGTGGTCGGTCCTGGCTTCGTACAACCACCAGTTCAGCGAGAACCTCGGTGTGTCCGTCGCGGGTCAGTACTTCAGCAACCTGTATTTCGAGGGCACCGACATCGGTTCGGACGTGAACGCCTGGGGCGCCGAAATCTCGGCCGTGTGGACCCCGGTTACGAACTTCGAGGTTCGTCCGGAAATCCATTACGACAAGATGGACGACCTCGACGGCACGGTGTCGGGCTTCCTGCGCTTCACCCGCTACTTCTAATAATCGGCCTCAAAACCGGTTTGCTGAAACCCGGCGGGCGACCGCCGGGTTTCTTTTTGCCCGCCATCAGCGGCTTTGCTTCGATCGGCGAGGACATTCGTCCACGACCCCGCCATTCATTCCCGGTCAAGCTGGCGTCGCGTACTTCACATCGCGCTTGGGAATGCTGCCCAGAAATGCCGCGACAGCAGCTTGCCACCTGTAGTTGGTCTGCACTCTTCCTACAGATGCAAGCACCGAATAATTACGGCTTCTTTGAAACATTCTAATACGAAGGGTTTACACGGTGCATTAACATACCCGATTGCATTGGGATGGGCGCAGTGTATTAATGCAGTGCCCGCGTTACCTGATCGGCGGGCTGCTAATTTTTGATGCACGCAAACTGCGTTTGCCGTGAGTGGTGGCGCATCTTCGAAGTTCTTTCGATCTTGGCCACTGTCGGAGTGAGTCCATTGGTGGGGTCTTCACAAACTGATCGACAAGTTTCCGGGATAGCCCATGCAGGAACGTTACCTGTCTCCCGCATTGCATGATCAGGACGCGACAGCCCGTCTGATTGCGCCGCTGACTGGTGTCGAGGCCGAAATCTACAACGACCTCTGGAATGCGATCATCGAACGCCAGCTCAAGCCTGGAGCCAAGATCGAAGAACTCGTGCTCAGCGAGATCTATGGCATCAGCCGGACGGTGGTGCGAAAAGTCCTGGTGATAATGGAACAGGAAGGCGTCGTATCGCTGCCGCTCAATCGGGGAGCCTATGTCGCTTCGCCGAGTTTCCGCGATGCTCGCGAACTCCTGGAAGCCACGGCGGCGCTGCTGGCGGGCGTCGTCGGCGAATTGGCGATGCATCCCGACCGGATCACGGCGGAACATCGGCGGATGCTGTCCGATCATGCCAAGGCGCAGCGCAAGGCCGAGGCGGAGCAGGATGCCTATGCTCGATTGCGGCTGCAGATGGAATATCTCATCCTGTTGGCAGTGATCCACGACAATCGCCTGATGGCCGGCAGCGTCGAAAGAACCAGCAATCGGCTGGCTGTCGCGCTGTCGTTGTTCCAGGATACCCCCGCTCCCGACAGTCGCGCGGAATTCTCGGAAACGCTGACCCGACACATCCTGGAAGGGGCGCACGCCAAGGCGTTGGCCCACCTTCACACCTATTTCGAAGCCGTCGGCCGCACTTTGCGCCCTCACTCGGCCGACACCGCGGTCGATCTCCGGGCAATCCTGGGCCACCGCAGAGGCGCAAGTCCGAACGCTTGATGCCTATGGCGCGCGACGCGCAAAATGGCATTTTGCGCGTCGCGCTTTAGGCCGCCAATTGTGGCTGGAACACCACGTCGGCATAGTAGTTCGACGCGTTCCAGGTGCTGTTCGGGAATATTCCCGTGCCGACGCTGCCACCGTAACGGTAGAGGCCGTTGCCGCCGCTGGATGAACTCGAGGGCGCCGTCAACACACCCGATGTGACGGCGTTGGTGAAGAAATTGCTCGTCGCCACATAGGTTCCCGTGGTGTGATAGGACGTCACGTAGGTCGTATTGGCGGCGATGTTCACTGGGGTCGCCAGGGGAACGGTCTGCCAGCCGCTCGCGGTCGTGTTGGTGAATGTTGCGCTGGCGAGCTTCGTGCCGGTCGAGGTCCAGAGATCCAGCACGTTCTGGCCGGTATCGTTCGCGCTGCGGTAGAATTTCAGCGCCGTCACCTGGCCGGCGACCGAAGACGTGAACTTCATGCCCAGTTCGAGCTGGCTGCCATCGTTGAGATTGGTCTGCGTCGGAGTGGCCGACGCGCTGAACAGGCTGACCGGCGTGGGGGGCGTCGTCGTCGATACCGCGATGTTGAAGGTCTCGTTCGCGGCGAGGTTGCCGAGATC
>DATMFK010000028.1:0-120822 GCA_035556195.1 Rhizobiaceae bacterium
TATGAACGGCGCGCCGGCCTGGCTCGAATTCGATGCCGACGGCACCATCCAGGTCCAGTTCTCCACCGTGCGGCCAGGCACCTACACATGGTCGGTACCGGACCTCGCCGACAAGGGCATGAAGGGCACGATCACGATCAAATAGCCTAGATCGAACAGGGGGCCTTTCGTCGGGACTGCAAAAGGCGAACGGCTGTCCTAACTTGTCAGCCCGGAGGAGCGTCTCGCATGGAGCACGTGCGGACATATGGCGGATCAGATGGCGTGGCGGCGCTCGACGTCGCTGCGGTCAGCCATGCCTACGGGCCGAAACGTGCGCTAGACGACGTCTCGTTCTCCCTGGCCCCGGCGAGCTTCGCGGTCCTCCTCGGTCCGAACGGGGCCGGCAAGACCACGCTGTTCTCGTTGATCAGCCGCCTCTATGACACGCGCCAGGGCGCGATCCGCATCTTCGGTCATGATGTCACCAGAGCGTCGGGCGAAGCGCTGAGGCGGCTGGGCATCGTCTTCCAGGCTCGCACGCTAGACCTCGACCTGAGCGTCTACCAGAATCTTTCCTATCACGCGTCGCTGCATGGTATCGGATCGGCGGAGGCGCGGCGTCGCATCGATGCCGTGCTCGCCACCGTCAACATGGGCGATCGCCTGCACGACAAAGCGCGCAGCCTGTCGGGCGGTCAGATGCGGCGCATCGAGATCGCCCGCGCGCTCTTGCACCGGCCGCCACTCCTGCTGCTCGACGAGGCGACTGTGGGGCTCGATGTGCAATCGCGCGCTTCCATCCTCGCCGACATCCGCAAGCTGGTTGCGACCGACGGCATCAGCGCCCTATGGGCGACACATCTAATCGACGAGGTCGAAGACAGCGACCAGGTCGTGGTGCTGGCGGAAGGGCGCGTCGTCGCCAATGCCAGTGTGGTGGAGGTCGTGCGCACCGCCGGCACCCGGACCATCGGCGAGGCCTTCACCAAGCTGACCCAGAAGAAAGCCGCACCGGAGGGTCTCACGTGAGCGGGACCAAGCGCGAGCAGGCCGCGGCATCGGCCCTTCCAGCGCCGCCGTTCGGAATCGGCAGCTATCTCGTGTGCCTCAAGGGCATCCTCATCCGGGAGGGCCTACGCTTCCTGAACCAGCGCGAACGTTTCGTCTCATCGCTGGTGAGGCCTCTCCTCTGGCTGTTCATCTTCGCAGCCGGATTTCGCCAGGTTCTCGGCGTCTCCATCATCCCGCCCTACAAGACCTATGTCCTCTATGAGGTCTATATCACTCCCGGTCTGTGCGGCATGATCCTGCTCTTCAGCGGCATGCAATCGTCGCTGTCGATGGTTTACGACCGCGAGATGGGCAATATGCGCACCCTGCTCGTCAGTCCCTTCCCGCGCTGGTTCCTGCTCGTCTCGAAGCTGCTGGCCGGGGTCGCCGTTTCGATCGCGCAAGTCTATGTCTTCCTGGCCGTCGCATGGTTCTGGGGCGTCAAGGCGCCACCGATCGGCTATGTCACCGTGCTGCCCGCGCTGTTCCTGGCAGGGCTGATGCTGGGCGCGCTGGGCCTGTTCCTGTCTTCCTGGATCAAGCAGCTCGAGAATTTCGCGGGCGTCATGAACTTCGTGATCTTTCCGATGTATTTTGCGTCGCCGGCTCTCTATCCGCTCTGGCGCATCCAGGAAGCGAGCCCGCTGCTTTACAAGATCTGCCTCGCCAACCCCTTCACCTACGCTGTCGAACTCATCCGCTTCGCCTTTTATGGCCAGGCCGACTGGGTCTCACTGGCTGTCGTGGCCGGGTTCACCGCGCTTTTCCTTGCCGGCGCGATCATCGCCTATGATCCGTCGAGGGGGCTGATGGTACGCAAACAGGAAATGGGAGGAAACGGATGACGGTTCGCAGGGAAATCCTCCGCAATGTGACGATCGTCGCGATGCTGCTCGCGACAGCTGCCGTTGCGACCGGAGCGGCGAACCGGGATCCGGATTGGCCATGTGTCCAGAGGAAAGTCCCGGAGCTGTCGCTCGGCCAGATCTGGAACGGACCGGAGCTTCCCCCCGAAGCCGGTGACTGGGCCAAGGATAAGGATGTGGCCGATCTGGTGAGCGAGGTTGCCGCACGACGCGTGCCGATCGAGGAAGCCCAACAGGAGATCCGCGACTTTGCCGACGGCCTGCCCGCCGAGCAGGTCAAACCACAGCTCGCAAAGCTGGTTCAGGGATTGTTCGACCATATGAACGCGGAACGTTCCCAGGTCATTTCCGGCATAGGCCGCTACGCGCGAAAACAGGTCGAGTTGGCCGCGCGCCTGCGCAAGGAAGCGTCCGACGTCGACGCGCTGCGTAACAAGCCGGATGCGGACCCCAATGAGATCGCGGCGCAGACTGACAGGCTGAACTGGGAAACGCGCATTTTCGAGGAGCGCGTGCAGTCGCTCACATATGTCTGCGAAGTGCCCACGCTCATCGAGCAGCGGCTTTACGCGCTCGCCAAGACGGTGGGAGAGGTCATGGCGGGCAAGTAAGCCAATTCAGGCCCACGCTTGCGGGTCGGGATAGAGCTTGCCCGAGAGCGGCAGGTGCATGGCACCCTTGCGCATCAGGAAGTCGTGGAAGGCGGCCATGGCCGGCGACGTCGTGCGGTCTGTCCGCATCACCCCGAACCATTGACGGCGGATCGGCATGCCGACGACGTCCAGAATAACGAGCCGGCCGGCCTCGACCTCAGACGCGATCGTATGGGCGGAAATGAAGGCGATACCCAGGCCTGCCATCACCGCTTGCTTTATCGTCTCGTTGGATCCCATCTCGGCGCCGAGATCATCTAGACGCCCGGGAATCGCGCTTAGGAATATCTCCAACGAAATGCGCGTCCCGGAACCCGGTTCGCGGATCAGGAAGTTCTCCTGAGCGATCCGTTCTTTCGAGATGTCGCGTGCACGCGCCAAGGGATGATCCGGCGGCGCGACGATCACCAGCGGATGGTCGCCGAACGCTATCGCGCGAACCGGGAGATCCCTCGGCGGTCGGCCCATAAGGGCAATGTCGACGTCATGGCTACGCAAGCTGGCGATCGTCTCCGCGCGGTTGCCGACGACGAGCCGCATGTCGATATCGGGATGCCCCTTGATGAAACTGGCCATGAGCCGCGGCGCGAAATATTTGGCCGTCGAGACGACGCCGAGCTTCACGCTGCCGGCGCGTACGCCCCTGATGGCATCGATCTCATCATGGAGCAAGCTCAGGCGCTCCTCGACTGCCTGGGCGGCATCGACCACGGCGAGGCCTGCGGCAGTCGGACGCATGCCCTCCTGCGTGCGGTCGAACAGCACCATCCCCAGTTCCTCCTCGACCTGTCGGAGCTGGATCGTCACTGCCGGGGCAGTCAGATGCAAGGCATTGGCAGCCTTCACGATTTTGCCATGTCGGAAGACCGCTTGGATGGCGCGGAGCTGTTTCAGGGTGAGATTGTTCATGATGGAGAATAAACATTTTTTACTGCTATCGTAAAGCTATTCAAATTTACTTATTGCCTTTGCGGAGTTCAGATGCCGCCACTGGTTGCGGGGGAACCAACCAGTTTCGGGAGGCCCTGATGACTGCCGCGACGCTCGATGCATTCCTCAATTCCTACGCCGGCGGCGACACGTTGCGGTCGGCGGCGGCAACGGTGGTCCACCGGTTGGCTGAAGCCGCCATCAAGGTTCGTCACGCCGTCAATCAGGGCGCGCTAGGGGCGGCTTTCCTCGGGACACGGGGCACCAATTCCGGCGGCGACATCCAGAAGGATCTTGATGTCTTCGCCGACGACATCTTTCTGGACGCGATGCGGCATGCCTCCGTCGCGCTCTACGCCTCGGAAGAGCTCGAGGAGCCCGTTCTGATCGATAAGGAAGCGCCGCTCGCCGTTGCGATAGACCCGCTCGACGGCTCCACGAACATCGAGACGAACGTTTCGCTCGGAACGATTTTCTCTCTCCTCCCAGCAACTGGCGCGCCGGGCGAATGCCCGGCCGCCCCTTTTCTGCAGCCAGGGGCGAGACAGATTGGAGCCGGGTTCTTCATCTACGGACCACAGCTGGCATTGGTCCTCTCCTTGGGCAGCGGCACGCATATCTTTGTTCTTTCGTCCCGGCTTGGCACCTTCGTGCAGGCTTATGAAAGCCGCGTCATTCCACCCCGCACCCAGGAATTCGCTATCAACGCCGCCAACTACCGGCACTGGGACGAGGCCGTCCGGCTTTATGTCGACGACTGCCTGAAGGGCGGCGAGGGCCCACGCGCGAAGGATTTCAACATGCGTTGGATCGCGTCGCTCGCAGCCGATTGCTATCGCATCCTGATCCGAGGCGGCGTGTTTCTCTATCCTGGCGATCAGCGCAAGGGCTATCACCAGGGGAGGCTGCGCCTGGTCTATGAGGCGAACCCGATTGCCTTCCTGGTGGAGCAGGCGGCAGGCGCCGCCACCGACACGGTCAACCGCATCCTCGACATAGAGCCGCAAACCCTGCACCAGCGCACGCCTGTCGTGTTCGGCTCCGCCCGCGAGGTCGAACGCATAACCCGATACCACCTCGCTCCCAGCAGTATCGGCGAGCGCGCGCCGCTGTTCGGCAATCGCGGCCTGTTCCGCGCCTGACCGGAGCGCTCGAGCAATGTCCGCCAGACATCCCATCATCTCCATCACCGGCTCCTCGGGCGCGGGCACGACCTCCGTGAAGCAGATCTTCGAACAGATTTTCCGCCGCGAGAGGATCGAGGCCGCCTTCATCGAGGGCGATGCCTTCCATCGCTATGACCGCGAAGCGATGAAACGTCGGGTCGCCGAGGAGGAACGCGCGGGCAATCCGAACTTCACCCATTTCAACGCCGAGGCGAACGAGCTCGCCATCCTGGAATCGGTTTTCGAGGAATATGGGCGCAGGGGAGCCGGCAAGACCCGCACCTATGTGCACGACGACAACGAGGCGAAACTCTACGGCACCCCGCCGGGCACCTTCACAGACTGGCGCGAATTTCCGTCGAGCGACCTGCTCTTCTATGAAGGGCTCCATGGCTGCGCGGTCACGGAAAGCGTCGATCTGGCCCGGCATGCGGACTTGAAGATCGGCGTGGTACCCGTGATCAACCTCGAATGGATCCAGAAGATCCATCGCGACCGCGCCACGCGCGGCTACTCCACCGAGGCGGTGGTCGACGTGATCCTGCGCCGGATGCCGGACTATGTTCGTTACATCGTCCCGCAATTCTCTCTGACCAACATCAATTTCCAGCGCGTGCCGATCGTCGACACGTCCAATCCGTTCATCGCTCGCTGGATCCCCACCCCGGATGAGTCGATGCTGGTGATCCGCTTCGCCAATCCGCGCGGCATCGACTTCCCGTATCTGCTGTCGATGATCCACGATTCCTTCATGTCGCGGGCGAATTCGATCGTGGTTCCGGGCAACAAGCTCGACCTCGCCATGCAGCTGATCCTCACTCCCCTGATCCTGCAACTCATCGAACGCAAGCGGCGCGCTTCATAGGAAGGACGACATGAACGACATAGCCTTCGCCCGAGAAACCGCCTTCGATGCCGTCGGTGAACGTCAGATGGCGAACGCCATCCGTGCGCTGGCCATGGACTGCGTGCAGGAGGCGAATTCCGGCCATCCCGGCATGCCGATGGGCATGGCCGACGTTGCGACGGTGCTCTTCAATCGCTTCATCAAGCTCGATCCGGGCTGCCCGGATTGGCCCGACCGCGATCGGTTCGTGCTCTCCGCCGGCCATGGCTCGATGCTCCAATATGCGCTTCATCATCTTATCGGTTATGCCGACATGCCGATGGACGAACTGCGACGCTTCCGCCAGCTCGGAAGCCGGACCGCCGGGCATCCCGAATACGGGCATGCGGCAGGGATCGAGATGACGACCGGTCCGCTGGGCCAGGGCATCGCCACAGCCGTTGGAATGGCTTTGGCGGAACGCCTGCTGGCGGCCCGCTTCGGCCCAGACCTCGTCAACCACTACACATATGTCATCGCCGGAGACGGCTGCCTCCAGGAAGGCCTCAGCCACGAGGCGATCGACCTTGCCGGGCATCTGCGCCTCGATCGATTGATCGTGCTTTGGGACGACAATTCGATTTCCATCGACGGGCCGACCTCCCTCGCCACGTCGTTGGACCAGGCGGCGCGCTTCGAGGCCGCCGGCTGGCAGGTTCAGGGCGTCGACGGCCACGATCTCGAGGCCATCGCCCATGCCATCGAACTGGCCCGCGGGACCGAGCGGCCTTCCTTGATTGCGTGCCGCACCGTCATCGGCAAGGGAGCGCCCAATCTCGGCGGCTCGGAAAGGACCCATGGCGCGCCGCTAGGGGACGCCGAAATCGCTGCCGCCCGTGCGAATATCGGCTGGCCTTACCCTCCCTTCGAAGTTCCGGAGAGCATCGTCTCGGCCTGGCGCAAGATCGCCAGACGGGGCGAGGCGGCGCGACGCGCATGGGAGCATCGACTGGCGGCTTCGCCACGGCGCGCCTCCTTCGAGCGGGCGATCGCAGGCAAGCTCCCGGAAGCGCTTCTGCAGAAGCTCGACGCGTTTCGCAGGGATCACGTGGAGAAAGCGACCAAAGTCGCAACACGGAAGGCTTCGGAGCTCGTTCTGGAAGTCATCAATGCCACGACCGACCTCACGATCGGCGGATCGGCCGACCTCACCCATTCGAACCTCACTATCACGAGGGACATGGGGCGCATCGCGCCGGGCGATTTCGCAGGACGTTATGTGCATTACGGCATCCGCGAGCACGGAATGGCGGCGGCGATGAATGGGCTCGCTCTGCATGGCGGCGTCATCCCCTATGGCGGGACCTTCCTGTGCTTTGCCGACTATGCTCGTGGCGCGATGCGACTCTCCGCACTGATGAGGCAGCGCGTCATCTACGTGATGACGCATGACTCCATCGGTCTCGGCGAGGACGGTCCCACGCATCAGCCGGTCGAACATCTGGCGATGCTGAGGGCGACGCCGAACCTCAACGTGTTCAGGCCCGCAGACATTATCGAGGCGGCCGAATGCTGGGAACTCGCCCTCCAAAGCGTGGATCGGCCAAGCGTCCTCGTGCTTTCTCGCCAGAACCTGCCGATGCTGCGGCTGGCACATTGTCGCGAAAACCGGTCGGCACGAGGCGGCTATGTGCTGCGCGAGCCGGCAGGCGAGCGTGCGGTCACTCTCATTGCGACGGGCTCCGAAGTCGAGATCGCGGTCGCTGCCGCCGAAAAGCTCAGAAGCGATCATGGCCTTGCGGCGGCAGTCGTGTCGATGCCGTGCTGGGAACTGTTCGAAGCGCAAACGCAGGAGCATCAAAAGGCCGTGTTGGGGTCAGCACCGCGTGTCGCGGTCGAAGCGGCCGCCCGGCTGGGCTGGGATCGCTGGATCGGCGAGAAAGGCGGCTTTGTCGGAATGACAGGCTTCGGCGCCAGCGCCCCTGCCCCCGATCTTTACCGGCACTTCAACATCACAGCCGAAGCGGTCGCTACCGCCGCGCTGAAACTCGTCGCTTAGGGAGACGCCGATGGCTCGTATTACCCTTCGCCAGCTTCTCGATCATGCGGCCGAGTATGGCTACGGCGTGCCGGCCTTCAACATCAACAACATGGAACAGGGGCTCGCCATAATGGAGGCGGCCAAGGCCTGCGACGCGCCGGTCATCATCCAGGCTTCGCGGGGCGCCCGTTCGTACGCCAACGACATCATGCTGGCCCGGATGATCGACGCACTGGTCGAGATCCATCCGGAGATCCCGATCTGCATGCATCAGGATCACGGCAACGATGAGGCCACGTGCCTGTCCGCCATCCGTCATGGCTTCACTTCAGTGATGATGGACGGCTCATTGATGGCCGATGCGAAAACGCCCGCCAGCTACGAATACAATGTCGCGATCACCGAGTGCGTTGCCCGTATGGCGCATTGGGTCGGGGCCTCGGTCGAGGGCGAACTCGGCGTGCTCGGCTCCCTGGAAACCGGACTGACCGAAGCCGAGGACTGCCACGGAGCGCAAGGGACGCTGTCGGATGAGCAGCTGCTGACCGATCCCGATCAGGCCGTCGACTTCGTGGCCCGCACCAAGATCGATGCTCTCGCCATCGCCTGCGGAACCTCGCATGGTGCCTACAAATTCACGCGGAAGCCCGACGGCGACATTCTCGCCATAGGCGTCATCGAGGCGATCCACCGCAAGCTGCCCGACATCCATCTCGTCATGCACGGCTCCTCGTCGGTGCCGCAGGAATTGCAGGACGTGATCAACCGACATGGCGGCGAGATCCCCCAGACCTGGGGCGTGCCGGTGGAGGAGATCGAACGAGGCATCCGGCACGGGGTGCGCAAGGTCAACATCGACACCGATTGCCGGATGGCGATGGCCGGCCAGTTCCGCCGGATCGCCGCGGAGAATCCGTCTGAGTTCGATCCCCGCAAATTCCTCAAGCCGGCCATGGATGCCATGCGCAGTCTTTGCCGGGACCGGCTCGAACGCTTCGGCGCGGCCGGACACGCCTCGAGGATCAAGGTCATTCCGATGGACGAGATGGCGAAACGCTACGCCTCCGGCCGCCTCGACCCGCAAACCGCAACCGCGAAGGCAGCCTGATCGGCCGCATCGCTAGGAAAGGACCATGGCATGAGCAGCATGTCCGAAACCATGACCGGCGCGGCGCGCTACAGGTCGGGCGTCATGGAATACAAGAAGATGGGCTATTGGGAACCGGACTATGAGCCGAAGGACACAGACGTCATTTCGCTCTTCCGGATTACCCCGCAGGAGGGCGTCGATCCGATCGAGGCGGCGGCAGCTGTAGCCGGCGAATCCTCGACGGCCACCTGGACGGTGGTGTGGACGGATCGGCTCACGGCCTGCGAGAAATACCGGGCCAAGGCCTATCGCGTCGATCCCGTGCCAAATGCGCCGGGGCAATACTTCGCCTATATCGCCTACGATCTCGACCTGTTCGAGCCGGGGTCGATCGCCAACCTGTCGGCCTCCATCATCGGCAACGTCTTCGGCTTCAAACCCTTGAAGGCGCTAAGGCTCGAGGACATGCGTTTTCCCGTCGCGTACGTGAAGACCTTCCAGGGGCCGGCAACCGGGATCGTGGTCGAACGGGAACGGCTCGACAAATTTGGCCGGCCACTTCTCGGGGCGACGGTGAAGCCGAAGCTCGGCCTGTCCGGCCGCAACTACGGCCGCGTTGTCTACGAGGCGCTCAAAGGCGGGCTCGATTTCACCAAGGACGACGAGAACATCAACTCGCAGCCTTTCATGCATTGGCGCGATCGGTTCCTCTACTGCATGGAGGCCGTCAACAAGGCGCAAGCCGAGACGGGGGAGATCAAGGGGACCTATCTCAATGTCACCGCCGCCACGATGGAGGACATGTACGAGCGTGCCGAATTCGCGCGCGATCTCGGCTCCGTCATCGTCATGATCGACTTGGTCATCGGCTATACCGCGATCCAGTCCATGGCCAAATGGGCGCGCAGGAACGACATGGTGCTCCATCTCCACCGCGCCGGGCACTCGACCTATACGCGGCAGAAGAGCCACGGCGTGTCGTTCCGGGTCATCGCCAAATGGATGCGGCTTGCGGGCGTCGATCACATCCATGCCGGCACGGTGGTCGGCAAGCTCGAGGGCGATCCGGCCACAACCAAGGGTTACTACGATGTCTGCCGCGAGGACTTCAATCCGATGCGGCTGGAGAATGGCATCTTCTTCGACCAGCACTGGGCGTCGCTCAACAAGCTGATGCCCGTCGCATCGGGCGGCATCCATGCGGGGCAGATGCATCAATTGCTGGATCTGCTCGGCGAGGATGTGGTGCTGCAGTTCGGCGGCGGCACGATCGGCCATCCGATGGGCATAGCCGCCGGCGCCACAGCCAATCGCGTTGCGCTGGAAGCCATGATCCTCGCCCGCAACGAGGGCCGCGACTATGTGCGCGAGGGGGCGGAAATCCTCGATGCCGCGGCACGGCATTGCCTGCCCCTGAAGCAGGCGCTCGATACCTGGAAAGACGTCACCTTCAACTACGCCTCGACTGACACCCCGGACTTCGTGCCGGTCGCGACAGCGGCTGAATAGGAGGAAGAGCCATGCGCATCACCCAGGGAGCTTTTTCGTTCCTTCCCGACCTGACCGACGACCAGATTCGCGCTCAGGTCCAATATTGCATCGACAAGGGCTGGGCCGTCAGCCTGGAGTTCACCGACGACCCTCACCCGCGCAACACCTATTGGGACATGTGGGGACACCCGATGTTCGACAATCCGGATGCAGGCGCGCTCATGCTGGAACTCGCAGACTGCCGCAAGGCATACGGCGATCGCTATATCCGTGTGGTCGCCTTCGATGCATCGCATGGCTGGGAGTCGGTGAAACTGTCCTTCATCGCCGGCCGCCCCGAGGACGAGCCGGGTTATCGGCTGGAACGGGAGGAGACCGGCGGCAGGACAATCCGCTACACGACCAAGGCCTATGCGACCGACCGGCCGGCGGGCACGCGCTACGGGTGATACAATCGATCCACGCTTGCACTGCCCCTCATCGGCCTGCCGGCCACTTCTCCCCGTGAAGGACGGCTACCCGTACGGTGTAGGCCGGGAGAAGGACGCCGTCATCTCTACTTTCGCCGATCGCCGGCGTTGCGATTGGCGAAACCTAAGCGGCCAGGACAGTGAGTGGCCGAAGTATCGGTTGACAAGGAGAATGCGATGTCCATCGCGACGGAAGCGCTTCAATCGGGTATTCAAGCACCGGTCGATTTGCGCGAGGAGTTCGAAAGCTCCGGGGTGAAGGCCGTGCTCGATGAGCTCGACCGCGACCTGATCGGCCTCGCCCCGGTCAAGCAGCGCATCCGCGAGACGGCCGCGCTGTTGCTGGTCGAACGCGCTCGCCGGCGCATGGGGCTCGAGCACGATACGCCGACACTGCATATGAGCTTCACCGGCAATCCCGGCACCGGCAAGACGACGGTGGCACTGCGCATGGCCGACCTCCTTCATCGCCTTGGCTACATCCGAAAGGGGCACCTCGTGTCGGTGACCCGCGACGATCTTGTCGGGCAATATATCGGACACACCGCCCCCAAGACGAAGGAGATCCTGAAAAGGGCAATGGGAGGCGTTCTGTTCATCGACGAGGCCTACTACCTGTATCGCCCGGAGAACGAGCGCGACTATGGGCAGGAGGCGATCGAGATCCTTCTGCAGGTGATGGAGAACCAGCGCGACGATCTGGTCGTGATTCTTGCTGGCTACACCAAGCGCATGGAACGTTTCTTCGAAAGCAATCCCGGGTTCCGCTCGCGCATCGCACACCATATCGACTTTCCGGACTACACGGACGGCGAACTCCTTGAGATCGCGAAAAGAATGCTGGATCAGCAGAATTACCGGCTGGACGAGACGGCAAATACCGCTATGTCGGAATATATCGCCCGGCGTCGCGCGCAACCGCACTTTGCCAATGCCCGATCGATCCGCAATGCGCTCGACCGGGCGCGTCTCAGGCAGGCGAACCGCCTGTTCGAGACGGCAAAGGCGCCACTCGACGCCGTCGCGCTTTCAACGATCGCGGCGGAAGACATCACCGCCAGCCGCGTGTTCGGTCGGCCGACAGGAGCATGACATGACGACCAAAACCCTCATCGCCCCATCGGTGCTGTCCTGCGACTTTTCGCGGCTGGGCGAAGAGGTCGAGGCGGTCGCCGCGGCAGGCGCCGACTGGATCCATCTCGATGTGATGGACGGTCACTTCGTCCCCAACATCACCTTCGGCCCCCCGATCATCAAGGCAATCCGCAACCGCACCGATAAATTCTTCGACTGCCATCTCATGATCGCGCCTGCCGACCCTTATCTGGCGGGTTTCGCGGAAGCAGGCTGCGACGGCATCACGGTCCATGCCGAAGCCGGCCCACATCTCGACAGGTCGCTGCAGACGATCCGCAATCTCGGCAAGCGCGCCGGCGTGTCGCTCAACCCGTCGACGCCGGAAAGCGCTATCGAATATGTGCTCGATCGGCTTGATCTCGTGCTGATCATGACCGTGAATCCGGGCTTCGGTGGCCAGGCCTTCATCCCCGCGGTGGTCGAGAAGGTCCAGCGTGTGAAAGCGCTGATCGGCAACAGGCCGATCCGCATCGAGATCGACGGCGGCGTATCGCCCGAGACCGCTCCGCTCGTCACCGCGGCCGGTGCCGACGTGCTTGTCGCGGGGGCCGCCGTGTTCAAGGGAAGCGGGGTCGACGCTTATCGCCGCAACATCGAAGCGATCCGGACCGCGGCGGATCTTGCGGTTGGCAGAGCCGCCTGAGCAAAGGAGGCAAGAATGGCGGAAATCCCCCCTGTCTGCGATTTCGGGTGGCCGGCAGTCGACGCCGTCCTTCCCGGTGTCGATGGACGCAGGCGTTCGATCTTCGAACAGGCCGGACCGAACGGGTTGGTGGTCGCCTTCATCTGCAACCATTGCCCCTATGTGAGGGCGGTCATCTCGCGCATCGTGCGCGACGCCAACGATCTCAAGGCCCATGGTGTCGGCTTCGTGGCCATCAGCTCCAACGATGCGACCGCCTACCCCGAGGATTCCTTCGACAATATGAAGGTGTTCGCCGAGGCCAATCAATTCACGTACCCCTATCTCTATGACGAGGATCAGGCGATAGCCCGCGCCTATCGGGCGGCTTGCACGCCCGACTTCTTTGGCTTCAACGGCAAGCTGACGTTGCAATATCGAGGCCGTCTCGACGCCTCGCGCAAGGAAACTGGGCCCAACGATCTCAAGCGCGATCTGTTCGAGGCAATGAAGCTGGTCGCCAGCTCCGGCGAGGGGCCGAGAGATCAGATCGCCTCGATCGGCTGCTCGATCAAATGGAAGGAGCCGGTTTAAGGCCGGTCGTCCGGTAATCCCTCATCCGACAACGCGGAGCCTGTCCTCGGCTGAGGCAAGACCCGTGGACAGGGTCCGCGATGTCGGATGGCGGACTTAGCACCAATCGTAACGTTGATTCGAATCCGGCGACCCAGACTAAAGCGTGTCCCCCGCAATCGGATACGGGCGACACACTCTGCGTATTTTCCGAATTCTCGCCGCGCCGACCGAATCCGGTCGGCCGCGAAATGCTTTAGGGGTGCTGTTTGAGATAGGCGATGACGTTGGCGATCTCGTCGTCCTTCTTGAGACCCGGGAATGCCATCTTGGTCCCCTTCACCATCGCCTTCGGATCCCTCAGATATTCGGTTAGCTTGGCTTCATCCCAGACCAGCCCTCCCTTGCCGGCGTCCGTCATCGCCGGAGAATATTTGAAATTAGGATGGGTCCCCGCCGTGCGGCCGATAACGCCCTTCAGAGACGGGCCGACCTTGTTCTTGTCCTCATCGGCGACATGACAGGCCTTGCACTTTGCAAATACCTTTTCACCCGCGGCCGCGTCCTGCGCCTGGGACTGACCGGCCCAGGCCATGACCACGGGGATAGCTGCAAAAACTGCGATGAAGCGCATGGCGTTTCCTCTCAATCGTCAAGGTGCCCCGACCGATTCCACTTTGCCGATGACTCGGTCCCGCCGGCGCACGCTTTTTCTTTGCGGGTGCGCAGAAGCTAGAGGGAGGATGGCCGAAGTCAATCGTACCATGGTCCGGCATCCCTTTTCCCATTGTTGACGGGCATACCCCGAAACGCGTAGCCTCGATTGGTTCCGTTCGGCACCAGCGGGACACAGGGGGGCGTATGTCCGGCTCGGCGGCCGGCGGCGCGTGTTGGGCTCCCAAGCCGGAGGTGCCGCATGAACATGGTCGATCTCATCCTGACGGTCTGTCTTACCGCACAGCCCACCAACTGCAGGACTGAGCACCTCTATTTCGAGAGCCGCGGTTCGCTCAACCAGTGCATGTTTCTCGCCCCTCCGGAAATCGCGAAATGGACGGAGGAACATCCGGGTTTCAGGGTAGTGCGCTGGAGATGTGCATTCCCTGGCCGCGAACGGTCGATCTAGGCGGTGCCACATGCAGATTTCAAGGCGACAAATCCTGGCATTGCTCGCGATGCTGGCCATCCCGACCCGGCCCAGCCTCGCGGCGGCCAAGATCCGCATCGGTGTCCTCAAATTCGGCACGGTGAGTTGGGAGCTCGACACCCTGACCCACCACGGCTTCGATAGTGCGAACGGCATCGAACTCGAGGTTGTTCCCTTTGCCGGCGAAGACGCGACCAATGTCGCGATGCTGGCGGGAGAGATCGACGTCATGGTCTCCGACTGGCTCTGGGTGTCCCGCCAGCGTTCCGAAGGTGGCGATGCAACGCTCGTTCCCTACTCCACGGCGGTCGGGGCTATCATGGTCGCGCAAGGCTCGCCGTTGCAGTCGCTGGCTGATCTCAAGGGCAAGAAGCTTGGCGTCGCTGGCGGCCCGCTCGACAAGAGCTGGCTGCTGATCCAGGCCCTTGCCAGACGCGACCACGGCTTGGAGCTAGCGCAAGCCAACGATGTGGTTTTCGGCGCGTCGCCGCTGCTGTCGGAGAAGGCGATGCAGGGCGAACTCGATGCGGTCCTGAATTTCTGGCACTTCTGTGCCCGACTTGAGGCTAACGGCTTTCGACGCGTCATCGGCGCGCAGGATGCCGCAATCGCGCTCGGCGCCTCGGGCCCGGTGTCGGCGCTCGGCTATGTCTTTTCCGAGCAATGGGCCAAGCGCAACCTCGATGCCGTAACGGGCCTTATCAGGGCATCGGCGCAAGCCAAGGACCAGCTGGCGCGATCGAACGACGAGTGGCTTCGCCTGGCGCCACTGGTGCGCGCCGAGGGCAAGGAACTCGAGACGTTGCGCGACCGCTACCGCGAAGGCATTCCCCGCAGGCCGATCGCGCAGGAAGAAGCGGATGCCGGCAAGCTTTACCGTGTCCTGGCGGAGATCGGCGGCGAGAAGCTGGTCGGCAGCGCCCGTGAAATGGCGCCTGGAACCTTCTGGACGGGATCGGCGAAATGACCGAGGCACCAACCGGCTCCGACGCCGCAGTGCCGGCACGCCCAGGCACGCCGCTGCTGCCCGGTCTGACCGCCATCGCATCGCTCCTGGCCTTCGCAGTGCTTTGGGCATTGGCCGCGCATCTTTGGCCGAGCCGCGCATTCCCGCCACCCGGCGACGTCTGGCAAGTGTTCCTCCGGGAGGCGGCCAATGGCGACCTCGCTTTCCACCTCGGAACGACGCTGGGCCGCGTCGCAGCCGCCTATGTCGTGGCCATGGTGATCGGCTCCGCCATCGGCGTATTCCTCGGGCTCAATCGCAGCGCCGACCGGTTCTTCAATCCCTGGCTCATTCTCTTCCTCAACTTCCCCGCATTGGTCGTCATCGTGCTCGCCTACATCTGGTTCGGTCTCAACGAGGCGGCTGCGGTCGGAGCCGTTGCGGTCAACAAGATCCCGAATGTCGCGGTAACTATGCGCGAGGGCGCCCGGGCGCTCGATCCGCGCTATACGGATATGGCCGCGGTCTACCGTTTCGGGGCTTTCGACCGGCTGCGGCACGTGCTTTTCCCGCAACTTCAGCCTTATTTCGCGGCCGCCTCGCGTTCCGGCATCGCGCTGATCTGGAAGATCGTCCTTGTGGTCGAGTTGCTCGGCCGGTCGAACGGAGTCGGCTTCCAGATTCACCTCTATTTCCAGCTTTTCGACGTGGCCGCCATCCTCGCCTACACCCTCACTTTCGTAGCGGTCATGCTGCTTATCGAACTTCTCCTGGTGCAGCCCTTTGAACGACATGCAACCCGTTGGCGCAGGCGTCCCGCTTAGCGCCTATATCGCCGAAAAGACCTTCCGCTCGGCTGAGGGCGTCTCTCTCACAGCCTTGAAGGATCTGTCCTTCGAGGTCCGGGGAGGCGAATTTGCCTGCCTGTTCGGCCCGTCCGGATGCGGCAAGACGACAACGTTGCGGATACTGCTCGGCCTGGACAATGATTTCTCCGGCTCTGTCCAACTGCCCGCCGGCGCCCGCGCCGCGGCCGTTTTTCAGGAACCGGTGCTGCTGCCGTGGCGAACCGTCGAACAGAACGTACGCCTGGCCCTGCCTAGGGATCGGAGGGATGCCGATCTCGACGCGCTGTTCGATCATCTCGGCCTTGCGGCCATGCGATCGCTCTTCCCGTCCGAACTCTCGCTCGGTCTTGCCCGTCGGGCCGCCCTTGCCAGGGCCTTCGCCGTCGAACCATCCGTCCTGTTCCTGGACGAGCCCTTCGTGTCGCTCGACGAGCAGACGGCCGAAAGGCTGCGCCATCTTCTTCTTGCCGTATGGTCGGCACGCCCAACGACCGCCCTCATGGTCACGCACAATCTGCGCGAGGCGCTGATGCTCTCCGACCGCATCGTCGTGCTGTCCAATCGCCCCGCCCACGTCGTCGGCGTCTTCGACGTAAGGCTGCCCCGACAATACCGTTCGGCTCAGGTGATGAGCGACCTCTTGCGATCGTTCCGGCAGAAGTTCCCGGAGTCCCTATGAATGACGCCATGCAGATCGACTTCCCGAGACGGAACTTCATGAAGGGGTTCGCCTGCATCGGCGCGGGTGCCGCGCTGCTGCCGTGCTGCCTGCCTCGCGCGGCGCTCGCGGCGGACGGGCTTGCTTTCGACGTGCGCGACATTGCCCCCGGTGTCTTCGCGTTCCAGGGGGTCGACGAACTGATGACCTCCGCCAATCGAGGAGCGATCGCCAATCTCGGCCTCGTCGTGGGGAATGACGCCGCCGCCGTGATCGACAGCGGCGGCAGCATGATCGAAGGATACGCGCTTGTCGAGGCGGTGCGTAAAGTCACCGACAGGCCGGTCCGATATCTCATCAATACCCATATGCACCCCGACCATATCTTCGGCAACGCGGCTTTCCCCGATGCGGCCGTTGTCGGGCATCGCAATCTGCCTGCCGCGCTCGAGGCGCGCGGCGCGTTCTATCTGCGGAGCTATCGCAATCAGCTCGGCGAGGCGCTGATGAAGGACATCACGATCGTGCCGCCCACTCTGCTCGTGGAGGACCAGTTGGAACTCGACCTAGGCGGTCGAAAGCTCGAACTGAAGGCCTGGCAGCCCGCCCATACCGACAACGACTTGACGGTGCGCGACATCGCCAGCGGAACTTTCTTTGCCGGCGATCTCGTGTTCATGGGGCACCTGCCGACGCTCGACGGATCACTGCTGGGCTGGATGCGCCAGATGGAAACGCTCGACGCAGTCGACGCGCGGCGGGTGGTGCCTGGCCATGGCCCCTCGCCAGCCGATTGGCCCGCCGCCTTGAGCGCGGAGCGGCGTTACTTCGACGTGTTGGCCTCCGATGTGAGGCAAGCCATTGCCGATGGGGTGCCCCTGGCGGAGGCGGTCAAGACCGCGGGCGGAAGCGAGCGGGCGCATTGGGCGTTGTTCGATGATTATAACGAGCGAAATGCCACCGCTGCCTATGCGGAGCTGGAATGGGAATGAGCTGTCGGCTCATCCGACGACGGCTGGTTTGCCAAGACCGCGGCGGAAGCCTATGATCCAAGACGCCTGGGCACCACCTCTCTTGAAACAGGTGGAGGCATAAATGCGACACGACGCTCGTGGAGACCGGCGCAACCGCTCGCCGATCGCACTTTTCATCACCATCGCGTTCCTTGCCGCGGCGACCCTGACGGGATTCCCGGCGGGCGCACTGGCCCAGCAGACCATGGCCTCGTCGGACAAGCTGTGGGACGGCATGAAGGGCGACGTGTTCGGCGAACGACCGATCCTCGTCGACACCGGGCTCGTCCGCATCGAGGCGCCAAAGCGCGCCCAGGATGCGGCCCTTGTTCCGGTCGATATCTTCATCGATCCGGCGAAAGCACCGGAAGGCGTGAAATCGGTGACCATGATCATCGACGCCAATCCCGCCCCTGTGGCCGCCACCTTCCAGCTCGGCAAGGAGGCGGGTGTGACTCATCTTTCCACCCGCGTTCGCGTCAACGACTATTCCTTTCTGCGCGCCATCGCCGAAACCCAAAGCGGCGAACTTCATATGGCCCGGACATTCGTTAAGGCGTCGGGAGGGTGCTCAGCCCCGGCTGTGAAGAACCAGGCCGAAGCCCGTGCCTCTATGGGCAAGATGAAGCTGCGCCAGTTCCCGGCAGCCGAGACGATGAGCAAGGCTCAGGAATTGCAGTTGATGATCCGCCATCCCAACAATTCGGGGCTTCAACGGGATCCGCTGACCCAATATTTCATTCCGGCGCATTTCGTCCAGAAGCTGTCGATCTCGCAAGACGATCGACTGATCCTGTCGATGGAGGGCGGGATATCGATTTCCGAGGATCCCAATTTCCGCTTCGACTTCGCCGCACATGGCGGAGGTGACATCCGGGTCGAAGCTGTCGATACGGACGGCAAGGTCTTCCGCGATCAATGGCCCCTGGAAGCTGCGGGGCTTTGATACCACCGGCGTCGATCCTTGACCTGTCGGCCGGACATCTCTCCGGCGCATAGGCCTACAATGTTCACCTATCTTCTGCCCGACGGGGAGAAGGCGCGGCCAGGCGAACAGGGCCTTGCCCAAGGGTCGATCCTTTTGCGGCCTGAATGACGGCTTCTCAGAAGCAGCGTATGTCGGCCTCCGCCTGGGCGCGGCGCAATTCCGCCCCGGCCGCCTTGGCCGGCGCGCTTTCTCGGAACAGGCCGCTCGCCTCCCCTGTCGTCAAGGCCATGCGCCGGAACGTCTCGGCCGCTTCATAGCGCTGGTAGGGAACGATCGAGGCGATGACATCAATCGAACAGGAACAACGTTCGAGCACGTCGCGCGTCTCGCCATTCGACTTCATGCAGCCGAGCACGTAATCCGCGAGCGCGACGGTCGGATAGTCTCCGGCGGCGTGCGCAGGACCTGTGCTCGCGACAATGCACGTCATGAGCCAGGATGAGACGGCCGCCAAGGCAATGGAACTGCGCATCCGGAAAACCTCCCTTTTGCCTGCACTGATTACGGATTGTTCCGACCGTATCAATTGGGCGCGCAGGACGATAACGGTCAACCTGTATATAGGACCAAAGGAGGAATGCTCCACTGATCCGGGAACATCGCCTGAGATCGAATTCGGCCTTCCGTCGCATCGCTTCGTGAGGATCGAAACGTAGCTTCGCATCACTATCTCAAGCCCGCGAAAAAGGCACATACTACGGATTTCCTACACAAACAAATAACTCCGTCTATTATCTAAATATACCTCTCCACTGAACCCAGCCAGTGACACTGAATTGATGTTTCCCCTGCCAGATTCTATAAACATAAATATATATAGCATTCTTGATAGTTGCCGATCATCTTAATACCGCGCTGCATCATTTCCTTATTGCGCTGCAATAAACAACTGCAGGCTTTTTTCTTGCCTACCGGTTACTAATGACATAGCCTTTCCTTGTTTCCGGCTTCAAGGGCGTCACCGTCTTAGGGAGCGGCGACTGTCTTTCGTAGGCCAAGTGAGGTGGGCAGCAATGGTGCCCTCTGCTCGTCTGGCTTAGGTCGTGACACGCTGCCGGAAATACTTCCCACACATGGATCGCTCGGGCGGCCCCCTGGGGGTTAGCCGATCGATTCCTGATCGTGAACCCCGGGAGGATTCGAATGCGTGCATCGATCAAGGCACTTTGCATTCCCATTGCCGCAGTGCTGCTCACGGGCGCTTCGGCCGTGGGCGCCTGGTCCAATGAAGAGCTTCAGAAACTTGCTTCAGATCCCAAGAACTGGGCGATGCCGACGGGCGACTACGCCAATACGCGTTACTCGAAGCTCAACCAGATCAACAAGGACAACGTAAAGGATCTGCAGGTCAAGTGGACCTTCTCCACCGGCGTGCTGCGCGGCCACGAAGGCGGCCCCCTGGTGATCGGCGACGTGATGTATATCCACACGCCCTTCCCGAATATCGTCTATGCCCTCGATCTCAAGAATGACGGCAAGATCCTCTGGAAATACGAACCGAAGCAGGATCCGAACGTCATTCCGATCATGTGCTGCGATACGGTCAACCGCGGTGTTGCCTATGGCGACGGCAAGATCATCCTGAACCAGGCCGACACGATGGTCACCGCGCTCGACGCCAAGACCGGCAAGGTCGTTTGGTCGATCAAGAACGGCGATGCAACGGACGGCAGCAAGGGCGAATCCGGCACGCACGCACCAATGGTGTTCAAGGACAAGGTCATTGTCGGTGTGTCCGGCGGTGAGTTCGGCGTCCGCGGCTGGGTCGCGGCCTACAACCTGAAGGACGGCTCGCTCGCCTGGAAGGCCTATTCGATGGGGCCGGATTCCGACACGCTGCTCGACCCTGCGAAGACTACCCACCTCGGCAAGCCGGTCGGCAAGGACTCCGGCCTGAACACGTGGGAAGGCGAACAGTGGAAGACAGGCGGCGGCGCCACCTGGGGCTGGTATGCCTACGATCCCAAGCTGAACCTGATCTACTACGGCTCCGGCAATCCTTCGACCTGGAATCCCGTGCAACGTCCCGGTGACAACCGCTGGTCGATGACCATCTTCGCCCGCGATGCGGATTCAGGCGTTGCCAAGTGGGTCTACCAGATGACCCCCCACGACGAGTGGGACTATGACGGCGTTAACGAGATGATTCTCGTCGACGGCATGGAGGTCAACGGCGCGAAGCATGACGTTCTCGTGCATTTCGACCGCAACGGTTTCGCCTATACGATGGATCGGGCTTCCGGCGAGCTTTTGGTCGCCAAGAAATACGATCCGAAGGTGAACTGGGCGACCGAAGTGGTCATGGACCCGAAGAGCGACCAATATGGCCGCCCGCAGGTCGTGGCGAAGTACTCCACGCAGCAGAACGGCGAGGACGTGAACACGACCGGCGTGTGCCCGGCAGCTCTCGGCACGAAGGACCAGCAACCGGCGACCTATTCGCCGAAGACCGGCCTCTTCTACGTGCCGACGAACCACGTCTGCATGGACTATGAGCCCTACAAGGTGAGCTACACGGCCGGCCAGCCTTATGTAGGCGCGACCGTATCGATGTATCCGGCCCCGGACAGCCATGGCGGCATGGGCAACTTCATCGCCTGGGATGCCTCCAAGGGTGAGATCGTCTGGTCGAAGCCGGAGCAGTTCTCGGTCTGGTCGGGCGCCTTGTCGACAGATGGCGACGTCGTCTTCTACGGAACGCTGGAAGGCTACATCAAGGCAGTCGATAAGGACGGGAAGGAACTTTACAAGTTCAAGACCCCGTCCGGCATCATCGGCAACATCAACACCTACGAGCACAATGGCAAGCAGTACATTGCCGTGCTGTCGGGTGTCGGTGGCTGGGCAGGCATCGGTCTCGCCGGCGGCCTGCTGTCGCCTGAGAATGCGGCCGCCTGGCATGGCGCCGTCGATCAGGGTCGTGCGCAGGGCGACGAAACCCAGGTGGTCGGCACCGCCGGTCTCGGAGCCGTGGGCGGCTATGCAGGTCTCGCCGAATACACGACGCTCGGTGGGCAGTTGACCGTCTTCGGGCTTCCGGACTGAGTGCGGACGCCATGGACAGGCCCGGGTTTGTCCCGAGCCATGAGAAACGAGAGCCCGGCTCGCCCGGAAAGCTGGCCGGGCTCTCGATTTCGCCACGCAATCCCCAAAACTCCTGTCACCGCCGCATAGCGACAGTCGTCCGTGGCGAAATGAGAAAGAGGTTGGAATGCCCTATCGCAATGCAATCCCGTTTCTGGTCGCCTTCCTTGTTAGCCTGTCCGGACCTGTGCATGCCGAGGACGATCAGCAAAAGGCTGCCGCGGTGAAGGACGAGGATGGCAAGTATTTCGACGCGGATGGAAATCCGACATTCAAGATCCAGGAAGACGGCACGGTGGACTGGTATACTTTCAGCGGCTACCGTCGCTATCATTCGGACTGCCATGTCTGCCACGGGCCGGACGGGGTCGGATCGAGTTATGCTCCGGCACTCGCCAACTCGCTCAAGACCATGGATTACGGGACCTTCCTGTCGATCGTCGCCGAGGGGCGCAAGAACATGACCGGCGGCAAGGAGAATGTCATGCCGGCCTTCGGCGAGAACAAGAACGTCTATTGCTATATGGACGATCTCTACATCTATTTGAGAGCCCGCGCGGTCGATGCGATCCCGCGCGGACGGCCGCCGAAGAAGGCCGACAAGCCGCAGACGGCCAAGGATCATGAAGCATCGTGCATGGGAGGATGACATCCATGCCGGTTCGCCAGTTCCTGCGCGTCATCCTGGGAGCAGCACTGCTGTCGGCAACGACGTCGGCTTCGGCTCTCGCGCAAGGCGCCGGCCTCGGCGCGGCGGGCGAGTTGGTCGACCCCGACATATTGCGGGTTTGCGCCGATCCCTCCAACATGCCCTTCACCGACGAGAGCGGCGAGGGCTTCGAAAACAAGCTCGCGGAGCTCGTAGCCCAGAAGACCGGGCGCAAATCCGTCGCCTATACCTGGTTTCCAATGGTGATGGGATTTGTACGCAATACACTGCGAGCCAATCGGTGCGACGTCATCATGGGGTTCGCGCAGGGCGATGAGCTCGTGCAGAATACCAACGCCTATTACCGTTCGTCCTACGTGTTGCTTTACAAGAAGGGTAGCGGCCTGGACGGAGTCGAGACGATCGAAGATCCGAAGCTCGCAGGCAAGCGCGTAGGTGTCGTGCAAGGCACGCCCCCCGGTTCGAACATGGCCAAAGCCAACCTCATGAAGACGGCCAAGGTCTACCCGCTGATGGTCGACACGCGCTTTGCGCCGTCCGTGGCGGAGCTGATGATCAAGGACATGCTTGCCGGGGTGATCGACGCGGCGGTGGTATGGGGACCGATGGGCGGATACTACGCCAAGCAATCGGGCGCCGATCTCGCGGTCGTGCCTCTGATCAAGGAGAAGACGGGATCGCGCATGACCTACCGCATCACCATGGGTGTGCGTCCGTCCGACCAGGAATGGAAACGCGCCCTCAATGTATTCATCAGGGAAAACCAAGACGAGATCAACAAGCTACTGATCAGCTTCGGGGTACCCTTGCTGGACGAGCAGGATCGGCCGATCACACAGTGACATGGACGACCTCTATCGCGATGCGCAAAGGACGAAACATCACAGGAATGCTCCTGCTCGCGCTAGGCGTCCTATGCGGCCACGCCCAGGCTGGGGATGTGGCCGAACCCGCGGGCTACCGGATGGAGGACTATCGCGCGCCGGTGCCGGCAACGCTCGAGGGTGCGACGGTGGTCGACACGGCCCAGGCGGAAAAACTCTGGCGGGACAGGAAGGCAGTGTTCTTCGATGTCATGCCGCATACGCCGAAACCGGCCAACCTGCCGGCAGGAACGATCTGGAAAGACAAGGTCAGAAAGGACATACCGGGCAGCACCTGGCTCGCCAATGTGGGCTACGGGGCGATCCCGGCGGAGACCGAACGCTATTTCCGCGACGGCCTGTCCGCCAAGACCGGTGCCGACCCGTCGAAGACGATCCTCTTTTACTGCATGACGGATTGCTGGATGTCATGGAACGCCGCCAAGCGGGCGATGAAATTGGGCTACAGCTCGGTCCTCTGGTATCCCTACGGTTCCGACGGATGGGAAAAAGCAGGGCTACCGCTGGAAGAGAACAGGCCCTACATTGTCGAAAGGTGACGTGATATTTCTAGGTTTTCGCATTTTGAATACGTTTTCATTCGTTTGTCCATTTAATGGACGAGCCATTGCGTAACGGTGCCTTGCAATGGCTAACCGACCAATGACCGGCTTCGACGCCGGCAGAAAGGAGGAATCCATGAAGAAGAGCTGGAAGAAACCGACCATGTGTCAGGTCGCTGCAGGCTTCGAAATCTCTCGTTACCTGCCTGCGGAAGTCACCCCCAAGAAATAGCCTTGGGGTGGGTGCTCTCGATCCGGGAGCACCCGCTGCCGCTCGCGGCGCAGCAGAAAGCACCGGCGACGGCTGTTTGCCGGAATTTGGTCTTGCCTGAATTTCAACGTGCCCGGAGATCGCCATGCGCCTGAAGATCATCGGATCGGCGGCCGGTGGCGGCTTTCCCCAGTGGAATTGCAATTATCGGCTCAGTCGCGCGGCGCGCCAAGGCAAGGGCGCAGCCCGGCCTCGGACCCAATCCAGCCTTGCCGCGTCGGCTGATGGGAATGGCTGGGTCCTGTTCAACGCCTCACCCGATATCCGCCAGCAGATTGCCGAGACCACGGAACTTCAGCCGCGGCCTGAGGATGCGTTGCGCTCGACGCCGATCCGGGCCGTCGTGCTCACCAATGCCGATGTCGACCACGTCGCCGGATTGCTCAGCCTGCGCGAGCGCCAACCCTTCGCCATCTATGCGGCCGCGCCGGTCCTGGCGGTCCTCGATCAGAACAGCATCTTCAACGTTCTCGATCCGGCCCTGGTGCCGCGACGCGAGCTTTGCCACGGCGAGGAGACGGCGATCTGCGATGCGACGGAAAAGGCGACCGGCGTGATCGTCGAGAGCTTCCCGGTGCCGGGCAAGGTGGCGCTGTATCTTGAAGACAGCGCTCATCCGGAAGCCGATTTCAGCTCCGATAGCGGCGACACGATCGGGCTGCGCATCACCGGCGGGGCCGACGGCAAGGCGCTCTTCTACATCCCGGGCTGCGCGAGGATCGATGCTCCCCTGCGCGCACGGCTGGACGGCGCGGCGGCCTTGCTGTTCGACGGCACGCTCTACACGGATGACGAGATGATTGCCGCAGGCGTCGGGCAAAAGACAGGCAGGCGGATGGGACACATCGCCATGTCCGGCCAGGCGGGCAGCATGGCCGGACTTGCCGGCACGGCGATCGGGCGGCGCATCTTCGTACATATCAACAATACCAATCCCGTGCTCGACGAGACCTCGGCCGAACATGCGGCAGTGCTGGCGCAGGGGTGGGAAATCGCCCATGATGGCATGGAGGTGGAATTGTGAGCAGCTTCGATGATGCAGCGGCAGGCGGATTGTCTCCGGCGGAGCTCGAGGGCGTCCTGCGGCGCGTCGGTGCGGAGCGCTATCACAATCTCCATCCTTTCCACCACAGGATGACGGCAGGCGACCTGTCGAAGCTGGAGATGCAGGCCTGGGCCCTGAACCGTTATTGCTATCAGGCGGTGATACCGCGCAAGGACGCCACGATCCTGGCGCGCGCGGAGGACCCGTCGTTCCGCGCGGCATGGCGCAAACGCATCGAGGATCATGACGGGAATGACGGATGGAGCGGCGGTATAGCGCGCTGGCTGCACCTGGCTACGTCACTCGGCCTAGACGCGGGAACGGTCACAGGCGAGAGGCTGGCATTGCCGGCCACACGTTTCGCGGTCGGGGCCTATCTTTCCTTCTGCGCGAACCGCACGCTTCTGGAAGCGGTGGCTTCATCGCTGACGGAGCTTTTCTCGCCGGTCATCATCGGCGAGCGTGTGCCTGCAATGCTCGCCCGATACGACTACATCACCGAAGATACTCTCTCCTATTTCAAGGCGCGTCCCGACCAGGCCAACCGCGATTCCGACTTCGCCCTTTCCTACGTGCTCGAGCATGCCGACACGCCTGAACGCCAGCAGGCCGTGATCAACGCCCTGGTATTCAAATGCGATATTCTCTGGGCCATGCTCGATGCGCTTCAGCACGCCTACGGCGAAGGCAACATACCGCCCGGCGCCTTTCGACCGGAAGGACCATCATGACCGCGTCGCGCGCGATCGTGTCGTTCGAGTCGGTGCCTCGGCTGCCGAAACATATGCGCATTCAATACGACCCGGTGCGGCAAGCCTTCGCAGTGCTGTCGCCGGAACGCGTATTCTGGCCGAACGAGATCAGCCTTGACATCTTGCGCCGTTGCGACGGGCGATCGGATGTCGCCCACATCATCGCCGACCTTGCCGCGGAATATGACGCGGCGGAGGACGAAGTCGCGAACGACGTCCTCGCCTTCCTCCAGGAGTGGTCGGACAGGCTTTTGGTGCGATTATGAACGAGCCGCTTCTTCCACCGATAGGCATGCTCGCGGAACTCACGCATCGGTGCCCGCTGCAATGTCCCTATTGCTCGAATCCGCTGGAACTTCTCAAGGCCAACCGCGAGCTGGACACGGGGACCTGGCTCGAGCTCTTCCATCAGGCGGCGGATCTCGGAGTGCTGCAGGTCCATCTGTCAGGAGGCGAGCCAACCCTGCGCCGCGATCTCGAGCAGCTGGTCGCCGGGCTTGCCGGACGGGGGGTATACACCAACCTCATCACGGCCGGCGTCGGCATCGCCGAAGGGCGGATCGAAGCGCTCGCGGAGGCCGGTCTCGATCATCTTCAGCTTTCGTTCCAGGGTGCGCTTCCGGCGACGACCGACATGATCGGCAATCATCGCGGCAGCCATGAGAAGAAGGTCGACACGGCTCAGCGCGCCCGGGCCGCCGGACTACCCCTCACCATCAACGCGCCGATCCATCGCCACAACATGGAGGAGGTGCCGCAATTCATCGAACTCGCACTCTCCCTCGGAGCGGAACGACTGGAGATCGCGAACGTGCAATATGCCGGCTGGGCGCTCGCCAACCGCAACGCGCTCATGCCCGACCGAGAAGCGGTCGAGCGACAAGCCGAAATCGTCGAAGCCGCGCGCGAAAGGTTGACCGGCGTCATGAACATCGACTTCGTGCCGCCTGATTACTTCGCCACCTATCCCAAGCCCTGCATGGGAGGATGGGCCCGCGATGCCTTCATGGTGGCGCCCGACGGCATGGTGCTGCCCTGCCATGCCGCGCAAACCATCCCCTCGCTGACCTTCGAACGTTTCGGCGAGCGCAGCCTTGCCGAGATCTGGAGCGATTCCGCCGCTTTCAACGCCTTTCGTGGAACGGACTGGATGCTGGAGCCCTGCCGCGATTGCGAGAGACGCGAGATCGACTGGGGCGGTTGCCGCTGCCAGGCCATGGCGATCGCAGGCAACGCTGCGGCGACGGATCCAGCGTGCGTCAAGTCGCCGGTCCACGCCCGTATGGCAATGCTTATCGACGCCGCTGTCTCGGCTTCACGCGAGAGCAGCGAGACCCGGGAGGACTTCGTCTGGCGCCGGATAGGAACGAGCGTCGGTCGCACCGAGCCGGTCGCCTGATCTGCGTCATGCGTTCCTTTGACAATGACGGATCTCCCTCGCACTATGCCCGTTGCTTGGAGAGTGGATGATCGTGCGATCCAAGCATATGGTCGAAATCAGGCGTGCGGGCGGGCAGGAGTTCAGACTATGAACAATGAAAATGCGCGTAAGCTCAGGAAGGCGCCGCTGGCGACGCCGGGTAATCTTGGCCAGAACGCTGCCAAGGACATTTCAGGCGCCTTGACCGCACTGCTTGCGGACGTGTTCGCGCTCTACATCAAGACCAAGAATTTCCATTGGCACATGTCCGGGCCGCATTTCCGCGACTACCACCTGCTGCTCGATGAGCAGGCCGCCGAGATTTTCGCCATGACCGACGACATGGCCGAGCGCGCTCGCAAGGTTGGCGGCACGACGCTCCGCTCGATCGGGCACATCGCCAGGCTGCAGAAGATCGAAGACAACGATGCCGACTTCGTCTCGCCGGAAGACATGCTGGCCGAGCTCAAGGAGGACAATCTTCAATTGGCGCAACGCATGCGCGCGACACACGATGTGTGCGACGAGCATGGGGATGTCGCTACCGCGAGCCTTCTCGAAAACTGGATCGACGAAGCAGAGCGCCGCGTCTGGTTCCTGTTTGAAACGACACGGCGCTGAGTTCTTTCGGGGGCCGCCATAGGGCGGCCTTTACCCCGTTGCCGCTCTTTCCTGTTCCATCACCGCATCGGCAAAGGCCAGCGCGTCGCGATTCACCGGCACGTTGTGGACACGGAAGATATCGGCGCCCTTCATACGCAGGATGACGCTTGTCGCCGCCGTTCCGATGTCGCGCGCGGCCATGTCGTCGCCGGCCAGATGTCCGATCATGCGCTTGCGGGACGTGCCGACGAGCCAGGGGAAACCAAGCGGCCGCAGTTCCTCGAACCGGGCGATGAGCTGAAGGTTCTCCTCCTTGCCCTTCGCGAAGCCGAAACCGGGATCGAGAATGATCTGCCCGTCTTTCACCCCTGCTTCGCGAGCGATCTCCAACGATCGCTTGAGGAAAAGGAATTGGTCCTCCACGACATCAGCCAGCTTCACGCGGTCGCGGCCGGTGTGCATGATCGCCAGGCCTGCCCCGGTTTCGGCCGCCACCCTGGCGATATCAGGCTCGCGTTGAAGGCCGTGAACGTCGTTGACGATGTGGGCGCCGGCTGCCACCGCCACCCGCGCCGTTCCCGCCCGATACGTATCGACCGAAATGAGAACCTTTCCTTCGGATGCCAACGCCTCGATGATGGGAAGGATGCGCGATTGCTCCTCCTCGGCCGAGATCGGGAGGGCGCCCGGCCGGGTGGATTCGCCACCGACATCGATGATGGCCGCACCCTGCGCGACCATCTCCTCGGCATGCGCCAAGGCGCGATCCGGAGCATCGAACGCGCCTCCGTCGGAAAAACTGTCAGGCGTGACGTTCAAGATGCCCATGAGCAACGCCTTCGTGCCGAGTTCGAGTTGGCGGCCGTGCGCCAGTTGCCAAATTGTCATGGGGAGAGCCTTGCAATCCTGTCCAGTTACGAACTCCTGCCGACCAGTTTCATCGGCGTCCTTCGCTGACGAGCTTCGCCACATGATCCGCAATGGCGAGCGACGACGTCATGCCCGGAGACTCTATTCCGAACAGATTTATCAGGCCGGGGGCGCCATGGTCACCCGCATCCTGGATGACGAAATCGGCGGCGGTCGATCCAGTCGCATGCAGCTTGGGCCTGATGCCTGCGTAATCCGGAACGATCGCGCCGTCCGGGAGCGACGGCCAGTACTCGCGGATAGCGGCCTCGAATGCCTGGAGCCGCGTTTCGTCGACACGATAGTCGAGGCGATCGGTCCACTCCACGTCCGGGCCGAAGCGAGCCTGCCCCGCGAGGTCGAGCGTCACATGCACGCCGGCTCCGCCATGGGCGGGAAGCGGATAGACGAGGTGGCGAAACGGGGCCTTGCGCACCAGCCGAAAATAGTTCCCCTTGGCAAGATAGAGGGTGGGGATCGCGTCGCCTCGCATGCCTGCGATGCTACCGGCCACCTTCTGCGCTCCAAGCCCGGCGCAGTTCACCACCGTGCGGCAAAAAAGGCTGAACGTTCCGCCCGCCTCGATATCCAGCAGCACGCCGTCCCCCGCCGCTCGCCCGCGCACAACCCGGGCGTTGAAGGCGACGACGCCACCATGTCGTTCCAGATCCCCCTGGTAGGAGAGCATCAGGGCGTGCACATCGACGATGCCCGTCGAAGGCGACAGCAGCGCAGCTTCGCAAATGACCTCGGGCTCGAGCTCACGTGCCTGCAGAGCATCAAGCCAGATCAGATCGTCGACACCATTCTCCATGGCGCGTGCGCCGAGCTGACGCAGCGCCCCCGCCTCGCCCGGCGCCGCCACGATGAGCTTGCCAAGCCTGCGATGCGGGATGCCCCTCTCCTCGCAGTAGCGATAAAGTGCCTTGCGGCCGGCGACGCAGAATTTCGTCTTCAGGGACTCGCGCGGATGATAGATGCCGGCGTGTATGACCTCGGAATTGCGGGAACTCGTACCGCTCCCGATCACGGGCTCCGCCTCGATCACCAGGACTTCACGGCCCGTGATCGCGAGAGCCCGGGCCACCGCCAGGCCGACGACGCCGGCGCCGACCACGACCACATCCGCTGTTTCCAGGCCGTCCGGGCTCATCCAGTTCACCTTGCCATCCGATGCCGGTAGCACAGGCGCAAGCGATCGCCAATCTCATCGATGGCTGCAACGTCTATCCGTTCGGAAGTCGTGGCATGCGCCGTTTGGAGAGCGCGAATACCCGCGGCGAGCTTCAAATTCCAGCTCTTCCGGCGCGCCGCGAGTGCAGCGACGCGATGTCGAGCCCGATTTCGGCGGGTCGCGTCATCGACATCAACCGCAACTGTCGTCAGCAAGGATCCGGTCCTGCGACCGGTCCGCGCGCAGTGGATACCACATCGAGATATCGCGAGGCGTGGCGAGAAGATCCGGCAATGCCTCATGCCAGGCCGCGCGATATGGGCGGCTCAGCTGAACCGTCAGAACGTCTTCGTGATCCTCCCAGGTTTCATAGAGCATCATCCTGTTCGGGCTCTCGGGATCGACATGCAGGACGGCCTCGTGGAACATGGGCTCGGCCCGCATGGCGTCGAGCACGTCGGTCAAGAGCTTCAGGAACAGTTCACGTCTTTCCGGAATGATGTCGAACTTGATGACATAGGTCACGGCCATTTGTTTCTCCGATTTGCGACGAAGCTGACGTCGTCCTGCCCATAGTCGATGCGTGCAATCGATCCGATTACTCTCGAGGTAATCGTCCCCTAGGCAGGTGAGCATCTGCTCTGCCGCTGCAGCTGGCTGGCAGGAAGCGCGAAATGACTGGCGCTTGCCGCTGGGCGATTTACATGATGGAAACGGCAGTCGAGGATCGCCCGCGCCATGAAGCCAGCAGACATTGACCACCTCGCGACATGGGTCATCGAGCGAGGTCTCGCCGGTGACGAAGAGATCGAGCTCCTGCACGGCTTCTGCGAGCGGTGCACGGCGGCAGGGCTCCCCCTCACGCGCGCGCTCATGATTGTCGACACCCTCCACCCGATCTACGAGGGGCGCGTCTTCTCCTGGGCAGGCGACAGGCCGATCGACTCTCCGGTTTCCGAATACGGTCCGCATGGCGAGAGCGAGGACCCGAGCGGCTGGCTGAAAAGCCCCTTCTACTTTCTCATGCAATCCGGTCGCAGCGAATTGCGCCGCCGCCTGGTGGAAGGCGCGACTGGCGATTTCCCGGTCTTGGAGGAACTGAGACTGGATGGGCAGACCGATTGGTTTGCACTGGTCCAGCGCTTTTCTCCGGAGACCGTGATCGGCGAGATGGACTGCGTCATCTCTCGCTGGATGACTGCGCGGCCGGATGGCTTCACCGACGCCGATCTCGACGCCCTGCGCCGGCTCGTGCCAACGCTTGGCCTGGCAGTCAAATCCGCGTCGCTGGCGCGTGTCGCCGAATCGCTTGTCGAAACCTATCTTGGACGGGATGCCGGCCGGCGCGTGCTGAGGGGGCGCATGTCCCGCGGCGTTGCCGACAAGATCAATGCGGTCTTGTGGTATTCCGACATGCGCAACTTCACCGCGATTTCCGACAGCGTGGCCGCCGACCAGCTTATTCCACTCCTGGACGACTATGCCGAGGCCGTTATTTCCGCCGTGCATGTCGCAGGCGGCGACGTGCTCAAGCTGATCGGCGACGGCGTGTTGGCGATCTTCACGCATAGCGACCCGGCCATCGCCTGCAGCGCAGCCCTCAGCGCGGAAGCCGATCTTCGCCATCGCCTAACCGACCTCAACCAGCGCAGGGCGGCTAACGAAGAGCCCATCACCTCCATCAATCTCGGCCTGCATATCGGCGATGTCTTCTACGGCAATATCGGAAGCAAGGACCGGCTCGACTTCACGGTGGTCGGACAAGCTGTCAACGAAGTAAGCCGGATCGTGGCCATGTGCCGCTCGGCCGAGCGCGACATCCTCATATCTCCGGCTTTCCGCGACGCGCTGCCCGAGATGGAGCGGCAGCAACTGGTCTCGGTCGGGCGTTATGCGCTGCGCGGGGTCGGGCGAGCGCAGGAACTTTTCACGCTCGACCGGTGACCGGGATCAACCTACCGCCGAATGCAGCGGAATGGCCGGGATGAAGACGATACCGGCCTCGCGATCGGCCCGGGAATGCCGCCGGGCACCTTTCCGGTCGTTGCCTCTCATATCCGAGCCTTCCCATGATTCGCGCCGCATAGGTGCGATCATTTCCGACGCTGCGGGTAGATCGTCTCACCGCGCTTCAGCATCTCGACGAAGCTCGCGATCTTCTTCTTGCGACCGGCTTCGGTCTTCATGTTGTGGACGCGAAAGGCGAGCGCGAAGCGGTTCTGCTCCGTAAGCGTCTCCAACATTTCCCTTGCCTGCGGCTCGGCATCGATGGCCGCCTGAAGGTCCTCGGGTATCTTCATGTCCCTGCCGCTCTTGTACGCCCGCTGCCAGCGCCCGTCGGCTTTTGCCGCCTCGACCTGTTTCAGACCGTGCTCGGTCATGCGTCCTTCCTCGATGAGCCGAGCGACGTTGTCGACGTTGATCTTACTCCAAATGCTTTTGCGGCCCCGCTTCGTGTAGCGCTGCAGATAGCTCTTTTCGTCGAGTCCTTTACGCACCGCGTCGATCCAGCCCCAGCAGAGCACGACGTCGATCGCTTCCTTGGGTGTGATCGAGGGAAGTCCGGAACTCACCTTGTGGATCTTGATCCAGACCTCGTCTTCCTTGTCATGGTACATGGCCAACCACGCATGAAAGGTTTCGGCGTCTTTGAATTCGTGGATCTTTTTGGGATCGACCCTGACGGGCGGCATGGATGGCTCTCCTTGCGGATCGGGAACCAACCGAACAATGCGCCGATGCCGGAAGTGTCAAGAGGTCTCGGCTGTTGCGACAGCTTTCCGACAAGGATCTTCCTGTCAAAGGCAGGTTGCACACCCGGAAGGTTCACACGCTCTTCACATTTTCGTCTGTGGATATCTTCGACCGGAAATTGCGCAGATCCGGGCATCCTCATCTCCGACGCGAGGTGTTGCATCCCTGCACTAGGAAAGCACCTGTCATCTGATACGAGCGGCAGCGGGGCAATATCAATGACTTAGGGTAATAATCATGAAGAGAATTCTGTTGACGACGGCCTTCTCGGCTGCGCTGTTTGCCAGCGCCCACGCCGCGGATGCGATTGTCGAGCAAGCGCCGGAACTGCCGGTCGCCGCTTACAACTGGTCGGGTGCATATATCGGCGTCTTCGGCGGCATCACGACCGGCGACTACGGTTATGAGGCAGCTCCGGCGGGTAGCCCAGCCGCTTCGTTCGACGTGTCCGGCAGCGGCGCCCTGGGCGGCATTCAGCTCGGCTACGACTATCAGACCGGCCCGTGGGTCTTCGGCGCGGTGGCGGACATCGCCTTCACGAGCCACGAAGCCAGCCTCAGCGGCTCGATCCCGGGCCTGGGTAACGCGTCGGCCAGCTCGGAGCTGAAATATCTCGGCACCGTGCGCGCTCGCGCTGGTTACGCCTTCGACCGCGCCCTCGTCTACGGCCATGGCGGCTTCGCCTATGGCGAAACCGAGCAGGACGTCGTGGTCGACGGCATCTCCGCCTACTCGGGCGACAAGAGCAGGACCGGCTTCGTCGTCGGCGCCGGCCTGGAATACGCCATTACCGATCGCATCTCCTTCCAGACCGAGTACAGCTACGTCGATCTGGGCAAGGACGATATCTTCAACCAGGGTGGCCTGGCCGTTCGCGAGGACGTCAACTTCCACATGATCAAGGCGGCGGTGAACTTCCGCTTCTAAGCCGACACCGGCAGGAGGGCCGCGCCCCAACCCTCCATCCTCAGACCCCGGCTTTGGCCGGGGTTCTTGATTCGGCAAGATTTAGCCCTGCCCGTTTCGTGGATCGCGACGCCGTCGGCGCTGTCTGCAACGGCGGCCGCTGATGTTGCGCATGCATGCGGCCAGGCCCGCACCCGGATCCCTTGTCGCACGATACCGATCCGCTGCCTTCCTTCCGTGTCCGGGATGGAGATCGGCGGGAGGAGGCCATCAGGAGCAGGCGCCTGGAGGCGGCAGGGAACCGATATCTATCATCGGTTTCCCCGAGCCCCCGGAGTTCCTAGAGGATCGCGTCGTCGCCGAGCTGATAGGCGTGGATGTAGTCGATCTTCATCTCGGCGGCGAGGTCGTCTGATGGTGTTCCCGCCCAGCCGCCAAGGCCCATATTGACGATCATATACATGGGATCGTGCATGTCGGCCGGAGTTTCGGCCCGCGCCACCTCGACATCGTCGAAGTACCAGACCAGTTCATCTTCTGTCCACAAGAGCCCATAGGTGTGAAATCCTTCGGTGCTGGCGACATTCGCGACGGTGCGGATCTGCGTGTGGTCTCCCGTCGCCTCGCTGTGGGCCGTCAGCACGAGCTGATTGGGATCCTGCCCCCGCATCTCGACGACATCGAGTTCCGGCGGCCAATTTCCATCTGCCGGCAGCAGCCAGAAGGCAGGCCACGTTCCCTTCTCATCCGGCATGTCGGCGCGGATTTCGAAATAGCCATAGGTCTGGGCGAAGGATTCGAACGAAGTCAGCATGCCCGACGTATATTCATAGTTATTGATATATGGCCGGATTTCCTCGGGCGCGCGGGCGGCGGTGATCGTCAGCACACCGTCTTCGATGCTGAAGGGATTGACCGAGCGGGTCGGGCCATACGCATGGTCGATATACCATTGCCGCTCCCCGTTGTTGTGAAGGGAATTTCCGTTCGGCGCGCCCCACCAATAATTCGAATCCCACGTGCCGCTTTCACCGTCCCACAGGCTGAGGGAATCGAACTCGTCGGCGAACGTAAGCTGCATGGCCGAAGTGTCGAGGCTGAGCTTGAATTGGTCCGAGCGGAACTGGTCGATCGTCTTGTCGGCGAAGACAAGCATCTCGCCGCCGCCGAGCTCGAGCCTTACGTCGTCACCGGATTGGTGCATATTCGACTTGACCTGATCGAAGGAGAAGAAGCCGGTACCATTGAGCCGTAGTTCGTCGGTGGAACCGAAGTCCAGGATCAGGTCGCTGCCATTGCCCTTCGTCACGACGAAGATGTCCGAGCCAGCCCCACCCTTCAGCACGTCATTGCCGCGCCCGCCGTCGAGGGTCTGGCGGCCGGAACCACCGGTAATGATGTTGTCTTGGTCGTTACCGGATGCGAGCTGGTTGTCGCCCGTGACCGTAAGATTCTCGAAGTGGGCCGGCAACGTGTAGCTCATCCATGTGGAGATCGTATCAACCCCTTCGCCGGGGTTCTCCACGGCCTTATCCCGGTTGGAGTAGAGATAGTAGACGTCGTCGCCGGCAAGACCTGACATCGTCACGGTGCCGTTGCCGCCGCCATAGAGGGAATCATTGGAAGACGAGCCTGACAGAGTCGGACCCGATCCCACCGCTGAGAACCATTTCACCGAAGCGCCGCTATAAAAAAGGGGCACGCCCAAAGCGTTTGCTACGCTGGCCATTATGCCGGCTCCTTTGCAATGCCCCGCCGCCGCTCGGATTGCACTGGAATGCCAGCCAACGCCGGCACCGATTCCTGGTCCTCGTAACAAGGTCGGTGCTGAACGTCACCCCCGGGATGGTAATCCCCTTATAAACTGCGGCAACCCTCTGGTAACAAACTTGTGTCCGCAGATGCCGGTGCGACGGCTTGTGATCGGCGATCGCGCCATCCGTCTCGTTCCTCAGCGCGCCGTCGAAGATGGGTTGGAGAGCTAAGCCCTCTCCAACGCCACCGCGATGCCTTGCCCCACGCCGATGCACATTGTGGCCAGTGCCAGCTTCGCGCCGCGTTCCCTCAGTTCCAGAGCGGCCGTGCCGGAAATCCGCGCGCCGGACATGCCGAGCGGATGGCCGAGCGCGATCGCCCCGCCATTCGGGTTCACGTGCTCCGCGTCCTCGGCGATTCCGAGTTCGCGGAGCACGGCGATGCCTTGGGAGGCGAAGGCTTCATTGAGTTCGACCACGTCGAAATCGGTCGGCTTCAGGCCGAGCCGGGCGCAGAGTTTCTTCGTCGCCGGCGCCGGGCCGATGCCCATGATGCGCGGAGCAACGCCCGCTGTCGATCCGCCGAGGACGCGGACGATCGGCGTTAAACCGTATTTCCTGGCGGCAGCTTCGGAGGCGACGATCAGCGCGGCCGCACCGTCGTTGACGCCCGAAGCGTTGCCAGCCGTCACGGTACCACTCTGACGGAACGGCGTGGGCAATTTGGCGAGGCTTTCGACCGTCGTGCCGGCGCGGGGATGCTCATCCTTGTCGACGATCACCGGATCGCTCTTGCGTTGCGGGATCGTGACCGGCGCGATCTCCTTCGCCAGCCTGCCACTCTTCTGCGCGGCCACGGCCTTCTCCTGGCTACGCACGGCGAAGGCGTCCTGATCGGTTCGGCTTACCTTGAAATCCTCGGCAACGTTCTCGCCCGTCTCCGGCATAGAATCGACGCCATACTGCTTCTTCATCAGCGGATTGACGAAGCGCCAGCCGATCGTGGTGTCGTAGATCTCGGCATTGCGGGAGAAAGCGGTGTCGGCCTTGGGCAACACGAAGGGCGCGCGCGACATGGATTCGACACCGCCGACGATCATCAGATCCGCTTCGTCGGATTTGATCGCCCGCGCTGCGATGATCAGCGCGTCCATGCCCGAGCCGCAAAGGCGATTGACCGTCGATCCAGGGATCTCCTTCGGCAGCCCGGCCAGAAGCAGGGACATGCGCGCCACGTTGCGGTTGTCTTCGCCGGCCTGGTTGGCGCAGCCGAAGACGACGTCGTCGACCGCCTGCCAATCGACCGAACCGTTGCGCTCGACCAGCGCCTTCAGGGGGACCGCGCCGAGATCGTCGGCGCGCACTGAAGAGAGCGAGCCCCCGAAGCGGCCGATCGGCGTGCGGATGTAGTCGCAGATGAAAGCTTCAGCCATGTTATGCCGCCTTTCCGGTCTTTGCCGTGCCCTGATGGGCCGCCTTGGTGCGCGCCTGGAGGTCGCGCAGCGTCTTGAGTTCGAGTTCCGTGGGAGCAGGCGTCACTGCGACCTCGTCGGCGAACTTGACCGGCCAGCCGCAGGTCTCTTGGACCTGCTCGCGCGTGACACCCGGATGCATCGATACGACCGTGAACTCCTTGGTCACAGGGTCCGGCTTCCAGATCGCCAGGTCGGTGATGAGCAGCGTCGGCCCCTTGGTATCGACGCCGAGTCGCTGGCGATGATCACCCCCCTCGCCATGGCCGAAGGAGGTGAAGAAATCGATCTTGTCGACCATGCCGCGCTTCGACTGCGCCAGGGTTATATAGACCTCCTGGGAGGAGGTGGCGATCTCCGGTGCGCCACCACCGCCGGGCAGCCTGGTCTTCGGCTTGTCATAGTCGCCGATGACGGTGGTGTTGATGTTGCCGAACCTGTCGATCTGGGCGGCCCCCAGGAAGCCGATCGTGATGCGTCCGCCCTGCAGCCAATAGCGGAACATCTCCGGCACGGAGACGGTGGTGACGGCTGTGTCGCAGAGCTCGCCATCGCCAATGGAAAGGGGCAGCACGTCCGGCGCCGTGCCGATCGTGCCGCTCTCATAGATCAGGGTGATGTCCGGTGCATGCGTCAGCCGCGCCACGTTGCATGCCGCCGAGGGCGCGCCGATGCCGACAAAGCACACGTCGTCGTTCTTCAAAGCCCGGCTGGCGGCAATGGTCATCATTTCATTGGGCGTAAAGCCGAGATCCGTGCTCATGCGTCTTTCCTCAGATGGGCAACCCGACCGGCGAAGTCGTCGGCAGTCTTCTCGATCACGTTCTGCTGCATCCATTCGCGGAACTTTTCGCGGTCGGCCGCGATCTGGTCCCATTCCAGATAGGCGGCGTTGTCGCGGATATAATAGCCATGCGTATAGGACGGGTGCGCCCCGCCCGGCACGACCGCGATCGCCGTAATCGTCCAGTTCGGCAGGACAGTCAGGTTCGGATGAAGATCGTCGAAATTGTCTACGACCTCTTCCACCGTGACGACTGCGCGCTTGGCGGCGAGAACAGCCTCCTTCTGGACGCCGATGATGCCTTCGACCAGCACGTTGCCCTTCTTGTCGGCCTTCTGCGCATGGACAAAGGTCACGTCCGGCCGTACCGCCGGCACTGCGGCGAGCTTCTCGCCCGTGAACGGGCAGGTAACCGATTTGATGTTCGGATTGACCTCTGCGAGGCCGGCGCCGCGATAGCCGCGGAAGACGGCGAAGGGCATGCCCGCCGCCCCAGCCTCGTAGGCGTTGGCCATGCCGGCATGCGAATGCTCTTCGACCTCGACGGCACGCGGCCAGCCGTTCTCGATCGAATCGCGTGCGCGGCGAAGCAATCCAACCCCCGGGTTGCCGACGTAGGAAAAGACGATCTTCTTCGCCATGCCCATGCCGATCATCTGATCGTAGATCAGGTCGGGCGTCATGCGGATCAGCGTCAGGTCCTTGAATCCCTGGCGGATCGCCTCATGGGCGGCAGCCGTGGGAATGAGATGCGTGAAGCCCTCGAAGGCGACGGCGTCGCCGTCTTTCAGGTTCTCCGCCACAGCCTGGCTGAGCGGCATGAACTTTGCCATTGCGCGTACTCCGGTTGCGCCAGAGCGGCGGCCACCGCCTTGGCCTTTTTTGTCCCAGCTTCGGACTGCCCGAATCCGAATGTTCGTATTGCGAACAAATGTTCTTTATGCGATACATTCCTATATGAGGGTTCCAGAGGAGTCAAATGTGGCCGAGGCCGTCCGCGGTGAAACTGGGGATGGACATTCACGGGATCACGTGACCTCGCTCGAACGGGGACTCGGGGTCATGGAGATACTGGCCTCCCACCCGGCCGGGCTGACGCTGAGCGAAATGGCGGAAAAAGCCGGCTTGACGCGAGCGGGAGCCCGCCGCTTCCTGCTCACCCTGGTTGCCACGGGATACGCCACGCAGAGCGGCAGGCGCTTTTTCCTGTCGCCGCGGCTGATCTCGCTCGCCCGGGCCTGGCTGTCTGGCGCCTCGCTTTGGACCTATGCCGAGCCCTTCATGCGTGAGGTTTCGTCGACGCTGAACGAATCCTGTTCGGCTGGAATACTTTCAGGCGAGGATGTGGTCTATGTGGCCCGAGTGCCCAGCCGTCATCTCTTGAGCGTCGCCCTCAATGTCGGCACCCATCTGCCCGCCTATTGCACCTCTATGGGGCGGGTCCTGCTCTCGGGTCTCCCGCCCGAGGCGCTCGACGCATTCCTCGCCAAGGCCACGATCCGGGCGAATACGCCCAAGACGGTCACCGCCAGGACGGAACTCGCCAGGCTGATCGCACGTGCGCGGGAGCAGGGCCATGCCAGCGTGGACGAGCAGTTGGAGCTCGGCCTGCGCTCGGTCGCCGTGCCGATCCGCGATCGCTCCGGCGCGATCGTCGCGGCGATCAACGCCTCGACGCAGTCGGCGCGCTTCTCGGTCGAGGAGATGGAGCGCCAGTTCCTGCCTCACCTCCTGCGGGCGGCCACGCGGATCGAAGACTTTTTCGTCGCGAAATAGACCATAGACGGATTAGGGGTCGAGCACCGACGCCACATGCGCTGCCATTTCGCGGGCGGCGCGGTCGCCGTCGGCCGAGCGAATCGCATCGAGTATGCGCAGATGGTCGCCATAGGCCTGCCGCGACCGGCCGGGGGTCGAGGCCAGGAGCAGAAATCTCTCGCGATCGACATGCGCCTTGATCGAGTGCACGAGTTGCCAGGCATTGGGCACGTCCGCCATCCTTGCAAGCGAGGCATGGAACTCCTCGTCCGCGTCGAAAAAGCCGGCGTAATCGTCGATTTCGGCCGCGGCGGCCTGCCGTTCCATGACGGGCACCAGCGCCGCCTCGTCGAGCCCTGTCGTCGCCAGGCGCCGGACCACGTGCTGCTCGATCGCCGAGCGCACGAACAGCGCCTCCTTGAGACGGGAACTGTCGGGTGGGGCAACCACCGAACCCACTTGCGGCCGCGTGACGATCAGCCCTTCATTGACAAGCTGCTGGAGGGCGCCGCGGAGCGGGGTTCGCGAGACCAGGCAAAGCGCGGCGATGTCGTTCTCATGGATCGGCGTGCCGCCCGGCAGCCGTCCATCGACGATGCGGTGTCGCAGCGCCGCATATATTTGCGGGCCAATCGCCTGACCGCGATCGATGGTTATTCCAGCAAGCGCCTGCGAAAGGTCGAAGCCCTCCGGCACATGCTTCACACGCGGCATGTTTCAGCCTCGCGAGCCACCGCCCGTTGCATGCCCTCGGCCAGCATCGGTTGAAGCTTGCTCTCCAGCGCGCCGCGCCATTTCGGCGAACCGCTCAATTCGTCCGGAAACAGCCCAGGCAAGGCAAGAAGGTGGTCGACGACAACACGCGCATCGCGACGGGCTCCGGCGAGCGCCCTCGCGATCTCATTCTCGCGCGGGTCGCGCAGCGTATAGATCTCCCCTTTGTCCGTCATGCCGAGAGCGTATCGCATCCAGGCGGCGGCGGCGAAGGCATAGGCATCCAATGGGAGCCCTTCCCGCAGTGCGATCCGTGCCGGCTCCAGGATCCGTTGAGGCAGCTTTTGCGTGCCGTCCATGGCGATTTGCCAGGTCTCGTGGGCCATCGCAGGATTGGCAAAACGCTCGCAAAGCTCCGCCGTGTAGCGATCGAGGTCCATGCCCGGGACAGGCCCCAAGGTCCGCGCGGCTTCGCGCATGTGGCGCGCGGCAAGAAGGGCAAGATCCCGATCGGCCATCGCGTCGCGTACATATTTGCAACCGGCCAGAAAGCCCGAATAGGCCAGCATGGAATGCGTGCCGTTGAGCATCCTGAGCTTCATCTTCTCGTAAGGCGCAACATCCCCGACGAACAGCGCGCCGCCCGCCTCCCATTCGGGCCTACCGGCCACGAACTCGTCCTCGATGATCCACTGCGAGAAAGGCTCGGTCTCGACCGAGGCATAGTCCTCCCGGCCAGTAGCGGCCAGAGTGTCGGCGAACGTCCTTTCGGTGCTGGCCGGCGTAATGCGATCCACCATGGTGGAGGGGAAACTGACCTCGGCTTCCAGATACGGAACCATGTTGGCGTTCCTTGCCGCCGCAAATTCAAGCGCCAGCCGGCGCACCACCTGGCCATTCGACGGCAGGTTATCGCAACACAGGACGGTGAACGGCCGATCTCCGCGATTCCTGCGTTGCTGCAGTGCTCCCACAATGAGTCCCACTGCGCTTTGCATGCTCGACGGCTCGGCGAGGTCGGCCGCTATCGCCGGATGATTGCGGTCGAGCCCGCCTGTCTTGGGGTCGAGCCCATAACCTTTCTCTGTGATCGTCAGGCTGACGATCCTTGTCTCGGGCTTCGTCAGCGCCGCAAGCACCGCCGTCCGATCGCTGGGCGCGACGAGGACCTGCCCGATACTGCCGATGATCCGCGCGGACGTGCCTTCGCGGCCGCGCGTCAGCAATGTATAAAGCCCCTTCTGTGGATTGAGTGCGGCAGCCACGTCCGGGGATCGCAGGCTGACGCCCGTGATCATCCAATCGCCGCCGGACCTTTCCAGTGCATCATCGGTGTAGACGGCCTGGTGAGCCTTGTGGAAGGCGCCGGTCCCCAGATGCACGATGCCGCTCGCCCGGCGGCGATCGTAAGAAGGTTTGTGCACTCCCTGTTTCAAGCCCGTGAGACTGTCGAGCCGTGCATTCATAGGCCGATCTCCGGATGGGAAAGCGCAGCCATCACGCCGCGCAACTCCGCAAGCCCTTTCAACCGGCCAATCGCCGGATAGCCGGGCTGGGCGCCCCTCTTCAGGTCGTCGAGTATATCCTGTCCATGATCGGGTCGCATGGGAATCTCCGCATCGCCGCGGCCCTGTTCGCGGCGCCGACGTTCTTCGGCGAGAAGCGCCGCGATGACGGCCACCATGTCGGTATCACCAGCAAGATGCTCGTCCTCGAAGAAGGAACACGGCACCTCGTCGCTGTCGCGACTGACGTTGCGCAGATGTACGAAATGAATGCGCGGGGCGAGTTCCCTCACCATGGTCGGCAGGTCGTTGTCCGGCCGCGCGCCGAGCGAGCCGGTGCAGAGGGTGACACCATTGGCCGGACTGTCGACGGCGTCGAGCACGTGGCGGTAGTCTGATAAGGTCGACATGACGCGCGGCAAGCCGAGCAGCGGGAACGGCGGATCGTCGGGATGGCAGCAGAGCCTAAGCCCCAGCTTCTCCGAGGTAGGCACGACTTCCGAAAGGAAGTCGACGAGATGCCGCCGGAGCTTGTCCGGTCCGATCCGCTCGTAGGTCGAAAGATGTTCCTTGATGCTGTCCAGGGACCAGTGCTCCTGAGCCCCCGGCAGACCTGCAGTGATGTTGGCGGCCAGTTGTCTCTGCCGCTCGTCGCTCATTGACGCAAAACGTTTCCTCGCCTCCGCGACCACAGGCGCCGGGAATTCTTCGGAAGCACCCTTGCGCGCCAATATATGGATGTCGAACGCCGCGAAGTCGGCCAGGTCGAACCGCATCGCCGTTCCACCATGGGCGACATGCCAGGCAAGGTCGGTGCGCGTCCAATCCAGTATTGGCATGAAATTGTAGCAAATGACGGGAATGCCGGCCCGCGCGAGGTTCTCCAGGCTGCGCCGGTAGTGGACGATATGGGCGCGCCAGTCTCCGGTCTGCGTCTTGATCGCCTCCGACACCGGGAGGCTCTCCACCACTTCCCATTTGAGATGGGTCATTCCCGTTCCACCGGGATGAAAAGCCACCTCGCGCTGGCGCTTCTCGATCTCTTCCGGCCGCCAGATCTCTCCGGTTGGCACATGATGCAGCGCGGTGACGATACCCTCGACGCCCGCCTGCCGGGCATCCGCCAGTGTGACCTTGTCCGGTGGACCGAACCATCGCCATGTCTGACGCATAACCCCTCCTCGAATGCTGGTAATAACTAGTATTCAAGTTTCGGTGACTTCGGTCAAGAACCGTCGGCCACCTCTCCGGACGAAACGGGATTCTCCATCCTTGGGTGCGAAAGGCGGCGATGCGTCCACCGTGCAGAGAGAGCGGGGGTCGCGCAAGGCTTCAGTCTGATGGGCCAAGCGTCGCACGGGCGGAGAGGCGCGCGCTTTCGGCCGGCTAGGCGGTTGGCGCTTTTTTCCAATACGCAAACACACTGCCGGCCACCCCGGCCTCAAGCAGATGGGGATCGGCGAAAGTGCCGGCTGGGAGCTGATTTGATCCTTACACGTATCGATTGACGACGTTCTCCAGATACTCCTGGCGGCCGGATCTGGGCCGGGGCTCGATCTTCTCCTTCACCACGCGTTCGGCGATCTCCTCGAGCGAGCGTTTGCCTGAAAGCATGGCTTTCGCCTCGGTCGAACTCCAGCCTGCGTAACGCTCGTCCAATGGCGCCGACAAGGCCTTTTCCTCGACCATCCGGGCGGCGGCCTTGAGCCCGCGAGCGCAACAATCCATGCCACCTATATGGGCAATCAGCAGATCCTCCGGATCCAGCGACTGGCGCCGCAACTTGGCGTCGAAATTCGTGCCGCCGGTGGTGAACCCGCCGGCAAGCAGCACCTGGTAGTAAGCGAGGGCCATTTCCGGCACGTTGTTGGGGAACTGGTCCGTGTCCCAGCCCGACTGATAGTCGTTCCGGTTCATGTCGATGGAGCCGAAAATCCCCAGCGCATTCGCCAGCGCGAGCTCATGCTCGAAGGAATGACCGGCAAGGATCGCGTGTCCCTGCTCGATGTTGACCTTCACCTCCTTCTCCAGCCCGTAGCGCTTGAGGAAACCGTATACCGTCGCCACGTCATAGTCGTACTGATGCTTGGTCGGCTCCTGTGGCTTCGGCTCGATCAGAATGGTGCCCTTGAAGCCGATCTTGTGCTTGTAGTCGACGACCAGAGACAGGAAGCGGCCCAGCTGGTCGAGCTCGCGACCCATATCGGTGTTGAGCAGGGTCTCGTAGCCCTCGCGCCCGCCCCACAGCACATAGTTCTCGCCCTTCAGCCGCTTGGTTACGTCGATGCACTTCTTCACAGTGGCGGCGGCGTAGGCGAAAACGTCCGGGTCGGGATTGGTGGCGGCACCCGCCATGTAGCGGCGGTTGGAGAATAGGTTGGCGGTACCCCAGAGAAGCTTGACGCCGGTTTGCTTCATCTTGCCTTCGAACACGTCGGCGATCTCGTCGAGGCGGGCAGCGCTCTCGGAAAAGGTCGAGGCTTCCGGCCTCACATCGGCATCGTGGAAGCAGAAATAGGGAGCGTCGAGCAGGGAAAACATCTCGAAGGCGACCTCGGCCTTGAGCCTGGCCTGCTCCATCGTTTCGCCGAGCCAGGGGCGTTCGAATGTCTGGCCGCCGAACGGGTCGCCGCCGGGCCAGGTGAAGGAGTGCCAATACGCGACGGCGAAGCGCAGGTGATCTTCCAACCTTTTGCCCAGCACCACCTCGTCCTTGTCGTAGAAGCGGTAGGCGAGCGGGTTCGTCGATTCAGGTCCCTCAAACTTGATCGGCTTGATATCGCCAAAGAATCCGGTGCTCACGATGAAACTCCTTTAATGGCGGGATAAGAGGCGCGGTAGCGCTGATAAGCGTCGGCATAGGCGCCGGCGAGACGACCGTCCGGCTCGATCACCGTGTCGGTTTCCGGCGGTGCGCAGATCGTGAACGGATCGGCTTTTTCGGCGGCGATCAGCCCCAGCCGGGCGGCGCCGAAAGCAGCACCGAACTCACCATCGGCAGGTATATCAACAGGCAGTTGCAGCGCCGTGGCAAGGGCCTTGAGCCAATAGCGCGACCGAGACCCACCCCCGATCGCTGTGACGCGCGACAGCTCGGTGCCGGCCGCGCGCAAAGCTTCGAGGTTGTCACGAAAGGCGAAGGCGACGCCTTCGAGTACCGCCTGGGTGACTGCGGCTCGGTCCGATTCATGCCCGAGCCCGGTAAAGGATCCACGGATCACGGCGTCGTTGTGAGGTGTTCGCTCCCCGGACAGGTAAGGCAGGAAAGTCACGCCGGTGGGCCGCTTGAGATCGCTGCCGAGCTCGGCTGTAAGCTCGGCCGCATCTCTTCCGGTGATGCCGGACAGCCAGTTGAGCGAATCCGTCGCGGAGAGGATGACGCCCATCTGGTGCCAGGTGTCGGGTAGCGCATGACAGAATGTATGGACCGCACTCTGGGGATTGGGCAGATAGCTGGCATTGGCGGCGAACAGCACGCCAGAGGTGCCGATCGAAGCGAAGGCGGAGCCGGGCCTCACCGTGCCCATGCCGCAGGCGGAGGCGGCGTTGTCCCCTGCCCCCCCGGCGACCGTGACCTTCCCCGCGATGCCCCACCGGGATGCAAGCTCGGCCCGCAACATCCCTGCTGGCGCGGTGCCTTCGACCAGCGCCGGCATGTGGCTCTCGTCCATACCCGTCGCCGCGAGCAAATCGGGCGACCATGCACGACCGGCAACGTCGAGCCATGATGTGCCGGCCGAATCCGACATTTCCGAAATCGTCTCGCCCGTGAGCCAGAGCCGTAGATAGTCCTTCGGCAGAAGTACCTTTCGCACGGAGCGAAAAATCTCCGGCTCGTTGTTTGCCACCCATGCCAGCTTCGGAGCGGTGAAGCCGGGGAACACGATGTTCCCGGTGATTTGGCGGAAACGCGGATCGCGATCGAGTGCCCGCGCCTCGGCATGGCTTCGCGTGTCGTTCCAGAGAATGCAGGGACGCAACACCCGATCGCCATCGCCGAGCAGCGTCGCGCCATGCATCTGCCCTGAGAGGCCGATACCGCGCACGGCCGCTAGAGCCTGGGGATAAGCAACCTTGAGTTCACCGACGGCGGCCTCCGCCGCGGCGATCCAGTCCTCCGGTTCCTGCTCGGACCAGCCGGGTTGCGGTCGCAAGACGTCGAGATCGCCGCTTGCCGATCCGACCACGTCTTGATCGACATCGATCAGCAGTGCTTTGACTCCGGACGTGCCGAGATCGAGCCCGAGATACATGGCTTCGCTCCTCCCGATGGGCATAAGGCGTTACGGCATTTCCTCCGGACTTAAGCAGAATATGAAAAAGCGGCAGCGCGCAACTGTTCGGCCCGCTATCCCGAATATTTTTTTCGCGCCCCGCAATAAATGATGTCAGAGGGGCGATTGCTCGCAGCCGAGTCCTGCGGCGCGCTTCACGAAAAGCTGCGACAGGGGACTGTCGGGGCGGGCCGCAAGTCGCTCGGCTGACAGGGCCGAGGCAAGCGGTGCCATCCCGGCTCGGAACGCAGCCTCGATCAGTGTCAGGTCGATCACGTCACGCTGCGCATGGCTGCCGCCGAAGCGATAGGCGATCGATCGAACAGGCCGCAGGAGCCGAACGGTTTGGGCGAAATCGCCCTCGCCGAAGGCCTTGATGGCCAACGTCACGGGTTGGCCGACGTCGCGAGTAAAGGCCGCGTTGTCGCCGCCGCTTTCCATCGCCAAGCGTTGGGCTTCGAGAAGAGAGCCGGCAAGATCGCGTCGACCCGCGCCGACGAATGCCATCATGGCATGGGCGTCATTGAACGCGTAGTTGGCCGACTTCGCCTTTGGCGCCCAATTTTCGGCAAGCGGCGTCCACCGGCCGCCGACATCGACGCCGCCGAGATGGAGGCGCCAGAGGATCGCCGAAGCATCGACCATATTGAGGGCGACCGCCGAGCGCGAGCCGAAGATCGGTCCGTCATAGAGCGACAGGACCTCGTCCACCTCCCCGAGATCGTAGTGGAACAGCGCCAAGTGCCACCAATTATGGATCTGGAGAAAGCTCTCCTTGGACCAGGCCTCCGGATTGGCCCGCATCCAGGCGATGCCGTCCCGCTGACGGCTCTGCATCTCCATCACGTGGGCGACTGCGTGCTGGGCCCAGCCGTCTCGCGGTTCGATCTCCGTCGCCCGCCGCCCCAGCGCCTCGGCACGGGCATAGTCGCCCATTTCCTCGAACCCAAAAGCCTGCATGCCGAGCATGGCGTGATAGCCCGGCATCGCGGCGTCCCAGGCCGGTAGCGCGCGAGCCATTCGGTCACGCAACATGCGGGCGTTGCCGGTAAAAAAGTCGATCTGGTGTCCGGCCTGCAATGCAAGGGCATCCCGGGGAATGTCTATCGCCAGGTCCTCCAGGACGCCGCCCGCCTCGTGCCAACGACCGGCTGAGAGATGGCCAAGCGCAGCGACGTGAGAACGTTCACGCAATGTGCCCCCGAGCCTGGTTGCGGCAGCGTGGCAATCGGCTGCGACGGCCGTCGCCTCGCGTTCGGTGGCAAGGCCGAACAGGTATCCCTTGAACACATGCGCCATCACGAAGCCAGGCGAGGCCGCGATTGCCGCATCGATCGTCCCAACGGGATCACCGACGAAACACTGGAGCTCATGGACCGCCTTGTCGTAGAGGGCGGCACTCGCCTCCGTCGCACCGGTCAGCGGGAGCCCGAGATTGTCCTTGGCTGTCATAAAACGCTCCTGAAGCAAGGCCGAGGCGAAGAACCGCCAGCGTAGCGCAGGCCTCCAGCGGACGCCAAGTCCGGATTAGTGATCTCCCGGCCGCGCACCTCCGGAGGTCAAGTGGCCGGGACAGCCCGACTTCTCATTGCGTCCAGAGACCAGGCGCCGGCGCCTCTCGCCCATAACACCAGGAACGCTCCGGCAAGCGCGAAGTCCTTCTGGAAGTGGATGAGCTGGTCGCTGTCGCTGAAATCGGTATGGAAGATCAGCGCAGTGACGAAGCAAAATCCGGCGAGCAAGAAGGCTGCGACACGGGTGCGCCAGCCGGCGATGATCATCAGGCCGGCGCCGAGTTCCAGAGCGATCGCTGCAGGCAGCAGCACAGGCGGTACGCCATAGGTTTCCATGTAGCTCGCCGCGCCCGCATAGCCGCGGAGCTTGCTCAACGCTTCGAGGACGAACAACAGGCCGAGCAGAATGCGGCCGAGAAGTTCCACCCCATTCCAGAGGCCCTGACGCTTCATTGTCGTGTGTCCTCGCTGGAGTGCCGAAGCCCTCGCGTGCGCTGTGTAGCTAACGCACGCGAGGCCCCAATCTTCCCGCGCCGCGGCCCTACGGAATTATAGCCGGATTCACTGCGAGGCGGCAGATCCCTGCTCGATCGCCTGGCGCAGATCGGCAAGCTCCTCGCAGCCCAGCGGGCAGAGCGCTTCCAATCTCGCTTCATTCTGGCGGGCGCGGGTAGCGTCGCCAAGCTGCACATAGAGTTCGCCTGAATATTCGAGGGCGCCCTTGTGATCGGGATCGAACTCCAGCGCCTTCTTGTAGAAGGTCAGCGCCATCTTGGTGTCGCCGCTCTTTCGCAGGCTGAAGCCCAACAGATTGTAGACGTCGGCGTGCTGGATGCCTTGGTCGATCATGCCGTTCAGGTCGGCAATTGCGCCACGATAATCGGCGGCGTCGATCTTGGCGCGTACGGCGGTGAGATCAGGCGCACCCTTCGATGTGAGTGTGTCGACTGCCAGGGCAGGCGAAGCTGCGAGCAGCAGCGGGATGATAAGAGAACGGAAAATTTTCATGGCGAGATCCTTTCCTCCTATGGAAGCGGAATTTCAGAACCGTTTCGGCACTGTCGAATTGGTTTCACATCGTTCCTGCCGGCCTGCAGGATCAGATGGTGTCTGGAATGAACGCGTACGCGTCGCCGTCCTTGGCGAAGACGCCTGATCCAGGAAATGGGAAATGCGCGCCACGCACATGGAGCTTGTCCGCGATCAAACGATCGAGAAGTTTGCGGCGTGTCTCGACCGCGAGCGGTCCGTCCTGATCGTAAGCCCCCTGCCAATCCGGATGAGGCGCCAGCAGCGCGGGCACATAGGCGGCATCGTTCGAGAACATCACCTGCTGGTCGCCGGATGAGAGAAGATAGGCGGCGTGACCGGGCGTGTGACCGGGCGTCTTGACGAGCTGGATGCCAGGGGCGACCTCCTTCTCGCCCTCGATCAAAGTGAAATTCTTCCATGTCGGGAAAACGGTATTGACGCGTTGGCCGAGCGCGCGGCGGGCCTCGGGAAGCTTCTCCACCCGGCCGGGTTCGGTCCACCATCTGTATTCGTCGGCGGTGACGATCAGTTCGGCATTGGGAAAAACAGGCTCGTTTGTGCCTTTTTCCATCAGTCCGTAGATATGGTCGGGATGAAAATGCGAGATCAGGATCGCGGTTACACTGCCGGGATCGATGCCCGCTTCCTTCATGACGCCCATCACGCCCCCGGCGGTCGGCTGCCACTGACCACCCGACCCGGAGTCGACCATGATGTGCCTGCCATTGATCGTAAGTACCGCCACGGTCAGGGGTATTGGCATGTAATCCGTAGGCAAGCCCGCCTTGCCGAGTGCTTCCTTGGTTTCCTCCACGGAGGCGTTCTTGATGAAGGCGGGATCGTGCGGCTTCATCCATATGCCGTCGTAGAGCGCTGTGATCTCCACGGGCCCGACTTTGTATTTGTAGAAGCTCTTTGCCGTTGCCGACGGCGTCTGCGCAAAGGCCACGGGAACTGCGAGCTTACCTGTGATGCCGTAGGCCGCCGCCAAGGCCGAAGAAAAGACGAAGGTGCGACGAGACAATTCAAACATGGGATCTCTCCATGAACTGCAAGCTCCCGACGCGAAAGGCGAGATCGGGAGCGCCTACCCTGCAGATTCCGAATGGCGCGCGTTTATTCCCGATCATTGACATCACAGCTCGATTTTCGGAGTCGGGAATAAATCGGCGCGTGCAAGAGTCGAATATTCAGTGGCGCACGCGGTTTCGTCCGTGCAAGGCGCGCTATTTCTTAGATTCAGCCAGTTTGTGGGAGGTCGATTGACGTCTCGCTTGGTTGGTCCGAGGTGGCTGACATGGGATCGTCTGGACGGGTGACATGATCTCGCTTCTGGACTTCGAGCGGCAGTCGCTGGCGCATATGGACGCGGCTTACAACCTCGCCTATTGGCTCGTCCGCGATCGGGATGACGCACAGGACGTGGTGCAGGACGCCTATCTGCGTGCTTTCCGCGCCTATGACCGCACAAACTCTGACGACATGAAGCCATGGCTGCTCACCATCGTGCGCAATGTCGCCTATCGTTGGCTGTCGGTTCGCAAGCGGTCAGCCAATGTGATCTCGTTCGAGGATGCGTTGTCCGTCCGCGAGGAAGACGACCTCCACCCGCTGGAGGTACCGAGCGATGATCCCTCGGCGGAAGACATGCTCGTGAGCCGCGCCGACCGGAACCTCGTGCACGGCGCCCTGGCCGAACTCCCACCGGCGTTCCGGGAGGTGATCGCGCTGCGTGAGCTCGAAGGCATGAGCTATCAGGAGATCGCAGAGGTTACGGGGGTAGCCATCGGCACAGTGATGTCGCGCCTCTCGCGCGCACGCGACCAGTTGAGGGATCGCCTGCGGATCCTGCTCGATAAGGAGGCCAGGAATGCGCTGTGAACGGGCTCGCGACCGCATCGCCATGTTGATTGACGGCGAGTTGCCGGCGAAAGAGCAAGAAGCCGTTGCCAGCCACGCCGCCGAATGTTCGGAATGCGCCCGCTATCGCAACGAGCTGATGCTGTTGCGGCGTCATCTTGGCCAGACGCGCGAAGCCGCGCCCGCCAAGCTGGCCGCCCGCCTTTCGGCGACGCTGGCTTTGGAAACTTCATCCGCGGCCGTCGTCCAACCTGCCCAATCGAGCCGCGGGCAGAACCTTGCCGATCGCATCAAACGCAGTCTCGTGCCCCTCACGCGCCTGGCTGCCGCCGTTCTGATCGCCTGCGCGCTCTCGATCGGCGGAACGGCTTGGTGGATGCAGGGCAGGAACGACGACGCGATGGTGTCACGCGACGTTCTGAGCGCCCATCTTCGCTCATTGATCCAGGGCAATACGGTGCAGGTTGCCTCGCTGGACACCCACACGGTAAAGCCATGGTTTGCCGGACGTTTGGACTATTCGCCAGTGGTCAAGAACCTGTCGGCGGAGGGATTTGAACTCGTCGGCGGGAGGCTCGACTATGTCGATGGTCGGCGTGTGGCCGTCCTCGTCTACAAACGCCGGCTGCATCAGATCAGCGTGTTCATCTGGCCGGCCGAAGGACATGGCCTGCCGCCATATGTCGGTACGACAGAGGGCCTCAACCTGATCGGCTGGACCAAGGAGGGCATGTCCTACTGGGCGGTATCGGACCTCAATGATGGCGAATTGCGGCAGCTGCAGGGCCTGTTGTGAGTGGCCGATCTTCAGCTTGATCAGACTGGCCGCCCTTCCTCCGACCCGGACAGGGCCTCGTTGCGCAGGACAAGGTTCTCCAGTGCCTGCTTTAGACGAGGCGTGGCGAAATCCACGAATGCCCGGAGCTTAGGCGCTACAAGTCGGCTCTGGGCATAAACGATATGGACTGGCACCGGTGGTGGGGTCATGTCGTCGAGCACCGTCACAAGTCTCCCTTCCCGAATCTGGTCCACCACCATGTAAGACAGCGCGACCGTGATGCCGTCGCCCATTTCGGCCGAGGCGATTGCCGCGACGGCGTCGTTAATCTCCAGCCTTGGCATGAAAGAAACGCTATTCCCGCTGCGCCCGTCGCCAAAGCGCCATTCGCGATTTGGCATCAGGCCCGTGAACGCGATCAGGGAGTGAAAGCGCAGATCCGGGGGTGTCTTGGGTACGCCACGACGGTCGAGATAAGCGGGGCTTGCAACGAGCACACGTCGGACCGCACCGACGCGCCTTGCGACCATGGTGGAATCCGGCAGCGCGCCGATCCGTATCGCCAGGTCGATCCCCTCTTCTGCAAGGTTGGCGATCCGATCCAGAAGCAGAACCGAGATGCTGACACGAGGATAGTGGCTCAGGAAATCACGGACGATGGGCGCAACAGCCGAGCGACCGAGTGTAACGGATGCGGTGATCGTCAGATGGCCCTGAGGGACAGCGGTCTCGCCGGCCGCTTCCTTCTCGGCGTCATCGAGATCGCCGATGACGCGGCGAGCACTTTCGAGGAAGCGCTGGCCCACATCCGTGATGGCGAGGCTGCGGGTGGTCCTGTGGAAGACGCGCGCGCCTAGCCTTTCCTCCAACGACGAAATCGCCCGCGTCACCGCTGGTGGCGACAGGCGCAGGCGCGCTGCAGCTTTTGCGAAGCTACCGGCATCCGCCACGGCAATGAACACTTCGAGTTCGTGAAAGCGATCCACGACAATTCCTCTATGCGGAATAATGAATTCCACACGACGATTATTCTTTCAATGGTTGCAGCAGTCCATATTGAACGCGAAAGAAGCCCGGCGCTTCGCAGAACCAGACACTAAGGAGAAATCAAATGGCCCGTGTTGCCGTCATCGACCCGAGGACCGCCTCCGGCGAAGCCAAGCTATTGCTGGACAGCGTCCAGGCGAGCCTCGGCCTGGTGCCCAATTTCATCCGCGTTCTTGCGAATTCGCCTGCGGCGCTGAGCGGGTTCCTCGGGCTCTTCGGAATCTCGCAATCGGGCGCGATGGACCCCAAGACCCGCGAGCGCATTGCGCTCGCCGTTGCGGAACAGAACGCATGCCAATACTGCGTGTCGGCTCACACCGCGATCGGAAGCATGGCGGGTCTGGATCACGACGAGATGCTGGCAAATCGCTCGGGCCGTTCGTCGGACAGAAAGGCTGAAGCCGCCCTGACCTTCGCACGCGCCCTCGTCGAACACGCAGGCGACGTGACGAAATCCGAGTTCGACGCCGTGCGCGAGGCAGGCCATACGGATGCGGAAATCATCGAGATCGTTGCCCATGTCGCCATGAACATCTTCACCAACCTGCTCGGCAAGGCGATGGAGGTTGAGATCGACTTTCCGAAAATAGCGCTGAACAAGGCTGCGTAGCCTGCTTCCGGAGGATGGCAGCATGCCGCATCGCTTCGCCGATATCGCTTTCACCGCCACGGTGCAGAAAGTGCAGGAAGAACAGGGGAGCCGCACCGCCTATGCTCGGATGGAGAGCAGGCCTGAGATCGTGAACGGGCTGCTGACAGAGGTGGAGGCCGGTTTCATCGCTGCCCGGAATTCGCTCTACATGGGGACCATCGGCGAGACGGGCTGGCCATATATCCAACATCGCGGCGGTCCGACCGGCTTCGTCAGGATCCTCGACGAAAGGACGATCGGCTTTGCGGACTTTCGGGGCAATCGCCAATATGTGAGCGTCGGCAACCTGATGACGGACGATCGGGTTTCCCTCTTCTTCATGGATTACCCCAACAGGACCCGGCTCAAGCTCTTCGGCAAAGCGAAGATCGTCGACCTCGACGACGCGGCCACGCTCTCGAGACTCGAAGTCCCCGACTACCGGGCGCGCGTCGAGCGCGGCATCCTGATCCGCATAGAGGCTTTCGACTGGAATTGCCCGCAGCACATCACGGAGCGTTATACGCTGGGGGAGGTTCGTCAACTCGTCGAGCCGTTGAGGGCGCGGATCGCCGAACTCGAGGCTGAACTCGACCGTCGTGCCGTTCCGCACCCAGCGACGTGAGGAGCCGGCAGGCCACTTCACGTCGGCCTGCCCCTTCTCGTATCTTGCCTTGCGGCAAGGCCGAAATCGCTCCCCTCGGGTTGCTCCCGCAACCCTGTCGTCTTGTCCCGGCACGAGAAAGTTGTCGCGATTTGCGCTGATGCAAACCGCCGGCCGGGTCGTGCGCGATGCTGGCGGACGCCCCGGGGGAAATGACGAGATGGGTCTCGACCCCCTGTCTTCCCGAGCAAGCGCAAGGGCGCCAGGGCGAGCGCAGAGCCGGACGCCCCGCCCCCTCCATAAGGGCCCCAGACGCCATGACGCGCTCGGGGCGGCGTGCCGGTTCAGCGCCGGCATTTGCCGCGCGACTTCAGCGACCGCGACGAACGCTTCGCGCATGGCGAACAGGAACTCGTCCGCGGCATTCAGAACAGCGGGCGCATCGCCGTCGGCGGGCGAATACCGCGGGTCGGAAAGCTTGCCGCCCCACGCCAACCGCAACCCATGGGCGCTTTCGACCTCACCCAAAACGCCCCATAAATGATGAACTGGTCGCGATGTCCTCGCATATCCCTTCGCGATGTCCCCGGTCCAAACAAACGGGAGAAGATAATGTTTGTGCCAGTGCCTTCCGAGATCCAGCAGAATTATTATACGCGTGCATTCGAATGGAACGGCCTCTACGTCGTTTCAGGCCCTGAAGTTCAGCCCCTGAGCCTGATGACGGCCGCCGAGACCGCCTTCAACATGCTTCGCCATCGGCCGGATCTCGCGGCACTGCTTGAGCAGGACGGATCACGCGTCGCTGTCACGCCTCAGGACGCCTCGATCGTCGTTCTGCCCGAATTCCGCCATCTCGACGGGCAGGTCGCGGCTGACGGGCGGCCGTGGAACGAGGTCACCGGTATTGCAGGCTATGACAATGGTTACATCGCCGCCAATGGGGAGTCGAACGTTCTGTCCCTGCCGAACGACCCCTACCGCGGTCAAGAGAACATTACGCTCCATGAATGGGCTCATGTCATCCAGATGGGCGCCATCAGCAAGGTCCCGTCGCTCGCCGATGAACTGACGAAAGCGTTCAACGATGCGATGGCCGCCGGGCTTTGGATCGGCACTTATGCCAGCTCCAATGTGCTCGAATATTTCGCCGTGGCGACCGAGGCCTTCTTCGATTTCACGCGCCAGCCGGACTCCACGGTCAACCATGTGAACACCCGGGCCGAATTGGCCCAATACGACCCTGAGCTCTTCACCTTCATGGAGAAAATCTACGGCAATGACAGTTGGCGCGACGGCGACTGGATCGGCGGGGGCGGCCCGGACGTCCTCAACGGGTTGGCGACCGCGGACCTGATCTTCGGCCTCGGTGGCAACGACGTCATTTCCGCCGGCCGCGGCGGCGACAAGGTTTATGGGGGTGCTGGCAACGACACGATCGATGGCGGCCCCGGCAACGACAGCCTGCGCGGGGAAGCCGGCGACGACACCTATGTGGTGGACTCGAGTGGCGATCGCGCCATCGAAACGGCAGGCGGCGGCACCGACACCGTGCGAGCTTCTGTGACCTGGACGCTTGGAACCGAGGTCGAACGGCTCCAACTGGCAGGCAGCACCGATCTGAGGGGGACCGGCAACGATCTGAACAACACGCTCGCGGGCAATGGCGGCAACAACAGGCTGAATGGCGCCGGCGGGAACGACGCCATCAATGGCGGCGGCGGGAACGACACCATCAATGGCGGTACCGGCAACGACGCGTTCACCGGAGGACCGGGCGCGGATTCGTTCCTGTTCAGCACCCCACTCAATCCCATGAACAATGTCGACAGGATTTCCGACTTCGATGTCCCGCGCGACACGGTACTGCTGGAGAATGCCGTGTTTACCGCCCTGGCAGCGCTGGGCACGCTGGCGGCCGCGAGCTTCTGGAAGAGCGCTGCCGGGATCGCGCATGACGCGACCGACCGCATCATCTACGACACCGACAGCGGCGGGCTTTCCTATGATGCCGACGGCAATGCGGCGGGCGCCGCCACCCAATTCGCGAGGCTAGCGCCGAATCTGCCTCTGACCAACGCGGATTTCGTCGTGGTCTGACGCCGGATCCTGTCTCCAACCAGCGGGTTGGGAAACGGCATCTGGACGTCCAACCCGATTTTCGGGCTGATCTGTTTCAGAGGACTTTTCCGCGCATCCGAACGGATACGCGGGTCCCCTCGTGTTCATGGACGTCACCCCTTCGCAAGGAAAGGCCGGGCAGGCCCAATCCACCCGGTCGACGAGAGGATCAATTTAGTCGGGCTTGGCCGTCAGCCTGCCCCTCATGTTCGGATGGAAGCGGCAGTAGAAGTCCACCGCCTCCACCTTGTCGAGCTGCTGGGTAACCGTTTTCTTCGCGGGTATCATAACCTCCCAAGCGCCTTTCACCGTGGCGGTGTGGGCAATGGGGTCCTTGTTGATCCACTCGATCGTATCCCCGACAGTGGCAGTTATGACGGCCGGCGAGAACGCCAGCCTGTCGATCGTGACCTGGATGGTCTCAGCCCGGGCCTGAGCGCCGCACAGGGGCAAGATCGATATGGCGGCAAACCACAGGCGGCGCCGAGTGGACATGGTACCCCCCTATTTCAGCTCGGCGGCGACATGCTCGGCATGCGCTTGATGCCCCTGGAACAGCTTCAGCCCGGTTTCCAGCAGGCTCTTCAGTTCCGTATTCTGAGCCGACGGGATCAGCAGCGTCTGCAGCGCATCGTTCACCTGCTTGTGATATGCGACCTCGTTTTCGATATAGGCCTTGTCGAAAGCAGCACCGCTCAGCGCGGCCAGTTCGCTACGCTTCTTGGCCGCCGTTTGTGTCAGCGCCTTGCTGGTATCATTGTCCTCGGGCGTGATCTTGAGCTTCTTCACGAGATCGAGAGCCTGGACATTCACCGCTTCATGATCGCGGATCATGTCGTTGGCGAACTCCTCGACGGCCTTGGTCTTCGATTTCTCGACGGCCAGCTTTGCCGCCTCGATATCGATGACACCTGCGGTATAGGCGACGTGGGCGATTTGCGGGTCGGTGGGCTTGTCCGCGGCCTGGACGGCCATGGCTGCGAGAAGGCACAGGGCGGCCAGTGCCGCCAACGTTCTTGCGGGCATGAGCATCTCCTTTTTCCGGGCCCATCGAAGCACCGGAATGTTTTCGGGTTGACGTCGATTGGATGCCGCCCTGAGAAAAACGTTCCCAAATATCAGTCGGGAAAACCCAGTCCCCGCAGGACAGCCGAGGTCAGCCGGTCGCAGCGGCGACCGGCAAATGGGAAAGCGTCAAGCAGGATCGGACCGATCTTGGCGTCAAGTTCCTTACGGAGCAGAGCGCGGGCACGGTGCAGTCGCGTCTTCACCGTCTGGTGGTTTAGACCGAGCAATTCGGCGGTCTCCTCCACGCTCATTCCTTCGATCACCCTAGCCACGAAGACGGTCCGAAAGGCCTCGGGCAGATTGTCGGTCGCCTGCTCGACCAATTGCAGAATCTGACGTTGTGCCATCGTCCGCTCCGGATCGATTTCGTCATATTTGCGCGGAAACCGGATGATCTCTGCTTCGGCCGCCTCCGTCGGCACGAGACCAGCCCCCTTCGCGCGCCGGTTCCTCCGCAGTCGCCCTAGCGCTTCGTTGATGGTGATCCGGGAAAGCCAGGTCGAGAGGCTGGAACCGCCGCGGAAAGCGGCCAGATGCGCAAAGGCCCGTAGATACGCTTCCTGCACGATGTCTTCGGCTTCGGCATCGTCGCGGACCACGCCGCGCGCGATGCGGTAAAGCCGTTGATTGTTCCGTTTCATGATCGTGCGAAACGCCTCCGCGTCCCGGGCGAGAGCCCGGGACACCAGGTCCATATCGTCGAGTACTGCATCCGATACCGAGGTCTGGGCTTTCCTGCCGAGCATGAGCGATCTCCTTCTGCCCATTGGATGCCGCTTGGGACAAAATGTTCCCGGTGCCCGCCCGGTGTTGGCGCGCTCCTTGTAAACCCGGCTGTGCTCCTTCGCGGCGCCGGGTCCTACCGTCTCAGGTATCCCGGATCAGGTAGATCACTTCCAAACTGCATCACCGTCCAGACCACCTTCAGTCGAACGAGCAGGGCCAACTGGCCGGTTTCGCCAAACCGGGTGGCAGCTTGGTCTCGTCATCGCCGCAAGCTATGTCGATTTGCGCCTGTTCGAGGCCTGAGGCGGCCGACAAGTCGAGGCCTTCGATCCTGGTCAGGAACATGAATGCTTTGCCAAAATCGATTGGCCCATCGAAGGTTGCGCCGCTGAGATCGGCACGGGCGAGGTTTGCCAGCGTGAACCGGACGCCGCTCAGCACGGCCTTGTCGAAATTCGCACGGCCGAGTTCGGCCTTCTCAAAGAGCGTGCCGTTGAGGCGCGCCTCGCTGAAGTCGGAACGCTGAAGCTCGGCGCCGGCGAATGACGCGCCTTCGGCGGAGACGCCTGCGAAATTGCTACGATAGCCCTCAACCTTGGCGAAGTCTGCCTTTTGTGCGCTGGCGCCTGCAAGCGATGCCCGCACGAGAGCCGCCCCCTGGAGATTTGCCGAGTTGAGATTTGCTTCCCTGAGATCGGTGGCGTTGAAGTTGGCACCAGTAAGGTTCGCGCCTTCAAGATCGCCTCCCCGGAGCACGATGTTGCTTTTGTTGCATTGGCTCCAATCGGTTCCTGGCTCAGGAGCCGTCAGACAACGCTGCTCGGCCGCGACGCTCTCCGCAACCAGGAAAGCGGAAATAGCCAAAGCTGCCCCCAAGAGGGAGACGTGTGCGGACCCGGCACCCCTCGCCTGTAGAGCGCGGCTCCTCTCATGAGAGCCGTTGTCGATGCCGTCATGAATTTCCATCGTGCTGCTCCGAAATCCTTGTCGCGTCCGAACCGTTTCAATTGGGATTGCCGCCGACATGAAAGAAGTCAATTGGGGGAACATCGCATCGTCTGATAAAGAATGCCTGCAATTTGAGATTTGCGCGACAGGCTTAGGCTCGTCTTTTTGCATGTCGTCGATCCGACGCCGCCGCCCAGTTTGGGGCGACATCCTTTAAACATAGAGCAGTCGGATGGGATCCATCACAGCCCCGGCACCGCCGCAATCGCTTCTTCAGGCGCCGCGAGCCTCGTCGCTGCCATGCGACATGGACTTTGCCACTTGGCACCTCGGATCCGCCGCGGCGTAAAATCGAGGATCACGGCGGCAGGAGACGAAAATCTGCCCCTTCGGGCAGAAGCTGTCCACCATCGACCACGATCGTCGTGCCGGTAATGTAGCTCGCATCGTCAGAGGCCAGCAACAGGAAGGCGTTGGCGACGTCACGTGGACTGCCCAGCCGTCCAAGCGGGATCGCCTCTTCCATGTTCCTGATCAAGGTAGGGCCGCGGTGTATCTGAATTGCCTCGGTGAGGATATTGCCGGGCTCGACGCCGTTTACGGTAATGCCGTAGCCAGCGAACTCCAGCGCAGCCGAGCGGATGAGTCCGTTGATTGGTCGCGCCATAGTGGCCGTGGCCGGGGCTCGTGACATGCGGGCCTGTGATCGAGGAGGTGAAGAGCATCCGCCCCGAACCCTGGGCTTTCATCGGCACGAGAGCAGCACGCGCGGCGTTGAAGCAGCCGCGAAGGTTGACGCCCATCACGGTCCCAATCCTCGGGGCTGGTGTTCTCGATGAGCTACCAGGGGTAGATGCCTGCATTCTGGACAATGGTGTCCAGCCGGCCATGCAACTCGACGGCCAGCCCGCCAGCAGCTTCGGCATCGGCCAGCTGGGAGATGTCGGTGAGTATGAAGGCAGCGCCCAATTCCGCTGCTGTCGCCCCTCCTGCTTCGTCCTCACTGTCAGCCAGCACGAGCCGTGCGCGTTCTTCCGCGAAGCGTTGCGCGATACCCTTGCCGATGCCGCGCGCGGCACCGATGATTAGGGCGAGCTTGTCTTCGAGCCGTGCGGTCATGCGAGCCTTTGTCTCAGCGTCTGCTTGAACGTGTCGAGAAGCACCGCCGCCAGCACCAGCAACCCGTGGATGACCTGGGTTGTCGTGGGCGCCAAGCCCATCAGGTTTATGGCGGTATTGATCGAGGAGAGCAGCAGGACGCCGGCGTAGACCCCCGGCAGCGAACCGACGCCCCCTTTGAGGCTGACGCCGCCGATCACGACCGCCGCGAAGGCGTTGAACAGCAGACCGACGCCTAGGTTGGCCGTTGCGCCGGAGGTGCGGATGGCGAGCAGCCAGCCGGCCAAGCCAGCGATGGCGCCGGCAAGTATGAAGGCGATGATCAGGTTGCGGTTGACGCGAATGCCGGCGCGGAATGTCGCTGTTTGGTTGCCGCCGATCATGATCAGATGCCGGCCGAAGGGGGTCTTGGAAAGAATGAAGGAGAAGACGACGAACGAGACAATCGCGATCCAGGCGGTGAGCGGCAAGCCGAACAGCCTCTGGATGCCGAACCAGCGAATGGCCGGTGCGAGGTCCTGCGCGGAGCGGCCGCCGGAGACGGCAAGCACCAATCCGCGCACCCAGATGTACGACGCCAGGGTGATGATGAAGGCGCTCATATGGAGCTTGACCACGAGCACGCCATTTAGAGCGCCAATCAAGGCGCCAACGACGACAGCGATCAGCAACGAGACAGGCGCCATCAGCCACTCCGGGCTCAGCGTAATGCCGAGACCGATGCCGGCCGAGCAGAACAGGATGCCGACCGCCATGGCCGAGAGCGCGGCGACGGATTCCACGGAGAGGTCCATGTGGCCGGCGATTATGACCAGCGCCAGACCGATCGACATCACGCCGAGCACGCTGGAGGCTTCGATGATGTTGGCGAAGATGCCGAGCTGGAAATAGTTCGGCACGAAGATCGAGAAGATCGCCAGCACGAAGAGCAGCATGAACCAGACGAGATTGTCCAGGACAAGCTCAAGGCTGCGGCGGCTGCGTGGTGTCATCGACCGTACCGAATTCGGGGTGGAGCCTTCCCGTCCGGCGATTGCTGTCCAAACGAGCGGGAGGAATGTCGCCGCGTGTCGGCAGCGCGGCGACACTGGCAAATCGAGACTTACTCTACCGGCCTCACCGTCTCGGTCGGCGGCTTCAGGTTGCCCCAGAAGGCCGGATCGTCGACATTCTCCTTCGTGATCGCAGCGCCGGGGATCTTCATGTTCGGTCCCCAGGATTCGATTGTCAGCACCGCAGGCAGGCCCAGCACCTCATAGTTGCCGGCCTTGATCTCCCGCTTGTTGACGACCTTGTCCATGAACATGGCAACGGCCGCAGCCTGCGCGTAGAGCGGCTGCTCCACCTCCACGTTGAGCCAGCCCTTGCGGATGAGGTCGAGGCCTACCGGCGCGCCATTGGAGCTCATCATCATGACGTCGCCGGGCTTCTTACCGGCTGCTTCGAGCGACGCCGCAGCGGCGACCGAAAGGTGGGCGGCGTGGCTGAAGATCAGGTCGATGTCGGGGTTGGAGACGATGCTATCTGCGACGATCGTGCCGGCGTTGCTCGCCTCCCATTGCATGGCCGGGTGCGAGATGATCGTGACTTCCGGGAAGGCCTTCATCTTCTCCTCGAAGCCCTTCTGGATGTCGAGGGTATAGGGATCGCCGGGGTCGCCGAGCACCTGCAGTATCTTGCCCTTTACCGAACCATGCTTCGCCTTCAACAGCTTCTCGGACTGCTCGGCCGCGACATGGCCGATCTCGACCGTGCCGGCAACGGAGGTGAAGTCGGAAGGCGTCGCCGTGATCTGGCGGTCAAATTGCACGACCGGAATGCCGGCCGCGCGCGCCGCCTCGACTGACGGCTTCAGTGCATTGAAATCGACGGCGGCAAGGACGATGGCGGCCGGCTTCAGCGCGATCACGTCGTTCACCTGTGACTGCTGGGCATCGGTCTTGTTGTCGGCATTGAGCGTCTTCATCTCGTAGCCGACCTGCTTCAGGAACATCTCCAGCGCGGTCACGGAGCCGGTCTGGAATTCGTCGAGCAGGGTTGGGACAAGGTAATAGACCGTGCCCTTCGATTGGGCGAAGGTCGGCGTCAACATGGCGAGCGCCAATGCCAGAACGCCGAAGGCGGATAATGCCATACGCTTCATGTTCTCGCTCCTCTTCTAACCGGAAAACCCCTCACTATGCCCGCCGCCTGCCGGTCCGGTACTGGCAAGGGTCTCCCCGGTGATCATGCCGATCACCGCGTCAGGACTTGTTTTCGATCGCGGGACATCGCCGGCCACGACACCGTGGCGGATCACGACGATCCGGTCGGCAACCTGAAACGCCTGCTGCATGATGTGTGTGATGATGACGACACTGACGCCCTGAGCGGCAACCTTGCGGATCATGTCGAGGCCACGGCGCGTCTGCTCGACGCCCAGCGCCGCGAACGGCTCGTCGAGCAGCACCAGCTTGCCGCCCCAGTGAACGAAACGGTTGAGCTCGATCGCTTGCCGCTGGCCGCCAGAGAGATGCTCGACCTTGGTGCGCAAGGAAGGAATTCGTGTCCCCGCATTGGCCAGCGCGTTCGCCACCTCGCGCTCCATGGCGCGCTCATCCAGGACGGGGATGCCGAGAAACCTGCGGGTAATCTCGCGGCCCATGAAGAAGTTTGCGACCACGTCGACATTGGTGCAGAGCGACAGGTCCTGATAGACGGTCTCGATGCCGGCAGCTTTGGCCTCGGCCGGGGTCTTGGCCATGAAGTCCTTGCCTTCGAAGAGCAGGCGTCCCGACGTCGGATCGAGTCCTCCGGAGATGATCTTCACAAGCGTCGACTTTCCTGCGCCGTTGTCGCCGAGCAGCGCCACGACCTCACCCTTGCCGATGGAAAAGGAGATGCCCTTGAGCGCTTCGATCGCGCCGAAGTTCTTGCGGATGTCTTCCAGCACGAGCAGTGGCGTCGTCATGCTGCGATCTCCCCGTCCGCGCCGAGGACGTCGCGCTCCCGTCCGCCGACGCACATATGGCCGAAACGGGGCGACAGGACGCTCGATCCGGGCACTGCCATGCGGAAGCCTAGCATGCGGACACCCGGCCTGCGCCGATCGACGTGATACGTATGCCGATGGAAACGGTCTGAGCCGTAATTCCCATCCGTTGGGGAACTGCGGCGCGCGTCGTCGGGCCATGCAGGCCGACCGCCTCGAGCACAATCCGGCGATCGTACGGCCGGCCGAACTCCTGATGGACACCTCTGAGCGTCACGTCCTCCCTCCGGGAGATAAACGTTACACCGAGGTCACTATTCATTGAAATGGATTTCATAAAATGCAGCGGCCTCCCGCGCGGCCGGAACTGCTACGCCGCGCATCCTCAACAGCTGCATATGAGTCGCATTGTCAGCGAGCAGTTGTAAGATTCTGATCGGCTTCGACAATCGCGGAGCGCCAATACCGGATTGGCGCATAGGTTTCACCGCTCTGCCTTGAACGGAATTCCTAATCCGGCCGGCATACGGCTACCGCGCGAGCCTACCGCGAGCGAGACGATCGCCACGATGTAGGGCGCGACGACAAAGAACTGGTAGGGCACGTCCGGGAACCAGGACTGCATGCGGATCTGGGCGGCATCGGCGATGCCGAAGCCGAGCGCCACCAGTATGGCGAGCAGCGGGTTCCAGCGCGCGAAGACCACGCAGGAGATGGCGAGGAAGCCGCGGCCTGCCACCATGTTCTCGACGAAGCCCCAGAGCTGCGCGGTGGAGAGAAACGCCCCGCCAGCCCCGGCGAATACCCCGCCGACCGTCACGCATAGGAACCGTATCCTGTCGACGCCCACGCCGGCCGCATCCGCGGCGGCCGGATAGTCGCCCGCCGCCTTGATCATGATGCCGAGGCGGGTCCGGGCGAGAATGAAGGCAAGCACGGCAGCGGAAATGACGCCGAGATAGACCAGCGCATGCTGGCCGAAAAGGACGGGACCCATGACCGGCAGTTCGGCAAGGCCGAACAAGTTCAGCTCGCTGAAGCCAGGCACCGGCACCGCCGCGCCGTCCTTTCCGAGCGTCAGCCGAAAGCCATAGCCGGACAAGCCAAGCCCGAGGAACAGCAGGGCGATGCCGCTGACGATCTGCTCGACCTTGAGCCGGACGGCGAAGAACGCATGCAGTGCGCCGAGCAACGCACCGGCGATCATGGCCGCAAGCAAGCCGACCCACGGGCTGCCGGTGAGCACCGAGAACAGGACGGCGATGAACGCACCAACCAGCATGATGCCTTCGATGCCGACATTGATTACGCCGGCGCGCTGCGAGAGGGTCTCGCCGACCGCAGCAAGCGCGATGGGGGTCGCAAGCCGGATGCCGGCGGCGAGCAGCCCGCTGAGGAACAGCACCTCATTCATCTGTTAGGGTCTCCGCGACCGGCTTTCGGCGATTGAGGGCAACGCTGCCCGCCAGGAAGACGAGGATGATCACACCCTCGATGATATTGATGATCGGGAACGGTACGACGCCGTTGCGGGCGAGCGCGCCGAGACCAACATAGAGCAGCGAGAACAGGAACGCTGAAAGCGGCACCAACAAGGGGTTGAGCCGCGCCACCAGCGCAACCGCGATTGCCGCAATGCCGAAGCCCGGGGCAAAGCCTTCCTGGAGGCGACCATAGAGCCCGGAGATCTCGACTACACCGGCGAGACCTGCGAGCGCCCCCGAGAATGCAAGCACGATACCGGCGATCCAACGTGGATCGATGCCGGCATAGCGGGCCGCATGCTCGTTGGCCCCGACAACGTCGAGCTTGAAACCAAACCGCGAGCGGCCGGCGAGAAGTGCGATGAACACCACCGCCGCCACCGCGATGACGAGGCCGAGATGGACCCGCGTGCCATCGAAGAGGATGGGTAGCCGGAGCGCCCGGTCGATCTGATCGCTGCGCGGGATGATCTTCATCGTCTCCTGCATCGGCCCTCGCATCAGCCAGGACAAAAGCTGGATCGCGACGTAGTTCAGCATGATGGTGGCGATGATCTCGTTGCCGCCGAAGCGCGCCTTGATAAGGCCGGCAATGCCCCCCCACACGGCGCCACCGGCAATCCCGGCGACGAGGAAAAGCACGAGTCCGACCGGGTTGGCGGGCAATAAAGGCGCCAAGGCCACTGCCAGCACGCTGCCTGCGATGAGTTGGCCGTCCATACCGATGTTGAAGACGCGGGCCCGGAACGCAAGCGCGATCCCGAGCCCCATAATGGTGAGTGGGATCGTGCGCAGGACTGCTTCGAGCAGCCCGGCGCGTGTGAAAAGCGCTCGCTCGACGATGCCTCCGATCACGCCAAACGGGTTCGCACCCGCAATCACGATCGACGCCAAGACCATCAATACCAGCAGCACGCAGGCGGCCAGCGCCTCGTTGCGAAGGCCCGCCGCACTCACGCCGCAGCCTCCGCGTGGCCGGCGATCCAGGCGCCGATCTCGTTGCGGTCGATCTCGTCGCGCTGCGCCGGACCGAACGTGAGGCCGCCGGCAAAGACGACGATACGGTCGGCGAGTTGCAGAATCTCGTCGAGGTCGGACGACAGGAGCAGCACGGTCTTGCCCGCGTCGCGGGCGCCTTCGAGCAGATGGTGAACGAAGCGGATTGTCTTGATGTCCAACCCGCGCGACGGGTGCGCGGCGAGGATCAACCGCGGTTCACCGTCCATCTCGCGCGCCAGCACGACCTTCTGCTGGTTGCCGCCGGAGAGCCGCTCCATGCGGTCCGCAGGTCCGGTGCACCGGACCTGGAATGCCGTAAGCCGCTCACCGACGACGCGCTCCAGCCGACCTTCGCGCAATAGGCCAAAGTGTGAGAATGCAGGCTGCTCGACATGACGAAGCAAGTAGTTGCGCGCCAGCGTCATGGAGCCGACGATGCCGGAGCGGCGGCGGTCTTCAGGTATGTGGGCGACGCCTATCCGTCGCAGCCGGCTGGCGTTCCAGCGACGCCCGTCCGATCGTTCGCCAAGACATTCGATCCAGCCATGATCCGGCCTCGCCATGCCGGCGAGCACGCGCATCAACTCGTTTTGCCCGTTGCCGTCGACGCCGGCCACCGCGACGATCTCGCCCGCATGCAGTTCGAGCGAAAGGCCGGAAACGGCGACGGAGCCGTTTGGCCGCTTCAGCGCAACGTCGCCGATACGACAGATCACCTCGCCCGTCGGCCCCGTTTCGCGGGCTGCAGTCCGTCCCGAGACGATCGCGCCGGCTTCGGCGGCGTCGCGCGTGCCGATCATGGACTGTACGATGTCCGACCTGGAAAGCTCCGCCACGGCCGCTGAGGCGACCACGGCGCCGTTCCGAAGGACGACCGCCCGGTCCGCAACGGCGAAGATGTCCTCCAGCTTGTGCGTGATGAGGATGACCGCGGTGCCCTCTGCCCTCAACCGGCGGATGGTGGCAAAGAGATGTTCCTTGTCTTCCGGCCCGAGCACTGCGGTCGGCTCGTCGAGAATCAGAAGGCGCACGTCGTGCATGAGCGCCTTGACGATCTCGACGCGCTGCTGCTCGGCCACATCCAGTCCATCGATGCGTGCTTTCCCGTCGAATTGGAAGCCAAGCCTCGCCGCCACCTCCCTCACCCGCGCAGCGAGCGCGGCACGGTCGAGCCGGCCGAGCCCGAGTTCGGGCAGGCCGAGCGCGACGTTGTCGAGCGCGGAAAGTGTCGGCACCAGCATGAAGTGCTGGTGCACCACCCCTATGCCGGCAGCGGCGGACACGGCCGGCGAGGAGAAGCGCACCGGCTCGCCGTCGACCAGGATCCGCCCTGCGCTCGGCTCGAGCAGACCCGAGAGCAAATTGACGATGGTCGACTTGCCGGCTCCGTTCTCGCCGACAAGAGCCACGACCTCGCCGGCCGCGACCGAGAGGCTGACATCGCAGTTGGCGACGACTGTTCCGAACCGCTTCGACACGCCTTCCAGCGTAAGGAGCGGCGCCATTCTCGAGGACGTCATCGGTCGATCAGGGCAGGTCGTCGATCTTGCCCGCGCTTATGTCCTTCATCAGCTGATCGATCTTGGCGAGGTCCTCGGGCTTGAACTCCTTCTCGAAATTGCGGAACGGGGCGAGCCCGATGCCGCCCTCATCAAGGCCGAGGACGTATTTCTCGGGCTTCAGAGTACCGTCCATCAGGCGGCCGACCGCAAGGTCGATGTTGACGTCCATGTTGATGAGCGCCGTGGTGATGATCGTCTCGGGAGCCATGGCTTGGCTGTCGAAGGCGGTGCCGATCGCATGCACCTTGGCTTTCTGTGCGGCCTGGATGGTGCCGACCACGTTCTCGTTGCCGGTCGAGGTCACCACATCCGCTCCCTGTTCGATGAGCGAGGTGGTGATCTCCGCACCGCGTGCAATGTCGGTGAAGGAGCCGACATAGGCGGAGAGAACCTTGACGTCGGGCTTGAAGCGCTTCGCGCCTCGCTCGAAGCCCTGGTTGTAGGCCTCTATCACCGGCACCGGAATGCCCCCGATATGGCCGATCGTGCCGCTCTTCGTGTAGAGCGCAGCAACCGCGCCGGCGATGTAGCCCGCGTCGCCCCAGCGGTTGTCGAAGGAGGCGACGTTCGGTTCGGCCGAGACCTGCGCCGTATTCACGACGAAGAAGGTTTCCGGATAGTCGGCATGGATGTTCATGACCGGCTCGGCGAATTGGAAGCCGTGGCCGATCACCATATCGTAGCCCTCTTCCGCATAGGAACGGAGCACGTCCTCGATCTGTGCGAAGTCGGTGTTCTCGCGTATTACGACCTCTACGTCGTATTTCGCCTTGGCCGCCTCGATGCCTTTGTTGGCGGCGGAGTTGAACGTTCCGTCGGTAATCGGCCCCGGCAGGACGAGCGCGATCTTCTTGGCGGCGGCATAGGCCGGTGCCATCAGGACGGTGAGCGCCAATGCGGCGCCGGCAAGTTGCTTCAGCATCAGAGTTCCCCTTTTGTTTTTTTTCGGTCGATCGGAATGCCGGCCGTCCCTACGGGCGCAGCCGCTCCAGGATTTCGTCGACGGTGAGCACGTCGCCGAACTGCTGGATGATGTTTTCGAGTGCCGCTTGATGCTCCTCGTCCGACAGCGCGGCCGTGCCGTCCGACACCATCACCACCTTGAAATCCATCATCATGGCGTCGCGCGCGGTGGATTCGCAGCAGATGTTAGTCTTGGTGCCGCAGATCAGCAGCGTATCGATATCGAGGCTGCGCAGCATACGCTCGAGCTGCGAGGAGCCCGGCACGAGGGCGCTGTAGCGGTTCTTAAAGAGCTTGAGATCGCTTTCGTGCACGTCCAGCTCGTGCCAGATCGCCTGGCCGGAGCCACCGGGCGAGAGGCTCTCGATGGTGCGGGTCCGCACATCGTCCGATACGAAATGATCGAAGAAGTTGCGCCAGTCGCTGTTGCCGCCGACACCGACATTGGCATGGGTGCACCAGATCACCGTGCCACCCGCGGCGCGCAGCCCCGCGGCAAGACGGTTTATGGCATCCACGATGCTGCGCGAGGCCGGCACCTCGGCCGGCGCGCCGGGTTCGCAGAAGGTTTTCTGCATGTCCACGACGACCAGGGCGGTATGCGCGGCCGGCAGCGTGTCGAACAGATGCAACCGCCCGCGCCGGGCGACCACGCGATCGATGATGTGCTGGCTGATCATGCTTTTCTTCCTTGTTAGAACGACAGTCCGTCGGAGAAGACCCACAGCACGACCGCCTCGCGGTTGCCGTGGTTGGCCCAACGATGCGGCACGTCGCATTTGAAATGGAGCGTATCGCCCTCCCCGAGTCGGTACTCCTCACCGTCCAGATCATAGGTGATGGTGCCGGAAAGCACGTGCGCGAGTTCCTCGCCGGCATGGCTCATCCGCTCCAGTCCCGAATGTGCCTGCGGCCTGATGCGGCCCACGCGCGATTCCAGCACGCCCGGCACGAAGCCAATGTTCAGGTCTTCGAGCACCATGCCCATCTCGGGAAAGTCCCGCCGGCTGCGTTGCGCCGCCCGAACCACCGACGAACGTGCGTGCCGGGTGCGCGAACGGTCGACCAGGAAGCCCAGATTGGCGTCGAGCGCCGAGGCGAGATTGATGGCGTGGACAAGACTCGGGTTGAGGAGCCCATTCTCGATCTTGCTGATCGTGCTCCCGGGCACGCCGGAGGCTTTGGCAAGATCGGCGATGCTGAGCCCCTTCTCGCGTCGGAGGAAGCGCAGTCGCTCGCCGAGGGTCTCGCCGGCTGCCGCCGACGATCCTGCCGCGTCAAGCTCGCGCCTGGCCATCAGCTCCTCACGCGATCGATCAGGAAAGGTTCGCCCGGCAGCGCCGTCTCGGCGTCTAGCGTTGTGCCGCAGGACGGGCAGTAGAAGCGTCGAAAAAGCACGTCGCCCTCGGTCCTGAACGTCCCTCCGCCCGCCTCGCCGAGCGGCCGCTCGTCGAGGAGAGCGTGTTCCTTCCAGACACCATCGGACGCGCCCAGCTCGTGCCCGCAGGCGCGACAGGCGATCCGGCGGGCGCCGCTGCTGCCCTTCAGCACCAGCGTCGGCGAAAAGGATATCGTCTCGCTCATCGCGCTGCCTCCCTGCCCACGCGTTCGGCCTTGCGCCCGCGGCGAAGCGCATCGGTGGCCGCCAGATCGGCCGCGCCATCGCCGCCGAGCGCAACACCATAGATGTCATGTGCGGCCTCGGCGCTGACCAGGCCCCCGGCAACGTCATCCGCGACACGATTCGGCTCGCGCTCCAGCGGATCGCCGAAGCCGCCGCCGCCGTTCCAGCGCACATAGAGCGCGTCCTCGCCCATCAGCGGGAAGACGCCCCAGGAGACCGGCTCGGCAACACCCGCCAGACCCGCGGGCGACATCTCGCCGATATTGGAGCGGTCCTTCTTCACCCAGAGATACTTGTTCGGCGCGCCGGGCAGGCCGCCGGCCAGCCCGTCGCTCATCGGATGGCGGGCGCCTTTGCCGGAGATCACGTAGTTGATGCCGCCGTCCGGCGCTTTATGCGGAACGATGGCGAGTTCGCCGCCGGCGCCGCCGCGCCACTGCCCAGGACCGCCCGAATCCTTCATGCGCCGGCGGAAGAGATAACGGATCGGGAAATTCGCCTCGACCGTCTCGACATTGGCCATGCGGGAGATCGGATTGGGGATCTCACCGCCGATATCGACGCCGTCACCGAAGGATCGCGCGCCGCCGGCGCCGGCGAAGGTCTCGGTGAGGATGCCGATCGAGAAGCCGCCCTTCTGGTTGCGGCCGAACTTGAAGATCGCGAAGTGGTTGGCGTGCCAGACCGTGCTCGACTGGTCGCGGTAGCGGTCGCTGGCAGCCAGCATCTTGCCTAAAGTGGCGCAGGCCGCGTTGTTGACCGACTGGATGGCGGCGACGGTCGCGACCGAAACCGGCGCGGGCCTCGTGCAGTTCACGATCGAGCCTTCCGGCGCAATCATCTCGACGGGGCGGATCACGCCCTCGTTCCAGGTGATGTCATAGCAGAGCAGCGGGAAGAGCGGCGCGAACAGGCCACCGAGCGAGGCCCATTTCGTGCAGTTGATGGCGTGTCGGCTCTGGTCGCTGGAGCCCGTGAAATCGAACACCAGGCGGTCGCCGGTCTTGCTCATGGTGAGCCGCACCGTCGCGGTCTCGCCGTTCACGTCGAGATATTGCCGCGACTGCCATTCGCCGTCCGGCAGTTCCTTGAGCCGGGCCCGCAGCAGCGTCTCGGATTGGCGGATCAGCTCGGACCCGGCCTCGTCCACGGTCTCCGGGCCGTATTTGGCGATCAGCGCTTGCATGCGCTCGCGCGCGACGTTGTTGCAGGCGATCATGGAGCGCAGATCGAGCATGACCATCTCGGGCGAGCGCACCATGTTGAGCATGGTGTCGATGACGTCCTGCACGATCTCGCCCTGGTCGACGATCTTGATCCCGGGCGAGGAAAAACCCTCGGTGTAGATGTCGGTCGACAGCGGGCTGAAACCGCCCGGATTCATCGCGCCGATGTCGTAGACATGGACGAAGCAGGCGCTCCAGGCGACGAGCTCGCCTTCGAAGTGGATCGGCGCGACGAGATAGATGTCGGAGGTGTGCAGCGCTGCGGTGTACGGATCGTTGAGCAGGAACACGTCGCCTTCGCGTATGCGCCCCTCGAAGCGGCGGATGATCGACTTGCAGGCCTCGGCCGCGCTGGTGAGGTGATGCAGAAAGCCGACGCCGCCCATCAGCAGCGAGCCGTCCGCCCGGTAGAGCGATACCATGAGGTCGTGGCCCTCGTTGGTGATGGCGCTACCGGAGACGTGCTTGAGCGTGATCACCGCCTCGTCGACGATGCGGAACAGGCGATGGCGGATGATCGAGAAGGTCATCGGGTCCATGGTCATCCCTCCATCGCGAGCACGATGTTGCGGTAGCCGTCCATGCGGGCGCTCTGGCCCTGCTGCACGGCAATCGTGGTGATCGGCGTGTGGATGACGGCGGGGCCGGCGAGCCGGTTGCCCGGCGCGAGCCTGGTGAAGTCGTAGATGTCGGCCTCCACGAGCGCCCCTTTGGCCTCCACGAAAATCGGCCGGCGGCCGATCCTGGCCGCACTGGCGTCGGCCGGGCCTTCCTTTTCCCTCGTCATGCTCGGCCGCTGCATGAGCCCGCTGGCGGTGAGCCGGAACATGGTCATCTCGATGCCGGCCTCGCGATAGGCCGACCCCTTGCCGAACTTGCGCTCGTAAAGGCTCTCGAAATCCTCGATCAGCCTGGCCAGACCCGCGACGTCGAGCGGCGTCGCGGCATGCACCGGCGTCGTCACCTCGTGAACCTGGCGGCGGTAGCGCAGGTCGACCGACCAAACGAAACGTGTGGAGCCGTCCGCAAAGCCCTCGGCTGCGAGTTGCGCCCGCGCGCGCTCGACCAGCGGGGCGAAAACAGCGTTCACCTCCTCCGGCGAAGCTTCGGCGGGCAGTGTGGTCGTGGTCGAATATTCATGACGGACATCAGCCGTGACGAGGCCGAAGGCGCAATTCACCGAGGCCGTGTAGGGGATGACGATGCGGCGCACCGCAAGCTCCTCGCCGAAGGCGGAGGCAAGCATGCCGCACGTCCCGCCGAAGGAATGCAGCACAAAATCGCGCGGATCCAGGCCGCGCTCGACTGTAATCTTGCGTATCAGGTCCGTGATCTGCGCGGCAGCGATGCGGTAGATGCCTATCGCCGCTTCCTCGACCGATTTGCCGAGCGGATCGGCGATCTTCTCCTTGAAAATTCGGTAGGTATTATCGCGGTCGAGCGTGATCGAGCCGCGCAGGAAATGCTCAGGCTCCATGTAGCCGATGAGCAGCATCACGTCCGTCAGCGTCGGCTCCGTACCGCCGAGCCCGTAGCAGATTGGTCCTGGCCTGGAACCTGCCGAACGCGGTCCGACCGTGGGCAGCTTCGTCTTCGGGTGGAGTTGCACGATCGAGCCGCCGCCGGCGCCGATCGAGACCACGTCGATCTTGGGCGCGACATAGTGAAAGCGGTCGACCAGCGGCTCGCGCGCATATTCCAGCTCGCCGCCCTGGATAACGCCCACCTTGAAGGTCGTGCCGCCCATGTCGGCAGCGATGATGTCCTTGTCGCCCATCATGTCGCCGAGATATTTGGCGCCGATCACGCCGGCCGCAGGGCCGCATTCGATCATGCCGACGGCGCGCTCCGCCGCCTCGCCCGCCGGCAGCAGGCCGCCATAGCCCTGCATGACCATCGTCTGGCCGCGGTAGCCGTTCTCGGCGAGCAGCTTTTGCAGCGAGTTGAGATAATCGCGAGCTATGCGGCCGGCATAGGCGTTGATGACGGCGGTCGACGTGCGCTCGTATTCGCCCGGCACCGGCGCGATTTCGCTGGAGAGCGTCACATAGGCCTGCGGTGCGACCTTGGCGATGAGGTCGCGAACTGCGCGCTCATGCGACGGATTGAAGAACGACCAGAGAAAGGAGACCGCTATCGCCTCCACCTTCTTCTCCTCGATGAGGAAGCGTACAGCGCGCTCGGCGGCGGCGCGATCGAGCGGCTCTACCACCTCGCCATCGCAGTCCACGCGCTCCTTGACGCCGGCGATGGCGCCATGCTCGACCAGCGCAGGAGCGCGCTCGGTCTTTACCGGGTTCTTGATCCCTTCCTCGGTAAGCCCCGACCAGCGCCCATAAGCGCCGCGCGTGACGAGCAACGTGTCCTGGAAGCCTTCGGTGGCGATGAGCCCGGTCGGCGCGCCGTCGCGCGTCAGGACCGTATTGTCGACGACCGTCGAGCCGTGCACGAACAGCGACGTGTTTTCGAGCACCTCGCGGCGCGTCACTCCCATCAGGTCGACAGCGGACTGGATGGAGTTCAGGACGCCGTCGGCGAAATCGGGCGGCGTCGAGAGCGCCTTGCCGATATGGATTTCGCCGGTCGAGGCGACGATGATGGTGTCGGTGCAGGTGCCGCCGACATCGGTCGCCACGATATAGCTCGTTGCAGTCATTCCCCCTCCTCTTGCGAAAACATTGGTCCCGCGAGGCTGTCGGCCGCTGTTTCGACGACGAGCAGGTGCCCGCCTGATGCCCCTGCCCGCCAGCTGCTCAGCACGCCCGCCTGCGCGTGAAAGCTGTCGTCGCGGTTGAGCATCGTTTCCTCGCCGTCGAGCGAGACCATGACTGCGCCGCCGAGCACGTGGCCGAACATGGCCGCCGATGGGATAACGGGAGCGTCACCGGGTTCGGAATCGAGCCTGACGAGCCGGGCCCGCATGCGCGGGCTGGGAAGCTCCCGTGTCAGCATCGTCGCCGCATCGCCGGCGGCGGAGACAGGTGTGAAATCGGCGGCGGGCACATTGCGCCGCGCGGCGATGACGAGTTCATCCAAGGAAACCCCGAGCGCATCCGCAATGCCGACCACGGTGGTGAGGCTCGGATTGGTGCGCCCGGCCTCGAGCTCGCGCACGGCCCGTTCGGAAAGGCCTGCAATCTCGGCGACTTGCGCGAGCGTGCGGCCGGATTTCTCTCGTAGCAGGCGAACTTGCCTGCCGATCCTGCGAATCTCGGCATCACGGCGTCCAGGCATTTGGACAGCGCCCTCGTTTCAAAACGCTCCGCCATCACAACTTAAATGAAACGATCTGTCAATCGCAGGTGAAGCCGCGCAAACCGATCTCGTGCGGTCCATGCGGGATGGCGATCGCTACTGATGCTTTATCTCGGCACGCCGCGCGTTCAGGCCTGGCTGGCGGAGCAGGATCCGGCGCAGCTTGTGATCAGTGACTGGACCGTCACCGAGATGTCGTCCGCCATGGCCATCAAATCGCGGACGGGGCAGTTCAGCCTGGAATATCGCGCGGCGGCGCTCGCCATGTTCAACAAGCTGGTCGGCGAGAGCTTCACCGTGCTTGGCGTGACGGGAGGACCGTTCCGAACGGCGGCGAAGTTTACCGATCAACATGCGCTTGGGCTTCGCGCCGGGATGTGCTGCACCTCGCCATCGCATCGGAGCATGGTGCCACGGTGTACACGCTTGACCAGTTGTTGGCCGATGCCGGGCCAGTGCTCGGCGTGCCGGCGCAGTTGCTGGCGTAGACAGGCCCTCTCCAGCTTGGCCAAGCGTACCGAGAGCCGCTTGGAGCGGTGTCGAGCCCGACGAGGAGAACGACACGATCATTGCGAACCAGTTCGCGATGCTCGCGTATGACGCCGGCCCGCCTTCGACCGGAAAGCGGCTTGACTAGGGTCGCAAGCGGAGCTTTGCCTCGCCGGTCTCCGGATCGTAAGGGTAGGAGACGTGCTGATGGATCAGTTTCCAGCCGTCAGCTTTCCGCTGGAAGATGCGCGTGCCGCGAGACCAGCTCTCAAATTCGTCCTGGCCCGGCTGCTTCGCCGTCATCCGGTTCAAACCCCAGGTCACCGCGATATCGTCGCGAACGATGATCTGAAGGTCGGGGATTTCCCAGCTGAACTCGCCGGCCATCGCTTCGAATCCCTGACGGCAGACTTCGCGCACCGCCGCCGCCCCTTGGTATTGCAAGGGGGCGTCGTGTTCGTAGGAGACGATATCGTCGTCAATCTTGGTCATGACGGCATCGAGGTCTTTGTTCCCCGCTGCCACCAGCCATTCCTTGAACTCGTTACGCACGTCTTCTTCGGCATTCGACATCGTCGATCTCCATTAATGAGCAAGGGTTCTGGTGAGATGGGCTTCCAGCTTGCGGAAGCACTCGGCCCACCCTTCGGCGTTGCCATTGCGCATCGCCTTTGACGCGTAGCCGGACTGCTGGAACGCCATGTGAGTGCGCCCGCCCGTCTCAGTGAATTCGACGGTCACCGTCGTCTTTGGGCCGCTCTTGCCGTTGCTGCGCTGGGTCAGGCTAAACTCAAGCCGATCAGGCTCGCGCACGTCGATAAACTCGCCGAACTCTTCGTGAACCTCCCCAGCATCAGACCGGAAGGTCACTCGCCAGCGGCCACCGGGCGTCGCATCCATGTCAGAGCTGAGAACCGTGAAGCCATCCGGGGCAAACCAGGCTGCGACATCCTCGGCATTAGTCCAGCTTGCGAACACAAGCGCTCGAGGCGCGTTGAACACGCGCTGCATCGAAATCTTGGAATCCGCGAGATTGTCTTGGCGAGCTAAGGTCACGTTTTTCTCCCTTGTGGGACCAGCCAACAACCCATCGAGCCGGTCGTGCCAAAACTGACGGTGGCTCTCCATCCAGCGATCGATCGCGTCGAACGACCAAGTAGGATGTTGAGCAGGCGGCATAGGCCAACCCTGTCGAACAACCTCTTCGCCCCCTATATAGAAGCCATCACTTCCGGAAGCAATAGATTCCGTAAAGGATGCAACTCCGCCTATCTTCGGACTGCGCTCGTCACGAGGAATCCGAGCACCGAGCGTCCGCCGCAACGGCGGGTGCGCTACGGCCGGAAACGGAAGGGCACTTCATTCATCACGCTTGCGCGCGCCGGCCTTCTGTTGTTCCGCAAGACGCCGCTCAAGGTTGTCGAAGCGCTTCGACCAAAGCTGACGGTATGTTTCCAGCCATCCGTCGACCTGTGCGAGGGGCTCAAGCCGGATACGGCTGGGGCGTCGCTGTGCATCTCTGCCCTTTGTTACCAAGCCAGCCGCTTCAAGGACCGCGATATGGCTTGAAACCGCCCGCGGCGTCATGTCGAATGGTTTTGCGAGTTCCGTAACCGAAGCTTCCCCGGCGACCAGACGAGCGAGGATCGCCCGCCGCGTCGGATCGGCGAGCGCAGCAAAGGTCATACTGAGTGGGTCTTGGGCCAAAACTTCATCTCCACTGAATCGTAAGCGTCCGGAACCGGAGAGCCGGAAGTCGACTGGATGCTATCACTCGGATTTCGCACGGCGGCCAATGCGAGCGTGCAACTCGCCCGTTCGGACAGCGAGGGAGACGGCATAACCGCCCATCACGAACCCCTTATTTCCGGAAATGATTACTTCTATATGTTGAGCTTTGATTGGTCAATGACGAGTCATGACCCGCGCTATCACGGAGATTGCAGCAGTCGCAATCTCGATCACCGATCAGGACGAGGACGGCGTTGACTGTCGCCAAGGCGGGAGCTCGCAATGGATAACGACGACCGGCTAATCCAAGCGATCCGCAATGCCTGCCAGGAACGATCAACGATGCCGGCCAACAGATTGTCCGGCGCCAGCTCAACGTTGCGCCGACGTTGACCATGCGGCCACGCCCAGCTTCGCCGCGGCTATCCGCCGATATGAAGCGGGGCGACAAAGACGAGACGGCTGTACTTCGGGAGCCAGTTGCGGCGGGCGACAACACCGAAGCCGCGCCGCTCCGTAAGGAGCCTCTATCCGTCGATCGTCATTCTAGGGGGCCTTCATCGCCTCGCCGGCATCCTCAATCACGGAGTCGTTCCTAACACCTATTGCTCTCAATTGTTCCTTATTATAGGAATATATAGGAGCATTAGGGAGTTCTTTTTCATGTCGAACATGCTCATGACGGTCGAACAGGCCGCGGAAGAGCTGAAAGTCCATCCCAAAACCGTCCTCCGGTACATCCGCGAAGGCCGCCTGCAAGCCACGCGGATTGGCAAGGCTTATCGTATCGACCGGGCCAAGCTTGACGCTTTCGCCGGCATCGCGAGTGGGCGGACCCCGCCACCTCGCGATGTCCGTGCGACCGTCATTGTCGAGATTCCGGCCCTAGCTACCGAAGTGGCCGAGCGCATGGCGACCTTTCTCGGCGCCGGGGCACTGGGAGGCGACGCCGAAACCAGACCGCTGCATTTCAACACGGCCTTCGATCCGACGAGCGGCGATTTAAAGATCGTGCTCATCGCCGCTCCGTCCGATGCGGCAAGACTGCTTGAGCTTATCGAACTGCAACTGGAGCTTTCGCGATGAGCGATCCCGTCTTTCGCAGCGAGGCCGATGCGGTAGAAGTTATGCGGGAATACCGGGCGGTGCTCGATCAGTGGCCTGTGCCAAGACAGGAGATCGAACTGCCGACTTCGCAAGGCGCGACGTTCGTGCTCGCCTGCGGTCCCGAGACGGCGCCTCCCGTGATCCTGCTCCATGGCGCTCAGGCGAATAGCGCCGCATGGCGGCCCGACGTCGCACTCTGGTCAGGTCGCTTCCGGCTTTATGCGGTCGATATGATCGGCGAGGCGGGACTGAGCGCTCGGGTGAGGCCGCCGCTCATCGGTGACACCTACGCGATCTGGCTCGACGATGTCTTCACCGGACTTGGACTTGCCCATGCAGCGCTGGTGGGCACATCACTCGGCGGCTGGCTAGCGCTCGACTATGCCATGCGGCGGCCGTCACGAGCTTCCGCGCTGGCGCTGATCTGCCCCGCGGGCATCGGGCGGCAGAAGAACTTTCTCCTCGCCGTCGCACCCTACTTGCTGCTGGGCGGTTGGGGGAAGCGGAAGATTCTTGAGAAGGTGTTCGGGCCAGCGCCTAAGCATCTACCTGTCGATCTTGAGGCGATCTCCCCTCTCATGGAGAGAATCAACCGCACCATCAAACCACGCGCAATCAAGATTCCGCAGCTTAGCAATGCAGCACTGGAGGCGCTCGCAATGCCGCTCCTCGCCATAATGGGCGGGCGTGACGCGCTTATCGATTCTTATGACACACGCCTTCGGCTCGAGCGGCATGTTCCCGAAGCCGAAGTCTGTTTCATTGAGGAGGGTTATCACTTCTTGCCAGGCCAATCGCAGCGAGTGTTCGATTTCCTCGTCCGCAACCTACAAGGGTACGATGCCCACGATTCCAGGTCATGCGCCGCTTCTGACGAATGACGGCAAGCCGACGCGACCTGCCGTGCGTGGTCGGGATGCTCTCCTCTTCGGCGCCCTGCGCATCGTCGGCGGCGTCGCAGGTCGAGCGTAGTACCCGCCGATTTGCACGCTGTCATGCGTGTCGGCAGCACGATCTATGCAATGAAAGAGGGGCCACAAGGGAAAGCGTCTCGTGAATTCGCCCGCCCGTTTGGGGGAGAGGCCGTCAGCCGTGGCGGCAATGCGATCTATGCCTACCGATATGCATCGGTAGGCCCGTCGCGAAAAACTGTGTCGGGTCAGAGAATTATGTCGGATTCTGGCGTACGATCAACGCTGTTCGGATGAGCCTGAATCATTCCCACTCTAATATTTCTTCCGCCCTAAGTATCTGATATCTTTGCGAAAAATAAAATTGTCGGGTGAATATACCGTGAAAGGTACCGTCAAAAACCTAGTCTTTTGATTTTGCTGGGTTTTCAGGAGCGAATTTAGCTGAAAAAAGTTCTGTGAACTATCGGCATCTATCGGCCGCTTCGGAGTGAGACATAGACCGCAAACGTCGAATCCGACGCGCCGATAAAGTACCGTCAAAACCGGCAAAATCAATGCTCCACCTCGATCGTGGATCGCTGGGATGGCGGGCTGGGATCGAGCACATTGCATGGACGACAGAGGTTGAGAGGGTGAAGACAGTTTCTCGGGAAGAGCTTTACGAGCAGGTTTGGTCCAAACCCATGACCAAAGTTGCAGCAGACTATGGCGTTACGGGTACGGCGTTGAAGAAGACCTGTGATCGCCACCATATTCCAACACCGGAACGTGGATACTGGGCGAAGCTGGAATACGGCAAGCGGGTCACCAAGGAAGTGCTACCGCCACTGACCGAACCAAATTTGGCTACGATCAGGATATCAGGAAGTTCCGACCAGCATCTGTCTCCGTCGGTCCGCGAAGCCAAGGAAAAAGCTAGAGACAGGCTCCACAAGCACGCTGCGGCTAAGCAGCTTATGGTCCCCGCATCGGAATCGGCGCTGAGCATCGTTGAACCGCCGTGTCTAGCTGCCACGAGGCGCACGATTTCGAAAGCGCGTCCTGACAGCCAAGGTTTCGCCGCGGCCCGCTCGAAAGGCGTTGTCCCGCTCAAAATTGCTCCGCTCAGGATCGCTGGCACGGTGGAGAGCGCGAAGCCGAAGTCAAATCCCATGGCGCGCCTCCCCGGCCGGCGCCACGCGCCGTCCGTCGGAATCTCGGTCGAAACCCCGGCGATCTTCATCCGCTTCTGGCTGGCGACTACCCCGGCCCTGCCTGAACCCGCAGCCCAAGCCGCACGCGCCAAAGCCGGAGAGCGCTATGAGGCATTCGTCACTGCACTAGGACGCAGGCTGGCGAAGGGGCCGAAACTCCGGCAGGAAATCTCCGAAGATGTCGATCGTTCGGGCCGTCCTGAATGAACAACTATGTCTGAAGATGACAAATGCCCTCGCCATGGCCACCTTCACTAGCAGAGTCCAACGAATGGTCCGATTGAGCACGTTGCTGACGTGACTACTTCCAACTTCGACGGCCGTTTCGCGTCCCCAACTCCGCCGTGCGGGTAAACTTTGCCCTCTCCTGGAAGCGGACAATCAGTCCGGCGCAGATTCGACGTGCATTGTCGCGCTGGTTTTCGGTCCCGGGGGTGATGGCGGCCGTCATGCCGACCGGCTGAGCGATTGCAGTAGCGCCTGTCGAGCTGAGGGGCCGGAATCGTGTCGCCATGGAGGCGCTTGGCCTCTTTGGCGAACTACCCGATGAAGGAGCCGCGTAAAGAATTTCGCCACGGACCTCGGACAGTATTGCGATCTCTCGGCAGGAGTTGGGCGACGGCCGCGTCAACTGGCGCGGTACAGTTCCGCAAGCTGGGTGACCGCGCGCATGAACACGCCGACATCGGAACCGACGGCGATGAATTGGGCACCGTCCTCGCGCGCTTCGGCGACGTGCTCGGGCGTCCCGAGGAGGATGCCGGGCGCCTTGCCGGCGGCGCGGATCCGGCGCGTCGCGTCGCGGATCACAGCCCGTACTTCGGGATGCGTCGGCTGACCGCGATAGCCGAGGTCGGCGGACAGGTCGGCCGGGCCGATGAACAGGCCGTCCACACGTTCGATCTTCAGGATCTCGTCGAGGTTCTCGAAGGATCTGGCGCTCTCGACCTGCAGCAGGATGCAGATCTCGTCATTGGCGTTGGCGAGATACTTCGAACGGCGGCCGAAGTCCGACGCGCGGGCAAGCGCTGCGCCGACGCCGCGCTTGCCTTCCGGTGCATAGAGGCAGGCGCGGACCGCGTGCTGGGCCTCTTCCGCGGTGTCGATCATCGGGATCAGCACGGTCTGGAAGCCGATGTCGAGCACCTGCTTGATCATCCAGTCATGGCCGGCAACCACGCGTACCACCGGATAGGCGGTGCCGCCCAAGCTGGCGCGCAGCTGGTCGCGCAGCATCGCCATATCGTTGGGGGCATGTTCGCCGTCGAACAGCAGCCAGTCGAAGCCGGCGCGGGAGCTGATCTCGACGGTCTCGGCCGAGGTCAGCCCCTGCCAGAAGCCGGTCAGCACCTCGCCGCGCCGGAGGGCGGCGCGGAAGCCGTTAGCGGGGGCGAGGGTCGAAGTGTCAGAGAAAGTCACAGTGCACCTCGCCGAAGAGACCGTAGTCACCAACGAAGTGGCTGCCGGACGGCGCTTCGACAGGACGAATGAACGAGCCGGACAAAACTATGTCGCCGGCGCTGAGCTTGTCACCATAATTGGCAATGCGGCGCGCCAGCCAGATGATGCCCATGACCGGGTCGTTGAGCACGCCGGCGCCGAGGCCGGTCTCCTCGACAATGTCGTCGCGCTTGAGCACGCAGCCCATCCAGCGCAGGTCGATGGCGCCGGCGTCGAAACGGCCGTCGCCGAGCACGATGCCGCCGTTGGCTGCGTTGTCGGCAATGGTGTCGGTGACCTTGCGGATCGCCCCGGTGACCGGATCCTTGCGGGTGATCCGCGTGTCGAGCAGCTCGAGGGCCGGCGCGACATGGTCGGTCGCGGCAATCACGTCGGCGCGGGTCAGGTCCGGTCCGGCCAGGTCGGCCTTCAGGACAAAGGCGATCTCGGCCTCGACACGCGGCTGGATGAAGCGGCCGGCGGGCACCGCCGCGCCATTGGCGAACAGCATGTCGTTGTAGAGGACGCCGGAGTCGGGCGTGGTGATCTGCAGCGCTTCCTGCATGGCGCGCGAGGTCAGGCCGATCTTCCAGCCGATGCGGCGCAGGCCGGCGGCGTCGCGGGCGGCGAGCATCTCGTTCTGGACGGCGTAGGCGTCGTCCAGGTCCATCCCCGGGAACCGCTGCGACAGCAGGCTGATCTGCCGGCCGGCCTTCTCGGCTTCGTAGAGCGCCAGGCCGCATTCCTTGTGATCCTGAGGGGTCATTCCTGCCATGTTCTTATTCCGCAGCCATCTGGAAAGATGCCTGGCGCGGCTCGCCTAGCTGGGCGCGCAGGCGGGAAACCGCACCGGCCAACTCGTGGCGGTCGCACACGGCGAACACGTAGCGGTCGGGGCGCAGGATGTAGAAGCGCTGCTTCGGGGACTTCAGCAGCATGTCGCGGAAGACGCCGTCGAGGTCGTCGAGCACCAGCGTGTCGGGATCAGCCTCCCAGCCAGCCTTGCCACGGCGCGAGCGGTTGATCTGCACGATCGAGCCGATGCGGGAGATGTAGGCGCGGTCTTCGGGCGAAAGCTGCGCGGCCGGGTCCTCGTTGATGCCGATGATGGCGAAGCCCTTGCCGATCGCGTCGTCGAGCAGCATCGGCCGGTCCTCGGCGTCGGCCACCTTCGGTTGCACGATCATGCGGCCGACCAACGCCTTGCCGCCGACGTTGGAGTGGTCGACGATGCCCTTCTCGTAGAACGGCATCGGCTTGAACTTCATCTGCAGTACATAGTCGCGCAGCGACGGCATCCGATGCACGAACCAGAAGAACGCCTTGCGGAAATATTCGGTGAAGTGGCTGTAGGGCGCGTAGAACTTGCCGATGCCGGTGGCGAACTTCACCATCTGTTCGGCGTGGTGCTTACGCTCCTGCTCATAAGTTTCGAGCAACTTCGGCTCGGCCTTGCCCTTCACGGTCATAGCCAGCTTCCATGACAGGTTCATCACGTCGCGCAGGCCGGAGTTCAGGCCCTGCCCGAAGAACGGCGGCTGCAAGTGGGCGGCGTCGCCGGCGATGAAGATGCGGCCCTCGCCGAAGCTCGCCGCGATGCGCGAGTGGTGGGTGTAGATGCGGGCGCGGATGATCTCCGGCTTTTCGTCCGGGCCGAGGCGCTTGCGCAGCAGGCGCGAGATCTCGGCCGGGTCCGACATCTTCTCGTCGGTGTCTTCGGGACGCAGGCGGAATTCGAAGCGACGGTGGCCGTAAGGCAGGTCGATGACGATGAAGGGGTTCTTCGGATCACAGTAGATCGCCGAGTATGGCTCGAAGCGGTCATCGTTGCGAAGATCGACGACCAGCCAGCGCCACGGATGGGTGTCGCCGAGAAGCTGGATGCCTAGGCCCTTGCGGACGGTCGACTTGCCGCCGTCGCAGCCGACCACGTAGCGCGCCCGCATCACCTTCGGGCCATTGGCGGTCTTCATGTCGAGGGTGACGCAGGTGTCGTCCTGGGTGAAGCTCTCGACCTCGTGGCCAGTCAGGACTGTAACATGCGGGAAGCGCTGGATGCCTGTGCGGATGACCTTTTCCGACAGTGGCTGGATGAACAGGTTGCGGCGCGGCCAGCCGAATGGCTTCGCCTTGGGGCCGACCTCCGCGAACAGCTTGCCGTTCGAGTGGTGGTAGCGCAGCAGCGTGTTCTGGATCATGTTCTTGAGCAGCGGCTCGGCCAGGCCCGTGGTCTGGAAGGCGCGCAGCGCCTCGTCGTCCATGCCGACAGCGCGCGGGTAGTCGATGATGTCGGGCTCGCGCTCCAGCACAAGGGTGCGGACCCCGTAGGTCCCCAGCAGATTCGCGAGGGTGGTGCCGACCGGCCCCGCCCCCACAATGATGACGTCCGCATCGAACTGATTGTGCTGGGCCATGGTTATCTCCCGGTCAGCGCGAGCCTGAGCTCGAAAACAGATGTCCCGCTTTATGATAAAGTTGTTACCGATTCGCAATAACATAATTGTTCACAGGCGAGCATTCCCCGCAAACGGAAACGGCCACCCGGAGGGGCGGCCGTCACCAATTTCCGTAGATGTCCGGGCTTACTTTGAAACGATGCCGGCCTTCTGCACGAGCGGACCCCACAGGCCGACGGCATCGTCGACGCGCTGCTGCAGCGCCTCGGGGGCGCCACCGGCCGACGTGTAGCCATTGGTCGCGAGGTAGGCCTTCACCCGCTCCGAGCCGAGCGCCTCGTTGATGGCGGCATTGGCCTCGTTGACGATCGCGTCCGGGGTCTTGCTCTGGACGAACACGCCCCACCAGGCGATCGCACGCAGGCCCTCGAGGCCCGCCTCGGCGAAGGTCGGAACGCCCGGAACCAGCGGCGACGGATAGTCGAGCGCCAGAACGTTCATCGTGCCCTTGGCCATTTCGCCGGCAGCAGCGCCGACGCCGAACACGCCGAGTTGCACTTCGCCCGACGCCATGGCCTGGATGACCGGGCTGACGCCCTTGAAATGCACGATCTTCAGGTCGATGCCGGCGACCGACTGCAGCAGCTCGGCAGCCAGGTGCGGCGAGGAGGCCGGGCCGAACGTGCCAAGGGCGAGGCTTTCGGTCTTCGCGCGCTCGATAAGTTCGGCCATCGTCTTGATGCCGGTGTTGGAGCCGGCGAGCACCGCCAGCGGCCACTCGCCCACGGTGACGACCGGACGCAGGTCCTCGGCCAGCTTGTAGGGCAGCTTCGGCATCGTCACTTCGTTGAGGGCAATGCCGATGTCCGTGAACAAGATCTCGCGGCCATCCGGTTTGGCCCGCGCCACGGCCTGCGTTGCGATGACGCCGCCTGCGCCCGGCTTGTTCTCGACGACGACCGCCGAACCCCAGCGCGTCTGCAGTTCTTCAGCGACAAGACGGGCGATCGCGTCGGTGGTTCCGCCGGCCGCGAAGGGTACCACGATGCTCACCGGACCGCTCGGGTACTTGTCCTCGGCCTGCGCGGCGCCGGCGAAGGCAGAAACAGCCAATGCAGCGCCAAACAGGGCGCGGCGGGTGAAAGAAGAGCTTCCGTTCAAGACGTTTCCTCCTAGTACTGATCATTTTGTGATATTCAATTTACCACAATATGAGAGAATTGGCTGCCAATAGGCCAGTTGCCGTTGAAAGGCAAGGGAACTTGCTGATCTTAGCCGAAAATTGATATGGATCTGTCCGCAGAATGAGGGGGCAAGAATGACCAGCAAGACAAACGGAGTTGAGAAGGCGGTCAGCGCCAATTCGACCGCGGACCGTGCGATCGAGATCCTGCTTGCCTTCGACGCGGCCCACCCGGTCTGGACCCCAACCGCGCTGGCGCAGCACCTGAACATGCCGCGATCGACGATCTACCGATACTTCAACAGCCTCAAGCACTACGGGCTGATCATCGAGGATCGTGACGGCGGCTTCCAGCTTTCGGCCAAGATCGTGGAACTGGCGCGCGTCGCCAAGAGTTCGACCACGGTCATGCGCATTGCGCGGCCACATCTGGAACGTCTGTCGGAGAAATTCGGCGAATTCACGTCGCTGCGCGAACTGATCGGGCCGGAACTCGTTCCCGTGGACAGAATCGACTGCCGCCACCACGTGCGCATCCCTTATCTGCGCAACACCACCCTGCCATGGCCGGCGACGGCCGGTGCGAAGGTGATGCTGGCCTTCTCGCCGAAGAAGGAAGTGGAGGCGATGTTCCAGATGTTCACGCCGGTCGCCTATACGGCCAACACCATCACGGAGCGCAGCCTGCTCGAGAAAGAACTCGAGCGTGTGCGGCGGCAGGGATACGCGGTGTCCAACGAGGAGCGTGACGACGGCGTCAGCGGGGTCGCAGCGCCAATCTTCTCCGGCGGCCGTCTCGCCTACTGCATTGCCCTCGGCGGGCCGTCGTTCCGCTTCGTGGGCAACAACCTCGCCCAGATGACCGACGACGTCACGGAGGCGGTGGCCGCGATCACCGCCGAACTCGCCCAGTACGAACTCTGAAAAGAGAAAACCCCGCCAGGATCCTGGCGGGGTTTGCTGTCAGGTTGGATGGGCCTGACCTCAGGCAGTGAGGAATTCCAGGCTGAGACGGTTGAAGGTGTGGGGGTCTTCGAACTGCGGCCAGTGGCCGACGCCTTCCATCTCGACATAGCGCGCATTCGGCATCAGCTTCGAGACGACCTGCGCGGTGCGCAAATATTCGTCGGCGTCGGCAAGCGAGCCGACGACCAGCGCCTCCGCCGTAATCGCCCGCCAGTCGTCATCCTTGAGCAGGTTGCGCTCGCGAATATCTGGGTCCTGCAGGGCGAGGATGTTGAGCATCCCCTGCTTCATCTCCGGCATCCGGTAGAGGGCCTGGCGGTGCGCGACGAGGTCATCGATGCGGCTCTCTTCCTTCGCCAGCAGCTTGTTGAAGATCGCCTTGATGTTCTCCCAGGACGGATCATCGACCGCTTTGGTGCGCTGTGAGATGATGCGGCCGCGGTTCTCGGCACTGGAGAAGTAGCCGGATGCCGACAACAGGACCAGCTTGCCGATCCGCTCCGGGTAGGTGCGGGCGATCGCCGCGGAAATCCACGCGCCCAGCGAGCAGCCCATGAAGTGGGCCTTCCCGACTTCCATGACGTTGAGGAAGCCGAGGACGTGCCCCATATAGTCCTTGATCTCGAGCGGATGGTTCGGCTTGTCGGTGAAGCCGCAGCCAATCATGTCGAGCGCCAGGATGTCGAAGTCGGCGCTGTGCGCCTTGAAGTTAGACGAGAAGGCTTCCCAGTGGCCGGCGGTGCCGTGCAGCATCACTAGGAACGGCTTGCCGCGGGTGCCCGAGCGGACGTAGCGGGTGTTGAGGCCGTTGACGGTGACGAAGCCCTGCTCGAACGCGGTGTCGCGCAGGCCGGTCCAGATCGAACGGTAGTCGTTCACGTGTTCAGTCATCGCTTCGGTCCCTTCGATCACTCACCATCCGGCGCGCAGATGCCGCCGCCGATCACGCCCATCCCGGTGATCCAGGTCGGAACCGCCTCGTAGCCGACGACCCGGATGTCGCGGCCCCATGCGGCGGCGGCCGCGATCCAGCTGCGCAGCTCATGCGCGCCGTTGCCGGCGGCCGCCTCGATCTCGGCGTCCGCGAGCCTGTGCAGCGGCTCGAAATTGTTGGTCACGACCATGTCGAGGAACCAGGCATCCCAGCTCTCAGACACCTTGCCGGTACGGCCCTCGGCGCGGCGCTCCTTGGAGATGCGCTCCTTCTCGGCATTCACCTCGCGCGAGCGCTCACGGCCGTTGATGATGTAGTCGCGGGTTTCGGCAGGCGTGGCCTCGTCGTCCGCCGACATCTTCGGCAGGAAGTGCGACAGGCCGCCCGAGCCCATCACGATGACGTTCAGATCCTGCGGGAAGCTGCGGATGGCGTCGCCGACTGCGCGGCCGAAATCGGCCACGCGGCGATAGCTCGGACGCGGGCCGCCCTGGCAGTTGATCATGATCGGCACAATCGGGATGTCGAGCTCGGGATTGACCGCCGCATAGGGCTGGGTGTGGCCGTGGTCGACGCTCATGTTCAGCGACACCGCCGGATCGAAGCCGGTGTCCATCAGGTTGCCTAGGATGTGACGGCCAAGTTCCTCCGCGCAGAGCAGCGGGCCGGACGGGCTGTCGTAGTCGCCATAGCCTTCGACCTTCTCGATGCCGATGCAGAACTGCGGCAGCACGTCATAGAAGAAGTTGCGGTAGTGATCCGGACCGAACAGGACGATGGCGTCGACCTTCTCGCCGTTGAACTTGCGCAGGCGCTCGATGGCGGCGACGAATTCCTGGCCCGGACCGGTCAGGTCACGGGAGAGGTCCCACGAGGGGGAATGGGACATTGCAGCGAGGCCGACGAGATTGGCCATGACAGGATCTCCAGTGGTGTTTGTTTGGGCGGATCGGGTGGGGAGCGGGACGCCCGCAACCGGCTAGTCCTCGAAAACCTTGGCGCGCTTCTTGCGCAGGCCGGGCAAGGACATCACGACCAGCAGAACCACCGCGGCGCCGAGCAGGCTCGCCGAGATGGGACGGTCGATGAAGATGCTGTAGTCGCCACCCGACACGTTCAGCGCGCGGCGCAGGTTCTCTTCCATCATGGGGCCAAGGATGAAGCCGAGGATCAGCGGCGCCGGCTCGCAGCCGCAGCGCATCAGCAGGTAGCCGAACAGCGTGAAGCCACCGAGAAGCAGCACCTGGAATGCGCTGCCGCCTTCCGAATAGACGCCGATCAGGCAGAACATCATGATCGCCGGGAACAGCATCCTGTAGGAGATCGTCAGCAGCTTTACCCACAGCCCTACCAGCGGCAAGTTGAGGACGACTAGCATGAGATTGCCGATCCACATCGACGCGATCAGGCCCCAGAACAGTTCCGGACGCTCCGAGATGATGGCGGAGCCAGGCGCGACGCCGTGGATCATCATCGCGCCCATCAGCAGCGCCATGATTGGGTTCGACGGTAGGCCGAGAGTGAGCAGCGGAATGAAGCTTGTCTGCGCGCCCGCATTGTTGGCCGCCTCAGGCGCCGCCACGCCGGCGGGCGCACCGTGCCCGAAGGTTTCCGGCTTCTTCGACAGCTTCTTTTCGAGCGTATAGCTTGCGAAGGACGCGAGGACCGCGCCGCCGCCGGGAAGGATGCCGAGCATCGAACCCAGCACCGTGCCGCGCACCGTGGCGGGAGCGGCATCGCGCAACTCCTCCTTGGTGGGATAAAGGTCGCGGATGCCCATCGTCGGCTTCTCGCCGCACACCTCGGGGAATTCGAGGTTGCGCACCACCTCGACCAGGCCGAACAGGCCGATAGAGATCGCCAGGAAGCTGACGCCCTCGTACAGGTCCGGCATGTCGAAGGTGAAACGCTGGACGCCTGAATTGAGGTCGAGGCCGATGAGGCCGAACAGGAAGCCGATCAGCATCACCGTGATCGCCTTCAGGATCGAGCCCTGCGCCAGTACGATCGACATGGTGAGGCCCAGCACCATCAGCGAGAAATAGTCCGCGGAGTGGAAGTGCATGGCGACGTCGGCCAGGGACGAGCCGAAGGCGGCGATCAACAGCGTGGCGACCGTGCCGGCGAAGAAGGACGCGAGGGCCGCGATGGCAAGGGCCGCGCCACCGCGGTTCTTGCGCGCCATCTCATAGCCGTCGAGGGTCGTGACAATAGAACCCGCCTCGCCCGGCATGCGCACGAGAATGGCCGCGGTGGAGCCGCCATACTGCGCGCCGTAATAGATGCCAGCGAGCATGATGAGGCCCGACAGCGGGTCGATGCCGAATGTGAGCGGCAGCAGCATCGCCACCGTGGGCACGACGCCAATGCCCGGCAGAACGCCGACGAGCGTGCCCAGGAGGCAGCCTATGAAGGCATAGCCGACGTTTTCAAGCGTGGCGGCGCCGGAGAAGCCGACGGCGAGATTGTTGAGCAGCAGATCCATCTTCAGAACCACCACAGTTCAAACGGCAGACCAAGGCCGATGATGAAGACGAGCGCGAGGGCGGCCGGAAGGAGAACTACCATGCCGAGGACGTAGCCGATGGACGGCCGGTCCATCGCGAACAGGGCAATCAGGACCGACGCTGAACTGGCGAGTACGAAGCCGACCCTGTCGACCAGCAACGCGAAGGCGACGCAGGCCGCGAGAATGAGAAGGATAGGACGCAGGCTGATGGTTCCGACCGCCACTTTCTGCATCCACAGCGAGCGCAGGCTGGTGACGGCGCCAAGCGCCACGATGATCAGGGCAAGCGCGCGCGGCACGTAACCCGGGCCCATCTCGGACGAGGTTCCGGAGTCGAGGTCCGACCCGAACAGGAGCGCGGCTGCGCCGATCGCCATGAAGATGATGCCTGCGAGCATATCCTGTGACATGCGGATGCTGAGCACAGTTTCCTCCTGTACACATTGAGTCAGCCGGGGGAGCCCGTCACGCGGGGCGTCCCGTTCGGAAGCAGCACTCCCCCTCCACGGGGTGGACGCTCTACAGTGCCTTGATCAGATTATCAATATTAAAAATGGCAGTATCAAATTTTGACAACAAGATGCTGCCACGCCGACTCCTTGCGCTGAGTGCGCTCAGAGTCAGGCAATTCGCGGCACCGGCTGGAATATCGTTGTTCTCGTGCGCAAGAAAACGCTTTGCGTCCATCCTGCGCGCACCGATGATGTCGTAGGGAATGATGTAGGTGGCGGGGCGGTCACCAGTGTTTCGGATCGGTGACTCAAGCATGCGTTGCGGTCACGGCTTTCAGCCACGACGTCCGCACCGAGTTCCTAAGAATCGAAACCAACATCAACTCAATCATGCGATTTAACTGAACCGGAAAGGATAGGGAGCTTCGAGACCATTATGACGGTGAAGAGATCGCAAGCAGAACGGCAGTTTTTCGCACTCTTATGGCGAAAGCGGACTGACTGATTGCGGCCCCAGAGCTGCCGGATCGCAACGCGCCCCCGATTCGTTCGTTTAACAATCTTGTTTGGCCTCCCAAAACCTGTCGGGCTGGTTAGTTCACGCGATCCATAGGTAGGCGCGATCGAGACCATATTTGCGGTTCCCCCGGATTGGATTGGGACTTTGGGCATCAATGGGCGCACCAATCGATACGCCCTTGCCTGATCCAGAAGTGGCAACCACAATCGTTCAGCTGATGCACCGATGGCTGCACGGTGGGCCGATGCCAGAAATCTCGGAATACGTTCCAACGTGGCCGGCGACCGGGGTTTAATGAGAGACTGATGGTCTTGCCACAACCGCCCGGGCAGGACAGGCATGCCCCCTTCTCGATCTGCGGTCGAGCACGACGAGCAGTTGTCCATGTGGGCACGGCGGCGGGAAAGGTCGGCGTGTTCTCGGTGAACAGATCGAACGGGAGGAACCCCAAAAAAGCGCAGGAAGAGTGCGATTCTGTTCTTCACCGCTCAGTCCACCATGTCGAGAAATGGCGTGACGTCGCCGGCGCCGCAAGCCCAAACGGAATTGCAGGCCGGGCAGCTATCTCGGTGCCAGGGGGCGATGAAGCGCTTGTCACGGGCATGCCAGCGGCGAACGCGGTTCGGGATCACGCCCTTCATGCCATGGAAGCTGGTGAGCACCGCGATCAGCTCGTCGACGGCCACCGAGGCCATCTCGGTCGTGAAGGTGACGACCGCCGGTGCCGGATCTCCACCGCCGATGACGCAGGCCTCTTCCTTCCGACGCTGGCATTCCTTGGGACGAGTGCGTTCCAGGTCCTCCTCGTTGGGTTGAACGGCATTCACCACGCCCGAGGAGATCATGCACGGGGCGTCCGGAAGGACGGTAGTCACGCGGCCATTCAGGTCGAAGGCACGCGGAGCGATCCTCTTCTTTGACGGTGTCGGTTTGCTCGTTCAGGCCGTTCATCAGCAAGCTTGGCCTTGCTTGCTGGTTCTTGCTGCGAGTCGTGTCGGACTGGACCGTCGCGACAGCGATCACGCCAGCGGTTTCCTTCAAGGTCGTGAGGGTAACGTCCGCCCGGCGGCTACCCGGCGCCAAGCATATTTCACGACTTTTATCTGGAACGAGGATCCGCGTAGAGAGCTTCTATCGCACTTATCGTCCTTCGAACCCGTGGAGCTATATTCGCGGGATTCCAGGCAAGCGAGACATTCCCGATTGCTATCCGCTCCTTGAGCCTTCTGAAGGTCACTCCCGGCATTCGCAGGTTCTGAGTCCACTCGGGGACAAGGGCGACACCCGCTTCGGCACCTACAAGCACAAGCGCTGTCCAAGTATCGTGCACAAAGATATACTCATTCGGGCGAAAGTCGACACGATTGAGCATTTCCCGTATGCGACTATACAGGTTGCGCGTCAACTTTCCTTCGTCTTTTAACTCAGGTGAAAACAACAACATTCTCTCCGCCTGAAGATCGTATATGGATAGTGAGCGCTTCCGCGCCACTTTATACGCCTCAGGCAGTGCCACGATGAATTCGTCAGAGAACAGAGGAAGGTGGGCAAGACTCCCATCAATTTCAAAATTCCTCATCAACCCCAGATCGATCTCGCCCGTCTGGAGTCGATCGTTCTGCTCACTGGACGACCTGAAGCTTAATTCAATATCAAATTTAACATCATCACTCAGATGCCTGTACATATCGCCGATATGAGAGAAAACAAGCGCGTTGTTATATGCGATCTTGATCGGCCTAACGAGGATCTTGTTGGATGTTATCTCCTCTACGCTATGTTCCAGGCGGGAGAGCAGGAAGCGGATGTTTTCAGCCAAACGTTTCCCTTGAAACGTAAGAGCTACGTGGCGTGTCGATCTCTCGAAGATCTGGGCGCCCAACGTCAATTCCACTTTCTTGATAAGCTGGCTGAAGGGAGCGACGCTCATGTTAAGCCGCTTGGCCGCGCGCCCGAAGTGAAGCTCTTCCGCCAGAATCGAAATCGCTTGCAACTCGCGAACCCGCAGGTTGGACAAGGCCGCCTTCAAGGGCAAACTCCGAAATCTCACGCCGCGAAACAGGCATCGGAATAAGGCATGCCATCGCCTCCGTTGCAAGCCTCACGCGATCGACGAAACGGACAGTGGCTCGGCAATCCACGCCCCCGGAAGGCCAGTCTAACAAGCAGAAATCTCACCTGGAAAAATAGTCCGCCATTTCATCTATCAGCGTCCGGTAGAAGTCCTGGAGTCGTGCGTTTGGTTGCTGGCGGATGAAGCGGAGCGCCAGCGGATCCGGTGCAGTGATGTCAGAGCCGGAAAGCTTGCTGACGACCGCATGGCCGCAAAACGGAACGTAGGCTTCGGAATATCCCCCTTCGTGGACCAGCAGGAGTTTACCGTCGCAACATTCATCGGCAACCTCCATGAGCATTCCGGTCATCGTAGAGAAAGTCTCCGCGCTGGCGAGCGTCCTGGACAGCGGATCGACTCCGCATGCATCGAAGCCGCACGCCACCACAATGGCGTCGGGGCGGTACGTCCGGAGCGCCGGGACCACGATCCGTTCGAACGCGTAGCAGTAAGCGTCATGTCCGCTCCCCGGGGGGAGCGGGATGTTGATGTTGTAGCCCTGTCCGGCGCCGCCACCCCGATCCTCGACCATGCCTGTATCGTGCGGATAATTCCTTTCCTGGTGCAGGGATATGGTAAAGACATCGGAGCGTTCGTAAAAAATCGCTTCAGTGCCATTTCCGTGGTGAACGTCCCAATCCACCACTGCGACGCGGCCGGCCAGGTGTTCGGCGAATGCGGCTTCGACCGCGATCGCTATGTTGGCGAACACACAGTAGCCGTTCGGTTTCGAGGGCAGGCAGTGATGGCCAGGCGGCCGCGAAAGCGCATAGGCGTTTTTCTGGCGACCCATCAGAACGCTGCGGAGCGACGATGTTGCCAGTCCGGCCGATACTGCGCCGATCTCGTATCCGCCCGGCCCGAAAGGCGCTCCCGCGCCGATCTCGCCGCCGCCGGCGTCGCTCAGCCTTTTGAAGTCGCGCAGATATTCTTCCGGATGAACGCGGCGGAGTTCTTCATGCGAAACCGCATTTGCACTGGAGACATCCAGTTCTCGGATTAAGCCAGTGACTTCCAGAAGGTTCTTGAACCGCCGTTTCGTTTCGGGGTTCTCGGGCAGCCCCCCGCTTGCGAGCGGTTGCACCAAGCCCCCGATCGGCATGACGAATGCATAGCTGCCGCCAGAATGCCAGAAGCACCGTTCGTCCCACCAGAATCCGGTTGGGCGCAACGTGGTACCGTCACTCGCCATTCGTCTCGCCCCCTACAACGGACAATAGATCGGCTGTCAAATCGATAGATTCCATGAACCTTGAAGTTTTTCGCGGCCCGGAATCGATTCCACAAGCCACCGGGAATACTCTGTCTGCGGCCTCGTGAATATCATACTGGAAGGACCGACCTCGACGATTTCCCCACGTCTCATCACCGCCACGCGGTCGCAAATCTTGGCGGCAACACGCAGATCGTGGGTAATGAAGATAATCGACAGATTGAGGCGTTCCTTCAGCTCGGCCAAAAGGCTGAGCACCTCGGCCTGAGTGGAGACATCAAGAGCCGAGACTGCCTCATCGGCGACGATAACGCGTGGCTCTAGGGCAAGCGCGCGGGCAATCCCGATCCGTTGCCGCTGTCCTCCGGAAAATTCGTGCGGGTAGCGATCCACTGCGGATGCACCGAGCCTGACCAGCTCAAGCAGTTTGGCCGACCGTGCGTATGCCTCCTCCCTGTCCACGCCATGCGCCAGCGGACCCTCGGCGATGATGCGGCCCACCTTGGCGCGGGGATTGAGCGAAGCCTCAGGATCCTGGAAGATCATCTGGATCATCTTGCGGGCCGCGTGGAGCGATCTTCCCGAAAGCTGCGCCATGTCCTGGCCTGCCAGCGTAACCGTGCCGAAGTCGGGGCGCATCAGGCGCACGATGCAGCGTCCGACACTCGACTTACCAGAGCCCGATTCACCGACGATGCCCAGAATCTCGCTCTCTGCCAGCGAGAAGCTGACATTGTTCACGGCCCGCACGCCCGGCCGCTTCGAGAACGCACCGGCAGCGGAGGGATAGGTCTTCGTCAGGTTCTCCACCTGGAGGATCGGAGGTCTATCGGCGCATTTTTTGCTTTCTTCCGAAGCGGGCTGCGGAATGGCAGCGAGCAGTTGCCTCGTATAGGGGTGCTGCGGATCCCGAAGGATTTCATCAACCGTTCCGGTCTCTACGATCCTTCCGCTCTGCATCACGGCGACGCGCTGAGCTATTTCGGCGACGACGCCAAAGTCGTGCGTGATAAATATCACAGCCATGCCGCGTTTTTCCTGGAGATCGCGGATCAGCTTTAAAATCTGCGCCTGCGTCGTCACGTCGAGGGCCGTGGTAGGTTCATCGGCAATGAGAATTTGCGGCTCCAGGGCTAGCGCCATCGAAATCATGACGCGCTGGCGCTGGCCACCGGACAACTGGAATGGATAGGAGCGCGTCACCCTTTCTGGATCCGAGATGCCAACTTCGCCGAGAAGCGCCTTGGCGCGCTCCCTGCGTTCTCCTGGCGTAAGGATGCCGTGAGCCTCAAAGACTTCGGCAATCTGGTCCTCCACGCGCATCAGAGGGTTGAGCGCGGACATCGGATCCTGGAAGATCATACCGATCTTGCGTCCGCGCAACTTCCTCATCTCGTTTTCCGAGAGCACCAGAAGGTCACGCCCCTCGAAAATTATCCTGCCGGCGGTAGACTTCACGGTCGCCGGCAGAAGACCCATGGTGGCGTTGGCGGACATGGATTTGCCCGAACCGCTTTCGCCGACGATGCAAAGCACCTCGCCCCTGTGCACGTTGAGGTCAACGTCGTCTACGGCGAACTCGCGATCGGCCGCCTCCGGCAGTTCGATGCGCAGCCCTTCGATGCTGAGAACCGGTTCGGTCATTTGGCTCCCCTATTTGCCGATCTGTGCAAACGTGGGTTGAGCGCGTCGTTCAACCCCTCGCCGATGAGGTTGAGCGCCAGGACCGTCAACAAGATCGCCCCTCCCGGAAAAAAGGATAACCACCAGGCTTGGCGGATGACCGTTCGGGCGGCGCCGATCATGTAGCCCCAGGACATCAGATTCGGATCCCCGAGCCCAAGGAACGAAAGCGAGGATTCAAGCAGGATGGCGGTCGCCACCATCAGCGACGAAAGAACAATGATGGGCGACATCGTGTTGGGGAGCACCTGCCTCAGGATCACGGTCGCAGTGGACTGGCCGGACAGAATGGCAGCTTCGACGTATTCACGGGAGCGCAGGGAAAGCACTTCGCCACGGATCAGGCGAGCGACCGGCGGCCAACTGACGATGGCGATCGCGCCGACGATCGAATAGACGCTTGGCTGGAAGATGGCGACCAGCACGATCGCCAGGGCGAAGCTGGGAACAGTCTGGAAAAATTCCGTAAAGCGCATCAGCACGTCGTCCGCGATCCCGCCGAAATACCCCGCCACCGCACCGATGGGAATGCCGATCAAAAGGGCGGTAGCCGTCGAGACGAGTCCGGCCAGCAGCGAAACCTGCGCGCCATAGAAGAGACCAGCGAGGACATCGCGGCCGAGCACGTCGGTGCCGAAGGGAAACCGGCTGTCAAGGAACGGCGGCAGGAATGGTCGTTGCATGATGCGCCAGGGCGATTGCTGAAAGAGCACCGGCGCTGCGACGGCCATCGCCAGCACCAGCGCCAAAATCGCCAGGCCGAATACCGCGCCGCGGTTGCGGACAAATCTTTTCCAGAAACCAGTCATCAGGATGCCTGAATCCGCGGATCGACGACCCGATAGAGAATGTCGGTGATGAGATTGAACAGCAGGACCATCGCGGCACAAACGAAGAAGATGCCGAGCAGCAGGTTGTAGTCACGCTGTGTCAGCGCCTCGAACATCAGACGGCCGATACCGGGCCATGCGAAGACTGTTTCCGTGAGCACCGCACCACCGACCAGCTGTCCTGCCTGCAGTCCGGCCAGCGTGAGGACCGGCAGCATGGCGTTGCGGAAGACGTGACGGCGCAGAATGATCGACTGTCTCAGGCCCTTCGCCCTCGCGGTCTTCACGAATCCCTGCTGGCTCACTTCCAGCATCGATGCGCGTGTCATGCGCATGTACACGGTCACGAAGAACAGGCCGAGCGTACCCGCGGGGAGAATGAGATGCTGGACGATGTTGAGCATGCGTCGGAAACCGGTGAAGCCAGCGCCCACCGTCTCGTAGCCGAAGCCGGGCAGCCAATCGAGATAGACGGAGAAAAGCAGGACCGCCATCAACGCCGCCCAGAACAGCGGCGTGGCGTAGAACAACAATGCCAGTGTGGAGATTGCCGTATCGGTCCATGTACCCACGCGCGCTGCGGTCAGCGTGCCGGCAATGGTGCCAAGCAACAGCGCGATCACGAAGGCTGTCATCGTCAGCAGCAGCGTTGCAGGCAGTCTGCCCAGGATGAGATCGGCGACAGGCATCTGCTGTCGATAGGAGAAGCCGAGATCGAACTGCAGCACGCCCTTCACATATATTCCGAGCTGAACGAGGAGCGGCTTATCGAGACCGAACTGTTCCTTCAGCTGCGCGATGAACTTGGCGTCGGCCGCCCCAGCCTCGCCCGCCATAACGGCGACCGGATCGCCCGGGGCCGCATGGATCAGGAAGAAGTTGAGCACGAGGACTGCCACGAGCACGACTGCCGCCTTGCCCAGGCGCATGATAATGAAACGTAGCATCGGCGGCCTTGCTTGCCTGATGGAAGACTGGTCGGACATGCGTCCGATCCGACGTACCCGGTATCCTCCGCGCCGGCGGAAGAATGAGGATCCATCACCTTTCGATGTAGGCGTCCCGGAAACCGTCATTGACGCCCACCGCGGTCGTCACCAGGTCCTTGACAGTGCACCGATAGATTGTCGGGAAGCCGAGTTCCAGAAGCCAGGCCACGGGGACGTCCTCGGACAGCTTCTGCTGGATGCTGCCGTAGAGCGACATTCTTTCTTCCTGGCCAACTGCGTTCGCCTTGTTGAAGAGCTCATCCACCTCATGGTTCTCGTAACCCTGCACATTGTTCCACGGAGAGCCCTTGGCAATGTTGGTGGAAAGATACGTACGGGAGACGCCAAGGGCGGGATCGCCCAGTTGGAAGAGGTAGGTGAAGGCGATGTCGTAGTCCCACTCGCTCAGCTTCTGGTTCCAGCCCGCGACATCTGTAGGCGTGAGCTCGACCTTGATGCCGACTTCCTCGAGGTTTTGCTTAATGACTTCAGCCCAGCGCTGCCAAATCTCGCCATACGGCAAAGGCAGCAGCCGAACTGTCGTGCCATCGTACCCCATTTCGCTGAGGAGGGCCTTCGCCTTCTCGGGGTTGTATTCGTACTGCCTCAAGTCCTCTGTGTGGAAGCGGACTGATGAAGAAATGGGCCCCGACGCAACCTTGCCCAGACCGTTCCACAACGCATCCCTGGCGAACTCCCGGTCCATTGCATACATCACCGCCTGGCGGAAGCGCTTGTCTGCAGTCGGACCCTGACGGTTATTGAGCCACAGAAACGACATTGGACTGAAGAGCTCCCATCCGGCCTGGGTGATGCATGCATTGTCGAGGCCGGCAAGCCGGGCCACGTCAAAGTTTTCGACAGAACCTGCGGGGAGGATGTCAACGGCGCCGGTCTCAAACGCGACGGCGCGCGCCGCCGCATCGGGAATGACATGCCAGTATATCTCGTCCAGATACGGTTTTCCCGGTTCATAATATTGCTCGTTTTTTACCAGGCGGATGTAGGATCCCTTGACCCATTCCTTGAATCTGAATGGGCCGGTCCCGATCGGCGTATTGTTGTTCGGGTTGTTTCTGTAGTCCGTGCCCGCATAGAGGTGCTTGGGAACGATCGGCATCGTGGCATTGTCGAACATTCCGAGGAACGGCCCGAAGGGCTTCTTCAGCTTGAACACGACCGTATTCTTGTCAGGCGCCGTTATCGATTCGACAGATTCCAGAAGAACGCGAACACGCGGGCCGAGCTCCCTCAAGAAAACGTCGATGGAGAAGACCACGTCCTCCGAGCTGAATGGCTTCCCGTCATGCCAGACGACGTTTTCGTTGAGATGGAAAGTGTAGGTCATCTCGTCATCCGACACCTCCCAGGACTTGGCCAGCGAAGGCATCGGGTTCAGATTGGCGTCGTAGCGCAACAAGCTCTCGAATATGTTTCCAGAAACCATGAGGGTCGGACCATTCTGGACCACTCCCATCATCAGCCCCGACGGCTCGGGTTGGATCACGACATTGGCTCGCCCGCCGGCGACCGCACCGGCGTACGCCAGGTTCAATCCCACGAGTGCGGCAACAAGGCTCAAGCCCAGAACCTTGAAGGCATGCCTGCTGGTGAAGTTGGTCCGGATGATCATGTGGCTATCGCCCATTCTAGTCCCCCGCTCGCGTGGTAATTCTTTGATTTGTTCGTATCGACTTCATTCGGTTCTCGAAATCGAGCACGCGATCTTTCCATCCAGCCGAAAGAATCTGGTTACGATCGGCACGGCTGGCTTTTGTGGTCGTTCGAACTGCAGGTCGGTGGTCGATTTCCCGCACAGTATCGTAAGCGGCAGCCGATATAATGATGAACCGGCTGGGAATTGTTCTGTTCTTCGACATGATCATCCAGTGCAACTCCGAATAGGAGGCGCTGCTCGCGGTAAGCTCATCAAGGACGGCAAGGACGGCCAACTTGCCCTCGGATACGCAATGCACCAAGTCGCACTGCTCCCAATCGGACATGCGCGCCGGCCTTGCGGCACGACGCCAACACCACGATCTGAGTACGAGAACGTTCCTGCCACATCCCGTGGAATCACCTGAGAGCGGGCGTGAACATCATCAGGCTCAAAATCTCGAACAGGATTTGCGCGCCAGACTGGGCGGTATTCGTCGTCGCGTCATACTGCGGTGCGACTTCGACGACATCTCCGCCGACAATGTTTATTCCCTTCAAGCCGCGGATCAACTGCAGTGCTTCCCGCGTCGTGAGGCCGCCGACCTCCGGCGTACCGGTGCCGGGCGCGAAGCTCGGATCAAGACTGTCGATATCGAACGACAGGTAGGTTTCTTCATCGCCGACAATCGACCTGGCTTTTTCGATGACGGCAGCAATCCCGATGCTCGATACCTCCTCGATATGGATCACCGTCATGCCGGATTCATAGGAGAAGTCCCAGGCGACCTCCGAGGAGCCGCGGATGCCAATCTGGACAGTTCGTCTCGGATCGAGGACGCCATCGAGGACGCTGTTGCGAAACGGCCCGCCGTGATGGAATTTCGTCAGGTCGCTGATGCCTGCCGTGTCGCAGTGCGCATCGATGTGGATCAATCCCACGGGCCGGTTCTTGCCCACGGCCCGCAGGATCGGATGACTGATCGAATGGTCGCCTCCGACGGAAAGTGGCAGAACGCCGGCACCGACGACTTGGTCTATGCGCCGCTCTATATCCTCATGACAGAGATCGAGCCGGTAGCGGCTGCGAAAGGCGACGTCGCCTATGTCCGCCACCCGCAATTCGGTGGAGGGTGAGCAATGGAGTACGTGATTATAAGGGCCGATCCGCTCGATCGACCGAAGCGCTCTTGGCCCAAAGCGGGATCCCGGCCGGTTGGACACACCCATATCCATGGGCATGCCGAGGATCGCGACCTGGAGATCGCCGAAGTCCGGAGATTCACCGTCGATCTGTCTGAAGGGCACGTCCAGAAATGTCGGCATGCCGATATAAGGGGCCGGCCGCTTGCTGACTGCCGGAAAGGCCTGTTTCGCTAAGGTGTCGTCCGTGGCCGAGGCGTATCTTTCACGCAGCTTCTTCAAAATGTCTTCGAATTCCATCGCAGTTTCTTTCCATCGGTAGGCCGGGTCGGGCCACAAGTCCGGATGACGTCGTGCAATCTCAAGCAGCAATGTTTCCGGATACGAACTGGCGGCAACGGGCGCTGACTGGGGCGCCGAACACCTGCTTCGGCGGGCCTTCTTCCTCTATGCGCCCCTCATGCAGGTAGACAACGTGGCTGGATACATCGCGGGCGAACTTCATCTCATGCGTGACGAGCAGCATGGTGCGCCCTTCCTCCGCCAAAGTTCGGATGACACGAAGAACTTCGCCGACCAGTTCCGGGTCGAGGGCGGAGGTGGGCTCATCGAAAAGGATTACCTTCGGCTTCATTGCAAGCGCGCGAGCGATTGCCGCGCGTTGCTGCTGCCCTCCTGACAGATAGGAAGGATATTGGTGCCTCTTTTCATAAAGGCCTACTTTCTGAAGCTGGATCTCGGCGTAGGCCATGGCCTCCTTCTTAGGCATTTTGAGCACATGCACCGGCCCCTCGATCGTATTTTGCAACACGGTTAGGTGTCCCCAGAGATTGAAACTCTGGAACACCATGCCGAGCCGAGCCCGTATCTGCTCCACCTGCCGGGGTGAGGCGGGAACGAGACCGCCTTTGCCCTTTTTGAGGCGGACCTCCTCTCCAGATATCCAAAGTCGTCCTTGAGACGGCACCTCGAGCAGGTTTATACAACGCAGAAAGGTGCTCTTGCCGGAGCCGGAGGCGCCAATCAAGGAGACGACATCGCCTTCCCGGGCGGTCAGCGAAATCCCCTTCAGCACCTCGAGGGCGCCAAAACTTTTGTGCAGCTCGCGCACCGCAACGGCAGCGGTGATTTCAGGCCCGGAGGTCTCGATACCGGAATTGAGCATGGTTGTCCTTTCAATCCGTTCCTTAATCGGTGTGCGGCTCGGATCCCGGCCATTCCAATTGCCTGTCCTGGCTAGTGGAAAACTTCCGATATGAATTTCGTCCTGAGATAGGCTTCCAGACCTTCGCTCCCGCCCTCGGAGCCGTAACCGGAATGATTGATCCCGCCGAAGGGTGTTTCGGGAGCCGAGATCGCCGTGTTGTTGACGCCGACGAGACCGGCTTCCAGTGCGAGTTCAGTCCGCTGGGCCAGCGCGGCATCGCGGGTGAACACGAAAGAGGCCAATCCGTAGGGCGTCGCGTTGGCGCGCTCGATCACGTCGTCGAACTTTGAAAACGCCATGAACGATGCGATCGGACCGAATGGCTCTTCCCGCAGAATGCGCGCGTCTGGCGGCACGTCGGCAAGCACGGTGGGCGCAAAGAAATTGCCCTCCCGCTCCAATCGTTTCCCGCCCGTAACCAGCCGCGCACCCACGCTTTTCGCCTGCTCGACCAGCGATTCGACGGCGGCCAGCCGCCGCTGTGAAATGATCGGACCGACCTGGGTTCCCGGTTGAAGCCCATTGTCGACCTTCAGGCGGGAAGCGCCTTCGGCGAAGCGCACGACGAACCGTTCGTAAATGCTGTCATGCACGTAGAAGCGGGTGGGTGAGGTACAAACCTGACCGGCATTGCGAAACTTCGCGGCCAACAGAACCGGGACCGCTTTGTCGACGTCGGCATCGTGGTGGACAATGACCGGCGCATGGCCGCCCAGTTCCATGGTGCAACGTTTCAGGGTCTCGGCGGCCCGTCTCTGCAGCAGTTTGCCAACAGAAGTCGAACCGGTGAGGGACACCTTGCGGATGCCCGGAGACGCGAGAAGGTAGGCGGAAATCTCATCAGGCACGCCGAAGACCAGTTGCAGGACGCCGTCGGGAAGGCCGGCCTTCTCAAGACATCTGGCAATCGCAACGGCTGTGCCGGGCGTTTCTTCCGATGCCTTGAGGATCAGCGAACACCCGGCGCCAAGTGCGCCGCCAATCTTCCTGATCACGTTCGAGGCGGGGAAGTTCCAGGCCGCGAAGGCGGCCACCGGTCCGACCGGTTCCTTCAGGACGATCTGGCGCTGGTTTTCGATCCGGCCGGGAATGATGCGGCCGTAGGCACGCTTTCCTTCTTCTGCATACCATTGGAGAGCCTCGACCGAGAAACCGATCTCGGCCCTCGCCTCGGCCAGCGGTTTTCCGTTCTCCATCGTCAGGATCGTCGCAATGTGCTCCTTGTCCTGCTCCATCAGCTCAGCGGCGCGGCGCAGAATTTCACAGCGCGTTGCGGCTGACGTTGCCTTCCACACGGCGAAGCCTTTGACGCACGCGTCATGTGCCCTGCGCAGGTCGGCCAGGCTCGCGATCGCAATGCCGGTAAGGACTTGGCCGGTGGCGGGGTTGAGGAGCTCGCAGCTTTTGCCTTCGCTTCCCTGCCGCCAATGGCCATCGATCAATAGTTCGATCTTTTCAGGGAACACGGTGGTGTCTTTGCTTGAACTCATTGGTTTCCATCCGGTCTGGGTAGCAGGGCCGCATTTCATGCGACTCGACTGTCAATGAAATTCTGTGGTCCCTCGGGTTTCGCCGCGTGGCCCGGGCCACCTCGCAGATGAGGCGACAGCCACCATTCGAGCGCTTGCACCAGTCGCGTGGTGACGAAGGCGAGGACCAGGTAGAGGGCGGCGGCACAGACGAAGACCTCCACCGCGCGAAATGTCTCGGAAATCAGCTTGTAGGCTATGCCGGTGATTTCCATCATCGTCACGATCGATGTCAGCGAGGTCGCCTTGGTCATCAGGATGATCTCGTTCGCATAGGCGGGAAGCGCCTGTCGAATGGCGATCGGGAACACGATGCGTCGAAAAAGCACGAAGCGGGACATTCCGCAGGCGCGCCCGGCCTCGATCATCGGGAGCGGCACCGATTGCAGACCGCCCCGGAAGATCTCGCTCGTATAGGCGGTCGTGTTGAGCGTGAGCGCCAGGATGGCGCACCAGTAAGGCTCCCGAAAGAACCACCACAGGCCAATCTCTTTCAACGTGGCGTGGAACTGACCAAGCCCGTAATAGATCAGGAAGATCTGCACCAGGAGTGGCGTGCCGCGGAATATGAAGACATAGCCCCGGGCCATCGCTTGGATCGCGACGTGGCGGGACATGCACATGAACGCCACGAGCAGGCCAAACATCACACCCGCACTCGTTGCGATAGAGACCAGTTCTATCGTTAACGGCAAGCCGGCCAGGAGATCCAGAAAGGCGTCGGCCATGAAGGAGATGTCCATCAGGCCCTCCGCAATCCACGTAGGGAATGCTGCTCGGCACGCCGGAAGCTGCAGCCGGAAACCGCCGTGATCGCGAGATAGAGACAGCCGGCTACGACGTAGAAGAAGAAGGGCTTGAAGGTGGAGTTGGCCGCCATCTGCGATTGGCGCAGAATTTCCACAAGGCCTATGACCGATACCAACGCCGATTCCTTCAGGGTCAGTTGCCAGATATTGGCCAGGCCGGGCACCGCATAGCCCAGAACCTGTGGCGCTATGATGCGGCGGAACATGAGAAAAGGGCTCATCCCGATGGCTCTGGCAGCCTCTATCTGGCCGCGATCAAGAACGCTGTAGGCGCCACGGAAGATTTCCGCCTGGTACGCGCCGGAAATGACGCCAAGAGCCAGAATGCCGATGAGGAAGCGCGGCAATTCGATAAAGCCGCGTGTGCCGCACAATCCCGGCGTCACCGCCGAAGGCTGCAGGAGCCCGAGAAGAAGGCCCCCATCGCTGCACCAGAAAGATACGGCGCCGCCGAGTAGCTGGCTTAGGCCGAAATAGAAAAGATAGATGACCAGCAGGTCCGGCACGCCACGCAATACGGTCGTGTACAGATCGGCCGCCACAAGGACAATTCGGCTTTTCGACAGCTTCGCCCGTGCCACGGCGACGCCGATGACGGTTCCGATCAGAAAGCCGCAGACGGCGAGGGCAATCGTCATAGCGGTGGCCAGCAGCATCGCCTTGCCCCAGCCATTAGGCCCGAAACCGATGATTTCGAAGGCGGACGGGGTCATCTATCACGTTCTCCGAACAGGCTGGGCCATGTCATCGCCGGGCGCTCCCTCACGTCCGGCGACGTGGGGACAAACGCGGCGACCTGCCCGCCCTCGCACCAAGCCCACAGGACGAGCAGCGAGCGCCGCACGCCGCTTGTCGAACAAGCCGCTCTACTGCTTTGGCGTCAGGCTAAAACCGAACCACTTCTGCGACAGTTCCTCGATCGTTCCGTCCGCAACGGCCGCCGTGATGGCGGCGTCGAACTTCTCCTTGAGATCCGGGTCGGTCTTGCGCAACCCGACCGCGATTCCCCGCCCCATCAGGTCCCCGTAAATCCCTGCCCCAGCGACAACGAAATTGTTGAACTCAGGCCGCTTGAAAGTGGAGACTAAGGCTGCCTGAGCGGCAAAGATAGCATCTATCCGGCCCGCCGACAGATCGAGGTCATGCTGCTCGGTGGTCTTGTATCCGCGCAGGACGAAGACACCCTTGAGGTACTTTTCGAAGAAGTCGTCAATGATCGTGCCGCCCTGGAAACCGATCGTCTTGTCCTTGAGGAGCGGCTTCCATTGTTCGATGGTGGCCTTCACCGCTTCGGCGTCGTCTTTCAGGTTGAGGATTTCGCCTGTCCCGGCGAGGCCGGCAAGTGGACTGTCCTTCGGTACACCGAAACTCGCCGCCGAAATTGCATATGGACGCGAGAAGTCAATCGCCTTCAGTCGGTTGTCGGTGATATTCATGCCGGCCATGATGGCATCGTACTTGCCGCCGTTCAGGGCGGGGATAATTCCATCCCAGTCCTGCGAGACGATCTCGCATTTCGCGTTCATACGCTCGCATAGCTTGTAGGCCAGGTCGATCTCGAAACCGATGACCTTGCCGTTGGCGTCCATGAAATTCCAAGGCTTGTAAGCGCCTTCGGTTCCGATCCGGATCGTGTCCCATTTGTCCTCGGCTTGGGCCGCGCTTGCACCAATCGCCGCGCCGAGGATTGCAACTTTCAACAGGTTCGAGAACTTCATTACCCTCCCCTTCCCTTGCGGGTTCCTTTTGTTGAAGCGTGCCTGCGCCGGATTTGCCAATCGACGTTGCGGCCGCTCACTGTGTCGCTACGTTACGCGACCTAGAGGGTAGGAGTAATGATGAACCAGCGGGTGATTGTTCTGATCTCCGACATAATCGGCCTTCACCGGACTGGTCTCGCGGAGATTACATAGTGGGCTTGGGCAAGAATGTACGAAAATGGAAATAATCAACCCAAGATCGATAATAGACTTTCCCGCTTCGGCCGGCCCATGGTGAAGGCCTTCGAAGCCGCGTGAAGCAAGCGCAGAGCGCTCCGGTTCCATGCGAACTCGTGGAGCCGGAAGGAGCGGGAAGTGCCACATTCTGAAACTAGACTGCTCGCGGAGTGGATCGCGACGATGAGGCTGGACGATGTCCCGTCCGAGGTCGTCCAGCACGCCAAGACATGCATTCTCGACAGCATCGGCTGCATGATCGCGGGAAGCGCGACCCCCGCCTGCGTTACAATCCTCAACGTGCTCGGCAGACATGGCGCCGGCGACACGATCGTGCCGGGATCCGGCAAGACGTTGGCTCTGCCCAGTGCCGCCTATCTCAACGCTCAGGCAGCGAATGCGCTGGATTTCGACGATTCCTTCCGCTCGGGCGCGCCGTCTCATCCGGGCGCCACGGTGGTGCCGCCAGCCTTGGCGATCGGCCAGGATCGTTCGGCTGCAGGCGATGATTTCATTCGAGCCGTCATAGCCGGATACGAAGTCTCCTTACGCATCGGGCGTGCGGTGCAACCAAGCCCTGAACGCAAGCAGGCAGTTTACGGGTTCTCCACCTGGCAGATTTTCGGCGCTGTCTCAGCGGCTTGCTCTTTGCTCGGCCTGTCGGCCGACCAGGTCGTAAATGCCCTCGGCCTTGCCGCCGTGCACGCTCCCGTCCCCAGCCTCCGCAAACTCGGCACGGGCGAGCCCCCGCCCTACCCCTGGATCAAGAACACCTACGGCGCCGCCAGCGAAATGGGTCTGCTTGCGGCGCTTCTTGCCGCTGAAGGATATGTCGGCAGCCGTAGCATCTTCGAGGGAGATCAGGGCTTCTGGATCATGAGCGGGTCCGACCGCTACCGCCCGGAGTTGATGACCGAAGGTCTCGGGCGTGACTGGCTGCTTCGCGACGTCGGCTTCAAGCATTACGGGTGCTGCCGCTGGACCCACACGATGCTCGACGCGCTTCACGACTGCGCTGGCAATGCGAAACCCGCCGACATCCAGTCCGTGGACGTTTACGGTTTCAAGGAACTGTATCAACTACAGGGCAATCCGCCTGGCTCCGTCATCGACGCGCAGTTTCATGCCCCGCATGTCGCCGCGCTCGAATTGCTGGGCCGATCGCCGGCGCAAGGCCTGTTCGAATCGGATCTGTCCGATCCACAGGTCGCGACTCTCAGGGACAAGGTGGGTCTGCATCACGAGCCGGCAGCGGACGAACCTTATTATCAGCGGGGTGTCCTGCCCGTGCGCGTCGTGGTCCGCTTGCGGAATGGCAGCGAACGTTCGGTTTTCCGCGAGAACCCTACAGGCAGCGCAGCCGCGGGCGGTTACCCCCGCGAGGCGATCGAGGCCAAGTATCTTCGGCTTTCCTCGAGCGCTTTGGGCCAGCAGCGTGCGGCATCGAGCATGGCGGCTCTCAGTGACATCGAGAACCGTCCGCTATCGGCCGTCCTGCCCCTCATTGCCTGATCCCATTTTAGTCGCACGGAGCTTTCATGTCTGAAATGAACCTACACGAGTCCGCAATCGTCTTTGACGGGCTCGTCGTTGCTCAATGGAGCAGGCAAACCTTCGAACATATGAGGAAAGGCGGCCTGACGGCTGCAAATTGTACCATCTGCATATGGGAAGGCTTTCGTGACACCATGACCAACATCGCCCTATGGCGAAAGTGGTTTGAGGAGCACAGCGACATCATCATGCCGGCACGGACGGTCGCCGACATTCGCGGGGCAAAGGCGCTGGGCAAGGTGGGCATCGTCCTGGGCTGGCAGAATTCCTGTGGCATCGAGGACGACATCCGCCTTCTGCCGCTTTTCAAGGACCTTGGCGTCGGCTTCATCCAATTGACCTACAACACACAGAACTATGTGGGTGCGGGTTGCTGGGAAAAGCAGGATTCGGGCCTGTCGAGTTTCGGGCGGCATTTCATTGCCGAGGCGAACCGGCTCGGGATCGCGATCGATCTTTCCCACGTCGCGAGCCGGACGGCGAGCGAAGCGATCGCCGCCTCCACGAAGCCGTGCACCTATACGCATGTTTGCCCGGCCGGACTCTACGCGCATCCACGCAACAAGACCGACGAGCAGCTGCGCGAGATCGTGGACCGCGGCGGCTTTGTCGGCATGGCCACCTATGCGCCTTTCATGCGCAGCGGCGCAGACTCCACAGTCGAGGATTGCATCGACACGTTCGAATACGTCCTGAATGTCTGTGGCGAAGAGAATGTCGGCATCGGTACCGACTCGACCGAAGGTCAGGACGAAGCCTTTTTCGAATGGATACGCAAGGACAAGGGAACCGGCCGCCAGATGGTTCCAGCCAAGGGAACCGCGGCGTTCGTCAAGGGACTGGAGACGCTGGCCGACTATCCCTCGCTGACGATGGCGATGGAGCGGCGCGGCTGGTCCGAGAGCAGGATAAGGGCGGTTCTGGGAGAGAACTGGCTGCGCTTTCTCGATGAGGTATGGCAACCGGCCTCGCCCAGCGATCATGGCAGCCGCCAGAACGATCAGATGCTCGCGAGCCAGCTATGACAGACGGGTCACACCTACATGAAAGCCGCCCGAACGACACAGAGGCGTTCTGGATGCCGTTCACGCCCATGCGGGAGTTCCAGCGCAACCCCCTGATCTTCACGGGGGCGGAGGGCATGTTCTATATCCGCGCGGATGGTCGCCGCGTCCTCGATGGAGCCGCCGGCCTTTGGTGCGTCAACGCCGGCCACGGCCATCCCCGGATCGTCGAAGCCATCCGTACGGCGGCCACGCGGCTCGATTTCGTATCTTCGTTCAAGATGACGCATCCGGACGCGGTCACCTATGCGCGGCGGTTGCGGGACTTTGCCCCGGCCGGCCTCGACCATGTATTCTTCGTCAACTCGGGCTCCGAGGCGGTCGACTCGGCGCTCAAGATTGCGCGCGGCTACCATCACGCCCGCGGCGATGCGGCTCGTACGAAACTCATCGGCAGGGCCAAAGGCTATCATGGCATGGGTTTCGGCGGGCTCTCCGTCTCTGGGATCGGTCGCTACAAGCGGGGTTTCGGCCCTCTGCTTGCCGATACAGCTCACCTTTCCCTGCCATATGATCGTGAGGTCATGGGCTTTTCGAACGGACAGCCAGAGGAAGGCGCTCACCATGCCGATGAACTCGAGGCACTCCTTCAGGTCCAGGACCCGACCACCGTCGCGGCCGTCATCGTCGAACCGGTTATCGGGTCCGGCGGCGTCTATCCGCCGCCGAAGGGCTACCTCGAGACGCTCCGCGCCATATGCGACCGGCATGGCATTCTCCTTGTCTTCGATGAGGTCGTAACCGGCTTCGGCCGTCTGGGAGCGCCGTTCGCGGCGCAGGCCTTCGGTGTCAAGCCAGACATCTTGACCTGCGCCAAGGGAATGACGAACGGCGCGGTGCCGATGGGCGGCGTGATCGTCGCCAATCATGTCTATGACGCGTTCATGAGCGGCCCTCCCGACCTCGTCGAACTGTTCCACGGCTACACCTATTCGGCCCACCCGCTCGCGTGTGCTGCCGGAATTGCCGTCATGGACGTGTTCGAGGAAACTGGTCTCGTTGACCAGGCAGCGGAGATATCCCCGGTCTGGCGGGCTCGAACGCTTGCCCTGAAAGGCAAGCCGTTCGTCGCGGATATCCGCACGATCGGTCTTCTCGGCCTCGTCGAAATCGAGCCACGGCCGGGCGAACCCGGAGCCCGAGGGACCGCCTGCGCACAGTTTTGTCTGGAGCATGGTGTGCTTGTTCGCGGCTCGGGCGACATGCTTGTGCTCTCGCCGCCCCTCATCATCTCGCAGGATCAGATAGAGCTCATCATGGCAACGATAGAAGCCGCGCTGGAGAACGTCCGCTGAGCGTCCGCGGGTGCGGTCGTCGTGCCGCCCCTTACCGATACCGCCATTGTCGTTACCTTCACGTTGGGAAGATCATCCCATTCGTTCGGAAGCAAAGGATCCCGGAGAGGCCGGGAAAACCACGGTTTTCTCGCCGTTGAGAAAGACGCGCCTTTGGGCATGGGCGTGAACGGCACGGGCCAGCACTTGGCTTTCCACGTCGCGCCCCAGGCTGACATAGTCGTCGGACGACTGGGCATGCGTCACGCGGATCGTGTCCTGCTCGATGATGGGGCCTTCGTCGAGATCAGCCGTCACATAATGAGACGTGGCACCGATCAGCTTCACACCGCGCTCGAACGCCTGTTTGTAAGGGTTCGCCCCCTTGAAGGAAGGCAGGAACGAGTGATGGATATTGATGATGCGTCCTGACATTTTCCGGCACATCTCGTCCGACAGGATCTGCATGTAGCGCGCCAGGACGATCAGTTCCGCGCCCGCCCTCTCGACGATGCGCATTTGTTCCGCTTCCGCCTGCGGCTTGTTTTCCTTCGTCACGTTGATGCAGTGGAAGGGAATGTCCTGGTTCACGACCACTTTCTGGTAGTCCATGTGGTTAGAGATAACGCCGACAACCTCGATCGGCATAGCTCCGATGCGCGACCGATAAAGCAGGTCGTTGAGGCAGTGCCCGAAGCGCGACACCATCACCACGACCTTCATCTTTTCGCCCTCCTTGTAGAAGGCCCAGGTCATGCCGAAGCCTTCGGCCGTTGGCGTGAAGCCCTCACGCAATTGATCGAGATCGACGCCGTTCTCGCTGACGAAACGGATTCTCATGAAGAAACGCCCGGTCTCGTCGTCGTCGAATTGAGCGCTGTCGGTGATGTTGAAGCCGTTCTTGGCGAGAAATCCAGCGATCGCGGCGACAATGCCGCGGCGGGATGAGCAGGTCACGGTCAGGATGTACTTTGTCATGTTATTCTCGGGTGGAATGAGGCCTGGCTCAGCCGGCCATGTGTAGGAATTTTCTCGCGCCGCTTAGTCAGACAAGAGGCTCTCAACCCCCTCTGCGCTCATCCCTGCTTTACAGCGATACGCGATCTGGCGGTTTCGAGTGCATGCCACAGCGCCTCGGCAAAGGAACGCATGCCGAGGATGGCTAAGTGGTCAGCCGCACGGCGGATGATATATACGCTCTGGTGCTCAAGGCCGGTCCGGAGGGCGCGACCGGCCTGCAGCTCGACCGGGTCGATGTTCACGAGCTTGGCCAGGAGCGCAATGATCGACGCGTCTCCGCTGCTGGAGCGGATTTCGTATGCAACGAAGCCGTCTGTCTGCTCGGTCACGGAGCAGCCCGGACAACGTGTTGCCAACTCGGCGGCGAAATCGCTTTCGGCTTGCCCGTCCGCCCCGATCATCCATTGGTCCGGCGCAATCCAGAATGCGCAGACCGGTCCCGCGCCGGTCCAGCGACCCGGCGCGGGCAAGGCAAGATCGAACGGGGTCGGGCGAACCGCGCCTCTGCGCAAAGCCAGGGACGCCAGTGCGAGGCCGGGGTTTTCCTCTATTGTCAGCGTGCCGCGAAGCAGGGTGCGGGCGCTATCGGCTCCGAGAGCCGTGAAAGCATCAAGATCAGCCACGGAGACGGTCTCCTTCCGGATCGACGAATTGAGGCGAAACGACCCGTAGCCGGACCGACTGCCCCTCGAGCGGATTGGCTGCCGCGATCACCTCGCCCCGCCGAGCGTTTCCGTTGGCAAGGAAGCCAAGCCCGATGAACGATCCGACATGAGGCGAGAAACAGGCCGACGTTATCCACCCTTCATCGTTCTCGGTCACTTGTCGCGCGCCCTCGCTGAAAAGATGCGATCCGGCGGCGACCGGTTCGGCACGGTTCACCGGTTGCAGCCCGACCAGCATCCGCGTGTCTGCCAAAAGCCCCTCGCGCCGCGACATTACCGCGCCGATGGCGTCTTTCTTAGCCGACACCATCCGCCCCACGCCCAGCATCTGCGCGGTTGTCTGCCCGTTGATTTCGTTACCAGCGGCGTGGCCCTTTTCGATGCGCAACACACCCAGCGCCTCGGTGCCGTATGCCGTGGCGCCAAGGTCTTTTCCAAGCTCCATCAGCCGCCCGATCAGCGCATTGCCGTAGCGGGAAGGCACCGCGACTTCATAAGCGAGTTCCCCCGAGAAGGAGATGCGGAACAGCCTGGCGCGAAGGCCGCGGCAGATTGTCAGGCCTGTGCAAGCCATGAAGGGAAATGCGTCGTTCGACATGTCGGCATCGTCGACCACCCGTTGCAGAAGCCGGCGCGCGTTAGGTCCGGCCACGGAGAATTGCGCCCACGCATCTGTCGTGGAGATCAGTTGGACGTCGAGTTCCGGCCAGAGGCATTGGCGGGCGAACTCCATGTGACGATAGACCGGACCGGCCTGCGCCGTGGTCGTTGTGACCACGTAGTGATCTTCGGCGACACGTGCGCAGGTGCCGTCATCGTAGACGTGACCGTCCTCGCGCAACATCAGCCCATAGCGCACCCTGCCGACTTTCAGGCTCCTCATTGCGTTGCAATAAAGCCGGTCGAGGAACTCGGGGGCATCGGCGCCCTGGACCTCGACCTTTCCAAGCGTGGACACATCGCAGACACCGACACCCTTGCGCGTGGCCAGCACCTCGCGATCGACGGATTGACGCCAATGGGTCTCGCCAGGCTGGGGGAAATACTGCGCACGCATCCATTGGCCCGCCTCGACGAAGACGGCGCCTTGCCGCCTTGCCCATTCGTGGCTGGGTGTGAGGCGGCGAGGACGGAAACGCGGCCCCGTGTCGCCGCCGCCCAGTACCGATAGCGAAATCGGCGTATAGGGCGGACGAAATACGGTGGTTCCCGTTTCCGCGATCCGCTTGCCGGTAAGCTGCGCCATCACAGCAACTGCCGTGACGCTTGCCGTCTTGCCCTGATCGGTGGCCATCCCAAGCGTGGTCCAGCGTTTCAGGTGCTCAACCGGACGCATGTTTTCCTGATGCGCGAGCTGGATATCCTTGACCGTCACGTCGTTCTGGAAATCCACCCAGGCACGGCCCTTGCCGGGAACATGCCAGAGCGGCATCAGGTTCAGACTTACCTCTTCTGCTTGCGGCAGGTCCGCTGCGCGGGCTTTGATGCCAAGCATGTCAAGTGCAGCAACGGCTGCTTCTGCGCCCGAAGCCAATGCCGCCGCCAAGCCATCCTTGCCGGCCGCCGCCCCGGCAATGACCATTCCCTTTGGAGCGTCGCTGCCGGCGAGGAAAATTTCCCGGCTTTCATCCCACAGCGGCCGGCCACGATGATGCGAGGCAAGATGTACGTTTGGATTCCAGCCGCCGGAGACGCCGAGCGCACCGCATGCTATGCGTTCCCGGCTGCCGTCATCCTTGACCGCCTCCACAGACGTCAGGCCGAGGCGGCCCCTGGTGTCGCCGATCACTGCTCCGGCGATCAGGCGGTAGTCGCCCCGGGCATCGACGCGTGGACGGCAATCCACGACCGCGGCGATCTCGACTCCCTTCGCAAGGAGGTCGAGAGCCGTGCGATGGCCGTCGTCGTTGTTGGTGAAGACGGCAACCCGACCGGCGGGGCTGACGGCCCACCGGTTGGCGTAGGCGCGCAACGCCCCCGCCAACATCACGCCGGGGCGATCGTTGTTCCTGAACGGAATGTGACGCTCGGTAGCGCCGCTCGCCAGCACTACCTTCTTCGCCGTTATGCGCCATAAGGACTGGCGGGGAAGCGGACCAGGTTCCGCCAGATGGTCGGCCACGCGCTCCACAGCACCATAGACGCCATGGTCGAACGCGCCGAAGACCGTGGTCCTGCGCATCACTTGGGCATTGGGCAGGCTTTCCAGTTCTGCCTCGACGGCGTCGATCCAGTCGGTCGCTGGAGCATCGTCCAGCAAATGGCTTTCCGCCAGAAGCCTGCCGCCGAGCCGATGGTCTTCATCGGCGAGAATGACTCGCGCCCCTGTGCGCGCCGCAGTCAGTGCCGCTGCGAGCCCGGCAGCGCCGCTACCTACAACCAGAAGGTCGCAATGAAGGAAACCCTTGTCGTAGCAGTCCGGATCGGGCTCCATCGACAGGCGGCCGAGGCCGGCCGCCCTGCGGATCGCCGGCTCGTAGAGCTTTTCCCAGAGCCCCTTCGGCCACATGAAGGTCTTGTAGTAGAAACCGGCTGTCAGGAAGGGGGCGGCAAGATCGTTCGCCGCCAGAGCGTCGAACCTCAGCGACGGCCAGCGGTTCTGACTTCTCGCCTCAAGACCATCGAACAGTTCGATCACGGTCGCGCGGGTGTTCGGTTCGCGCCGCGCACCCGAGCGCAGTTCGACCAGCGCATTCGGCTCGTCAGAGCCTGCCGAAAGGGCACCGCGCGGCCGATGGTATTTGAAGCTACGCCCCATCAAGCGCACATCGGTCGCCATAAGCGCCGAGGCAAGCGTGTCGCCCGGATGGCCTCGATATTCCTTGCCATCGAAGGTGAAGCGCAGCGTCCGGCTGCGGTCGATCAATCCGCCCGAGAGTCTCACCGATCGCCCCCGCGGGTCGCCAAGGCCACATCGCGAGCGAGCTCGGCGCTCAAAATCTCATGCGTGAGCGTGTCACGAGTGACGACCAGCCAACTCCGGTCTCCCTGCTCGTGGAACCAGAGTTCCCGGTGCATGCCGGCAGGATTGTCGCGCAGATAGACGTAGTCGAAGAAGGCTTCCGCAGCGTTTTCAACCATGCCGTCCGGGCGGTTCAGGAGCGAGGCGTCGCCGAGATAGGTGAATTCCTGCGCATCGCGCGGGCCAAGGAGAGGGTGCGGTATCAGCATTCACTTCGCCTCAGTGCAGGTTCGGTTGGGCGCCGGCGCCCTTTTCGTCGATCAGATAGCCGCGCTCGAAGCGATCCAGTCGATAGGCTTCAGCGGTCTTGTGAGGAGTGTCGGTGGCGAGCAGCTGCGCGAAGGCATAACCGCTTGCCGGCGTGGCCTTGAAGCCGCCATAGCACCAGCCGGCATTGAGGTAGAGACCTTCGATGTGGGTGCGGTCGATGATCGGCGATCCGTCCATCGACATATCCACGATGCCGCCCCACATGCGCAGGAGCCGCGCACGCCCGATCATCGGCATGATCGCCATTCCACCCTCGGCGACATCCTCGATCACGGGCAGGTTGCCGCGCTGTGCGTAGGAATTATAGCCGTCGATGTCCCCACCAAAGACGAGACCGCCCTTGTCGGACTGGCTGACATAGAAGTGGCCGGCACCGAAGGTGATAACCCCCGGTATGGTCGGCTTCAGGCCTTCGGACACAAATGCCTGAAGAACGTGGCTTTCTACCGGGAGGCGCATCCCGGCCCGCGCCATGATGCGCCCGGTGGAGCCGGCGACGGCAACACCGACCTTGCCGGCTCCAATATAGCCGAGCGAGGTTTCGAGCCCCCTGATGCGACCGTTTTCGATGTCGAATCCGGTGACCTCGCAGTTCTGTAGGAGGTCCACTCCGGCGCCGTCGGCGCCGCGGGCATAACCCCAGGCGACGCCGTCATGCCGCGCGGTGCCGGCACGGCGCTGAAGAAGCCCGCCCTTGATCGGGAAGCGCGCGTTGTCGAAGTTAAGGAATGGAACCATCTCGCGCAAACGGCCCTGGTCGAGCAATTCCGCATCGGCGCCCGCGAGCAGCATCGCGTTGCCGCGCCGGCGAAAGGCATCGCGCTGGGCGTCGGTGTGGAAGAGATTGACGATGCCGCGCTGGCTAACCATGGCATTGAAGTTGAGTTCCCGCTCAAGGCCCTCCCAAAGCTTCATCGAGAATTCGTAGAAGGGCTCGTTGCCGGGCAGGAGATAGTTGGAACGGATGATGGTGGTGTTGCGGCCGATATTGCCGGACCCCAGCCATCCCTTTTCCAGGACGGCGATCCTGGTCTTGCCGAAGGTTTTCGCCAGATAATAGGCCGTGGCCAGCCCATGACCTCCGCCGCCCACGATCACATAGTCGTAACTCGCCTGCGGCGAAGGGTTGCGCCACATCGGGCGCCAGCCTCGATGTCCCGTAAGCGCCTCTTTCAGAATGCGCAAAGCCGAATAACGCAAGCCACCGGTCCTCGATCAGAATAGTGCCTCAATCCTTAGCGGACCTGCGAGATATCGATTGACTGGGGCGGACAGTTTATTGTCTATTTCGGCCATCCTGTGTGTCGAGGGGGTTTGCCATGGATGCCAATCCGGCGCCGAAACTGATCGGATTCATTCTGACGCCGGGCTACGCGCTGATGTCGCTCGCCTCGGCGGTGGAACCGCTGCGCGCCGCCAGCCATCTGGCCGGCCGTACGCTTTACCGCAGCAGCTTCTATTCCGTCGAAGGTGGCTTCATGCCCTCCACCGCCGGCGGCGGGTTCAATACCGCTCCCCTGTCCACGCTCGAGCGCTGGGAGAACGGCGCGAAGCTCGATCTGGTGTTCGTGGTCGCCGGTGGTAATCCCATGCTTTATGAAAGTCCTGCGCTGATGCGCAGCCTGCGTTTACTCGGTCACAAACATGTCAGGCTCGGAGGCATCTCAGGCGGAGCGGCGATCCTCGCAAGAGGAGGGCTTTTGTCGGGCCGGCGCTTCACCGTGCATTGGGCACATATCGGACCGCTGGCGGAATTTGACCCCGAGTTGCTGATCGAGCGGGCACTCTATGTCATCGACCGGGATCGTTATACCTGTGCGGGTGGTGTCGCCGCACTTGACATGATGTGCGCCCTGATCGCGCAGGAGCATGGCTCGACATTGGCCCGCGATGTCAGCGACTGGTTCATTCATCCGCGTGTGCGCAAGGCGGACGAGCTCCAGCAAGGCGGAGCCGCGCGCACGCCCGACATGCCTCATCCGATGCTGCGCGCAGCGTTGGATCTGATGAGCAGCCATCTGGCGGACCCGCTTTCCAACGGACAGGTCGCCGGGCTGGTCGGCGGCAGCGAGCGCCAACTCCAGAGGCTGTTCACCATCCATTTCGGCATGTCGATGATGGCGTTCTACCGTGATCTTAGGCTGGCCAAGGCCGACGAACTCTTGCAGCAAAGCACGCTGTCGATTCTGGAGATCGCCGTGTTAACCGGCTTTGCGAGCACGGCGCATCTTTCGCGCTGTTTTGCGGCGCGCTACGGGATGCCGCCGGGGCGCAGAAGGAAAGCGAAACAGCCGCGCGAAGCCTGACGTGGAGCCGATGTAAAATCGCTGGCTCCGTAGGGGATGCGTCACCCCGTCTTCTTCGAGAAGCTTGCGGCGATATCGATGAACGCCTGCATATGGCTTGACGGCGCCTCTGCAACCCATGCAAGCGCGAGATCGACAACCGCAGGGATCTGGGCGAGCGGACTGAACACGATTTCGGGCTGCATAAGACGCGATACCCATTCGGGCAGGATGGCAATGCCCAGCCCGGCGGCTACCATGGCGAGCATCGAATATGTGTCCTGTGCTTCGAAAACGACGCGCGGCTTGAACCCGGCGCGATGCAGATATCCCTGCACATGCTCCTGGAACTCGACCCCAGGCAACGGCGCATATTGGATGAAATCCTCACCCGCCAGATCCTCGAGCATCATCGGAACACGACCGGCAAGATTGTGACGGCGTGGGATGGCAGCCACCACCCGCTCCGAGCTCAACGCCAATGTAGAAAGGCGACGCGTATGAACCGGCAGGCGCAGCAGGCCGAAATCGAGCTGACCGACAAGGAGATCGGAGATCTGGCTCCCGGTTTCTCCATAGACCGGCGCCACGAATACATCTGGACGACTTTCGTGAAACGTTCGAAGCAGCCAGGGCAGGACTTCAAAGGACGCAGCCGGCGTGAAGCCGATGCGCAGGTGACCGCTGCGGCCCGCAGCAACCAGCCGTGTTGACGCAACCGCTTCATCGACCTGCGCCAAGACATATCTGGCGCGCTCAAGGAAATGGGCGCCCGCCGCAGTCAATTTAACTGACCGTGTCGTGCGGTCGAAAAGCTTGACGTCCAGCCGCTCCTCCAACTGGCGTATTTGAGCGCTTAGATGCGGTTGCGCCATCCGCAGCTTCTCTGCCGCCCGCCGGAAATGCAGTTCCTCGGCGACCGCCGCGAAAGTCCGCAAGTCGCGCGTTCCAACAGCATCATTCATACGCGATACCGATCAATTCGCCTCGATAATTTATTAGACATGGTATTATTATTCATGTCTCATTTAAAGCGGCAGGGGAAGCGGCCGGTTAGAGGTCGAACAGGTCGGATAAAATATGGCTAGCTTGAACAGTTACAGCGGGGCTGACAAAGCAGCCGTCTCGCTTCAAGGCGTGAGCCGAGAATTCGGCAAGGTGGTAGCCGTCGACGACTTCAGCCTGGACGTCGCTCCGGGAGAATTCCTGTCGCTCGTGGGCCCCTCCGGGTCTGGCAAGACGACAGTGCTGATGATGCTGGCAGGATTCGAACGGCCCGGTTCTGGGCGCTTATATGTCGACGGGCGTGACATTACCAATCTGGCTCCCAATCATCGCAGTATCGGGATGGTCTTCCAGAAATACGCTCTGTTTCCGCATCGTACCGTGGCGGAGAACATTGCATTCCCGTTGCGCATGCGTGGCATCGGGCGTGCAGAGCGGGAGCGTCGTGTCAAAGAAGCTCTCGCGGCGGTCAAGCTCGAAGGTTATGGCGAGCGCATGCCGGCGCAACTATCGGGTGGCCAGCAGCAACGAGTGGCCCTGGCACGAGCGGTTGTCTTCGAACCGCCGGTGATCCTTATGGACGAGCCGTTGGGGGCGCTGGACAAGAAGCTTCGCCAGCATATGCAGATCGAATTGAAGGAGCTGCAAGGGCGCCTGAATGCGACCGTGATATTTGTCACGCACGATCAGGAAGAGGCGCTCACCATGTCCGATCGTATCGCCATCCTCGATCGCGGACGGCTCGTCCAGGTCGGGTCTCCCCGCGAGCTATATCAGGAGCCGGCCACGGCCTTTGTGGCCGACTTCGTCGGCGACATGAATTTCATCTCGGCGAAGATCGTCGCCGCCGAGGCGAATGGGAACTTGGCGACAGTCGGCGGCCGCACAATTCCCGTTCATGCCCGAAATACCTCGCCGGCGAATGATCACGGGCTTGTCCATCTGGCAGTGCGGCCAGAGCATCTGGTGGTTTCCCCCGGCTCATCGCCCGAAGGGTTGATCGGAACGGTCGATCGGTTGATCTTCCAGGGATCTTCTCTATCGATCCTGATCGCGCTTCCCGACGCCGGCCGGATTCGCGCCCAGGTAGACCCGCAATCGCCATTGGCGGAGCTGTCGACAGGTGCGCCTGTGACCATAAACTGGTCGCCGGAACGCGCCCATGTCTTCCCGAAGGCGCACGCGACTTCATGAGCACGATAGCTTTGTCCGAAGGCCGCGCAGATCCATCGATCGAGACCGGAGCAGCGGAGATATCCGGCCATCACGGTAGCCTCAGCCGCCGCACATCGCTGCTGCTTATCGCGCCGCTCGGCATTCTCCTGGCGGCGGTGTTCTTCCTGCCGATCGCGAATTTCCTGCTGCGCAGCGTATTCGATCCGGATCTGACGTTGTCGCACTATGCCAGCCTGTTCGCAGAACCGCTCTACCTGCGCATACTACTGCGAACGCTGTGGATCGCTCTGGCGACCACGGGGCTCACGCTCGTCCTTGGATATCCCATCGCACTCCTGATGACGCGGCTTAACGGGGTTTGGGCAGCGGCAGTGAGCTTGTGCGTAGTCATCCCACTCTGGACATCCGTGCTGGTGCGATCCTACGCGTGGATCGTGCTCCTGCAGCGTAACGGCCTTGTCAACCAGGGGCTTCAGCAACTCGGTTTGATCGAGCGGCCGCTGCAACTGCTGCATACGGACGGAGCGGTCCTCATCGCCATGACGCAAGTGCTGCTGCCATTCATGGTGCTGCCGGTCTACGCCACGCTGCGCAACATCTCTCCCGATCTCGTCCGGGCTGCGCACAATCTGGGAGCCGGCCGGTTCCGCGCCTTCCTGGCGATAACGGTACCATTGAGCCTGCCCGGCGCGGCCGCCGGGGCAGTTATGATCTTCGTGCTTGCTCTCGGGTTTTACATCACGCCCGCTCTCGTCGGCGGCCCACGCACATTGATGATCGCGACGCTGATCTCGCAGCAGGCTACCGAGCTGTCCAATTGGCCATTCGCAGCGGCGCTGTCGGTCGTTCTTCTTCTGATGTCACTGTGCGTGACCTTGGCATTCAAGCGCCTGCTTGGCGTCGACCGGATTGTGCATCATGGCTGAGACGCTTGGCAGATGGATAGGACGGTCGGCTATCGGTCTCCTGGTCGGCTTCATCCTCGCCCTTCTCATCGTGCCGACATTGCTGGTTATTCCCATGTCGGTCAGTTCGACGTCGTATCTGCGCCTGCCGCCATCGGGTTTTTCGCTGCGCTGGTACCAGGCCTATTTCCAGGACGCGGAGTGGATGGCCGCCACCTGGTTCTCGCTGAAGATCGCGACCTTGACGACCGTCACGGCGACGATCATCGGCGTCATGGCTTCCGTGGCTCTGGTTCGAGGGCGCATACCTGCGCGGGAAACGGTTCAGGCACTCATCCTCGCGCCACTGATCGTGCCGCATATCATCGTGGCACTGGCGCTCTATCTGCAATTCGCGCCGCTGCATCTGGTTGGCTCCACGACAGGCTTTGTACTTGCTCACACTGCGCTGGCGGTTCCTTATGTGGTCCTGATCGTCTCGGCTGCGTTGACCCGCCTCGACAAGTCTCTCGAGATGGCCGCGCTCAGCCTTGGAGCGTCGCCCTTGCGCGCCTTCTTCGAGGTAACCGCACCTTTGACGGCACCGGCCATCTTCGCGGGAGCGATCTTCGCATTCCTGGCCTCGTTCGACGAAACGATTGTCTCGTTCTTCCTGTCGGGCGTCGACAACAAAACGCTCACGCGAAAGCTCTTCGAGGACATCGACTTCAACCTGTCGCCGATCATCGCGGCCATATCGACGATCATCATCGTGGCGACCATCGCCATCATGAGCGTCGGCCAATTCGCACGGAAAATCCGATAGAGCGAGCCAGTCAGAGAGGAGATGAACCTTGAGCAACACCCGACGTCTGCGCAGACACCCAGCACTGCACCTCGCGAGCGTTACCGCCATCTTGGCGCTTCTCGCCGCACCGGCGTTCGCACAATCCGAGGACGAACTCGTGATCGTCACCTCGGGGGGCACGTTCGAGAAAGCTCTCCAGCAAAACTTCTACGACGCTTTCACGGCGCAGACCGGCATCAAGATCCGCGCCGTGTCGGCGAGCTATTCCGAACAGTGGGCGAAGGCCCGCGCCATGGCCGAGTCCGGGCAAGCTGAATGGGACATCGTCACCGTGGGCATCGGCGAGGATGCGGCAAACGCGGATCTGCTCGACAAGCTCGATTGCGCCGGAATGCCGAATATCCAGACCAATGCCATAGACGGCGCTTGCCGTGAATACACGCTTTTGCGCACGATCGGGGGCACTGTACTTGCCTACAACGTCGACGACTTCAAGGAGAAGACCCCATCCGGCTGGGCGGACTTCTGGAATACGGTCGAGTTTCCTGGGCCACGCGCCATGCCCAATTACGGCGCTCCCTACGTGCCGATCGCGATCGCCCTTCGGGCGGACGGCGTTCCGCTCGACGAGATCCGCTCCCGCCCACTTGATATCGACCGGGGCCTGGCGAAGCTTGATCAGATCAAGCCTGAGGTCTCGATCTGGTGGAAAACGGGGGATCAGAGCCAGCAGGCCTTCCGCAACGGTGACGCCACGATGGCGATGATGTGGTCCGGGCGGGCTATGCAGCTCAAAGAGGCCGGGGAGCCCATCGATGTCGTTTGGGACAGCGCTTCGGCGGAACTCAGCTCCTGGGGTATCCTGAAATCAGCCCGCCACAAGGAAGCAGCCAAAGCATTCCTGGAATTCTTCGTGACCCGGCCGGAAGCGCACCTCGCCTTTTCTTCGCAGGTTTACTGGGACACCGTGAATCGTGGAGCCCTCGAGAAGACATATGGCTCGGCCGAGACCTTCACGCAGCGGCTCCAGAATATGATCATCTATGATTCCGCCTGGCTGTCGCAAAAACGCGCCGAAATGACCACACGCTGGAACGACTGGATAAGCCGCTAACCTTAAGAGACACTGATCACTGAGCTGACAAGCGCCGCACAGTCCCGGCGCAACGACGTCCCGCATGCTGCGACAAGTGCTCTCGGCCATATGGCGTCCACGGCGCAGCCATCGCCTTGTTCTGGTTTCGATGGCGACCTCGCCGATCGCTAAGCGCAGCGGTTCGTCCTTGAGGGAGGCACCGCGATGGGCGTGGTTTGCGATGTCGCCGATGAGGCGCAGGTCGCAGCGATCGTCGATCGCGCGGTCGCAGAATACGGACGGCTCGATATGGCCTTCAACAACGCCGGCATCCAAGTGCCCCCGTCCGATGCCGCCGACGAGCCGCTCGATAGCTTCGAGCGGGTCACCGCCGTCAACCAACGCGGCGTGTGGGCGTGCATGAAGCACGAACTCCGCGTCATGCGCGGGCAAGGTTCCGGTGCGATCGTCAACTGCTCGTCGCTCGGCGGCCTGGTCGGCCTGCCCCGACGCGCTTCCTATCACGGCACAAA
>DATMFK010000029.1:0-8656 GCA_035556195.1 Rhizobiaceae bacterium
CTCCTCGGCCGCGGCGACCATGGCCTTGGTCGTCCCGTAATCGACCAGGTTGAAGGCGGCGACGGCATAGCCGTTATCCATCGCATCGCGCAGCAACGGTTTCATATTTACCAGCGGCATGTAGGACTCCCTTGAAATTCCGAAAGGCGCAAAGCGCCCGTGAACAGGCGCATAGAGCGACCTTCGGGAGAGTCCAATACCCGTCGGCACGTCGGGCGGCCACAGATATCGTCAATTCGCCAAACGTCCCGATCTCGCACGCCGCCAAAGCGCCGCGCAACCGGGTGATTCCGATGGAGAAGGGGGTCAGAAGAGGACTCGAAGCAGCGGAAAATTTGGCGGCTTTCTGCGCTTCCGGCGCGCGCGGACCAATTCAGAGGCCCGCAAAACAGCCCGCAAATCGGCTCTAAGCTATTGGTTCGATGCCTTTTTTGGGACTCCAAAAAGCTCATGATCGGCGAGAATCTGAGACGAAAACCGACGTGTATTGGGCAGAATCGCGCTCCGTGGGCCGCATCGGGTACGCCGCAATGTCTGCTGATCTGAAGTCATCTTGAAGTTGGATCGCTCGAGCGGCGCAGGCGGTCAGCGCAGTAGCCTATCTTCGATGGGCCACAATGTATGACGGCTGTGTTGGGCCATGAATAAGGACATTGGCGTTCAACAGCTTGATCGCCTGATCGACCGGGTCGCCGTTAAAGTCGAAGCGAACTGAGATACCTGACGGGGGTGACCAGCTTCCAAATCCCTGATCGAACACCAGCACTGCCCTCGTTCCAGTGTTGAAGAGCAGCTCGATTTGGCGGGCATGCTGATCCCTTCGCAGAGACAAACTCAGGTCCAGCCCCAGCCTATCACCCAGAGAGTGGACTACTGCTTCCCGGACGTTGTCGTCCCGCCAGTCATGGGTGATCTTCCATGGCTGCCCGTCGCTGTAGCGACCGTCGGCACGATATGGCTCACTCACTAGCTCCACTTGAATAGGATCGTCGCCTGACAGGGCGCTCCGTGCCGCGCTAATGAAGTCCAGCGCAAGGCGCACAGTAAGCGGCGATTTGAGGTAGCGATCAAAATAGGTCGCCGCGATCAGATGCCCCGGTTTCCAGGCGTCGATGCGCTGAAGGAGCGGCTCCACTGTCTGCAACAAGCGTTCACCGAAGCCCAAGGTCGGTCCGTCAACATCGCCGGTGAAACCAAAGAACGCCGCATCTGGATGAAGCTCCATGTCCGATCGATGCACTGGTTCACCTATGTCGGCTATCCCATAGCTGCCGCGGACGACGGGAAACTCGTTAGGAATCCCCCAGCTCGGTCCCGCCCGGTAGGCGTGCGCATCGCGGCTGGCCCACAGCGCCGAATGATCTGGCAGCGCTGCCAGGGCTATCGCACCGTTTGAGAACGACGGAGCGTTACCGCGCCGCAGCTCAAGATCGAACCGCGTGGCGAAGTCGCGAAGACCCAAGCGAGTAGCTTCATCCATTGCCGCCCACTCATTGTCCGGCAGCACTAACGTAACGGGTCGGCCGACCCGCTGAGCAGCAGATACGAACGTCCGAAAGGATCCCCGCAGGAGATCCGTAATGTCGGGAACAGGGCTCCACACCACGATTGGGCCGGTACCAGCCAAAAGCTCGTCGGCCAAAGCGTCACTGAAGCTCGCGTCGGGCACGAACTTCTCTGCCGCATCCGGCGTCAGAAGACGCCAAAGATGCAGGTCGAGGAATTCGAGTGCCGCCCGCCTGTCGATGAGGTCGTGGTACTCACGAAGATCAGGAGTGAGCACGCAGGCGGAGCACGCGCGGTCGCATCCTTCTGACTTGCAGTCGAGCAGTGCCCGCATCGGTTCGATCAGCTTAGACAAGAGATCGACGGCGCGCGGGGAAAAGCCTGCGCCCCCTGCTGCCTGATCAAACAGCAGGATTGTGTAGCTGATGCCGCCGAGGTCCGCCTGGCGAGATTCGACCGTCAGCCCAATCTCGTTAGTCTCGACGCCCAGTTCGCGAGTCAGGGCCGCGCGTACCCGGTTCATCGGCGGGGCATGTGCTTGGCGGCGTCTCGAGCGACGAGGAAGAAGAGGCGCTGTATGAGCTCAATGATTGGCTGGACGCGCAGGGCTTGTCGCGCGGTCAGGTATCATTCGAGTTGGTCGATCCCGACACTGGCGAACAGCGCGCGCTGCTGGACCTGGCGTGGCCCGAGGGGGTCCAGGCGGAGCTGACCGAGCGCGTTGCGCTCCTGCTGGGCGAGAGCGCTGAACTTCTCGCCGTCGCGAACGCCGCAGACTACCGTTGCTTCGTTTCCGTGGAGCAGTTCAAAGAATATGTGCGCCGCGAGATACTGGGTGCTGCCAATGGATCGATCAGTTTCGTCGAACAGCTTGAAGCGGCCCAGTGATCGGCAAAACGGAAGCCCGAAGATTCCTTAGCGGGCATGCGCCACTTATGGTGGGCGTGGTCTGTAAGCCGAAGAGCTACAGACCGCAGAGAGCGAGAGACCGGCTCAGGCGTATCCTGTCTAACATGGCGCCGACATCTAACAGTGATGATGTTAGATTGGCCGCACAGGTTTGTCGCGCGATCTGGCGAAGGCCCAGTTCGCTTCTGGGTTTCCCTAAGAATGATCGGTCCGGAAAGGAGCCTCCTTGGGATGCCGCGGAAGGCAAGCCACTTGACGCTCCCTCGAAACATAATAAGAACGTAGCTGCCTTTCGCAGCGCGAACCAGACCGCCGGCTTTTGGAAAATGGTCATGGTTCAATCGTCTCCCGCATACCCCGCGTCGCAGGGTTGCGGCTTCTCGCCGCGCCGACTGATACGGCTTCGCGAGGTGCTGCATCGAACGGGGCTGTCCCGTTCTACCGTCTATCGCCGGATCGAGCTCGGGCAGTTCCCGAAGCCCTATCCGCTCGGCGGCAGGATTGTCGCTTGGGCGGAGAGCGAAGTTGACCGGTGGATCGCAGAGAAGGTCGGCGAATAGTTGAAGCAGAGGCGTTCCAGCCGCCAAGTGACCGACCTGCCGACGCGCAGCTCGTCGATCTCACCGCGCCAAGGCAAACAGCCTGGCACACCTGGCCGCATGTTCGCTCAGGCGGTCGACCAGCCGATCGACAATGCCATGCGTCATGCCGGTTTCGCGCATCTGTCGCCGGACGCCGTCCGCGGCTGCGGGCAACGCCTCGGCCATGGCGAGAACACGCTCGGATACCGCATTCTGCTTCAACCCCAGTTCGTCGGCGAGTTTCTCCCAGTCGCGGGCGGAGATGTCGCGAAGCCGGTATTTTCCTCCCAGCTTCATGGCGAGTTTGGCGCGCATCGGGTCGAAGCCTTTATAGGGCAAAATGCTCGCCACGTCGTAGAATGGCGCCAGGCGGACGCGGCCGGCGGCGCCAATCAGGATGGAATAGTTCTTCGCGTGGGCATCGGTGCCGCCGATCAGCCAGTTAAGCGCCACGGCATTGATGAAGGTCTGGACATCCTCGCCCGGCGCACCCGAATTCTCCCTCAGCAGGTCAACGATTTGCGCAACGCCGGGACCGCCTTCATTTTCGTATTTGTGCGTCGGCGGTACGCCCAACGCCTGGCACATGTCCTCCTGATGAATGCGGATGACACCGCCCTCGGTCGCCTGCCGATCATAGCGATCAACGACGAACACCACTTCGTCTTCGAAACGCATGACGGTCGAGGTTGCCACGGGGAGGCCGAGTGCGCGTGCAACCGCCAAGCAGAAATGCTCGTTCTCCGCATGCCCGTCGAAATCGGCGCTCGGCGGCTTCAGGATATGGGTCGTCGGAGTGCGCCCGGACGGTACGCCCCATTGACCATTCTGAAGGAGAAGCGCCGTTTTCGGCTGGGCGCCGGCCAAGCTGAACTGTCCGGTGTCGGCTGGCAGGCGCCAGGCTGATTGGTCCTCGCGGAGCTGCCGGATGCGGGCTGCGATTTCCGCTTCTTCGAGCCAGGCGATATCGCCGCCTTCGCTGTCGATAACGGCGTCGAGACGCTCGGGACGAACGAATTGCACGGCGCCTGCACAATCTTCGCCCACGTTGGCGATCAGCGCGAACGGGTTGCGCGCGGACACCTGGAATTTCTTGGCCCATCGATCGAGGACGCGCTCGTTGTCGGGGAGCAGTCCCCAGATATAGGCGCTGATCTCGTTGTGGCGGTGCTCCAGCGCCGCGAGCGGCATGGAAAGCGACAGCGGGTATGAGCCGCGGATATCGCGCCAGGCTTCGTCGTAGGTGAACGACAGTTTGCCTCGGTCCTCCTGGATCACCCGCCCGACCACTCGATTGGAAAGCAGGACGAAGAGTTCCTTGCTCACGTCGCCGGCTCCTTGGCCTTGCGCACGATCGCATCGATATCGACGGTATCGAGCGCATTTGCGCTCGAACCGGATATGTCGTCCCGATGGACGGACAGGCTTAGGCCTAGCGCAGCCAAGGCTTTCAGGACGAGACCGATTTCGGCTCGCGGCTTGCCGCGCTCGACCTCCATGACCCATCGGCGATTGACTCCGATGAGCGATGCCAATGTTGCCTGATCCAGCTTTTGCCGCTTGCGCTGGTCACGAATGAACGTGCCGATCTCTTTTGCCGTGCGGACGTGCACGAGTGGCCTCCTGTTACCGAACGCTCACTTTATATGCATGTTACCGTTCGATCGCAATCATAAAAGGAGAGTGTTCGATCACATTTGCAGAATGTTACCATTCGCTCACATCGCTAGCATTAGGGTCCGGACCCATAAACGGGATTCCCAGCGCCAGCGAGATGTGATTCACCTGCCTCCGTCGAGGAGGGATGGCGATGGCGGATTTCTTCTGGTTTTCGGATGAGCAGTGGGCGCGGATCGAGCCGCTCTTGCCGACGGACACGCGCGGCATGCCCAGGGTCGACGACCGGCGCGTGCTGTCGGGGATCGTCCAGGCGCTGAAGAGCGGCGGGCGCTGGGGCGATTGTCCGGAGCACGTCTACGGACCGAAGAAGACGCTCTACAACCGTTTCCGGCGCTGGGCCGAGCGCGGCGTGTGGGAGCGTATCTTCACCGACCTTGCCGGGGTCGACGGCGTGGCCTCGAAGCTGTTCATCGACAGCAGCTGCATCAAGGTTCACCGTACCGCCGGCGGCGCAAAAGGGGGGCCTTGGCTCATGGTATCGGCACGACCAAGGGAGGCCGGAACACCAAGCTCCACGCCGTCTGCGACGAGAAAGGCCGCCCCCACGTCCTCCTGCTGACGCCCGGCAATACCCACGATGCCAAGGTCGCCATGCTGGCCATCAACGCCGTGCCGCCGTCGGATTATCTGGTCGCCGACAAGGGCTACGACAGCAACGCCCTGCGATCCTGGCTGATCGAGCGCGGAACCACGCCCGTCATTCCCTCGAAGTCCAACCGCAAGGTGCACATCGAGCACGATCGACAAATCTATCGGCAGCGCAATGTCGTCGAACGCATGTTCTGCCGCTTCAAGGACTGGCGCCGCGTCGCCACCCGCTTCGACCGCAACATCAACACCTTCATGGCCACCATCGCCATCGCCGCCGTCGTCATATGGTGGCTCTAATGAGTCCGGACCCTAGTACTCCTAAGCCTGACGGATCAAACGACACGCAGCCGTCGCTTGACCATCTTACCAGCCCGCAGCTCGTCGAGATGATCGCTCCACCACTGGGCCATGCGGACGCGCTCCTCCCAGTGCTTGCCGCGATGGTAGATGCCGCGGATCGCGTTGCCGTCGTTGTGGGCAAGTCCGCGCTCGATGGCATCGGCGCTCCATAGCCCGCTTTCGTTGAGCATGGTCGAGGCCGTCGCACGCAGCCCGTGAGCGGTGACCTCCTCCTTCGAATAGCCCATGCGGCGGAACGCGGCGTTGAGGGTGTTCTCGCTCATCGGGCGGGATGACGAGCGCGCCGAAGGGAACACGTAGCCCTCGGACCCAAGCATCTCTCCCAGCTCCTTCAGGTAGGCGACCACCTGGCGCGACAACGGCACGGCATGCGCACGCCGGGCCTTCATCTTGCCCTCGGGGATTTTCCAGACGCCCTCGTCGAGGTCGAATTCGTTCCACTCGGCGTGGCGCAGCTCGCCAGGGCGCACGAAGACGTGCGGCGCGATGAGGAGCGCATACTTCGTGATCGGATAGCCGGTGTAACCATCGATCGCCCGGAGCAGCCCGCCCAATTCCTCAGGATCGAGGATCGCGGCATAGTGCTTGGGCCTCGGGGCGACGAGCGCGCCCTTGAGCAGACTGGTCGGATCCGACGTGCAACGCGTGGTTGCGACGCCGAAGCGGAACACGCGGCTGGCGAACGAGCGGCATTTCTTCGCCGTCTCGTGCTTGCCCTTGGCTTCGAGGCGCTTGAGCGGGGCGAGCACCTCGAACGGTTCGATCTGCTCGATCGGGCGCTTTCCGATCGCCTTCGTCAGCTGGGCAAGGAAGTAGTTGGCCTTGACGACGGTCGCATCGGCCCTGCCGTTCTGCACCATCATCTGCTCGATGTACTCCTTCGCCACCTCCTCGAAGGTGTTGCCCGCGATGAACTCGGCCCTGATCTTCTGCTTTCGCTTCTCGAGCGCCGGGTCGCCGCCCTTCGCAACCGCCATGCGCGCCTCGAGGGCGGCATGCCGCGCCTGCTTGAGGCTGATGTCGGGATAGGTGCCGATCGAGAGCTTCTTCTCGATCTTTCCGATTCGATAGCGAAAGCGCCATAGCTTGCCGCCTTTCGGCGTGACCTCGACATACAGGCCGCGCTCGTCCGCGACCTTGTACGGCTTGTCCTTCGGCTTGAGCGCCCTGAGCTGGTTGTCGGTCAAAGACACGTGTGGGCCTTTCCTCAATGTGGTTTTCGCCGAAACCCACGAAAGGCCCGCAAATGTTCTCGGAATGTCTGGATGTTCCTGACACGTTCCGAGACGATCCAAGGGCCAAATTCCTTGGATTTCTGCGGTTTTCTACACTTTTTGGGATGTTCTGAGAAGAACAAATGGTGCCCAGAAGAGGACTCGAACCTCCACGCCCTTTCGAGCGCCGCCACCTGAAGACGGTGCGTCTACCAATTCCGCCATCTGGGCACGGGGTAGGGCGCGGCCTTTAGAGGGAGGGGCTAAGGTGTGTCAACAGCGTCCGAACGCGCCTTGAAACCTGCCGGGCTGCAATGGGCACCTTCCCATCCCTGAGCTTCGCGCCGGGGCAAGACGCCGCGCTTTCAGTCGGCTAACGCGTGCCATGATCATCAGAGGTGAGAGCGATGACTGAGCCAATCGATCCGGCGGCAGTGGCGGAATTGCTGGACCGTGCGCGGATCGACGAGTTGCACAGCCGCTATCTGTTCGCGCTCGATTGGCTCGACGCCGGCGTCATCGCTTCTCTGTTTACGGAAGACGGGGTGCTCGATTGGGCCGGGGGCGTGATCGAGGGTCGGGATTCGCTACACGCGGCGGTCATCGGCATGCAGGCGCATTTCGGCAAGTTAGAGAAAGCGGACGCTCCCTTGCGGCCGTCGCGGCTGAGGCATTTCGTGACCAACAAGGTCATGCAGATCGAGGGCGACACGGCGCGGACGCTGGCTTTCTGGTTCGAGCTGGACAACGATAACCGCCATCGGTGGCCCTACGTCGGCGCCTATGGCCATTACGAGGACGAGCTGGTTCGCACGGGCTCGGGCTGGCTGTTCAAGCGGCGCACGATCTTCAACGAGATGATGGACGAGCGAAAGGGACCGGCGGCGAACCCCGCCTGGTGAGCTTTGGTGCAGGCGGGCTTATGCTCCGGCCGTTCGAGCCACAGTCTTCCAGCCGGCCCGCGCGGCGAGGTAGAGCAGGCCCCCAGCGCCGACGAAAAACAACGCGAACGTCCCGATGGCATAGCGCAGGCCGTCAGCGGAGGCGCGGGCACAGGCCGATCCTTCGATCTGCGCGGCGGCGCCGGCGCATTCCGACGCAAAGTTTCCGCCCGTGTACATGGCGGCCGACACGGTATCGCTGACTATGCCGACCAGGGGCGGGCCGAGGCCCTGGCCCAGGAGGTGGATGATGAGGAGGAAGACCGCGGACCCGGTTGCCCGGCTATGCGCGGAAAACGACCCGTGCAGCGTGGCGATGGACGGCCCCATCGCGGTGTAGAACGCGGCGGAGCCGATGAGCATCACGGGGACCGCGACGTACAGGTTGCCACTGAGCAGGCCGGCCACGAAAAGCGGCGCCCCGAGGACGAGCCCCAACGCCGGCACGCCCAGGAGCCAGCGCGGATCACGCCGCGCCATCCACTCGCTGGCGTAACCGCCGAACAAGGTTCCGATGAGAGCCCCGATCCCCGAAATCAGCCCGAACACGAAGCCCGCCTGTCCGGCGTCCAGGCCATAATCGCGGGAGAAGAACGCGGGAAGGAAGGTGTTCACGCCGAAGCTGCCGAGACTGATGGTCGACAAGGCGATCACCAGCCAGCGGAGCGAACTGGAACCCAGGAGAATGCGCACCACGCCGATCGTGGACAGCGCTTCGCTGGCCGCGCCATCGGACGCGCCGCGCTGGGGCTCCTTGAGGAACAGGAAGCACAGCAGCGAGATGATCGCGCCGCCGACCCCGAAGAAGACGAAGGTGTTTCGCCAGCCGAAGCTTTCCGCGATCGAGCCGCCGAGAAACGAGCCGAACAGAGCC
>DATMFK010000030.1:0-18489 GCA_035556195.1 Rhizobiaceae bacterium
GACTTCCGGCTTGCTCGGCGAAAACCGGAAAGGGTAGCCCCAGGCCAGTGCCATGGCCGCGGCGACGAACAGGATCGCAGCCGCCGCGACCAGAGGCTTGCGTCCAAGGCTTGCCCGCCGCGGCGCCGGTGCGGCTGCGACGGCGGGCTCCTCGGGGACCGGGCCAGGCGAATAGCGCCGCGAGAAGGTGGGAACATAGCCTCCCTTCGGGATGCCGATGAGTATGGGGTCGTCCAGTCCGGCGGTCAGATAGTACCGTTCGAGCGCCCGGCGCAGATGGCCGGCTTCGACCCGGACGATCGGATCCGTCTGCGGGTCGAAGGAGGCATCGCGGCCGAACACTTCGACCGCGATCGAATAGGCCTTGATCCGGTTCCCGCGCCCAGCCAACGCCTCGTCCACGACGTAGCGGAGGAATCTATGTTTGCGATCGGTCGCACCGAAGTCCGCACTGTTCAGGATGCGCGCGAGTTGGGCACGACAGTCCTCGACGGAGGGCGCAGTCTCACCTTTCGCAGGGATCTCTTGGCGGATCACAACACCCCTCGTTGCTGTTCATTCGTCCGCAGCCATGCGTCCTCCTATGTAAATTACATTCCGGCGCTTGCTCTAGCAACGGTTTAGTGCGTAGCCTTTGCTCATCCATGAGGCGAGACGGAGGGCAGAGCCACAGCGATGCGAGCAGCGATGTCGGTGGCAAACCGCTGATTTTCCTCTGTCGTCGGCACATTCCACGACATGCGCTACTGGGCGGACGAGCCGCCAAGCGCCTTCGTGCAACGGGATCGCGCGACAATCGAGAAGGTGCACGAAATCTACGCGCTGTCCGAGGCAGGTCATGTCGGGGCCATTCGCAGCGATCCGTGGAATCGGGCACCGCGCGATTTGTGATTGTGGCTGATGGAGTTGAATTGAGACGGCCATTCAGAAATCGAGACAGGCGTCTTCAACCCGACTATCGATATCGGGTTGGGCCGGAGAAGGCAGATATCTTCGGGAGTAGCCTCAAGTCGTGCTGAATGACCTGTTCAATGCTCCATACCCTGAGCAAATTTCTCAGGTGACCTCGCACTCGATCGCTCCGTCCTTCCTGCTTGGCGCGGTAGCAAGCTTCATTTCGTTGTTGTTTACGAGACTGACCAGGATCCCTGGGAGAATCCGCGACATCAATGCCCTGCCCGAGAAGCATCATCCGATGAGTGGCCTCAACGGAAGTTCGCGAGTGCCATGACGAGCATGGAACGTGCCGAGTCGTGTCGCCATATGGCTGCCGCCATCGAGAACCGGAGGTGATGATGAGAGCCGCCATCCAACTTTGCCTGGCAATTCCGGTCGCACTGCTGATTGCTTTGATGGCCCTGCAGGAAGCCAGTTGGGCGCAGGATGTACCCGCTGAGCTGCCTCCAGAAAAGGCAAGGCAGTTTCTCGAACTGCTCAACGATCCGGAAGTCAAGACGTGGCTGGAAGACAAAGTCGCTCCACGCGCGTCCGAGCGTCAAGCGGGAGACCCGTTCTCCGATATGCTGACACGTTGGGAGATTGCGATACGCGATCGGATCGGGGTCCTCGTGCATGCGGTGCCGCGCATCCCCCAGGAGCTGGCGCGGGTGGCAGATATCGTAAGCCGTGACGTCAATTCCGGCAGGCCAGGCCTCGTGGCTCTCATCGTTGCGGTGCTGATCGCGGTGGGTTGTGGCGCGGAATGGCTGATGCGCCGCGCGCTCCCGAAGCCGCCCGCGGCCACCAAGGATGGGCCGGATTCCGCCCATAGCACGATCCTGAGAGAGTTGGCCATCCTGCTGACATTCTCTCTGGCCAGCATTGGGTTGTTCCTGACTTTCGAATGGCCGCCCTTGTTGCGGAAGACGGTTCTTACCCTGCTGGTCGGCATCATTATCTTTCGTCTGGTGCGAGCTGTCTTGCGGCCTGCGCTCGTCCTTGCCGCCGCCGCCCCTCGCACTCCGCCCGATGCGTCGGCCAACGGCGCCGCAATTACCTTTGCATCAGACGCCAAGCAGCCCATCATGACGAATGGTGCGGCAGTCGACTTCTGGTTCAGCCGCGCCAGCCTGATGGCCGGGATATTCCTGTTGGGCTGGGCGGTGGCCAGCATCATGCGCTCTCTCGGCAATTCGTCGGAGGTTACGCAGCTCGCCGCCCATCTGATAGGGCTCGCCCTGCTGGCGGCAGCGATTGACGTCGTCTGGCGTCGGCCTGGCCAGACGACTTCCGCCCTGAAAGGGGTCCTGCTCACTCTTTTCCTGGTCGCACTCTGGCTGTTTTGGGTTGGCGGAATGCCCGGTCTCTTGTGGATAGGCATCTATGCCTTGGTCCTGCCAGCCCTGCTGCGGACTGTCGGCCAATTGGCGCAAGCCTTCGCCTGCAGCGGAAGGCCCGTTGGCGCAGTCGGCGTCATATTCGATATCCTCGTCGCCAGGGGTGTCAGGGCGCTGGTCATCGCCGTCGCGGTCGCCTGGTTGGCATATCAATGGCGATTCAGTGCTTTCGCGCTGTCCGGCAGCGAGCTTGGCGAGAGACTGGTCGACGGCCTGTTTCACGCCGTCATCATCCTGGTGATAGCCGACATGGCTTGGCAGCTTTCGAAGGCGTTGATCGACTATCGGCTGAAGCTTGCCGAGGAGGCTGACGGCAACGGAGAACAGAAAGCGCGATCCGGCAGGCTGCGCACGCTGTTGCCTATATTCCGCAACGTGCTCCTCGTCTTTATCGCCGCTGTGGCCGTTCTGACCATCCTGTCGGGTTTGGGCATTCAAATTCTGCCGCTGATCGCGGGCGCAGGCATCCTGGGCGTCGCCATCGGCTTTGGATCGCAGACGCTCGTCAAGGACGTGCTGAGCGGCATCTTCTACATGCTCGACGATGCGTTCCGGGTCGGCGAGTACATCCAGAGCGGATCATACAAGGGCACTGTCGAATCCTTCAGCCTGCGCTCGATACGGTTGAGGCATCATCGCGGGCCGGTCTACACCGTACCGTTCGGCCAACTCGGAGCCGTCCAGAATATGAGCCGCGACTGGGCGATCGAGAAAATGACGATCAGCGTCACCCACGACTCCGACGTCGAGGCAGCACGCAAGATCATCAAGAAGATCGGGCAGGAGCTGGCCAACGATCCCGAGTTCGCCGCCGACACGATCGAGCCATTGAAGATGCAGGGCATCGACAACTTCGGGGAGTATTCGATCGTCTTGCGGATGAAGCTGATGGCAAGGCCCGGCACGCAGTTCACCATGAAGCGCAGGGCCTACATGATGATCAAGAAGGCTTTCGCGGAAAACGGAATCAAGATTGCTTTTCCCACCGTTCATGTGGAAGGCGGTGGCGATACTGTTGCCGCAGCACAGCAAGTGCTCAAGATGCAGAAAGCAGCTGCGCCAGCCTCAGCCGAGGCTTGACGCATTCGCTAAAGCGCGTCGCGATCCTTCAATTCGCTCCCGCGCTGTAGGCCTTTGAGCATTCTCTCTCCCCAAACCGGTGCCCGGTTGGGGAGCATACTTTAGGCTAGCATTGCCTCTGCGGGTTACTTGGCTTGGCGCCGACGACTTCTCGCTTCGACGGAAGATACGACCACCCGCCGGGACAGCCGGCCCCCAGAACGATGCAGAACGCACGTGCGACCCGGCCGACGCATCATAAACGTCGAATTCGCTTATCATTTCTGCCGAAGGAATTGGTACGGTTGGGTGGATTCGAACCACCGACCTCAGGAGCCACAATCCTGCGCTCTAACCAACTGAGCTACAACCGCACGGGCCACCAATCACGGGCGAAGCGTCCATACGGACAAACGAAGGATAATTCAAGCCCGTTGAGAAGGCTATCGGTGGACGAGCGCAAGAAGGAAAAGGCCGGACGATGCGGATCCGGCCTTTTCCCGCCCCCACAAGAGTCGGGGAGCCTCTCGAAAACTGGGCCGCTCACGCGGCCTTGAATTCGTTAAGCGCCTTGTCGAACGCGCCCTTGAAGGGCTGCGCCACGTCCTCGGCCGCCTTGGTCGTGGCGGACTGGAATTCCTTGACCTGACCGACGGCCATCTCGACGCGCTTGCGCAGATAGGCCGCCTGAAGTTCGACGAGCTCTGACAGCGACTTGGCGGCAAGAAGAGATTCGAGGTGGGAGAATCCGAGTTCGGCGTTGGCTCGAAACGCGGCGATGGCCTTCAGCGACAGCTCGTTCGAAGCAGTTCTGGCTGTTTCAACAGTGCTCTCAAACAGCTTCTGCGCCTCCTCCGCGCCGGCCTTTACTTTGGCAAAGGCTTCCCTCGACTGATCGGCGCCCTTCTCGGCAAAGGCGCGAAACTGGTCGGTGGCCTTCGAGGTGTCGAAAGCGGGGAATTCTACGTTCTCGATGATATCCGCGGTCTTTTCGGTCTTGGCCATTCTTACGGTCCTGTTCTGGCGGTGACGTTGCAAGGACTTCAATTCACTTCGAAGGAGACAGTATAAATCAACATATTGTGCATCGCAACATCTTGCGTGCGATGCACCATGAACCTCCCAAGCGGTTAACCAAAGTCCGAAATTTGGCTTGAACCGACGCTCTCGTTTCTGGACGTTCGAGCTCTTAGCTTTTATTAACAATATGTTAATAACGGCGCCAACGCCCGCAGGCAGCACGGATGGCTTCACGGGACTACTCATTCCTCGACATCGCGGTCCTCGACGATGTGCGCTCGCGCTTTGCGGCGGGCGATGCCGTTGCGGTGCTTTCGACGGATCTCGAGGAGGTGATCTGGGCCAACGGCCCCGGCGCCGCTCTCTTCGGCTATGCCGAGGTCGAGGAGATCATGGGGGCCGACGCGCGACTGCCTTTGATCGCGCGCCGCCAGATCATGGCGGCGCCGGGCTACCCGGATCTGGGCCAAGACCGTCCGATCTCGGTGAGGCTCGCCAGCGGCATGACGAGCCGCATGGTCGGTTTCATTGCCAGCCGCCTCGCCCTGCCCGGCGGCGAGGCCGCGATCCTGCTCGCCGTGCCAATGCTGAACGGCTCCTCGCGAACTCCGGACGAAATCGCCGAGCGGGCCATCAGCGGCTTTGGAGGCGCGAGTAACCATGTGGCGCTGGTCGACGGACAAGGCCGGGCGGTTGCGGCGTCGGAGGGCTTTTCCGCCCTTGGCCTGACCGATACTGCCCTGGAGGTCCTCGTCGGAGAGGTTCGCAGCGCGCCCGATCGACTGGTGAAGCGCTTGATCCGAGCGGGCGGCACCAGCCTGCCTGCCGGCATGGCGCGGCTTGCCGACGACCCGCTCCTGGCACTGCTCCTGGTGATAGGCGAGGATCAGCCGGAGAAGGCACCTTCCCCTGCTGCCAAGACCTCGCCAGCAGCCGAAGAGCCGCGATCAAGCGCGACAGCTGCGGAAACGGCACCCCCGGCGATGCGACCTTCCAATGCAAAGGCCGAACACGATCATTGGTACTTCAGCGCCGGCGAGGATCGGTCCGGTCATGCCGCTGAAACTGCCGTCGCAGATCGATCCGAGGCGACGACGCCTGCGGAGATCCCATCCGGCAGCACCACGCCGGGGGACGCGAATGGGCCCCAGCCTGACCGCGATTCCGCGCCGGTGAGATTCGTGTGGCGCACCGATGCCGAGGGGCGCTTCAGCATGATCTCGGAGGAGTTCGCCGGGGCTGTCGGAACCGCGGCGGCCGATGTCGTCGGTCGCAAGTTCAGCGACGTGGCCATGATTTTCGGCTTCGATTCCGACCGGGACATCGCCGGCCTTCTCGAACGGCGCGACACGTGGTCCGGCCGCACCGTTCTTTGGCCGGTCGCCGGCACCACGCTCAGAATTCCCGTCGATCTCGCCGCCCTGCCGACCTACGGACGGAATCGCGAATTCGAAGGCTTCCGCGGCTTCGGCGTCGCGCGCCCCGCGGATGCGGTGGGCGACCCGGAAGGTATCGGCCGCAGCCTCACTCAAGACTATCGTCCGCCGGCTCCGGAGCGGCCGCACGAGGGGACCGACGAAGCCACGGCTCCCGCAACAGACGAAGCCGCAGGACGTGAAGCCGCCCCGGCCGCGGAGAGCGCACCGAAACCGGACCGGCGGCAGAACGACAAGATCATCCGGCTCGCCGAGCACCGAACGCCGGCCAACGACCGGGGCCTTACCCCGGTCGAGAGGAACGCCTTCCGCGAAATCGGCGACCGGCTCCGAAGGGAGAGCGCTGGCGGCCTCTCGGACGCCAAAGCGGATATCCCGGTTCATGGGAAGGAAGGGCCGAGCGCTGTCCAGAAGAGCGGCGAGAAGGCTGCGGCGCCGGGCGACGAAACGCCTCTGCCGGAGACGTCGCAAGACACTCGTGTCGAGCCTCCGATCACCCCGCCGGCCGAAGTGGCAACGGGCGATGCCGAGGCCATGCCCGGGCCCGCCGAGCCGCCGGCGCGTCCGGCGGTCGACACCACGATCCTGGACAAGCTGCCTGTTCCTGTCCTCATCCACTCCGGTGACCTTCTGCACTACGCCAATCGGGATTTCCTCGAATTCACCGCCTATGCTTCCATCGAGGAACTGGCGGAACGCGGCGGACTCGACGCGCTGTTCGGAGATCCCTATCGCGACGACACCGACAGCGAACGGAACGACCGCAAGCTGCGGCTTCGTCGCGGCGACGGTCTCGAATTGCCGGTCGAGGCGCGGCTCCAGTCGGTGCCGTGGAAGGGCGGTAAGGCATTGCTGCTCGCGTTGCGCAAGGTCGGACGCATGCCGGTGCTCACTCCCGGCCTGTCGATAGAGCAGAAGCTCGATCTGGAAGCGCGGATCAGCGAACTCTCCACAATCATCGACACAGCCACCGACGGCGTCGTGCTGATTGCCAATGACGGCACGATCCGCTCGATCAGCCGACCCGCCGAAGCCCTGTTCGGCGTCGACAGCTCTGAAGTCGCCGGCCGGCCATTCACTGCGCTGTTCGCAATCGAAAGCCAGCGAGCGGCACGCGACTATCTGAACGGGCTTTCCGAAAACGGAGTAGCCAGCGTGCTGAACGACGGGCGCGAGGTGATCGGCCGGGAAGCGCAAGGCCGTTTCATTCCGCTCTTCATGACGATCGGCAAGCTCCCCAATCTCGGCGGCTATTGCGCGGTGCTGCGCGACATCACCCAATGGAAGCGCGCGGAGGAAGAACTCACCCAATCGCGGGCGCAAGCCGAGCGGGCCTCCTCGCAGAAGACAGATTTCCTTGCTCGCGTGAGCCACGAGATCCGCACACCGCTCAATGCCATCATCGGCTTTTCCGAGTTGATGATGGACGAGAAGTTCGGGCCGATCGGCAACGACCGCTACCGCGACTACCTGCGCGATATCAACCGCTCGGGCAATCACGTCCTCGACCTGGTCAACGATCTTCTCGATATCTCAAAGATCGAGGCGGGCGAACAGGAGATGGCCTATGAGGCCGTCTCGCTGAACGACACGCTGGCCGAAACGGTGGCGATGATGCAGCCGCAAGCCAATCGCGAGCGCGTCATCATTCGATCGAGCTTCGCCTCTCGTCTTCCGGAAGTGGTCGCCGACCTGCGAAGCGTGCGTCAGATCGCACTCAATCTTCTGTCCAATGCCGTGCGCTACACACAGGCGGGCGGCCAGGTGATCGTCTCGACATCCTACGAAGCGTCTGGCGATGTCATGATGCGGGTGCGCGACACCGGGATCGGCATGACCGCGGCCGAGATCGAGCAGGCGCTGAAGCCCTTCAAGCAGGTCAACGCCCTTAAGCGTGCACGTGGCGACGGCACAGGGCTCGGCCTCCCCTTGACCAAGGCGATGGTCGAAGCGAACCGCGCCAAGTTCGCCATCAACTCCACGCCCGGCGAAGGCACGCTGGTCGAGATCACCTTCCCCTCCACCCGCGTATTGGCTGGGTAGACCCCGCCGTCGCGCCAAGTGATTGCGATGGCGCGGATACCTCACGAGGCGTGTAGCAGCGCGATCTGCCCTGGTAGAGGGAGCGCTCCCACGCGCGGGCATCCTGCGCATCTTGATGCCACCGCAGAGGACGTGTCGCGCGGCTAGGCATGGCTGGACAGATCATCGACCGATAATGGACGCGGTGACGCGCCGGGACCGGAATCGTCCGATGCTGCGGTCGTTTTGCGCCAACCTCCAATCGCCCATCCAAGTACTTGAAAAGCTGCGAAAATCCCTCCAGTTTAGAACATTTCTAAATAATTGAAATCATTGGACTTTCACTTGACGCGTGGCAGCAAATGCCGCATGAGACCAGCCAGCGGCTGGCGATTGTGCGGCACGCAGCCAAGAGCAATCCATATTCGAGACAGGGAGACAAAGATGAATTCGAAGAGCGCCCGGTTCGCAGCAGCCTTCGCCCTCGCAACGTTGTCTGCCGGGACCGCGCTGGCCGATGGTGTCGTGAATGTCTATTCCTATCGCCAGCCCGACCTGATCAAGCCGGTCCTGGACGCCTTCACGGCGGAGACCGGAATCAAGACCGAAGTCCTGTTCCTCGACAAGGGCCTCGAGGACCGTATCGTCGCCGAGGGACAGAACTCCCCAGCGGACGTCATCCTGACCGTCGACATCGCCCGCCTGACCAATGCCAAGGAGAAAGGTGCGACACAGGCCTTGGACGACGCCACCATCAATGCCAACATCCCCGCTGAATACCGCGATCCGGAAGGCCAATGGTTCGGCCTCACCAAGCGGGCGCGCGTGCTTTATGCCTCGAAGGATCGGGTCGGCGACGAGCCGATCGCCTATGCCGACCTCGCCGACCCCAAATGGAAGGGCAAGATCTGCATGCGTTCCGGGCAGCACGACTACAATCTGGGACTGTTCTCGGCGGCGATCGCGCATTGGGGCGAAGCCAAGACCGAGGAGTGGATGAAGGGTCTCAAGGCCAATCTCGCCCGCAAACCGGAAGGCGGCGACCGCCCACAGGCAAAAGCCATCTTCGCTGGGGAATGCGATATCGCGCTCGGCAATACCTACTATGTAGGCCTGATGCAGACCAACGAGAAGGAGCCGGAAGAGAAGGAGTGGGCCGGGGCCATCAAGGTCGTCTTCCCGACTTTCGAGAACGGCGGAACGCATGTCAACATTTCCGGTGCCGCGCTCGCCAAGTATGCGCCGAACCGCGACAATGCCGTGAAGCTGATCCAGTTTCTCTCCAGCCACAGGGCGCAGCAGATCTATGCCGAGCAGGTATTCGAGTACCCGGTGGAGCCGGGCCTCGAGGCCTCGGCCGTCGTGAAGGCCTTCGGCACGCTCACCTCGGACACGCTGCCGCTCGCCGACATCGCCAAGAACCGCAAAGCGGCATCCGAAATGGTCGATCGGGTCGGTCTCGACGATGGGCCGGCGAGCTGATCGGCCGGGCTGACAGTGCTCTCCGGGGCCGGGTCGCGAGCGTCCCGGCCCAAAGCATGTCTCCCCGGCTTGTGAGGAAGGACATGCATCAAATCAAAGGTCTGAAGCGCAGGAGCAACCCTGAACGATTGCGACGCGCTTTGGCCGGAGGAAGGACCCTTCGATCATAGGCATGCAGATCGCAGCATCCGACATGAAGAGCGGTCGGCGCGTTCGACGCAATGCTCATCCTTATGTCCATCTCCTCACGATCCTGATCTCGTCGGCGGTGCTGCTCCCGGCCCTGGCGCTCGCTTCGATCGCGCTCACGGGAAGCGGCAGCGACTGGCCGCATCTCGTGGCCAATGTGCTGCCCGGCGCGACCTGGACGACGCTTCTCCTGCTTCTTCTGGTGGCGATCGGCACCGGCACCATGGGTGTCGCCAGCGCCTGGCTGGTGGTCGGATACGAGTTTCCGCTGCGGCGTCTGTTCGCGTGGGCACTCGTCCTGCCGCTGGCGATACCGCCTTATCTCGCTGCTTACGCCTTCGCCGAATTCTTCCACTTCACCGGCCCGGTGCAGGGCGCCGTGCGTTGGCTGTTCGGCTTCACCGGCCCGCGCGACTACTGGTTCCCCGACATACGTTCGACGCCAGGTGCCGCGGTCGTCCTGTCCTGCGTACTCTATCCTTATGTCTACCTGACCTCGCGCATCGTCTTCCTCATGCAGGGGCGCAACATCGCCGACGTCGCCCGCACGCTGGGCGCACGACCTGCCAAGGTGTTCTGGCGCATCCTGCTCCCGGTCGCGCGTCCGGCCATCGTCGCCGGCATCACGCTCGTGTTGATGGAAACCATCAACGACATCGGCGCGTCCGAATATCTGGGCGTGCGGACCCTCACGCTTTCCGTCTTCACGACCTGGCTCAATCGCGGCAGCCTCGAAGGCGCGGCACAGATCGCGATGCTCATGCTGGTGCTTGTCGTGATCCTGCTCCTCACCGAGCAATGGGCGCGGCGCAAACAGCGCTTCCACACCGGGCGCGCCACTCATCTCAAGGCGCAGCCGCCACGCCTGCGTCTTTCCCGGGCGAAGGGGATCGCGGCGCTCGTGGCGGTCACCTTGCCCGTGCTGTTCGGATTCGGCATCCCTCTCTATGTGTTCGGCCGCTATGCCGCACGACGCCTTGACCAGTTCGTCTCGCCCGAACTCGGCCATGCGCTCCTGAATTCGATCGTCACCGGCGGAGCAACCTCGCTGATCACCATCGCTCTCGCGCTCGCGCTGATCAATGCGGTGCGCCTGGTGCGCTCGCGGCCAATCGCGCTCCTGGTGCGACTCGCCTCCATCGGTTACGCGCTACCAGGCACGATCCTGGGTCTCGGCCTGCTCTTCGCGCTGGCCCGCTTCGACAATCTGATCGACGGTCTCGCGCGCGACCTTCTCGGTGTCTCGACCGGCCTTCTGCTTACAGGCTCGGCGGCGGCAGTGGTTTTCGCCTGCACCATCCGCTTCATGGCGTTGGCTGAAGGCGCGATCCGTTCGGGTGTCGAAAAACTGCCGCCTCATATCGACGAGGCGGCCCGCAGCCTCGGTCAGAGCCCGGGGCAAAGCGCGGGCAAGGTCCTGCTGCCCCTGTTGAAGCCAGCCATCTTCACAGCAGCGGTTCTTGTCTTCGTCGATACCGTCAAGGAACTCTCGGCAACGATCCTGCTCCGACCCTTCGGCTTCAACACGCTCGCGACCAGCGTTTACGAGAACGCTTCGCGTGCCGTGGTTGCCGATGCCGGACCGGCCGCGATACTCATAATCGTCGTCGCGCTCATTCCCGTGGTGCTGCTCACCAGCGCATTGATGCGCGACCAAGAGGCATGAGCGGGTAGCTGGAGCGCCGATGCCCGTTCGGTCGCGCCCCCGCCTTTTTTCCTATTGGCGGTTCGCTCTCTTCAGCCCGCCAGCTCCGGCAGGTTCTTGAACAGTTCCAGCGCCTCAGGGTTGGCAAGCGCCTCCTTGTTCTTGACCGCACGCCCATGCACCACGTCGCGGACAGCGAGTTCGGTGATCTTGCCGGACTTGGTGCGTGGAATATCGGCAACGGCCACAATTCTGGCCGGCACGTGGCGTGGGCTCGCGCCGCTTCGGACCTTCGCCCGGATGCGCTTCTGCAGTTCCTCATCGAGGACCGCGCCAGGCGCGAGCCGCACGAAGAGCACCACGCGGACATCGTTGTCGAATTCCTGGCCGATGCACAGGGCCTCCGCGATTTCCGGCAACTGCTCAACCTGATTGTAGATTTCCGCGGTACCGATGCGCACGCCGCCCGGATTGAGGGTGGCATCCGACCGGCCGTGGATGATCACCCCACCGTGGATCGTCCATTCTGCGAAGTCGCCATGGCACCATACATTCTCAAAGCGCTCGAAATAGGCGGCATGGTACTTTTCGCCCTGAGGGTCGTTCCAAAAGCCGATCGGCATCGACGGAAACGCCTTGGTGCAGACGAGTTCTCCCTTTTCGCCGCGTATCGACTTGCCGTCGTCATCCCAAACGTCCACTGCCATGCCCAGTCCCGGCCCCTGGATCTCCCCGATCCAGACGGGCTCCGTCGGGACACCGAGCACGAAGCAGGACACGATGTCGGTTCCCCCGGATATGGAAGCCAGATGCACGTCGTCCTTGATTCGCTCATAGACATAGGCGAAGCCTTCGGGCGAGAGAGGCGAGCCGGTCGACGAGAGCGTGCGGATCGCCGAGAGGTCGTGCGTCTTGCCGGGATGGAGATCGGCCTTGCGCAGCGCGTCGATGAACTTCGCCGAGGTGCCTAAATAGGTCATCCGTTCGGCCTGAGCATAGTCGAACAGCACGCTGCCGTCCGGATGGAAAGGCGAGCCGTCATAGAGCAGCAGCGTGGCGCCCGACGCGAGGCCGGATACCAGCCAGTTCCACATCATCCAGCCGCAGGTGGTGAAATAGAAAAAGCGGTCCCCCTCGAGGAGGCCCGCATGGAGGCGCTGTTCCTTCAGGTGCTGGATCAGGGTGCCACCGGCCGAATGGACAATGCATTTCGGCACGCCGGTCGTGCCCGAGGAAAAGAGTATGTAGAGCGGATGCGCAAAAGGCAGCCGCTCATAGGCGACGTCCTTGATGGCGAAAGGCGCGATCGCCGATTCGAGCGATGCGGCGCCGGGTATGGTTTCGGCCACCGCGGCCGAATTGCCGAGATAGTCCACGACGATTGTCTTGCGCAGGCTCGGGAGCTTCCCCGCGACGGCGGCAATCTTGTCGGCGACTTCGATTGCCTTTCCATTGTACCAGTAGCCGTCCGGGGCGAGCAGCACCACTGGCTCGATCTGGCCGAATCGATCGAGCACCCCCTGCTCGCCGAAGTCAGGCGAACAGGAGGACCAGATCGCACCGATCGAAGTGGCGGCAAGCATGGCCGCGACAGTCTCAGGCATGTTCGGCATCATCGCGGCCACGCGATCGCCCGGCTTGACGCCGAGAGCGGCGAACAACTGCTGGAGCCGAGAAACCAGGGCTCGCAATTGCGACCAGGACAGGCGCCGCTCCACCTTGTCCTCGCCCCGGAAAACCAGGGCATCCGTGGAGCCGTCCTTGCGCAACAGGTTCTCTGCGAAATTCAGTCGGGCGTCCGGGAAGAAAGCAGCGCCCGGCATTTTGTCTCCGTCGACCAGGACGCGCTCGCCCTTATCTCCGATGACGCCGCAATGATCCCAGACCAGATCCCAGAACGAAGCGCGGTCGGCGACGGACCATTCGTGCAGTTCCGCGAAACTGGACAGCTTGCGGCCCGCTCTCTCAGAGGCCACCGCCATAAAGGCTGTCAGCGGCGCCTTCGCGATCTGCGCGGCAGTCGGCATCCACAGCGGGGCGTTCGTCATGAAGTCCTCCCAGATAAGACGCCGTCCTTATGCATACCGCGTCCCACCGCCGCAATAGAGGACCCGAATTTGCCACCATTCTAGCCGTAGAAGCCGAATGCACGACCACGGAGCTAGATCGAATGTGAGAAATGCGAAGCGAGACTTGAAAAGCCATGATGCTCCTTTAAACCGTGCAGGCAAGCGGACCGAAGCGGTAGCAGTCGATCCGATGCGGAGCGTCAAGGGCAGATGCCGTCAAACATGATCAGGAAGGGCATCTGGGTAATTGCCGCGCTTGCGATCGCGGGCGTGATCGCCTTCACCGCCTTGCCCTTCATCGCCTCGACGCAAATCGTGCGCGACCGCATCGCCATCGAGATGAGTGCCTGGAGCGGCTACCGGGTCGAACTTGGCGGCGCACCGGAAGTCGAGGTCTGGCCGTTTCGGGCGATACTCAGCAACGTAACGCTTTCGGGCTGGAGCGATCCCGAGCACAAGCCGGTGGTTTTCGCCGAGCGTGTGGAGATCGACCTGTCGGCGCTGGCGGCACTGCGCGGCTACATCGTCTTTTCCTCGACGCGCCTGATCCGGCCGACCTTACGTGTGGCGCCGGTCGGCGGGAAGCTGCTGCTTCCCCTCTCGCCGGGCGGAGGGCGTATCGTGCGGTCGATCGAGGCGGCCCGGGCCGCTGTGGCGGCCAATCCCTCCAATCCCGACCTCAGCGGCATACCGAGCGATCCGTTCGGCAGGCTCGAATTCGTCGACGGGCGTATTGTCGTCCAGCGAGGCGGAAAGGACGAGGAGATCGTGAGCAGCCTCGCCGGGGCGATCAACTGGACCGCGCTCGACCGCGGCGGAACTCTGGCAGCCACGGGCATCTGGCGGGGCGAGAGCGTTACCCTCGACATGACGATGGCCCGCCCCCTCGTGCTCTTCGCCGGCGGCACCGCCCCACTGTCGCTGAGCGTGAAGGCTGCCCCGGCGAGCCTGACCTTCGAAGGTTCGGCCAATCTCTCCCGCGATACTTATTTCGAAGGGCCACTCAGCTTCTCGACGCCATCGCTCAGGCGCATGCTCGATTGGTCGACTGTGGAGGCCGCACCGGGACCAACCCTGGGATCGGTCGCGATCAAGGCCACTGTCACCGGGAACAGCCAGCGCATGCGTTTCGCGGAGGCCGACGTCACGCTCAACGGCAATCCAGGCATGGGGGTGCTCGATCTCTCCTTCGCCGAAACCGTACCCATGCTGTCCGGGACGCTGGCCTTCGATGCGCTCGATATCCGATCCTTCCTGACTGCCTTCACCCCGCTGGAAACCGGGAACGGCACAGTCACGGGGATCGACGCGGCTTTCGCCGACCGCTTCAACCTCGACCTCAGGCTCTCCGCAGCCAAGGCCAACGCCGGATCCGCGACACTCACGAACATCGCGGCGACGGCACAGATCAAACCCAAGATCGCGGCCTTCGACATCTCTGATGCCACAGCCTTCGGGGGCAGCATCCAAACCGGCATCCGCTTCGATCGTCAACCCGGCGCCAATCAGATCGAGGTCCGGCTGCTTGCCACGGATATAGATGGCGGCATCCTGGCTGCTGCCAGCAAGTCCGGACGTCTCATACCGACCGGCCGCGGCACGGTTTCGATCATCCTCAAGGGACCGGGAACAAGCTGGAACGAACTCCTGCAGCAGGGAGACGGATCGGTGACGGCGAGTTTCGGCCAGGGAAAGCTTGCTGATCTCGACCTCAACGCCCTCCTGGAGCGCATGAAGCAAGGCGGGTTCTTTGCGCTTGCCGAGGTCTCCAATGGCTCCCTGCCGGTCAACTCCGTCGAACTCAAGGCATCCGTTTCGAAAGGCGTCGCTCGCATCGAGAAAGCCGAGGTGAAGGCCCCCGCCCATACGATCACCCTCTCCGGCATCGTCCCTTACCTCGGCGGCGGCCTTGCCTTGTCGGGAACGATACATCCCTTGGCAGCGGAAGGCACCGATCCACCCCCAGTGGACTCGGTCTTCTTCGTCGGCGGCTCATGGGGCGAGCCTTTCATCGCGCCGATCTTCCAAAGCGTCCCGGCCCAGCCCGTGGAATAGATCCACAAAGCATGTCGTTCGCCCAAAACCGCTGCACAGTTTTCGGCGACATGCATCAGCCGCGCCGGGCCGCCTGCTCGTCACGCTGTCTTTGAACCTCGCGGCGCTTGTTGACGAGCGAGGCAACGATCACGCCGATCGTGACGATGCCGATCAAGATCGTGCAGACCGCATTGATCTCGGGCGTGACACCAAGCCGAACCTGGCTGTAGATCTTCATCGGCAGCGTGGTGGCGCCAGGCCCGGATGTGAAGTTCGAAATGACGAGATCGTCAAGCGACAGGGTGAAGGCAAGCATCCAGCCGGAGATAACTGCGGGGAGGATGATGGGCAGCGTCACCTGGAAGAACGCCTTCACGGGGGTCGCGCCTAGGTCCATCGCCGCCTCCTCCAGGGCGCGGTCGAATGTGACGAGCCGCGACTGGACCACCACCGTCACGAAACACATGGTGAACGTGATGTGTGCCAGCGTGAGGGTCACGAAGCCGCGATCCAGGCCTACCGCCACGAAGAAAAGAAGGAGCGACAGGCCGGTGATGACCTCGGGCATGACAAGGGGCGCAAAGACCATGCCGGAAAAAAGGAGCCGGCCGCGAAAGCGCGCGTAGCGCGTGAGCGCGATTGCGGCCAGCGTGCCGAGAACCGTCGCGACGGTCGCGGCGATCAACCCCACGCGGATCGTCACCCAGGCGGCATCCAGGATGCCGCGGTTCGACATCAGAGAGACATACCATTTCGTGGAAAACCCGCCCCACACGGTCACAAGCTTGGATTCGTTGAAGGAGAAGATGACGAGAAGGACGATCGGCAAATAGAGGAAGGAAAAGCCCAGGACCAGCGAAACGATGTTGAACCTGGACAGTGCCGTGTTGTTCATCGTCCTGCCTCCTGCGCCTTGGCCTGCGCATTCTGGAAATAGACGATGGGCAGGACGAGCAGAAGCAGCAGGATGACCGCCACGGCGGAGGACAGCGGCCAGTCCCGATTGGCCGAAAACTCGTTCCACAAGGTCTTGCCGATCATCAGCGTCTGGGAGCCGCCAAGCAGATCGGGGATGACGAACTCGCCTACGGCGGGGATGAAGACCAGCAGGCAACCCGCGATGATACCGGGAATGGCAAGAGGAAAGGTGATCTTCCAGAACGCCGAGAGCGGCCGACATCCGAGGTCCTGGGCGGCCTCGATCAGCGAGAAATCCATCTTCTCCAGCGTCGCGTAAAGCGGCAGGATCATGAACGGAAGATAGGAATAGACGATGCCGATCACGATCGCCGTATTGGTGTTCATGATTTGCAGCGGCTGGTCGATGACGCCGATCGCCTGCAGGAACTGATTGAGCAGACCCTCGGGTTTTAGGATGCCGATCCATGCGTACACACGGATCAGAAAGCTCGTCCAGAAGGGCAGGATCACCATCATCATGAGCGTCGGCCGGATGGTCGCCGGCGCGCGCGACATGGCGTACGCAATGGGGAAAGCGACCACCAGCGTCACGAAGGTCGACAGCGCGGCAATCAGCACGCTCGAAATATAGGCGTTGCGATAGAGAGGGTCGTCGAACAGGAAGAGGTAATTGTCGAAGTTGAATTCGCGGAGCTGGTCGACGAATGCCGACAGGCCATCCGACAGGTCCAGCACCGGAGTGTAGGGCGGCATCGCGATCGCCGTGGTCGACAGCGAAATCTTGAAGACGATCACGAAAGGAACAAGAAAGAAGACGAGCAGCCACAAATAGGGAACGACAACCACGATGCGGCTGGCAAGCGCCGCCATTATCCTGCCGCCGAGCGTGCCCCGCCGTTCTTCGCTCTCACCGACGGTGCGTTCGGAAATGGCCGCGTTCGACATCGAGCCCTACCGTGTCAGAACGACGCCGGAATCCGGCCGGAACGATATCCAGGCGCGGTCGCTCCAGGTCAGCGGATCCTCGACGATGCGCGCGCTGTTGAGGGCGCTGGCGGTGACGATCTGCCCGTCGCCGAGCTTCACGTGGTAGACTGTCATGTCGCCGAGATAGGCTATGTCGAAGATTTCACCCTCGGTGGCGTTGACCGCCGTCTCCGCCGGTCTGCGGGACGAGACCTTTATCTTTTCCGGGCGGACGGCATAGCAGACCTTGGCTCCGGGCTGCGCGTCACCAGGATTCTCTGTCCTGATGGCCAGTCCGTTTGCTCCCTGGATCAGGGCGCCGTCGCTGTCCCGGCTGGTCAGCGTACCATCGAACATGTTGATGTTGCCTACGAAATTCGCAACGAAACGCGTCCTTGGCGCTTCGTAGACCTCGGCCGGAGTCGCCACTTGCATGACCTCTCCCTTGTCCAGGATAGCGATGCGGTCGGCCATGGTCATGGCCTCCTCCTGATCGTGCGTGACGATGACGAAGGTGAGACCAAGGTTTTGCTGCAAGTCCATCAATTCGAACTGCGTTTCCTCGCGCAGCTTCTTGTCGAGCGCTCCCAACGGTTCGTCGAGCAGGAGGACCTTGGGGCGTTTCGCGACAGAGCGCGCCAGCGCGACACGCTGGCGCTGGCCTCCCGAAAGCTGGTGCGGCTTGCGCCTGGCGAATTGCTCGAGCTTGACCAGCTTGAGCATCTCCGCGACACGCTTGGCGATATCGCTCGCCGGCATGCCCTCTTGCTTGAGACCGAAGGCGATGTTTGCTTCGACGGTCATATGCGGGAACAGCGCATAGGACTGGAACATCATGTTGGTCTGCCGCTTGTAGGGCGGCATGCCGACGAGGTCCTGCCCGGCGAGGGTGATCTTGCCCTCGGTCGGCTCCTCGAAGCCGGCGAGCATGCGCATCAGCGTGGTCTTGCCGCAGCCGGACGGGCCGAGCAGGGCGAAGAACTCGCGCTCGTAGATGTCGAGCGAGAGGTTGTCGACGGCGGTGAACTCGCCGAAGCGCTTGGTGACGTTCTGGTAGCGGATGAGCGGGACGGCCTGCGGGTCGTTCCAGGGGGCGAACTTCCGGCGGATGCCGCCAATGGTCTTCTGCGTCTTCTCGGCGACGCCATTGCTCATGCTGTAGGTCCCGTTCCCCCCGCCGGCCGCGCCGGCAATGGAGAAACGCTATCTGGCTTCGCGCGGCGGCTCAACGGCGCAATGCAAACAATTTTACCATGCCCGGAATTGAGCAGGCCGGGGCCTGCCTTGACGGCAGTCAGGGGGCCGTG
>DATMFK010000031.1:0-2163 GCA_035556195.1 Rhizobiaceae bacterium
CTCAGGCTGCCTTGATCTCGATTTTCTTCGGCTTTTCTTCCTCGGGCCGGGAGATGACGATCCGCAATACGCCGTTCGTCATCCTCGCCTCGACCTTGTCATCCGAGGCCGCGAACGGCAGGCGGATAGTGCGGGAAAACCTGCCGTAACCGCGTTCGTTGCGGTGCCAGCGCGCACCGTCGGGAACCTCGGGCGCCTTGCGTTCGCCCGAAAGGGTCAGGACGCTGTCCTTGACCGAAATCTCAATGTCGCCCGGTTCGATGCCGGGAAGTTCAGCGGTGACTCCAACGGCCTCAGGGCCTTGCCAGACATTCACCGCCGGGAACGCCGCGCGGGACGGCGGCCAGAAACCACGGTCGAGATCGCGCATCATGGAGCGCATCAGCGCGAAGGGATCGCTGCGGCGCAGATATGTCGGATAGAGCATTGCTGGCCTCCTGTTGCTGATCGATGCCCCCGAACCGGCGGCACGGTCCAACCGGGCAACGGTGCCGGCTGGATGTCGGTTCGGAGACCGCCCATCAAGATAGGCGGTTCCATTTATTATGCAAGCATATATGATGCATGCATTGCACATTGGGTGGACCGCAGTCTATCCTGTTTCTCATGCAGACGGAGGAACGATACCCTTGATCACTTCTGATCTTGCCCTGATCGGGACGACGATCCACCGGGTCGCGCAGCTCATCCAGCAGCGGATCGACAGCGAGATCGGCGACAGCGGCCTGACCCGCCTGTCCTGGATGGCGGCGGCACACCTCGAGGATTCGCCCGGGCTGACCATCGGCGATCTGGCCGGGCGGCTGGAGGTGGGCCGGGCCACTGCGGGCCAGCTCGTCGATCGCATGGTACAGGGCGGTTGGGTAGAGCGGTGGGCGTCACCCGACGACCGACGGGCGCAGATCGTCACGGCAACGCCAAAGGCCAGGGCGATGCTGGAGGAACTCGCGCCGCGGCAATCGGCGCTCGAAGATGAAATCCTGCAGGATCTGTCGGCGGACGAAAGGCGCATTCTGCTGGCGCTGCTCGAGCGAATCAGGGCGCGGCTCGGGCGCTAGGGAAAAGGAAAAGCGGTATGGAAAAGAAGACCGAATACAACATCTGGTACTGGGTGGTGGCTTTCATGGCCGTGATCTTCATCCAGGATCTGATCGCCGGCTGGCAATCCGTGGCTCCCATCAGCTACAGCCAATTCGAAACCTATCTCGAGGACGGCAGGGTCGCGTCGGTCGCGGTCGGGTCAGACACCATCACCGGCACCTTCACCGAACCCGTCGACGGCAAGAGCCAGTTCGTGACGACGGTCGTGGATCCCGCGATCCTGCAGCGGATCGACCGCTCCGGCGTCGAGATCACGGGTGTTCCTCAGAACACTTTTCTCGGCACGCTGATTTCCTGGGTGGCGCCAGCGCTTGTCTTCTTCGGAATCTGGATGCTGCTGTTCCGCAAGTTCGCCGACAAGCAGGGCTTTGGCGGCTTCATGCAGGTCGGCCGCAGCAAGGCCAAAGTTTACATGGAAAAGGAAACCGGCGTCAGCTTCGCCGACGTGGCCGGTGTGGACGAGGCCAAGGCCGAGCTCGAGGAGGTCGTGGAGTTCCTCAGGAACCCCGCCGAATACGGAAAGCTGGGCGCACATATCCCCAAAGGCATATTGCTCGTCGGGCCGCCGGGAACCGGCAAGACGCTTCTGGCGCGCGCGGTGGCAGGCGAGGCCGGCGTGACCTTCTTTTCGATCTCGGGATCAGAGTTCGTCGAGATGTTCGTGGGCGTCGGTGCCGCACGGGTGCGCGACCTGTTCGAGCAGGCCCGGAAATCCGCCCCGGCGATCATCTTCATCGACGAACTCGACGCTCTTGGGAGGGCGCGCTCCTCCGGCCAGATCGCCGGTGGCCATGATGAGCGTGAGCAGACGCTGAACCAGCTTCTGACCGAGCTCGACGGCTTCGACCCTTCGGTGGGCATCGTGCTCCTGGCCGCCACCAACCGGCCCGAGATCCTCGACCCCGCGCTTCTCCGCGCGGGCCGCTTCGACCGGCAGGTGCTGGTGGATCGGCCGGATAAGAAGGGACGTGTGCAGATTCTCGGCGTTCACATGAAAAAGGTGAAGCTCGCCCCGGACGTCGATGCCGAGAAGGTCGCAGCGCTTACTCCCGGCTTTTCCGG
>DATMFK010000032.1:0-22604 GCA_035556195.1 Rhizobiaceae bacterium
GCGGGCATGGCTGCCCATCCAGGCCATGTGGCTGACGATGCCGCGCGACCAGTTGTACTCGGCCTGCGGCTGCTCGCGCGCCACCCTGATCTGCTCGGGCCGCACCGATACATATACCTGCATGCCCAGCGGTTCGCTGACGCCGTGATTGACATGCATCGGCCGCAGAAGCTCGTCGCTTTCGATCAGCACGTGATCGGGTTCGTCGACGGTGATGGTGCCGGTGAACAGATTGGTGCTGCCGATAAATCCCGCCACGAAACGCGAATTGGGAAACTCGTAGACCTCTTGGGGCGTGCCGCACTGGACGATCTGCCCTTCGGTCATGACCGCCAGCCTGCTGGCCATGGTCATGGCCTCGTCCTGGTCGTGGGTGACCATGATGCAGGTGACGCCGACCTGGTCCAGGATGCGCACCAGCTCGATCTGCGTCTTTTGCCGGATCTGCTTGTCCAGCGCCGACATGGGCTCGTCGAGCAGCAGCAGCTTGGGCCGCTTGACCAGGCTGCGGGCCAGGGCCACGCGCTGCTGCTGGCCCCCCGACAACTGATGCGGCTTGCGGCGCGAATAGCCGGCCATCTGCACCAGGTCGAGCGCCTCGAAGACCCTTTCGTGTATTTCGTTGCGGGGCACGCCCTCTTGCTTCAGGCCGAACGAGACATTGGCTTCGACCGTCATGTGCGGGAACAGCGCATAGGACTGGAACATCATGTTGACTGGGCGCTTGTAGGGCGGGATGCCCCGCAGGTCCTGCCCGTCGAGTAGGATACGTCCCGAGGTCGGCTCCTCGAACCCGGCCAGCATTCTGAGAAGCGTCGACTTCCCGCAGCCAGACGCACCGAGGAGCGCGAAGAACTCACGCTCGTAGATGGTCAGCGAGAGATTGTTGACGGCTGTGAAATCCCCGAATCTCTTGGTCACGTTTTCGAATGAGATGTACGGTTTGGCTGCAGGGTCGGCCCAAGGGGCAAAGCTCCTGCGAATGCTGCCAAGCGATTTCATCCGTCCCTCGTCGTCGCGATCTTGTCTCTATGCACCCCCGGCGAAAAAGCCCCCGGAAGCGCCGCTTCCGGAGACTGCGGATCATTGTCCGGTGACTATCTTTGTCCAGCTGCGCGTTACGATGCGCTGGGTCTTGGGATCGTAGGGTGACACCGTGAACAGCTTCTGCAGCATCGCCTCGTCGGGATAGATCGTGGGATCATCGAGAATTGCCTTATCGACGAATTGCTGCGACGCCTTGTTCCCGTTGGCGTAGTAGATGTAGTTGGACGCCTTCGCGATGACTTCCGGCTTCATCAGATAGTTGAGAAAGGCATGTGCCTCTTCGACGTGCTTGGCATCGGCGGGAATGGCCATCTGGTCGAACCACATTTCCGCCCCCTCCTTCGGCACGACGTAGTTGATCACGACCCCCTGATCCGCCTCCGCGGCGCGGTCCCGGGCCTGGAAGACGTCGCCCGACCAGCCGACGGCTACGCAAATATCGCCATTGGCAAGGGCGTTGATGTATTCGGACGAGTGGAACTTGCGGATGTGGGGCCGAACCTTCAGCAGCAGTTCCTCGGCCTTGGCGAAATCGTCTGGCGACTTGGAATTCGGGTCGATGTCAAGATAACGGAAGACAGTCGGGAAGATGTCGGATGCCGAATCCAGCATGTAGATGCCGCAGCCGGCCAGCTTCGCGGCCGTGTCGGGATTGAAGAGCACGTCCCAGCTGTCGATCTTGTCGGTGCCGAGCACTTCCTGCACCTTCTTGGTGTTGTAGCCGATGCCGACCGTGCCCCACATGTAGTTGATCGAGTATTCGTTGCCGGGGTCGTATTTGGCGGTTCGTTCGCTGACCACGTCCCACATGTTGGAGAGATTCGGCAGCTTCGACTTGTCGAGCTTCTGGAACACGCCCGCCTCGATCTGCCGCGACAGGAAATTGCCTGTCGGGACCACCACATCGTAGCCGCTGCCGCCCGCAAGCAGCTTCGTTTCCAATATGTCGTTGGAATCGAAGACGTCGTAGACAACCTTGATGCCGGTTTCCTTCGTGAACTCCTGAATGATGGAGTCGTCGATGTAATCCGACCAGTTGTAGACGTTGACGACCTTCTCCTGCGCCCCTGCCGGTAGGGGCAGCATGGCGACGGCGAAGGCCGCGGCGGAAAGCCATAGCGCCTTTCGGATCATGATGGGTGTTCTCCTCTGTATATAGCCACCCGGCCAGCACTACGGTCCTTTACGGCCGGGTTTCTTGCGCCCGGGACGACCCGCCGACAGAACTGTCGAAGCCGCCCTAACCTGTTGTTTTAGCTCCCTAACCGGTCCTCGTTCCGGAGCCTCTACCCCGCCCGGAGCCTATTGGGCTTTGTCTTGCGCGACAAGCGCGAAAATGTTTTCCCACCGTTACAGATAGGTGCTTCTCTCAAGCGGCGTGATCTCGCCCCAGAAGGCCAGGATTTCCGCGCGCTTCAGGTCACGATAGACCTTGGCGAGCAGCGGTCCCAGGGCTCGGTCGACGAAGCCGCTCTTCGCCATGAGCTGCAGCGCGTCGTCCATGTCGTCGGGCAACGACAGTCCCTCGTCATTATAGGCATTGCCCTGGACTGGCGGCGGCGGAGCCGCGCCCTCTTCGATGCCCTCGACCATGCCCTGGATCAGCGCCGTCATCACGAGATACGGATTGGCGTCCGCTCCGGCGATCCGATGTTCAACGCGGCGGTTCTCGTCGTTGGAGACGGGGATGCGCAGCGCCACCGAGCGGTTGTTCTCGGCCCAGACCGCGCGCGTCGGCGCGTAGGAGCCTGGCGTGATGCGGCGAAAGCCGTTCCACGTGTTGATGAAGAGCAGGAGCGATTCCGGCATGGTCTTGAGCAGGCCGGCTACCGCCGACTCCAGCGTCTTGCGACCCGACGGACCGCCGAAGATGTTCCTGCCTTCCTTATCCAGGATCGAGGCATGCACATGCATGCCGTTGCCGGCGTATTCCAGGAACGGCTTGGCCATGAAGGTGGCTGTCAGCCCGTGCGCCCGCGCGCAGCCCAGCACGATACGCCGCAGCATGATGACATCGTCCGCCGCCCGGAGGGGATCGGCGCGATGCTTGAGGTTCACCTCGAACTGACCCGGGGCCGCTTCCTTGATGATCGTATCGATCGGGAGCCGCTGCGCGTCGGCGGCGTCGCGGATCATGTCGAAGAGTTCGGCATGCTCGGCGAGGTCGTCGAGACCATACATGCGCAGCCGATCCGGGCCCGCCGAAGCTCCCACGGGCCCCGGCATGCCTTCGTCCCACTCGATGTCCGGATCGAGAAGATAGAATTCGAGCTCGAAAGCGACGACTGGGAAGAACCTCTTCGCTTGGACCTCCGCCACCTTGCGCTTCAGCATTTGTCGCGGATCGGCCAGGAACGGCTCGCCCTCCGGCGTGAAGGTTTGCAGGAGCACCTGTGCCGTCTTGCGCTTGGCCCAGGGCACGATCGAGAGAGAGCCCCGCGTGGCGCGACAGTAGCCGTCCCGATCGCCGGTCTCGATATGCAGGCCGGTCTCAGTGACCTCCCGCCCCCAGACGTCGAGCCCGTGCAGCGACATCGGAAAGTTCACCCCTTCCTGGAATGCTTTCTTCAGGGCATCGGCAGGCGCCCATTTGCCGCGCATAACCCCGTTGGGATCGACCAGCAGGAACTCGACGGCTTCTATATCGGGATGTTCTTTGATGAAGGCCTTGTATTCCGCCTCGTGATCGGGGGAAACGAATTTTGCGGAGTCGGCCGAACTCGCGGAGGGGCTGGGGTCGGAAGGATTTGGGTCGTCGGGGGCTTTCGCCCCGGCGGGGTGGTGATTACGCTTTTTTCCGGCGCCCAAAGTGCCGGCTAATTCAATCGGCAAGATAAGCCTTCTATGTTGTTTCAGACGCCATTAAGCTGCCTGTTCTTCCCCGATACTGTCAATGGGGTGCCGGCACGCCGGTCACGCCTGGCCGGGCGGCCTCGCCTGCCTCCGGAACTCGAGCGCGAGATGCACGAACAGCGCGCCGAAAATGACCCCGCCGCCGATGATGGTGCGGGTCGACGGGACCTCGCTATGGACGAGCCAGACCCATACCGGACCCAAGATCGTCTCGAACGTGCCGAGCAGCGCTGCAAAGGCGGCAGGTATGAGCCGGGCGCCGGTGGCGAAGAAGGCAAGCCCGAGACCGAGATTGAGGGCGCCGAACGCAACGAGGAATCCCATGTCCGCGGGCGAGACCGCAAAGGCTTCGGCCTGTGTCGAGGCAAACAGCGCCGCAAGCATCGTGCCGACACACGTAGCGGGCGTCATGCGCACATGAGCGAAACGTCTGGTGACGACCGTCGCGATCGAGAACACCACTGCGATGAGCAACGCCAGACCATCACCCACGGGCGAGACGTCGCCCGTGAAGGATTCGGAGACCATGATGGCAACGCCGGCGATCACCGCCGCGATCGCTACCCAGGTCGCGGCTCCGACCGTCTCGCGAAACAGCGCCCAGGCGATAAGCGTCGCGATCAGCGGCACTCCAGCCTGCATGAGAACGATATTGGCGACGGTCGTATAGGCCAGGGCGACAACGAATCCGGTCGATGCGATCGCGAAACAGATGGCCACGACCAGCCCCGGCAGGCCCATTTCGCGGAAAAGCCTCAACATGCCGCGGCCGCCGTCCCGCCACAGCATGAAGCCGATAAGAAATGCGGCGGCCCAGAACGAACGCCAGAACACGACCGTCCAGCTGTCCGCTTCGATGAAGCGCGCAATGGCGCCGCCGAAGCTCCACATCAGCGCGGACAGAAAGACCAGCAGAAAGCCGAGCCTTTCCTCGCGCAAGGGCGCGTCCTGACTGACCGCAATCGCGGTTGGCTGTTCGGTCATGTGGCGGCGCCGTGTCGTTATTGGTTAGAGCGAGCCGTTCCCCTCGCCCCTCCTAACCGAACTCCAGGATTTCCGCGTGATCCAGCCGTTGTCGAGGCTTGTGTCACCCGGTACGAAATGTGCGGCGTGAAAGCGCTTCGGCGCGGTCATCTGCTCGACCGGATTTCGTCCGACAAGTGGCCTACGCGTTCCGGATCGGTTCCATGGAATCTCCGGTCGACCTGAGGCGGGAGCTCGCCAAGGCGACTTAGGCGGGCCTGACTGACTGTCAGCTTTGCGCCCCATATCGGTCATTCCAGCGGCCCTTCCGGTCCTCCAGATGCGGACATAGCTGGTTCGCTAATGCTTGCTCACGTCGCCCTTCCACCGGCCGGCACCTGGAATGCGCGGACATCTTCAAGGCCAAATAGGTCAGGGAGGGTGATCTGGACCTCCATGAGAACGTGCCGCGCACATGGATCCGCAAGACGGAGACCGATCTGCAGCATGCCGTTTGAGGCCTATGGACACGTGACACCGGCCGGCAATTGTGCCTGTGTGACTAGCTAGGGCAAGCTGGCGTTCATCAGCCTCCCGCCATCCGCTCCGTTGCTGAATGCGGCGACACAGATGCACTTGAGAGAGCGGTGTGGATCTGGGCTACCGCCGCCGCTCCCTCACCAATTGCGGCGCCGACGCGCTTAACTGAACCCGCCCGAACATCACCGACCGCGAACACATTTGCGACTTCCGCTTCCAGCGGAAGGGGGAGTCTTGGACCGCTTTTTTCCATCATGCCGGTGGCCGGGAGAGCCGCACCTGTGCGAACGAAGCCCTTGGCGTCCAGGCCCACGCCGCAGCCCTTGAGCCACCCCGTTGCCGGATCTGCGCCGATGAAGATGAAAACGTTGCGGATGGGCTTCTCCCTCTCGGCGCCGGTGATGCGGTTGCGCCACCGGATGCACTCAAGTTGCCCTTCTGGCGAACCCGAGAGCGCGGTGATCTCGGTTTCGGTCAGCACTTCGATGTTGTCTGCAGCCGCAATCCTGTCGATCAGGTATTGCGACATGCTCTTGGCGAGACTGGGTCCACGGACCAACATCCACACCTTCGCGGCAAAGCCCCTCAGAAACGCCGCCGCTTGACCGGCAGAGTTGCCGCCGCCCACAAGGGCAACCTCCTCGTTCCGGCACAGACGGGCTTCGATGGGCGATGCCCAGTACCACACGCCGCGCCCCTCGAACTCCCGCAGGTGAGGAATGTCAGGCCGCCGATAGCGGGCGCCGGAGGCCACAACCACCGTGCAGCCCTTGACCCGCCGACCGTCAGCAAGTTGCAGTCCATATGGCACTTGTGAGCAGTCAAGGCGGACAGCTTCGGCCGGGATCAGCATCTCGGCGCCAAATTTCTGCGCCTGGACGAAAGCGCGCGCCGTGAGGTCCCGGCCGGGGATGCCGGTGGGAAAGCCAAGATAGTTCTCAATACGGGCGCTCTCGCCAGCTTGGCCGCCAAATGCAACGGCATCCAGGATGATGACCGACAATCCCTCCGACGCCGCGTAAACTGCCGTCGAGAGACCCGCAGGCCCTGCTCCGACGATGGCAACGTCATAGGCTCGATCCGGCTCATCGACGGGCACCATGCCGAGCGCCTGCGCCAAAGCGCCCTCTGTCGGGTTCCTGAGAATTGTCCCCTTGGGACACACGGCGAGGGGCAGATTCTTCTGGTCCGGGGCATAGCGCTCGACCAGCGACGCCGCATCGCGGTCCCGAACGGGATCGAGTACCTGGCACGGATAGCCATTGCGAGCCAGGAAACCTTGCAGACGAACCACATCTGGATGAGTTTCGGGGCCAATCAGGACCGGACCGCCCGCGCCGGTTTCGATCAGCACGACACGCCTGAGAATGAGCGCACGCATGATCCTGTCGCCCAGTCCGGGTTCTGCGATCATCAAGGCTCGCAGATTCCCGGGCGGGATGAGCAGCGCCTCCACATCGTTAATGGCATGAACATCGACAAGCGCCGGCCGGCCAGACAATTGCCCCACCTCAGCGACGAAATCGCCGGGTCCCAGCTCGACAATGGGAGCAAGTCGCCCCAAAGGATCATGCCGACTTACCGTCACCGAGCCGGTGGTGAGGACAAACATGCCCGGAGCAAGGTCGCCGGTTCTAAAAAGCGGCTCACCTGCCGTATGGCGCCGGATTTCGCCAAAGCGGCGCAGGCGGTCGACTTCCGCGGACGCGAATTTCGGAAACATCTGCTCATCGCGGGGATCAATGGCTGCCATGGGAAGCCTTGCTTTCACAGTATGAGATGATCGGGAAGGTGGCCTCGCTGAAATCCAGGAGCCGCTCCGGCCTAATCGACAGTCCCTTGGGCCTGATCCTTCTCGGCGGCATCCTTCCTGTCCTGGTCGCGCACGAGCCAATGGACCGAGCCGAGCGCCAGGATGGCTGCGGCCAGCCCGATGATGGTAAGCGGCTCAGTCTTGCTCGCATCCAGGATGATGAATTTTCGCATCAGCGCCAGCAGGGCGATCAGCACCACTGTGCGCACCTGCACTATGCTTTCCTTGCGGTGAAGGACGCCGATGATCGAATGGTTGAATTCCAGGGCGATCAGCACCGTGAAGATCATGCCGAAGACCGCCTGGAACACCCCCGTCTCCGCCGGGTCGAGCAGTCCCGACAGCACCAGCATGAGGATGCGGAAGCTCAGGTGGATCACCGCGGCCGCGATCACCAGCCCGATGAGGCTGGTCAGCACCAGCGAGACGACCTGCTCGAAGCGCTCGTAGGTGCTCAGGCCGGGCCAGGCCTCGCGGGTTTCGCTCAGGGCGCGGCTCATGGCCATCGGGGCCCGGCCAGTTCCCATCGTGGAGCGGGGATCGTCTCGCTCGGCCCGGGGGTGGCCCCCCTCGTCGGATAGCTGCCTCATGTGTGATCCGGTGGCTTCAGCTGTTGGCGCCGCCCGGTGTGCTGTCCGGCGCGCCACCTTGTCCGCCTTGGCTGCCTCCCCCCCGGTGATGCCTGACGCGCCCTGGCCGCCCTGAGCGGCCTGACCACCCGAGCTGCGACCCTACACCGGGATGCGGCGCGAGCGCTCCTGTTGCTCGGTCTTGGGCACGGTCACGGTGAGCACGCCCTTCTCGAAGCTTGCCTGCACCCGCTCCGGATCGACAGGGTAGGGTAGGCGCAGCGCGCTGGAAGGTGCCGTAGGCGCGCTCGACGAAACGAAAGTTTTCTTTGTCGTCCGCGCGCTCGAACTTCTTCTCGCCCCGGATGGTGAGCACGTCGTCATCGAGGCTGACGTCAATGTTTTGCTCGGTGACGCCGGGCAACTCCGCTGTGATGCGGATCTCGTCGTCGGTCTCCGATACGTTCATGCTGGCATTGACGAAGTTGCCGGCGCCGGGTTGGCCCTGTGCACCGGCAGCGAGCAAGCCCGCGCCGCGCAGGGCGTTGTCGAAGAGGCGGTTCATCTCGCGGTGAAGCGACAGAAAGGGATCGCTTCCTCCCGGGGTGCCAAAGTCGGATTCAAACGGGGCTAGAGGATTGCGGGCCATGAGGTCCTCCGATCCCAAGATGCGGAACGGCGTACGATGTCCTCCGGACGTGTCGAGAGGCAGCCGAGATCCTCACGCGGCCGCCGTCCTGCTGTCGTCGCCGGCCCCGCGCTGGGCCTCCCGGTCTAGCTCGACTGCATTGCGGTGGTCATCATCCGTCGCGACCGTACCCTTTGTCGCACCCTCTGCTTTGGGCAGAGGCTCCAGCACTACCCTCTGCTGGTCTCCGTCCCAGCGCGCGAGCACCCGGTCACCTTCCTGAACCTCGTTTGCCAGCATCGCGCGGGCAAGCTGGGTCTCCAGCTCGGAGCGAATGAGGCGCCGCAGCTCGCGGGCTCCGAACTCCGGTCGGAAGCCGACGGCCGCCAAGTGATCGACAAGGCTGCCGTCGATGTCGAGCTCCACGCCTTGGCCATGGGCGGTGCGTTTCACCCGCTCCAGCTGGAGCTCGACGATGGAGCCGATCTCGCTCCGCGCGAGGGCGTGGAAGACAATGATCTCGTCGATGCGGTTGATGAACTCCGGTCTGAAATGGCCGCGCAGCACGTCCATCAGCTCGCGCTTGAGACGGGCCTGGTCATCTTCGGCCGTGCCGCGCAGGTTGAGGTGGCGCTGGATGATGTCGGAACCCAGGTTCGACGTAGCGATCAGGATTGTGTTGGTGAAGTCCACAACGCGACCCTTGCCGTCGGTGAGCCGCCCGTCGTCGAATACCTGCAGCAGCACGTTGTAGACGTCCGGGTGGGCTTTTTCGATCTCATCCAGCAGCACAACGGAGTAGGGGCGCCGGCGCACGCGCTCGGTAAGCTGCCCGCCTTCCTCGTAGCCGACGTAGCCGGGAGGCGCACCGATGAGGCGGGCGACCGCGTGGCGCTCCATGTACTCCGACATGTCGAGGCGGATCATCGCGTCCTCCTCGCCGAAGACGGTTTCAGCAAGAGCCTTCGCCAGCTCCGTTTTGCCGACGCCGGTGGGGCCGAGGAATAGGAAGGTCGCGATGGGTCGGCGCCCCTCCCGCAGGCCAGCGCGCGCCAGACGCACGGCGTCGCTGACCGCCCTGACCGCCTCCTCCTGACCGATCACGCGCTGGTGCAGGCGCTCTTCCATCTTCACAAGGCGCTGACGCTCCTCGGTCGTGAGTTCGTTGACCGGCACGCCGGTGAGATTGGACACCACCTGTGCGATATGCTCGGTGCGCACTTCCGTCGAGGCCGAGCCGCGTTCCCGCCGCCAACGTTCGGTCGCGTCCTGGAGGTCCTTGTTGCGGGCATCGTGCCGGGCCCGGATTTCCGAGGCGCGGTCGAAGTGCTTGCGGGAGGTGGCGTAATCCTGCTCGCGCTTGAGCTGGCGCACCTCGGCCTCCATTTCCTGCACGTCCAGAGGCCTGGCGGTGGCCGAGATCTTCACCCGGGCGGCGGCCTGGTCGATTAGATCAATGGCCTTGTCGGGCAGGAAGCGTCCGGTGATGTAGCGGTCGGATAGCTCCGCCGCCGCGATGATGGCCTCGTCCGTGATCGTGACCTTGTGGTGCGCTTCGAGGGTATCGCGCAGGCCGCGCAGGATCATGATGGTCTGGGCGACCGTCGGCTCGGGCACAAATACCGGCTGGAAGCGGCGCTCCAAGGCGGCATCCTTCTCAATGTGCTTCTGGTATTCGTTGAGTGTCGTGGCTCCGATCAGGTTGAGTTCGCCGCGGGCGAGCGCTGGCTTGAACACGTTGGCGATGTCGAGCCCGCCTTCCCCGCCGCCCTGGCCTGCGCCCACGATGGTATGGATCTCGTCGATGAACAGGACCAGCTCGTCCTCGCGCTCGGTGACCTCTTTAAGGATCTGCTGGACGCGCTCCTCGAACTCGCCCCGATACTTGGAGCCGGCCACCATGGAGTTGATCGAGAGCTCGACGAGGCGCTTGTCGCGCAGGCTCTCCGGCACTTCGCCGGCAACGATGCGCTGAGCAAGACCTTCGACGATGGCGGTTTTGCCGACACCCGGCTCGCCGATGAGCGCCGGGTTGTTTTTCTTGCGCCGGGCTAGCACCTCAATGGTGGTCTCGATCTCCTTGGCGCGGCCGATCACCGGATCGAGCTTGCCGTCGCGGGCGAGCTTGGTGAGATCGCGCGAGTACTTATCGAGGTTGGGGGTGTTGGTGGGCGTGTCGACCCGCCCTTCCTCGGCACCGCGGCCGACCACCTTTGTGACCTGTTGGCGGATGGCCTGCGGGGTGAGGCCGTAACGGTTCAGGACATCAGGTGCGATGCCCTCTCCCTCCTCGGCCAAGCCGATGAGCAGGTGCTCGGGACCGACATAGGAGTGGCCGAACTCGCCGGAGACCGAGAAGGCGCGCGAGAGGGCGCTCTTCACCCGGGGCGAGACGCCGATCTCGCCGCCTTCCTCTGGATTGAAATCGCCCCGAGGACTTTCCTGGACAATCTGGTTGCGCAGGTCATCGAGCGAGACCTTAAACTGGTCGAGGATGTTGCGGACGACGTCACTTTCGGTCAGAGCGAGCAGGAGATGTTCGGTGTCGACCTCGCGGCGGCCGAATTCACCGGCCCTCCGGGCGGCCGATTGGAGGATCTCCTCAGCATGCTCGCTCAGACGGTCCGCCACGCCTGCTGCCGCGCCACGGCCGCGGACGCGTCCACGCCCGGACCGAACCGGAATGGGCGTGCCGCCGTCCCCGGGGTCGGAAGGCTCATCGGCAAGTCTCCCTGCACTGCGGCGCGGGTTCTCGCCGAAGAAGTCGCCGCCGAAGACGTCGTCGAATAGGCCGCCGCGCCCGCCAAATAGGGACTCTAGCGGCGAACTCGGCCGCTGCTGCCGCGCCAAACGCCGGTAATCGATGTCACAGAGCTCCATGGTCTGGCGCTGGCCGTTGCTGATCACCTGCGCCCGAACGGTCGCAGGCCGGACTCCACAGATGTCACACAATCCGTCTGCCATGGCATGCCTCAATGCTGGCTGTGCCGTGCCCCGGACGGGCGTTCCGTCATTTCAGCAGACGCTCGCCACAGGACACAGCTTCGGCGCGATTCCTGGAGGGTAGCAGTTGCGAGGGTGTCTACGTATGCGGTCGATTCCTGAGGAAAAGTACGTGGCTGCGGACTAAACAGCCTGAGCCGACCATGAGCCGCAAGTTTCGCGCCTCTGGGGCCGGCCGGCTTCAGCGCCGAGCGCACCATTCACATTGACGATGAGACCTCCACAGTGCTTTCCCGAGTCGGCGCTATTGCGGTGCAGACGCGAACGTTGCGAGGAGTATGCCGGGCTTCGCATGAGCCCGAGGCGCTATATTCGTCGGCTGACCTGTCCTACGCCGAGGAGAAGTCGGCGAGCTATCGGAGTTGTCGCACATGCGAGTTCCAGAAGGCCAGACAAACTGAGCAGCGGCGCCCGGGATGTGGACCCTGATGATCCCCTTGCTATTCGGTCATGTGTAAACGGGCCCGCGGATCGTTCGGGCTTTCCTTCGATCCTAAACCGCTCGTCGCCGGATCAATCTCGTCCATGCTGTAGGCCATGGAGGGGGCCAGTTTCGAGATGTGATGGTCCCATTGCGCCCGGTAGGAGATATAGGCCTCGGCACCGGCCTTCTCGTCACCCGTGGTCTGAATTCCCGCCTGTTGAAGCCGATGCAGGGCCGCGCGGTAGCGTGCGAGCCAGCGGTCTCGGGTCTGCTGGTCCGGCTGGGCCCCGCCGCCCGATTGTGCGCCGCGGTGAAGGAAGGTGTTCACCAACGTGATGAGCAGCATCATTGACGCTTCCCAGAGCTGCGCAACGGCTCCCGTCTCCTTCAGCCAGCGGTACTTCTCATCATCCAGGGCACTCTTGATTAGGCTCACCGTGTCCAATGCCACCAGCATGGAACGGGACACCGAATGATAGGGATCACTGAAGCGGAAATAGAACAGCACCGGGTAGAAGTGGTGCGCCTCCTTGGCGTGGGTCATCTCCACACCGAGTTCCGACAGATTCGTGTAGCCGGCACTAAACTGCCCCTGAGGTCCGAGATGTGCCAGCAACTCCGCGGCGTCACCTCTACGGCCTGAGAGGAGATGAATGCTCAGAGCCATGACGTTGCGGCGCCGCAGCGCTGTATAGACCTGCATCAGATAGGTTAGCGTCAGCGACAGCACCGACGCGCCGATCAGTGAGTTGGACAGGAAAAGCAGCCGTGTCGAGCTGGTGTGTGGCGTGAAATCACTTGCGCCGACGATGGCCATGCTGGTTCCCCCGGCATACATCGCGGTGACGAAGTCGGTTGGCGTCTCGCCGTTGGTAGCGCGGATCGACGTGCCGAGTTCCGGGTGCATGATCAAAGCTGCCCCGAGCGTCAGCCCGAAAGCCCAGACCCCAACCAACAGCACGAGGATGACGGGACCGCAGTATGACAGGACGGTTCCCTGTCTGGAGCCAAAAGCGTTCGAGGCTGTGACGAAGGAGGCCCAGATCAGCCGCTCGACCCTGGATCCTACAATGCTTGTGCCAATGCGTGCGTAGAGCACGGTGAGAAAGACATCGAGCAAGATGATCAGGATCAGCAGTATTCCAAGGCCCTGCTGCAGTCGCCCCATCATGGCTGCCTCCTGTCATCCCAACTGCTCCGTCAGGGTCATTGGGGCTGCCCGGCCGTGCCGGTCGCCTCCCCGTTCTGTCCAGGCTCGATGCGCCACAGCTGCGTCTCAAGACGCGGGCCGGTCTCGGGTTTGAACCAGCTCATGTCCTGGATGCGGGAGCTGGTGACGTAGATCGTCCCGTCGGGTCCCTCCGAGAATGTATCGGGCCAGCGCAGCCGCTTGTCCTGGACAAGAGTGGTAATGCGATCCCCATCGCGAACCTTCACGGCATCCTGCTCAATCGCACTCAGATAAAGGCGCCCGCGCCCATCGATCCAAAGACCGTCCGTCGGCTCGGTTTCGGCGACACGCTCCACCCGAGCTTCGAGGTCCTTCTCAGACAGACCTGGGTTCTCCAAGGCATCCGTCGTGATGCGATAGAGCGTGCGGCCGGTCAGGGCTTTCCAATAGAGACTGCTTCCATCGGGAGAGAGCGCGATGCTGTCGGCGGCAAATTCGACCCCGCGCCCGTCGGGCCGGCGCAACTCCTGCCCATCGGTCTTCACCACCACATCCTTTTCCGGCTGGGTGCTCGGGTGGCCGTCAAGGACGCGTCGAGCCTTGCCGTTCCGTAGATCCACAACAACGAGAGCACCCTTGGCTCCGGCGTCGGTCAGATAGGCATGCCGCCCATCCGGCGAAAACCGCACATCGTTCAAGTAGCTGCCATGAGGAGCGACCGTCTCGTCGAAGCGGATCACCTGCGCAACCTTGTTCGCCTTCAGGTCGATCCTGACGAGCTTGGGCCCACCCTGCACAACGGGTGCTGTGGCTGGCGCGGCCGGATCGACGACCCAGAGATTGCCGTGCGTATCGGCCACGACACTCTGGACGCACACGAAGTGATCCCCGGCTGACATCTGGTTCTTCTTGGCATTGCGCCAGGAATTCCACTCGTCATCCGGGTAAGGTTTGATCTGGCCGTCGCGCGTCACCTCGGCAACCGAGATTGGGGCATCCTCCGTCCAACGCGGGAAGTTGACGAAGATGCGTCCATCCTTCGAAACGCTTACTCCGGTTACCTGGTGTTCAAAGCTGGCGACCTGCTGCAATTGCGCTGTACCCTGAGATGGTGCTGCACTCTGCTGTGCCATGGATGTGGTGGCCAGCAGAGTTCCGAGAAGCAGGATCACTGGTGTGAGCCTGAGCATGTTCACCTCCATCGCGTGGCAATGATCGTGTCGGATGCGGCTGCTATCTCACAGCGTGAACGCCGCTCGAGCGCAGCCGTATCGTCGTTAGCTTAGTGAGCACGTGCCCTCTCCAGCGGGGCACGATCGGACTCAGCTGCGAGGGCCGGTGCGGCCCGCATGTCCGGCGGCACCTGGAAGTCGTTGGCGGCGCCTCGCGCCGCCTGGACACCCTGCGGGAAGCCCGTCCGATCCCTGTAGGAGCGTGGGCGGCCACGGGGGCGGCTGTGGCGCGCCGCGACCCCCTGCGCGCCAATGATGTCGAGCAGCGTTACTCCCAGCACCGCCACAAGAGCAATCCCAACATTGTCGCGCTTCGGATTGTCATGCCGCATGGCCGCCAACAGAGTGGCGATGTCGAGCCCGTCTCCGGCCACCCGGCTCCACAGTCCGAGGTGCTTGTCGGGGGAGAGCGAGGCGATGCCGTGCCCGAGCTCGCGGACGCCATAGGCCCGCACGAGGGCCTCCTTGCCCTCCATTCCAAGCGCCCGGGTGAAGCGCTCCGGCGCGACCAGCTCCGCTACACCCAGACCGATGCTGAACCAACCCAACGCTTTGGCCATGCGGTCAGCGGCCCCCAGCGAGCTGGGGCCGGAGTGGAGGACCTTCGGGTCGCCCTTGGACCGGGCAATGTTCGAGATGTAATAAGCCATGTCTTCTCTCCCGGGTCTTTAGGGCTTCAGGACGACCTTGATGCAGCTGTCTTGCTTGTCGCGGAACACCTTGTACATCTCGGGCCCCTCATCGAGGCCTACGGTGTGGGTGATGACAAACGATGGGTCGATCTGGCCTTCCTCGATGCGGCGCAGAAGGTCATCGGTCCAACGGTTGACATGCGTCTGGCCCGTCCGGATGGTCAGCCCCTTGTTCATCAGCTGACCCATCGGGATCTTGTCCACCAACCCGCCATAGACGCCCGGGATCGAGATCACTCCGGCCGGGCGGCAGACGTAGATCATCTCGCGAAGGACGTGCGGCCGGTCGCTTTCGGCTCCCAGCATCTGCTTGGCGCGGTCGTAGATCGTATCCGGCATGGAGGGCGAGACGTGGGCTTCCATCCCGATGGCGTCGATGCACTTCTCCGGGCCCTCGCCACCGGTGAGCTCGTTCAGACGCTCGACCACGCTCTCCTCGTCGAAGTTGATGGTGATAGCGCCCCCGGCTTCGGCCATTTCCAGGCGCTCGGGCAGGTGGTCGATGGCAATCACCTGCTTGGCACCAAGCAGAATTGCGCTGCGGATCGCCATCTGACCGACAGGACCGCAGCCCCAGATCGCGACGGTATCCGTCGGCTGGATGTCGCACTGGACCGCCGCCTGCCAGCCGGTCGGGAAGATGTCACCTAAAAAGAGAACCTTCTCGTCCGGGATCCCATCCGGCACCTTGATGTGCGTCGCATCGGCAAAGGGAACGCGGAGATATTCGGCCTGCCCGCCAGGATAGCCGCCGGTCAGATGCGTGTAGCCGAACAGGCCTGCGGTCGCGTGGCCGAAGACCTTGTCAGCGAGATACTTCTTGCGGTTGCTCCGCTGGCAGACCGAGAAGTTGCCGCGTTGGCATTGGTCGCACTCGCCGCAGATGATCGTGAAGGGGACAACGACCCGGTCTCCCTTTTTGAGCTTGCCTCTCATTTCCGGCCCTACCTCGACGACCTCTCCCATCATTTCGTGTCCCATGACATCGCCGGGCAGCATCGCCGGGATGAAATTATGGAACAGATGCAGGTCCGAGCCGCAGATGGCGCAGCTCGTCACCTTGACGATGGCGTCGCGCGGCTGCTCGATCTCGGGATCTGTGACGGTGTCGCACCGGATGTCTTCCTTGCCGTGCCAAACGAGGGCTCGCATGCCTTCTTCCTCCTTCGTCCAACGAAGATGCAGAGGCTCCTGCATTCTGAACCCGTTACAGCCAGAGGCAGATCTCTGCGGCGATGATCGTCGCCCTCAAACCTCTGCGCTGCCTGGACGGACTGCGGATGATCCCTGAGGGACATTCCGCCTGTTTGTGCAGCGCTTTTCTGGCAATGCCATCAACATCAAGGACAGCAAGACACTCCTGTTTGGGATCAGGCTTCAGGGCTGCCTGTTCTCTAAGGTATGTTGGCAACGATGCTGTGCGGCAGGAATCCCGCGGAGGTTGCGATCAGCACCGCCTGTGACAGGGTCTGCACGCCCAGTCTCTGCATGACGTGGGCCCGATGTGTCTCGACTGTCCGAGGGCTGATGCCGATGTCCCGCCCGATTTCCTTGTTGGTCTTGCCGGCCAACAAGCCTGCCAGGACTTCGCGCTCCCGTTCCGACATTTCGGCAATCCGACGCCGCGCCCGGTCCGCCTCCTGGTTCTGCTCATCCTCCTCACGGGTGCTGGCTGCGGCCGACGCCACTGCGGCCAGAAGCTGATCCGAACCATACGGGACGGGCAGGAAGTCCACGGCTCCAGCCTTCATGACCTGCACCCCAAAGGTCACGTCGCCTTTGGCGTCCCCCAGAACAATGACTGGCAGGTTGATGCGCTGGGCATTGAGCTTCCTCGGAATGGCCAGACCGGCAGCGCCAGACCGGCAGATGTCGAGAACGACGCACCCGGCCGCGAGAGCCGGGCCTGCCTCCAGAAAGGCTTTGCCGGACGAAAACACGCTGACCCTGTAGCCGGCGTCGCGGAGTATGCGGGACACATCTCGGCGGGAGGCCTCTTCGCCATCAACGACATACACGAAACGCCCCTCATGGCGGGTGATGTCCTGGGCAATGCCGCCGGCTCGCCGGATCCGTCCCCGGGCGTCGCGAATGGGAAAGAAGGTGTTGCGGATCCAGCGCACCCCCCGGTCCTGCCGGATGATGCGAAACTCCTCAGTGCTGATGTCGCCCAGTTTGACGCGCTCAAGCGCGCCTCGCGCGCGGTCTCGATCGTCCGGATGGAGGAAGTGGCTCCAGCGGCTGGGATCGCCGAGCACTCCTTCCCGCGGCTCGCCCCAAATCGGTTCGAAAGCGGGGCTCACATATTCGAGGTACATGGTCTCGAAGTTCAGGATCCAAAGTGTGTTGCTGGAGTGCTCGGCGAACTGCCGAAAGCGCTCCTCGCTCTCACGCAGAGCTGCTTCGGCCCGCTTGCGCTCCGTGATGTCCATGGCGGCTCCAATGAACGCCACGGCGCGGCCATGCTCGAACGTGGTCCGGCCGTGGGTGGAGACCCAGCGCTCGACCCCATCCCCGATCCCGATCACGCGGTATTCAATGGCGTAGATACCAGAACCGGCAGGATCGCTGCACCGGGCGATGGCGGCTTCGACCCGCTGGCGATCCTCGGGATGAATGCCGGACAGAAACACCTCCTCGTCGACATGAACATCAGGGGGCAGCCCCCACATCGCCTTGAGCCGGGCATCCCAGTCCAGCGCTCCCGTGACCGGATTCCAGGTGTAGGGTGATAGGCCGACAAGGGCGACGGCAGTCTGGAGCAGCGCCTCGCTTTCGCGCAACGCCTGCTCTCTGCGCTTCTCGCGGTCGATGTCCTGGACCACGAAGACTGCGCTCAAGGCCTCCTGCGGGGTGTTGCGGAAGGGTGCAGCGCTCACCCTTGCCCAGATGGAATGGCCATCGCGAGCTGTGAGGAGGAAATCGTTGCCAGGAACAGCCGTTTCACCCCGCAATGCCCTCGCGCTTGGGTAGTCCGATGGGCTGAGACGTTGGCCTTCAGGAGTGTAGCCCCGCCAGCGCTCGGCTTGGTTGGGATCTCTGGAGGGGATCTTATCGAGGCCGTATCGCTGTAGGAGCTGATTGCTCAGGGTGATGTTTCCCTCCGGGTCGGCAAGACCTACACCGACCGGGAATTGCTCCAGAATGGCAGCAAGCTTGTTCTCGCTATCGCGAAGGGCCGCCTCGACTCGAACCCGCTCGGTGGTCTCGTGGACCGTGCACAGCACTCCTCCGACTTCCCCGATTTCGTCGCGAATGGAGCTGTAGGAAAAGGAGAACCAGGTCTGCTCGGGGTGGCCTCTGCGCGTGAGCGTCAGCGGCAGGTCCTCGAAGTAGCTGGCCTCTCCTCGCATGGCCCGTGCTGCAATGGGGCCGATGACGTCCCAGGCCTCGGCCCATACCTCGGGAAACGGCCGCCCAAGCGCCTCCGGTTTGTCACCCAGGATGGGAACATAAGCATCGTTGTAAAAGCTCGTGAGGTCCCGCCCCCAAGCCATAAAGGTAGGGAAGGCGGAGTTGAGCATGATGTCCAGGGCCGTGCGCAACGACTGCGGCCACGTCTCCATCGGGCCGAGGGGCGTAGCAGCCCAGTCGTGAGATCGCACGCGCGCGCCCATAGTACCATGATTGGGGGGGAGTTCGGCCGTTCTCTCCATATTCCTGTTTGAAGTAGAGCGCGAGGAGTGGAGGTACAGACGCTGGCATTTGAAACACCAGATGATCGAGGTGGTTTGGCAATCGTCTCTGCGTGCTGACCGCGTTCGATACCGTCGTGCGTTTTGCAATCATGTCAGTCGATGATATCGGCACCCTTTGCCTTCAAACGGGCGAGGCCGTCCTTCATCTGCTGCAGCTGTTCAGGCGGATGCCCTTGCCATTTCGTCACTTCGGCAAGGACCCGTAGCGGGTCGCGGGAGCGATAGGACAGTGTCGGATTACCCGGAAACTTCTTATCCGTCAGGTTGGGATCGTCCACGAACGCCCCAGTTGGCTCTACGACATATATCCGTTCACGCCCATCGCCGGCGGCCAGTTCAGCTCCCCAGATCGCAGCATCCAGCGTGGCCGTAAAATATACCCAGGATAGCGACGTAGCCTCGGCAAAGTTGGATTGGTAGCCGACCACGATCAGGTCTCCGGGTTTGAGATCGGCCTTGGTTCCGTGGAAAAACGATTGCGAAAACATGCCGGCAATCGCTGACATAGGCTCGGCGCTCCTTTGATGTGAATCGAAGACGTTCTCTTGCCGCAAGGCCACCACTTGCCGCACCTTGAAGTCAAGCCGGTTGCGAAGGCGGCGAACCGCGATGCGACCTTTTCCTCGTGATCGCGCAGCCGTTCCAGATCCTTGCGACGTACCGTTCTCCAGCGCATTGGGCGGGATGCTTAGATCCGCAATTTGAGAGGCTGCCTCGTCGCTCGCAGGCAGGGGAAGTGCGGGAGGGTGTCGGGCTATACGGTCCAAACCGCATTCGGAGCGCGACAGCGGACGCCCGGTTCAACCAGCCATCGGCCGCATCTCTCGGATAAGGTCGATGAGCAGCCGCAGCGCGGTCGGCACCTGTCGACGGCTGGAATAGTAAGCGTGAAACCCGCTACCCATCGATGCCCAATCCTTGAGCACGACCCTAAGCGCGCCCGACTTGAGATGCGGGCGAAGGACCGGCTCCGCTCCATAGATGATGCCGACCCCACTGAGCCCCAAACCCATTGAGGCATGACTTGCATCGACGGTTAGAGGTCCAGGTGTGGCGATCGCGACCGACTCGTCGTCCCGCTCGAATTCCCACTGATAGAGCTCGTCGTTCCCGAGCCGGATCCTGACACAACGGTGATCTTGCAGATCAGGCGGGGTAAGTGGCGCTCCATAGCGTTCGAGATAGACAGGCGACGCGGCTGCCACCCAGCGAATGTCGGGGGAAAGCCGCACGGCAATCATGTCCTCTGGCACCGTGCCGCCGTAACGGATGCCGGCGTCGAAGCCGCCGCCGATGACATCGATCAGGCGGTTGCTGACGCTGATGTCTACCTCGACCTCAGGATAGCGCTCGACGAAGGCCGGCATCACCGGGTCGAGGAGCAACGGCACGGCATCTTCGAGGACATTGAGTCTTACCCGGCCCGCTGGCGCATCGCGGAACCTGTTCAGGTTTTCCGCTGCCTCGCTCACGGCTCCGATCGGCCCTTCGATGGAGGCTCGAAGTTCCTCGCCAGCCGCTGTCAGGGTGACGCTGCGCGTAGTCCTGTTCAACAATCGCACGCCACGTCTGGCCTCAAGCGCTGTAATGGCGTGGCTCAAGGCAGAGGTCGTGACCCCCATGTCCAGCGCTGCACGCCGAAAGCTGCGATGCTTGGCAATCGCCAGGAAGTAGAGAAAATCGGCTAGGTCGGTCCGGCTGAGCTGCATCGCTCTGCCTATCACGTTGTTGAGCACTGTTCATCGCATCATTGCACGCGAGGGCGCTAATCCAGGTCCATCCAGCGCGCTAAATTCGCCCTGTCTCGTTGGCCCTATCGGGCGATCGATGGAACTGGATGCCGGCCGCCATGATCGAGCGAGCAATCTCAGCCGTGGCCCTCGCATTGGCCGCGAGCGCGGCCTCCGCGCAGGAAGGAACGACCACAATGGATATCACCCGCAAGGCGGAACTCAAGACCGTCGATGGACCCTCGGACTACTTCACCGGCAAGGTCACGATCACGGGCCAGTTTTCGCGCCCGGAGCCCTCCCGCGTCGGAGGCGCGATCGTCCACTTCGAGCCTGGTGCTCGCACCGCATGGCACACACATCCGGCCGGGCAAACGCTGATCGTGACCGAGGGCGTCGGCTGGACCCAAGTGGAAGGTGGGCCGAATTCCATGCCGGGGATATCCTGTGGTGCCCGGCCGAGCACAAGCATTGGCATGGTGCGACCCCACATGAAGAAATGACCCACATCGCCATCCAGGAGTCGGTCGACGGGTCGCCCGTGACCTGGATGGAGAAGGTGACCGACGAGGACTATCTCGCGCCGCCGGCAGAGGGCTGAGCCATGCCGCATGTGATCGTGAAGCTTTGGCCCGGCAAATCCGACGCCCAGAAGCGCGACCTGACGGACGCCATCGTCCGCGATGTCACCAGCATCCTTGACTACGGCGACGACGCGGTGTCGGTCGGCCTCGAGGAGGTCGCACCCGATGAGTGGACCGCACGCGTCTACGAGCCGGATATTCGCAGCAAATGGGAGACGCTCCTGAAGAGCCTGGCTACGGCGCCGGTCCGAAATCCTGAATGAAAGGTGAGCAAGATGGTACTGGAAGAGACATTCACGCTCGCCAACGGCGTGAGGATCCCGAAACTGGGGCTCGGCACTTGGCGGATTGCCAATGACGAGACCGCTAAGGTCGTCCGCGAGGCGATTGAGATCGGCTATCGCCATATCGATACGGCACAGGCCTATCAAAACGAACAGGGCGTGGGTTCAGGCCTGCGCGCTAGCGGCGTTCGCCGCGACCAAGTTTTCGTAACCACCAAGCTCGTCGCCGAGTGCAAGAGCTTCGCAGAAGCCAGGGATCGCATCGACGGATCACTCCAGAAACTCGAGTTGGATCATATCGACCTGATGCTGATCCACAGCCCGCAGCCATGGGCGGAGTTCAGGGAGGGCAAGCACTTTCTCGAAGGCAATCTCGACGCCTGGCGCGCGCTCGAAGAGGCTTATCGTGAAGGCAAGCTCCGCGCGATTGGAGTTTCCAACTTCGAGCAAGCGGATTTGGACAACCTGTTCGACAACGGCGCTGTCGCGCCGATGGTGAACCAAGTCCTGGCCCATGTCGGCAGCACGCCATTCGATCTGATCGAATACTCGCGGTCCAAGGGTATGCTGGTCGAAGCGTACTCGCCGGTCGCCCACGGCGCGGTGCTCGACAGCGCCGACCTTGGCGCGCTGGCCAAGAAATATAGCGTCAGCATCGCGCAGCTTTGCATCCGCTATTGCCTCCAGCTTGACCTGCTTCCCTTGCCGAAGACGGTCAATCCCGCACATATGCGCGACAATGCTGGGGTCGATTTCGTGATTTCCGAGGGAGACATGAATACGCTCAAAGGCCTCGAGAACAACACCGATTATGGCGAAGCCAGCGCCTTCCCGGTGTTCGGCAAGAAGCGGCAGGTCGCCGACGCAAGCAGGGAGCGCTGACCCGTGAATCCGGTCTACGATTTCAAAGGTCAGGTGGCACTCGTGACGGGTGCGGCCAAGGGCATGGGGCTCGCCACTGCACGCGCCTTCGCCGCGAATGGCGCATCGGTGGTGGTGGCCGATCTCGACGGCGACCTCGCCAATCGCGAAGCGCAGCAGATCGTCCTTGAGGGCGGCATCGCGATGGGCGTGGCTTGCGATGTGGTCGACGAGGCGCAGGTTGCAGCGCTCGTCGATCGTGCGGTCGCGGAATATGGCCAGCTCGATATGGCCTTCAACAACGCCGGCATCCAAGTGCCTCCGTCCGATGCCGCCGACGAGCCGCTCGATAGCTTCGAGCAGGTTACCCGCGTCAACCAACGCGGCGTGTGGGCGTGCATGAAGCACGAACTCCGCGTCATGCGCGGGCAAGGTTCCGGTGCGATCGTCAACTGCTCGTCGCTCGGCGGCCTGGTCGGCCTGCCCCGACGCGCTTCCTATCACGGCACAAA
>DATMFK010000033.1:0-36807 GCA_035556195.1 Rhizobiaceae bacterium
CTCGGAACGGTCATAGGCCCGGTCGGCAATTTCTCTTCCCTGCCCGACCCCGCAAAATGGATCTGCTCCGTGGCGATGCTGCTCGGGCGCCTCGAAATTCTGGCCGTCCTGGTGATTTTTTCTCCCGCCTTTTGGGGTCGCTAGCCGGATGGACCGCGCCCAACTTTGCCTGTATTGACGGTTGCAATAGCAACAGACGGCCCATTCCCAATCGTGTTCCCGCCAGTTCGAGTTTTACAGCCGATAGCCGTCGTCTTGTTCGCGCTCGTGCTTTCCGGCTGCGGTGGCGGCCAGAAGCATCATCTAATCGGCCAGACCATCGTGCCCGTCGCTCAGACGAAGATCGCAGCCAGCCATGAGATTTTCGTGGCGACGTCTCGAGCCAAGGCCGCCGACCCGAGGGAGGTCTATTCAGGCGACAGATCGAAGGAACTCAACCTCGCCCGGGTAGACATCACAGTCCCGGTAATCCACAAGACCGGGGCGGTTGAGCGGCCGGTCGGCAGGCAAACGGATCCCGCGAAATACTTCACCGCCACACGGGTCGCGGCTTACCGCGACGAGGACGCCTTTTCACGGGCGCTACGCGCCGACATAGCGCGCCGTGGCGGTCGGGCCATGGTGTTCATTCACGGCTACAACACGGCCTTCGACGATGCGGTCTATCGGATCACGCAGATCGTCCACGATTCAGGCTACAAGGGCACGCCCATTCTGTTCACCTGGGCTTCAGCCGGGCGCACGGTCGACTATGTCTACGACAACAACAGCGCTACCGCGGCGCGCGACAGGCTCGAAGACACGCTTCGGCTCGTTGCCCGTTCGGGCGCCAAGCGGGTCGATATCGTCGCCCATTCGATGGGTAACTGGGTCACGGTGGAAGCATTGCGCCAGCTTGCCATGACCGGGGATCGCGATCTCGGCGGCAAGATGGGGGACATCGTCCTCGCCTCCCCCGATATCGACGTCGACGTGTTCAAATCGCAGATGGCTCGTTACGGGGTACCCGACAAACCTTTCATGGTGCTGACGTCCAAGAATGATCGCGCCCTCAGCATTTCGGGCCTGATCGCAGGCCAGCGTCCACGCCTCGGCGACTACACCGACGCCGCCGATATCGCAAAATACGGCGTCGTCGTCGCCGATGTCAGCTCACTCTCGTCCGGGGACCGGTTGAACCATGCTAAATTCGCGGACAATCCGGTCCTGGTGAAGCTCTTGGGCGAAAGGCTCCAGAGCGACAATTTCGGCCAGAACGAAACCGAGATCACCGACCGCATAGGAACTCTCACGCGAGGAATCGGCCAGACCATTACCTCGGCCGCCGAAATCGTCATCACGACGCCATTCGAAGTGATGCGGGTCGCGGTCGGCCAGTAGAGGCAGACCCGCTCCCCGATTCCTCATACGAAAAGGTCTACCTTCTCGAATTTCGTGACGTCGATGATGCCGACGTCGGAAATGCGCAGCTCGGGTATCACCACCAGCGCGAGCAGTGAGTGCTGCATGTAGGCGTTGTTCAGGCTGCAGCCCATCTTGCGCATGGCTTCGGCAACCTTCTCGGCCTTGGCCGCGACGATCTCGGCGCGTTCGTCGGACATCAGCCCGGCGATCGGCATCTCGACGAGCGCAACCTCCTTGCCCTTCGAGAACAGAACCACGCCCCCTCCGATCTGGCCGAGACGATTGGCTGCGAGCGCCATGTCATGTTTGTTGGTGCCGACCACGATCATATGGTGGGAATCATGCGCGACGGTCGACGCCAAAGCGCAATCCTCCATGTAGCCGAAACCGGAAACGAAGCCGTTGACCACCTTGCCCGTGCCTCGATGGCGCTCGACCAGCGCGATCTGGCAAATGTCATTGCGGCGGTCCATGGCCACCAGCCCGTCCTCCACGGCGAGATCGGCTTCCAAGGCTCGTGTCGGCGCCTGGTTCTCGATCACCCCGATCACACGCACCCTGACTTCATTGGCTCCTTTCGGCGCTTCGACATCGAAGTCGGCCGCCTTCAGCTTGCGCCCGAGCTTGACCGTGTCCTTGGCACTTCTCGGATAATCGTAAGGCTCAATCTCGACATCGAGCTTGCCATGCCGGGCGAGCCTCACACCTCTGCCATAGACCTCGTCGATCACCAGGCCAGTCAGATCGGAAACGATCAGAAAATCCGCGAGCCGGCCCGGGGCGATGGAGCCGATCTCGCGATCGAGCCGGAAATGCTGGGCGGTGTTGAGCGTCGCCATCTGGATCGCCGTCACCGGCTTCAGGCCTTGCGCGATGGCGTGACGCACGACCCTGTCCATATGCCCGTCATTGACCAGCGTGCCGGAATGGCTGTCGTCGGTGCAGAGAATGAAGTTGCGCGGATCGATGCCGTCTTCCGTCACTGCCTTGATCTGGGTCGCGACATCGTACCATGCCGAGCCAAGTCTCAGCATCGACTTCATGCCTTGGCGAACCCGCGCGATCGCGTCCTCGACCCGTGTGCCTTCGTGGTCGTCTTCCGGTCCGCCTGCGACGTAGCCATGGAAAGGCAGGCCCAGGTCCGGCGAGGCATAGTGTCCCCCGACGGTCTTGCCGGCCTTCACCGTCGCCGCGATCCCACCAGCCATGACCGGGTCATTCGCCGCCACGCCGGGAAAATTCATCACTTCGCCGAGCCCGACGATGTTCGGCCACGTCATCGCCTCCGTAATGTCGGCAACGGTTAGCACCGCGCCGGCGTTCTCGAGGCCCGGTGCCGACGGCACGCAGGACGGCATCTGCACATAGACGTTGACTGGCATGGCCATCGCTTCATCATGCATCAGCCTGACGCCATCGAGGCCCAGCACGTTGGCGATCTCGTGCGGATCGACGAACATCGAGGTTGTCCCGTGCGGAATGACGGCCCGGCAGAATTCCGTCACCGTCACCATTCCGCTCTCGACATGCATGTGAGCGTCGCAGAGCCCTGGCAGAAGATACCGCCCGCCTGCATCGACGACCTTGGTGCCCTTGCCGATCGCGTGGCTGGCATCGGGTCCGCAATAGGCGAAACGCCCGGCCACGATGGCAAGGTCGGTGCCGGCGATGATCTCGCCCGAATAGACGTTGACCCAGCGACCGTTGCGCACGACGAGATCGGCGGGCCTCCGGCCCATCGCCACGTCGACCAGCGATGGCGCGACCTCCGTCCATGGCCGGGGATTGGAGTGTTTCGGTGTCGGCTTCCGCGCCATTGGATTCTCCTGTTTGACGCGAATGTGCCAAGCCAGGCGCGCTTTGACCAGCCGCATTGCCGCAAGCCTCGCACTCGGTTAGTGATCTGTCGAAAAAGGAACAGATCACCCAATGAACCGGCCGTCCTTTTCGCGCCGACGATTCTGGGCCGCCTTGGCATTGTTGCTTGTCGGCTTGGCCGTCGCGGCTCTGGTCGGCCGTCTGGCGACGCGATCGGCATTTGAGGAGGCCTCCGGGCGCGGACAGACGACCTTGCGCCTGGCCGTCGCGGCGCTGCGCGGGCATATGAACCGCTTCGAGCCGCTGCCGGCGCTGATCGCCGATCAGGACGACATCCAGGAACTCGTCTCCGATCCGCAGAATCCGGAGCTGCGGGCACGCGCCAACGTCTATCTGAAGGAGATCAACGCTCTCCTCAGATCGTCGGACATCTATGTGATCCTGACGGACGGCAGCACGATCGCTGCCAGCAATCACGATGGACCAATCAGCTTCATCGGCGAGAATTTCTCCTATCGGCCCTATTTCCAGCAAGCCATGGAAGGACGGCAGGGCCGGTTTTTCGCCCTCGGCACGACGTCGCTGAAGCGCGGCTATTATTTCTCCTCGCCAGTCCGCGTCGACGGTGTCATCCACGGGGTCGTCGCCTTCAAGGTCGACATCGAAGGCATCGAATCGTCGTGGGTGGGCGCCGACCACGAGATCTTCGTTTCCGATCCGGAAGGCATCATCTTCATGACGGGCCGGCCCGAATGGCTCTATTCGGGCATCCACAAGCTGACGCCCGAGCGATTGGCGCGAACGCAGGCTTCCCGTCGCTACGCGGATGCAGCGTTGCGCGAACTGCCTATCACCGCTTCGAACTCCACCGATGGCCACAGGCTGATGAACATAGTCTCTCCCGACGGCGGGAAAGAGTATCTTGTGCAAGCAGAGGCAATGCCGGAGGCAGGCTGGACAGTGCATGTCCTGCTCGACACCGCATCGGCTCGCAGCCAGGCTCGCACGGCAGTCGCTGCGGCCCTTTTGCTTCTCGGCCTGGCGACATTGGCCGGCGCGATCGTCCTGCAACGGCGCGCCCGGCTCGCCGAGCGCATGGCGATGCAACGCACGGCAAGGGCTGAGCTGGAAAGGCGCGTCGAAGAGAGGACGGCCGACCTCGCGCTGGTGAACCGGCAGTTGGAGAGCGAGGTCGCGGAGCGGCGCGCGGCGGAGAAGCAGCTTCGGAAAACCCAGGCGGATCTTATCCAGGCAGGCAAGCTCGCCGCACTCGGGCAAATGTCGGCAGCCTTGTCGCACGAGTTCAACCAGCCGCTCGCCGCGGTGAAGACCTATGCCGACAATGCCGCAGTGCTTATCGATCGCGGCAGGTCAACCGAAGCGAAGGATAATCTCCAGCGCATCTCCGGCCTCACCGACCGCATGGCCTCGCTTGGCCGGCATCTACGCAATTTCGCGCGCAAGCCCCACGAGAAGATCGGTGCCGTGCGACTCGACGAAGTCGTGAAGGACACGCTCGAAATCGTCGCCGCGCGGCTCAAGGCGGCGAACGCAACGCTGATCGTCGATCTCGGCCCGGCGCCTCCGATAGTCACGGCAGGATCGGTGCGCCTCCAGCAGGTCCTGGTCAACATCATCTCCAATGCGGCCGACGTCGTCGACGGCCGCGACAACCGCACCGTCGAGCTCACCGCTCGGCCCGTAGGCGGCAAGATCCTCCTGCGGATCCGTGACCATGGTCCTGGGGTTCCGGCTGCTATCGCCGAGCGGATCTTCGATCCGTTCTTCACGACGAAAGGCGTAGGCAAGGGGCTGGGCCTTGGCCTGTCGATCTCCTACAACATCATCAAGGATTTCGGCGGTAGCCTTTCCGTCGAAAACCATCCGGACGGCGGCGCCGTCTTCGTCATCGAGCTCGAGCGGGGGAAAATGCCGTTCCGTGAGGCCGCCGAATGAAGCCGATCATACTTCTTGTCGATGACGAGGAGGAGTTGCGGCGATCATCGAGCCAGGCCTTGGACCTGGCCGGCTTCGACGTGCGCGGCTTCGCGTCGGCGGAGCCCGTGCTCGACATGGTCGGTTACGGTTTCAACGGCATCGTCATCACCGACATTCGAATGCCAGGTATGGACGGCATGACGCTGATGGCGCGCATCCGTGATATTGATCCCGAGATTCCGGTGCTGCTCATTACCGGTCATGCCGACGTGCAGCTCGCGGTCAAGGCGATGCGGGAAGGCGCCTACGACTTTCTCGAAAAGCCGTTCAACGCGCAGCATCTTGCGGACGTGGCCGCTCGTGCCCTCGACCGGCGCCGATTGGTGATGGAAAACAGGCAGTTGCGTGCCGCCGCAGGCAAGCGGGACGACATCGAGGCCCGCCTGCCCGGCCGCACACCAGCGATGGTGGACCTTCGCTACCGACTTCGCGCGATCGCGGCGACCGACGCCGATCTCCTCATTATCGGCGACACCGGTACGGGCAAGGAAGTCGCAGCACGCGCCCTCCACGACATCAGCGCCCGCGCCGAGAGACCGTTCGTCGCCATCAACTGCGCCGCGTTGCCCGCAACCCTCATCGAGAGCGAGCTGTTCGGCCATGAAGCCGGCGCCTTCCCCGGGGCGCTTCGTGCCCGCTTTGGAAAATTCGAGCATGCGCGTGGCGGCACGATCCTGCTTGACGAAGTCGGCTCCATGCCGCTCGACCTGCAGGCCAGACTGCTTCGGGTCATCGACGAGCGCGTCATCACGCGCCTCGGCTCCAACGAGGCCGTACCGCTCGACGTGCGCTTCATCGCCACAAGCAAAGTCGATCTCGACGCCGAGGTCGCTGCAGGACAGTTCCGGGCCGATCTTCTCTACCGCCTCAACAAGGTGACCTTGCGCATCCCTTCGCTTGCCGCGCGCCGCGAGGACGTGCCGCTCCTCTTCCTGCAACTCGTGAACGAAGCTGCCGCCCGGTACCATCGCCACCCGATCGACGTGCCGCAGGCGCTTGTCGCCCATATGACCCATCGCGAATGGCCGGGCAATGTGCGCGAGTTGCGTAACGCCGCCGATCGTTTCGTCCTCGGGCTGGACCCGGAAGGGGATTGGGCGCGTGGCCCGGCCGCCGCCACGCTGGCGGACCGCGTCGCGGATTTCGAGAAGAGCATCATCGCGGGAGCGCTACTCGCCCATCGCGGCAGCCTCAAGCCCGTGTACGAATCGCTCAGCATTTCCCGCAAGACCCTCTACGAGAAGATGCAGAAATACGGACTTGCGAAGGACAGCGCGCGTTAGACATCGTAGGTCGGGATCCGGCCGACGGAGGTCGATGGGTGGAAATCCACACACGGCCGACGAGCAATGTCACCATTTCCACCCATCATCGTCGGAAAGTCCGTACCGCGAGCCCCACCACAGGCATTGAGCGTTGCATCGACGCCGCTACATTGCCCTGATAGGCCGGATAAGGCCTGGATTCTGGGAGGATCTCACGAACCTGGCCGGCCGAAGCCAATTTTTATTGGGAGGAAATCGATGAAGAAAGTCGTCGCCGCTTTCGCCGCGGCTGCCACGCTGTCACTTGCCGCCGTCTCCGCGGACGCCCAGACCTATCCGGACCGGACAATCACGATGGTCGTGCCATTCTCCGCGGGCGGCCCGACCGACACGGTGACAAGGCTCGTCGCAGAAGCGATGTCCAAGGATCTCGGACAGCAGGTCATTGTCGAGAATGTCGGCGGCGCCGGCGGCACGCTCGGCGCTGGGCGCGTCGCAAAGGCCGATCCCGACGGGTACACGCTGCTGCTCCACCATATCGGCATGGCGACCAGCGCGACGCTCTATCGAAAGCTCGCCTACGACACGCTGAACGCGTTCGAATATGTCGGGCTCGTCACCGAAGTCCCGATGACCATCGTGGCGCGCAAGGATCTCGAACCGAGCGACCTCAAGGGCCTCGTCGAGTATGCGAAAGCCAACAAGGATACGGTGACTGTTGCGAATGCAGGCATCGGCGCCGCGTCTCATTTATGCGGCATGCTCTTCATGAGCGCCATCGAAACGCCCCTGGTGACGGTTCCCTATAAGGGGACCGGCCCGGCCATGACCGACCTGCTCGGCGGGCAGGTCGACATCATGTGCGACCAGACGACGAACACCACCAAGCAGATCACCGGCGGCACGATCAAGGCTTATGCCGTGACCTCGCCGGAGCGTCTCGATGTGTTGCCCGATCTGCCCACGACCATCGAGGGGGGCCTGCCGGCCGTGCAGGTGAGCATCTGGCACGGGATTTACGCGCCGAAGGGCACACCCGCAGAAGTGACGGAGCGGCTCTCCAAATCCCTTCAAGTGGCGCTGAAGGACCCCAACGTGGTCGCGCGTTTCGCTGAGCTCGGTACTGCACCCTCGTCCGAGGCCGATGCCACGCCGGCCGCGCTGAAGGCCAAGCTCGAAAGCGAGATCGCACGCTGGAAACCGATCATCGAGGCGGCCGGCCAATACGCTGACTGACACTGAGCGGGCGGCCGCCGACTTTCGGGGCCTTCCAACCTGCGGCTAAGATGGCGGCCCGCCCGCGTTTCCCCGATTGCAGTCCCATAGCAAGGACATGCCCATGAAATCGCTGACATTCGACCGCACGAACGCGCTCTGCGGCGCATTGTTCGTGGCCATCGGCCTGTTCTTCCTGAGCCAGTCGCTCGGGCTCGAGATCGGTACGGCGTTCCGCATGGGGCCGGGATATTTCCCGATGCTCCTCTCGTTCGTGCTGATCCTTCTCGGCGTCGTCATCCTTGTCCAGGCGGCGCGAGTCTCGGGTGAGCCGGTGGGGCCGGTGGCCTGGCGCGGCATGCTGCTCATCCTTCCGGCGCCGATCGTTTTCGGACTCACCGTGCGGGGGCTTGGGTTCGTGCCGGCCGTGTTCGTTACGGCCTTCGTGGCCTCCTTCGCGAGCACGCGCATGACGCTGGTCATGGCGCTCGTCCTCTCGGTGCTGCTCGCTGTCTTTTCCGTCCTCGTGTTCAGCTATGGTCTGGGCCTCCCGTACGAACGGTTCGGCCCCTGGCTGCGGTTCTAGGGGGCCCGGGATGGAACTCTTCTCCAATCTCGGTCTCGGCTTTGCCACCGCCTCGACCATCGCCAATCTGGGCTTCTGCCTGATCGGCGTGCTGCTCGGTACGTTGATCGGCGTCTTGCCCGGCATCGGCGCAACCGCGACCATCGCCATGTTGCTGCCGATCACGTTCCAGATTGGCGACCCCGTTTCCTCGCTGATCATGCTCGCCGGCATTTACTACGGTGCGCAATATGGCGGCTCGACCACCGCTATCCTGATCAACATGCCGGGCGAATCATCCTCGGCCGTTACAGCGATCGACGGCTACCAGATGGCCCGTAACGGGCGCGCCGGGGCGGCACTTGCCGTCGCCGCGATCGGGTCCTTCTTCGCAGGTACGGTGTCGACCTTCCTCGTTGCACTCTTCGCGCCCCCGCTTACGGCGATCGCGCTCCAATTCGGCGCCGCAGAGTATTTCTCTTTGATGGTGGTCGGGCTCGTCTCGTCGATCGCCTTGGCGCATGGTTCAATCGTCAAGGCGCTCGCGATGGTCGTTCTTGGACTTCTGCTTGGCCTGGTCGGCACCGATATCTATACGGGCACACCACGGTTCACCTTGGGCATCACCGAATATGCCGACGGGCTGAACTTCGTCGCAGTCGCGGTAGGCGTGTTCGGCATCGCCGAAATCCTGCGCAACCTCGAGAACGAACACGAACGCTCGGTGCTGATCCGCAAGGTGAGTGGTCTTCTGCCTACACGCGAGGATTTCAGGCGGATGGCCGCGCCCATCCTGCGCGGTACCGCAATCGGCTCGGCCCTCGGTATCCTGCCCGGCGGCGGCGCCATCCTCGCTGCTTTCGCTTCCTATACGGTGGAGAAGCGCGTCTCCGACCATCCTGAGGAATTCGGCAAAGGGGCAATCGCGGGAGTGGCCGGGCCGGAATCGGCCAACAATGCCGGCGCGCAGACTTCCTTCATCCCGATGCTCACGCTCGGCATTCCCGCCAATCCCGTCATGGCCCTGATGATCGGCGCCATGATCATCCAGGGCATCGTGCCGGGCCCCAACGTCGCCACCGAACAGCCGGCCTTGTTCTGGGGGATCATCGCCTCGATGTGGATCGGCAATCTCATGCTGATCGTGCTGAACCTGCCAATGATCGGCCTATGGGTGAAGCTTCTAACGGTGCCGTACTATCTGCTGTTCCCGATCATCATGGCGTTCTGCGCGATCGGCGTTTACAGCGTGAACGGCAACGCCTTCGATCTCTATGCCATCACCTTCTTCGGCCTGATTGGTTATGTTCTGACGAAGCTGCGCTGCGAGCCCGCGCCGCTGCTGCTCGGCTTCGTCCTGGGGCCGCTCCTGGAGGAGAACCTGCGGCGAGCCATGATCCTGTCGCGCGGCGATCCCGCGATCTTCGTGACCCGGCCGATCAGCGCCATCCTGCTTTTGATTGCGGCCGCCGTCCTGGTCATCGTCTTCCTGCCGAGCGTGAAGCGAAAGCGCGAGGAAGTCTTCGTGGAAGAAAGCTGAGGCTCAGGGGGTTAGCTCAGCTCGCCTGGGCAACGCGCGGACGTTCGACCGCGAACGGGCTGAGGCCCAACCACTGCTGCATGGCGCCGGCGATCCGGGGATCGCCGGCCAGTTCCACATTGCCGGCATCGATTTCCGCCCGAACTCGCGACAGCCCCATCCAGATCGCGGTCATGCTCCTCAGCGAGGATCGAACCAGCAAGTCGACTTCGAAGCCGGGATCCAAGCCACACAGATCGACATCTCCGCCGTCGACGACGAGCCACCAATTCTGCTGATTCTGCGGCAGCTCGGGGTACTGAAACTGAATCGTGCAGCGCCTCGGTGGAAGGGGACGCGGGTTTAGGTGTCGGCGCATGTCCCACATCAGCAGCGATGGATCGAGATTCCGTAGGGACAGGTGCGACTCCACCCAGCGCGTACCCCAAAACCCCATTCCCATGACGATGTCGCGCAAATCCTCGCCGGCCCGCGTGAGGTGATACTCCGTGCCGCCGCCCCTGGGGACGATCGCGACGATGCCGGCCTTTTCGAGCTCTTTCAAACGCTTGGACAGAAGCGCCGGCGACATGCGCGGTACGCCGCGCCTGAGATCGTTGAACCTCGTGGTCCCGCACAGCATCTCGCGAACGACGAGCATGGTCCAGCGTGTGCAGAGCACCTCCGCGGCCATGGAGACTGGGCAGAACTGTCCGTATCCGTCGCGGTCCAACATCGCCTTTTTCGAGGTCCAGATGATCGATCGAATGATAACATTTCGGAATGGAGGCGGAAAACAACCCGGGAGTTGCACCAGTCCTTCCTCAACGAAGAGATGAAGAGACCTCAAGAAACGACCCGCATGTAACCTTTCAGGACAGGAAATCGGAATCTTGAAAGAGCATCCAGTACACTTCCTGAACTATCGCCAGGAAAGGCACGGGAGGACAATAGCATGGTCCGAATTCAGAGGAGGATTGTTCATGAATTCAGCACTTCCCAAAGCCGTAACGTCTGAGGCGGTCGTGCCCGCCCAGTCCGTTCGAGCCGTCGACGCCGCCCACGCCCTCGCACCGGTGTTCGCCACGCGCGCCGCCAGGTATGACGAGGACGACAGCTTCGTCGCCGAGAACTATCTCGCCTTGAAGGAAGCAGGCCTCGTCGAGGCGGGCGTGCCACGCGAGTTGGGCGGCGGCGGCGCCGAGATCACCGAGCTCTGCGAAATGGTGCGGGTGATCGCCCGCGCCTGCGGGTCGACCGGCCTCGCCTTTTCCATGCATACCCACCAAGTCGCAATTCCCGCCTGGCGCTGGCGGCATCAGAAGGTCGCAGCCGTCGAGGGCCTGCTGCGGCGCGTGGCGGCCGAGCGCATCATCCTGTTGTCGAGTGGCGGCTCCGACTGGATCGGCGGATCTGGCAACGCTGAGAAAGTCGATGGCGGCTATCGTATATCCGCGCGCAAGGTGTTCACCTCAGGCGCGGAAGCCGGCGACCTTCTCATGACCGGCGCGATATGCGATGTCGATGGGACGCCAACGGTCATCCATTTCGGTGTGCCCATGAAAGCTGACGCCGTCAGCATTATCCAGACGTGGCGCACGCTCGGCATGCGCGGCACCGGGTCGAACGACGTCGTCATTGACGGGCTTTTCATCCCCGACGCTTCCGTTGCATTCTCGCGAAAGGCTGGGGAATGGCATCCCGTTTTCCAGGTGATCGCGACAATGGCCTTTCCGCTGATCTACGCCGCCTATCTCGGCGTTGCCGAAAGTGCGCGAGACATCGCAATCGACATGGTGCGAAAGAAAGGACCGAATCCCCACCAGATCGAGCTGGCCGGGCGAATGGAGACCAATCTGCGCGCCGCTCAGATCGCGCACAAGCGCATGGTCGAGGTCGCCGAGTGGAACAGGCCGTCGGCGGAATCCGTGAACGAGGTGATGATCGGTCGCGCCCTTGTCGCCCATCACGCAATCGCCGCCGTGGAGCTCGCAATGGAACTTGCGGGAGGCGGCGGCTTCTACCGTGCGAACGGGCTCGAGCGGCGCTTTCGCGACATACAAGGGGCACGGTTCCATCCGCTGCAAGCAGGCCCGCAGGCCCGCTACGCCGGTTCAATGGCTCTCGGGCTTCCGGTGGCGAACGTGTTCTGATCGGCCGGATCGGGATCGGGGGACTGCAAATCCCTCGATCCCCCTCTGGTCGTCCCGGATGTAATTGCGGGCCGCATTAAGGACTGCCCTCTAGGAATGGCCCCATCCGAGCGGTCAAAGAACAACGCACATCGTATAATCAGCTCTATGCGTGTCTGATCTCCGTGCCGAGCACCTTCAGGCATTCGCGCATGAAGGCGGCAAGGGCTGTCCAGCCCTTCGCCGAAACCATCGTTCCGTCGACATAGGCTTCCGTCGGTGAAAGATCGACATAGGTGCCCCCAGCGAGCGTCACTTCCGGCTCGCAGGCTGCGAGCGCCCCGACCTTTTTCCCTCTCACCACGCCTTCGACCGCGACGAGGATCTGGACGCCATGACAGATGGTGAAGATCGGCTTCCTGGCTTCGTGGAAATGTCGGACCATCGCCTGGATGCGCTTGTCCGTCCTGATGTATTCGGGTCCGCGACCTCCGGCACAGTACACGGCGTCGTACTGCTCCGGCCTCACCTCGGAGAAAGTCTTGTTGATGACGAAGTCGTGGCCCGGCTTCTCCGTGTAGGTCTGATGTCCCTCGAAATCGTGAAGGGATGTCTTGATCACGTCGCCTGCATTCTTGTCCGGGCAGATCACGTGGACGGGATGGCCGACGGCCTCCATCGCCTGCTGAAAAACGAAGATCTCGTATTCCTCGGTGAACTCACCGGTAAGCATGAGAATTCTCTTGCCTGCCATCGCGCGCTCCTTCCTTGACGCGTTGGAGCTCCCTCCCATGGTCCCGTTACGAGGGCTTGGCTCCCGCCTTCTCCCACCCGTTCCTGATATGCAGATATCCGTCCCGGTAAACCGCTTCCGGGCCTTCGGACAAATCGCGCCACACTTTCGTCGCAGCCGCGAGGTCCTTCAGCCCACGTCCGAAGGCTTCGATGGTGAGCCAGCCGTCATAGCCGCTGCCCCGGATCGCCGCGAAAGTCTCCTCCCACGGAATATTGCCGCGCCCGGGCACGCCGCGGTCGTTCTCCGAAATGTGCACATGCACGATGTTGCGCAGGTTCCGCGTGAAGGCGCCGATGGGATCGGCTTCCTCGATATTGGCGTGGAAGGTGTCGTACATGGCCTTCACATGCGGCCGGTCGATCTCGTCGACGTGAGCACTGAGATCGTTCATCGTGTTGACGAGATAGCACTCGAAACGATTGAGTGCCTCCAGCCCGATCGTGACGCCCCTCTTGCCGGCATGGTCGCCGATGGCGCGCTGCGACGAGACAAAACGCTTCCTCTCTGCAACGGTCGGTCCCGATCCGGAAAACAATCCGAGGGTAGAATGGAGGGGTCCGCTCAGCCGGTCCGCGCCGAGCGCGGCGGCGCAATCGATCGCCCATTTCATGTAGTCGATCCCAGCCCTGCGCGTGGCGGCATCCGGCGAGATCAGGTTGGTGCCGGGATCGCCCATCGCCGAGACAGCGGTGCGCTCCAGCCCGATGCGGTCAAGCATCTCGCCGAGCCGCGCGTAATGCTTCTGGTCGCCTTCGAAAATGGGGATTTCCACTCCGTCGAAGCCAGTGGCCTTGATGTCCTTAAGCAGCGCCTCGTGTCTTTCCGTGACGTGCGTGGTCCACAGGAACATGCACATGCCAATCTTCATCGGCTTCGTCTCCATTGAAGCATCTGACATCGACCGCGCGACCTCAGATGGCAAGCTTCGTCCATGCCCCGTTCTTCCGGGCGGACTTCACGCAAGCCTCCACGAAGGCGACGCCCTCCACCCCATCGCGCACGGTCGGATAAATGACCTCCTTCGGGGGCTTGCCGCCTTTACGTCGCGCCGCGCGGATGGCGCGCGCCGCCTCCTGGTAGATATTGGCGAAACCTTCGAGATAGCCTTCGGGATGGCCGGACGGCACGCGCGTCACGCGCCCAGCGACCGGGGATGCGCCGGCACCGGCGCGGGTGATGAGCTGCTTCGGTTGGCCGAAAGGCGTGTACCAGAGATAGTTAGGGTCGGCCTGGACCCATTCCAGCCCGCCCTTGGCGCCGTAGACGCGCAGCTTGAGGCCGTTCTCGTTGCCGGGCGCCACCTGGCTCGCCCAGATCATGCCCTTGGCTGGCGGTGCCTTCCCCTGCGGCTTGAATCGCAGGAGCACATGTGCGTTGTCGTCCAGCTGCCGGCCGGCGACAAAGGTGTCGAGGTCGGCCGAGAGGCTGTCGAGCTCGAGCCCCGACACGAAGCGCGCGAGATTGTAGGCGTGCGTGCCGATATCGCCCGTCGAACCGCCCGCGCCCGAACGCTTCGGGTCCACCCGCCAGGACGCCTGTTTTTGCCCCGTATCCTCGATTTTCTCGGTGAGCCAATCCTGAGGGTATTCGGCCTGCACCACGCGAATGTCGCCCAGCACCCCTTTGGCCACCATGTCGCGCGCCTGCCTGACCATGGGGTAGCCGGTATAGTTGTGCGTAAGCACGAACACCTTGCCGGAGTCCGACGCCAGTGCGGCCAGCTTCTTGGCATCCGCCAAGGTCGCGGTCATCGGCTTGTCGCAGATGACATGAATGCCGGCTTCGAGAAATGCCTTGGCAGCCGGGTAGTGCATGTGGTTGGGCGTGACGATCGCAACCGCCTCTATGCCGTCCGGCCGCCTTGCCTCCGCGTTGGCCATTTCGGCAAACGAGCCATAGCTGCGCTCCGGATCAAGCCCGAGTTCGGCTCCCGACGCCCTGGCGCGTTCCGGGTCGGAGGAAAGCGCCCCCGCGACCAGTACGTAGTCATTGTCCATCCGGGCCGCGATTCGGTGGACGCCTCCGATGAAAGCGCCCTGCCCTCCGCCCACCATGCCGAGGCGGATCGGGCCATCGCCGGATTCCACCTGTCTGCCAGCGACCATCTTGTCCTCCCTGTGTGGCGCGACGTCCTTGCGCTAGATCCCCATCATCTGGCGCAGTATCTTCCTATCGGTCGAGCCGCCGGCGAAATCGTCAAAGGCCTTCTCCGTCACGCGGATTATGTGACCGGCAATGAAGGGCGCGCCTTCCGCAGCCCCCTGCTCGGGATGCTTGAGACAGCACTCCCACTCCAGCACCGCCCATGAAGCGTAGTCATACTGGGCGAGTTTCGAAAAGATGCCGGAGAAATCCACCTGGCCATCGCCCAGCGATCGGAAACGCCCGGCACGATCCACCCAGCCGGCATAGCCGGAATAGACACCTTGGCGACCCGTCGGGTTGAATTCGGCATCCTTCACGTGGAAAGCGACGATCCGCTCGTGATAGATGTCGATGAATTCGAGATAGTCGAGTTGCTGCAGGAGGAAATGCGAGGGGTCGTAATTGATCCCCGCCCGCTTGTGGCCGCCGACCGCTTCCACGAAACGCTCGAACGTCGTCCCGTCGAACAGATCCTCGCCGGGGTGCAACTCATAGCCGAGGTCGACGCCGTGTTCGTCATAGACATCGAGGATGGGCTTCCAGCGGCGGGCGAGCTCGTCGAAAGCCTCGTCGATCAGCCCTGCGGGCCGCTGCGGCCATGGATAGATATAGGGAAAGGCGAGCGATCCCGAAAAGGAAACCGAGGCGGCGAGCGCCATATTCGCGGAGGCCTTCGCAGCTGCCGTCACCTGTCGGACGGCCCATTCCTGCCGCGCCCTGGGATTGTGATGTACCGCGGCCGGCGCAAAGGCGTCGAATTGCGCGTCATAGGCTGGATGCACGGCGACGAGCTGACCCTGTAGATGGGTCGACAATTCCGTTATCTCGACGCCGGATTCGGAACAGATGCCTTTCACCTCGTCACAGTAATCCTTGGACGCCGCCGCCTTCTCCAGATCGAACAGCCTTCCGTCCCAGGTCGGTATCTGAACGCCCTTGTAGCCGAGCCCGGCGGCCCATTTCGTGATCGATCGAAGCGAATTGTATGGCGCGACATCCCCCGCGAATTGCGCCAGGAAAATGCCTGGCCCCTTCATCGTGGTCGGCATGGACTTCCCTCCCCTTTGCGCGGTCGAGCCCGATGCTCACATGATGTTGCACCGGCCTCGCCAATTTTTGTTCTGTAAATTTTCGCTTGTATTTTTGGTAATACCAAATTTACAACCCGGTCAAGTGCCGCCGCTCCTTCTCGGATTGGCACGCCAGACCAAAAACGCAGCAAAACTCTCTAGAACCAAGGCGATAGCAGATATTCGCGCAAAGTCTTGGGCCGTTCTTGCCGAGATTAATGATTTGCGCTAGAGCTTGCCACACGCCCAATTGGTCGAACCAATTTTCACTCGATCGCTTTTGGGGGAGGAGAACAGGCCGCCGGCCGGCGCGCCGACGAAGCGAAAGCGGGAGAACAGATGATGCATCTTTCGACGCACAACTGGATGCGGGCCGAACCGCTCGAGGTCACGCTCAAGCGGATCAAGCAGTTCGGCTACGAGTCCATCGAAATCTCCGGGGAGCCGGAGCAATACAAGACTGCCGAGACGCGCGCCCTGCTCAGGGAACATGGCATCCGCTGCTGGGGTGCGGTGACGCTGATGCTGGGCGAGCGCAATCTTGCCGCGCGGGACCAGGGGCAGCGCGAGCGCTCCGTCCAATACGTCAAGGATGTTCTGACGATGGTGAGCGAACTGGACGGCGAGATTATCACGCTCGTGCCCTGCACTGTCGGCAAGGTGGTGCCGGACGGGACGGAGGACGAAGAGTGGGCTTGGGTCGTGGACGCCACACGCGAATGCTTCTCCCACGCCAAGAAAGTGGGCGTTCGGATCGCCGTGGAGCCGCTCAACCGCTTCGAGACCTATCTGTTCAATCGAGGCGCGCAAGCGCTGGCGCTGGCCGACGCGGTGTCGCCCGAATGCGGCGTGTGCCTCGACGCCTATCATCTGCACATGGAGGAGTTCAACGTACATGACGCGATCCGCCAGGCCGGCAGTCGCCTGTTCGATTTCCATGTCGCCGACAACAATCGATTCGCTGCCGGCCTGGGCACGATCGACTGGCCGAAGATCGTCGGCACGCTGAAGGAGATCGGTTACGACGGCGCATTGACCAACGAGTTCGTGGCCCCCGTCGACCGTACGCCGGCTGCTGTCTATCCCGACATGGTCGAGCGCAATCCGGTGGACATCTCTCCCGAGCAACTCAAGTTCATCCAGGACCACGGCTCGAGCCTGCTGACGGAGAAGTTCTATACCGATCAGATGCGCATCACCGCGGAAACGCTTCTGCCTCTGATCAAGTAAGCCAGCCACCAGTGACCCGCTCCTGTGCGGAGCACGGGCCTGAGGACACTCATGCGCATCAAGACTGTACAGGCCTGGTGGGTTCGGGTGCCGCTCGAAGCGGCGCTTCAGCACCGCAGCGACTTCGGCCAGGTGTCGACCTTCGATGCAGCCATCCTGCGCATCGAGACCGACGACGGGCTTGTCGGTTGGGGCGAGGGCAAGAACGCGGCCGGCAGCGCCGGCAGCTATGGCGCCCTCGTCCATATGCTCAACCATGAGGTCGGGCCCGAGCTGATCGGACGCGACCCCGCCGACATCGCGATCATCTGGGAGATGCTCTACAACGACAGCAGGCACGAAAGCGCGGCGCGGGCCGGCCACGCCATGCCACGACTGGCGCGCCGAGGGCTGACCGTCGCCGCCATCAGCGCAATCGACATCGCCCTATGGGACATTCTAGGCAAGTCGCTGGGACAGCCGGTGTGGCGATTGATCGGCGGGCGAAAAGCCGATCGGCTGCCAGCCTATGCATCGGGTGGGTGGGCACCCGCCGACCAAATCGGCGAGCAACTCAAGTCCTATATCGAGAGGGGCGGCTTCAATGCCGTCAAGATGCGTGTCGGAGCCATGGACGGTGCCGCGCATGTTTCCGCTGCACGTGTTCGCGCCGCGCGCCAGGCACTCGGCCCAGACATAGAGCTGATGGTCGACGCGCACGGAACCTACACCGTTGCCGAGGCCAAGCGCTTCATCCACCTGGTCGCGAATGAGAACCTTGCCTGGTTCGAGGAACCGGTCATCGCCGACGACAAGGCTGGCATGGCCGAGGTGCGTGCAAGCGGTCCAATCCCGGTGGCCGCAGGCGAGAGCGAGGCGACGCGATTCGCCTTCCGCGACCTCGCCGTCCTCAAGGCCGCCGACATCTTTCAGCCGGATCCCGCCTTCTGCGGCGGCATCACGGAAGCCATGCGGATCGCCAGCCTCGCCAGCGCGTTCAATCTTCGCTTCGCACCCCATCTGTGGGCCGGTGCGCCCTGCTTCTTTGCAGGGCTCAATTTGTGCGCGGCCTTGCCCGCCAGCTTCACGATCGAGTTCTCGCTGGGCGCCAATCCCATGATCCACGACCTGGTCGAGGAGACTGTCGAGGCCAGGGACGGTATGATAGCTATCCCGGAAAAACCGGGACTCGGCTTCACTATCTCCGAACGGTTCCTGGAGGCTCACGCGCAACACGGCTGACGATGAAAGAAAATAACCTCCTGGCGGAACTTGCCGCCTATCTCTTCGCGCATTCCAATACCAAAACCGGCCGAACGCCTTCCGAACGCGAACTGGCCGAGCAGTTTTCGGTGAGCCGCGGTCAGATCCGCGAGGCTCTTGCCATTCTCGAAGCCATGCGCATCGTCGAACGCCGCGCCAAGTCCGGCATCTATGTCGACACGAAGCAGGCCAGCGTGGAGGCTATGGCGCTGTTCGCCAAGGCAGGGCTGCCTCTCGATCCTGTCCAGATCTACGAGACTGTCGAGATCCGCAAAATCCACGAGATCAAGGCAGCCGAACTTGCATGCAGCCGCGCGACCAACGAGAACTTCGAGCGCCTGCGCGCAATCCTGGACGAGTCCGAGGAACGGCTGGCCGCCGGCCTCGATCTCGCCAAGCAAGACCGCGATTTTCATCTTGAGATCGTGAGGGCGACGAAGAACAGCGTCTTCTACCGCATCTGCAGCGTCTACTATGTGATGGGCGAGCAGCGCCTGCCAGTCTATTTCAGCGATCCGGAACGTGGTCGAAAGTCCCATGCCGAGCACATCCAGATCTACGAAGCGCTCAAGCGCCGCGACGGCAATCTCGCCCAGGCGCTGATGAGCGCGCACCTGCAGGGGGCCGAAAGCTACTGGAAGGGCCTGATCGGAGGCGCCGCCGAGGGCGAGACGGGAGAGCTGCAGGACCGGGACGTGGCGCACGCCTAGAGCAACTCCAGGAAAGCGGGAACCGGTTTCCGTCTGGGATTGCGCAAAAGCAAAGAGATCGAGCATCTTCCGTGTTTCGAAGAAAAGCGGAAGGCGCTCTAGCCCCGTCGTCCGCCGACTGGCTGCATGAGGAGGAGCGCGTGACAGTCATCTACACCACTCACGCGCTTCATCCGCGCGCCCTCGCCCTCCTCGCCGAAGCCGCCGCTGTGCGCATCGCCTCCGCGACCGACCCCGAAACACTGACGCGCGAATGCCGGGATGCCGACATCCTGATCGTGCGTGCCCCCATCCCGTCCGATCTGTTCAGCGCGCAGTCCCGGTTGCGCATGGCGGTGCGCCATGGCGCCGGCTTGGACTGGATACCGATCGATGCGGCCACCGAAGCGGGCGTGCTGGTAGCCAACGTGCCTGGCGCCAACGCCCGCACCGTCGCCGAGCATGCCATTTTCGGCGCGATGGCGGTGCTCCGACGCTTCCGCTCGGTCGACCGAGACTTGCGCCGGGTGGGCTGGCAAGCCGGCCGCGCCCATGCCGAACAAGCCAGAGAACTCAACGGCAAGGCGATCGGCATTCTCGGCTTGGGCAATATCGGACGCAACATAGCCGCGATCGCCGGCAACGGCTTCGGGATGACGGTGCTCGCCACGACCCGCACGACGAGCAGCCTGCCCGACGGTATCGCTCGCCGCGACATAGACGAATTGATGGCCGAGAGCGACATTGTCGCGCTCTGCTGTCCGCTGACCCCTGAGACCCGGCGGATCATCGACGCGCGGCGGATCGGACTGATGAAGCCGACAGCGGTGCTCGTCAATGTTTCTCGCGGGCCGGTCATCGACGACGACGCCCTCATCGCCGCGTTGCGGGCCGGACGCATCGGCGGTGCGGTGCTCGACGTGTTCAGCGAGCAGCCTCTCCCGGCGGAACATCCCTACTTCTCATTCGACAACGTCGTCGTCACTCCTCATCTGGCGGGCATCACCGACGAATCGATGATGCGAATGGGAATCGGCGCCGCCGAGGAGGCATTGCGGGTGATCGCCGGCGGACTTCCGCTCAACCTGCGCAATCCGGAGGTGGTGGAGCGCTATCGTCAGCGCTTCCCGTCCGCCTGAACAGACCGGTGTCATTCATCCGTTCGATCTGGAAAGGAGACCGCGGCCAATGACATGGGCCTGAATTTCGGCAGCTCCTTCGAAGATATTCAGGATCCTGGCGTCGCAGAGGACGCGGCTGACTTCATATTCCAGCGCGTAACCGTTCCCGCCATGTATCTGGAGGCTGGCATCCGCGTTGCTCCAGGCGACACGGGCGGCGAGCAGTTTCGCCATCCCGGCTTCGATATCGCAACGCCGTCCAAGATCCTTCTCGTGGGCGGCATGGTACGTTATCGCCCGAGCCATGATGATTTCGGCGACCATCAGGGCGAGCTTGTCCGAGACGCGCGGAAACTCGACAATCGGTTGATTGAACTGGCGCCGCCCCTTTGCGTAGTCGAGGCCGAGTTCGAGCGCGCGCTGCGCCACACCGAGCGCGCGCGCCGCCGTCTGGATGCGTGCGCCTTCGAACGTGTGCATCAACTGCTTGAAGCCAGCTCCTTCAAGCCCGCCGAGCAGGGCATCGGCGCCCGCAGCCATGCCCGAGAACGCAAGCTCGTATTCGCGCATCCCGCGATATCCGAGCACCTTGATTTCACCGCCGGTGAGACCTTCATCCGGAAAGGCGCAGGCATCCGTTCCCCTGCTCTTGGCGACGAGAAACATGGAGAGCCCGTCGTATCCGGTACTGCCGGGAACAGTGCGTGCCAATACGGTCATCAGGTCGCTGCGGGAAGCGTGTGTGATCCACGTCTTGTTGCCGTCGATGCGCCACCTGCCGTCGCCCTCGCGTGTCGCGCGGGTGCGAAGCCGTGCCAGGTCCGAACCGGTGTCCGGTTCGGTGAAGACCGCAGTCGGCAGAATGGTGCCGGCCGCGATGCCCGGCAGCCAGCGCTGCTTCTGTTCATCGGTGCCGGCTGAACTGATAAGTTCGCCGGCGATCTCAGACCTCGTCCCAATAGACCCCGCGGCGATCCATCCACGGCTCAATTCCTCGGTCACGACGCACATGGCGGTCTTGCCAAGTCCCAGCCCTCCGAATTCCTCGGAAATGCACACTCCGAACGTGCCTATCGAGGCCATTTCATCGAGGATCCCATCGGGAAGAAGTGCGTCCTCCAGATGCCAGGCATGGGCGTTGGGGATGATACGATCGTTCGTGAAACGCCGATATTGCTCGCGGATCAAATCGAGAGTTTCGTCTCCTGAGCTTTCGGCAACGGATTCACCATTCAGAATGGCAAGTATCAGCGCTCGCCGGGTCGCAGCCGTGTTGCCATGATGCATGAACCAGGCAGCGGCAGGATCATCGCACAGTGCTCGCGCTGCGGTTTCCAGGCCAAGCTCGGCCGGCCGCACGATCTCGTTCTGGCTGATCGGGATCCCAAAGGCCAGCTGATTGAGATATTCGCCCACGCCGATCGAGAGGGCTGCGCGATCCACTTCCCGCATCAAGCCTGCGGAATCAAGCCACTTCGCCCGCTCTGCAGTCTGCGCGATCGTTTCGGCCAGCGTCGCGATCCAGGCGAGACCGTGAAGGTCGCGCTGCCTCTCATTGGCAATCTCAGGTGTCAGCTTGCCATTCGGAGCAAGACGCTCACCCACGATGCGGCGTGCGCGCATGCTGAAGGCCGTCGCCGCATCGGCTGCATCCGCAAATCGCGCATCCAGCTGCCGGTCATTAGCTGTCATTGGTGAATCCGCCTTCCTCAGTGCCATTAACTGCTCGCCACCAGCCCTCGGTCGTGAAGGTCTGCGATCTGCGCGCCAGCGAGTCCCAGCACATTCGCCAGCACCTCCTCGGTATGTTCGCCAAGGCGCGGCGCTCGGGCGGCCGCCATGCGTTCGACCCTGCTGAACGAGGCTGCCGACGCTGGCGTCAGATAAGAATGACCGCTGGGGTGGGTGATTTCCGAGAACACCGGATTGCTCAACGAGAAATCCGGATCATCACGCAGCGCTTCATGGAGTTGGCGGTAAGGTGACCAGCAGACTCCGTGCGCATCAAGAGTGGCAGCAAGGTCTTCAAAAGACCGGCCGCGCACCGCATCGGCCACCACCGGAAACAGTCGATCCCGATGGATAAAGCGGGTGCCCTCGTCGCGCGCGAAGGAGACCGACAGTTCCCGCTCGATGGCGGCGATCGCGTCGGCTATGCCGAGCGCTTTCAAGAGGCTCGACCATTGGCCTTCGGTTATGGCCACCAGCATCACCCGCCGGCCGTCGGCGGTTTCGAAATCGCGTCCGAATGCGCCGAAAAGAGCGTTGCCGTATCGCGGACGGCTGTGGCCGGAAATCGATACTTCGGCGATCTGCCCCAGCGCCCCCAGCGTTGTCATTGCCAGATCGCTGAGCGGCAGGCGGATCTCCTGGCCCAGGCCGGTGTCGCGACGCATCCTTTCGGCCGCGAGAAGCGAGAAAGTGGCGTGCGCGCCGGCCAGAAGATCCCAGGCCGGCAGAACATGGTTGACGGGCTCGCCTCCCTCGGGACCAGTCATGTGTGGCAGGCCGACCGCATTGTTGACGGTATAATCCACCGCCTGCCGCCCGTCGGCATGCCCCATAATTCGTGCGGTGATCAGATCAGGCCGTAAAGCGGCAAGCCTGGCGTGCGACAAGAAGCCGTCCACCGGGAAATTCGTCACGAAGACGCCACCCCCCTGCCCCGGCGCGGTTATCAGGCTCATAGCGAGTTCGCGTCCCTCGGGGCGGCGCAAGTCGATCGCGATCGACTTCTTTCCCTTGTTCAACCCTTCCCAGAAGAGGCTTCGGCCTTCGGGGGAAAGCGGCCATCGACCGGAATCGGGGCCGCCGCCTATCATGTCGAACCGGATGACCTCCGCCCCCATTTGGGCAAGATGCATGCCGCACGACGGGGCAGCGACGAACGATGCGCCCTCTATCACGCGCAAATCGCGCAGGATCATGAGCCCTCCCCGGTGCATCCACTTTGTTTACAACAAACGCAACTTTAATATTGAATTCAGTATTCATCAAGAGAATAATGCCTTCAACAACCATGAGGGCGAAGTCGCCCAGCGGCGCAATCGAGGGAGGCATTTGCGATGCACCATACAGATATCGGAAAACAGACTGTTGCAGCGTTTCTCGAGCTCAGTTCGTCGATCATCTCGGACGCGCTCGACGTCATCGGCCTAAACGGCACGATCGAGGGTGTTTTCACGCAAGTCCCCGGCCACAAGATGTGCGGGCCGGCCTATACCGTGCGCTACACTCTATCACCCGCCGCGCTCGGACGGTTCGCGGATTTTCTGGACGATGTGCCAGAGGGCGCCGTGGTGGCGATCGACAACAACGCGCGCGTCAACGTGTCGGTCTGGGGAGATACGCTTTCACTGTTCGGCTCCCGCCACGGCTTCGCCGGCACGATCATCGACGGCGTCTGCCGTGACATCGAAGGGACGCGCGGCCTGGGATATCCGATGTTCAGCCGCGGCACCTTCATGCGCACCGGCAAGGGCCGCATCGGCGTGGAAAGCACGCAGGAACCCGTGGTCTTGGGCGGGGTGATCATCCATCCCGGCGATCTGATCTTCGGCGACGACACCGGCGCAGTGGCTGTCCCTCGCGACAGGATCGAGGAAGTTCTCCGACTCGCTGCCAAGATCGTGGCCCGGGACAATGCCTTCTCGAATGCCATCAAGGATGGGGCAAGCATGACTGACGTCTGGATAGCCGGCGCGAAGGCCTGAGAATACGTCCGAGGCAACAAATGAGCATTCAGTTCGGCGGGGACAGCGCCTACTTTCTTGACCTGTATGGTCGCTATCGTCGCGACCGGAACTCTGTACCGGCCGATTGGGCCTTGCATTTCGAGACGATCGCTTCAGGCAACCGAGACGGCAGCAGCACGGACATGCTGCTCAAGGCCCTGCTGGACGGATACAGGACGTTCGGCCACCTGGAGGCGCAACTGGATCCATTGCGGCCGGTGGACAATAGAGAGCCAACGCTGGAGCGCCTGCGCTCAGCCCTGGCGTCCCACTCCGAGGAACCGACCACTCTGTCGCTCGGTGGCGAGACAATGGGTCCGTTGCAAGTCGGCCACGCCCTGAGGCTCATGCAGTCAATCTATGCCGGCACTGCCGCCCTGGAGGTGGAACATCTGCTTTCCACGGCGGAGCGAAGCTGGTGGTACGAGCACTTCGAACGGGCGTTCTCGTCGGATGCAGATGACGCGGTTCTGTTGAATGCGCTCGAATCCGTGGCATTGGCCGACGAATTCGAATCCTTCATGCGGGTCAAATTCCCCACCAAGAAACGATTCGGCATCGAAGGCGCCGAGTCGGCAATCGTGTTCCTGCGCGAGCTGCTGCGCCAGGCACCGGGCGCTGGCGTCGAGGACATCGTGATGGGGGGAATGCATCGGGGCCGTCTCGCCACCCTCGCCGTGGCGCTCGGCAAGAGTCCGGCGGCACTTGCCGCCGAACTCATGGGGCGCGACCTCTCGGAGGGCGCCACCTATACGGGCGACGTTCCGTACCACCTTGGATATATCAGTGAAATTGCCGACGAAGATCGCGCCATACGGCTCACGCTTCTTCCGCACCCGTCGCATCTTCTGGTCGTTGCGCCGGTCACGCTCGGACTGGCTCGAGCCACCGCAAGGCATGCATCATCGCGCGACAATGTACTATGCGTTCTATTGCACACCGATGCGGCCTTCTCAGGTCAAGGTGTCGCCGCGGAACTGCTGCAGATCGGCGGCATTCCGGCCTACTCGGCTGGCGGCGCGATCCACCTGGTCGTCAATAACCAGATCGGATTTACGACACTGCCCTCCGAGGGCCGCAGTGCACGCTATTGCACCGACTTCGCAAAAGCCGTCGGAATACCCGTCATCCACGTGAACGGTGATGACCCTGCCGCCGTGGCCCGCGCCGCCCGCCTTGCGTTCGATTGGAAGCGGATTTTCCAAAAGGACGTCGTCGTCGACCTGGTCTGCTACAGGCGACATGGCCATAATGAATTGGACGAGCCGCGATTTACGCAGCCGCAGATCTGGCGCCTTGTCGACTCACGGCAAAGCGTCAGGGAGAGATTCGCGTCCTCGAGTTCGATCACGGCAGATATCGCCAGGCGCGCCAACGACACCGCCGCCGCGTTTCGGGCCAAGCTGCAACAAGGGTTCGAAGTTGCAGCCGAAGTCATCCCAAACGATGTCCCGGTGCAGCGGGAAGCATGGAGCAGCATCAATGCCACATGCGATGTCGACGATCCCGTAGTGACCGGGGTGGCCGCCGACCGGCTGCGAGAAATTGGAATCGTTTCCAGCACGATACCCGACGGCATGGATATCCACCCCAAGGTTCGGCAGTTTTATGAGGCGCGCAAGTCCGCCATCACCGAGGGGACCGGCATCAATTTCGCCACGGCCGAAGCACTGGCGTTCGCCTCCCTTCTTGCCGAGGGCAGAAGCGTCAGGCTCTCCGGACAAGACGCGGTGCGGGGCACTTTCACACAGCGTCATCTTGCTGTGCACGACATGTCGACCGGTGAGCAGTTTATGCCCCTCACGGGCATCGTGGTTGAGCCCGCCAATTTCGAAGCAGTGAACAGCCCTCTTTCCGAATATGGGGTTCTCGGCTTCGAATACGGCCACAGTCTGTTCGATCCCACTCAACTGACCATATGGGAAGCGCAGTTCGGTGACTTCATGAACGGCGCTCAAGTCGTTATCGATCAGTACATCGTGTCGGCCGAGGCTAAGTGGCGCCTCAAATCCGGGCTGGTGGTGATGCTCCCGCACGGATTGGAAGGCCAGGGTCCCGACCACTCTTCCGCGCGGATCGAAAGGCTGGCCGCATTGTGCGCCGGGAACAACGTAATCCTCGCCCAACCGACGACGCCGGCTAACCTGTTCCACCTGCTCCGACGGCAGATCGTCGCGCCATGGCGAAAGCCACTCTTTGTGATTTCGCCCAAATCCCTCCTTCGTTCGCAGGCGGCTGTCTCGGAAATGCGGGAGATGGCAGGCGGGACGATCTTCAAGCCGGTGATTTCCGAGGCAAACAGCCAGCCGGAACGGGTCAGACGAATTGTCCTGTGCTCCGGAAAGATCTTCTACGCCCTGGATGCTGAGCGGCGTCGCGCGGGCGGGCTGGATGAAATCCAGCCCGTGCGGATCGAGCAACTATATCCTTTCCCGGCATCGGAACTGCGCCGGGCGATCGCGCCCTTCTCGCGGGCGGAAATCGTCTGGTTTCAGGAAGAGGCCGAGAACCAAGGGGCTTGGCGATACGTGGAAGCAGAGCTGGAGAAGGCCGGGATCAGACTGTCGTCCAGCACGCCCCTGATATCAAGGCCGGCAATGTCCGTCTGCGCCGGCGGGTCGATAGAACGCCATGAAAGGGAAGAACGCGAGATCCTGGCGCGCGTAATCGACCTCCAAGCCATAGCAGTCTGAACTCGCAGACTCTTATCGTATTCACCTCGTGAACATTATTTCCTATATACTCTCCTGGAACCCATGACGAGCGAGGGGCAAATGCCTTCATTCGAACCTGTGAGGGCGATTGTCCGTGGACTTCAGATACTTCGCGTCATCAGCGAGCACGGCCCTATCGGCGCGATGGACATCGCGAAGCAGACAAAACTGCCCCAGCCGACCATCGTTCGTATCTTGGAGACTCTTGTCAGCGCCGGTTATGTCTATCGGCTGGAAAAGTCCGCGCTCTATGGCGTCACGGCGCGGACACTCACGCTGAGCAAGGGTTTCGCGGCGACCTCGCGCCTCGTTCAATTGGCCACGCCACTCATCGAGGATCTGAGAGCCGAAATCGGCTGGCCTTCGAACCTTGCGACCTTCGAGCACGGCGCCATGTCGATCGCCTACACCAACCGCAGCGAGCACGGCATGTCCATCTCGGGCAGGCTGGGCGCGCGAATTCCTGTTCTCGTAACGGGTGTGGGTATCGTGTATCTGGCCCATCTTCCGCAGGACGAGCTGGAACGCACCCTCGTCCAGCTCAAGACATCTGACAGCCGATGGGACACCAATCCCGAAATGCTGAAAACGTTGGACGATCGCCTTATCGAGGCGCGCCGCAACGGATATGCGCTTGCCGAGCAGGCCTATCTGGACGAGATCTATCATTCGAGGATCTGGGCGGTGGCCGTCCCCATCCTCGTCGATGGAAGAGTTGTCGCAGGTCTCAGCAGCCTCATGTTGAGCAGCGCCGGCCCCCAGAGCCGGATGCTTGCAAGAGTCCTCCCGCCCCTAAGGAAGACTGCGCAGGCCATCGCCGATCGCCTTGCAGAAGACTCCGGTGTCCATGACGTTCCGGGCAAGCAAGGTGCTTCAAAGGGAAAGAAGTCGCCTGCAAGGACGGCGAAGCAGCCGGCCGACTGACCCCAGCATCCTAGACCATCAATGCTGAGACGACCGCCTGCGGCGGCCGATCGCGGTTGTATTATCTCCGGTTCGTACTTTGCCGGATCACCTTTTTCCTTTCCGAGGCCCGACGCGCCAAGTGCTCGTTCAACGCGTTGACACCCGCGCAGAAACTCGCTAGCGTCCAAAATTGAAATAGATATTCAACAGGAGAATATCTCTTAGTGGCCGCATCGTCGGCCGATCAAGTCGTCACCTTGCTGGAGGGCAGGCGTGACAAGTCCGTCTGTCACGACGGGAGCGGGTAAGCCGCAGGGAGGAAAAAAGGAATGTTCAAGACATCAGCACGCATCGCGATCGCGGGCGCGATCTGGGCAGCGGGATCGTTCGCAGCTCTATCGGCCGAATTCGAGTGGAAGATGTTCACGATCTATGACGTCGCGGACAAGCAGACCGAATGGGCCCGTGGCTTCGCCAAAGAGGTCGGTGAAGCGACGAATGGACGGTTGAACATCAGGGTCTTCGCCGGCAGCGAACTCCCGTACAAGGGCGTCGACGTCTATCGCGCGATCAGCAAACGCCAGGTCGAGATCGGCCATTCTCCGGCGGGCTTCATCGCCTCGGACCTGCCGGTCGTGGCCGCTACGGCCATGCCGTTCGTGTGCACCGACATGGACAAGTTCTTCAACGGCGCCTTGCCGAAGGTGCGGCCGCTCATGGACAAGGCCATCTCCGACAAGTTCAAGGCCACGCCCATCATGCATTGGGCGATGCCAGGCCAACAGATCTGGTCGGTTCCCGAGATCAAGACGATCGGCGACCTGAAGGGGCGCAAGATCAGAACGTGGAACCGCGAACAGGTCGAGACCCTCGACAAACTTGGCGCCACCAGCGCCTCGATCACGACCGCCGAGGTTACACAGGCGCTCCAGCTCGGTACGGTCGATGGCGCCATCACCGCCTCCATCAACGTGAACAACTGGGATTGGGCGCGCGTTCTGAAGAACGGCTACATGTTCAACATCACGCTCTCGCACGAGATCGTCTCCGTGAACAACGAGGCCTTGAGCGAGCTGCCCGATGATGTCCGCACGACATTCAATGAAGTTGCGGCGCGTTGGGAAGGCAAGTTCCGCAAAGAGGTTTCCAAGCTCGACAAGGAGGCCCGGTCCACTCTCGTCAGCAAGGGCATGACTTTGACGGACCCAAGCGCAGAGGACGCCGAGGAGCTTCGCGCGATCACAGCCGCGATCGGCGAAAATTGGGCCAGCGCCAACGGCGACCTTGGCCAGCGGATCCTTTCCGGACTCGCGGAAGGCTGCAAGTAGCTCCCCCGCCCGCGAGCTGTTGCTCGTGGGCATCTCACCCAATGCTTCGTGGAGATCAGGGCCAATGGGTGCTCTGGAAAAGATATTGATCGCACTGGCGTCGATCCTCATCGCGATGATGGTAGTGCTGATGAACCTGGAGGTCTTCCTCCGCTATGCCCTGTCGACGTCGATCAAGATCTCCGAGGAGTACTCAGGATATTTCTTTGCGGCCGCGACGATGTTCGGATTCTATCCGGCGCTGCTGCACGGCCGCTTCCTTCGAATATCCGCCGTTGTCTCTCGTCTGCCGCTCCGTCCGAGAGCCATCTGGGAACTTGCGGTGGGGCTCGTCTCGGCGATCTTCTGCCTGGTGATTGTGTCCCAGACATGGGTCCTTTTCACCACGAGCCGAGAGTTCAACAGCGTGTCCGAGCAGTATTCGGCAACGCCATTGATGTATCCGCAAATCATCCTGCCCGCTGCTTGGCTGCTGCTCGCGATTGGAATGCTCTATCGGGCCGCGATTGTGAGCGCTGCACTCTGGCGCGGCGATGCGACGTTGGTGAAGGAGGAAGAGCATGTCATGGAATGAGCTAGTCGTCCTTTACGCCCTCGTCATCGTTGGCTGCCTTGCCGGCGGCGTCTATATCGGCGTTGCGATGGGGCTGGCCGGCCTGGTTGGTATCACCGCGATGTTCGGCACCGACCTGTGGGAATCGATCGGCGGAATTGTCTGGAACAATTCGACCAACTTCACACTCGTAGCCATTCCCCTCTTCATCCTGATGGGCGAAATTATCCTTCAGGGCGGAGTTGCTACGAGGTTCTACACCGGGCTGTCGCGCGTTTTCCGCCATGTCCCTGGCGGGCTTGCGCAAACCAACATAGCCGGTTGCGCCGTCTTCTCCGCGGTCAGCGGATCGTCCGTCGCCACCGCCATGACCGTGGGCTCGGTCGCAGTCGGCGAGATGCGCAAGCGGGGCTACAAGGACAGCCTTACCATGGGCACCCTCACCGCGGGCGGAAGCTTGGGCATTCTCATTCCCCCGAGCATTCCCATGATCGTCTACGCCTCGATGACCCACCAATCCGTCATCGACCTTCTGATGGCGGGCATCGTCCCCGGCATACTTCTGGCCGTCCTCTTCTGCGTCTACGTCGGCGTCCGGGCGACGTTTAATCCGAGCCTCGTGCCGTCCAGGGAAAGCGCCCTGGAAGAATCGGACGCCAACGCGATACGCGACTCCCTGCCAATCATCGTCTTGGTCGGCGGCGTCATCATCGGCATGTATGTCGGCGCCTTCACCGCGACAGAAGCCTCGGCGGTCGGCGTCGTGCTTTCTGCGATCATCGCGTTCTACTACGGCGGACTGACGTGGACTGCGGTGAAGACGTCGTTCAAGAACACCGTCATGTCCAGTTCGGTGATCATGTTCATCACCATCTGCGCGCAAATCCTTCAGTACGGGATCGTGGTGACAGGGTTCGGGGACGGCGTGGCCAAATTCATAACCGGCCTCAACCTCAGTCCCTTCGTCTTCTTCTGCATTCTGTTGTTGATCTATGTGATCCTGGGAATGCTCATGGAGGGCCTCTCCATGATGCTCGTGACGGTTCCCTTGATCTATGCACCGATGACTGCGATGGGTTTCGACGGCGTCTGGCTCGGGATCCTGATCATTCTCTACATCGAACTGGGACAGATACACCCGCCGGTAGGACTGAACCTCTTCGCCATCCAGTCGATCTCACCCCAAACCAGCCTTTCGACCATTGCATGGTCGTCCCTGCCCTATTGCGGCATCATCATCGCCTTCGCCTTCCTGATCTACCTGGTGCCGGAGATCGTTCTCTGGTTACCGCAAACCATGCGCTGACGCCCTTCCCCTCGGAGATTTCGATGTACGCAGCACCACCCAGGAAGACCGCGGAGATATTCGCAAGGCTGCCCGATGACTTGCGCAAGCCTGAGCGGGGCGGCGAGTGGTTCAGCCACCAGCCGGCAATGCAACATCACCACTCGGTCCTTGAGGGTCTTTCCTTCGATGCAGACGGCAATCTCTACTGCGTCGACATTCCCTGGGGGCGGATTTTCAGGATCGATCCCCGGGGCAACTTTACGGTGGTTGCCGAGTATGATGGTTGGCCGAATGGCCTTCGAATACACAAGGATGGTCGTATCTTTGTCGCGGACCACAAATATGGGATCGTGACCCTTGACCCGGACACCGGCAAGATCACGCCCTTTATGGAGCGCGTCCGGCTGGAGCACCTCAAGGCTGTCAACGATCTCTACTTCGCCCAGAATGGCGATCTCTATTTCACAGACCAGGGGCTGACGGGATTGCACGATCCGAGCGGCAGGGTTTTCCGCGTCAAGCCCGACGGTCAGGTCGATTGCGTCCTCGACAATATTCCGAGCCCCAATGGTCTCGTGCTTTCCCTCGACGAGCGTGTCTTGTACGTCGCGGTCACGCGCGCGAACGCGATCTGGCGCGTGCCCTTCTCGGATGACGGTTCGGTCGCCAAGGTCGGCAATTTCATACAGATGACGGGCGGCGGAGGCCCGGACGGAATCGCCATGGACGAGGCAGGCAACCTGGTCGTGTGCCAGATCGGCATGGGAGCGCTATGGCTGTTCAATCCGCAGGGCGAACCGATCCTGCGCGTCGACAGCGGCATGGGCCGCCAGACGACCAATGTCGCTTTTGGGGGACCTGACCGGAAGACCGCCTACTTCACCGAGTGCGACGCGGGCGTGATCCTGAGAGCGGAGATGCCCCATCCCGGCAAGCGCATGTACTCAGGCTTCTGACGGGTGAGGTGCTCGAAGCGATGAACATCGAGAAGCTGCGGTCAACCGCTCTATCCATATCCGACCTCCGGGAAATGGCCAGGCGGCATCTGCCGCGGGGTATATTCGAGTATGTGGCACGAGGAACAGACGAAGATCGCGCCCTCGCCGGGAATGTCCGCGCCTTCGACGAGATAGAATTGCTGCCTCGTGTCGTTCGCGACGTGTCGGACGCAAGCACTTCGTGCACTCTCCTCGGTAAGCCCAGTGCCGCTCCAATTGCGGTCTCTCCCACCGGCTTCGCGAGCCTGCTTTGGCTCGACGGCGAAGTGGGATCGGCGCGCGCGGCGGCCAAGGCTGGTGTGCCTTTTGCGCTGTCGACGGGCTCGATCACGCCGATGGAGCAGATCAAGGAAGAGGCCGGCGGCAGGCTTTGGTTGCAGCTCTATGTCTGGCCCCAGCGCGACATGACGCGAGAATTGATCGCCCGAGCCAGGAAAGCAGGATACGAGGCGTTGATCATCACGGTCGACACGCCCGTCGCCCCATTCAGGCCCTACAACCTCAAGAACGGCTTCAGCATTCCGTTCAAGATCTCGAGCCGCAATTTCCTTGACATCGCCACCCATCCACGCTGGCTGCTCAACGTGGTGTTGCGCCGGTATCTCAAATCTGGTCCGATGGTGGCCGAAAACTATCCGGCGCAGCTGCGGGTGCCGGTTTCTGCGGCAAAGCCGGGTAAGTTCAATCTTCCCTTCTGTGACAATGTGAGTTGGGAGGACATCCGCGAGTTCCGCCGCCTCTGGGACGGCCCGCTGCTTCTCAAGGGCGTCATGCATCCCGAGGACGCCGAACAGGCCGTGAATGTCGGGTGCGACGGCGTCATCGTCTCCAATCATGGGGGACGTAACCTCGACGCGTCGACAGCTCCGATCCGAGTGTTGCCGGAAATCGTCGACAAGGTGGCTCACAAGGCCACCGTGCTGCTCGACAGCGGCGTTTCGCGAGGCAGCGATATTGCAAAAGCGCTGGCACTTGGTGCTCATGGCGTCATGACTGGCAAAGCCACGCTTTTCGGGGTGGGCGCCGGAGGAGAAGCAGGCGCCCAGCGCTCGCTGGAAATCCTGGTCGAGGAGCTCTCGCGCGTGATGACGAATGTCGGTGCACGTGACATCGCATCCTTGGAACCCGCGCTGTTGCGTGTCTCTCGCGACTTCTTCCGCACAGAGCCTCCATCCCGGATGGCTGGGCGGCAGCGCACCACAGCATAAAGCAGACCGGGAGGCACATGATGTTCGCGCAACCCCAAACCATCCAGACGGAGATCTTCGCCGAACTGCCCGAGGAGCTACACTGGAAAGGCGGCAAGACGGAATGGCTGGAGGGGCGGCCATGGGGTGTTCCAGGATCGTTCCTCGAGGGCCCCGGATTCGATCGCGACGGCAATCTCCTATGCGTGGACATACCCTATGGCCGCGTCTTCCGGATTGCCCCGAACGGGAAGTTCGAACTCTTCGTCCAGTATGACGGTGAACCGAACGGCCTGCGCATCCATCGTGACGGTCGCATCTTCGTCGCCGATCACAAGCGCGGCCTTCTGGTAATCGACTCCGACACGCGGCAAGTCGACGTCCTGGTCGGGTCGATCGAGGGCAAGCCTCTCGTTGGCCCCAACGATCTCGTGTTCGCGCCATCCGGCGACGTCTACTTCACCGACATGGGCAATTCAGATCTGGCGACGCCCAATGGCCGCCTGATCCGCGTCGACCCCTCAGGGCGCGCAAGCGTTGTTCTTGATCAGCTTGCAGCGCCGAACGGCCTCGGGCTCAATAAGGCCGGGACCGTCCTCTACCTCGCGATGTTTCGCGAGAACGCCATCTGGCAGATGACTTTGCGCCCCGACGGAAGCGCATCGCGGGTCAGCCGCTTTCTTCAGCTTTCGGGAGGACTTGGCCCGGACGGACTATTGGTCGACGACGACGGGAACGTGCTGGTGGTTCATGCCGGTCTGGGCTGCGTCTGGGTATTCAGCCCGCTTGGCGAACCATTGTATCGCATCGTTTCCTGCCGCGGCAGGATGATCACCAACATCGCCTTCGGGGTCGATGAGCCGGACAGGCTGTACATAGTCGACTCGAGCAGCGGCACGATATTGACGGCGAAATTACCCATTCGCGGCCGGCTGCCGTTTTCACATTGCGACAATTGAGCGAGGAGGAGAGGACTGATGACGGCTGCTCGCGAGCGATTTCGCGCGATACTCGACCGTGATGCGTGCACCGCGGCGGCGCCGATCTTCGATCCGCTATCGGCCCGCATTGCCGATATGCAGGGTTGGGAAGTGTGCAAGCTCTCCGGCTCGTTCGGGAAATTTGCCAATCTTGCGGTTCCCGATGGGATCAACCTTGCAAATATGAGCGACCTCGTCGACCTCTGCTGGCGTATCAACCGGGTCAGCGAGTCTTGTCTCATTGTCGACGCCGACGAGGGCGGCGGCAACGCGCTCAATGTCGCGCGGACCGTTCGCGAACTGGAGGCCGCGGGCGCCTGTGCCATCGAAATCGAAGACAATCTGGTCCCCCAGACTTTCGGTCAGGCGGCGCGGCGACACGCCTTGATGGTGTCGCAGACCGAGCAGGTCGGCAAGCTCGAAGCGGCCGTTGCGGCACGCCGAGATCCGAACACGGTGATTGTGGCGCGCACGAGCGCCCTTTCGGAATTGCCGCGCGAAGAGGCGCTTCGTCGCCTGAAAGCGTACTCGGCAACCGGAGCCCAGGCGTTGATGTTCCCGGAACTCCCCAACGGCGCTGCCGATCTCCCCGATATTGCGGCATCCACGCATCTTCCAATCTTCGTGCTGGGGCTGACCCCGGCGGCAGTGCGGGACGAGGCTCTGCTGTCGAGCGCCAGGGTCCGCATTCGCTTCCTGCCGCATCTGCCCTATCGCATGGCCGTAAAGGCCATCTCCGATGCATTCGAGCATCTGAGGGCCGCCGGAACGATGGACGAGTTGCTCTCGCTGACGGCGCCCGACCATCTGCTGCGCGCTGTGGACCGCACCGAAGAAGCCGAGGCCTGGCAGAAGCGCTTCGTGCGAAGTTGAGCCTCCCACGAAAGACAACATTCTCGTAGCGGAGCGAGGGCAGGCTATCGGACAAATTCGTTATTGAATTTGGCATTCATCTAGAGAATAATCTGGGGCATCGGTGGTGTCCACCGTGGCAACGAGCCGCCCGGCTCGATCCACGATCAGACCGGCAGGGAGGAAGAAATGATTTCAAGACGCCAGATCGGAAAGCTTTTTGCATGCGCGGCGATGGTGCTCGCGTCGACGGGTATCAGCAGCGCACAGGAAGTGTTGCGGTGGGCTCACGTATTCGAGGTGACGGAGCCCTACCATACAGAGACGGTCTGGGCCGCCGAGGAAATCGGCAAGCGCACGAACGGCCGATACAAGATCGAGGTGTACCCCTCTTCGCAGCTCGGCAAGGAGGTCGATCTCGTGCAGGGACTGACCCTCGGAACCGTCGACATCGTCATTCTGTCCTCGGCACTTGCCGCCAAGGACTACCCCCCGATCGGCGTGACCTATTATCCTTTCACGTTCCGGAATGCCGACCACCTGCTGGCCTATACGAAGAGCGACACCTACAAGAAGCTCGCCGCGGCCTACGCGGAAAAGATGGGCAATCAGATCGTCGCGACAACCTATTACGGCACGCGGCACACGACCGCCAACAAGCCTATCGAGAAATGCTCGGACCTGAACAGCCTCAAGATGCGGGTACCGAACATCCCGGCATATCTGGCCATGCCTAAGGCCTGTGGCGCCAACACCGCTCCCATCGCTTTCGCGGAAGTCTATCTGGCCCTCCAGAACGGGACAGTCGACGCCCAGGAGAACCCTCTGCCGGCAATCGAAGCGAAGAAGCTGTTTGAGGTGCAGAAGTACATAGCGCTGACCGGCCACATCGTCGACCAGCTGAACACCATCGTATCGAAGTCGCGCTGGGCGTCGCTTTCCGACGAAGACAAGGTCATTTTCACGGAGGTCCTTCAGGACGCGGCAGCGCGGGCTTCGAAGAAGGTAGCCGAACGGGAGCAAGAGCTCCTCGAGGTCTTCAAGGCGAAGGGTCTGACGATCACGGAGGTCGACAAGGAAGATTTCAAGCGGGTGGTGGCCGAGAAGGTCTCCTTCGAAGATTTCGGCTACGACAAAGCCGACTGGGACGCCATTCAGGCGCTGAAGTGACCGGGAGGCCGGAGCTTCGCGGCGGTTGAACACGACGATTTGGCAGACGTCTCTCTTCGGGGAGACGTTTGTGTTTGGGGAGGGCCGAGAATGAAACGGAATGCGCAGGTCAGCGCGGAAGAGCTGGCGCAAGCCTTCGAAGAGGAGGCCCCGCCGGTCGACCTTTCTCATCACGGCTGGGAGGACTGGGTCACGCTCGCCCTCTTCTGGGCGATGGTAGGCTGCGTCTTCCTCCAGTTCTTCACGCGCTATGTGTTGAACAACAGCTTCGCCTGGACGGAGGAAATCGCGGTCAATGCTCTGGTCGCGGTTGTCTTCCTCGGCGCGGCGATGTGCGTGCGAATGTCGCGCCACATCCATGTCGACGTGCTCTACCATTACCTGCCCGAGCGGGCCGGCAAGTATCTGTCGATGGCGGTCGACATCATACGGGTCGGCTTCTTCGGCTACGCGTCCTGGCTGATGTGGAGATATGTCTCACTCGTCGGACACGAGCGCATGACGACGGTCAACCTGCCGCGCAGTCCCTTCTTCTATCTTGTTTTCGCGGGCTTCGTGCTCATGCTCCTGCGATCGCTGCAGGTGCTCTTTCAGAACTGGCGGCGCGGCTATTCCGTGCTTCAACACCCCGAAAAATTCGATACGCCCGGAGCCTGATCCATGTTGCTGCTCGTTGGAGGTTTCGTCATCCTGATGCTGGTCGGCGTGCCCGTGGCGGTGGCCATGGCCGTCGCCTCGGTGCTCTATCTCGTGCTCTACGGCGTCGCGCCCGACCTCATCGCGGCGCAGCGCATGATCGCCGGCGTCGAGAGCTTTCCGCTGCTCGCCGTGCCCTTCTTCATCCTGGCCGGCAATCTGATGAACATCGCCGGCGTGACGAGCCGCATC
>DATMFK010000034.1:0-38173 GCA_035556195.1 Rhizobiaceae bacterium
CTGCCGGAAGGCACCGAGATGGTGATGCCGGGCGACAACATCACCGTCGACGTCGAGCTGATCGTGCCGATCGCCATGGAGGAGAAGCTCCGCTTCGCCATCCGTGAAGGCGGCCGCACCGTCGGCGCCGGCATCGTCGTCTCGATCACCGAGTAATCGCGGATCTCGCGAATTCGACAGGGCAGGGCGGCTTCGGCCGCCCTGTTCGTTTCCGGGTCGGACCATCCGAACCGCTGCGATCGGCAGACGATTTCGGGTGGTGCGGGAAAGACTTGGGAAAAACCTTCCATCCTGCCTGTCGGCCACGCAAAGCACTCTTTACAGAGCGCTCGGAAATCCTTAGGAAGCGGCCTGCCACGCTTCAAACGTGGCGATGCAGGGGTATAGCTCAGTTGGTAGAGCGGCGGTCTCCAAAACCGCAGGTCACAGGTTCGAGCCCTGTTGCCCCTGCCACCATTTTTAAGCGGTTGGCGCTACACCGCCGCATGCGGCGGCACCCCTTGCAAGTGGGCGACAAAACCGGGCGGCGATGCCTCCGCCTCGGGAAATGCGGACGTTCGTCCTCCTCCTGCCGTATGGGCTGGGAACTCGCCCACGGCGCGGCAATGAGTTGCGTGCGTCAAGTTCAGCAAAAATGTCATGGCGGGAGCGGGCTTCCCTTGGTTCGACCGCGGCGGCCATCCCTTCGTCCCGACCTCACGGCGTTGCGAGGGGCGCCGCGCGTAGCGCGGTCAAGGCTGCCGCAGGCCACCGCCGGAGGCGGCGCGACAGCGGCCTTGACGGCGCGAGCACGACGCTCATGCTGCCCCCCGTGACGAACGGAGCGGTTCAGGCCGCCTGTCGCAGCACCTCCTTTTTGTGCCCGCACAAATGCCCACTCGTGAAATCCACCGCCGCACTCCGGTTCCACCGCGCCAGCTTCCCGCCCGGGGACCTAAAGCACTTCGCAGCCGACCGGATTCGGTCGGCGTCGCGAGAATGCGGCAAAATCAAACATCTAAGCGTGTCGCCCGAATCCAATTGCCGGCGACATGATTCTAAAGGGCGCGGGGAAATTCTTTCTTCTCCGGTAGCGCCAGAGAGTCGTGTGGGAGAGCGTCGTGAGCTCGCTCACCTCGAAGCGACTGTCGTATCGGGCCGCCCGACTGAAGGGACATCCGCAACCAGATTATTAAGCCGTAACCGCCTATTGCCCCGGATACATGTAGTTCGCACGCTTGGTATATTCGGCGGCGATTTTTGCGTCGGTGTCCTCCAGAACCCACGCAGCCAGCTTGAATGCCGAGTACAGGCCTCTGTTCCTCAAGACTTCGACTTCGAAGGGCAGGTCCTTGCGGGCAAAAAAGTCATGCGCCAGTGCAACCAGCTCTTCGGCCCGTCGATGGGTCCGCTCGGCCACCGAAATGGAACCTGGATGTGATCGCCACGTCGCCAAAACCTTGGGAACGCGCATTAGGTGGCCAATCATCGATAGCCTGAGCCACATGTCGAGATCGGCGCAGTAGCGAAACTCCGGGCGGCGGGGGGGAGACAGCAGATCCCCGGCGCTCTTGCGTATTAGCGCCCCAGGTCCGGCGGGGGCCGTGAATTCAGCCACCATTTCATGCTGCTTGTAGTCGCGTGTGCGGATCACCTGTACGGTTTCACCTTCATCGTCGATCATGATCCAATCGGGATAGGCAACGGTGGCATCTGGATTGCCATCCAGTGCCGCGACCATTGCCTCGAGCCATAGAGGGAGCATGGGATCGTCCGAGGAGACGATGGCGACAAAGCGCCCGCGGGCGCTCGACCAGGCACGGTTAATGGCGCTGACCTCGCCTTGGTTGGATTGCTTGATAACCCGCATGCGCGGATCCCTGAAAGATCGCAACACCTTGGACGTATCGTCGGTCGAGCCATCGTCCACGACAATGTATTCGAAATCCTCGAAGGTCTGGTTCAGAATACTTCCCACGGTTTCCTTCAGAAGCTCGGCTCGATTGTAGGTCGGGGTGATCACCGAGACGATTGGCGGTTTCATTAGGCGCTCTCCTCGATACCGCCTGAAATGCCTGAGAGCATCCGAGCGAGAACGCTTCTCAGATCCGGAGCCCTGACCACGACGTTATGCGCGGCAAGCTTGCCAGCATCTCCCACAGCCCAGTCAACCCCAGCCTCGCCGGCTTTCGGCTGGAAGAGTACCTCATAGGGAACGAGTGCTCGCAGGACGTCCGTGATGTCGCGCATCGTCGTGCCCTTGCCCGTGCAAAGATTGTAGATTTCCCCGGTGGGAATGTCCTTGACCATCAAGTCGATCAGTGCCGCGCTTACTTCGGTTGCATCAGCCACGTCCCGAATACTGTCCAAGGGTCCGGTCTCGATCACGCCACCGCCCAGCGGCTCCAGAGCCTTCACCCTTTCGACAAACCGTCCCACGGCACGGATCGCCGGCAGCCCTTCGCCTATCGGGTTGAAGATTCGTGCAACGACAACGGGCAGATCGGATTGCCGCATGGCGTGAACGGTCTGAGCAAGCTTGGTTTCACCATAGGCGTTGAGAGGTTGCGCGGTGTCGCGCTCGTTCATCAGACGCCCAGTTGAGAGCGGCCTTCCGTATTCCGCAGCGCTGCCGGCGATCACGATCTTGGGGGCGTTGGCGAGTACCCTGCATGCCTGGAGCAGTTCGATGGCATAGAAGAGGTTGGCCTCATAGAGATCACGCAGAGAGAAAGCCGCCGAGCACCCTGCAAGATGGTAGAGCGCATCGGGCCTGTAGCGGATGAGTATCTCCTCAAGATCCCGGCGATCGGGCGCAGCGTCCATTTCGACGAAATGGTCGACATATCCACGCGCCCTGCTCAACGGCCGTCCGATTGCAACAATATCTGCACCTCGGGCCCGCAGTCCCAAACACAGATGTCTCCCGAGGAAGCCGCCCGCTCCGGTCACCAGGACGCGCATCAGACTGGTCCGAGGTACATTTCGCGGCTGTCGCTGAACAGGGTCTGGGCTTTTGCATAGTCGGCCGGCTGACCGATATCGAGCCAGGAACAGTCCTGCCGGATACAGTCAACCCCCACTCCGTCCGCGGCCAGGGACCGCATCAGCTCAGGCATGTCCAGATACGACTTGTTGCCAAGATAAGGTGCGACGGCGTCGCGCGAGAACATGTACAGCCCCATGCTGACGAGATGGGGCCATACCGGCTTTTCCCGGTAGCCGGTCAGTTGCATGTCTTCGTCGGTCTCGATGAGGCCGAACTCGATACTGATCTGCCGCTGAACCACGGCCATCGAAGCGCCGCTATTACGCTTTTTGTGGCGTTCGATCATCGCGGCCATATTGAAATCGGTCAGCAGATCGCCGTTGGCAACGATGAACTCCTCCGCAAGCCGATCACGCATCAATGTAAGCGGACCTGCAGTGCCCATCGGCTTATCTTCGAGACAATATTCGATCTCCAGCCCAAAGCTGCTGCCGTTGCCGCAGAACGCCCGGATGAGATGATGCAGGTGATTTACGGCAAGAATGACTTTCGTTACGCCTGCCCGGGCGAGCTGTCGCAGCAGTATCTCGATGACGGGCATATCACCCAAGGGCATGAGTGGTTTGGGAAACACAGCGGTGTAGGGCATTAGCCGGGTGCCCTTGCCACCCGCCAACACGACTGCCATCATAACGTCAATTCCATGCTTGAAGTGTTAAACATTGTAGCGATCGGTTCTGTAGGAACCGATGTCGCCGCGAACGTATTCGATCGTTTGCAAAAGCCCCTCTTCGAGACTGACTTGGGGGCTCCATCCCAGGATATCAGCAGCTTTGCGATTGTCGGACACCAGTTCGAGAACCTCGCTGCCGCCGGGGCGGATACGGCTGGCATCGGTGACGATAGGCTTGTCGCTTCCCATCAAACGCAGGATCGTTTTCGCGATATCGCCGACCGATTGGGTAGCTCCCGTCCCCAGGTTCACGACTTGGCCGTCATAGCCTTGAACGAGGCCCGCGCGCAGGAAACCATGGACGGTGTCCGTAACGAACGTCATGTCGCGAAGGGGATCGAGCGAGCCGAGCTTTATGACTTCACCAACAAGGGCTTGCGAAATGACGGTCGGGATGAAGGCCCGCGCCGACTGCCTCGGACCGAACGTGTTGAACGGTCTAACTGTGATAACCGGCAGTTCGAACGAGCGGTGATAGCTTTCGACAAGCTTGTCCGCAGCGATCTTGGTCGCCGAATAAGGCGATTGCCCCTGTAGTGGGTGCGTCTCGGCGATCGGACGTTCGAGCGCGGTTCCGTAGACCTCCGAGGTCGAGGTGTGGACGACGCGCGGCGTCCCTGCGGAGCGCGCTGCCTCGAGCACGTTCAAAGTGCCCTCGATATTGGTTCTGACGTAACTGCGAGGCGCGATATAGGAATAGGGAATAGCAATCAGGGCAGCCAGATGAAACACCACTTCCTGGTCGGCGACTATCGTGCGGACGAACTCCGCATCCTGGATGTCGCCGGCAACGACATTCATCTTTCCGCGCAAGGACGCCGGTACTTTGTCCAGCATGCCCCATGAGCCGGCGGAATTGTAGTGAACCAGCGCTGTCACTTGCGCGCCCAGGCTGGCGCAGGCTTCTGCAAGATGGCTTCCGATAAAGCCAGCAGAACCGGTAACCAGAACTTTCTTGTCTCGATAATTGGATATATCCAGCACACTCTTGTCCATCGGCGATTCTCTAGGCAGGCGGCCTTTCAGGACCCGCTTATCAGGCTGACACTTAGATAGGTAGTAGGTTCGTTCATGCGGCGTGCACTCCAATGCGGCCTTGCCGATCTGATTAGAACGGCGCGAAAGCTGCCCGTTATCGCCTACTTCACGTGGAGTGATACGAAGGCGCGCTACATCAGAAGCGTTCTTGGCCCGCTGTGGCTGGTGCTCGGCACTTTGATCGGGGTCGTCGGGCTCGGTGTGCTGTGGACCTCGCTTTTCGGTCTTGATCCACGTGAGTACATACCGTCCCTTACGATCGGGCTGGTTGTCTGGCAATTGATCGCCGGCTGTCTTTCTGAAGCGCCAGGATTGCTCGTCAGGAAGGCCAATCTCATCAAAAACATCGCATTGCCCATTTCGTTCTTCGGGCTTGAGTCGATATGCAGGCAGAGCATCAATTTCGTCCATAATTGGATCATCGTGGTGGGCGTTCTTCTGGTGTTTCCACCCGACACCTCCATCCCGCTTGCCGCCCTGTCGATGCTTGGTCTGTTGCTAACGCTTGTGAACCTCTTCTGGATTTGTATCGTCCTCGCCATGGTGAGCGCCAGGTTCCGCGATCTCGAGCCTCTGATCACCTCGGTCATCCCGCTGTTGTTCTTTCTCAGCCCGGTGATTTTCAGGGCGGAGCAAGCCACATTCGCCACCGCCATCGTATGGTGCAATCCGGTAACTTACGCAGTCAACGCCATTCGCGAGCCGCTTCTGGGGCATACGCCACCTGCCAGCCTCTACTTGGTGATGTGCGCCGCCGCGATCATCGGCTGGATTGCAATGCTGCTTCTCGTGGGATCGCGTGGAAAACGCGTCCCGTACCTGGTGTAAGAATGGCGTATCTTCGTTTCGACGGCGTCACCGTCAGCTATCCGATCTACAACGCTCGCGCCCAGTCGTTGCGGCGACACATCATTTCTCTGGGCAGCGGAGGACGGCTGACCGACAACGATCACGGGGTCGTGACGGTTACTGCATTGAGCGACGTCACCTTCCAAATCGAGGAAGGGGATCGGGTGGGCCTGATTGGCCACAACGGTGCGGGAAAATCGACTCTTCTGAGAACCATGGCCGGCATCTTCGAGCCTGAGGCGGGCACCATTGCTCGCGAAGGGCGAGTATCTTCCATCTTCGAGATCGGTGCGGGTCTGGATCTCGAGCTTTCGGGGTATGAAAATATCCGCAGGATGGCGCTGTTGATCGGGCTCGATCGCGCTGAGATCGATCGCGCGATCCCGGAAATCGAGGAACTGACCGAACTCGGCAATTTCCTGGCCCTTCCGGTCCGTACTTATTCGAGCGGCATGACGACGCGGCTTATGTTCGCGGTTGCGACGGCTTGTCCACCCGAGATCCTGCTGGTCGATGAAATGCTAGGCGCGGGTGACGCCAATTTTCAGAAGCGGGCAAAGGCGCGCGTGGAAAACCTCATCGAACGCTCATCCATTCTCGTCCTAGCTTCCCACGTCGACGAGCTTTTGCGCCAGTTCTGCAATCGATTCTTCCGCCTTGACTACGGCTCTCTTGTCGAGATTTCCGCCGATGAACTCTGAAATCGACCTGTTCGAGCCCACGATCTCGATCATCATCCCGGTTTACAATGGAGCCAATTACCTGCGCGAGGCGATCGACAGCGCCTTGGCTCAGACCTACGCAAAGGTCGAAATCATAGTCGTGGACGACGGTTCGACCGATAATGGAGCCACGCGCAAGATAGCCGAATCCTTCGGGTCGAAGATCACCTATATCCGGCAGGAAAATGGTGGATGTGGTGCGGCGCTCAACACCGGAATTTCCGCGATGACAGGCCAGTATTTTTCCTGGCTGAGCCACGATGACCTTTATACACCGGAGAAATTGTCGCGGCAGGTAGAGATTCTACGAGGCCTACCAGACAAGAACACAATCATCTACGGGAATTACGATCTGATAGATTCCGGTTCAAAACGGTTCTTCTCCATGCGCCTCGAGGCGCTTGGCACTCCTGAACAGCTCGATATTCCGCTCTATCCCCTGACACGCGGCATCATCCACGGCTGCGTTCTGTTGATCCCGCGCGTTCTTTTCGAACGATACGGGACCTTCAACCCGGCCCTGAAAACCACGCAGGACTACGATCTTTGGTTTCGATTGTTCCGGCATGCCCCTATCAAGTTCGATCCGCATACCTTCGTTCTCTCCCGCGTCCACGACGAGCAGAGCTCGCGCACGCAGTCGGCCATGAAAACCGAAGGCGATGCCCTTTGGACGCGCTTTGTCGAAGAAGTGACGCCCGCTGAAGCTGCAGCCATGCACGGCTCGCACCATCGGTTCCTGATCAACACCGCCAACTTCCTCGAGCAGACCCCTTATCGCGATGTCGCGGCCGTCGCTCGCGCCAAGGCCCGTTCGGCTCTTTCCGAGACAAAGGTGACTGCGGTAATACCGTTCAAGGACCGTGTCGGCTGGACGATCGAAGCTTTGCAATCGGCGCGTGCACAAACCCATGGGACACTCGAAATCATTCTCGTCGACGACGGATCGGAGGAGGATATCGGTCCGCTCACAAGAATCGCGGAGGCAGACGAGCGCATCCGCTATATCCGCCAGGACTGGCAGGGAACCTCGGCAGCGCGGAACGCCGGTATCCGCCTCGCTACGGGCGAATATATCGCCTTCCTCGATTCCGACGATCGCTGGAGCGCAGAAAAGATCGAGTCTCAATTGCACTACATGGCGGAGGCCGATCTGGCGTTCAGTCACACCGGCTATTTTCGCTTCGACGAAAGGACCGGCGAAACGGCCGAGATCGTTACCGACTATTTCAAAGGATCAGTCTATCCACGGATCATCTCTTTCTGTCCAATCGCAGCACCCACAGTCATGGTGCGGACCGATGTCATGCGCGCCAATCTTTTTCCCGACAACATCCACATCGGAGAAGATATCATCTCGTGGATTTCCATTGCTCGCGACCATGAGTTCGGAGCACTCAAGGCGCCGCTAACCATTGTGCGAATTTCGCCCGGTACCACGAGCGTGTCGACCGCCAAATCCCAGCGCGGCATTCTCAACATTCTTTCGGCGGTTGTAGGCCATTCCCTGCATGGCGATCACCATACCGAGATTTTGGCGTTGATCGATCTCGTGCGCCGTTACGAACTTGAACGGGAGATTCCCCCTGCCGAATCGCCCGTCGATCTTTCCCCCCCATACAGTGCGAAAGCCGGCCTGGCAGATAGAGCCCGAATCAGCTGGCAACTGACCATGCGCGGCCTCGACAGCCTGCGCAGGTTCGGCTTCAATGCGACGTGGAAGAGAGTGAAATACTGGCGAAAGGCGCGCAGCCAATAGGACTGCGCCTCAACCGCGTCGGCGCTTTCCCAGTTCGAGGGCGGTAGGCCCCAGCCGAACTGTTCCATTCTCGCGCGCGCGTTCCTGTGCCAGTGAGCTCCGGAAATAATGGAGCGTATCCGGGACGGTTATTTGCTCGATGTCATAGCCGAGCAAATTGGCATTCCACCACCAATCGACGTCGGTCCAGCCTCGCTTGAGATCTTCGGTCGGAAACCGATGCGTTTCCACTATTCGCCGCCTGGCGAAAAAAGTGGAAGGAAACGGATTATCGACCAGGATGGACGATCGGTCGAAATCGGACGAGTTCGGTATTTGCCGAACCGAGTAACCCGAGGCATCAAAATAATCGTTGGCAAAGCCGATGGAGACTGCGGGACGCCACACGACATCGCGTTTGACACGTTGATCTTGTTCGGCAGCCCCGACCAGGAAATTGCGAGACCAGATATCGGCACCGTCCAGAAATGCAACGTGGTGGCCTCTGGTCTCGTCGAGAGCCAAGTTGCGCGCCTTTCCCAGGCAAGAATCGGCGGTACTCAAGACACGATACGGCGAGCGCTCGCGAACCCACGCCGCCGTTTTCTTGTCGGCGGCGTATGTGGCGACGAGAACCTCGACATTCATGCCGGCCTCCCGCGCTTCGCCGACTGCCCGTTCGACCGAAAGCATGGTCCCCTGCAGCAGGATGCCCTGGCGCGAAGCAAAGACGACAACGGAAATATCGGCAGTCAGTGAACTCATTGGCGCTCTGCCTGAACATAGCCCGGTACGCTCTCTAGCGCACGGATGAAGGTCTTCATTGAATGGAGCTCGACCAGTCTTTCCTGGGCACGGGCGACGCGCCTTGCGGCTTCCCTTGGGTTTTCCTCGATCTCCTTGAGCGCGTCGACATATTCAGCGACCGCATCCGGCGACGAGACGAGCCAGCCTGTCGTAGAATCGATGATCTCGCCTATGCCGCCCACGTCCGGGGCGACGACAGGAAGCCCATGCATCGTCGCCTCAAGCACGGAAATCGGCATTCCCTCGTTGTTGGACGTAAAGATATAGGAGTCGAAATCCTTGAGAGGCAGGCGGCTGAGCCGCTCAAACTCACCCTTGACGTCGATGTTGGGCAGGTCGAGCAATGTCATGTCGACCTTGGCCGAGACGGCAAGCGTCGCCCCGTAAACCGAGATCTGTCGATCCGGAAGAGCACGCGCAATGGAGTTCAGGATGTCGATTCGCTTTTCAACGGCGATGCGGCTCATCCAGAGCGAGCGTCCACGCCGTTTGGGCGTATACGGGTGCAAATTGAGCCGTGGATCGCCACCGTTGAGCCCCAGAAGTGGCGTCGGCACATGATGGAACTTCGCTGCCAGTTCTTTGGTCAAGCCAAAATCGGCGATCGCCCGAAGCATTATGCTGCGGTTGTCACAGAGCACTCCCGCGATGTGCTCAATAATATAAGGGAGGTAATTATGATAATAGCCGATCGGAGCGTTGTCATCTATCCTGATGTCGCTGAACAGATTGACGAAGAGCCTCATGTCGCAGCTATACTGTGCGGCGTGGTCGCGAAAGGCGAGCCAGCCGGTCAGTGAACCGGTATTGTGCACGCAAGCTGGTCTCAGATTGACCAGTATCCGATCGAGGATGCGCAAGCGCGTGGCCTGATCGGCATTCGGCATCTCATCGTTGATGGCTACTATCGAAACTCCGTAACGGCTTTCAGTGCCTTCTGAATAGCTGTGAATGGCGTCCGGAGCGAAAATGCATAACCGGTCGGCAGGGTAACGAGCTCTAAGATATGCAAGAAAGCGTTCCGACAGGCGCTCGGCTCCGCCCTTTATGCCGAGCCAGGGTACGAGCAAGAGGTGATCGACCCGATCGGGAAATCGGTTCATCAGCCTAAGCACTACATCCATTTCCTCGGAGTGAGCTACAGCATTGGCGAGAACCCTTGTGCCGAGGGACTGCCTGACGTGCCTGGTGGGCGTGAGCGAGCTGACCTCTCGCGAAAGCTCGACCCCATCGGCCTCGAATCGATCCCAAATATCGTCAAAGGCCGTCACGGGAACGGCAGCGGGCACGCTGGCCGGGATTACGATGGGCGGTGCCGGCTGCTGAACCTGATCGATCTGCTGCGGCGGCATGGGCATCTGGGGGGGAGCCAACTGTGGCGCCAGCGCAGGCCGGAAGGTCAGAAGCGGCATGTCGCGCTCGGCAAGAGGATTAAGCACGTGGTTCAAAACCGGCGGCCGCAACCGGAGCCGGGGAAAGTCGCGGATCATGGCTTCCTGAGAAAAGGCCGGGTGGGGATCACGAAGCGCCCACGCTCCTTTGAAAACGAATTCAAGGGTGGGAAATCTACGGCGGAACCAGCCCGCGCCTGGTGCGCTACGGTAGAAATCCTTCTTCAGCACCTGGGGGTAGATGAGCAATCCCACGGCAATGAAAGGCGCGAGAAGCAGGACACGCATTGTGTCCAGGATGGCTGATATCAATTGGGCCAGTCGCCGGAGAGCCACTATCAGGCTGCGTTTCACTGAATTCTTCCGATGTGAATATGTACATGTGCTACAGACCGTGTATGGACAGGATTCGTGTGATTCAACAAGCGCCTGTTAGCATTTGCGGCTCTTTCAATGCATCCTGCTTCCACAGCTGCACTTTTTTCGTCCTTTCCTTATGTCGAAATGCAAACTGCAACGCCTCCTGATCATCACCCCTCATTTCTGGCCCGAAACGTTTCGCATTAACGAGGTGGCGCAGATGGTTGCAAGCCAGGGCGTAGCGATTACCGTGCTGACTGGCCAGCCCAACTATCCCGAGGGACGTGTCTATGGAGGTTTCCGCGCTTTCGGGGCGGCGCTGGACGATACTCCATTTGGTGTGATCGTCGCCAGGGTGCCAGTCATACCGCGAGGCCAAGGCAGCGGCTTCACGCTGTTACTGAGCTACTTCTCGTTTCTGGTCAGCTCCTGCGTGGCGGGAGCCTTCCTGCTTCGAGGACGAAAGTTCGACGCCATTCTTTTCTACGGCGTGTCCCCCATATTGTTGGCTGCCACCGGTCTGTGGTTCAGAAGCTTGAAAAAGGCGCCACTCGCGCTTTGGGTGCAGGACCTGTGGCCTGGCAGTCTCAGCGCCGTAGGCTATCGCTTGAGTCCACTCCTGACCCGCATACTGGAATTTGCGGTTGGGCTGATCTATCGCGGCAGCGACATGATCCTTGTGGCCTCGAAAGCGTTCGCGATCGATATCGGAAGGATTGCCGGTCGCGACATGCGCTGCGTCTATCATCCCAATCCAGCGGAAATCGAGGTGATAAATAGGACCACGATGACGGCTGCGTTAGCGAAAGACGATAAGTTCGAAGTGCTCTTTGCCGGCAATTTGGGCCGAGCTTGCGGGCTGGATACCATACTCGAAGCAGCTCACATACTACGTACTACCCCCTCAATAAAGTTCCGATTGATCGGTGCGGGGAGCCGGCGCAGTTGGCTGGAACAGGAAATATCACGGCTCGGCCTGTCCAACATCACGATTGAGAATCGCGTGCCGCCGCACGCCATGCCAGCCATTCTCAGCCGCGCATCAGCATTGCTGGTGATATTGACCCGGTCGCCCGCCATGGCCCTGTCATTCCCAAGCAAGACCAGCACCTACATGGCCAGCGGGACACCACTGATAGTCTCCGCTGATGGCGAGACGGCCCGCATCGTCGAGGAGGCCGGAGCGGGATTATGCGTCGCTGCACAGGATGCAACGGCCTTGGTTGCCGCGATCAAGCGACTTCAGTCGATGCCCGAAAGCGAACGAGCCGCGATGGGAGAAGCAGGAAAGGCCTGGAGCCGGCAATGGTTCGAGCCGTCCCGGCTTGCTTCCGACCTGATCGGTCACCTTCAGGGTGCGATGGAGCGCTACAGCTTGAACAAACGAGGCAGCAATGCCGGTTGAGACCCCTTCCGGACAACGCGTCTTGATCATCGGCGCGGCCGGCATGCTCGGCCATGCCTTGATGCGCTTCCTTGCCGCGACGCCCGGCATCGACGTCTTCGGCGCTGTCCGCAGCCGGAGTTTACCTGCCGCATTTCCCTATGACCTCGACAGGCTGGTGTACAAGCAGGTCGATGCCACCCAGGAGAATGAATTGCTCGCTCTCGTCGAGGACGTGCGGCCAGACTCCGTCATCAACTGCGCCGGGCTGGTCAAGCAGCGCGAGGATGGTCAGGACCCAGAGCCGGCCATCGTCTCGAACGCCTTGCTGCCGCACCGGATCGCGCGGATTTGCGACGCCTTGAATGCGCGGCTGATCCATGTCAGCACCGATTGCGTCTTCTCCGGTGCGCACGGAAATTACAGCGAGCATAGCCAGCCCGACTGTATCGATATCTACGGACGCACCAAGCTGCTGGGCGAAGTGACCTACGGCAACGCCGTCACGCTGCGGACCTCGATCATTGGTCCCGAACTCGATCGTGGGCTTGGACTTCTTTCTTGGTTCCTCGCCCAAACGGGAACGGTGAAGGGCTATGCCGGGGCCATTTTCTCAGGTCTGCCGACCGTGGAACTGGCCAGGGTGATCCGCGACCACGTGCTGCCCAACGACAAGCTGCGCGGCCTCTATCACGTCTCGAGCGCGCCGATATCGAAATACGATCTGCTGTGCCTTATCAGGAAAGTCTACGGCACCGAGGCCGACATCGTTCGCGACGATGCGGTTCGCATCGACCGGTCGTTGGATTCGAGCAGGTTCCGCCAGATGACCCGCTACGTCCCTCCGCCTTGGCCCGAGCTTGTCGCGGCCATGAAAGCCTTTGGATGAATCCCATCATCCCCAACCAGGCAGCCGTCGAGCCGTTTGCAACCAGGTCAATACTTACGTCATGAACGACTTCAACAACTCCACTCTGCTTGTCACCGGGGGTACCGGATCCTTCGGCCACGCTATCGTAAAGCGCTTTCTGAAAACCTCGATCGGCGAGATTCGGATTTTCAGTCGTGACGAAGAGAAGCAGGATAAGATGCGGCGCCAGATCGGCGACAAGCGGCTGCGTTTTCATCTCGGTGATGTGCGTGACCCGGCCGCCGTCGCTGATGCCATGAAAGGTGTCGACCACGTCTTCCACGCCGCAGCTCTCAAGCAGGTGCCATCCTGCGAATTCTATCCGATGGAAGCCATCAAGACCAACGTTATGGGCGCCGAGAACGTCATGCGCAGCGCTGTCGAGAATGGCGTCAAGGTCTGCGTCGTCCTCAGCACCGACAAAGCCGTCTATCCCATCAACACGATGGGTATGTCTAAGGCGTTGATGGAAAAGCTCATGGTCGCCAAGTCTCGCCTTACCGGGCAGGGCGAAACGATCCTGTGTGCCACACGTTACGGCAACGTCATGGGCTCTCGCGGGTCGGTGATACCCTATTTCACCGAACAGGTTCGGTCGGGCGGCCCGATCACCGTCACTGATCCGGCGATGACCCGTTTCCTGCTATCTCTTGAGGATTCTGTTGATCTCGTCCTGACCGCGTTCTCCCACGCCCGGTCAGGCGATATTTTCATCCGCAAGGCACCCGCGTGCACGATCAGCGACCTCGCGAAGGCGATCAAATCGATACTCGAATCGGACTGTGCAGTCAGGATCATCGGAACGCGACATGGCGAAAAACTCTATGAGACGCTGGTCTCGCGGGAGGAAATGGCCGTCGCTGACGATCTCGGCGACTATTATCGCATTCCCGCCGACAACAGGGACCTCAACTACGGCCTCTATTTCGATGAGGGATCGAAGGACGTCACGATGAGTGCGGAGTACACGTCGCACAATGCGGATCGTCTCGACGTACCGGGCGTGGTCGCACTGCTGCACAAGTTCGGCATCGTTGGGAAGCGCGTTTATGCTTAAGATCATGACGATCGTGGGCACGCGACCCGAAGTCATCCGCCTTTCGCGCATCATTCCCAAGCTCGACCAGAACTTCGATCATCGCTTAGTCCACACCGGACAGAACGGCGACTACGAGCTCAACGCCATATTCTTCGAGCAGCTCGGAATTCGCGCGCCTGACATCAATCTTGAGGCCGCCCGGCCAACCCCTGCCGAAACGATCGGCCACACCATCATGGCGGTCGATCGCGAACTTGACACGTTCAGGCCCGACGCCGTGCTCATTTTGGGCGATACCAACAGTTCGCTCGCGGCTATCAGCGCCAAGCGCCGAGGCATCACGATCTTTCACATGGAAGCAGGCAATCGCTGCTTCGATATGCGTGTACCCGAGGAGATCAACCGCAGGATCGTCGACCACATCTCCGACTACAATCTGCCCTACAGCGCCATCGCGCGCGAGTACCTGCTGCGAGAGGGGCTGCCAGCCAACAAGATCATCAAGACCGGCAGCCCGATGCGGGAAGTCCTCGATCACTACAGGGAAGAGATCGAAGCATCGACGATCATCGATCGGCTCGAACTTACCCAATCGGGATACTACGTCCTCTCGGTGCATCGGCAGGAAAATGTCGATACGCCCGAGCGCATCAGAAAGCTGTTCGAGGTCATTGACGCCGTAGGGCAGCGGAAAGCGCCCATCGTCGTGTCGACCCACCCTCGAACCCGGCAGCGTATTGAAAGCTTCGGCTTGACTTTGCCGCGGGCCGCCCAATTCCACAAGCCTTTCGGCTTTCTCGACTACATCAAGCTACAGTGCGCAGCCCGTGCGGTGCTTTCCGACAGCGGCACGATTACCGAGGAAGCATCGATCCTTGGGTTTCCGGCTCTGAACCTGCGGGACACTCATGAACGTCCCGAAGGCATGGAACAAGCCGTTGTGATGATGGTGGGGCTCGAAGCCGACCGCGTGCTCTTGGGGCTCGACATCCTGGAGCGCGCCGAAACCTTCCGTCTGCAGACGGGCGCCGTAGACGACTATGCGGACACCAACATTTCGGACAAGATCGTTCGTATCATAGCCAGTCACGCTGGCAGCGGTGCCTGCAATTGACATTCATCGCCCCGCTGACCTCGCTTCGGTTCCTCGCCGCCGCTGCCGTCGCGATTTTCCATCTGCAAGGCGCGTTCGGATACCACACCGGAAATATCAACTTCGCCCCGGCGATCACGTTCTTTTTCGTTCTCTCCGGTTTCGTCCTCACCCACGCTTACGAAGACTTCCCCGACGAAAGCAGTGTCGTTCGGTACTATGTCAGCCGGTTCGCCCGCCTCTGGCCGCTCCACCTCATGACGGCTCTCTACTTTCTCTGGTTCATCTATACGCCTCCCTTGAAGATCGTGCTCGCCAATTTGTTGCTGGTCCAGAGTTGGAGTATGGAACTGGTGACCGCGATGGCGATGAACGGTGTTAGCTGGTCGATATCGGTCGAAGTGTTCTTTTACTTTATCTTCCCCGCAGTCATCGTGACGCGCCGCTATTGGGCGCTTTGGCTCATGGCGTCGGTTGCGGTCGTGGTGTTTGCGGGCGCGATGGCTACCCTTACAGGCGAAACGGGTGAACATCTGACAGGAGCCGCATGGTTGTCGTTTCTCCATGTGGGCCCGCCCGCACGTTTCCTTGAGTTTCTTGCCGGCGTGTTGACGGCGCTCTTTTTCAGGCGACATCCGCAGATAAAGCTTCCGGTTCAGATCTGGACGGTGTTGGAGCTGCTCGCCCTAGCGCTTGCGGCATTCTTCTGTCGCTTCGAGCCGTTCACTTCTTTTGCCAACGCCAACCTCCCGGTGGCTCTTGCTTGCTGGCTGCTCTATTCAGGCACCTTTCCAATCATGTGCGTCGTCGTGCTCTGTTTCGCCTACAGCGGCGGAGTAATCAGCAGAATACTGTCCCTGAAGCCCTTCGTGTTTCTCGGAGACATCAGTTTCGCGGTCTACATGGTGCATCAGCTCGTGCTGGTCGTCTGGCTCCAACAGGGCTGGGCACCCAACGCATGGGATCCTTTCGCGCTGTGCCTGATCTTCGCGCAGATTGCCTGCATTTCCGTGCTGAGTTTCATCTTCGTCGAAAAGCCGGCAAAAGCCGCTCTCATAGCCGCCGCCATGCGCCTCCAAAGAGCCAAGTGGTGGCGAAGGCCGAGTCAACCCGGATCGACATCGACCAGACCGGCGCAGCCTGGCCTATAGCCTGCGATCACGCCGTGGACGGAACCTGCATGCGCGATGCAAAGGCGCCTGACATCAGCGGGCGCTCGAACAGCCTATAGCTATAGCGTGACACGATCGCGACGATGAAAACTGTCGCAACCATATAACCCACTGCCTGAGGAATGCCGCCGAACCCTTGCGCGCTCAGAAAGGGGGCTAACCCCACCGCGATACCGTAATGCCACATGTAAACGCTGTAGCTTTCATCGCCCGCCTTGATCAGGGCGCGGGGTATGGAAAGCTTCCCCTCCCTTTCGAGGCACATAAGTCCGTAAATAAGGATCGCAGCTGGCGCAGCCAAAGCGAGGATGCGGCCGGTGTTGACCACGCTCAAATCCTTGCCGGAAAGGTGCACCATACCTGCTGAAAGAAGCAAGGCGCCGATGGTCGTGCAGGCGAAGGGCGCGATCGAGCGCCACCTGTACATCGCTCCAACAGCGACGCCGAAGATGAACTCGATCATCAACGGGTGCCGGAGGATGCCATACGGTTGCAGGATGAGTATCGCACAAGTTGAAATCGCCAGCGTTACGAAACCCAGGCTGCGGCGGCCGCCGAAAACGAAAGGCGTTATGGCGACCATCAGGTAAAACTGGATTTCGTAGACCAGCGTCCAGGCGACGGGGTGGAAGAGTGGCACCGAAAAAAGAGTGACCTGACGCACAAACTCCTCCCAAGAATCCGGCGGCACGCGCACGCCCATCGCGTAGGTGAAGATCGCCGTGATCCAGAAGAGCGGAAAGACCCTCAGGAGCCGAGAAGGAAACGCAGCGTCGAGGGGATTCGAGGCTCGTTTCCCTCTGCGCCATACAGGATGACCATGATCGCCCCGCTCACCACGAAAAAAGCGTCGACGCCGGCATGGGCGAATGCCGCCAGCCGCGAATAAAGGTCAGCAAGAACGGTATGTCCGCCCGACACGCTTACGGAGACAGCAAGCGTGTGCGCCAATACGACCGCCCATGCCGCAATGGCGCGAACAGCTTGTATCGAGGCCAAACGATCAGGGTGGCCGTACCCGTCCCTCCGCACCTCGGCCGCTGTCATAAATGTCCCAAACTGCTCACAACCATTACGCACTAAATATCCAAGCTGCCAGGGCAACTGGCAAGCTGGATGTCCCCACCAGGATCGACTAAGGCTTTTTTTGGATGTCGTAAACGGAGAGAGATTGATGAGGCCCACGCTGTTCTTGCACATTGGCGGCCCCAAAACCGGCACATCGGCAATTCAATCCATGCTGGCCAAGAACACCGCAGTTCTCGCGGGCCTGGGGATCCACTATCCTGATCACCATTCGCTAGCCGCCGCGCGTGAGCTACAAATCACGAGCGGAAACGGGGTTCCTCTGGCCAAGCTGCTTGGATGCCGTTTGCCCGATGACGTTAGCACCGATCACATCATCCCCGAAGTCAACGGAGCCTTTGATCGAGGAACCAGCCTGCTTTATTCCTCTGAAGCGCTGAGTTCATTCGAGATCGAGGCGGCCAAGGCGTTTCGGGAGCAGGTTCTGGAAATCGGCTTTCGAATCAAGGTGATATTTTATGTAAGAAGCGTCGCCGATCACGCGCTCTCACTGTGGAATCAGGAAGTCAAGAGTGCGTTGACCGACCTCAGCTTTGCTAGCTGGATCACACCTCATTACGCAGCAGAGTATCAAGCACATCCCCTCAGAAAAGCACTTCAGGTCTACGGTGAAAACGAAATCGACGTTCGCAACTATGACTGCGCGAGCGACCTGTTCTCGGACTTCCTGACCGCGCTCGATGTTCTCGATCTGCACGGTTTCGATTTCGACGTTGGAAAGGTAAATCGATCGCTCAACGAAATCGAACTGGCAGTTATGCGTGCGATGGCGCCTGTCTTGTCTGACCCTGGTCAGGCACGCGTCGCAAGCGATGCGATCATCGGCCAGAGGCCTCAGGTTCCTTCTGTACGTACGATCAGCCAAGACGCCATGAGGGCCATAGAGGCAAGTGACGACGGTGCCGTCGAGTTCATCAATGCCCACTTGAGGCAAAAGCCTATCGGACTGATTAGCGACAAACTCTCCGTCACGGAGGCTCCGGAACCCCAACTGTCAGAGACTGAACAGGTTCTTGCCGCTGCGATTGCGGGAATCATTCGCTATGGAAGAATCAACATCACGCTGTAGCTGTAGCGTTACCCGGTCGGCCTGCGTTGTCATGGCCGGGAACCTGCCGAGCGTGAACGGGACGTGTTACCGTCCGGGCAGTCGACCCTGACGGCAAGGTTGTCAGGGAGGCGTCGTTGATCTCGCAGCGGCTGCCTGAGCCGTGAGCGAAGTCCAGGCCGGCGATCAGGTCGTCCCTCAGGTGCTGCCTGTCCATATTGCTTCCTTTCATGGTTTTCTTTCGTAAAGCGGGATCGGGAATTTCGGGCAGCGGAACCGGGCAGGGGGCGCCCGGCGGCCGCATCCCTCGGAGCGGGAATGGAAAACGATGGCTGAAGAAAATTAGATAGTTACAATCTCGCGGACCGGACGCCGCCCGGCGATTACCAATCCCTGGCGGATCGACTCCAGGCTCGCCATTGTCATCGAACAGGCGACCTGAAAACATAGCGTGGGTGATGGACACGATCATGGGGGTGCGTTCGTGCAGGGCGCAAACCTTCTATTCGCCGCTCGAGCCCTGAGGGATTTTGGCGACGGCTTCGTGGCGGTGCTCTTGCCAGTCTACCTGCTCGTGCTGGGGTTCTCGCCGCTGCAGGTCGGCATCATCGCGACAAGCTCTCTGCTTGGCTCGTCGCTATTGACCATCGGCGTCGGCCTCCTGAGCCCGCGCTACGATCTTCGACAGATGCTGCTGGCTGCCGCCGCCCTGATGATAGCGACGGGCGCCGTGATGGCCGTCATCCATGATTACGGGTTGATGCTCGTGATCGCGTTCGCGGGCACGATCAATCCATCGGCTGGAAGTGTCAGCGTGTTCGTGCCGCTCGAGCATGCCGTCCTTGCCCGCGAAGCGACCGACACCGAGCGGACGAACCTGTTCGCGCGATACAACCTCGTCGGGGCGTTGGCCGGTGCGTTCGGCGCCCTCGCGGCGGCGTTGCCTGATCTCCTCGTCCCCCTCGGTGCGGACAAACTCACCAGCATAAGGCTGATGTTCGTGCTCTATGCCCTCGTGGGCATGATGGGCGGCCTTCTCTATTCTCGCATACCGACGCGGCCGTCCAAGTCGGGGACCGCAGGGATATCGGCGCTCGGACCGTCGCGCGCCATTGTCCTCAAGCTGGCGGCCTTGTTCAGCCTTGATGCCTTCGCCGGCGGTTTTGTCGTCCAGTCGCTGTTGGCGCTGTGGCTTTTCGAGGCGTTCGACATGTCGCTCTCGGCTGCGAGCGTGTTTCTCTTCTGGTGCGGCGTGCTGTCGGCATTCTCGTTCCCCGTCGCTGCCCGACTGTCGCGACGTATCGGGCTGGTCAATACGATGGTGTTCACCCATCTCCCGTCGAGCATCGCGCTGATGATGGCCGCGTTTGCGCCTGGCCTGTCGCTCGCGCTTGCCTTGTTGCTCGTTCGCGCCGCGCTCTCGCAGATGGACGTGCCGACGCGTTCGTCCTACGTCATGGCGGTCGTCACGGAATCCGAGCGGGCGGCTGCCGCCAGCTTCACGTCGGTGCCACGCAGTCTCGCCGCGTCCGCCAGCCCAGCCTTGGCCGGCGCGCTCTTTGCCGCTTCGCCGAGAGCCTGGCCGCTCCTCATATGCGGGGCGTTGAAGATCGTTTACGACCTGTTGTTGCTGATCCAGTTCCGAAGGATCAAACCACCTGAGGAACGCTGAGGCGTAGCGCCTGCCCCCGGGACCCCGACCGGCCGAACGATGCGCTCCCTTTTTGGTTGGATGCTTCGCAATGTGCGAAACGCAGATGCCGCTTAATGACGAATTTCGGCGTGGAGATCGCGCGAGAATCACAGAAAGCTTGCCAGAAGCGCCGTTTTGAGGCATAAGGCCGCCATAGCCGGGAAGGGACGACTGGATGGTCTCATGCCGGCACTCGGAAAATAAAGCGGTTTGATCGCACTTGCATGTGTCGTGAATCGGCTTTATGTAGATGGACGGACACGCGGCGCGTGGAGCTGGGAAACCTGCTTTACGCGCCCTTAATGCATGGGTGGGGTGATCGCGACTGATTCGCGTGTCGTTCCGGTCCAGGCGGCATCTCCCGCTTCGCGGGATCATCCAGTGGGCCTGGTCAACGGGTCTCGAAAGTAGAGCGGCGCATGGCAAAGACCACCAATCCCTTTACCTTCATTCAGCAGGTAAGGTCGGAAACCCAGAAGGTGACGTGGCCTTCTCGGCGCGAAACCATGATCTCGACGCTGATGGTTGTGGCCTTCGCTGTGATCGCGTCGGTTTTCTTTTTCGTGGCGGACCAACTCATGGCCTTCGGGATCGAGCAGATCCTTGGCATTGCCCGATAGATCGGCGATTACGGAGTATCTGAATGACTGCGCGGTGGTATATTGTCCACGCCTACTCGAATTTCGAGAAGAAGGTCGCTGAAGATATCGAGAACAAGGCCAAGCAGAAGGGTCTTGCCGATCAGATCGAGCAGATCGTCGTGCCGACCGAAAAGGTCGTCGAGGTGCGGCGCGGTCGAAAGGTTGATGCGGAGCGCAAGTTCTTCCCGGGTTACGTGCTGGTGAGAGCCAACCTGTCGGATGCCGTGTTCAGCCTGATCAAGAACACGCCCAAGGTCACCGGTTTCCTGGGTGACTCCAAGCCGGTGCCGATCAGCGACAAGGAGGCTGAGCGTATCCTTCATCAGGTTCAGGAGGGAGTCGAGCGGCCGAAGCCGTCGGTCACCTTCGAGATCGGCGAGCAGGTGCGCGTGTCCGACGGTCCGTTCGCGTCGTTCAACGGTTTCGTCCAGGAAGTCGACGAGGAGCGCTCCAGGCTCAAGGTTGAGGTGTCGATCTTCGGGCGCGCGGTGCCTGTCGATCTCGAATTCGGTCAGGTCGAGAAGGGCTGATCCGATTGCCCGCGCTGCCGGACAGGTGGCGCGGAGCGGCGGCTTGCCGCCGAAACGGTGGGAGGGAATGGCGGTTTTAGCCGGCCGCTCGTCTCCGGACCACCAGACTGCAACCGCCGGATATCCGGCACGACAAAAAGGCAGACAAGAGTATGGCTAAGAAAATTGCAGGCCAGCTCAAGCTTCAGGTAGCCGCGGGCTCGGCGACGCCATCGCCCCCGATCGGTCCTGCGCTTGGTCAGCGTGGCATCAACATCATGGAGTTCTGCAAGGCGTTCAACGCGCAGACCCAGGAGTTGGAGAAGGGTTCGCCCATTCCGGTCGTCATTACCTATTATCAGGACAAGTCGTTCACCTTCGTCATGAAGACGCCTCCGGTGACCTACTTCCTGAAGAAGGCGGCCAATCTGAAGTCGGGTTCGAAGGAGCCGGGCAAGTCCAAGGCCGGCACGATCAGTCGCGAGAAGGTTCGCGAGATCGCCGAGACGAAGATGAAGGACCTGAACGCGAATGACGTCGAGGCGGCGATGCGTATGGTCGAAGGTTCCGCCCGCTCGATGGGCCTGGAAGTGGTGGGCTGAGACGATGGCTAAGATTGCAAAGCGTGTTGCGAAGTCCCGCGAAGGGATCGATCGGAACAAGGCCTATGGCCTGGACGAGGCCGTGAAGATGCTCAAGGAGCGCGCCACGGCGAAGTTCGACGAGACCTTCGAGATCGCGATGAACCTGGGTGTCGACCCGCGTCATGCCGATCAGATGGTTCGCGGCGTCGTCAATCTGCCGAACGGCACGGGCCGCACCGTGCGCGTCGCCGTGTTCGCCAAGGGCGACAAGGCTGACGAGGCGCGCGCCGCGGGTGCCGACATCGTCGGCGCGGAGGACCTGGTCGAGACCGTCCAGAAGGGCACGATCGAATTCGATCGCTGCATCGCCACTCCGGACATGATGCCGCTGGTCGGTCGTCTCGGCAAGGTGCTCGGTCCGCGCGGCATGATGCCGAACCCGAAGGTCGGCACGGTGACGGCCGACGTTGCCGCCGCCGTCAAGGCTTCAAAGGGCGGTGCGGTCGAATTCCGCGTCGAGAAGGCGGGTATCGTCCATGCCGGCGTCGGCAAGGCATCCTTCGATGCGAAGGCGATCGAAGAGAACATTCGTGCTTTCGCGGACGCCGTGACCAAGGCCAAGCCTGCTGGCGCCAAGGGCAATTACCTCAAGAAGGCGTCGCTCAGCACGACCATGGGCCCCGGACTGCGGCTCGACCTGTCGAGCCTCACCGCGGCGTCCTGATACGAATAGTCGGGATCGGGCTTCTAGGGCTTGATCCCGAAGGAATTCCGGGCCGAAAGGCCCGGAGTCCGGAGGTCCGAAAGGCTTCCGGAAATCCTGTCCGAGATTGCAGGCGGCTCGCCTTAATTCCTCAAGGGCCTGCATGAGACGGGTGAAGACCCGACAAAGGAGTGAAGGCTCCAATGAAAGGTTCGAACCGTGTTGGCCTTTTGTCAGCACTCCGCCCGGGCGACCGGCCGGTGTGGCGAAAGGGGGCAGGATCCTCGAGCGTCGTTCGGGTGATCCAGAGTTTGGATGGCCCGCCCGGCAAAAGGCAACCCGATGGCCGTTTCAAGGTGAAGCGGCTGTCAACTGGAGATAGGCAGTGGACAGAGCGGAAAAGCGCGAACTCGTCACGGGCCTGAACGATGCGTTCAAGAGCGCAGGTTCAGTCGTCGTGGCCCACTATGCCGGTATCACCGTCGCGCAGATGAACGATCTTCGTACGAAGATGCGTCAGGCCGGCGGCACCGTCAAAGTCGCGAAGAACCGTCTCGCCAAGATCGCTCTTCAGGGCACGGAATCCGAAGCCATCATCGATCTGTTCAAGGGACAGACGCTGATCGCCTATTCGGATGATCCGGTTGCGGCTCCAAAGGTCGCGTCCGATTTCGCCAAGGGGAATGACAAGCTGATCATTCTCGGTGGCGCCATGGGCGCGACGGCTCTCGATGCGGATGGGGTGAAGGCACTCGCCACGCTTCCGTCGCTCGACGAGCTCCGCGCGAAGCTGGTTGGCATGATCGCCACCCCGGCAACCCGGATCGCCCAGGTCGTCAATGCTCCCGCGGCTTCGGTCGCGCGCGTCATTGGCGCCTACGCCCGGAAGGACGAGGCGGCATGAGGCCGTTCCTCGCTGTCACCAAACACCTGTTCGAACCTTTGAAGGAAGTGAAAAATGGCTGATCTCGCCAAGATCGTTGAAGACCTGTCGCAGCTGACCGTCCTTGAGGCGGCCGAGCTGTCGAAGATGCTGGAAGAGAAGTGGGGCGTTTCCGCCGCCGCTCCGGTGGCTGTTGCTGCCGCTGCTGGTGGTGGCGCTGCCGCGGCCGCCCCGGCCGAGGAGAAGACCGAGTTCGACGTCATCCTCGCCGACGCCGGCGCCCAGAAGATCAACGTCATCAAGGAAGTGCGCGCCATCACCGGTCTCGGCCTCAAGGAAGCCAAGGACCTGGTCGAAGGCGCTCCGAAGCCGATCAAGGAAGCCGTTTCCAAGGCCGATGCCGACAAGTTCAAGGCTCAGCTGGAAGCAGCCGGCGCCAAGGTCGAGCTGAAGTAAGCGTCACGGTTTTCGGCGGACGGGCACGTCCCGTCCGCCGATCCCCGAGCTGTCGGGGGAAAGGCCGGGCGGATTTGTGGGGAACCTCTTTCCTGAGGGCCGGATTCGCGGCTTTCAGGAAACGGGTTTTCAACTGTTTCGGCCTGCCGCTGGCAGGCGGCGAGCAAATTGGAAGAAGACTGCCGCGGCGGCGGTCATGAACTGCAAGGCGAGCCTGGCGAGGCACGCCCCAAGAAACGCAGCAAGGAGCGACGATGGCCCAGACCCAGACTTTCAACGGTCGCAGGCGCGTACGCAAGTTCTTCGGAAAGATTCCGGAGGTTGCGGAGATGCCGAACCTGATCGAGGTTCAGAAGGCATCCTATGATCAGTTCCTCATGGTCGAGGAGCCCGCAGGCGGGCGTCCCGATGAGGGCTTGCAGGCCGTTTTCAAGTCGGTGTTTCCGATCCAGGACTTTTCCGGCACGTCGATGCTGGAATTCGTCAAGTATGAGTTCGAGGCGCCGAAATTCGATGTCGACGAGTGCCGGCAGCGCGACCTGACCTACGCCGCGCCGCTGAAAGTGACCCTGCGTCTGATCGTGTTCGATCTGGACGAGGATACCGGCGCGAAGTCGATCAAGGACATCAAGGAGCAGGACGTTTACATGGGCGACATGCCGCTCATGACGTCCAATGGCACCTTCATCGTCAACGGCACCGAGCGCGTGATCGTCTCCCAGATGCACCGTTCGCCGGGCGTCTTCTTCGACCACGACAAGGGCAAGTCGCACTCGTCGGGCAAGTTGCTGTTCGCAGCGCGTGTCATCCCCTATCGCGGCTCGTGGCTCGACATCGAGTTCGATTCGAAGGACGTGGTGCATGCCCGCATCGACCGTCGCCGTAAGATCCCGGTGACGTCGCTGCTCATGGCTCTCGGCATGGACGGCGAGGAGATCCTCTCCACGTTCTACAACAAGATCAGCTATGAGCGGTCGGGCGACCATTGGCGGATTCCGTTCAATGTCGAGCGCTTCCGCGGGCTCAAGGCGGTCGGTGACCTGGTCGACGCCGATACCGGCGAGGTCGTCGTCGAAGCCGGCAAGAAGATCACCGCGCGCCAGGCCAAGCAGCTCGCCGAGAAGGGGCTCAAGGCGATCAAGGCGACCGATGACGATCTCTATGGCAGCTATCTTGCCGAGGATATCGTCAACTATGCCACGGGCGAGATCTATCTCGAGGCAGGCGACGAGATCGACGAGAAGACCCTCAAGGTTCTGAACGAGGCCGGCGAGGAAGAGATCCAGATCCTGGACATCGACCATATCAACGTGGGCGGATACATCCGCAACACGCTGGCGGTCGACAAGAACGAGAGCCGCCAGGATGCGCTGTTCGACATCTATCGGGTGATGCGTCCGGGTGAGCCGCCGACGCTCGAGACTGCCGAGGCGATGTTCAACTCGCTGTTCTTCGACCCCGAGCGCTACGACCTGTCGGCCGTGGGCCGCGTCAAGATGAACATGCGTCTCGAGCTGGATGCCGCCGACACCGTCCGCGTACTGCGCAAGGAGGACATCCTTGCCGTGGTGAAGACGCTGGTCGAGCTGCGTGACGGCAAGGGCGAGATCGACGACATCGACAATCTCGGCAACCGCCGCGTGCGTTCGGTCGGCGAACTCATGGAGAACCAGTACCGCGTCGGCCTGCTTCGCATGGAGCGCGCGATCAAGGAACGCATGTCCTCGATCGAGATCGACACGGTCATGCCGCAGGACCTGATCAACGCTAAGCCGGCGGCGGCTGCGGTGCGCGAGTTCTTTGGATCGTCTCAGCTCTCGCAGTTCATGGACCAGACGAATCCGCTGTCGGAGATCACCCACAAGCGTCGCCTGTCGGCGCTTGGACCCGGTGGCCTGACCCGCGAGCGCGCGGGCTTCGAGGTGCGCGACGTGCATCCGACGCATTACGGCCGCATCTGCCCGATCGAGACGCCGGAAGGCCCGAACATCGGCCTGATCAACTCGCTCGCCACCTTCGCGCGCGTCAACAAGTACGGCTTCATCGAAAGCCCGTACCGCAAGATCGTGGACGGCAGGCTGACCAACGAGGTCGTGTATCTCTCTGCCATGGAAGAGGCCAAGCACTTCGTCGCGCAGGCCAATGCCGAGCTCGACGAGCAGGGCCGCTTCAAGGACGAGTTCGTCATCTGCCGGAATGCCGGCGAGGTGATGATGGCCCCGCGCGAGAACGTCGACCTGATGGACGTTTCGCCCAAGCAGATGGTGTCGGTTGCCGCGGCGTTGATCCCGTTCCTGGAAAACGACGACGCCAACCGCGCCCTGATGGGCTCGAACATGCAGCGTCAGGCCGTGCCGCTGGTTCGCGCCGAAGCGCCGTTCGTCGGCACCGGCATGGAGCCGGTGGTGGCACGCGATTCCGGTGCTGCCATTGCTGCCCGGCGCGGCGGCATCGTCGACCAGGTGGACGCGACACGTATCGTCATTAGGGCGACGGAAGAGCTCGATCCCGGCAAGTCCGGCGTCGATATCTACCGCCTGATGAAATTCCAGCGCTCGAACCAGAACACCTGCATCAACCAGCGTCCGCTGGTGAATGTCGGCGACCGGATCGAGAAGGGCGACATCATCGCAGACGGTCCTTCGACGGATCTCGGCGACCTGGCGCTCGGCCGCAACGTGCTCGTCGCGTTCATGCCCTGGAACGGCTACAACTACGAGGACTCCATCCTCCTGTCGGAGCGCATCGTCGCCGACGACGTCTTCACCTCGATCCACATCGAGGAGTTCGAGGTCATGGCCCGCGATACCAAGCTCGGGCCAGAGGAGATCACGCGCGATATTCCGAACGTCTCGGAAGAGGCGCTGAAGAACCTCGACGAAGCCGGCATCGTCTACATCGGTGCCGAGGTGCAGCCGGGTGACATCTTGGTCGGCAAGATCACGCCGAAGGGCGAAAGCCCGATGACGCCGGAAGAGAAGCTTCTGCGCGCCATCTTCGGCGAGAAGGCGTCGGATGTCCGTGACACCTCCATGCGCATGCCGCCCGGGACCTTCGGCACGGTCGTGGAAGTGCGCGTCTTCAACCGCCACGGCGTGGAGAAGGACGAGCGCGCCATGGCGATCGAGCGCGAGGAGATCGAGCGTCTCGCCAAGGACCGCGACGACGAGCAGGCGATCCTCGACCGCAACGTCTACAGCCGGTTGAACGACATGCTCGTCGGCAAGGACGCGATTGCCGGTCCGAAGGGCTTCAAGAAGGGCACGACGCTCACCAAGGAGATCCTGGACGACTATCCGCGCTCGCAGTGGTGGCAGTTCGCCGTCGAGAACGAGAAGCTCCAGGGCGAACTCGAGGCTCTGCGCGGCCAGTATGACGACTCCAAGAAGGCGCTCGAGCAGCGCTTCATGGACAAGGTCGAGAAGGTGCAGCGTGGCGACGAGATGCCGCCCGGCGTGATGAAGATGGTCAAGGTTTTCGTCGCGGTGAAGCGCAAGATGCAGCCGGGCGACAAGATGGCCGGACGTCACGGAAACAAGGGTGTCGTGTCGCGCATCGTTCCGATCGAGGACATGCCATTCCTCGAGGACGGAACGCATGCCGACATCGTGCTCAATCCGTTGGGCGTGCCGAGCCGCATGAATGTCGGCCAGATCCTGGAGACGCATCTCGGCTGGGCCTGTGCGGGCATGGGCCGGAAGATCGGCGAGTTGATCGAAGCCTACAAGCAGAGCGGGAATATCCAACCGCTGCGCTCGACGATCGAGAGCATCATCCCCGGCAACGACCGCAACGAGCCGGTTCGCGACTACGACGACGAGAGCATCCTGCGTCTCGGCGCGCAGATGAAGCGGGGCGTCTCGATCGCGACGCCGGTGTTCGACGGCGCGCACGAGTTCGACATCAACGAGATGCTCGAGCAGGCCGGTCTGCACACCAGCGGTCAGTCGACACTCTATGACGGCCGTACCGGTGAGCCGTTCGATCGAAAGGTGACGATGGGCTATATCTATATGCTCAAGCTTCACCACCTCGTGGACGACAAGATCCACGCGCGTTCGATCGGGCCCTACAGCCTCGTCACCCAGCAGCCGCTGGGCGGCAAGGCGCAGTTCGGCGGACAGCGTTTCGGCGAAATGGAGGTCTGGGCGCTGGAAGCTTACGGCGCGGCCTACACGCTGCAGGAGATGCTGACGGTCAAGTCGGACGACGTCGCGGGTCGTACCAAGGTCTACGAGGCGATCGTGCGTGGCGACGACACCTTCGAGGCGGGCATTCCGGAGAGCTTCAACGTTCTCGTCAAGGAAATGCGCTCGCTCGGGCTCAACGTCGAGCTGGAGAATTCCAGGACGGCGGACGAAGGCCCGGCGCGCCTGCCCGACGCGGCCGAGTAACGAGAGAAAGGCGCATCGCGGCCAACCGCGATGCGCCGCCCGGCCTTGGGCCGGCAAGGAATTGCGTGAACCTCGCCTGAGCGGCGGCGTTGGGGTGAGAGATCACGAGATGGGCGTCACAGCCCGACACTTTCGAAAAGGGATTTCGGTCCCGACAAGGAGAACGGCATGAACCAAGAGGTCATGAATCTCTTCAATCCTCAGGCGCCGACGCAGGTTTTCGATTCCATCCGGATCTCGCTTGCGTCGCCCGAGAAGATTCTGTCTTGGTCGTTCGGCGAGATCAAGAAGCCGGAGACGATCAACTACCGCACCTTCAAGCCGGAGCGGGACGGCCTGTTCTGCGCGCGTATTTTCGGCCCGATCAAGGACTACGAGTGCCTGTGCGGCAAGTACAAGCGCATGAAGTACAAGGGCGTTATCTGTGAGAAGTGCGGCGTCGAGGTCACGCTGTCGCGCGTGCGTCGCGAACGCATGGGCCACATCGAGCTGGCCGCCCCCGTCGCCCATATTTGGTTCCTGAAGTCGCTGCCCTCGCGCATCGGCACCCTGCTCGACATGACCCTCAAGGACATCGAGCGCGTGCTCTACTTCGAGAACTACATCGTCACCGAGCCCGGCCTGACGGATCTGAAGCAGCACCAGCTTCTGTCCGAGGAAGAGTACATGATCGCCGTCGACAACTACGGCGAGGACTCCTTCACGGCGATGATCGGCGCGGAGGCGATCCATGATCTGCTGGCCAGCATGGATCTCGAGAAGATCGCGGGCGATCTTCGCTCGGAGCTTGCTTCGACCACATCGGAGCTTAAGCAGAAGAAGCTCCTGAAGCGGCTCAAGGTCGTGGAGAATTTCATGGAATCCGGCAATCGTCCGGAGTGGATGATCATGAAGATCATCCCCGTGATCCCGCCGGATCTGCGTCCCCTGGTTCCGCTCGACGGCGGGCGCTTCGCGACGTCGGACCTGAACGATCTCTATCGCCGCGTCATCAACCGTAACAACCGCTTGAAGCGGCTGATCGAACTGCGCGCCCCGGGTATCATCATCCGGAACGAAAAGCGCATGCTGCAGGAGGCCGTCGACGCGCTGTTCGACAATGGCCGCCGTGGCCGCGTCATCACCGGCGCCAACAAGCGCCCGTTGAAGTCGCTGTCGGACATGCTCAAGGGCAAGCAGGGCCGGTTCCGTCAGAACCTGCTCGGTAAGCGCGTCGACTATTCCGGCCGTTCGGTGATCGTGACCGGTCCCGAGCTCAAGCTGCATCAGTGCGGCCTGCCCAAGAAGATGGCGCTCGAACTCTTCAAGCCCTTCATCTATGCCCGTCTCGACGCCAAGGGGTATTCCTCGACCGTCAAGCAGGCCAAGAAGCTGGTCGAAAAGGAGAAGCCGGAGGTCTGGGACATCCTGGACGAGGTCATCCGCGAGCATCCGGTGCTGCTCAACCGCGCGCCGACGCTGCACCGGCTGGGCATCCAGGCATTCGAGCCGATCCTTATCGAAGGCAAGGCCATTCAGCTCCATCCGTTGGTCTGCACGGCCTTCAACGCCGACTTCGACGGCGACCAGATGGCTGTTCACGTTCCGCTGTCGCTCGAGGCGCAGCTCGAAGCACGCGTGCTGATGATGTCGACCAACAACATCCTGCATCCGGCTTCCGGCGCTCCGATCATCGTGCCGTCCCAGGACATGGTTCTGGGTCTGTACTATCTCTCGATCGTCAATCAGAACGAGCCGGGAGAGGGCATGATCTTCGCCGACATGGGCGAACTCCAGCACGCGCTGGAGAGCAAGGCGGTGACGCTGCACGCCAAGATCAAGGGCCGCTACAGGACGGTCGACGCCGAAGGCAATGTCGTGTCGAAGATCTACGACACGACCCCGGGCCGCATGATCATCGGCGAATTGCTGCCGAAGAACCACAACGTGCCGTTCGACATCGCCAACCAGGAGATGACCAAGAAGAACATCTCCAAGATGATCGACACGGTGTATCGCCACTGCGGTCAGAAGGAGACGGTGATCTTCTGCGACCGCATCATGGCGCTCGGCTTCAGCCATGCCTGCCGTGCCGGTATCTCGTTCGGCAAGGACGACATGCTCATCCCGGACACCAAGCACAAGCTGGTGGCCGATACCGAGGCGCTCGCGAAGGAATACGAGCAGCAGTACAATGATGGTCTGATCACCCAGGGCGAGAAGTACAACAAGGTCGTTGATGCCTGGGCCAAGTGCTCCGAGAAGGTCGCCGACGAGATGATGGGCCGCATCAAGGCGGTCGAGTTCGACCCGAATGGCCGTCAGAAGCCGATGAACTCGATCTACATGATGTCGCATTCTGGTGCGCGCGGTTCGCCGACCCAGATGCGCCAGCTCGCCGGTATGCGCGGCCTCATGGCCAAGCCGTCGGGCGAAATCATCGAGACGCCGATCATCTCGAACTTCAAGGAAGGCCTGACCGTTCTCGAGTACTTCAACTCGACACACGGTGCCCGTAAGGGCCTCGCCGACACCGCGCTGAAGACGGCCAATTCCGGCTATCTGACGCGCCGTCTCGTCGACGTTGCGCAGGACTGCATCGTCAACGCGTCCGACTGCGGCACAGACAAGGGGCTGACCATGCAGCCGATCGTCGATGCCGGTCAGATCGTGGCTTCGCTCGGCCAGCGCGTGCTTGGCCGCACGTCGCTCGACGACATCGCGCATCCGCTTACCGGTGAGGTGCTGGTCAAGGCCGGTCGTCTGATCGACGAACGTGATGTCGATGCGATCGAGAAGGCCGGCATCCAGTCCGTCCGTATCCGCTCGGCGCTGACCTGCGAGGTCAGGACCGGCGTCTGCGCGGTCTGCTACGGCCGCGACCTGGCGCGGGGTACCCCGGTCAACATCGGTGAAGCTGTCGGCGTCATTGCCGCGCAGTCGATCGGCGAGCCGGGAACCCAGCTCACCATGCGTACCTTCCACATGGGCGGCACGGCGCAGGTCGTCGACCAGTCGTTCCTGGAAGCCTCGTATGAGGGCACGGTGCAGATCCGCAACCGCAATGTCGTGCGCAACTCCGACGGCCACCTCGTGGCGATGGGCCGCAACATGGCGATCCTCATCCTCGACGAGGCTGGCAAGGAGCGCGCCACGCATCGCGTGACCTACGGTTCGCGCATCTATGTGGACGACGGCGACAAGGTGAAGCGCGGCCAGCGTATCGCCGAGTGGGATCCTTACACCCGTCCGATCCTCACAGAAATCGAGGGTCAGGTAGCGTTCGAGGATCTGGTCGACGGTATCTCCGTCCAGGAAACGGCCGACGAGTCGACTGGCATCACCAAGCGCGAGGTCATCGACTGGCGTTCGACGCCGCGCGGTTCGGATCTCAAGCCGGCGATCACGGTGCTGGACGCAAGGGGCAAGGTCGGCAAGCTGTCGAAGGGCGGTGACGCGCGGTTCCTGCTCTCGGTCGAGGCCATCCTCTCGGTCGAGCCCGGTGCTCATGTGAAGCCGGGCGACGTGCTGGCGCGTATCCCGATGGAGAGCGCGAAGACGAAGGACATCACCGGCGGTCTGCCGCGTGTTGCCGAACTCTTCGAGGCACGCCGCCCGAAGGATCATGCCATCATCGCCGAGATCGACGGCACGATCCGTTTCGGCCGCGACTACAAGAACAAGCGCCGCATCATCATCGAGCCGCATGACTCGACGCTGGAGCCGGTCGAGTACCTCATCCCGAAGGGCAAGCCGTTCCACCTGCAGGATGGCGATGCCATCGAGAAGGGCGACTACATCCTCGACGGCAACCCGGCACCGCACGACATCCTGGCGATCAAGGGCGTGGAAGCTCTGGCTTCCTATCTCGTGAACGAGATCCAGGAAGTTTACCGGTTGCAGGGCGTGTTGATCAACGACAAGCACATCGAGGTGATCGTTCGCCAGATGCTGCAGAAAGTCGAGATCACGGAGCAGGGCGACTCGACCTACATCCCGGGCGATCATGTCGACGTGATCGAGCTGGACGAGGTCAACGACCGACTGATCGAGGACGGCAAGAAGCCGGCCGCCGGCCAGCCGGTGCTGCTCGGCATCACGAAGGCCTCGCTGCAGACGCCGTCCTTCATCTCGGCAGCCTCCTTCCAGGAGACGACCCGGGTGCTCACCGAAGCGGCAGTTGCCGGCAAGACCGACATGCTGCAAGGCCTGAAGGAAAACGTCATAGTCGGCCGACTGATCCCGGCGGGCACCGGCGGCACGATGGCTCAGATCCGGCGCATCGCGACCTCGCGCGATGAACTCATCCTCGACGAGCGCCGCAAGGCTTCCGGCGTCGAGGTGGTCGATCCGATGCTCGCGGACATGTCGACCGCCGCGCAGTAGACGGCGGACTCCAAGAACGGTCCGAAAGCCGCCGGGGCAACCCGGCGGCTTTCTTGTTTGGCGGGCGGGCTATGCGCGCAATGGGTGTGAACGGAGTGGCTGGCTACCGCGTTTGACAGACCACCCTCCTTACGAAATAGTCCTGTCTCGGGGGGGTGGTTTGCCTGGGTTGTAGGATACCGACATGCCGGACACTTCCCCTTCCGCCTCATCCAAAGCCACGGCGAATGCCGAGCCGACCCTGCACAGGGTCATGGGGCCATGGCTTCTTCTGCTCTTCATAATCGGCGACATACTTGGCACGGGCATCTATGCGCTCACCGGGCAGGTCGCGAAGCAAGTGGGCGGAGTGGTCTGGCTGCCGTTCCTCGTCGCGTTCGTCGTCGCGCTCATCACGGCCTTCAGCTATCTGGAACTCGTCACGAAATATCCGCGCGCGGCCGGGGCGGCCCTTTACACCCATAAGGCGTTCGGCATTCATTTCGTCACCTTCCTCGTGGCGTTCGCCGTCATGTGCTCGGGCATAACGTCCGCATCGACGGCTTCCCGCGCCTTCGCCGCAAACATGTCGAGCGCCCTCGATCTCGGCCTCTCCGGCACCTTTGGCATCACGCTCATAGGACTGGCGTTCATGGCGATCGTCGCGGCCGTCAACTATCGCGGCGTGGGTGAAAGCGTGAAGGTCAATGTCGTGCTCACCTGCGTGGAGTTGACCGGCCTTCTGATCATTATCTTCATAGGTCTATCTGCGATCTTCGGCGGCCAGGGCGACGTTTCGCGTGTCACGCAGTTCGCCGCATCCGCAGACAAGGGCGCGTTCTGGTCGGTCATCGCCGCGACGACGCTTGCCTTCTTTGCGATGGTCGGTTTCGAGGATGCCGTGAATATGGCGGAAGAGAGCAAGGAACCGTCGCGCATCTTTCCGAAGGTCCTGCTCGCGGGTCTGCTGATCACCGCCGTGATCTACGTCCTCGTCTCCATCTCGGCGATTACACTCGTCCCGGCCGCCGAGCTTGCGGAAGGGGAGACGCCTCTCCTCAAAGTCGTGCAGGCGGGCGCGCCAAACTTCCCGGTCGCGATCTTCGGCTTCATCACCATGTTCGCCGTGGCGAATACCGCGTTGATCAACATGTTGATGGCCAGCCGACTCGTTTACGGCATGAGCCGGGAACATGTGCTGCCTGCAGTCCTGGGCAAGGTTCACCCGTCGCGCCGCACGCCCTACATCGCGATCGGCTTCACGAGCCTGCTGGCGTTCGCTCTGATCACCTTTGTCGGCGAGATCCCGGCGCTGGGCGGAACGACGGCGCTGCTCCTGCTCTGCGTCTTCACTGTCGTCAATGTGGCGGTGCTCGTGCTGCGGAGGGATGCGGTCGCTCACAATCACTTCAAAGCGCCCACGATCCTTCCATTGATAGGCGCGGTTTGTTGCGCGTTCCTCGCCGGTCCATGGACGGGCCGCGATCCCGCGCAATACAAGATCGCCGGCGTTCTGATCGGCATCGGCATCCTGTTGTGGCTCGTCACCGTCCTGATCAACCGGGCAACGGGCGTGCGGCCGAGCGAGCCCGATATGGCGGATATCGGCGGGCACGGACCGGTAAACTGATCAGTCCGGAGCGTCGAAGGTGACGATAGAGACTTCACCCTCTACCGCCCCCTGATACGCCGAAAGGTGCGGCTCGTCATCGGGCACGCCATCCAAGTCGCCGATCTGATCGAACTCGGCTTCTGCGTAACCTTCCCGCGACAAGGCGTCGAGGGCGGCGCGAACCGCGGAGTCGTCGTCAGGGGCGACCAGCAGCACGTGCACGCCGAGGGGTTTGCCGCCTTTGCGCTTCCACACGCGGCCTGTGATGATCGTAACGGGGCGGTTCTCGTTGTCGTTCATGCCGGAGATATCCATGGTCCTTATTCCCTATCGAGCTTCCTTAGGAGATTCGAAACGATTTGTGGCGATTCCTGTTCGGCGGCGGTTCTCGGCGCGGCTCGGGACGACATATCTGTTGCCGCCGCGCTCAATTAGCGAAAGAAAGTTTCCCGCGCGGCCCGCCAGTCCCTCCTATCGGTTTTTCAGCGCGATATTTGGTGCGCCGGGGTTGACGGAAAAGGGCGTTGCGAGTATGACCCGCCCCATCTGAGCCGATGTGAGGCTTGCCTTTCCGGGGCGTCGCGCGCTGGAGTTAGCCTCAAACAGGGTTCGTTTTACGAGCGAAAGACATTTCCGGCGCGCAAGAAGCGGGTTCCGCTTCCTCTGCTTTTTGTTCGGGCAAGACCGTAAGCGAGCGGTTTCGGCCCGAATTTGCGTATGGAAAGCAGCTTGAAACGGCCCCCAAAAGGGCGTGCGACACGAGATTGAGAGACAAGAGGAAGGTTTAATGCCTACCGTAAACCAGCTGATCCGCAAGCCGCGCATAGCGCCGGTGAAGCGCAACAAGGTTCCGGCCATGCAGGCCAACCCGCAGAAGCGGGGCGTTTGCACGCGCGTCTACACGACGACGCCGAAGAAGCCGAACTCCGCGCTTCGCAAGGTGGCGAAGATTCGCCTCACCAATGGCTTCGAAGTGATCGGCTACATTCCCGGCGAAGGTCATAACCTTCAGGAGCACTCCGTCGTCATGATCCGTGGCGGCCGTGTGAAGGACCTTCCTGGCGTGCGTTACCATATCATCCGCGGCGTGCTCGATACCCAGGGTGTGAAGAACCGCAAGCAGCGCCGTTCCAAATACGGTGCCAAGCGTCCGAAGTAAGGTTTCCCGGCTTCGGCGCTTTTGTGCCGCGCCAGGCCGTCGATAGCGAGAGACGAGAAATATGTCCCGACGTCACAGTGCAGAGAAGCGCGAGATCAACCCGGATCCGAAGTTCGGCGATCTGGTTGTCACCAAGTTCATGAATGCCGTCATGTATGACGGCAAGAAGTCGATCGCCGAGTCGATCGTCTATGGCGCGCTGGATCAGGTTCAGGCGAAGACCAAGCAGGAGCCGGTGGCTGTGTTCCATCAGGCGCTCGACAATGTCGCGCCGCATGTAGAGGTCCGCTCGCGTCGCGTCGGTGGCGCCACCTATCAGGTTCCGGTCGATGTTCGTCCGGAGCGTCGTCAGGCGTTGGCTATCCGCTGGCTGATCACCGCTGCGCGCAACCGCAACGAGACCACGATGATCGACCGGCTTTCCGGCGAGCTCCTGGATGCCGCCAACAACCGCGGCACTGCCGTGAAGAAGCGCGAAGACACCCATAAGATGGCGGAAGCCAACCGCGCATTCGCGCACTACCGGTGGTAAGCGCGAAAGAACGTCAAAGAGGCACCTCCCATGGCCCGCGAATATAAGATCGAAGACTACCGCAATTTCGGTATCATGGCGCATATCGACGCCGGCAAGACCACGACCACCGAGCGCATCCTGTATTACACGGGTAAGTCGCACAAGCTGGGCGAGGTCCATGACGGCGCCGCCACCATGGACTGGATGGAGCAGGAGCAGGAGCGTGGCATCACGATCACCTCGGCTGCCACCACGACCTTCTGGAAGGGCCGTGACGGCAAGCAGCGCCGCTTCAATATCATCGATACGCCGGGCCACGTGGACTTCACGATTGAAGTCGAGCGCTCGCTGCGCGTTCTCGACGGAGCCATCGCGCTGCTCGATGCCAATGCCGGTGTAGAGCCGCAGACGGAGACCGTTTGGCGCCAGGCGGACAAGTATCATGTCCCGCGCATGATCTTCTGCAACAAAATGGACAAGATCGGCGCGGACTTCTACCGCTCGGCCGAGATGGTCAAGTCGCGCCTCGGTGCGACGGCCGTCGTCATGCAGTTGCCGATCGGCGCCGAGAGCGACTTCAAGGGCGTCATCGATCTGATCGAGATGAAGGCGCTGGTATGGCGCGACGAGAGCCTGGGCGCTGCCTGGGATGTGGTCGACGTTCCAGCCGATATGAAGGACAAAGCCGAGGAATATCGCGAAAAGCTGGTCGAGACGGCCGTCGAGATGGACGAGGCCGCGCTCGAGGCTTACCTCGAGGGCAACCAGCCGTCCAACGACGAACTCCGTGCGCTCATCCGTAAGGGCACGATCGCCGTGAAGTTCTTCCCGATGTTCTGTGGCTCCGCCTTCAAGAACAAGGGCGTACAGCCTCTCCTCGACGGTGTCGTCGACTACCTGCCGTCGCCGATCGACGTGCCGGCGATCAAGGGTATCGATCCCAAGACCGAGGCGGAGGTCGAGCGGCATTCAACGGACGACGAGCCGCTTTCGATGCTGGCCTTCAAGATCATGAACGACCCGTTCGTCGGCTCGCTCACCTTCTGCCGCATCTACTCCGGCAAGCTCGTCAAGGGTGTGTCGCTCGAGAACACGGTGAAGGGCAAGAAGGAGCGCATCGGCCGCATGCTGCAGATGCACTCGAACTCGCGCGCCGACATCGAGGAGGCATTCGCCGGCGACATCGTCGCGCTGGCCGGCCTCAAGGAAACGACCACCGGCGACACGCTCTGCGATCCGGCGAAGCCTGTCATCCTCGAGCGCATGGAATTCCCGGAGCCGGTCATCCAGATCGCCATCGAGCCGAAGACCAAGGGCGATCAGGAGAAGATGGGCCTAGCGCTCAACCGTCTTGCGGCCGAGGATCCGTCCTTCCGCGTCAAGTCGGACGAGGAAACCGGCCAGACCATCATCGCCGGCATGGGCGAGCTTCATCTCGACATCATCGTCGACCGCATGAAGCGCGAGTTCAAGGTCGAGGCGAATGTGGGCGCCCCGCAGGTCGCTTATCGCGAGACGATCACGCGGACCCATGAGCAGGACTACACCCACAAGAAGCAGACGGGTGGCACCGGCCAGTTCGCCCGCGTCAAGATCGTCTTCGAGCCGAATCCCGAAGGTGAGGATTTCGCGTTCGAATCCAAGATCGTCGGCGGTGCGGTTCCGAAGGAATACATCCCGGGTGTCGAAAAGGGGCTGCGCAGCGTTCTGTCGTCTGGTCCGTTCGCCGGGTTCCCGATGATCGGCGTCAAGGCGACGCTCGTCGACGGCGCCTACCACGACGTGGACTCCTCGGTTCTGGCCTTCGAGATCGCTTCCCGCGCCTGTATCCGTGAAGCCGCTCCGAAGCTCGGGGTGCAGTTGCTCGAGCCGATCATGAAGGTCGAGGTCGTCACGCCTGAAGACTATGTCGGCAACGTCATCGGCGACTTGAACAGCCGCCGCGGTCAGATCCAGGGGCAGGAATCCCGCGGCGTCGCCGTCGTGGTCAATGCCATGGTTCCGCTGGCCAACATGTTCAAGTACGTGGATAGCCTTCGCTCGATGTCCCAGGGGCGCGCCCAGTACACGATGCAGTTCGACCACTATGAGGCGGTTCCGACCGCGGTCGCTCAGGAAGTCCAGAAGAAATACGCGTAAGCTGTTGTTTACGCAGTAACATTAATTAGCGCCCCAACGGGCTGACAGGAATGGAGACCTCACATGGCCAAAGGTAAATTCGAGCGTACGAAGCCTCATGTGAACATTGGCACGATCGGTCACGTCGATCACGGGAAGACGTCGCTGACGGCGGCGATCACGAAGTTCTTCGGCGAATTCAAGCCGTATGACCAGATTGACGCT
>DATMFK010000035.1:0-39081 GCA_035556195.1 Rhizobiaceae bacterium
CATTCCGCGGTCTGTTTCGATCGAAGCGACCAGGATCCCGACGGCCTCCTTCCCGATCCCGATCTACCACAATTGAAACACACAGGATCCTCGGATCAGCTCGCCCGCTGGTGCGGGCTCCCGTCCGAGGATGACGACTGCATTGAAGGCATCGATCATCGCCAACGCCGGCGATTTTGCGCGAACCTATGAGCTTCGTCATCCTCGGGCCTGAGCCCGCGTAAGCGGGCGAGGAAGACCCGACGATCCATTCCGTTACGTGGCGGTCGGCTGCCCTACGGTCAAGATGATGTCTTAGGGCCCCACGCGCGCTGCACACTGCAGGCCCCAAGACTTGTCTCCTCTCAGCTTCGCCTGACCTGCCAGGCGAGATAGGCGATCGACGCGCCGACACTGATGAGCTCGATGCCGAGCAGCAGCCCGATCAGCCACACGGCTGTCACGGGCAGGCTCGCCCAAAGGATGAGTGACAGCAGGATCCCGACGAGGCCGCTCGCCAGCACCCAGCCCCAATTGGGGAAGGGGCGGATCGTAAGGGCGAAGACGATTTTCGAGATACCCTCGATCATGAAGAAGACGAGCAGCAACAAGGTGATCGTCACCAGCCCCTGCTCGGGATCGCGCAGGAACAGGAAGCCGATGAGCACGGCGAGGATCACCGAGATGAGTTGCAGCCAGAAGTGAGGCGCCTGGCCCGCGCCGATCAGGCTTATGCCCTGTGCGACGCCGCTGACGATGAGCAGCCAGCCGAGGAGCGTGATGACAGCCACCGACGAGATCACCGGAAAGACGATCGCCAGGACGCCTGCGATCACAAGGAGGATGCCTTCTACGAGATACCAGAGAGAATAGCGCTTGACCGCCTGGCGCATCGCCTCGCGGAAGACTTCCGCCGCCGCATCCAACGACATCGACATGGTTTGCCTCCTCGTTGCACCCGTTCCATTCGCCGGCCAGGCATGACCGAAGCTCCAGCGAACTGATTTGTATCATGGAACGGCGGAGAATTGTTACAGGCGTTCAGCCCTGCGGACGCTGCAGCTGGCAGCATGGCGACGTTTCCCACGCAGCCCATATGGTTTATGCATCGGAAATCGAGCTCGTGGACGCCGATTGTGGAAAGCGTAACGACGATCCTCTATCTGCTCCTGGCCGTCGTCGCCAGCGGTGCCCTGTCGCGGGCTTCGCCCGTTCCGCTGCCGCCGCCTATCGTGCAAATCGCGCTCGGGGCACTCATCGCCGCCGTTGCCGATCGCGGCATCGTGCTCGAGCCGGACATTTTTTTCCTGCTTTTCCTGCCACCCCTGCTGTTCCTGGACGGCTGGCGCATCCCCCGGGGAGCGCTGGTCCGCGACAGGCTCGCGATCGTCGGCCTGGCCTCCGGCCTCGTGGTCTTCACCGTTTTCGGACTCGGCTTCGTCATCCACCTCATGATCCCCGCCATGCCGCTGGCCGTTGCCTTCGCGCTGGCCGCGATCCTGTCGCCGACAGACCCGGTCGCGGTCTCCGCCATCGCCGCGCGGGTGCCCATTCCCAAGCGGCTGATGCAGATCCTCGAGGGCGAAGCGCTGTTCAACGACGCATCCGGGCTGGTTTGCATGCGTTTTGCCGTGGCGGCGGCACTGACCGGGACGTTCTCTCTCGCGGAAGCCTTCGGCACGTTTGTCTGGGTCGCCACGGTCGGCATAGCGGCAGGGGTCGCCGTGACCTGGATCATCATCTGGGCGAAAGGCTGGATCTCCCATCGGTTCGGCGAACAGACCAGTTCGCAGATCCTTGTCAGCATCCTGATCCCGTTCGGTGCTTACCTTGCCGCCGAGCGGCTCCATGCCTCGGGCATATTGGCAGCCGTCGCGGCCGGCATCACGATGAGCTATGCCGAGCAATTCGGCAGGGCGCTCGCCGTCACCAGGGTTCGACGCGACACGGTCTGGGATACGATCCAATTCGCGGCCAATGGCGTCATCTTCGTGCTGCTGGGCGAGCAGTTCCCGAAGATCGCCGATGGAGCGGCGCGCGTCATCCAGGAAGCCGGACATCACCGTGCGGGCTTGCTTTTCTTCTACGTGCTGAGCATCAGCGCCGCTCTCATCGCCCTCCGCTTCACCTGGGTCTGGCTGACACTGCGTCTCACCCTCTTCCGGGCCGCGAGGGCAAAGCGCCCCATGCAGGGGCCGGATTGGCGCGTGATCGCCGCGACCTCCTTCGCCGGTGTCCGCGGCGCGATAACGCTGGCCGGCATTCTCACATTGCCCCTGGCGACGCATGACGGGTCGCCTTTTCCAGCACGGGACCTCGCCATCTTTCTGGCCGCCGGAACGATCGTTGTGTCCCTCGTCGCCGCCAGCGTCGCGCTCCCTTTCCTGTTCCAGGGTTTGAAGCTGCCGCCGGAGCCCTCCCACCAGAAGGAAGAGGACCGGGCCCGCGTCGCCGCCGCCAAGGCCGCGATCGAGAGGATTGACGGCATGCAGCACGAGCTCGGCGAAGGCCGGGAAGATGCCGATATCTATGCCAATGCCGGGTCCCACATCATGGCGGTCTACCGTCGGCGCATCGATAGCCGCTCGAAAACCGAAAACGATGCTGAACTCATGCGCAAGATCGACGGGATCGAACGCGAGTTGCGGCTCGCCGGACTGCATGCCGAGCGCGAGGAGGTCTTGCGCCTCGGCAGGGCCGGACGGATTCCCGAGGAATCCGTCCGCAAGCTCGTCCGCGAAATCGACATGGCCGAAGCCCGGCTCAGTCCGGGTTGAGTGTTCAGAGAACAGGGCCGAACATTGCGATGACGTTGTTCCAGAGTCGCTTGCCCCCGCTCCACCGCAGGACCATGTGCTTGTCCACCGGAACCGAGGCGTCGATATAGTGCTGCTGGCGAGCGCGCACTTCCGCCGTGAGAGGCGGGTCCCAGAACAGGATGTTGTTTTCCGAATTCAGCTCGAATGAACGGCGGTCCATATTGGCCGAGCCTATGAGGGTCAGTTCGCCGTCCACGGTCAGCGATTTGGCGTGGAGGAGTCCGCCGACATATTCGTGGATATGGACGCCGGCTTCGAGCAGTTCCTGGTAGTAGCTCCGGCTCGCCGCCGCCACGATCCAGGAATCGTTCCTCTGCGGAAACACGACCCGTGTCTCCACCCCGCGACGCGCACTTGCGCAAAGCGCGGCCTGGATCGGCTCGTCAGGCACATAGTAAGGCGTGGTGATGACGAGTTCGCGCCGCGCCGCGCTCATCATGGCGACGAACATCTCCGGCATGGCCGAATAGCGCACGGTGGCGCCCGTCCCGATGACCTGGGCCGGAAAACCCGGGCCGACGCTTGTCGGCTGGACATGGAGCAGCGCGCTCAGGTCCTCGTTCACATGACCCATCCAGTCGCTGGCGAAAAGATGCTGGTTCTGCCGGACGATGGGCCCCTCGAAACGCATCATGATGTCGACCCAGGGGGCATATTTCGCCTTGACCGCGAACGCTGCGTCGGCGCAGTTCTGGCTGCCGCAATAGGTGACGCGGTTGTCGATCACCACGATCTTGCGGTGGTTGCGCATGTCGATGCGCCCCTTGAGCGGGCGCGACAGCGGGTTGCCGATCGGCAATGCGCGAGCAAGCCGAACGCCTGCTGCCGCCATGCCCTTCCAATAGTCGGAACGGATCAACGCCCGCGATCCGAGATCGTCCACCATCACGCGGCAGACCACGCCGCGCCTTGCCGCGCGCTTCAGCGCGTCGATGACCTTCAGCCCGTTATTGTCCGCCAGCCAGATATAGAAGAGCACATGCACGTGGTTGGTGGCCGCGTCGATATCGGCCACGATCGCATCGATCGCAGCGTCCGTATCCGCCATCAACTGCGCGCGGTTGCCGCCGACCGGCGGGTAGAAGCTTATGGACTGTCCGACCCGGAACAGCGGCGCGTAGGGTTCCGGCACCGAAGCCTCGCTCTCATGCTCGTCCGCGCCGCTGATCTCGGCCAGCGAAGGCAGCCGCCGGAGCGCGGCGCGCATGCGCGCGATGCGTCGCCGCCCGATATTCGTTTCGCCGAAGAACACATAGGCCAGGATGCCGACCACCGGCGCGACGGCGATCGCCACCACCCAGGCGAGCCGGGACGCCGGCTCGCGATGCGGACGCAGCAAAGCCCGGATGATGAAGAATATCTGCAGCGCGACATGCAGCGCCGCCAAACTCCAGGCGATGTAGTTGGTTACGTCCATTCGACGAGCGGTCCTCCGTTCTGCTTCGATATGCCTCTTCACCGTCCGTGGGAGAAGATGATGCTCGCAATGTTTCCATCAACCACCCCGAGAACGACAATGCAGGCGCATGCCGGCCTTGCGAACCTGCCCGCGGCGCCCCATCTGCACGTCACGCGTGCAATCCGCCAGGCAGCGCCACGCGTCCCCCGACCAAGCATTTGCGAGAGATCCTTTTCATGGCTTCCCTGGATTTCAACGACGAAGCGTACTTCGCCGCGCCCCCCGGCTGGATGCTGGACGGCTACGATTGGACACGGCAGACCATCGGCTGCTCCGACGCTGCGGTATTCCGCTTGGAGAAGGTCGGCCGGCCCATTCTGTTCGCCAAAACCGAGCCCGTCGGGAGGCATGCGGAACTGCCCGGCGAGATCGCCAGGCTGCGCTGGCTTGCTGGCCAGGGCATTCCCTGTCCGCTCCTTCTCGACGCTGCGGAACACGACGGCCGAACCTGGCTGCTGATGAGCGCGGTTCCGGGACGAGACCTGGCATCGTCCGATCTGGAGCCCCTGCGTATCGTCGAGATTGCGGCGCACGCCTTGCGGGACTTACACCGGCTCGACATTTCGGGCTGCCCTTTCGACCACAATGTGGACGCCCGGATAAATTGGGCATTGGCTCGCATGGAAGCGGGTCTCGTGGACGAAAACGATCTCGACGAGGAAAACAGGGGCTTCCGCGCGGCGGAACTGTTTGCAAAGCTACGAGCCCAGCGCCCCGCCTGCGAAGATCCGGTTGTTGCGCATGGCGACGCTTGCCTTCCCAACATGCTCGCGGATGAGCATGGCCGCTTCACCGGCTTAATCGATTGCGGCCGTCTCGGCGTCTCCGACCGGCATCAGGACCTGGCGCTCGCGACGCGCAGCATCGCGTCCAACTTGGGCGAAGAATGGGTTGACCGCTTCCTCGACCGCTACGGCATCACGGCCGATCCCAATCGAATCGCTTTCTACCGGCTGCTAGACGAGTTTTTCTAAAGCTCGATTTACAACCGCGCGCGGGTGCTGCGCGGCGTCGCCAGCAGGAGGTTGGTCTCGGAAGCCGTGACGCCTGGAATGAGGCGGATGCGCCTCAGGACCGCATCGAGGTCGGTGAGGCTCTTGGCGCCGAGCTCGGCGACCAGATCCCATTTGCCGTTGGTCGTATGAATCGCCGAGACCTCGGGAAAGCCGCCGAGAACCGAAACGACCCGATCGGCCGCCCGTCCTTCCACTTCGATCAGCATGATGCCACGTACCGGCATGGAGACGGCATCGGCGCGCAGGATGACTGTGTAGCCGACGATGTCGCCCTCCCTCTCCATGCGCGCCATGCGCGCGCGAACCGTCGCCCGCGACACGCCGAGTTCGGCGGCAAGGTCGGAAACGCTGCGCCGCCCGTTGTGGCGCAGAAGGGTCAGAAGCTTTTGATCGAGGTCGGGCATGCCAGATTGGCTGTGTCAACTGCCATTTTGATACGCCATTTTGGACTCCTTGCCAATTTGCCTTGTTCGTTTCGCCAGCACTTCTCGTTAGCTTCGTCGCATTCACGAGGAGCTGCCGTTGAACCGGAAGACATGCATCTTGATAGGGGCACCCGTCCAGGAAGGCACGGGCCGTTTCGGCTGCGACATGGGGCCGAGCGCCTTCCGCGCGGCGGACTTGGCGGGAGCCTTGAGCCAGCTTGACTATTCCGTCGTCGACCGAGGCAATCTGGCGCCCGCGCCGCCGCGCGACGTGAGCCACCCCAACCCAAGGATCAAGGCGCTGCGCGAGATCGTGGCCTGGACCGAAGCCATCGCCGAGGCGACCTACCGCGCCAGCGCCGAAGGCATGCCGATCGTGCTCGGCGGAGACCATTCCATCGCGGCCGGCACGCTGTCCGGCTTGAGCCGCCGTGCGGCGGAAGCAGGCCGCAAGTTCTTCGTGCTCTGGCTCGATGCCCATCCGGATTTCCATACGCTCGACACGACCGAGAGCGGCAATCTGCATGGCGTGCCGATGGCCTATGCCACCGGCCTCCCCGGCTTCAGCGGCATCTTCCCGCCGCTGCCTGCTCCGGTGAATCCCGGCAACGTCTGCATGATGGGCCTCCGCAGCGTCGACCCGGCCGAGCGCAAGGCGCTGGCCGGGGCCGGCGTCGTCGTGCACGACATGCGCGCCATCGACGAGCATGGAGTCGGGCCCCTGCTCGATCGCTTCCTGCGCGACGTCGCCGCCGCCGACGGCGTCCTCCATGTCAGCCTCGACGTCGACTTCCTGGATCCCGATATCGCGCCTGGCGTCGGCACCACGGTGCCGGGCGGCGCGACCTTCCGCGAGGCGCACCTGGTCATGGAAAAGCTGCACGATAGCGGGCTGGTGGCGAGCCTCGACGTCGTCGAGCTCAACCCTTTCATGGACGAGCGTGGCCGCACCGCGCGCCTTCTCGTCGATCTCGTGGCGAGCCTCATGGGCCGCCGCGTCCTCGATCGCCCTAGCAGGAGTTTCTGAGATGGCCTCCAAGTTGAACATCGTGCCCTTCATCAGCGTCGACAATATGATGAAGCTCGTGCTGTCGATCGGCGCCGAACGCTTCCTGCTTGAACTCGCCGGCTATATCGAGGACGACTTCAAGCGCTGGGACCTGTTCGACAAGACGCCGCGCGTGGCCTCGCACAGCGCCGAGGGGGTGATCGAGCTCATGCCGACGAGCGACGGCGCGGTCTACGGCTTCAAATATGTCAACGGCCACCCCAAAAACACGCGCGACGGACGACAGACGGTGACCGCATTCGGCGTGCTTGCCGATGTCGGCACGGGATACCCGCTGCTGCTCTCCGAGATGACCATCCTGACGGCACTGCGTACCGCCGCAACCTCGGCCGTTGCCGCCAAATATCTCGCGCCGAAGCACGCCCGCACCATGGCCATCATTGGTAATGGCGCCCAGTCCGAGTTCCAGGCGGTCGCTTTCAAGGCCCTGCTCGGGGTCGACAGGCTGCGCCTCCACGACATCGATCGTTCGGCCAGCCTGAGATGCGCGCGCAACCTCGCCGGCTTCGGCTTCGACATCGAACTCTGCTCCTCGGTCGAAGAATCGATGGAAGGCGCCGAGATCGTCACCACCGTCACAGCGGACAAGCAATACGCGACCATCCTGACCGACAATCTGGTCGGAGCCGGCATCCATATCAACGCGGTAGGCGGCGACTGCCCGGGCAAGACGGAGCTTCATGCCGATATCCTCAAGCGCTCCGACATCTTCGTCGAATACCCCCCTCAGACACGCATAGAGGGGGAGATCCAGCAGCTTGCGCCCGACCATCCCGTCACGGAGCTGTGGCAGGTCTTGACCGGTCAGGCGACCGGGCGCCGCGACGCGACGCAGATCACGCTCTTCGATTCCGTGGGCTTCGCCATCGAGGATTTCTCGGCCCTGCGCTACGTGATGGACCAGCTGAAGCGCACCAGCTTCTATGACGAGCTGGATCTCCTTGCCGATCCGGACGAGCCCCGCGACCTTTTCGGCATGCTTCTGCGTGCGCAGGCGGCGCAGACCGCCGCTTGACAGCCGCACCTTCTCGCTACGGCTCCAGACCTGGCGCGGCCCGAAAACAGCGTAATTTTTCAGCGCGATAGCACTCTCACGGGAGAGTGCCAAAATTTTTCGTTCCACCTCTTGAAAGGGGAAAATCTTCAACTTAGCTCGATAGCGCGCGATGCCCGTCCAGGGGTCGCGCGCCCCGCCCGGTCCTTTTAGGCCGGGGCGGAGGAACCTCTCAATCTGTTTGTCCTTAGAGGAGAACGACATGACGTTCCGTCCATTGCACGACCGTATCCTGGTCCGCCGCGTCGATGCCGAGGAGAAGACGGCCGGCGGCATCATCATTCCCGATACCGCCAAGGAGAAGCCGCAGGAGGGCGAGGTCATCGCTGTCGGCCCGGGCGCCCGTGACGAAACCGGCAAGCTGGTCGAACTCGACGTGAAGGTCGGCGACCGCATTCTGTTCGGCAAGTGGTCCGGGACCGAAATCAAGCTCGGCGGCGAGGATTTGCTCATCATGAAGGAAAGCGACGTGATGGGCGTGATCGAAAGCGCGGTCGCGCAGAAGAAGGCCGCCTGACGGCTTCATAACCGGATTCAACGAGTCAACGAAAGCTGCCTTTAGAGGAGTGATCCAATGGCTGCCAAGGATGTCAAATTTCGCTCGGATGCGCGCGAGAAGATGTTGCGCGGCGTGAATACCCTGGCCGATGCGGTGAAAGTCACGCTCGGTCCGAAAGGACGCAACGTCGTCATCGAGAAGTCGTTCGGCGCGCCGCGCATCACCAAGGACGGCGTCACCGTCGCCAAGGAGATCGAGCTCGAGGACAAGTTCGAGAATATGGGCGCCCAGATGGTGCGCGAGGTCGCGTCCAAGACGAACGACCTGGCGGGTGACGGCACCACGACCGCGACCGTCCTCGCCCAGGCGATCGTCAAGGAAGGCGCCAAGGCGGTCGCTTCGGGAATGAACCCGATGGACCTGAAGCGCGGCATCGACAAAGCGGTGGACGCCGTCGTCGAAGAGTTGAAGAAGAACGCGCGCAAGGTCACCCGCAACGACGAGATCGCCCAGGTCGGCACCATCTCGGCCAATGGCGACACGGAGATCGGACGTTTCCTCGCCGAGGCCATGCAGAAGGTCGGCAATGAGGGCGTGATCACCGTCGAGGAAGCGAAGACGGCTGTGACCGAGCTCGAAGTGGTCGAGGGCATGCAGTTCGACCGGGGCTATCTCAGCCCCTATTTCGTCACCAACCAGGACAAGATGCGCGTCGAGCTGGACGAGCCCTATGTGCTGATCCACGAGAAGAAGCTGTCCAACCTGCAGGCCATGCTGCCGGTGCTGGAGGCGGTGGTGCAGTCGGGCAAGCCGCTGTTGATCATCGCCGAGGACGTCGAAGGCGAGGCGCTCGCCACGCTGGTGGTCAACAAGCTGCGCGGCGGGCTGAAGGTGGCGGCGGTCAAGGCGCCGGGCTTCGGCGACCGCCGCAAGGCCATGCTGGAGGACATCGCCATCCTTACCGGCGGCACGGCGATCTCGGAAGATCTCGGCATCAAGCTCGAGAACGTCACGCTCCAGATGCTTGGCCGGGCAAAGAAGGTGGTCATAGAGAAAGAGAACACGACCGTCGTCGACGGCGCCGGCCGCAAGGAGGAGATCCAGGGCCGCATCACCCAGATCAAGGCGCAGATCGAGGAGACCACGTCGGATTATGTCCGGGAGAAGCTGCAGGAGCGGCTGGCCAAGCTCGCCGGCGGCGTCGCGGTGATCCGGGTCGGCGGCTCGACCGAAGTCGAAGTCAAGGAGAAGAAAGACCGCGTCGACGATGCGCTGCATGCAACCCGCGCAGCCGTCGAGGAAGGTATTCTGCCCGGTGGCGGCGTTGCCCTTCTCAGGGCGGCGAAAGCGCTCGATACCGTCGAAGCCGGCAATGCCGACCAGAGGCACGGCATCGAGATCGTGCGAAAGGCCATCGAGGCGCCGGTGCGGCAGATCGCCGAGAACGCCGGAGCAGAGGGCTCCATCATCGTCGGCAAGCTGCGCGAAAAGGCCGAGTTCGGGTATGGCTGGAACGCGCAGACCGACGAGTTCGGCGACCTCTTCGCTCAGGGCGTGATTGATCCGGCGAAGGTGGTCCGGACGGCGCTGCAGGACGCAGCCTCCGTTGCCGGCCTGCTCGTGACGACGGAAGCCATGGTCGCCGAGAAGCCGAAGAAGGAAGCGGCTCCCGCCATGCCCGCCGGCGGCATGGACTTCTAAGCTTCATGATCAGGCCCGCCCCTCCGGGGCGGGCCTTCTCGAGCGAGCTTGGAGACAATCATGACTGCAATGACGGGCATCGAAACCGTGCCGCCGCCGACGCATCGGGCCAATGAGTTCGTCGCCTACGAGGCCGAGTGCAAGGCCGCGCTGGCGCCACTGCTGACGGGGCTGCTCGATATGGCCGAGCAAGCGGGCTGGAATCGCCGGACGGCTGCTTCCACCCTGATGTATCTCGCCGCGCAGAACCTGACGGCGGCGAAGGCGACCGCCTGACGATCCGGGCCTCCCGGGAGAGGCCCGTTTCACAGCACGTCTCACTGACGGACAGTGGCCAGTGCAACACGAGGGACAAGTCGAGCGTTCACGCCTCGACAAAGGCGCGCTCGATCAGCGCCTCTACCGGAACGCCCGGACCGAGGGTGCCGAAGACCAGCCCGTGGTCCCCCGACAGGCGGGAATCGCAGAATGCCCGCGCCACAGCCTCGTTGCCGGATTTGAGCAGGATCGCAGCCTGAAGGGCAAGAGCCGCCTTCTCGACCAGGAGCCGGCTGCGCTGCTCGATATTCTCCCGGTCGGCCAGGGCGGTCTCGATCCAAGCCGCCGCGTGGTCAAGCCCGGGGTGCAGGCCCTTGGCCGAGCGCAACTCGGCGAACAGCGCGTCCGCCACCTCGGGCTCCCTTTTGAGCGCGCGCAGCACGTCAAGGCATTGGATGTTGCCGCTGCCTTCCCAGATCGAGTTGAGCGGCGCCTGGCGATAAAGGCGGGCAAGGTTCGCCTCCTCCACATAGCCGATGCCGCCTAGGCATTCCTGCGCCTCGTTGACATGCGCCGGCGCACGCTTGCAGATCCAGTACTTGCCGATCGCCGTGGCGATGCGGGCGAAGTTCGCTTCGCCTTCATTGCCCGGCGCGGCGTCGACCGCGCGCGCCACCCGCATGGTCAGCGCGATCGCGGCCTCGCTCTCCAGGACGAGATCGGCAAGCACGTTCTGCATGAGCGGTTGATCGGTCAGCAGCTTCCCGAAAGCCCGTCGCTGTCGCGTATGGTTCAGCGCCTGGACGACGGCCTGGCGCATCAGCCCGGCCGAGCCCGTCATGCAGTCGAGCCGGGTGAGTGCCACCATCTCGATGATCGTCGCGATGCCGCGCCCTTCCTCGCCCACGAGGAAGCCGGTCGCGCCGGCGAATTCGACCTCGGCTGAGGCATTGCTCCAGTCGCCGAGCTTGTCCTTGAGGCGCTGGATGCGCACGGCGTTGCGCGATCCGTCGTGTAATATGCGCGGAACGAGGAAACAGCTCAGGCCGCCTTCGGCCTGGGCCAGCACGAGATGAGCATCGCACATCGGCGCGGAGAAGAAATATTTGTGGCCGACGATTGCATGGCTGCCATCGCCCTGGCGGATTGCCTTGGTCGTGTTGGCGCGGACATCGGAGCCGCCCTGCTTCTCGGTCATGCCCATGCCGACCGTGCAACCGGCCTTCTCGCTGGCCGGCACGGACCGGGGATCGTAGTCGAGCGACGTGATCCTCGGCAGCCAGTCCCGGGCGAGATCGGGTGCGTGGCGCAGCACCGGCACTGCCGCATAGGTCATCGTCAGAGGACAGCCCGTGCCGGAATCCGCCTGTCCGGCCATATAGGCAAGCGCGGCGCGGGCGACATGCCCGCCTGGCCGGTTGGCGTTCCGCCAGGCAAAGCTGTGCACGCCGAAGCGCATGGAGAGCCGCATGATCTCGTGATAGGCCGGATGGAAATCGACGTCGTCGAGACGCCTGCCGTAGCGGTCGAACGAACGAAGCTTTGGGCGGTTCTCGTTCGCCGCGTAACCGAGCTCCATGAGCTCGCCGCCTGCCACTTTTCCGAATTCGCCGAGATGGGCTCCGGCCCAGCCGCCTCCCTCGCGCTCGACGGCCTCGCGCAACGCCGCATCCGTTCCCCAGGCATCGTAGGCCGGTAGGGGAAGCGGCTGGTTGTCAAGCGCGTGGGTGAGGAATCGACTGGATACGGACATGACGCTCTCGCCTCAATTGAACCGCCTCTTGGAAAGATATTACCGATCATGTAGATTCTGGTCAATATGAGTAACATTTCGAACCCGACCGCCCGGCATCTCCTGATGAACTTGCTGCTGGCCGCCGACGGCGGCTCGCTCAGCGCGGCCGACGCCGTGGCGGCCGCTCGCCTCTTCGGCATTTCCGGCAACGCGACGCGCGTTGCGCTGGCGCGGCTCGCCTCAGTCGCGTTGATCGACGCCGTGGGCCGAGGAAGATACCGCCTCGGTCCCGGCGGCATGGCGCTTGCGGAGGAGGTCTCGACCTGGCGCTCGGCGGAGGAAAAGATGCGCCCCTGGGATGGCGGCTGGATCGTGGTCGTCACAGGCGGCCTGCCGCGCAACGACCGCGCCGCCTTGCGCATGCGCGACCGCGCGCTCGGCATGCTCGGGCTGCGCGAGATGGACGCCGGTCTGTTCATTCGCCCGGACAATCTGGCCGGCGGCGCCGCGGCGCTCAGGACACGGCTCCAGGCGCTGGGCGTGGGCGAGGATGCGCCGGTGTTTCGGGCGGTCGATTTCGATAGCGGGCGCGAACGCGGCGCCCGGATGTTATGGGCGGCCGACGATCTCGCCCATGTCTATCGCGATTGGCTGGGCCGCATCGACAATTGGCTCGGCCGCGCCGGCGAACTGCCGCTTGGCAACGCCGCGCGCGAATCCTTCCTGCTGGGGGACGCCGCGATCCGGCAACTCGTCTTCGATCCACTCTTGCCGGAGCCGCTGATCGACGTGCAGCTGCGCCGTGCATTTCGCGAGGCCGTCATACGCCTGGACGATGCCGGCCGTGGGATCTGGCGGCGTTATCTCGCCGGGGCCGAGATGGAGAGCGCGTCGGGATAGCCGGCACACGACACTGAAAAGGGGCCGCAAGGGCCCCCTCCTCCTTTTGAGGTGCCGCGAGGCTCGCCGCCTCGACGCAGCTTCCTTGGCGGTCAAGAGAAACCTGCTGGGGGCCTCTCGGACGACCATGCTGGAAGCTAAACAGCACCTGGCAGAGCTGTTGCTCATCTCCTGCGCCATGGCACCAGCAGCTTCTCGACCTGATTGATGCAAAGATTCAGCAGGAAGCCGATGATGGCGATGCAGAAGAGACCGACATACATCTGCTCCACGGCAAAGGTTTCCCACGCGGCCCAGATCATGTAGCCGAGACCGCTTTTCGCGCCGACCATCTCGGCGATGGCAATCAGCACGAGCCCCATGCCGATGCCGAGGCGCACACCGGTCAGGATGACCGGCATGGCGCCGGGCAGAGCGATCTTCATGAAAACCTGCCGGGCATTTGCGCCATAGTTCTTGCCGACATCCAGGTAGATCTGGTTGATCCCGCGTACGCCCGTGGCCGCATTGATGACCATCGGATAGAACACGCCGATCGCCACCATGAACACTTTCGACGCCTCCCCGAGGCCGAAGATCAGGAGCGCCAAGGGCAGGATCGAGCTCTTCGGGATGGGATAGGTGGCAGAGATCACCGGGTCGAAAAACGCATAGATCTTGCGGTTGAGCCCCATGATCACGCCGAGCACGAGGGCCGGCACGCCGCCAATGACCAGTCCTACGGCAAGTCGTTGCAGGCTGATGGCAATATGCGTCCAGAGCTCGCCCTGCGCGAACATCCCGGCCATGACCCAGAAAATCCGAAGCGGCGCCGGGAAGAAGCGCTGGTCGATGATCCCGACGCGCGCCAAGACCTCCCACAAAAGCAGCAGGATGAGGGGCGAGCTGATCGCGATCAGCTTCTCTGTTTCCTTGGCCCCCAATGCGAATTTCGGGCGGGCTGGAATCGTCTCGTGTCGCACGTCCACCACCTATGCCTCCATTCCGTTGAGTTCGCGCGCACGGTTCACTTCCTGACGCAGACTCGACCAGATCCTGTGCACCAAGGCGCCATATTCCGGCGTCTTCTGCAGCTCCATCAGGTCACGCGGGCGCGGCAGGTCGACCTCGACAATTTCTTTCGTCGTGCCCGGATTGGCGGTCATGACCATGATCCGGTCCCCCAGCATCACCGCTTCGTCCACGCTGTGCGTGATGAAGATCACCGTCTTGCGGGTCTCTTCCCAAATGCGCAGCAACTCTTCCTGGAGCAGGAACTTGTTCTGGGCATCGAGCGCCGAAAACGGCTCATCCATGAGCAGAATGTCGGGATCATTGGCGAAGGCCCGTGCGATGGAGACCCGCTGGCGCATGCCGCCCGACAATTGGTGAGGATAGGCATCGGCGAAACGGGCAAGCCCGGTCTTGCCGAGATAATGCCCCACCACGTCCTTGATTTCAGCTTGAGGACGGTTGCGCATCTTCAGCCCGAAGGCGGCGTTGTCCCAGACGGTCATCCAGGGGAACACGGAATCCCCCTGGAAGACCATGGCGTTTTCCGGCCGGCCGGCATCGGCCGGTCGGTTGACCCTTATGTTGCCGGTCGACTGCTTTTCGAGCCCCGCCAGCATTCGGATGAGGGTGGACTTGCCGCAACCCGATGGCCCGACGATCATGAAGAACTCGCCACGACGAATCGACAGGCTAACGTCGGATACCGCATGGAAGCCGCCATAATGCTTGTTGAGGCGGCTTAGCTGCAGGATGACGTCGGACTGATCGGGAGCAACCACACTCATTTTTTTCCTTCCGCTGCCAGTGCTTCGTTGGCCTTGGCGACGAAAGATGCGTCGATGACACCGTCCAACGTTGCATTTGTGGTCACCAGGCCTGCCTGCTTGAAGAAATCGAGGTCCTTCTGCAGGCTCTCCGTGTTCACCGTACCGTCCGGATTCATGCGGTGCGGCGTCATCTTTTCGATGACGGCCTTGTCTTTGACATTGGAGTATTTGGCCATGATGTCGATGACCTCGGCGCCGTTCTTGCCCTTCAAGCCTCCCTCGGCCAGCGCGTCGACGTAGAAGTTCGCTGCCCGCACATAGGCCTTCATGAAGCGCAGCCCGCGATCGGAGTCCGACTTCAGCATCTCGCTGCCGTAGAAGATCACGGCCGTCTGCTGGTCCGGATAGAAGGTGTCGTTGGAAACCAGGACATCAGCCGCACCCTTGGACACGATGTTGGTGACGTTCGGCTCCGTCGTGATGCTGGCGTCGATGGCGCCATTTTCATAAGCCGCAAGCTGCTGCGTGAAACCGAGATAGACGACCTCCACATCGTCATATTTCAGGCCCGCCGACTTCAGCGCCTCGTTGAGCACCGACAGGTCGCTGCTTCCGTTAGACACGACCGCCACCTTGCGGCCTTTCAGATCGGCGAGGGATTTCACCTCGCCCTCGTCCTTCAAGGCCTTGCGGACGAGGAACGATTGAAAGCCGTAGCCCGGCGAGTTGCGGGCCTTGTCGGCGACGATGCGCACGTCGACGTTGCGGTCAAGCCCGTTGTAGAATCCTGCGGATGCCGCGCCTCCCCCAACGTCGAGCTGGCCGGCGCCGAGCGGCGCAATCATTTTCGCGGCCGAATCGAAACTGACGAACTCGACCGCAAGGTCTTCATCGGCGAAGTAGCCTTTGGCGTCGGCGATGAAGAGCGCGATATCGCTTGCGGCGTTCGTCACCCCCACGGTGACCTTGTCGGCCGCCATGGAAGCGGCCGGCACCAGCAGCGCGGCGGCCAGGGCCAGCCCCTTGATGGTATTGGTTATCAACTTCATCATCTCCTCCTGAAATCTGGCTTCGGCTGGGCGGATTATTCGAGACCGAAGAACGCCTGCGCATTCCTGTAGCGAATCTTCTCCATGTCGCTTTCCCCTAGGCCGAGCTCGTTGAGAACGGCAATCGTGCTGCGGATGTAGCCCGGGCCGCGTTCGGGATCGAAAGGCGAGTCGGACGCGAAGAGGATCTTTTCGACGCCGTAGAAAGCCAACCCGCACTCGGTCGCCGGACGCGAGCCGAACACCGCCGTATCCGCATAGAAATCCTTGAAATAGTCGAGCGGCCGCCTCTTCAGCCGTTTCAGGACAGGGCTCAGATCCTCGTCGGAAGTACGCTTGCCGAGCTGGTCCCAGCCGGGCCCGACACGTCCTTCAAAAAAGGGAACCATGGCGCCCATGTGGTGGGCGAGGAATTTAATGCCGGAATATTTGTCCATGAGTCCGGAAAAGACCAGGCGCGCCATGGCGGCGCTGGTTTCATAGGGCCATCCGAACGTCCACCAGATCTCGTATTTGGAACGGTCTTCGGACTTGTAGTCCGGCATGTCGTTCTTGCGGGACGGGTGGATCAGGATCGGCTTGTCGTATTTGTGGGCGGTGGCGAAGATGGCGTCGAAACGGGGATCGTCGAGCGGCAGGCCACCGACATTGGTGTGGATCTGAAGCCCCACGGCGCCGAGTTCGGAGAACGCCCGTTCAGCTTCCTTCGCCGCTCCCTCGGGGTCATTCATCGCAAGGCCGGCCACGAAGCCCGCAAACCGGTCCGGATGGGCCGCGATCAGTTCGGCGTAACCGTCATTGGCGAGGCGGGCCAGCTCCGTGGCCGTGGCCGCATCACCCATTTCGTCGAGCGGCGGCATCCCCAGGGAGAGGACCTGGCGGTAGCCCGGGCCGAACTCGTCCATCACTTTCAGACGGGTATCGAGATCGTAAATGCAAGGAATCCCCTGCATACGTTTTCCAATCCCTTCACCGGCCCCGGACAGATTCTGGATTCGGTCCCACACAGCCTTCGGAAAGAAGTGATTGAAAGCGTCAATATATTGCATGATGTGCTCTCCTTGCGAGCGGGATCATGCACGGGGCGCCACGGGCACCTAGTATAAACTTTTTTTTAGGATATAAGTTTCTCTTATAATGCCGCGTTTCACGCTCAAGCAGCTCAGATATTTCTGCCGTCTCTGCGAAGCCGGATCGTTCACCAACGCCGCGCTTGCCCTCAATCTGTCGCAGCCGGCGCTGCACTATCAGATGAAGGAGCTGGAAAGCATCCTTGGGGTAGAGCTCTTCAAACGCTCGCCGAGCGGGATCACGCCGACCCAGGCCGGCGCCACTTTCTATTCGGAAGCGATGAAGGTCCTTGAACAGTGCCGTACGGCTACCGACAGCATCGCGTCGTTCAAGGCCCAGAAGAACGCCATGCCGCTCGTGATCGGAATGGCGCCTTCGCCGGGCAAGCTCATCGGGCCGGACATCGTGTTGCGGCTGCGCGAACTCGGGTTCAGCAACATCACGGTGCGCGACGGCTTGAGCTCCGACCTCATCCCGCTTGTGGTCACTCGCGAGATCGACGTCGCTCTCTGCTACAAGACGCCGGCGGTGCGCCTGCTCAGCCGCCATCATCACATTGCGGATGAGGCCATGTATCTGCTCGGCCCCAGCCCTATCGTGAACTCGAAGGATGGCGCCATCCCATTCTCCGAGCTGACAGCCTACCAATACGTCCTCGACAGCCCCATCCATACCACGCGGGAAATCATAGACGCGCTGGCGCGAGAGGGCGGCATCAGGCTCGATATCGCCTTCGAGGTCAACTCGATCGATATGAAGAAGACATTCATCGAAGAGCGCGGCTTCTGCACCATCGCGCCCTACATCTTCGCCATGGACGGCATTCGCGCCGGCAAGATAGGGGCGAGACGGATCGAAGGACCGAGTATCGATCGCCGCCTCGTCCTCTGTCTTTCCGACGAGGTGCCGGCGCATCTCGCCCCCGGTATTCTGGACATCGCGCGAAAGCTCGCCGCAACAGTGGCCAGAGACGTGACGAGCGGATGGTCCATACCGCATGACGGCGCAGACGAGGCTGCGCAAACCCCTGTTTGAGCCAGCCGGATCAGCTCCGCGCCACAGCCTTGGAGGCGATGCGCGCACAAAGCACGACATGATCCGCGATATGCTGCAACCTCTCGGGTGAGATCTGCGAATCCCGAAGCGTGAGGCTCAGGCTGCCGAGAACGTCTTGCTCTCCATCGAACAGGGGCGCGGCGATGCCGCCCGCGCCGGGTGTCACGTCGCCTTGGGTATAGACCCAGCCGCGCTGGCGATGGGCCTTCAACGCGGTTTTCACCTCGGCCAGGGTTGTGCCGTAGCCCGCGTTCCGAAACTCATCAGCCCTTTGCGAATAGAGGCGGCCAAGCTGATAGTGGGGCAGATGGGCAAGGATCGCGACCGAAGCCGCACCCTTCAATAGCGGCCGCGTGCGGCCCCGTTCGTAATTGCTGCGCAGCTGATCGGTGCCACTTTCCTGGTGAACGCAGAGAACCTGGTCCCGATATTTGCGACAGAGAAGCGCAATGCCGGAAAACTGTCGCGCCAGTTCCTCCATGATTGGCTGAGCTGCCCGTATCAATGGGTCGCCGGAGCGGATTTTGTAGTCCAACTCGATGATGCGTGGACCAAGCACGTAACCGAGACCGGGCAACGAGGACAGCAGCCCGGCATCGCTAAGAGCCTTCAGATAACGATAAAGGGTCGATCTGGTGTAGCCGAGGCGGGCATGGATCTCTTCGAATGAAAGGGCGACGTAGCTGTCATCCGCATCGAAGAGATTCAGAATCCCCAGCATACGTTCGTGGCTCTGCAAGCATCACTCCCATTGTGTGGATACAAGCGATCGACCTATCCCCACTGCCTTCAGGCAATTCCGCTCGCCCCTGCCAGAAAGCGGCTCGGGTTCTTGTGGTGTAGAGCCGGTGCGCCGTCAATGTCCGGTGACCAGCGCCGCGAGAGTTTCGGGCTCGGCGGGCGCGGCATTTCCGCGCCATGCGACGTGCATGTCCGGACGCAGGAGCAGGAGGTCGTATCCGTAGACATCGCGAGCCACGCCAGAATCGATATCGAGCACGTCAAGCGGTGCACCGCGGCTGCGGAACGCCGCCTCGAGCCCCTCGGTTTCGGCGCTCGTGTGGCCGAGCCTCAGCAAGGTATAGCCGGCCTTGATGTGATCCTGGACCGGATCGTTCTGACCCAGCCAGACATGAGGCAGACGGGCGCCCGGCCAGGTCGTGGGCACGTATTCGCGAAAGAGGTGTTCCGGGCCGCCCGGCTCATCCCAGATAATCGGCGAGGCGACATAGCGGTACCCCATCTCGGCACCGATCATCTCGTTGGTCTTGCGTTGCTCCACATCGGCGACGCGGGCCAGATTGTCACGGGTTGCCTGGCCTTCCGGCGTATCGTCGGTGATGTCAGGCCGGTATTGCGACCGCCATTTGCGCCGTCCGAGCGATGCGTAGCGCGAAGCACCGACATTGCGGTCGCCGACCTGCCGGCGCTCGATCTCGTAAGACCTCAGAAGATCGGGGCCACCCCAGCCTTGCAGCGTCGCCGCAAGCTTCCAGCCGAGGTCGACGGCATCTCCGACACCGGTATTCATGCCGAGGCCGCCCGTGGGGATGACCAGGTGAACCGCGTCGCCCGCAAGGAAAACCCGGCCGTCGCCATACCGGTCGGCGAGCAAGAGGTTCTGCTTCCACTCGCCGACGTAAAGCATTTCGTACTCTACCGGAGTGCCGACAACCTTCTCGAATTGCGCCTTCATGTCCTCGTCCTTCTCGACGACGGCATGCAGCGTCCAATGCTTTGTGGAATCTTGCATGATGAGAAAACTCGCCTGGTTATCGGCGACGTGGTAGTGCCGCCCTCTGCCCGGCCCGTTCACGATCGGAATGCGGTCATAGAGATCGGGACTATGGTAAAGCGCCTGGCGCAGATGCAGGAGATTTCCTTCGCCGCGGAGCTTGATGCCCAGTTGCTTGCGCACTCGGCTTGAGCCTCCGTCGCAGCCGACCAGATATTTGCTGCGGATTTCCTTTCTCGCACCGCTCTCGTCCAGGACGGTTGCGGTGACACCCGCGGCGTCCTGCTCCAGCGACAGGAATTCGCAGCCGTAGCGGACGGTAACGGAGGGGAGCGTCTCGGCAACCGACTTCAGCAAAGGCTCCAGCGTATATTGGGAAATCAGCTGGTAGGCCTCGAGAGGCTGCGTCCCGTCGTTTGTCTTGCCGATTTGCTCAAGTGCCTGGTTTACCGAGGGATATGGCAGGTGCAGCAGCGGCGGTTTTGTCATCGACTGCACAACGTAGACGTCCATGGGAACATCGGCATCGAGACCTGCCGCGCGGATCCTCTTCGAAAGCCCCATGCGACGGAAGATTTCCATGGTACGGGCGTTGCAACGCTCCATCTTCGGCAGGAACTGCGGCTCGGACTTCTGCTCGATCAGGGTGCATTTGACCCCGCGCTGACCAAGATCGATAGCAAGTGTAAGTCCGACAGGACCCGCACCGACGATAAGTACATCTGGATTGCTCATTCTGATCCTCAGTTTCCGGAGGCTCCCAGTGGCGATGTCGGGCCTCCCGTCCGCGCAGAGCAGCGCCCCGGGAACGCCTTTATCGTCGCTGCAACATGTTCGTCAATCTGGAAATAGAAAAATCTCATAATATGGGATACAATACATATCCTCAGATGAGCCTTGCCGAGCGAATTCTGGTCATTCGCGGGGGCCGGAACCTACCCGATCCTCGATGGTTCGGCCTTCGTTCCCGTCGACAGGTGGAGGAAGGCAATGGTCCAGCAGATTCCAGTCGATGCCTCGGGCGAGCACGGTCACGCTGCGCGGGACGACGGCACGCATGAGGTTTGCCCCGATCTCGCCTACAGACGCCTTGCGATCGTCAACGCCGTCTTCTTCGGCAAGCCGGGCGCCGGCGACCGCGAATGGGTCCTGATCGATGCCGGCGTCATGGGCACGACCGTCTTGATCACGGACGCAGCCAAGGAGCGGTTCGGGCCCGACTCGCGGCCCGCTGCGATCATCATGACCCACGGGCATTTCGATCACGTCGGTGCCCTTGAAGAGCTTGCCGGACGATGGGAGGTGCCCGTCTACGCGCACGAACTCGAGCACCCCTATCTCGACGGCACCGCCTCTTACCCGCCTCCCGACCCATCGGTCGGGGGCGGCCTCATGTCGCTCCTGTCCCCACTCTATCCACGCGGGCCCGTGAATGTGGCCCGTTGGCTGCAGACGCTTCCAGACGATGGGAGCGTTCCGGCGATGTCAGGCTGGCGATGGATACACACGCCGGGGCATACTCCAGGTCACGTCTCCCTATGGAGGGAAGCTGATCGGACGATTGTCGCGGGCGATGCCTTCATCACGACACGGCAAGAGTCCGCCTATGCCGTTCTGACGCAGGAACCCGAGCTGCATGGGCCGCCGATGTACTATACCACGAACTGGCAGAACGCCTGCAGCTCCGTTGAACTTTTGGCCTCGCTGGAGCCCGAGCGGGTGGTCACCGGCCATGGCCCTGCCATGCAAGGCCCGACGATGCGTGAGGCGTTGCACGAGCTCGCCCGCGACTTCGATCGCCTTGCCGTGCCCGACGATGGGAAATATGTCGACAGGCCAGCGGACGAAAGGGAAGGCGGCGAATATCGCCAGCCCTGACATCTGCAAGAGGGGTTTGTGGATTGTCCTGAGTCCGTTTGTTTCCGAGACTTGCCAGACTGGCTCTGTCGAGCGCCAGAACGCTGACACGGCCCGGCTCGACATTCTGCCTAAAGACAGGGCCAGCGGTGCCGAACCGCGCGACACGCAACCTGTCGCCGACCCGATCGGCTGGATCGGGTCGGCGCCATAGACGGGGTCCGAGCGGCGGCAGGGACTGGGTTAAGTTCTACAACCCGTCTGCAACCAGAACCGCCTTCCGACTACATTGTTCCGCTGTCCGGGGCGACGCGTAGTATCGCCCGGAGAAAACTTCGTCTATGGTGGCGAATGACCTATGCCCAAGCTGATCTTGAAATGGCGGAGCGGCATGTCGCGCAGGGCAGGAGGCTTGTCCTGGAACAAGAGGAGCGGATCGAACGGCTCCGCGCAGGGGGCCACCCCATAGTAGAAGCCGAGGATTTTCTCTCCCTGCTCCGTTCTGCACTCGACCAGCATCAGCACCATCGGGACGCGATCTATGAGGCCCTCAACACGCGCGCCCAAAAGCGCCCCCTGAGCGACGCTATTTGAAGCTGCACCATATCGCTTCGTCCAAGGCCGGCCCGGCAAATAAAGAGTGCAGAGGATCGGCCGCCGGGTTCAGAATCGGAGGTATCCTCGATCTCCGAACACACGGCCGCTCCACGCCCGGTACCTTCGTCGATATGTCGGATCGCGCTCCGGCGGCTCGCGCGTTGAGGCCTCGAACCCAACCTTGGCAATCGGCATTTCCTCCTTATCCAGTCTCTTCGTCTGGTCGGGACCGAGCGATTCGGTGGCTTTCGGCCCCAGGCGCGAACACCGGCGCCTGAGATGTACCCGACCGCAAACAAGTCTGGACGCGGCGCGCTCTGGGCGCTGGGTTGCTTGTTTCATCGTTCCGGATTGACGTACACCCAGGTTCGCCGGCATATCAGGCTTTGGGTGGGCGGGTGTATGTTTGGCGAGGGAGCGATATGGCCAGACACACTTCGTTGGCGACTTTAATAGCCTTCTCCTGCGCGACACAGTTCAACTTGGAGACACAGGCCGCAGAGGCTTCATTCACCGACTTTCCTTTCATGGTGCACTGCGAGAACAACGGAATCCATCGCGCTTACTATTTGGCGAAAGTCGACGGCGATGGCGTTGCTGTCTACATCTCGCCTGACAATCTGGCTGGTACGATCACACTTCACGGAACCGCCGAGCCGATAGGTGGAGAGTGGGCGGGGAGTTGCGCAGGAAAGACTCTTCAGCAACTGAGAGATGCGGGCCAGGCCTTCGATCTGCGCCGATCCTGAAAATCGTGTCGTAGAGCTGGGCCACGGGGCCAGTACCCCTCGGACGAGTTGCGACAGGGTTTTCGACTGTCGCTTCTCCTCATCCGAGTTCGGCGCCCGCAAATTTCCTAAACATCGGCCCTCTTCGCTTGCGCCTTCGACAGCAAGTCTCCTCCTAATTGCCTAAGCGAGCGAAACAATAATCGTGCTACAAGCACCTCATGAAGATTGTGGTTTTTGCCCTCATCTCTATTCTTCTAAGTGCCTGCCAAAGCACGGGCTATAGCAGCTCTGCCCCGACAGCCGGTTTTGGCATCGGCCCGATGCTTCCGGACGGCGGCACCTCTTACACCGCATGGCAGCGAGGCATTTAGGCTGTCAGTGCCCGTCATCTGAGGAGCGGCTTTGCTGTGGAATCACCCAGCGGGCAATCGAGCTTCAGCGCTTGAGAGATCGATGCGATCCCATGCGTAGCGCTCGCTCTTTCGGCCGCGGATAATGCGAGTCCTCCGGAAGGCCCGATTTCAGGAATCCCCCATAGTGAATTCATTCGATCGTGCGCAGTCCCCACGTGCCAAACTGTTACCCATGTCTCCGGGTCGCACAGGCAAGTACTGGTAGGTGGGAGGATCACCAAGAAGGGCGGGTCAAGCTGCACGCCTTTGACGGCACTCGCGAGTGGTATTTTGTGCCGCTTGACGAGGTGTGCCGGCGGGCGAGGTAGCCGAGCACGCGATAGCTAGCCAAGATACCCCCATCTCATCGACATGGAGATGGATGTGGTGAATACGAGCCGTCCGGATTCATCCCGAACCGAGATCGAAATCTCTTCGGCTGGCCGGCTTGGCAACAAATCTCGTAGGAAATCCGCCAGGGCGTCCAGGGCGGCGAGGCGCGCTTCGGATGGCGAGGACAGTTCCACGCCCTCATCATCGACCGAGACCACATGGTCGCAGCTGTAGTCGAAGTAATACCGTGGCATCGCCGCACCGCTCGGTTGTGTACCGAACTTCATACAACAGCAGTCGTTCCACAGATGGTAAGCAAAAAAAAGCCCGGCCTGGAGTGGTGCTCTGAGCCGGAAGGTAAGGCGAGCCTGCGCAACGCGGACAACGACCGGCTGCGCTCGGCCTTCGGCGCCGTCGGCGCCCATGCGATGGCGACGATGAGCTACGGCTTTTCCGCCGATCTCGCGCCCTCCACGACCAAGCCGATGCCGCGGCTCGCGCCATCCGACCATTTCGCTGTCTGGGGCCAGGGCTATGGCTCCTGGGGTCGCACGGAGAGCGACGGCAATGCCAGCAAGCTGACGCGCTCGACCGGCGGCTTCCTGACCGGCGCCGACGCCGCGCTGTTCGACAATCTGCGTTTCGGGGTGATCGCCGGCTACATCCGCAGCGCGTTCGATGTGAATGCGAGGCTCTCCTCGGGCGAGAGCGACAACTATCATCTCGGCCTCTATGGCGGCGGCCAATGGGGCGCTCTCAGCCTGCGCACCGGGGCGAGCTATAGCTGGCGCGACATTGTCGATCCGAAAGCGACGCTGGCCTTCGCCGGCAGCAATCCGTTCTCGGTCGCCGGCGTGCCGATCGCCAGGGACGCCGCCATCGTCGAGGCCGGCCTCGACCTCGCCATCAGCAAAAGCGCCGCGCTCGGCATCTCCTATGCCGGACAGCTCGCCCGGGACGCCCAGGACCACGCCTTCAAGGCGAACCTCGCGGTCAGGTTCTGAAACAGGTTCAAACGCGGCTGCCGGGCTGGGCTCGCGCAGCCGCAGGCAGGTGGCCGTAAGCAGACCTTTCGAATGTCCGATATAGGGTCGAGAGCGGGCCGGCGGCGGCCATGCAGTCTGCACGATGTTTTGATTCAGCTCTACGATGAGCCGATACGACCTGACCGCGGAGGCCGACCTGTCAACCCATACCATGCGGCAGCCGCACCCGCAGCCGCCGAGATCAGGGCGGCGTTGCCCGATCCCATAGGGCTCTCGCTGGGCCATCGATTTTCGGGCCGTGGCGACATGGTGGCGATATGAAAAAAGGCAAAAGGCGTCCAATTGCGGCGCCTTGTAACTGCTTGATTTTCTGAGGAAAACTGGAGCGGGCGAAGGGATTCGAACCCTCGACCCCAACCTTGGCAAGGTTGTGCTCTACCCCTGAGCTACACCCGCTCACACACGGCGTCTCGCCGCAAGCCGCGCCTATATGGCCGAAGAGCGTTTGGATTGCAACAGGGAAATGACGCCAGTTCCAGCATTTTCGGCACGAGATCGGCGACGCAAGGGAAGGCAGCAACCTCCACCTCTGCCACTGTCCAATCCTGCTGCGGGCTTGCAGCGAAGAGGCTTTTGAGCATAGTCGCGACTGCTAAAGCATGTCTCCCTGAGGTGGGCGCCGTCTGGGGAGAAAGACATGCGTCCAATCAAAGCTCTGAAGTGCGGGAGCGAATTCAAGAGATCGCGACGTGCTTTGGGAAAACGAGCGAACGATCGAGACATGCCAAAGACCCCGGCCGAACTCCATGCCTTTCTCGACGATCTCGGAATCGAAGTGACGACGATCACGCACCCGCCCCTCTTCACCGTGGCGGATTCCCAGGCCTTGCGTGGCGAGATTCCAGGCGGCCATACCAAGAACCTGTTCCTCAAGGACAAGAAGGACAATTTCTTCCTGGTGACGGTCGAGGAGGACGCGACGGTGGATTTGAAGACGATCCATCAGCTGATCGGCGCGGCGAGCAGGGTCTCCTTCGGCAAGCCGGAACCGCTGATGGATCTGCTCGGCGTGATTCCCGGCGCCGTCACCGCGTTCGGCGCGATCAACGACACCGAAGGAAAGGTCCGTATCGTCCTCGACGAGGCTTTGATGGAACATGACGTCATCAACGCCCATCCGCTCACGAACGAGGCGACGACGTCGATAGCGGCACAGGATCTGCTGAAATTTCTGAAGGCGACGGGCCACGAAGCTGTTATCTTGAAAGTTTCCATGTGATCTCCACATGGAGGCCGCACGGCGCCCGATGGCGCAGGAAGGCAGCGCACCGGCCGCGAGGATGATCATGGACGACAAGAACAACCCCTATGCTTCGAACGGCGGCTATGCCGCGAATGTGCAATTCGGCGCCACGCCGGCCGCTTCGACGCAGCCCGGCAAAGACCTGATCAAGGACACGACGACGGCCTCCTTCGCCGCCGATGTGATCCAGGAATCGCGGCAACAGCCGGTGCTGGTCGACTTCTGGGCGCCGTGGTGTGGCCCCTGCAAGCAACTGACGCCGATGCTGGAGAAAGCCGTCCAGGCAGCCGGCGGCCGCGTGAAGCTGGTCAAGATGAACATAGACGAGCACCCGTCGATTGCCGGGCAGCTCGGCATCCAGTCGATTCCTGCCGTTATCGCCTTCAAGAACGGCCAGCCCGTCGACGGCTTCATGGGCGCGCTCCCCGAGAGCCAGGTCCGCGACTTCATCCAACGCGTGGGCGGCAAGGGTGAGGACGATGCAGGCATTGCCGAAGCGCTTGCCGCTGCCGCGGAGGCTCGCGCTGCCGGCGACCCGACGACGGCCGCCGAAATCTATTCGGCCCTGGTGGAGCAGGCGCCCGAAACCCTGGAGGCGGTCGCGGGGCTCGCCGAACTCCTGTTCGAGGCGGGCAATGTCCAGGGCGCACTGGCGATCCTGGACGGCGCCCCCGCCGACAAGAAGGACGCGCCGGTGCTGTCGGCCGTTCGCGCCAAGATTTCGCTGGCCGAACAGGCGGCTTCGCTCGGCGAAGCGGCCGAATTCGAGCGTCGGCTCGCTGCCGATCCCCGGGATCATCAGGCGCGGTTCGACCTCGCCATGATCCAGAATGCCGAGGGCAAGCGCATGGAAGCTGCCGACAATTTGCTGGCCATCGTCAAGGCCGACCGGACGTGGCAGGACGACGGCGCCCGCGCGCAGCTCCTGAAGTTCTTCGAAGCGTGGGGGCCGACCGACGAGGTGACGCTTGCGGCACGCCGCAAGCTCTCGTCGATCCTGTTCTCCTAAGGCATGTCGCCCAACTCTGCGCAGCGGTTTTGGGATACGACATACGCAAAGCAAATACGCGAAGCGTGTCGCCGAATTCGATGATCGGCGAACGTTTCCGGAGGACGGCGGGAGAAGGCGGGCGCGGGCCTGGCTTGAGTTTGGCGGGTCCCTGCCCCACATAAGGGCAACTGACATTAAAGGTGATCGCCTTGCAGGCGGGAAACGCATATTACCGAGGGCCGAAGGACCTGCCCTCAACCGTTCCGGTGTTTCCGCTGGCCGCCGCCCTCCTTCTTCCCGGCGGGCGCATGCCGCTCAATGTTTTCGAGCCGCGCTATCTGCAGATGGTCGACGAGGCCATTGGCGGGTCGCGGCTGATCGGCATGATCCAGCCGAGCCTGAATGGAAGCCTGCGCGACGACGGCGAGCCGGAGCTCTGCCAGGTGGGCTGCCTCGGCCGGATCACGTCGCTCGCCGAAACGGGCGACGGGCGCTATCTCATCTCCCTTCAGGGCGTGTGCCGTTTCCGCGTCTCGGAGGAACTGCCGGTCAAGACGCCCTTCCGCCAATGCCGCATCGCTCCCTTCACCTGCGACCTGGACGAGGAGCTCGGCGCTAAGGAAGTGAACCGGCCTGCCCTGCTGAGGGCGTTCCGCGCCTATCTCGAAGCCAATGGACTTGACGCCGATTGGGATAGCGTCAGCCGGGCGGAGAATGGAATATTGGTGAACGCGCTCTCGATGATGGCGCCCTACGGCCCGGCGGAGAAACAGGCCCTGCTCGAAGCCGCCGACCTGAAGACCAGGGCCGACACGCTGATCGCCATCACCGAAATGGCCTTGGCCCGGGCGGAAGATGATTTCGGCACGGGCCTGCAATAGTTGATTGCGCCTGTGGGGCCCTCATGTCGCAAACGAAACGAAGAGATGGAGCAGGTGAACGGATGGCGAAGGCAGAAAGCAGCGGGACGGTCGACGTCAAACTGCTGGAGCTCCTGGCCTGCCCCCTCACCAAGGGTCCGCTGACCTGGGACGCGAAGAACTGCGAGCTCATATCGAAGTCGGCTCATCTCGCCTATCCCGTGCGCGACGGCATCCCGATCATGCTGCCTTCGGAAGCGCGGCAACTGGACGTCTGAGCGAAAGTCGCCCGGCGGCAGCGCGCTCTGCCTGAACCCCACGAGATTCACATTCCGACAGGGTGTTCCAGCAACCGCCGACAGCACGCGAGATGTGGGAACATCGTAGCCCTGAACCTGCGACACATCGGACCGACAAGCGCCTCTTTTGCGCGAAAGCGCAAGCTGGTACATACGATGCGACCGGTGAGGCACGAAGTTGGAACACTGCCGAAAAGACGGACGGAGCTTTGTGGTCGCGCTTGCCGCGGCCTACATCCTCATTCTCCAGTCGGTGGTGGGGGCGCTTGCCCTTGGAGCGGGGCCCAACGCGCGGTTGCTCGACGCCTTCGGAAATCCGCTCTGCATCACCAGCGCCGATCATAGCGAGCAAGCGCCGGCAAGGCACCACAACGCTCCGCTGCCCGACTGCTGCACGGCCGCATGCAGCAACTTTGCGCCCGTCTTCCTCCCGGCCCGGCCGTTCGCCCATGTCGCGAACCCGCTGCCCATGGACGCCGAGCCTCTCCGCTCCGTCGCGGAAGCAGGTCCGCGCCCCGCCCCCGAACACGATCCCGGAAGCCCTCGCGCCCCTCCTGCGCTCGCCTGACCGAAGCCGCTTTTCGCGGCATGTCAGACAATCGGCATACACGCCGGCCGGCCTTCACGGCGGCGGCGTCGCAGGAGTTCATCTATGCTATCCCTCCCCAGCGCGACAGCGCGCATCCCAGCCTTCCCATTCGGGCCTTCGAGGCCGATCGAAGAACGACTCGGCATCTTCGTATTCGCTCTTTTCCTTCTCCTTGCCATGACGCATGGGCTGTGGGCCCAGGACTTCAGGGCTGGTGACGTCGAGATCGCCCGTCCCTGGTCCAGGGCCGCTCCGGAAGGCGCCAAGGTGGCGGCAGGCTACGTCGTCCTGAAGAACCAAGGTTCGGCCGCGGACAGGCTCGTCGCCGTCACGGCGGAGATCGCCCGAAAGGCCGAAATTCACGAGATGGCCGTGGACGACAAGGGCGTCATGACCATGCGCCCCCTCGCCGGAGGCCTCGAGATCCCGCCCGGGCGCGAAGTCGGCCTCGAGCCGGGCAGCGTCCACATCATGTTCATGGGCCTCGAACGAGCGCCGAAGCAAGGCGAAACGTTCAAGGGTACTCTCACCTTCGAGAAGGCCGGCGCGGTCGACGTGGAATTCAGCGTCGATTCCATGGCCCATAAGCAAATGGATTACAACAGCCACGGAGGCTGAGCGCTCGAAGCACGCTTCGCAGAGTCCGTCTCCCACGGGAAGGCACGTGTCTCGCGCAGCCGTGCATCGAGAAGTCGAGCGCTCGCGACACACGCGATGCGAGCAAGCTCCGGCCCGCTCGGGCCCTTGCAGAATCGAAGCGGCGCCGATCGCAGTCTTGTGACTGGCGGCCATCCTTAGAATGGAGAAATACAATGTTGAGAAAGTGCATAGCCTCGGCCGCGACGCTGATGCTTTGGTGCGGCGCAGCCCAGGCCCACATCAGCCTGGAGATCAAGAAGGCACCGGTCGGCTCGACCTACAAGGCGGTGTTTCGCGTGCCGCATGGCTGCGAGGGCAAGCCCACCAATGTGGTGCGGGTTCAAATCCCGGAAGGCGTGATCGCCGTCAAGCCCCAGCCCAAGGCCGGATGGCAGCTCCAGAAAATCCGTGGCGCCTATGCGAAATCGTACGACTACCATGGGACCCCGGCGAGCGAAGGCGTCAAGGAGGTCGTATGGAGCGGTGGCAATCTCAGCGACGATGAATATGACGAATTCGTGTTGCAGGGCTACCTGACGACGGGGCTGAAGCCCGGCGAAACGCTCTATTTCCCGGTCGTGCAGGAATGTCCGGGAGGCCTTGCCGAGCGGTGGATCGAGATCCCGGCGGCCGGGCAGTCCGATGACGAGCTCGAACTGCCCGCACCGGGCGTGATGCTTCTGGAAAAGGCGAACGGCGATTGACAGCCCGGGGGCCGGCGCGACCAGCGCCGGCTCTCCCGTGGAAAGGAAGAACGCCCCTGATGTGTTTCGGCCGCGCGATATCGTCGATCATGGCAGTGCGCGTCCTGGTGCTTGCCGGGCTCGCCTGGCTCTGGCTGGCCACCGGCGCCGGGGCGCATGCATCGCTGATTGCGACCCAGCCGAGAGACGGCGCGGTGGTCGAAGCGCCGCCGGCCCTCTTCACTCTATCCTTCAGCGAGCCCGTTTCTCCTCTCGCATTGCGGCTGGTGAAGCCGGACGGCAGCGCTTCCGTCCTCGACACCTTTCGGCTGCGTGATCGCGAGGTCGAGATCGAGATGCCCGGCCCCCTGGGCAGCGGCACCCATATTCTGTCCTGGCGCGTGGTCTCCGAGGACGGTCATCCCGTCGGCGGGTCTGTCGTCTTTTCCGTCCGCGAAGCGAGCGCAACACCGCCCGCAGCCTTGGGTTCCGAGAACCCTGAGGTTCGCATCGGCCTTTGGTCGACCAAGGTCGCGCTCTATCTCGGCCTGTTCATCGGGATCGGTGGCGTGGTTGCGCTCCACTGGCTCCTGGATGGAGAACGGGACGGCAGGCGACTGGTGGTCGGTGCGCTGGCCCTGGGCATGGGCGGCACCATCGCGTCGGTCGGGTTTCAAGGGCTGGACGCCCTGGGAGCGCCGCTTTCCCGCTTCTTCGATCCGATCGCCTGGGGGTCCGGTCTGGAAACCAGCTACGGCACCACGGCCGCCGTCTTGATGCTCGCGCTGATCGTGGCAGCCGCGGCGCTCTTGCCGGGATCGAAAGCCCGGGGACGGTGGCTGTCGCTCGGAGGGCTCCTGGGCGGAGCCGCCGCGCTAAGTCTCAGCGGACACGCCAGTGCCGCCCAACCGCAATGGCTGACCCGGCCGTCGGTCTTCGCGCATGCAGCGACGATCGCCTTCTGGACCGGCGCGCTGCTGCCTCTCGCCGTCTCGCTGCGTTCCGGGCGGCCCGGCGGCGCGGTGGCGCTGCGACGCTTCTCCAGCCTCATCCCCTACTCGATATGCGTGCTCGTCGCTGCCGGCGTCCTATTGGCCGTCGTACAGGTCGAGGAACCCCACGCGCTTCTTGATACCGCCTATGGCAACGTGTTCCTCGTGAAGCTGACGCTCGTTTCGGTCCTCCTGCTGATTGCGGCGGCGAATCGCTGGAGGCTCACTGCCCCGGCAGCCGCCGGAGAACCCGCCGCCATGCGAAGGCTTGCCCGCACGATCGCGGTCGAATCGCTCGTCGTCGTGGCCATCTTCGGTGTCGCAGCCTCCTGGCGCTTCACGCCTCCGCCGCGCGCGCTCGCCATCGCACGGGCGCAGCCTGCTTCCACGCATATACACGGCGCCAAGGCCATGGCCGACATTGACATCACGCCTGGCCGCGCGGGCCCGGTGCAGGCGTCGGCCATGATCATGGCCGGAGATTTCGGCCCCCTCGACCCGAAGGAGGTCACATTCGTCTTTTCCAATCCCGGCGCCGGCATCGAAGCGATCAGGCGCAACGCCGCGAAAGCCGGGAATGCAAACTGGCGCGTCACGGATCTTGTCCTGCCCCTGCCCGGCACCTGGAAGATCCGGCTCGACATATTGATCAGCGATTTCGAGATGACTCGGATCGAAGGCGAGATTGCCCTGAGCCAGTGATAGGCCGTATAGCGTCGTGACGTGCTTAACGCATCACGCCTTGAAACTCGACATGTCAGCGGCAAGTCTCCGCCATGGCCAATACGGAGGTAGATGGTGGATGATATCCCCGCCGTGAGAGGCGTGCATATAAAAGCCGGAAGCGGCAAGAACCGCCAAGGGGCCTACGGACCCCGACCCATCATGCAAGGCGGGCGTGAATGAGCCGGCCAAGGAAAATCGAATAGCGAGGTAGTCTCATGTCCAGACCGAATTCCACCGCCGCGCGCGACATAGCGCACCAGCTCCATCCCTACACCAATGCGGTGCGCCATGCCGAGATCGGGCCGATCGTCATGGAGCGCGGCGAAGGCATCTATGTCTTCGACGACCAGGGCAAGCGCTACATCGAAGGCTTAGGCGGTCTCTGGAGCGTGGCGGTCGGCTTCGGCGAGAAGCGGCTGGTCGAGGCGGCCGCAAGGCAGATGGAAAAGCTGCCCTACTATCACACCTTCGTGCATAAGTCGCACCTGCCGTCGATCGCGCTGGCCGAGAAGCTCGCGGAGATGGCGCCCGACGGGCTGTCGCATGTCTTCTTCACCAATTCCGGCTCTGAAGCGAACGACACTGTCATCAAGCTGGTCTGGTATTACAACAATGCGCTCGGCCGCCCGGCGAAGAAGAAATTCCTCGCCCGAAACCAGGGCTATCACGGAGTGACGGTCGCGGCTGCCAGCCTGACCGGCCTGCCGAACAACCACCGCGATTTCGACCTGCCGGCAATCCCCGTCCGTCATCTGACCAGCCCGCATTTTTATCGCTTCGGCCAGCCGGGCGAGACCGAAGCCCAGTTCGTCGAGCGTCTGGCGGCCGAGTTGGAATCGGTGATCCAGGAGGAAGGTCCCGAGACCATCGCCGCCTTCATCGGCGAACCGCTGATGTCTGCCGGTGGCGTGATACCGGCGCCGGAGGGCTACTGGCAGAAGGTCCAGGAGATCTGCCGCCGCTACGACATCCTCATCGTCGCCGACGAGGTGATCACCGGTTTCGGCCGTCTGGGGACCACCTTCGCCTGCGACTATTATGGCATCAAGCCCGACATCCTGGTGGTCTCGAAGCAGATCACCTCGTCGTATCAGCCTCTGGCCGCAGTCGTCATATCGGACGCGATCTACAAGGCCGTCGCCGACAACAGTGGCAAGATCGGCACTTTCGGGCACGGCTACACCGCGAGCGGCCATCCCGTCGCCACGGCGGTCGCGCTGGAGAACCTGGCCATCTTCGAAGAACGTGGGCTGATCGAACACGCCGCCGCCATGGGCCGCGTGATGCAGAAGCGTCTGCGTGATCTCAACGCGCATCCGCTGGTTGGCGAAGTCCGCGGCGTCGGCCTCATCGCCGGCGTCGAGTTGGTGGCCGACAAGGCGACCAAGGCGCGCTTCGATGAACCCGGCAAGGTCGGCGGCTATGTCTTCGCACGCGCCCACCATCACGGGCTGATCGTCCGCAACATCGGCGACACGCTCGCCTTCTGTCCGCCGCTGATTATCACGGAGAGCCAGATCGAGGACATGGTGCAGGCGTTCGAGCGCACGTTGGAGGATACCGTCCAGTGGATCGCGGCAGGGCAGCCCGCCTATTGACGAAGGCCATCGGCGCGGCGGCCACCGCCGCGCCGTTCCTGCTCAATCAGACCGACGCCGGAGAGGAACGCCTATGGGCAAGCTGAGAATCGCTGTCATCCCAGGTGATGGCATCGGCAAGGAAGTCGTGCCCGAGGGACTGCGCGTTCTGGAAGCAGCCGCCGCAATGTTCGGGATCGACATCGAATTCGATCACTTCGACTTCGCCTCATGCGACTATTACGCCAGGCATGGCGCGATGCTTCCGCCGGATTGGAAGGAACGGATCGGCGGACATGACGCGATCTTCTTCGGCGCTGTCGGCTGGCCGGAGACTGTTCCCGACCATGTTTCCCTGTGGGGCTCACTCCTGCAGTTCCGTCGCGAGTTCGATCAATACGTCAATCTTCGCCCCGTCCGCCTGATGCCCGGCGTTCCCGCGCCGCTCGCCGGCCGCGGGCCGGGCAGCATCGATTTCTACATCGTGCGCGAGAATACCGAAGGCGAGTATTCCTCGATCGGCGGCCGGATGTTCCCCGGCACAGAGCGGGAGGTGGTAATCCAGGAGACGGTGATGAGCCGCCTGGGCATCGACCGGATCCTGCGCTACGCCTTCGAGCTGGCCAGCAGGCGCGAGGCGAGGCACCTCACCTCCGCGACCAAATCCAACGGCATCTCGATCACCATGCCCTACTGGGACGAGCGCGTGGAAGCGATGGCGCAGAACTATCCCGCCGTGCGCTGGGACAAGTACCATATCGACATCCTCGCCGCGCATTTCGTGCTCAACCCCGATCGCTTCGACGTGGTCGTCGCCTCCAACCTGTTCGGCGACATATTGTCGGATCTCGGACCGGCCTGCACCGGCACCATCGGCATCGCGCCCTCGGGCAACATCAATCCGGAGCGGCGTTTCCCTTCGCTGTTCGAGCCGGTCCATGGTTCGGCGCCGGATATTGCCGGCAAGGGCATCGCCAATCCGGTCGGGCAGATCTGGGCCGGCGCGATGATGCTCGACCACCTCGGTCATGCCGATGCGGCCGCGGCGATCGTCAGGGCCATCGAAGCGGTGCTACCGTCCAAGGCATTGCGCACGCGCGATCTCGCCGGCGACGCCGATACGGTGACCTGCGGGAAGGCCATCGCCGAAGCGCTGGCGAGGTAAGACAGCCCGATTCGCGCATTGGCTGCCGTGCTCGTGTGGTGAAGCACCGAATGCGTCCTGGGAAAGGAAGGAAGACATGGATCCCACCGTCGCATGGCCCGTTCTGAGGCGTTCGCTGGTCGCGATCCTGCGAGGCATCACGCCGGACGAAGCTGCCGATATCGTGGGTGTCCTCGTCGAGGAAGGCTTCGAGTTGGCGGAGATCCCGCTCAACTCGCCCGACCCTTTCACCTCGATCCGCCGCGCAGTCGCGGCTTTCGGCGACACATGCATCATCGGGGCGGGGACCGTGCTCGAGCCCTCTCAGGTCGACCAATTGGCGGAAGTCGGCGGACGCCTCATGGTGAGCCCGAATATCGACCCCGCCGTGGTCGCTCGCGCCTCCGGCCACGAGATGCTTACGATGCCCGGCGTCTTCACGCCGAGCGAAGCCTTGCTTGCGGTGAAATGCGGCGCGTCGGCGCTCAAGTTCTTTCCGGGCAGCGTGCTCGGTGCGAGCGGCGTCGCGGCGATCAAGGCCATCCTGCCCCGAGATACGGTGGTGGGGGTCGTCGGCGACGTTTCGGAAAACTCCTTCGCCGATTTCAGGAAGATCGGCGTCGGCACTTTCGGCCTCGGCACCAGTTTGTACGCGCCCGGCGACACTGCCGGCATGGTTCGCCAGAAGGCACGCCGCATCGTCGCAGCTTACGATGGCGTCTTCCTGGAAAGGCCCTGAACCCGATCCGCCCGAGGCCAGTTCCACTTTTTGCCTCGAGCGCGGCAAGGCGACGGCATCATCGAACGTCGATTCCGGTGCGGGGTGGTCACGCAGGCCAAGCCGTGCCAGACTGGTCCATGACGACCAGCGAGCCAGCGGCGGCGAAGCGATGAAACGTATCTGGCGCAGGCGCGACGAGCCGGGATTGGAGATCTTCCAACTCGATCCCGTCGTCGATGGATTCTCAGCCGTATCGACAGTCGCGCATGCCGGAGAAGAGGCGTTCGGCATGTCTTACGTCTGGCGACTCGACCGGCAGATGAGGACGCGGAACCTCGACATTCGCCTCGCCGGCCCGACTCTCAGGGAGATGAGCATCGAGCGAACGGGGAGCGGGTGGCGGGTGGATGGACGGGACAGGCCCGACCTCGCCGGCTGCGACGAGGTCGACCTGTCGGCGACACCCTTCTGCAACACCCTGGCGATGTTGCGGCTCAAAGGATCCGGCGAGCTGACGGCCTTATACGTGGACCTGCCGTCGATGCGGCTGGAACCTTCCAGACAACGCTACGCCGCGCTCGGTGAAAACCGCTGGCGCTATTTCGATCTTGGAGCCGTAAAGGGTTTCCAGGCGGATATAGCAGTCGACGACCAAGGACTGGTCGTCGACTATGAAGGCTTGTTCGAGACCGTGCGCTGACGGTTTTCCGCGGGCCTCACGCGACATCCGGCCTTTCGCGATCTTTGATCCGAAGCCCCTCGAGAAACGTCCGAAAGGCTTCGACCGCGCGTTGCGACGTCTCTTCTGGATCGTCCGAATTGGCGATCCATTGCGCGGCGCTGCTGCTCGCTGCGTTGATGAGGCGGGCCGCTGCTTCCGGATCTATTTCAACGATGATGCCCTCTTCCAGAAGGCTCTTCAGACTTCGCGCCAGGGTGGCGATACAGGCGTTGGCACTCGGCCACCCGGACGGATCGCCCAGAACGGCAGGTCCGTCGCGAAACATGATACGCTGGATTTCCGGCTCGAGCGCCATCTGCAGATAGCCGACGTTCTCGTCCACGAACCCCTGCCAGCGCGTCGGCGCCTTGGACGAGATGGCACATAGCCGCGCTGCCATTTCCGCGTCGATCTCGTTGATGACAGCCTGCAACAGCCCCTTCTTGTCGCCGAAGTGGTGATAGAGCGCGCCGCGCGTCAGCCCCGCAGAGGCCGTGAAGTCATCCATCGACGCATCGGCGTATCCGATGCTGCCGAAGGCCTTGCGCCCAGCGGACAGCAGCTTGGCCCGCGTCTCCGCGATCATTTCGCTGCGAGGCTTCCGCATCTTCGTCTCCGACAATTCACATACTCCCCGTATATTAATTGACATACGTAGCGTATGTAGTTATTCGATTGGCATACGTCACGTATATGCGTGGCGGATCCTTACGATCAAGGAGCATTCACATGTCCAATCCATACAGGGTCATTTTTCAGGCTCCTGGCGCCATGGGCTTTTCGGCCGCAGGTTTCGTCGCTCGTCTTCCCATTGCGATGGCCCCGATAGGCATCGTCGCGATGCTTTCGCAGACGCATGGCGAATACTGGCTCGCGGGCGCCGTTTCGGCGGCCTTCGCGCTCACCAATGCCTTCGTCTCACCGCAGATATCGCGTCTGGTCGACCGGCTTGGTCAACGGGTCGTCGTCGCACCGGCCACTATCCTGTCAGTCGCCGCGTTTATCGTGCTCATCGCCGCGGCGAACCAGGGCTGGCCCGCCTGGACATTATTCGCCTCGGCCCTCGCCGCTGCGGCCATGCCCAGCATGCCGGCAATGGTACGTGCTCGCTGGACGGAAATCTTCCGCGATCGGCCGGAGCTGAACACCGCCTTCGCCTTTGAATCCGCAGCCGACGAGCTCGTCTACATCGCAGGCGCCTCTCTTTCGGTTGGCCTCGCCGTCTCCGTATATCCTGAAGCGGGAATGGTCATGAGCACTGTCTTCATGGCGGTTGGGACGGTCGTCTTTCTGATGCAGCGGTCAACCGAGCCCAAGGTGCGTGCTCCCGCCTCCGATCGCCCACACCATTCCGCAATCCGGGTGCGTTCGGTCCAGATCATCACCCTCGCTTTGATCTTCGTGGGCTCGACCTTCGCTACCGCTGAAGTGAGCGCGGTAGCGATCACTAAGGAACTCGGCCAACCGAGCGCCGCAAGCCTCGTCATCGGCGTCTACGCCCTCGGCTCGTTCGTCGTCGGCCTGATCCTCGGCGCGCTCAACCCCAGAATGCCGCTACAGCGCCAGTTGCTCGTCGCCGTCAGCGTACTCGCAGTCACCGCCATGCCGCTTCTCGTTGCCGGCAAATCGGTCCCCTTGCTCGCCTTCGCCCTTTTTGCCAGTGGCATCGCCATTTCTCCGACCTTTATCACCGCCTTCGGTCTGATCGAGCGTCGCGTACCGGAAACCATGCTCACCGAGGGCGTGACTTGGGTAATGACCGGCATCGGCATCGGCATGGCACTCGGAGCCTTCGTTTCGGGTTGGGTCGTCGACAATTTCGGCGCAACGAATAGCTTCTGGGTAACTGTTGTCGCCAGCTTGACGAGCGTGGCGGTCGTGGCGCTCGGCCAAGACAGCCTGTCGGGCAGGCAATCGCTACCCGAAGCCACTGGTATCACCCAGCCTGCGGAATAAGGCGCCTGATCGCCCTGTTCCGGAATGCATGTCCCCAAACCCGCGCTACAGCTTGTGCAGACGACATGCAGAATGACGGGACCCGGATTGCCTTCCGAGTATCCGGCTTCCCGTCAGGCCGGCAGCTGGCCAGGGACTTTCGAACCCCTCAGCGAAGCCACCATCGGCATCGAGGATCGACGCCACGTGGGCATCGGAAACAGCGTCGCCCCGTGTTCGGCACAATATTCGAGCATCCGGCGCCGCGTTGCGCGGGCTTCGTTCGGCAATTCGCAAAAGCATGTGTTCCAATCCGGCTCGTGGGCCTGGATAGGATGATGCACCACGTCACCGCAGAAGACCGCCTTGCCTGCCCCTGTCGTCGAATCTCAGGATGACGTGGCCTGGCGTGTGACCTGGCGACGGCTCGACATGCATATGGTCCCCGATGACGTGGTGACCGTCGATCAGGACCGCCTGAGCGGATTCGACCACCGGAAGGACGCTGTCATCGTAAACACGCGCGCGCGGTGAGGATTCTGCGCCCTGCGACCGTTCAGCTCCGGAGTCCAATCGTCGTTCTCGATCCGCGAGAACAGATACCGAGCATTGGGGAAAGTCGGTACCCAGCGGCCGTTCTCCAGCCTTGCATTCCAACCCACGTGATCGGCATGGAGGTGCGTGCATAGCACGATGTCGATGTCATCCGGCGGGACTCCGGCGCAGCGGAGGCGCTCGAGGAAGGGGATTTCCAGTTGATGGAAACGGGGCAACCACGGCCGTTCCTTGTGGTTGCCCGCGCAACTGTCGAGGAGGATCGTCAAACCACAGGAATGGTTGCTGGCTATGAGCCCATGGGCATCCTAGCCCCGAACGAACGGACGAGATCGTGAGGCTGGAGGCGAACAAAGCCCCTGACAGCCCTCCTCGCCAATGTTGCGCAGGCTATAACTAAGGAACTAAGCCGCTCGCGGAGCGAGAACCAAATGCCGGATACGAACCTGCTCTCATCGAGCGGCGGACCGACAGGAGCATACGCCCCATAGACGAACACTCCCGGAGCAGGGCTCGCGGGAGTGTTTGAAATTTTGGTTGCGGGGACAGGATTTGAACCTGTGACCTTCAGGTTATGAGCCTGACGAGCTACCGGGCTGCTCCACCCCGCGTCAATTCTTGAAGGACGACGCGTCCCTTATGTAGGCATTCGCCTATCGTTTTTCCATATTCCGCGCCCGGCGAGGCGACATTTGTCAGAGAAGCGATCTTGTTCGTGCACTTAGCAGACCTGGCGGCGACTTACTCTCCCGCGTCTTGAGACGAAGTACCATCAGCGCTGGAGCGTTTCACGGCCGAGTTCGGAATGGGATCGGGTGCAGCCGCTCCGCCAGAACCACCAGGTCGGCGAAGTGCATGAAGAGAA
>DATMFK010000036.1:0-50732 GCA_035556195.1 Rhizobiaceae bacterium
GCGCGCCGCAACCCGTTCACGCAGATCCACCGAGTATGGTTTGCTCATTCATGCCAGCCTCCTTCCGGCCTACATGATGAATCACATTTCAAGTTATTCGGGAATCCTCATCCGATTCACTCAAGCATGATCCCGCTCTAAATTAGGCTACGGTCTCGACCGCGAGGCCGGCTGCCTTCCACTCCGGGAAGCCGTCCTCGAGGCGCACGGCCTTGAAACCATTGCTGCGCAGCGCGGCGACAGCCTCGAAGGCAAGCACGCAGTAGGGTCCCCGGCAGTAGGCGACGATTTCGGTATCGGCCGGAAGTTCGCCCAGGCGGCGATGCAACTCGGCCAGCGGTATGTTGCGCGCTCCAGGCAGATGGCCCTGCGCGAATTCGTCCTCGGGCCGGACATCCAGCACCATTACGAGACCATCCGCGATCCGACCCACCAGTTCTTTGCGGGAGACGGGCTCCATCGAGTCGCGCGCGTGGAAGTAGTCGCTCATCACGCGGGTGACCTCGGCAACATTACGCTCCCCTACCCGACCGAGCGATCTGATGAGCGTAACAACCTCCGCCCCGCCGGCAAGGCTGTAGAGCACATGCTTCCCGCGCCGCTCCGTCTCCACAAGGCGTGCGCGCCGCAGGATCTGCAGGTGGCGCGATGTGTTCGCGAAGGTCATGCCCGACAGCGTGGTCAGCTCTTCGACGGACCGATCACGCTGCGCCAGATGCTCCAGCAGCTCGAGCCTGTTCGCGTGTCCCAGCGCCTGTGCCACTTCGGCGAGGCTTTCGTAAATTGTTTGCTTCGGTCCCGGCCTTGACAACAGTCTGACCTCGGTCGATCATTCTTGTAAGCGATTGAATGAAGCTATCAGCTCGCGCTGGAGCGCGCAATCTCATGATCTTGCGGCAATTCCTCCACTCCGATCCGGTCGGCATTTCCTACATCTTCGGCTGCGGAGGTCATGCTACCGGGGCAGTCGTGGACCCCTTGGCCGGCATCGATACATATATGCTAGCGGCCCAGGCTACTGGAATGCGCATCAGCTACGTGTTCGATACCCACATCCATGCGGATCACATCTCGACCGGACCTGAACTCGCCGACGCAACAGGCGCGGCCTATGTCCTTTCCGCCGCTGCCGACGTCGAAGTGCCTTTCCTTGGCGTCGAGGAAGGCGATGAGATCCAGCTCGGCAACGTGGTCGTAAAGATCCTGCATACGCCGGGTCACACGCCAGAGCACATCTGCCTGCTGGCGACCGACCGAACGCGGGCCGATGAGCCGTGGTTCGTCGCAACGGGTCACACGCTGATGATTGGCGACCTCGGCCGAACCGAACTGGCGGTCAGCGCGGCAAAAGGCGCGGCGGATCTCTTCCGCAGCGTACAGAAGCTCAAGGCTCTTCCTGAGTACCTGCAGGTCCTGCCCGGCGCCTATGCCGGTTCGGTCTGCGGACGCAGTCTCAGCGGCAATCCCGTTTCCACGATCGGCTTCGAAAAACGGCATAACAAGGCGTTTCGGATCGACAATGAGACGGATTTCGTCAGCTTCATGCTGAACGATATTCCTCCCGCGCCGCCTGAAGCCGCCAGGATTCGCGCGATCAACTCAGGTCGAGCACGCGCGACGCCATAGCCCATGAATGGATCGGCAGGTTCGCGCCCCCCGTCCTCCGTCAGGCTCGGCCTGAAGGAGAACTGGCGGCAATTTTCACTGCTCGTCCTGATCAACGCCTTTGTCGGCGGCATGGTCGGGATCGAACGCACTGTCGTGCCGCTGATCGGTTCGGAAGAGTTTCACGTCGAATCCACCACCCTGATCTCCGCCTTCATCATCAGCTTCGGGGTCGTCAAAGCCCTAGCCAATCTGGTCTCCGGCCAGCTCGCCGATAGCTGGGGGCGCAAGCGTGTTCTCGTGGCCGGCTGGCTGCTCGGCCTGCCCGTGCCATTCATGATCATCGCCGCGCCGAGCTGGAACTGGGTGATCGCCGCCAACGTCCTGCTCGGCCTGAGCCAAGGTTTTGCCTGGTCGATGACCGTCATCATGAAAGTCGATCTCGCGGGACCGAAAGGACGCGGCCTGGCCGTCGGTCTGAACGAGTTCGCAGGCTATTTCGCGGTTGGCCTCACCGCTTTTTTCACGGGCTATCTCGCGAGTCGCTACGGCCTTCGGCCGGTACCGATCTATCTCGGCGTCTTCTACGCCGTTACCGGAACGATCCTGTCGATCTTCGTCGTCCGCGACACCCGCAGTCACGTTCGGTTCGAAGCTGAGGGGGTGACCAAGCAAGCATCGCTCCTCGCCTTCCGGGAGGTATTCGTCCTTACCTCCTTCAGGAGCCGCAACCTGTTTGCGGCCTGCCAGGCCGGACTGATAAACAATCTCAATGACGGAATGAGCTGGGGTATTTTCCCGCTTTTTTTTACGACGCTCGGCTTGGGTGTCGAACGGATTGGCGTGCTGAAGGCCGTCTATCCCGGCGTCTGGGGCGTCTGCCAGATCATTACGGGCCCGCTGAGCGACCGATGGGGCCGCAAGGGGCTGATCGTCGCCGGAATGTGGGTGCAGGCGGCGGGTCTGTTCATGACCGCGCTGACTAGCCGCTTCGCATGGTGGCTCCCGGCAAGCGTGCTGCTCGGTCTGGGAACGGCAATGGTCTATCCATGCCTGATCGCGGCCGTGTCGGACGCCTCCCATCCGAGCTGGCGCGCCCGCTCGTTGAGCGTCTATCGCTTCTGGCGCGATCTCGGTTACGCGATCGGCGCTCTTTCAGCCGGCCTGATCGCCGACCGCTTCGGCTTCAGCGCCGCGATCATGGCCATCGGTGCGATCACATTCATCTCGGGCGCAGTCGTTGCGGTCGCCATGCGCGAGCGTCGATAACGAGAACCGCCTTCTGGGAGGCGGCCAATCCGTCGCCGATCAATTCGCAGGGTAGAGCGTATCCACAATCATACGCGCGTCGTGGCGGGCGTCGAGCATGCCGTAGGTACCGCGCCACTGGCCGGCGAGCCTCGTCTCGATAAAGGCGTCGGCGATCCTGCCCGCGCCGAGCCGGCGCAGCTCGGCGGCCGCGGCGGCAAGGGCCAGTTGCTCCGTGAGAAGGCGCGCCGATCCCTCGTCCGACGCGGCCACCTGCATGGCGGCTCGCAACACCCCAGCTGTCCCCACCCCGCTTTGACCGCCGAGATCCCTTTCGATACCGGCCAGCACATCGTCGAACAATCCGCGGCCGCGCCCCAGCACGCGCAGCACATCGAGCGCCATGACGTTGCCGGACCCCTCCCAGATCGCGTTGACCGGGGCCTCGCGATAGTAACGCGCGAGCGGCGCCTCCTCGACATAGCCGTTCCCGCCCAGGCACTCCACGGCCTCATAGAGCAGCGGCGGCGCTATCTTACAGACCCAGTATTTGACGACCGGCGTCATCGCCCGGGCGAAAGCGGCCTCGCCGCGATTGGAGGCAGCTTCGTCGAAGGAGCGGGCGAGACGGAAGGACAGAGCCGTCGCAGCCGCAACGTCGAGCGCCATGTCCGCCAAGACGCGCTGCATCAGCGGCTGATCGAACAAAGGCTTCCCGAACACCGTGCGATGGCGGGCATGATGGACCGCCTCGGCAAGACCGGCCCGCATGATGCCCGACGACGCGACCGCGCAATCCAGCCGGGTGAGCGTCACCATGTCCATGATGGTCTTCACCCCTGCGCCGGGCTCGCCCACCATCTCGCCGATGGCATTGTTGATCTCGACCTCCGCGGATGCATTGGATCGATTGCCTAGCTTGTCTTTCAGGCGCTGGAAATTGAGCCCGTTACCGGTCCCGTCGCCCAGAAGACGCGGCACGAGGAAACAGGAGAGCCCTTCGCGCGCCTGAGCGAGGATCAGGAAAGCGTCCGACATCGGCGCCGACATGAACCATTTGTGGCCGGTGAGGCGATAGAAGCCGCCGGCGGTGCGCTCGGCCTTCGTGGTATTGGCGCGCACATCCGTGCCGCCCTGTTTCTCCGTCATTCCCATGCCGAGCGTGAGGCCGGCTTTCTGCACGGGCGGCTTTTGGCTCTGGTCGTATTTGCGGGTCGTCACCCGCGGCGCCCATTCCCGGAACAGCTTCGGGCTGGCCATGAGTGCCGCAAGCGAGGCGCTGGTCATCGTGACAGGGCACAGATGTCCGCATTCCAGCTCCGCCGTCATATAGAAACGCGCAGCCCGCACCTGGTGACGCCGGCCCGTTTCGGCGTCGCCATTCTCCCATACCGAGGAATGCAGGCCGACCGCGATCGAGCGTCGCATCAAAGCATGATAGGCCGGATGAAACTCGACGAGGTCGAGTCGGCGACCTTGCCGGTCATGCGTTCTGAGCTTGGGCGCTTCGGCGTTGGCAAGCCGAGCCAGATCCTGAGCCTCCTGGCTGAGGACGAATCGGCCATGGGCATCGAGGTCCTTGCGAACCGCCGGCGAGAAATTCTCGGCCAGTTGCACGAGGAGCGGGTCGCCGCGCCAGGCATTGGCTCCCGTGAGCGGCGGCGGCTGGTTCGTGACGTCGTGGTTCACCCGAAATCCCTAGATGCGCATGCCCCTGGAGCGAAACGAGGCCGGAACAACACGCGCGATATTGGATAACGCTCCGCATTTCCCCCCGGGACACTTGCCGGACTTACAACGGAAGCGCAATGCGATGCGAGCAAAATCCCTTTGGACAAAGGCGTGTTGCGCCGGCAGCCGCTTGCAGGCGCAAGCTCACCCGCCTATAGCAGCCGCTTGATATGACCGACGCTTCGTCCCTGCCGCTCTTCCCGCACCGGCACTTGCTGGGCATACGCGATCTTTCCCCCGTCGATATCGGCCTTTTGCTCGACCGCGCCGATGCCGCGGTCGCGATCTCGCGCCAGCCCGAGAAGAAGACGTCGACGCTGAGGGGCCGCACCCAGATCAACCTTTTCTACGAGGCCTCGACGCGGACCCAGTCGTCGTTCGAACTGGCCGGCAAGAGGCTCGGCGCCGATGTCATGAACATGTCGGTGGCGAGTTCCTCGGTGAAGAAGGGCGAAACGCTGATCGACACGGCCATGACGCTGAACGCCATGCGCCCGGACATATTGATCATCCGCCATCAATCGGCCGGAGCGGCGGCGCTGCTCGCCCAGAAGGTCGGCTGCTCCGTGGTAAACGCCGGCGACGGCGCGCACGAGCACCCGACGCAGGCCCTGCTCGACGCCCTCACCATTCGCCGCGCCAAGGGTGACATCGCGAGGCTGACGGTCGCCATCTGCGGGGACATCCTCCATTCGCGCGTCGCCCGTTCCAACATATTGCTGCTCAATGCGCTCGGCGCCCGCGTCCGCGTTGTCGCCCCTTCGACGCTGTTGCCGTCCGGTATCGCGCAGATGGGCGTGGAGGTGGCCCGTTCGATGGTCGAGGGGCTGAAGAACGCCGACGTCGTGATGATGCTGCGCCTGCAGCGCGAGCGGATGGCCGGTGCCTTCGTTCCGTCGGTGCGCGAGTATTTCCGCTATTGGGGCCTCGACGCGGAGAAGTTGAAGGCAGCCAAGGACGATGCGCTGGTCATGCATCCCGGCCCGATGAACCGAGGCGTCGAGATCGCCTCCGCCATCGCCGACGGTCCGCAGAGCGTGATCCAGGAGCAGGTCGAGATGGGAGTCGCGGTGCGCATGGCGGTCATGGAGGCGCTGCTCGATCCGCGCCGGAACAAGGGCGGGCGCACGGCATGACGATCACGGTCTTCCAGAACGCCCGCGTGGTCGATCCCTCGCGCGGCCTCGACGAAACCGGCACGGTCATCGTCGATGGCAGGAAGATCGTCGCATCAGGAGCAGACGCCCAAAATCAGGGTGTCCCAGACGGCGCCAACGTCGTCGATTGCTCGGGCAAGGCGATCATCCCCGGGCTTGTCGACGGCCGGGTCTTCATCGGCGAACCGGGGGCGGAGCACCGCGAAACGATCGCCTCGGCGAGCCTCGCGGCGGCCGCTGGAGGCGTCACTTCGATCGTCATGATGCCTGACGCGGATCCGGTGATCGACGATATCGCCCTGGTCGAGTTCGTGCTGCGCACCGCGCGCGACACGGCCAGCGTCAACGTCTTCCCCGCGGCGGCCATCACCAAGGCACTCAAAGGCCACGAGATGACCGAGTTCGGCCTGCTGCGCGAGGCCGGCGCGGTTGCCTTCACCGACGGCCGCCATACGATCGCCAATTCGCTGGTCATGCGCCGCGCGCTGACCTACGCACGCGATTTCGGCGCAGTGATAGCGCACGAAACGCAGGACGCCGACCTCGCTTCGTCGGGCGTCATGAACGAGGGCCTCTATGCAAGCTGGCTGGGGCTGTCCGGTATTCCGCGCGAGGCCGAGCTGATCCCATTGGAGCGGGACTTGGCGTTGGCGCGACTCACGGGAGCAACCTATCACGCAGCCAAGATCTCGACCGCGATGTCGGCTGCCGCGGTTGCCCGCGCCAAGGCGGACGGGGCCACGGTCACGGCTGGAGTCTCGATCAACAATCTGTCGCTCAACGAGAACGACATCGGCGAATACAGGACCTTTTTCCGGCTGGCGCCACCGCTGCGCAACGAGGATGACCGGGTAGCGATGATCGAGGCGATCAAGGACGGCACCCTCGACATCATCGTGTCGTCTCACGACCCGCAGGACGTCGACACAAAGCGTCTTCCCTTCGCCGATGCGGCTGCCGGCGCCATCGGGCTGGAGACGCTGCTTGCGGCCGCCCTTCGCCTCTACCACAATGGCGATGTCTCGCTGCTGCGACTGGTGGAGGTGCTTTCCACGGCCCCGGCGCGCCTCTTCGGCCTGCCGGGCGGCACTCTGAAGCCGGGAGCGCAGGCCGACCTAGCGATCGTCGATCTTGGCGAGCCTTGGGTCGTGGCCGAAGCAGACATCCGCTCGCGCTCCAAGAACACCTGCTTCGAAGGCGCGCGATTGCAGGGCAAGGTCTTGCAAACCATCGTGGCGGGCCGCACAGTATTCTTGGCTTGAGGTCCGGGAGGGGACGGTGGCTGATCCAACATGGCAGGCTGCCCTGCCCTATCTCTTCGCCGCTTTGGCGTTCGGATATCTGCTTGGCTCGATCCCATTCGGCCTGCTCGTCACGCGCGCGGCCGGGCTAGGTGACGTCCGCAAAATCGGCTCCGGCAATATCGGCGCGACCAACGTGCTGCGCACGGGCAATAAGGGGTTGGCGGCCCTCACGCTCCTGCTGGACGCCCTGAAGGGGACCGCCGCCGTGTTGATCGCCGGGCGCTGGGGAGGCGATTTCGCCATAGCGGCAGGCTTCGGCGCCTTCCTCGGCCACCTTTTCCCTGTCTGGCTAGGCTTCAAGGGCGGCAAGGGTGTCGCCACTTATCTGGGAGTGCTGATCGGCCTCGCCTGGGCCGGTGCGCTGGTCTTTGCGCTCGTATGGCTCGCCGTCGCCTTCGCCATGCGGTATTCCTCGCTCGCCGCCTTGGTCGCCGCGATTGCCGTTCCGATTGCCCTTTATGTCATGGGCCATGATCAGGCCGCTGGCCTCTTCGCCGTGATGAGCCTCATCGTCATCATCAAGCATCGCGCGAACATATCGCGCCTGATGGCCGGCACCGAATCGAAGATCGGGGCCAAGGGATGACGGAAGGCCCGGCCGTTGAGCCTCGACGTCTCAGCGACCGGCAGCGTATCGCGTGGCTGCGGCTGATCCGGACGGAGAACGTCGGTCCGGCCACATTTCGGGAGTTGATCAACCGTTTCGGCTCGGCCGAGGCCGCGCTCGAGTGCTTGCCGGAACTGCTCGCTTCTGGCGGAGGCAGGCGACCTCCGCGAATTCCGTCCATCGCCGCGATCGAAGCCGAGCTCGAAACCGCCCGGCGCATGGGGGCGTCGCTGGTTGCGATCGGCGAACCGGATTATCCGCCGATACTGAAACGCATGGATCAGCCCCCACCCATCGTCGCGATCAAGGGCAGCATGGCAGTGTTCGACCAGATCCCGGTGGCGATCGTCGGAGCGCGCAACGCCTCGCTGGCAGGGATGAAGATGGCCCGCATGCTTGCCACGGACCTTGGCCGCGAAGGTTATGCCGTGGTTTCCGGCCTGGCACGGGGCATTGATACGGCCGCCCACCAGGGCAGCCTTGAAACCGGCACGATTGCCGTGCTCGCAGGCGGCCTCGACCGTCCATACCCCCCGGAGAACGTCAAGCTCTGCGAACAAATTCCGGACAAGGGTGGCGCCGTCATCTCCGAGATGCCGTTCGGGTGGGAGCCCCGCGCCATGGACTTCCCCAGGCGCAACCGCATCATCGCGGGCTTGTCGCTCGGGCTGCTCGTCGTCGAGGCGGCGAAGCGCTCCGGCTCGCTGATCAGCGCGCGGCTCGCCGGCGAACTGGGCCGCTTGGTCTTTGCCGTGCCGGGCTCGCCGCTCGACCCACGCGCCGCAGGCACGAACAGCCTGCTGAGAGAAGGCGCCACGTTGGTGACCGAAGCGCGCGATGTCATCGAGCAGATCGCCCCCCTTGCCGGGGCAAGTGCGTCGATCCGCGCAGCTTCCGACCAGCCTCGCGTTCTATTCGCGGCCCCGCCACCCGGTGACAACGATCGGGACCGAGTGCTCCAGGCACTCGGGCCGGCGCCGGTCGGCATGGACGATATCATCCGTCATTCCGGACTCCATCCGGCACAGCTGTCCATGATCCTGCTCGAACTCGACCTGGCCGGTCGAATCGAGCGTCATGCAGGTGGCGCGATCTCGCTCCTTCCGGCTGATGGATGACTCGGATTGGCCGGGTAGAGAGGCGGAAATTTTCAACCTTGACGGGAACCCGATAGGGCTTCTGCAGAATTTCTGTCTTCGACAGCGGCAGCCAATTTCCACCGCTGCCCTTGACCGGACGGAAAAGCGCAGCCATGTGACGAGCCGGTTGAACGCAATCTGGGCTCACGCATCGTTTGTTCCGCATATCGCGGGGGAAATCGGGAATTCATGGAAGTCGTCGTCGTCGAGTCACCGAACAAGGTGAAAACGATCAACAAGTATCTGGGTCGGAACTACAAGGTTCTGGCCTCGTTCGGCCATGTCCGTGACCTGCCGGCGAAAGACGGCTCCGTGCAGCCGGACAACGACTTCTCTATGTCCTGGGAGGTGGATGGCCCTTCCTCCAAGCGGCTGACCGACATCGCCAAGGCCGTCAAGGAGTCTGATGGGCTCATTCTCGCCACCGACCCCGACCGCGAGGGGGAAGCGATCTCCTGGCACGTCCTCGAAGTGCTGAAGCAGAAGCGCGCGCTGAAGGACAAGCCGGTCAAGCGGGTGGTCTTCAATTCCATCACCAAGCAGGCCGTGCTCGACGCGATGGCCAATCCGCGCGATGTCGATCCGCCGCTGGTGGACGCCTATCTCGCCCGACGCGCGCTCGATTACCTCGTCGGTTTCTCGCTCTCGCCGGTCCTGTGGCGCAAGCTTCCGGGCGCCCGTTCGGCAGGCCGTGTCCAGTCGGTCGCGTTGCGCTTCGTCTGCGATCGCGAGTCGGAGATCGAACGCTTCGTCCGCGAAGATTATTGGCAGGTGGCTGCCATCCTCAGGACGCCGCGCAACGAGAACTTCGAGGCGCGGCTCACCGCCTTCGACGGCAAGAAGCTGCAGAAGCTCGACATTTCGAGTCAGGTACAGGCCGACGACATCAAGTCCATGCTGGACGGCGCCACCTTCAAGGCGCTCTCCGTCGAGGCAAAGCCGACCAAACGCAACCCTGCGCCGCCCTTCACCACCTCGACCCTCCAGCAGGCGGCTTCCTCGCGGCTCGGCTTCTCCGCGGCCCGCACCATGCAGGTTGCGCAGCGACTCTATGAAGGCGTGGACATCGGTGGCGAGACCACGGGCCTCATCACCTATATGCGTACCGACGGCGTCCAGATGGCGCCCGAGGCGATCAACGCGGCGCGCTCCGCGATCGTTCAGGATTTCGGCGACAGATATCTGCCGGAAAAGCCTCGCTTCTATTCGACCAAGGCCAAGAATGCCCAGGAAGCGCACGAGGCGATCCGTCCCACCGACTTTTCACGTACACCCGCCTCGATCCGCCAATATGTCGATGCCGACCAGTTCAAGCTCTACGACATGATCTGGAAGCGCGCGATCGCCAGCCAGATGCAGCCGGCAGAGATCGAGCGCACCACCGTAGAGATCGAGGCGATCAACGGGCCGCGCGCCGCCAATCTGCGCGCGGTCGGCTCGGTCATCCGCTTCGACGGCTTCATCGCCGCTTATACCGAGCAGAAGGACGACGACGCCGAGGATGAGGAGAACCGTCGCCTGCCCGAAATCCGGGCCGGCGAAACGCTCTCCCGCCAGGAGATCAACGTCACACACCACACGACCGAGCCGCCGCCGCGCTACACGGAAGCCTCTTTCATCAAGAAGATGGAAGAGCTCGGCATCGGCCGCCCGTCGACCTATGTGGCGACGCTGAAGACGCTCGAAGACCGCGACTATGTGAAGATCGAGCAGCGGCGCCTGATCCCCCAACCCAAGGGGCGTCTGGTCACAGCCTTCCTGGAATCCTTTTTCGAGCACTATGTCGAATATGATTTCACGGCTTCGCTCGAGGAGAAGCTCGACGAGATCTCTGACGGGAGACTAGCCTGGAAGGAAGTCCTGCGCGACTTCTGGCGAGACTTCTCCAAAGCCATCGAGGACATCAAGGAACTGCGCATCACGGATGTTCTCGAGGCACTCAACGAGGATCTCGCGCCGTTGATCTTTCCCGAGCGGGAAGACGGCTCGAATCCGCGCGTCTGTCCGAAATGCGGCACCGGAACGCTGTCGTTACGCCTCGGTCGCAACGGCGCGTTCATCGGCTGCTCGAACTATCCGGAATGCAACTACACGCGCCAGTTTGGAGCAGCGGGTCTGAACGGCGACGGGTCGGCGATCGAGGAGGGCGAGAAGGCCCTGGGCAAGGATCCCTACACCGGCGAGGAGATCACCCTGAAGAGCGGGCGCTTCGGTCCTTACATTCAACGGGGAGAGGGCAAGGAGGCCAAGCGCGCAAGCCTGCCGAAGGGCTGGAGCCCGGACACGATCGATCACGAGAAGGCCATCGCCCTCCTCTCACTGCCACGCGACGTGGGCAAGCATCCGGAAACCGGCAAGATGATCTCGGCCGGCATCGGGCGGTACGGTCCGTTCGTGCTGCATGACGGTGTCTACGCCAATCTCGAAAGCGTGGAGGACGTTTTCACCATCGGCCTCAACCGCGCGGTCTCGGTCATCGCCGAGAAACAGTCCAAGGGCAAAGGCGGGCGGAACGGCGGGACGCCCGCCGCGTTGAGAGACCTGGGTCCTCACCCCGACGGCGACGGAAACGTCACAGTCCGCGACGGGCGGTATGGGCCCTATGTCAACTACGGCAAGGTCAACGCAACATTGCCTAGGGGCAAGGACCCCCAGTCGGTGACGCTGGACGAAGCGTTGGCCCTCATCGCGGAACGGGCCGCCAAGGGCGGCAATGGAAAGAAACCGGTCCGCAAGGCCGCGGCCAAGAAACCCGCAGCCAAGAAGAAGGCATAGCCCATTGGCGCGTAGCATTTCCGGGCAAAAGGCGGGTGGAAAACGTGTAGGCGCCTCGCGCGCACCCACGCCGGGAAGCTTCCGCCCGTCGCGTGAGGATATCCTACGCTTCGTCACCGAAAATCCGGATCGCTCCGGCAAGCGCGATATCGCCAAGGCGTTCTCGCTCAAGGGCGGTGATCGCGTCTGGCTGAAGGACATGCTGCGGGAATTGCAGGACGAGGGCTTGCTGCAGAAGAACCGCAAGCGGCTCATGCGTCCAGGCGCCCTGCCCCATGTGGTGGTGCTGGAGATTTTTGGCCGCGATCCCAACGGCGGCCTTCTGGCCCGCGCGGTCGAGCGAGCGGGCGAGGACGACGACAACAACCCGGTCGTGGCCATCCATTTGCCACGGCAATCCAAGGGGCCGGTTCCCGGCATAGGTGACCGCGTCCTCGCCAAGGTTTTCCCGACCGACGATCCGAGCGGTCCGGCCTACTCGGCGCGGGTCATGAAGCTCATCGACCGGCAGCGCGAGGCGGTGCTGGGGGTCGTGCGGGTGTCCCCCGAAGGGACGTTCCGTATCGAGCCAACCGAAAGGCGGCAGCCGGAATTGGTGGTCGAGGCGGAATTCCTCAATGGAGCCAAGACGGGAGACCTCGTCGAGGTCGAACCTCTTCGTACGGGCCGATACGGTCTGCCCCGCGCGAGGATATTGTCGGTCGTCGGCTCTCTGACCAGCGAAAAGGCGGTCTCGATGATCGCCATCCATGCCCACGACATCCCTCACATATTCCCGGCCGAAGTCATCGCGGAAGCGAAAGCCATCCGACCGGTGACGCTCGATGGTCGTGAAGACTGGCGTGACGTTCGGCTCGTCACCATCGACCCCGCCGACGCCAAGGACCATGACGACGCCGTCTTCGCCGAGCCGGACACGGACGAGAAGAACTCGGGTGGCGTCATTGTCACCGTCGCCATCGCCGATGTCGCTGCTTATGTGCGGCCAGGTTCAGCCCTTGATCGGGAAGCTTTGAGACGCGGCAACTCCGTGTATTTTCCGGACCGTGTTGTCCCGATGCTGCCGGAGCGGATCTCCAACGATCTCTGCTCGCTGCGGGAGGGGGAGGAACGTCCTGCACTGGCCGTGCGCATGACGTTCGCCGCCGACGGTCGCAAGATCCGTCATTCCTTCCATCGCGTCACGATGAAATCGGCGGCCAGGCTCGCCTATCCGCAGGCCCAGGCGGCCATTGACGGGCGTCCCGACGACAAGACCAGCCCGATCCTGGAAACGGTCCTGAAGCCACTGTGGCAGGCCTATACCGTCCTCAAGCGCGGACGCGACTCACGGCAGCCGCTGGAACTCGACCTGCCGGAACGCAAGATCCTGCTTACACCCGACGGTACGGTTGATCGGGTCGTCGTTCCCGAGCGCCTCGACGCCCACAAGCTCATCGAGGAATTCATGATACAGGCGAACGTGGCTGCCGCCGAAACATTGGAGGCGAAGCGGCAGAAGCTCGTCTATCGCATTCATGACGGTCCCTCTCTCGCCAAGCAGGAATCGCTGCGCGAATTCCTGGCGACGCTCGATCTTCCGCTGGCGCGCGGTGCGCAGCTGCGGCCGTCCCAGTTCAACACGATACTGGAGCGCGTGCGCGGCGCCGACAATGAAGTACTCGTGAACGAGGTGGTGCTCCGTTCGCAGAGTCAGGCAGAATATTCGCCGGCAAATATCGGCCACTTCGGCCTCAATCTGCGTCGCTACGCGCATTTCACATCGCCGATTCGGCGTTACGCCGATCTGGTCGTGCACCGTGCCCTGATTTCCGCTCTCAGCCTCGGGAAAGATGGGCTGACGCGCGGCGAAGAAGAACGGCTGGAAGAGACTTCGGCCCTTATCTCTGCGTCGGAACGACGCGCCATGGCCGCAGAACGGGAGACGGTAGACCGGCTAATCGCGGGGTATCTCGCTGAAAAAATTGACGAAATCTTTGATGCTCGCATCTCTGGCGTTGCCAGAGCGGGGCTTTTTGTCCAGTTGCCAGTCTATGGGGCGGACGGCTTCATACCGGTGTCATCTCTCGGAGGCGACTACTATATCTACGACGAGGCAGCTCATACGCTGTTCGGTGAGCGGACCGGCAAGGGCTACCAGCTCGGCGACAGTGTCGAGGTCCGCCTCGTAGAGGTGGCGCCCCTGGCCGGTGCCATGCGCTTCGAGATGCTGACCGATCCCAAGCCCCTTTCCGGCTCCCGGCGATCGTTTCACAAGACAAAAGGCAAGACGGCGCGGCGCCGCGCGACGCAACCCCGCAGAGCGCCCCAGGGCAGGAGGTGACGACATGGAGGAACGGGTTTTCGGCGGCGAGGCCCCGGCACGGCGTCACACCAGGGCGATTTGGCCCGCAATGAAGCGCGGCGTCCTTGGCCGCTGCCCGGATTGCGGCCAAGGCAGGCTTTTCTCCTCCTTTCTGAAGACCGTTCGCGACTGCGAATATTGTGGAGAAGAAATCCATCATCATCGCGCGGACGATCTTCCAGCCTATCTGGTCATGGTCGTGGTGGGCCATGTCATTGTCGGAGCGTTCATGGCTGTGGAGGCAACCAGCACGCTTTCGACATGGCAGCATCTTGCGATGTGGATCCCCTTGACGATCCTCTCCGCGCTGGTCCTCATACGGCCCATCAAAGGCGCTGTCGTCGGCCTGCAATGGGCGCTCTATATGCATGGCTTCGGCGGCGAGGACGATCAGATCGAGGCTCATCCCGAAGCCTGACGAGGGAAGGTGGTTTGATGGAAGGACTGACGCGGGCCGAGGTCGACAAGGCCGAATCGAAGGACTTCGCCCTGGGCGGAAAGCCGATGCGGCCACGCGATGCCGCGACGCTGATCCTGCTCGACCGGCAAGGCGAAAAGACCTTTGTGCTGATGGGCCGCCGCCATGCGAGCCATGCCTTCATGCCCGGCAAATATGTCTTTCCCGGTGGTCGCACCGACCCTAGCGACAGCCGAATCCCGGTTGCGGCGCAGTTGCATCCCGCGGAAGAAGCCAAGCTTGTCGGCACCGGCAACCGCGCGTCCCGGGCCCGCGCCAGGGCAATCGCGCTATCCGCGATTCGGGAAACCTACGAGGAAGCCGGTCTGCTGATCGGCCGCAAGTGTGCCTATGAGACCGGCAAGCCTGAATGGCAGGAGTTCGTCCGGCAGGGCGTTTCTCCGTCACTGGACAGCTTGCGTTTTGTCGCCCGAGCCATCACCCCGCCGGGACGCGTGCGCCGCTTCGACACGCGCTTCCTCGCCGCCTGGAGGGACGACGTCGCCGTTACCTTGCCTGAAGGCAGCCCTACGAATGAGCTCGAGGAACTCGTCTGGCTGCCTTTCGCGGAGGCCAGACAGGCAGACATTCCCACCATCACGCGGACGATCCTCGAAGAACTCGAGCGTCGCCTCTCCGATGATCCCCAGCTGCAACCGGGCGGCCCGGTGCCCTTCTACCGCATGCTGCATAACCGCTTCCGTCGCGAAGTCATTTAGGCGGAATGACCGGCATGCTCCAGAAGAACAGCGCCGCCACGGCGCAGATGCGCTGGTTGTCCATTACGGCCGCGATCGCCTCCATCAGCGTCGTCGGTATCGCCATTGGGCTGGGCATTCCCCTTCTCAGCGTTATTCTGGAAAGCCGCGGCCATTCGGCCTCGATGATCGGCCTCAACACAGCGATAGCGGGCATTGCTTCCATCGCTGCGGCGCCGGTCGCGATTCCACTCGCCGTACGCTTGGGCGTGGTTCCCACCATGCTGGGGATGATCACGTCCGGTGCGCTGGCTTTCATCGGCTTCTATTTTGCGCCGTATTTCTGGATGTGGTTCCCCCTGAGGGTCGTCCTGCATGTGGCGCTCACCGTTCTGTTCATCCTGTCGGAGTTCTGGATCAGCGTTTCCGCGCCGCCCCAGAAACGAGGCTTGGTACTCGGCCTCTACGCGACGGTCCTGTCGCTGGGTTTCGCGCTTGGACCCTGGCTCTTTGCCCATCTCGGCAGCAGGGGCTTCCTCCCCTTCGGCATCACGTTCGCGATCACCATGGTCGCCGCCATCCCCGTTATGGCAGCCTGGCGGCAGAGCCCGGCAATCAAACGTTCCGATGACGAATCACGCAGCTTCGTCAGCTATATCTGGCTCGTGCCGACTGCCACCGCGGCGGTCTTGGTGTTCGGCGCGGTCGAGACGGGCGGTTTCGCGCTGTTTCCCGTCTACGGCGCGCGCATAGGTTTTCCGGAAAGCGACGCCGCCCTGCTGCTGAGCATGATCGGATTGGGCAATGTGGTCATGCAGATCCCACTCGGCATGATCAGCGATCGCGTCCGTGACCGCCGCTATCTCCTTCTTGCCTGTGCGGCTACGGGCTTGGGGGGCATGCTCGCGCTGCCGCATCTGACCGGCAATTGGTATGTGCTGGCCGTTCTCCTGTTCTTCTGGGGCGGCGTGGTTGCGGCTCTTTATACGATTGGCCTGGCTCATCTCGGCTCGCGGTTGACCGGCCATGAACTTGCCTCGGCCAACGCAGCCTTCGTGTTCTGCTACGGCTTGGGGATGGTGCTCGGACCGCAGGCGATCGGCATCGGCATGGATCTGCTCGGCGACCAGGGTTTCGCGTGGTCCTTGGCGCTCTTCTTTGCCGCTTATATCGTTGTGGCTGTCCACCGGCTGGCGAGATCTTCCCGTCGGTCTTGACTTTTCGGGCGCCTTCTATATCAGTCGCGCAACGTTTTCCGCGTCCGGGTTTCGTTCCCGTGCTCAGGCGGTACGAAACCCAGAAAATAACGGACGAGAATCATGGCCAAAGCTGCAAATATCAAGATCAAGCTTCTGTCGACCGCCGATACGGGCTACTTCTACGTAACGAGCAAGAACAGCCGCACCAAGACGGATAAGCTGTCCTTCCGCAAGTACGATCCGATTGCCAAGAAGCACGTCGAATTCAAGGAAACCAAGATCAAGTAACCGGTTTACCCGTTCGACAGATCGATGCGCCGCCCTCCGGGCGGCGTTTTGCATTTAGGACCAGACCAATGTATCTCGCCCGCCAATGCATCTCGCCCGCAATGTGCGTCCAACCCCCAGCGAACAGACGAAGCTACGCGGGAAGGCCCAACTTGTTTGAGAACGGTGATAAGGGGGCCGGTCGGCTTGCTGGCAGCGGTACGAGGAGGCCACTATGCGCCAGGGCCGGCCGGCCGACCCCACGGACCCAGGAGATGCGGCGGACCTGAGCATCATGGGGTATCTAAGTACGGGACCGGAATTCCCTCGCCCGGTACCGTCCGCCTTGCTTGAGAAGACATTCGCGCAAGAGCAGTTGAAAATCAACCATTTCTTAACCAGACCTCGCGAATCGCTCAATTTAAGGTAAATAGCCTAGAATTCTCGCGGATCGCTTGGCTTAGATCTCCATGGAGCGCAGTTCAGGCGGCGTTGGATACCACGCGGTTTCGCCCTGACGCCTTCGCCTCGTAGAGCGCGACGTCGGCCCGCTTCATCAACGCTTCCACCGTGTCGGTCGGCTGCAGGATCGAGGAAATCCCGACGCTGATGGTCACGCCGATAGTCGTGCCATCCTTGCCGATCGCGAAGGGTGTGCGCTCGATTTCGGCGCGGATTCGCTCGGCGACTTTTTCGGCTATTGGACCATCCGTATCCGGCATGACCACAACGAACTCTTCGCCGCCATAGCGGCATACAAGGTCGATGCCACGGACATTCTTGCGAAGCCGCTGCGCGAAGTCGCGCAGCACGTCGTCGCCGCCGTCGTGCCCGTGGGTATCGTTGATCGACTTGAAGCGGTCGAGATCTGTCATCATCACCGACAGCGGGCGCCGACGCGCCACGGCGCGATCGAAAAGCGTCCGCAGATGGCTGTCGAGATAGCGGCGATTGTGGATTCCGGTCAGGCCGTCCGTCACAGCCATTTCGATGGTCTGCGTCAGGCTTGCCCTGAGCTGGTCGTTATATTGCTTGCGGCGCACCTGAGTACGCAGCCGCGCCGTCAACTCGAGCTTGTCGACAGGCCTCACCACGTAGTCGTTGATACCGAGTTCGAGACCGCGGATGACCAGGTCCTCCTCACCGTCCTCAGCGATGACGACGATCGGCACCAGCCGAGTACGATCGAGCGAACGCAGCTGAGAGCAAAGCCGCAGCGGATCGACTTCGCTGAAGCCGGTGGAGACGATCACGCATTCGTAGTCCTTCGCGGCGGCCTGGAACATGCCCATGCCTGGTTCGCGCATGATGTCGAGTTCCACGGCGCCTCGAAGCATCTTCTCGATGCTGCGGCACGAAGTCTCGCGCTCGTCGATCAGAAGAACCTTGGGCGGTGCCTGTTCCCCGGCGTTCCTCCGGCTCAGCAATTCCTCCAGCCCGATGTTGCGTGTGGTGGAGGCGCGCAGCCGTAATTCGTCCGTGAGCATCTTGAGTCGAACGAGACTCTTGACCCGGGTCATCAGCTGCAGGTCGTTGACGGGCTTGGTCAGGAAATCGTCGGCGCCCGCCTCCAACCCGCGCACGCGATCAGAGACCTGATCGAGCGCGGTGATCATCACCACCGGAATATAAGCAGTCGCCGGATCGCTCTTGAGACGCCGGCAGACCTCGAAGCCATCCATGCCCGGCATCATCACGTCGAGCAGGACGACATCGACCTTGCCGTTCTCGCAGGTCTCAATGGCTTCCGGGCCGTTGCTTGCGGTGAGCACGTCGAAATATTCCGCGAGCAGGCGGACCTCGAGCAGCTTCACATTGGCCGGAATGTCGTCGACGACGAGGATGCGCGCGGTCATTGGCGGTTCCGAACGAAACTGGCGAGGAAGGGCAGCGGCATTAGGCGTCGCCCAGATACGACTTGATGGTTTCGATGAAGCGCGGCACCGAGATCGGCTTTGAAATATACGCCTCACACCCACCCTGCCGGATGCGTTCTTCGTCGCCTTTCATAGCGAAGGCCGTCACGGCGATCACCGGGATGGTGTGCAGTTCGCCGTCTTCTTTCAGCCATTTCGTGACGTCGAGCCCGGATACTTCCGGCAACTGAATGTCCATGAGTATGAGGTCGGGTCGATGCGCCCGGGCAAGGTCCAGCACTTCCAGGCCGTTTCGCGTGCGCACGGTTTCGTAGCCGTTCGCCTCGATCAGGTCGCGAAAGAGCTTCATGTTGAGCTCGTTGTCTTCAACGATCATAACTTTTTTTGGCATATGACCCGCCCTGCCTGGCCATGGCGCGGCGCCATTGCCATGCGCGCCCCCAATGGAGCGCGATTCCCGATTTCGACACTAGCGCGAGATGATTGACGAACCGTAATCCTGCGCAAGGGATAGTTGGCAGAGGAATCCGGCATCAAGGCGGCGCAGGCTTGCAGTGAGGCGGACGAATGGTTACTTCCCTTCTTATGCGGCGGGTCCGTTTGGACGCACACGAATACAGCTGCGACTTTTGAAACGACGTATCGCGCTTGCCGAAATCGGTTCGACATTCGGAGGACGCGGCAGGAACAGCACACAAGCCCACCGATGCCAACCATGACAAGCGAGAAAGCGACGCGAGAAGATGCCGAGGCAGTGGCGATCGCCGCCCTGGGTTTTGTCGCCGCGGATTCGGAGTTGATGTCGCGCTTTCTGGCGATCAGCGGCATCGACCCGGCGATGATACGCAAGGCGGCAGGCGAACCGGGCTTCCTGGCCGGTGTCCTCGACTTCGTCCTGGCGCACGAACCGACATTGTTGCGCTTCGCGGAGGAGTCTGGACGCAACCCGGCATCCGTTCTGGCCGCCAGGCGCAGGCTGCCCAACGGCGACGATCGATATGAGGCTTCGACATGAGTGACGACCCGGAAACTGCACGACAGATCGCCGAACTCGCCCGCGACGATCGCCCGCTGCTCGTCCTCGACGTCGACGATGTGCTGCTGGAATTCGTCCGGCCATTCCCGCGCTATCTGGAGACACGCGGCTTCGAGCTCAAGCTCGCTTCCTTTCGGCTGACGGGCAACATCTCCGAGCGGGCAAGCGGCAGGATCCCCGAGCAAGCGGAGGTGTCCATGCTGATCGATGCCTTTTTCCAGGTCCAGTCGGAGTGGCAGACTGTCATCGAAGGCGCGGCCGAAGCGATCGAGAGACTTTCCGCGGGAGCCGAGATCGTCCTCCTCACCGCGATGCCGCATCGGCACCGCCCAGCCCGGCGTGCCCATCTCGATGCGCTCGGACTGCCCTACCCGCTGTTGACCACCGAAATGGCCAAGGGGCCGGCAATTGCCGCCCTGCGAGGGCCGGCGAAGCGCCCCGTCGCCTTCGTCGACGATCAGCCTCGCAACCTCCTGTCGGCACAGGAATCCGTTGCGGATGCGCATCTCTTCCATTTGATGAGCGACAATTCCCTGCGCTCCCTGCTCCCGCCACCACCGGACAACGCCGTCGTCGTGGACAGCTGGAACGAGGCAAAGCCCCGGATTGCCGCGGCACTCGGGCTTTAGTACGCATCAAAGCGGGAGCCGCATCAGCGGACGCCCGGTCTTGCGGCTGGCGGCCACGGAAAAACCGACCTTTTCAAAGACCCGCGTCGAACCGACAAACAGTCCGAGCGAGCGCGAATCCTTGGAGTGATCCATTGGGCAGGCCTCCAGCAACCTCGCTCCGTTGCCGCGTGCGAAGTCGATGCCTGCGGCGACCAGACGATGGGTGAGTCCCTGCCCTCGCGCCTTCGCACGCACGAAGAAGCAGGAAATTGCCCAGACCGCAGGGTCGTTCTGGTCGCTCGGCTGCAATGGTGCGGAAACCCTGCCGGCATTGTTCCATTCGGGCACGTCGGCGCGCGGTCCGATCTGCATCCACCCGACGGCCCGCTCGACCTCGAACGCCAGCAGTCCCGGTGGCGGACCGGCTTCGATCCGAGCCTTCATGAATTCCTTGTTGCTTGCGTGGCTGTTCTCGCGTCGCACCGCCGGCGGCAGTCGGAAATGCGTGCACCAGCATCCATAGCAAGCCCCCTGCTTGCCGAAGAGATCCTCGAAGGCCGGCCACAAATCCGGCGTCAGTGGCTTGATGGTCATGACCTTTCCTCCCAGCCGGCAGTTGCTGGCCTTGGCCCGGTCGCGTATCATTCGCAATGTTCTCTTTATGTTCCCAAAGATGGCGCTTTCTGTCAACGACCCGACGCACGGTTTCTGCCGCGACTGCCTAGGCTTGCAGCAGGGCGAAGCGCGCCGCTGCCACCTCTGTGGCAGTCCGCGGCTCATGCGCCATTCCGAACTCTACAAGCTCAATCTCGCCCATATCGACTGCGATGCCTTCTATGCCGCAGTCGAGAAGCGCGACAATCCCACGCTCAAGGACAAGCCTGTCATCATCGGGGGCGGCAAGCGGGGGGTCGTTTCCACGGCCTGCTACATCGCGCGAATCAAGGGTGTCCGCTCGGCCATGCCGATGTACAAGGCCCTCGAGGCTTGTCCCGAGGCCGTGGTCCTTAAGCCCGACATGGAAAAATACGGGCGCGTCGGGCGCGAGGTTCGCGCCATGATGCAGGCCTTGACTCCTTTGGTCGAGCCCCTGTCTATCGACGAGGCCTTCCTCGATCTCTCCGGGACAGAACGCCTGCACGGCCGCCCGCCATCCCTGGTACTCGGCGAGTTCGCGCTCGATGTGGAGCGTGAGATCGGGATCACCGTCTCGGTGGGGTTGTCCTACTGCAAATTCCTGGCCAAGGTCGCTTCCGATTTCCGCAAGCCGCGCGGCTTCGCCGTCATCGGAGAGGCGGAGGCGCAGAGCTTCCTGGCCGAGCAGCCGGTCACGCTGATCTGGGGCGTCGGCAAGGTATTCGCCGCGACGCTCGAGCGCGATGGTATCCGCCTGATCCGGCAGTTGCAGGGCATGAATCGCGACGAATTGATGCGCCGCTATGGCACCATGGGAGATCGGCTCTACCATCTGTCGCGCGGCAAGGATCATCGCGTGGTCCATGCCGATCAGGAGGCCAAGAGCGTTTCTGCCGAGACCACCTTCGACTCGGATCTCGCCTTGCGGGCAGACCTCGTCCCGGTGCTGCGGGCCATGTCCGAGAAGGTATCCGCTCGACTGAAGAAGGCGGGCATAGCCGGTCGCACAGTCGTTTTGAAACTCAAGACGCAAGACTTCAAGATCCGGACCCGCAACCGCCAACTCGCCAACCCCACTCGGCTGGCCGACCGGATCTTCCAAACCGGCTTGCAGCTTCTGGAAAAGGAGATGGACGGCACAAAATATCGCCTGCTCGGCATCGGCGTCAGCGATCTCTCCGACGCCGACAGAGCCGATCCGCCGGATCTCGTGGACGTCCAGTCCCGCAAACGCGCCCTCGCGGAAGGCGCCATCGACAATCTCAGGGCCAAGTTCGGCAAGGCGGCGGTCGAGACCGGTTACACTTTCGGCAGGAAAGGTGAGACCCAATCGCCGGAGCAGCCCGACGACTAGAGCAATTCCCGCAAGACCGGCATCAGCGCCACAGGCAGGTCCTCCGCGATCAGCCCCGGCCCGAACCGCCGCGCCGCCTCGGCGTGTATCCAGACGCCCGCACAGGCCGCGTGAAAGGGCGGCATCTGTTGGGCCAGCAGCGCGGCGACGATTCCCGAAAGCACATCGCCGGATCCCGCGGTTGCCAGCAATGGCGTGCCGTTGCTGTTGATCGCGGCGCGTCCATCCGGTGCAGCGACAACCGTATCCGCTCCCTTCAGTATGACTGTCCCCCCGGCTCGGCTCGCCGCGGCGCGGGCTCGTTCCAACTTCGACAGGGCCCGGTCCGCGGCGAGGTCGGGGAACAATCGGCCGAATTCGCCTTCATGCGGGGTGAGCACCAATGAGGGGCCGCCATCGCGAGTGGCGATGGCAAAGAACGCGTCCGCTTGTCGCACTAGTGATGTCAGGGCGCTGGCGTCCAAGACGATTGCCTTGAGGTGCTCCCGCATGGCTGCGAGCATGTCGATCAGCAGTGCGCCCGTTTCCGGCCCTCCCGACAATCCCGGGCCAAAAACCAAGGCGTCGGGCCGACGCTCGCGCAGAAAACCTCCTATCTCCACGAGCGTTTGGATCGGCCGCAGCATGATCGACGTGAGATGGGCGGCATTGGCGGCCAGTGCGTCGACCGGTGAGAGTACGGTGACGGCACCCGCCCCTGCCCTTGCCGCCGCCATTGCCGACAGCCGTGCCGCCCCCGTCGCAGTCGGCCCACCGGAAAACACGCCGACATGTCCTCGCCGGTATTTATGCGTGTCCAACGCGAGTGACGGCAACTCCGCCCTCCAGAGCGCCGGCGCATTCTCGAAGCAAACGGCGCCCACCTCGGCGACGATGTCGTCCGGAATCCCGATATCGGCCACGATCACTTCTCCGCAGAGCGAACGGCCGGGCAGCAGAAGATGCCCGGGCTTCTTGCGCACGAAGGTGACGGTGATGTCGGCCCGGAACGCAACCCCGAGTATTTTCCCGCTTTCCCCCGAGACACCGGAAGGAAGGTCCACGGCGATAACGGGCACTTTCGCTTCGGCACAGCGGGAGATCGCTTGAGCGCTGTTCCCTTCGATCGCTTTCGAGAGCCCCGCGCCGAACAAGCCATCGATCACGATCGAGCCGGGCCCCGGCGCGAAAGCCTCCAACCCTTTGGCCGGCTCCGGCCAATCCGCCGCCACGAGCGCGGCATCGCTGCCGGCACGCGGCGGATGGTCAGCCCAAACCGAGATGGCCATGCCTGCCTCCCGAAGCAGCTTCGCCACGACATAGCCATCCCCGCCGTTGTTGCCGGGCCCGCACAGAATGTGAGCACGCGAAGCATGCGGATAACGTTCAAGCACGACACGAGCGACGGCCGCCCCCGCGTTGCGCATCAGATCGGTGCCTGTGAGCGGGCCCCGATCGACCGCCTGGCGATCGACCGCGCCCATTTCACGGGGCGTCAGGACCTCATATGTCATGCTGGACCTCCGTCCTTCCGACAATAGCGGGTGCAGCACAAAGGAAAAGCCTGCCCGCCTCACGAGCAGTCTGCCTATGATTTAAGCAGTTGTGCCATGCCGTTTTTTCCGTCACGTTGCATTTTGCGAGCGCTGTTGCCGCAAAAACCGGCAGCACAATGCAGCGCTTCGTTGGCTCGGCAGCAAATTCGCCATCTCGCCACCCGGCGCCGTCGATTTGGCATGGTTCCTGCTTGAGAGAGGCGGACACGGGTTTCAAACCCATTCTGGAGGCCAATTCCGTATGAAAAAGATCGAAGCGATCATCAAGCCGTTCAAACTCGACGAAGTGAAGGAAGCACTCCAGGAAGTCGGGCTCCAAGGCATCACAGTCACCGAAGCGAAGGGCTTCGGCCGCCAGAAAGGCCATACCGAGCTTTATCGGGGAGCGGAATATGTCGTCGACTTCCTGCCAAAGGTGAAGATCGAGGTCGTGCTCGGCGACGATTCCGTCGAGGCTGCCATCGAAGCGATCCGCAAGGCGGCGCAGACCGGACGTATAGGCGACGGCAAGATTTTCGTCTCGAATATCGAGGAAGTGGTCCGTATTCGAACCGGAGAGACCGGTCCTGACGCGATCTGATCGCGCTTGGCCGGCCGAGGGATTTTTCAGTCAAACGTCATAACGATAGGGAAAATGACATGACGACAGCCAAAGACATCATGAAGCAGATAAAGGATAACGACGTTAAATTCGTCGACCTGCGCTTCACCGATCCGAAGGGCAAGCTTCAGCACGTCACCATGGATGTCGCCGAAGTCGAGGAAGACATGTTCGCGGATGGCGTCATGTTCGACGGCTCTTCCATTGCGGGCTGGAAGGCAATCAACGAGTCCGACATGGTGCTGATGCCGGATACGGACACCGTCCACATGGATCCGTTCTTCGCCCAGTCCACCATGGTCATCCTTTGCGACATCCTCGACCCCGTCTCGGGCGAGGCCTACAACCGCGACCCGCGCGGCACGGCGAAGAAGGCCGAAGCCTACATGAAGGCCGAAGGCATCGGCGACACCGTCTTTGTCGGCCCCGAGGCTGAGTTCTTCGTCTTCGACGACGTGAAGTACAAGGCCGACCCGTACAACACCGGCTTCAAGCTGGATTCGACGGAGCTGCCGTCGAACGACGACACAGACTACGAAACCGGCAATATGGGTCACCGTCCGCGCGTCAAGGGCGGCTACTTCCCGGTCCCACCGATCGATTCCTGCCAGGACATGCGTTCCGAGATGCTGACCGTGCTCGCCGAGATGGGCGTCCGGGTCGAGAAGCACCATCACGAAGTGGCCGCGGCGCAGCACGAACTCGGAATCAAGTTCGACGCACTGGTTCGCAACGCCGACAAGATGCTGATCTACAAGTACGTCGTGCACCAGGTAGCCAATGCCTACGGCAAGACCGCAACCTTCATGCCGAAGCCGATCTTTGGCGACAACGGCTCGGGCATGCACGTCCACATGTCGATCTGGAAGGAAGGCAGGCCGACCTTCGCCGGCAACGAATATGCCGGTCTTTCCGAGACCTGCCTGTATTTCATCGGCGGCATCATCAAGCACGCCAAAGCCGTCAACGCCTTTACCAACCCGCTGACCAACTCCTACAAGCGCTTGGTGCCCGGCTACGAGGCGCCTGTGCTCCTCGCCTATTCGGCCCGGAACCGTTCGGCATCCTGCCGCATCCCGTTCGGCTCGTCGCCGAAGTCGAAGCGTGTCGAGATCCGCTTCCCCGATCCGGGCGCGAACCCCTACCTGGCCTTCGCCGCCATGCTCATGGCCGGCATCGACGGCATCAAGAACAAGATCCATCCCGGCCAGCCGATGGACAAGGATCTCTACGATCTGCCGCCGAAGGAACTGAAGAAGATCCCGACCGTCTGCGGCTCGCTGCGGGAAGCCCTGCAGAGCCTCGACAAGGACCGGGGTTTCCTGAAGGCCGGCGGCGTGTTCGACGACGATCAGATCGACGCTTACATCGAGCTGAAGATGGCGGAAGTCATGCGTTTCGACATGACTCCGCATCCGGTCGAGTACGACATGTACTACTCGGTCTGAGGATCGACCCGAAGCTACGAAAACCCCGGCCCTGGCGCCGGGGTTTTTTTCTATCTGCGATGCTCGTGCTTCGCCTCAGCCGGGATCTGAGTATTCTGCTGGAATATATTCCTAATCTCGCTCAGGGCGCCGGTTTAGCGCGGCGCTGCCGGCCGACTGTCTTGGCCATATAGACCCGGCGGAATCCGTTTTCCTCGCCTCGGTAGGTCTCAACAAATCTTAGGCGCAGATAAAGCGCGATGTTCTCGACCATCGCCTCGTTCGTGTAGAGCCGGAGAGTTCGGTAGCCGGCGGTTGCAGCCTGCTGTTCCGCGAAGTCGAGCAGCTTCCGGCCTAGCCCCAAGCCTTGAGCTTCCGGGGCAACGGCGATGTTGTCGAGTAACATAGCGTCCCGTTCGGGGACCAGAACGAGCACGCCGCGAACCACACCTTGGTGTTCGATGACGTGTACGAGCCCCTTACCGATCAACGCGGCATAGTCGTCGAGCATAGGGCCCGGCTCTCTGCCTATTCGCGAGACATAGCGTGAATACGCCCCCCTCACGATTTCCTCGATCAGCGGGCAATCGGCGGCGTTGGCAATGCGGATCTTTTGACACATCGCAATCGACAATGCCTTCGCCAGCTGCACGAGACAAGGCCGGAAATAGGTTCGATCTCTCAGGGCAGCCTGGGAAGGCGCTTTGCGGCCGACATGGCCTATGCGCGCGCCATCGGGCGCGCATAGGTGGCTGCGTTCAGCCTGCGTCGGATTGGCCGCAGGCGAGGGCGTTCCGTCCCGGATTACTCGGCGTCACCCGCTTCACGCCGGCCGGACAGGATCTCCCGCTTTCCGACATGGTTGGGCGCGCCGACGAGCCCTTCCTTCTCCATGCGTTCGACAAGCGAGGCGGCACGGTTGTAGCCGATGCCGAGACGGCGCTGGATGTAGGAGGTAGAGCATTTCTTGTCGCGCAACACCACCTTCACGGCCTGTTCGTAGATCGCGTCGCCGTCTTCGGCGGCAACTGCTCCCTTGTCGAAGACAGGCCCCTGCTCCGGCTCGGCTTCCTCTTCTTCTTCATCCGCCGTCACGGTCTCCAGATATTCGGGGCGGCCCTGCATCTTCAGATGCGCCACGACGTGCTCGACTTCCTCGTCCGAGACGAATGGACCGTGAACACGCACGATGCGGCCACCGCCAGCCATGTGGAGCATGTCGCCCTGCCCCAGCAACTGCTCGGCTCCCTGTTCGCCGAGGATCGTGCGGCTGTCGATCTTCGACGTCACCTGGAAGGAGATGCGCGTCGGGAAGTTGGCCTTGATCGTGCCGGTGATGACGTCGACCGATGGCCGCTGGGTCGCCATGATGAGATGGATTCCGGCAGCGCGAGCCATCTGCGCCAGGCGTTGGATCGCGCCCTCGATCTCCTTGCCGGCGACCATCATCAGGTCGGCCATCTCGTCGACGATGACCACGATATAGGGCATCGGCGCCAGGTCGATCTCCTGCTCTTCGAAGAGCGGCTCGCCAGTCCCCTGCTCGAAACCCGTCTGTACCGTCATCAGCACCGGTTCGCCTTTGTCCCGGGCGGCGGCCGCACGCTGGTTGTAGCCGTCGATGTTGCGGACGCCGAGACGAGCCATCTTCCGGTAACGGTCCTCCATCTCGCGCACCGCCCATTTGAGCGCCGTCACGGCCTTCTTGGGGTCGGTCACGACGGGGGTGAGCAGATGCGGGATGCCGTCATAGACGGAAAGTTCGAGCATCTTGGGGTCGACCATGATGAGCCGGCATTCCTCGGGCTTCAGCCTGTAGAGGAGTGACAGGATCATGGTGTTTATAGCGACCGACTTGCCCGAGCCGGTTGTTCCGGCAACCAGCAAATGGGGCATCTTGGCAAGCTCGGCGATGACCGGTTCTCCGCCTATCGTCTTGCCCAGGCAGAGCGCCAGCTTGCAGCTCGTCTTACGGAAGCCGTCGGATTCGATCAACTCTCGGAAATATACGGTTTCGCGCGTCTCATTGGGGAGCTCGATGCCGATGACGTTGCGCCCAGGCACCACCGCGACACGAGCCGAAATGGCGGACATGGAACGCGCAATGTCGTCGGCCAGGCCGATGACGCGCGAAGATTTGACGCCCGGCGCCGGCTCGAACTCATAAAGCGTGACGACCGGCCCCGGACGCACATGGATGATTTCGCCCCGCACCCCGAAATCCTCGAGCACGCCTTCCAGAAGATCGGCATTCTGTTCCAGCCGTTCCTGCGACATGTAGAATCCCTGCCCTTCCGGAGGCTGCTGGAGCAGCTCTTCGGAGGGAAGCTCGTAGTCATCAGCCGCAGCCGATTGCACCACGACGCCGATCTTGGGCAGTGCCGGCTGCGGACGCGGCAGGTTCAAATCCACCACTCTTCGGGTTTCGGACTCCCGTACCCCCTCCTCCGGTGCCACCTCCTCCTTCGGAGCAGCATCGGCGCCAAGCTCTTCAACCGGTGTTTCCGGGGAGATCGCACCCATTGCCATCTGCGCGGCGGCGGTGGGCTCGTCCTCCCTGCTGGCGCCGGCTTCGGAAGCAGCCTCGACGTCAAGGGGAGAACTGCGCGCGCCCGCGTGGCATTCTATGACGCGGTAGAGCGAAGTGATTTCGCCCGGCTCCATCGCAGGGCGTTCGGCGGTCTTCGCGCCAGCGGGTGCGACAGGCGCCGCGGCAATCCTTGCAACGGGAGCCGCCACTGGCGCGTGCTTCACGTCAACTTTTGCGATGGGCTTCGCAGGGTCGATAGCCTCGAGCGAGATACCTTCGAAGAAGGCAAAATCCGAGAGGTAGGACCAGCGGTTGTTCTCGGCCGCCGTGGGATCTTCCGCAGCCGCGGCTTCGCCCGGTTGCTCGATCCGTTGCGCCGCGAGACCGACCATGGGCGGGGATGCCGGCAGCTCGGTAGCCGGCGCGGACGTCCTGGCGACGACGGGCGTCTCCACCAGCCGGTTCGCAGCCAGGGAGGAACGCAAGGTCTCGAGAAGCCCGCTCGGCGTAGCTGGCGTAGGAGCGGGTTTCGAGACCGGCGCGGCTTCCGGCCTCAGTTGCGTCCGCGGTGCGCGATCCGCCCGGCTCTCCGGCTTTGCGTCGGCATCGCCGAAGTCTTTCTTGAGCTCGCGATCGGGTGTGCGCGTAAAACGGACGTTTGGTGCCAGGAAAAAGTAGTCCTGCCACGTTTCGCGGTTCGGAAATGCTTCGCCGGTGGCGGCGTTACCCTTGGGCTTCATGAAAGACGATCCATTACCGTATAAATTGATGACCCGTTCGGCAAAGCCGCTCGTGCCCGTTTGCGATTCCCGGCGGTGTTTCCTCTCGGCACCGCGCCTGGTGGGCTCCTGTCAGCCCTCGCTTCTTCGCCTGGCGCCTCCTGGGCGTGGTCCCTACGGGTGTCGCCCTGTGAAACGGAGCCCTGTAAATTGGATCGAGGAAACTGCATGGACCCCACACTCAAGACTCGCGAATACGACCTCCCTGACCAATAGGAGCGCGTTGGTTAATTGTTCCTTGCCGAAGGGCTCGCGTAGACGGAGGCCGACCGAGGCGGCAAGCACCCGATCGAATTCAGATCGCATTCCAAAATGCGCCAGACGCAAGCTTCGCCGCTATGCAATTGGACGAATTCCACGTCACGGGCCACGGAATTGGCTCGCCGATAACGGCGTTGCCGCCGATACGAATTTGGTGCTCACGATTGGCGCTGGCGGCGCCCCAACAGGGCCGCCGACCTCGGGACGATTTGCCGACCGGGCCGGGCCGGCTTCTCGTTCGTCAGGCCGAGCCGCTCGGCGACGGGACGCCGCTAGTCAAGGGCGCGGAGCAGATCCGTGGCCGCCATAAAGTCGCGTTTGCGGGCGTTGCGGCGGGCCACCGCCTCGAAGTCGTCGCCCCAGTGTTCGATGTTCCAGTCCTCGTCGATATGAGCGGCCGTCCAGGCCGCTTCCGGCTCCAACTCATCCGCCTCGACGGCAAGCGCCAGCAGCGCCGAGCCGGTGATCGACGTCATGACATGGAGGGCAGCGAGCCGGAGGGGCTCCTCGCGCTGCCGGAGATGGAATCCGATCGCGGCGATGCTCTCGCGCGGCTGTTCGACGTGCATGACGCCTTCGGCAAGGAAAAAATGGACACCGAGACGGCCGTGTACCCAGTCGATCACCGGATCCCAGGCCTCTGCCTGGCGCGCCACCAAGCGAACCGGGGAGTCGGCTCGATAATAGAGCAAGTCCGTGGAGGCAAACCGCAGTATGTCTTCCAGCACCGCCTGGGTATCGTTCGCCACCCCGTCGATCGCCGTGTTGGCGAGCCGCGTCACGGGCATCGACATCGGATCGATCTCTTCACCTTGCCCGGCGAACTCGTTCGCCACGAGGTTCGCAGCCTCTTCGGTGGGCAATGCGAGCAACGCCTTCCCCGGGGTGCGCACCGGCCGGCCGTCGAGGTGGATCGCATAGCCTTCCGCCGCCTTCACCGTCTCGACCTTTTCGTAGAAGCGCTTGGGCAGCGGAACCTTCATCTGGTTCTGGGCGCGCTTCACCGGATCGGGATCGGAGAGATGGTTGCCTGCTTCGAGGTCGTTCAGAAGGTCTCGCATGTCATGCTTCTTTCGCGGGGGCCGGCCGGTTGACGATGATGAGGCCAGCGGCGATCAGCCCGAGAGCCAGGAACAGCTTGGCCGTGAGAGGTTCATCGAGCAGCAATCCGCCCAGGAGAACACCGAAAACAGGCGTCAGAAAGGCAAAGCTCGACAGGCCGGCGGCCGGATAGCGCCGCATCATCCAGAACCACAATATATAGGTGAACGCGACCACATAAACAGCCTGGAACAGCAGCGCGCCGGTTGCCAGCGAGGATACGTCCCGTATCGCCGGGCCGGCCAAGGGAATAAGCGGCACGATGATGACGGCCGAGACAACGAGTTGATAGAGCAACATCTTCTCGGCGCTGGCCCGGCTGAGCTTGGATGCCTTGATGACGATGATGGTCGCCGCCCAGAAAAGTCCTGCGCACAGGCTCATGAGATCGCCGTTGATGGCTTCCGGGCTGGGCAGGCTGAGCTCGTCGGAGAACACGACAACAACACCAGCGAAAGCCAGGACAAGCCCGCCGAGCTTCGCCAGGGACATCCGCTCGCCAAGCAGAAAATGCCCCGCGAGCAGGACCCAGAAAGGCATGGTATTGACCATCAGCGCGCTGCGCGCCACCGAAGTGTAGTCCAGGCCGACAAAGATCAGCGCGAACTCCCCGCCGAAAAGCAGCCCGGCCAAGATGCCGGGCCATAGCGTCCCGTCGCGTTCGAAGAGCGCTATTCCCCGCAAACGGCACCACGCAAACACCAATACCGCCGCGATCGCCGAGCGCGCAACAGTCAGGAAGATCGGATTGTAGCCGGTGTTGGCGACCTTTCCGGCGACGCCGTTGAGGCCCCATGAGAATGTGAGCAGAAGAAGCAGCGCGACCGCGGCCGCGTCGATATTGTCACGACGGTCAAGCGTTGCGACCTTGCTCAAGCCTCACCCTCCGCCGACGCATCATCGAAGCCGAGCAGGTTCCAGCTCTGCCGCATGTGCGGCGGAAGCGGTGCGGTGACATCGATGCTACCCTTGTCCGGATGGGGAATTACGATGCGCCGCGCGTGGAGATGCAGGCGGTTCTGGATGCCCCCCGGGAACTCCCAATTGGTGTCGGCCTCGAAATATTTGGGATCCCCGATGATCGGGCAACCGAGATGGGCTGCGTGGACGCGCAACTGATGCGTGCGCCCCGTGTAGGGCTCCATTTCGAGCCAGGAGAGCGACTGGCCGGCCTGCTCCACTACGCGGTAATAGGAGACGGCGTGGTCTGCGCCCTCCTCGCCATGGCGCGCCACGCGCATGCGGTCGCCATCCCTGGTCTGCTCCTTGACCAGCCAGGTAGAGATCTTGTCCTCGCGCTTCTTCGGCACACCTTTCACCAGCGCCCAGTACGTCTTCTTGGTTTCGCGTTCTCGAAACGCCTGCGCAAGCCGCATGGCCGCAAGCCGCGTGCGCGCGACGACCAAGACGCCCGAAGTATCGCGGTCGAGCCGATGGACGAGGCGTGGCTTCTCGCCTTTCTGATTGCGCCAGGCTTCCAGCATGTCGTCGACCGAACGCGACACTCCGGAGCCGCCCTGGACGGCCAGTCCGGCCGGCTTGTTGAAAACGAAGACCTTCGGATCTTCGTGCAGCAACATCTTCGACAGAAGGTCGGCGTCCCCGCGATTGCGCATGGTTCGCGCAGTCAAAGGCACATCGCCTTTCCGGTCGACCTCGAGCGGCGGCACACGCACCGACTGGCCGGGCTGAAGGCGCGTGTCCGCCTTGACGCGACCGCCGTCGACACGGACCTGGCCGGAACGCAGCAGTTTCTGCAGGTGACCGAAACCCAAGCCCGGATAATGCGTCTTGAACCAGCGATCGAGGCGCATGCCCGATTCGCCGGCTTCCACCGTTATCTGTTCGACGCCAGCCATCGCTTCCCAGTGCTTCCTTTTGAAAACGCGCTGATAGCATCAGCCAAAGCCCCGCGCGACACACAATCCCACGAATGCGCCGTCAGCGAACCGGCAAGGCTGATAGCTGCATGGGCGGCAGCCAAGGCACGCCAGAGCCGCTGGCGGCGCGATCGCGCCGGCAGTGGTTATTTGGCGGCAGCGGCCTTGGTCTTGCTCCCGTCGATCATCTTCCAGTTTTTATAGAAGATGGCCTTCACCCGGTCGACGCTGATCGAGACGAACGACAGAAGCGCCGAAAGCACGCCGGGGACGGGAGACGGCCGAATGACGTCCATGAAGACGCAATAACGGCGGCCGTCATGCTCGTTGACGGAACGATGCAAAAGCGTGTCGTCGAAGATGAAGAGTGGATTCTCGTACCAGTACCTCTTCACGTTACCGCACTCGATGAAGATCTTGTCCGTCTTGACGGGCTTCAGGTTCAGGAGAACGCGCAAGGTCAGACGCAGCGGGCCGAAATGGAACGACGTCGATTCACGGCCGCTGAAAACGGACACTGCGATGGTGCGGATATATTTGAACTGCTTCGTGAATTCCGGAATGTTGTCGATGTGCGGCTTGCCGTACCACTGATAGACATACATGCCGCGACGGCCGCTTTCAAAACTGGCGTCGATGTCGGCGATGATCTCGTCCTGACGCGTCCTGAAGATGTCCAACACCTCGTCGACCTCGCGGCGATAGTCCTCCGGAAACTGTTCCAGCTTCCACACACCCCAGTTGCGGTAGGACAGCAGGTCGACAAGGAGATTGAACGGCGACAGCAGCCACGTGAACATGCCGTTGCCCATGAAATAGAGACTGAACAGTTGCCAGTCCTTCCGGTCGTTGCGCAGCACGTCAATGAGCCCGCAGACGAGGAAAACAGCGGTGATGATCGGAATGAAGTAGAGCCCGAGCGCCAGAACCACGACGGCAATGGCGATCTTGCGGACTGCCTTGAGAGACTTCTTGTCCATAGGACCTCGCGAAAAACCTTGACGGCAACTCATAAGCGAGTTGCGTGGTGAAAACCAGCATCGTTGGAAAGGCGGGAGATTGCCGAACCCGGCAGCCCCTACTCTCCCCTCTCCTTCCTGAGCTTGGCCCAATAGTCGAGCCGCTTGCGGACTTCTCTTTCAAATCCCCTGTCGGGAGGGTCGTAGAATGTCTGCCGCCCCATCTTCTCGGGGAAGTAGTTCTGCCCGGAAAACGCATCCGGTTCGTCATGGTCGTAGCGGTAGCCGGCGCCGTAGCTCTCCTCCTTCATCAGCTTGGTCGGCGCGTTGAGTATATGCTTGGGCGGAAGCAGCGAACCATGCTCCTTGGCGGCCCGGGTCGCCGCCTTGAACGCGGTGTAGACTGCATTCGACTTGGGCGCCGTCGCGAGATAGACGGCAGCCTGCGCGAAGGCGAGTTCCCCCTCGGGCGAACCGAGAAAGTCATAGGCGTCCTTGGCCGCATTCGCCACGACGAGCGCCTGCGGGTCCGCAAGGCCGATATCCTCCACCGCCATGCGGACCAGCCTGCGACCAAGGTAGAGCGGGTCCTCACCGGCATCGAACATGCGGGCAAGGTAATAGAGCGCGGCGTCAGGATCGGAGCCTCGCACCGACTTGTGCAGCGCGGAGATGAGATTGTAGTGGCCGTCCTGGCCCTTGTCGTAAATGGGAGCACGGCGCTGGACGACACGCTGCAGAGCCGCCGCGTCGAAGACTTCGCCGGGCTTCGCCGCACGCCACACCTCCTCGGCAAGAGTGAGCGCAGCGCGTCCATCACCGTCGGCCATGCGCAGCAGCATGGCCCGTGCCGCGTCGTCCAGGGGGAGCGTCTTGCCCTCCGCCACCTCGGCTCGCGCAAGCAGCTTCTCGAGGCTTCCTTCGTCCAGCGTCTTGAAGACCAGGACGCGGGCGCGGGAAAGCAATGCCGCGTTGAGCTCGAAAGACGGGTTCTCTGTGGTCGCACCGACAAGGACGATGGTGCCGTCTTCCATGACCGGCAGGAAACTGTCTTGCTGGGCGCGATTGAAGCGATGGATCTCGTCGACGAAGAGCAGTGTCTGGCGCCCATTGCGGCTGCGCAGGCGGGCCGTCTCGAAAACCTTCTTGAGATCGGCGACACCGGAGAAGATCGCCGAGATCTGCTCGAAGACAAGGTCGGTTTCGTTGGCGAGCAGACGCGCCACCGTGGTCTTGCCGGTTCCAGGCGGCCCCCAGAAGATCATCGAACCGAGCGAGCCCGACCGGATAAGCCGGGTCAGGGCTCCATCCTCGTCGGTGAGATGTTCCTGGCCGACCACCTCGCCAAGGCTCGTCGGGCGCAAACGATCCGCCAGCGGCCGCCCCGCCGGGGCGCGTTCCGGTTCGTCGGCGTTGAACAGGTCAGCCATCAGAGCATGATCAATAGCGCAGCATCTGCCGCATTATCCGTCCGTCGCGCTCGATCGTAAACCGCCACCAGCGCGTATTCTCGGACGCGACCTGCCGCAGCTTCTCGGCCGAGTCGATCGTGGTGCCGTTTACCTCGCGCACGATGTCGCGCGGCATGAATCCGAACCCGGCGGCCGGCGAGTTGGGCGCTACGTCCAGCACAGCGACGCCGGTCGTTTCAGTGCTCAGGCCAAGCCGCTGAGCCAACCGCGGCGAAAGCGCGGCGACCTTGGTACCGGCAAAAGGGCTTCTGCCATTGATCTGCAGTTCGGCGGATGAGGCGCCTTCCGGAGCCCGCTCCAGCGTTACCTCGATGGTCTTGTGTTCGCCCTGCGAAAGCACCTCGAGATTGGCGACGCTGCCGATCGCCTGCGTCGCCAGGCGATAGCCGAGGGCATCGACATGCTCGATCTGGACCCCATTCATCGACAGGATGACGTCGCCCGGCTTCAGTCCACCCCGGGCCGCAGGTCCGTCCGGAGTGACCGAGGCGACGAGCGCGCCGGAAGGGCGCTCCATGCCGAGCGACTCGGCGACTTGCGCATCGACGCCCTGAAAGGCGGCGCCGATGTAAGGCCGCTCGAAGAAGTCGCTGCCATTCTTCGCCGATTCGACCACGGCGCGGACCATGTTCGAGGGAATTGCGAAGCCGATGCCGATCGAGCCGCCGCTGCGGCTGAAAATCGCCGTGTTGATGCCGATGAGTTGGCCAGCCATGTTGATGAGTGCGCCGCCCGAATTTCCCGGATTGATGGCGGCATCCGTCTGGATGAAGAAACCGAAATCCGAAACACCGATATGTGTACGGGCAAGCGCTGAGACGATGCCGCTGGTGGTTGTCTGCCCAACCCCGAACGGATTGCCCATCGCAAGAACGAGGTCGCCGACCTCCAGCGCATCGGAATCGCCCAGCGGCACGACCGGGAACGGGTCCTTGGCCTCGATCTTGAGCACGGCCAGGTCGAGCTGCTCGTCCTTCAGCAGCACCTTGCTCGCGAACTCCCGCCCGTCGGACGTCGCAACCTTCACCTGGTCGGCGTCGCGGATGACGTGGAAATTCGTGACAACGATGCCGCTGGGGTCGACGAGCACGCCCGAGCCGAGCGACGATTGCACCCGCGGCGGCATCTGCGCGCCAAAGAACCGCTCGAAGAAAGGATCGCCTTCGAAGGGCGAGCGCGCGCGCACTTGGCTGGAGGCGTAGACGTTGACCACCGCCGGCGCCGTGTTCTTGACCAGCGGAGCAAAGGAAAGCTGCATCTCCGCCTGTCCGAAGGGAACGCGCTTCTTGAGCCCTTCCACGGCAGGGTTGGGCGGATTCTCCGCCCCACGCAGCATGTCGGTCAGGACTTCGCTCAGGCCCTCGCCTTTCGGCTCCTCCTGTGCCCCTGCGTATTTCATCGTGGCCGTAGCGGCCAACCAGATGCCGATAGCGACAAACGCCAATCTTCCCGCGCGCATACGAATCCTCTCGCCCAATCGATAGGCTTCATGTCAAAGGATTGTGCAAAATGAAAGGCGTTCAAAGGCTGCCCCGCCAATGGCCACTGTGGGCGCCATGCCTCTCAAGAAAAAGGGGCCGCGCGGGCCCCTTGTACTCGTCTCGCGAGGGTACGGCTTACGCCGCCTCGGCCTCCGTGGCGCCTTCCGCCTCGAGACGCGCACGATCGGCAGCGCCCTTGGCCGACACGTCGCGGTCGACGAATTCGATCACCGCCAGCGGGGCGTTGTCGCCATGGCGGAAGCCCGCCTTCATGATGCGCAGGTACCCGCCGTTACGCTGCGCATAGCGCGGCGCGATCGTATCGAACAGACGCTTCACCAGCGGCTCGTTGCCGATCTGGGCAATCGCCTGGCGGCGAGCATGCAGGTCTCCGCGCTTCCCGAGCGTGACCAGCTTCTCGACGATCGGACGGAGGTCCTTCGCCTTTGGCAGGGTCGTGACGATCTGCTCATGCTCGATCAGCGAGGCAGCGAGGTTGGCGAACATCGCCTTGCGATGGCTTGCACTGCGGGCGAACCGGCGGCCGGCAAATCCGTGGCGCATAGCTCTTCTCCTTCAATTCCTGGTTCGGAGGCCGTGGCCTCGAATTTCATCGCGAGCATTGTCCTAGGGCGTGGGCTTGCGCCGCCGGCCCCGGGATCACGCTCAGTATTGGTCTTCGTAACGCTTGGCGAGATCTTCGATGTTCTCAGGCGGCCAATCCGGCACTTCCATGCCGAGATGGAGCCCCATCGCCGCCAGCACTTCCTTGATCTCGTTCAACGACTTGCGTCCAAAGTTCGGCGTGCGGAGCATCTCCGCCTCCGTCTTCTGGATGAGATCGCCGATATAGACGATGTTGTCGTTCTTCAGGCAGTTGGCCGAACGCACCGACAGTTCCAGTTCGTCGACCTTCTTCAGCAGAGCCGGGTTGAAGGCGAGCTCCGTAACCGCTTCTGCCGCGACTTCCTTCTGCGGCTCGTCGAAATTGACGAACAGGCCGAGCTGGTCCTGAAGAATGCGAGCCGCAAACGCAACCGCGTCCTCGCCCGACACCGAGCCGTTCGTCTCGATCGTCATTGTCAGCTTGTCGTAATCGAGAACCTGTCCCTCACGGGTGTTCTCGACCTTATAGGAGACCTTCTTGACCGGCGAATAGAGGCTGTCCACCGGAATGAGACCGATCGGCGCGTCTTCGGCGCGATTGCGCTCGGCCGGCACATACCCCTTGCCGGTATCGACCGTGAACTCCATGCGGATCTCGGCACCCTCGTCGAGAGTGCAGATGACGTGGTCGGGATTGAGGATCTCGACGTCGCCCACCGTCTGGATATCGCCGGCAACGACGGCGCCCGGGCCCTGCTTGCGCACCACCATGCGCTTCGGCCCGTCGCCTTCCATCCGAATGGCGATTTCCTTGATGTTGAGAACGATATCGGTCACGTCCTCGCGAACGCCGGCGATCGACGAGAACTCGTGCAGCACGCCATCGATCTGGACGGCGGTTACCGCCGCCCCACGCAATGACGACAGCAGCACGCGGCGAAGCGCATTGCCCAACGTCAGACCAAAGCCGCGCTCCAGCGGCTCGGCCACGAGCGTGGTCAGCGTACGGCCCTTCGACGAGAAGTCGATCTTGTTGGGCTTGATCAGTTCCTGCCAGTTTTTCTGGATCATTCTGATGTCCTTCCGTTTCCCCGCACCATCCAATCGTACGGGTGATCTGGAAACATGAAGGAGCGCCCTGGCGGCGCTCCTTCAGTTGGATGTCTTACTAGACGCGGCGCTTCTTGCGGGGCCGGCAGCCATTGTGCGGGATCGGCGTCACGTCACGAATGGACGTGATCGTGAAGCCCGCTGCCTGCAAGGCGCGCAGCGCCGACTCACGGCCGGAGCCCGGACCGCAGACCTCGACCTCGAGCATGCGCATGCCATGCTCCTGGGCCTTCTTGGCAACGTCTTCCGCGGCGACCTGCGCCGCGAACGGCGTCGACTTACGCGAGCCCTTGAACCCCTGCGCGCCCGCCGACGACCAAGCGATCGCATTGCCCTGCGCGTCGGTAATGGTGATCATGGTATTGTTGAAGGTCGAGTTCACGTGGGCGACACCCGACGAAATGTTCTTACGTTCGCGACGGCGAACGCGCGTGGCTTCCTTGGCCATTGTAGTCCTTCCTGTTGATCTCGACACCGCCGTAATGCCAGCGGCTACACCTGCAGCGGGCAGCGAACGGAGTTCCCCACCCGCCAATGGTCATTCGCTTATTCGCGTTACTTCTTCTTGCCGGCGATCGCCTTGGCGGGACCCTTGCGAGTGCGCGCATTGGTATGCGTGCGCTGGCCGCGGACCGGCAGGGAGCGACGATGGCGCAGGCCGCGATAGCAGCCGAGGTCCATCAGACGCTTGATGTTCATCGAAACTTCGCGGCGCAGGTCGCCCTCGACCTGATAGTCACGATCGATCGCTTCGCGGATCTGCAGCACTTCGGCGTCGGTCAGCTGATTGACGCGACGTTCCGACGGGATGCCGACCTTCTCCACGATCTCCTGGGCGAACTTAGGCCCAATGCCGTGAATATACTGCAGCGCGATGATGACGCGCTTGTTGGTCGGAATATTGACGCCTGCTATACGAGCCATTCTCGTCTCCATGTGGGCCGGTCACACCGGCGAGTTGTTGTTGACCCGCGTCCGGTGGAGGCCGGCCCATGCGGGCTACTCATCTCATGCGCTAAGAGGGTCCCCAATGGACCCTCGCAGTCATGTCTGAGTGGAAAGCGGCCCCTATAGTCCAAAAGAGGACTATAGTCAACCGCTGGCTTTACGCTTCTGCGGCGGCCGCCGAGACGATCTTCTCGATCTCCGCTGTAACGTCGTCGATATCGGCCATGCCGTCGACGGTTTTCAACTGCCCGGTTCCGGCATAATAGGCTGAAAGTGGTGCGGTCTTCTCCCGATACTCGTTCAGGCGTTTCCTGAAGGACTCCGGATTGTCGTCCGCCCGAACCTGCCCGCCGGCGGCCACCGTCTCCGCGACACGCTTTTCCATGCGCGTCAGCAGAGCTGATTCGTCGACCTTGAGCTCAATGACCGCGTCGAGCTTCTGACCCTTGCCGGCCAGGATACGTGTCAGCGCCTCGGCCTGAGGAACCGTGCGTGGGTAGCCGTCCAGGATGAATCCCTTCACCGCATCCGGCTCATCGACCCGATCCGACACAATCTGGTTCACGATCTCGTCCGAGACGAGCTGGCCGGCGTCCATCACCGCCTTGGCACGCTTTCCGACTTCGGTCCCGGCCTTCACAGCAGCCCGCAGCATGTCTCCGGTCGAGAGCTGCGGAATGCCGTGCTTGTCCACCAGCCTCTGTGCTTGCGTCCCCTTACCCGCCCCAGGCGGCCCAAGCAGAATTAATCTCATCGTCCCCTCTTGCCCCCCCGGAGCTTCGACTTCTTGATCAGCCCTTCATACTGGTGGGCAATCAGATGACCCTGGATCTGCGCGACCGTGTCCAGCGTCACGCTGACCACGATGAGCAACGACGTACCGCCCAGGTAGAAGGGCACGCCGGTCGCGGAGATCAGGAACTCCGGTATCATGCAGATGAGGACGAGGTAAATTGCACCAACGACGGTGATCCGGGTGAGCACGTAATCGATATATTCGGCTGTGCGCTCGCCTGGACGATAGCCCGGGATGAAGCCGGAATGCTTCTTCAACTGATCGGCGGTTTCCTTCGGATTGAACACGATCGCCGTATAGAAGAAGGCGAAGAAAACGATCATGCCAGCATAGAGCGCCATGTAGAGCGGCTGGCCATGCCCAAGCGCTGCCAGCACGGCGCTTGCCCAGGTCGGCAGCGTCGTCGTGTTGGCGAAGCCTGCAACCGTCGCCGGCAGGAGAAGCAGCGACGACGCAAAGATCGGCGGAATGACGCCGGACGTGTTGAGCTTCAGCGGCAGGTGCGACGTATCGCCTTGGAACATCCGGTTCCCCACCTGACGCTTGGGATACTGGATAAGCAGCCGGCGCTGGGCGCGTTCGAAGAATACGATCACGGCGATGACCACGACAGCCAGCGCGATGATGGCCAGGATGATTCCTGTCGAAAGCGCACCGGTGCGGCCGAGTTCCAGCGTGTGGCTGATCGCCGATGGCAGGCCGGCGACGATACCGGAGAAGATAATGAGCGAAATACCGTTACCGATGCCGCGTGCGGTGATCTGCTCCCCGAGCCACATCAGGAATACGGTGCCCCCGACGAGCGTGATCACGGCGGAGATGCGGAAGAACCAACCCGGATCCATGACTATGCCATTGCCGCTCTCAAGCCCGACCGAAATACCGTAGGCCTGGACGATCGCGAGCAGCACAGTGCCGTAGCGCGTGTACTGGTTGATGATCTTGCGGCCCTGCTCGCCTTCCTTTTTCAGCGCTTCCAGCGTCGGCACGACCGACGTCATGAGCTGCATGATGATGGAGGCGGAGATATAGGGCATGATGCCCAGCGCGAAGATCGCCATGCGCCCGACGGCGCCGCCGGCGAACATGTTGAACATGCCGAGCACGCCGCCGCTCTGCTGCTGGAAGGCCTGGGCGAAGGCATCCGGGTTGATTCCCGGCATCGGAATGTAGGTACCGAGCCGATAGACGAGAAGCGCGCCGAGGGTGAACCAGATGCGCTTCTTCAGGTCTTCAGCCTTGGCGAAAGCTGCGAAATTGAGATTGGAGGCGAGTTGCTCAGCAGCCGAAGCCATCAAAAATTCTCCGCTAGGTCACGCAAGTCGCACCCCTCGGGGGTGGCGCGTGTCACCGAAGCCCACGAGATAGGCTTCGGACGGCAAACATGCAAGCGGCGGTATCTCTACCGCCGCTTGGATACGAGCCCCTTATTCAGCGGCCGCCTTCTCCGGCAGCTTCACCGATCCGCCGGCCTTCTCGATCTTCTCGAGAGCGGCCTTGGAGGCGCCGGCGACATCGAAGGAAAGCTTCGAGGTTAGCTCGCCGTCGGCCAGCAATCTCACGCCATCCTTGACACGCCGGATGACGCCCGCCTTGACCAACGCGTCGGCATTGACGGTTTCCTTCGCGTCGAGCTTCTTGGCGTCGACCGCGGCCTGAATGCGGGCCAGCGACACGATGTTGAAGTCCTTGGCGAAGATGTTCTTGAAGCCGCGCTTGGGCAGGCGGCGATAGAGCGGCATCTGTCCGCCCTCGAAGCCGTTGATGGCGACGCCGGAACGCGCCTTCTGACCCTTCACGCCGCGGCCTGCGGTCTTGCCGCTGCCCGAGCCGATGCCACGCCCGACGCGCTTGCGCGCCTTCGTCGCACCTTCCATGTCACGCAGTTCGTTCAATTTCATGGTCGTTCTCCTGCGCTTACGTTCACGCCTCGTCCACGACGCGGACGAGATGCTGCACGGAAGCGATCATGCCGCGCACGGAGGGCGTGTCTTCGAGCGTGCTCTTGCGATGCATCTTGTTGAGGCCGAGCCCGACGAGCGTCGCGCGCTGTTCCTTGGGCCGGCGGATCGGGCTACCGATCTGCTCGACGGTAATCGTCTTGGTCTGCTTCTTTGCCATGGTCGTATTCCCTGATCAGCCGCAGACTATTCCTCGGCGACCGCAGCGCCGCGGCGGGCCTGGAGCGTCGAGTACTTGATGCCACGCTGTGCGGCAACGTCCTTCGGATGCAGCTGGCTCTTCAGCGCGTCGAACGTTGCCCGAACCATGTTGTACGGGTTCGAGGAACCCATCGACTTGGCAACGACGTCGTGCATTCCGAGCGTTTCGAAGACGGCGCGCATCGGGCCGCCCGCGATGATGCCGGTACCGGGCTTGGCGGCGCGGAGCAGCACCTTGCCGGCGCCCCAGCGGCCTTCCACGTCGTGGTGCAGCGTCCGGCCCGAACGCAGCGGAACGAAGATCATGTCGCGCTTGGCCGATTCGGTCGCCTTGCGGATGGCCTCAGGCACCTCGCGCGCCTTGCCGTGGCCGAAACCGACGCGGCCCTTCTGGTCGCCGACGACGACGAGCGCGGCAAAGCCGAAGCGCCGGCCGCCCTTCACCACCTTGGCGACGCGATTGATGTGAACGAGCTTGTCAACGAACTCGCTGTCGCGCTCTTCACGGTCGCGGCCGCGCTCGCGACCGCCGTCCCTACGTTCCTGTGCCATATCCTAGTCCTTGTTCTTTTCCGGAAGCACGGTTGGTTGAAAAGCGGAGATCTCGTCCGAGATCCCCACGGTGAAAATCAGAAGCTCAGGCCGCCTTCGCGAGCAGCGTCGGCGAGCGCCTTGACGCGGCCGTGATAGATGTACGGCCCACGATCGAACACGACCTCCTTGAGGCCAGCCTGCACGGCGCGCTCGGCGATCAGCTTGCCAATAGCGGCAGCAGCGGCCACATCGGCGCCGGTCTTCAGCGATCCCTTGAGATCCTTCTCGAGCGTCGAGGCGGCGACCAGCGTATGTCCTTTCGAATCGTCGATGATCTGAGCATAGATGTTCTTCGACGAACGGTAGACCGAAAGACGCAGACGATCGCCGGAGACTTTCTTGAGCTGGCGCCGGACGCGCTGGGCGCGGCGCTGGGTGGATTCTTTCGAAGCCATTGTTCTTTCCTTGCCTGACAATCCGGGATGGCCATGTGCGGTAAGCCGTTTGGCTTCCCGCGACCATGCACCGCGGCGTTACTTCTTCTTGCCTTCCTTGCGGACGATCTTCTCGCCGGCATACCGCACGCCCTTGCCCTTGTAGGGCTCGGGACCACGATACTTGCGGATCTCGGCAGCGACCTGCCCGACCTGCTGCTTGTCGATGCCGCTGACGACGATTTCAGTCGGCTTCGGCACGGCGATCGTGATGCCTTGCGGCGTCTCGTAGACGACGTCGTGGCTGAAGCCAAGCGCCAACTGCAGATTTTTTCCCTGCATGGCCGCACGGTATCCGACGCCGGTGATTTCGAGGCGCCTCTCGAAGCCGTTCTTGACGCCTTCGAGGATGTTGACGATCTGCGTGCGCGACATACCCCACTTGGAGCGGGCATCCTTGGACTCGTCGCGCGGCTCGACGGAGATCTCGCCGTTGTCGAGCTTGACCAGGACCTCGTCGTTGACGACGAAGTTCAACTCACCCTTCGGGCCCTTCGCCGTCACGGTCTGGCCGGAGACGTTCGCGGTTACACCCTGCGGCACCGCCACAGGCTTTTTGCCAATACGAGACATGGTCTTGTCCTCGTTCCTTGTTTTCTAGCCCGGCCGATCAGAAGATCTGGCAGAGGACTTCCCCGCCGACGTTCTGCTCGCGCGCCTCGTGGTCCGTCATCACGCCCTTGGGCGTCGACAGGATCGAGATGCCAAGGCCATTGGCCACCTGGGGAATCGACTTCACCGACACGTACACGCGACGGCCCGGCTTGGATACACGCGCGATCTCGCGGATCACCGGCTGGCCGTCATAGTACTTCAGCTCGATCTCGATTTCGGACTTGCCGTTCTCGAACTCGACCTGGCTGTAATCGCGGATGTAGCCTTCCGCCTTCAGCACGTCGAGGACGCGGGCGCGCAGGCGCGACGCCGGCGTCGAAACCTTGGTCTTCCGGCGGCCATAGGCGTTGCGGATACGGGTCAGCATATCGCCGAGAGGATCATTCATGGACATCTTCGGTCCTCCTTACCAGCTCGACTTGACCAGGCCCGGGATCAGGCCGTTGTTGCCCAATTCGCGCAATGCGACGCGCGACATCTTGAGCTTGCGGTAAAAGGCCCGAGGACGGCCCGTCACTTCGCAGCGGTTGCGGATGCGCACCTTCGCCGAGTTCCGCGGCAGCGCGGCAAGCTTGAGCTGAGCGCGGAAACGCTCTTCGATGGGCTTGCTCTGATCCATCACCGTTTCCTTCAGGGCCTTACGCTTGGCGGCGTAACGGTCCACGAGCTTGCGGCGCCGGTTGTTCTTCTCGACTGAGCTGGTCTTTGCCATTTCAGATTCTTCCTTTTTCGCTGCCGTTACTGCCGGAAGGGGAAGTTGAAGGCCTTGAGCAACGCCCGGGCCTCATCATCCGTCTTGGCAGTCGTACAAACGACGATGTCCATTCCCCAGATCTGGTCGACCTTGTCGTAGTTGATCTCGGGGAACACGATATGTTCCTTGATGCCCATGGCATAGTTGCCGCGGCCATCGAAGCTCTTCGGGTTCAGGCCGCGGAAGTCGCGAACGCGCGGCAGCGCGATGTTCACGAGACGGTCCAGGAACTCGTACATACGCTCCTTGCGGAGCGTCACCTTGGCGCCGATCGGCATGTTCTCGCGAACCTTGAAGCCGGCGATCGAGTTGCGCGCGCGGGTCACGACGGCCTTCTGGCCGGCAATCAGCGACAGGTCCTCGGCGGCAACCGTCGGCTTCTTGGAATCGCCGGTGGCCTCGCCCACGCCCATGTTGAGAACGATCTTGTCGATGCGGGGAACCTGCATCTCGTTGTCGTATTTGAACTGCTCGAGAAGCGCCTTGCGAATGACCTCGTCGTACTGCTTCTTCAAGCGCGGCTGATACTGTGCCTTAGCCATTGATGACTTCTCCCGAGCGCTTCGCGACTCGAACCTTGGTGCCGTCCGCCTCGACCTTGAAGCCGACGCGGGTCGGCTTTCCATCCTTGGGGTCCACCAGCGCGATGTTCGACAGGTGGATCGGCGCTTCCTTCGTGATGATCCCGCCCTCTTGGGACTGGGTCTGCCTCTGGTGGCGGCGCACCTGATTGACGCCGCGGACAACGGCCTTGTCGTCCTTCGGAAGGACGCGCAGCACCTCACCGGTGCGGCCCTTGTCCTTGCCGGTCAGGACGACGACTTTGTCGCCTTTGCGAATCTTCTGCATGTCTCCGGCTCCTTACAGCACTTCAGGCGCGAGCGAGATGATCTTCATGTGGTTCTTCGCGCGAAGCTCGCGCGGAACCGGCCCGAAGATACGAGTGCCGATCGGCTCTTTCTTGTTGTCGACGAGCACGGCCGCGTTGTTGTCGAAACGGATCACGCTGCCGTCGGCGCGGCGGATGTCCTTGGCCGTGCGCACCACAACCGCCTTCATCACGTCGCCCTTCTTCACGCGGCCGCGCGGAATAGCTTCCTTGATCGACACGACGATGATGTCGCCGACCGAGGCGTATTTGCGCTTCGAACCGCCGAGCACCTTGATGCACATGACACGACGCGCGCCGGAATTATCCGCCACGTCGAGGTTTGTTTGCATCTGAATCATGACTGGCCGCCTTCTTCTTCACGGGGAGTAGTCACATCTCCCCGGCTTGTGCGAAAATTTCGTTACTGCGACGGGGCGTCGGTGATGACGACCCAGCGCTTGTCCCTCGAGAAAGGCTTGGATTCCTCGATGGAAACCTGATCGCCCACCTTGAAGGTGTTGTTCTCGTCATGCGCCTTGTACTTCTTCGTCTGGCGCACGACCTTCTTCATAACGGGATGCATGAAGCGCCGTTCGGTCTTGACGACGACCGTCTTCTCGTTCTTGTCGCTGACGACGACGCCCTGCAGAATGCGCTTTGGCATGGTCCTGTCCTTAAGCCTTCTTGCCCGCCGACTTCTCGGCAGCGATGGTCTTGATGCGCGCGATGTCCCTGCGGACCTGCTTCACGCGTGCGGTCTTCTCGAGCTGGCCGGTCGCCTTCTGGAAGCGCAGGTTGAACTGCTCCTTCTTGAGGCTGGCCAGATCGTCGTTCAACTGGTCGGGGGTCTTTGCCCGAACGTCAGAGGCCTTCATGATCAGCCCTTCCCTATTCTGCGATGCGCTGGATGAAGCGCGTCTTGACCGAGAGCTTGGCCGCGCCGAGACGCAGCGCTTCGCGGGCGGTCTCTTCCGGAACACCGTCGATCTCGAACATGATACGGCCCGGCTTCACACGGCAGGCCCAGTAGTCGACCGCGCCCTTGCCCTTACCCATACGAACTTCGGTCGGCTTCGACGTAACCGGCACGTCCGGGAATACGCGAATCCAGACCCGGCCCTGACGCTTCATCTCGCGGGTGATCGCGCGGCGGGCCGCCTCGATCTCACGCGCGGTGACGCGGTTCGGCTCCATCGCCTTCAGTCCAAAGCCGCCGAAATCCAGGTTGGTACCGCCCTTGGCGGCGCCGTGGATGCGTCCCTTGAACTGCTTGCGGAACTTTGTGCGCTTTGGCTGCAGCATCTTGCTTACTCCAAATTCTTAAGTTGCCGCTCAGGCGTTTTCGCGACGGCGGCTGCGTTCGCTGCGCTCGCCGGCGTGGCTGTGGTCACCCTCGGCCGCACGGCGCTCCGAAGCCATGGGGTCGTGCTCGAGGATCTCGCCCTTGAACACCCACACCTTGACGCCGCAGGTGCCGTAGGCCGTCTGGGCCTCGGCGGTTCCGTAGTCGACGTCGGCACGCAGCGTATGCAGCGGCACGCGACCTTCGCGGTACCATTCCATGCGGGCGATTTCGGCGCCGCCGAGACGACCCGAGCAGTTGATGCGGATGCCCTCGGCGCCCAGACGCATGGCCGACTGAACGGCACGCTTCATGGCGCGGCGGAAGGCGATACGGCGCTCGAGCTGCTGCGCGATCGACTGTGCGATCAGCGTCGCATCGATCTCGGGCTTCCGCACTTCGACGATGTTGAGATGCGTCTCCGACTTCGTCATCTCGGTCAGCTTCCTGCGAAGCTTCTCGATGTCGGCGCCCTTCTTGCCGATGATCAGACCCGGGCGCGCGGCATGGATCGTCACGCGGCACTTCTTGTGCGGGCGCTCGATCACGATCTTGGAGATTGCCGCCTGCTTGAGCTCCTTCTTCAGGTACTCACGGATCTTGATGTCTTCGTGCAGCAGCTGCCCGTATTCGCCGGTGTTCGCGTACCAACGCGAATCCCACGTGCGGTTGATGCCGAGGCGGAGACCGATCGGATTGATTTTCTGGCCCATTACGCGGCCTCCCCTTTCTCTTCGACTTCGCGGACGACGATCGTCAAGTTCGAGAACGGCTTCTCAATGCGGCTCGCACGGCCTCGGCCACGAGCGTGGAAGCGCTTCATCACGATCGACTTGCCGACATAGGCCTCCGCGACAACCAGCGCGTCGACATCGAGGTCGTGGTTGTTTTCCGCATTGGCGATCGCCGATTCCAGCGTCTTCCTGACCGTCCCGGCGATCCGCTTGCGCGAGAACTCCAGATCGGCGAGCGCGGTCGAGACCTTCTTGCCGCGGATCAGCGCCGCGACCAGGTTCAGCTTCTGCGGGCTGACCCGGATTGTGCGCAGGACGGCGCGCGCCTCGTTGTCAGCAAGCCTGCGCGGAGCTTTGGCCTTGCCCATCGTTACTTCCTCTTCGCCTTCTTGTCCGCCCCGTGACCGTAATAGGTGCGGGTGGGAGCGAATTCACCGAACTTATGGCCGACCATGTCCTCGTTCACCGAGACCGGAACATGCTTCTGGCCGTTGTAGACACCAAAGGTGAGGCCGACGAACTGCGGCAGGATGGTGGAGCGCCGGCTCCACATCTTGATCACCTCGTTGCGGCCACCCTCGCGAACCTTGTCTGCCTTCTTGAGAAGGTAGCCGTCGACAAAGGGGCCTTTCCAAACTGAGCGAGTCACTTGGCGTTACCTCTTCTTAGCTCTTGCGCTGGTGGCGCGAGCGCACAATGAACTTATCGGTCGCCTTGTTGGACCGCGTCTTCTTGCCCTTGGTCGGCTTGCCCCACGGCGTGACCGGATGACGGCCACCCGAGGTGCGGCCTTCACCACCGCCATGCGGATGGTCGACCGGGTTCATGGTGACACCACGGTTGTGGGGGCGCTTGCCGCGCCACCGGCTACGGCCGGCCTTGCCGTCGTTGATGTTGCCGTGGTCCGGGTTGGACACGGCGCCGACGGTGGCCAGGCACGATCCGTGAACCACACGCTGCTCGCCGGAGTTGAGGCGGAGGATGGCCATACCCTGGTCGCGACCGACGAGCTGGGCATAAGCACCGGCCGACCGGGCGATCTGCCCACCCTTGCCGGGCTTCAGCTCGATATTATGGATGATCGTACCGACCGGCATGGAAGCCAGCGGCATGGCGTTGCCCGGCTTCACGTCGACGGCCTCGCCCGCCACAACCTGATCGCCGGCAGCCAGGCGCTGCGGCGCAAGGATATAGCTCAGCTCACCATCGGCATACTTGATCAGCGCGATGAAGGCGGTCCGGTTCGGATCGTATTCGAGGCGCTCGACCGTGGCGGCCACATCGAACTTGCGGCGCTTGAAGTCAACGATGCGATAGGCGCGCTTGTGACCGCCGCCCTGGAAGCGGGCGGTGACGCGACCGTGATTGTTGCGGCCGCCCGACGAGGTCAGCCCCTCGGTGAGCCCCTTTACCGGCTTGCCCTTGTAGAGACCGGAGCGGTCGACGATAACCAGCTGACGGGTGCTCGGGGTGACCGGCTTGAATTTCTTGAGTGCCATGGTTCTATCCTCGCGCCTTCGATCAGAGGCCCGTGGCGACGTCGATCGACTGGCCGTCGGCCAGCGTCACAATCGCCTTCTTTACGTCGCTCTGCCTGCCGACGGTGCCGCGGAAGCGCTTCACCTTGCCCTTCCGGACGAGCGTGTTGACGGCCGTCACCTTGACGCCGAACAGCGCCTCGACTGCAGCCTTGATCTCCGGCTTCGACGCCTTCTTGGCGACGTTGAAAACGACCTGGTTCTGTTCGGAAGCCATGGTCGACTTTTCGGTGATGGCCGGGCTGACGATCACGTCGTAGTGCCGAAGGTCCGTCATTTGAAGCGCTCCTCGAGTGCCTCGACGGCGGCCTTGGAAAGGACCAGCGTGCCGCGGCGCAGAATGTCATAGACGTTTATGCCCTGGATCGGCAGAACGTCGATGTTTGGAATGTTGGTCGCCGCGAGCTTGAAATTCTGGTCGAGCTCGGCACCGCCGATGACCAGGGCGTTGGTCAGCCCGAGCGTCGCGAAATTCGCGACGAGCGCCTTGGTCTTGGCTTCGCTGAGCTTCAGCTCGTCGATGACGATCAGGTTCGAGGCCTTCGCCTTAGCCGACAGCGCGTGCTTCAAGCCGAGGGCGCGGACCTTCTTCGGCAGGTCGTGCTCGTGGCTGCGAACGACCGGACCATGAGCCTTGCCGCCGCCGCGAAACTGCGGTGCACGCGCAGAAGAGTGACGGGCACGGCCGGTACCCTTCTGCTTGTACATCTTGGCGCCGGTGCGGGCGATGTCGGCGCGACCCTTGGCCTGGTGCGTGCCCTGCTGCTTCTTGGCGAGCTGCCAGCGGACGACGCGCTGCAAGATGTCTTCGCGGGGCTCCAGGCCGAAGATCTCTTCCGAGAGCTTCACCTGGCCGGCATCCTGGCCGCCGAGAGTGGTGATCTTGATGTCCATTTATTCCGCTCCCTCATTGGCCGGAGCTTCGCTCTTTTGTGCGGCGCGGACGGCGGCCGGCTTCGGCGCGTTGTCCGGCAGCTTCGCCTTGACCGCGTCGCGAACCAGGATCCACGCGCCCTTCGTTCCCGGAACCGCGCCGCGGATCAGGATCAGGCCGCGATCCGCGTCGGTCGACACGACCTCGACGTTCTGCGTGGTCACGCGGGTAGCCCCCATGTGGCCGGCCATCTTCTTGCCCTTGAACACCTTGCCGGGATCCTGGCGCTGACCGGTCGAGCCATGCACGCGGTGCGACAGCGAGTTGCCGTGCGTCGCGCGACCGCCACCGAAATTGTGGCGCTTCATGACACCCTGGAAGCCCTTACCCGTCGAGGTTCCCGTCACGTCGACCTTCTGGCCGGCCACAAAGTGGTCGACCGTGATCTCGGCGCCGATATCCAGCAGGTTGTCGGGGGACACGCGGAACTCCGCGACCTTGGCTTTCGGCTCGACCGAAGCCGTCGCGAAATGGCCGCGCATCGCCTTCGACGTGTTCTTCACCTTGGCGAGGCCGACACCGAGCTGAACAGCGGTATAGCCGTTCTTTTCCTGGGTGCGCTGGGCCACTACCTGGCAGTTCTCCATGCGGAGAACGGTGACCGGGATGTGTTCGCCCGCGTCGTTGTAGACGCGCGTCATCCCGACTTTTTGTGCGATTACACCTGAACGCATGGGTTCATCCTTCCCGCGCCTTAGAGCTTGATCTCGACGTCCACACCCGCGGCGAGGTCGAGCTTCATCAGAGCATCGACGGTCTGCGGCGTGGGGTCGACGATATCGAGCAAGCGCTTGTGCGTGCGCATTTCGAACTGTTCGCGGCTCTTCTTGTCGATGTGCGGCGAGCGGTTGACCGTGAACTTTTCAATCCGCGTCGGCAGCGGAATGGGGCCGCGGACGTTCGCGCCCGTGCGCTTGGCGGTCGACACGATTTCGCGCGTCGAGGCATCGAGCACCCGGTGATCGAACGCTTTGAGGCGAATGCGGATATTCTGTCCGTTCATGCGTCTATTCCTTGTTCTGCCGCGGCGCGGGCCTTGCCGCGCCCGCGTCAGATCGTTTCTTCGATTATTCCGTGATGCTGACGACGATGCCGGCGCCGACGGTGCGGCCGCCTTCACGGATGGCGAAGCGGAGCTTCTCCTCCATGGCGATCGGCACGATCAGCTCGACGTCGACGGTGATGTTGTCGCCCGGCATCACCATCTCGGTGCCTTCCGGCAG
>DATMFK010000037.1:0-128409 GCA_035556195.1 Rhizobiaceae bacterium
TGCGAAAGGCCGCCGAGCGAAGTGTGCGATCCGTGCGCAAGCGCATCGGTGCCCTGCTCGATCAGTTCACCCCCAACGAATGCGCGAACTATCTCGTCAACGCTGGATACGCGGCAACCTAAAATGATCCTGCTCTAGCGCCGGTCGGTAAGCGGCCAATACTCGTATTCGTTGCCTCGGCGGCGCAGGCGAGCGGCCGCATGACGATCACCGGTCGGTCATCACTGCTTCCGGGCGAATTCGTCAATCAGGAAATCAAGGAACACCCGTATTTTGGGCGTGACATGTTGGCGGGAGGGGTAGACCGCATACAGCGTGGTTTCATCCGCGCTCCAGTCGTCGAGAGCAGATTGCAGTCGGCCTTTCACTAAATCTTCTTCGACATAAGGACGGGGAATCAGGCTCAATCCGAAGCCCCCGCGCAGTGCGTCCCTCACTGCCAAGCTCGAGGAAACCGAATATCGCGCATCGACGGCAATCTGTTCGGTGTGGCCGTCCTTTGTGAAGCTCCACGCGTCCGCATGGCCGGACAGGCTAAAGCGAATCTGGGTGTGCGACCTGAGATCGGAAGGAATTTGCGGCACGCCGCGCGAAGCAAAATAGGACGGGGCGGCGCACAACACGTGCTTCATAAGCGCCAACCTTCTCGCGATCAGGCTGGAATGTTCCAGTTTATCACTGCCGCGAATGGCGAGGTCGAAGCCTTCGCGGACGATGTCCACCCGCCTGTCATCGAGATTGAGGTCGAGCTTGAGATCGGGATAGCGCGCCAGAAACCCGGGAATGGCGATCGAAAGACGGGTCAGCGTGACAGTCATCGGCGCGCTCACCCGCAACGTCCCGTGCGGAGCCGTCTTGATCGGCCCTAGCGCTTGATCAGCTTCGGCAAGCGCATCGAGCCCGCGCGTGACGTGCTCCAGATAAATGCGGCCCTCGTCCGTCAGCGACATCCGCCGTGTGGTTCGGTTGATCAGTCGCGCCCCAACATGCGCTTCTAGTTCGGCAATGTTCTTACTGATTGCGGGAGGGGAGAGGCGGAGCCGCCGCCCGGCTTCAGCAAAGCTGTTCAGTTCAGCAACATGACGGAACACCTGTAACGCTGTGAAGCGGTCCACCCGATCATTCCCTTCTGGCGAATAGTATATTTCTGTTCTATCCGATTATCCTCCGAAAGTGAATGAGGTACCGTACCACAACTCTTCAATTCGGATTGGCATGATGGTTCACCCAACAATCGCCACCATCGAGCGGCGCGCTTCCGCCAACCTGTTCGATGCTTCGCAATCGGTGTCCGACAGTGAGATCGAACATCTGGTGCGCCTCGCGACGCGCGCCCCGACGGCCTACAATCTCCAGAACTGGCGCTTCATCGCCGTACGCTCTCCCGAGGCAAAAGGGAGATTGCGTGCGCTCGCGCATGGTCAGTTCAAGGTCGAACAGGCCGCAGTGACTTTCGTCATATGCGGGGCATTGCCAAACGCCGCGACCCTGCCGGACAGGTTGAAACCCTGCGTAGAGGGCGGATACATGCCTGCCGGCATGCCTTCAGCATGGCAGGCGGCGGCGCGTGCGCGATATGGCGATCCCCGAATTGCGCGCGATGAAGCCGTTCGGTCCGCCGCCCTGGGAGCCGCGACGCTAATCTTTGCCGCCGAAGGGCTGGGCTTTGCCTCCGGACCCATGGGGGGCTTCGATGCAGACGGGGTGGCCCGCGAGTTCGCGCTCGAACCCGACGAGTTGCCCGTCATGCTCGTTGCCGTTGGCCGGCCCGCGCCGGGCAACTGGCCCCAGAAGCCGCGGCGTCCGCTAGCCGAGGTCCTCGAATTCTCATGAGAACGCACAGCTCCGATCTTCTGCTGACGGCATTGGCGCCCGCCATCTGGGGCAGCACCTATATTGTTACCACCCAGTTCCTGCCCGGATTTCCCCCGATGACGGTCGCCATGCTCCGTGCGCTTCCGGCGGGATTGCTGCTTCTGATCGTCGTGCGGCGGCTGCCTGAGGGAATTTGGTGGTTCCGAGTCTTTGTCCTCGGGGCGCTGAACTTCTCGATCTTCTGGAGCATGCTGTTCGTCGCGGCTTATCGCCTCCCGGGTGGGGTCGCCGCGACGGTGGCCGCAGTCCAACCGTTGATCGTGGTGTTTTTGGCCGCTGTCCTGCTGTCCAGCACGGTTCGACTTCTATCAGTGGTCGCTGCCCTTGTGGGGATCGGCGGCGTCGCGTTGCTGGTTTCGACGCCCGAAGCTGTGCTCGATCCTGTGGGTGTGGCGGCAGGCATCGCCGGAGCAGCCTCGATGGCCTTGGGAACCGTCCTGACGCGGAAATGGCAGCCGTCGGTGTCGCTCTTGACCGTTACAGCGTGGCAACTGACTTCGGGTGGCCTTCTTCTGGTGCCATTGGCGCTCCTCGTCGAGCCGTCCGTGCCTCTTCCTACAGTGGATAATCTGCTCGGCCTGATATGGCTCGGACTGATCGGGGCAGCGATGACCTACATCCTTTGGTTCAGAGGTGTCGCGCGTCTGGAGTCCACTGTGGCTTCGTCCCTGCTCTTCCTGAGCCCCGGCACAGCGGTTCTGCTTGGGTGGATGTTTCTGGACCAAACCCTGACACTGCTTCAGGTCGGGGGTGTCTGCCTCGTACTCGGAAGCATCTGGCTCGGTCAGCATGACCCGAGGAGAGCGGGCCGATTATCCGAATTGAATTTGCAGCATCAAGGAGAAGGCCAATGAAGATCACGGTCGAGACAAATGTCGCCGCGCCTATAGACGACGTGTGGCGCGCCTACACGACGCCAGACGATATCATCAAGTGGAATTCAGCGTCGGACGATTGGCACACCACGGCCGCGTCGGTCGACCTTCGCGAGGGTGGCGCTTTCTCGTCACGGATGGAAGCGAAGGATGGAAGCATGGGTTTCGATTTCTCGGGAACCTATACGAAGATCGTTCCTCATAGGCTCATCGAATATGTTTTCGGCGACCGGACGGCGCAAATCCAGTTCACTCAAGGAGAACGGGGTGTCGACATTCGCGTGACATTCGATGCCGAGACCACGAATCCGGAGGAGCAACAGCGTGGCGGCTGGCAGGCGATCCTGAGCAATTTCGCGCGCTACGTCGAACAGCTGCCGCGGGTATCCTGAGCCCGTGCGCCGTCGCCGGCGCGAGCCGGCGGCGGTTGATTGTGCCCGATCCATTTTGAAGCCTGCGAAACATAATTCGAGAGAAGAAAGCGCCATGTCCTATCTGTCGATCTTCGCGGTCATCGCAGCGATCCATTTTCTTGCTATCGCAAGTCCCGGCCCCACCCTGATGGTGGTCATGAGCCAAGCTGTCGCCGGATCGAGGCGATCGGGCTTTCTTGTCGTCCTGGGTGTCGTTCTGGCAACGCTGGTGTGGTCGTCGATAACGGCGGCCGGTCTGGGTGGCTTCGTGGCCCAATTCAGCTGGCTTTACCTCGGTTTGAAGATCGTCGGCGCTGCCTACCTGACCTGGATCGGCATAGGCCTGCTGAGAAGCGCGGCGGGACGCCATCGGGTCGAGCTCCATGCGGACCAGGTCCTTCCAGCTGACTGGCGTGCCGTGCGCGCTGGTTTCCTCACTATGATTTCAAACCCAAAGGTCGCTGCCTATTACGCAAGCCTGTTCGGCGTAGTCATCCCAGCCGATGCCCCGTTCCCGGTGTTCGCCGGCGCCATCATGACGGCTGTGCTTGTCTCCGTTGTCTGGTGGGGTGGCGTGACACTTCTCTTTGGCCTTTCCCAAGTGCGCAGGATCTACACACGCTTGCGCCGATGGATGGATGCCGCGATGGGCGTGTTGCTGCTTGCTCTCGCGGGACGCTTGCTGATCACCCGTTGATGACGTGCCGAGCACCAGCCTTGAGCGCCATGCGTCCACTCGGACCAAGCATGGCGCTCAACCTGTCGTGGCTTCGCGTGCAGAAAGCCGCCCGATTTCAGGCCAATGCCGCGTCGATGATGCGGAACTGCACGGTGCGCGCGCCGTTCCAATAGTTGGCGGAGAGTCCTCCCGCGATATGAATGGTCGAACCGCGGTTCCTCACCAGAAAAGATCCAAGTTCGGCATCGGCGGCGCGGAATGCAATGCCCTGAACCTTGCCGCCAGCGTCGGACCGAAGATCGGCCCTGATGTGGTTGGTACCGATAAGGCGGGCGTCAACCAGCCTGTGGCGTGGCAGCACAAGAATCGGCGACGGGTGTCCGGCTCCGTAGGGGCCTGCGCGTTCCAGAGCATCGAGGAGGTCGTGGGTCGCGCCTTCCGCAGAGAGCGCGGCATCGATCTTGAGGCTTTCCTCGTCGCGCAGCCGCAAGACATCCGAAGCGGCACGCGCTTCGAAGAAGGCGCGCAGCGCACCGAGCTTGTCCCGCTCGACCGTTATGCCAGCCGCCATCGCATGGCCGCCCCCCTTGACGAGAAGGCCCTCGTCCAAGGCATCGCGTACCAGCCTGCCCAGATCGAAACCGGCGATCGAGCGCCCCGATCCCGTGCCGAGCCCGTTGGCATTGAAGGCAATGGCAAAGGCCGGCCGCCGCGCATGATCCTTCAGCCGTGAAGCCAGCAGCCCGACAATGCCAGGATGCCACTTTTCGTTTGCGGTGACGACGATGCCGGGCCCCGCCCCGCCGATCAGTTCGGCATCCGCCTCGGCACGGGCCTGGGCGAGCATCTCCTGCTCCATGGACTGCCGTTCCTGGTTCAGCCTGTCCAGAGTGGCGGCGATACTCTCGGCCTCGGCAGGATCGTCGGTCGCCAGCAGCCGGCTACCCAGAGCCGCATCGCCGATTCGGCCACCGGCATTGATGCGCGGTCCGATCAGGAACGACAGGTGAAAAACGTTCACGGGTTCGCCGATCCGCGAGACCCGGGCCAGCGCCGCAAGACCGGGATTGCGCTGCTGACGGATCGCCAGCAGTCCCTTCACCACGAAGGCGCGGTTGACGCCGGTCAAGGGCACCACGTCGCACACAGTGGCAAGCGCCACCAGGTCGAGCAGCGACAACAAATCCGGCGGCGTTATGCCGGTTCCGCGCGAGCGAAGAACCTTGGCTATCTGCACGAGCGCCAGAAAAGTCACGCCGGCCGCGCAGAGATGCCCCTGTCCGGAAAGGTCGTCGTCGCGGTTCGGATTGACCACGGGGATTGCCTCCGGCAAAGCACCGCCGACCTGGTGATGATCGAGCACGACGACATCCGCCCCCGCCTCCTTCGCCGCCTCGATCGACACCGCGCTGTTGGTGCCGCAATCGACCGTCACGATCAGGCTCGCCCCGCGGGCCACGAGATCGCGCATGGCATCGGGGTTGGGGCCATACCCCTCGAAGATGCGGTCAGGAATGTAGATTTCGCACGGAACGTCGTAGTGGCCCAGGAAACGTTTGAGCAGCGCCGACGAAGCGGCACCGTCGACATCATAGTCGCCGAAGATCGCCACCCTCTCCCGCCGGAGCACGGCGTCGGCGATTCGCTCGGCCGCCTTTTCCATGTCGGTAAGCTTCGAAGGATCGGGCAGGAGCGCACGGATCGTGGGATCGAGAAAACGCTCGGTTTCCTCGGAGGTCACCCCCCTGCCCGCGAGGATACGAGCCAGCAGATCGCCAGTCCCGAAGCCTTGCGCGATGGCGAGCGCGGTCAATTCCTGGCGCTCGTTCAGCCGGTGCTCCCAGGCGATTCCGGTGGCCGAGCGCCTCACCCCCAGGAAATATCGTCTGTCGCCGTTCATCGCGCGAAACTGGGCACCATGATGCCATCGGGCGTCAGGCCGAACCGGCCGACGCCCGTGAAACAAAGCCGTGATCCGCCTCGCCCGTCCATGATTCGCAGACGATAGCCGACGAGGCGGCAGCGAAGCAAAAAATTCACGCTCAGAACTTGTCGAGATCCTGATGCCGCGCCTTGATCTCGCGCACCGTCTGCGACGACGAGCGCATGACGATCGTATGCGTCTGGATCGATTGCCGGCCGAACTTCACGCCGGACAGCATGTTGCCGTCGGTCACGCCCGTCGCGGCGAACAGCACGTCGCCGCGAGCCATCTCGTCCATCCGATAGACTTTGTTGGGGTCGGAAATGCCCATCTTGGCAGCGCGTGCGATCGTCTCGTCCGTGTTGAGCTGCAGCCGGCCCTGCATCTGGCCGCCGATGCAACGCAACGCCGCAGCAGCCAGAACGCCTTCCGGCGCACCGCCGATGCCCAGATAGATGTCTATGCCCGTCTCGTCCGGATCGGTCGTGTGAATGACGCCAGCCACGTCGCCGTCACCGATCAGCCGGATCGCCGCGCCCGTCGCGCGCACCTCCTCTATGAGGCGTGCGTGGCGGGGCCTGTCGAGAATGCATGCCGTGATCTCGGATAGAGGAACCCCCTTCGCCTTGGCGAGATTGTTGAGATTCTCGACGGCGGGCGCCTCGATATCGACGATGCCCTCGGGGTAGCCAGGACCGATCGCGATCTTGTCCATGTAGACGTCCGGCGCAAAGAGCAGGCTACCCTTCTCCGCGATGGCAATGACGGCCAACGAATTCGGCAGGTTCTTGGCGCAGATGGTCGTGCCCTCGAGCGGATCAAGCGCGATGTCGACCTCGGGCCCTTCGCCCGCGCCGACCTCCTCGCCGATATAGAGCATGGGCGCTTCATCGCGCTCGCCCTCGCCAATGACCACCGTGCCCTTGATCGGAAGCCTGTTCAGCTCCGAGCGCATGGCGTCGACCGCCACCTGGTCCGCCGCCTTCTCGTCGCCCCTGCCCCTCAGCCGTGCCGCGGCCACGGCCGCGCGCTCGGTGACGCGCACGAGTTCGAGGGTAAGAATCCGGTCGAGACCGGCTGTCGAGCCTTTCGCCATATTCGCTTCCTGCTGAGTATCTCTCGTCGTCGACGGCGCGAAAGCACCGCGGTGGTGTTCCCTTTTGACAAAGCGAAATGACAACAGCAAGACCTGCCAAGAGCTTTGAAAGGCCTCATAACCATATCAATCGATTGAAGTTTCTCGGCAGCCTACTCGGCCCGTTCGATCCGGATGACCTGGGGCTTGTCGGAGAGATGGCCGTCCTGGGTGACACCTTCCACGGCCTTGCGCACTGCCGCTTCCGTCGTCTCGTGGGTGACGAGAATGACCGTCTTCTGGTCGGCTGCATCGAGGCCGGCCGCGTGCTGCACGATCGATTCCAGGGAGATCTCGTTGTCGGCCATGCGCCTGGCGATCGCCGCAAACACGCCGATTCGATCGTGAACCGTAAGGCGAATGAAGTAACCGCCGGCATGCGAGCGCATCCGCGCTTTTCTGTAGGGCGTCAGCTCGCGCACGGGGCGCCCGAACACCGGCGCATGCTGAAAGCCGGGACGGCTCTTGGCGACGTCGGCAATGTCGCCCACCACCGCGGAGGCCGTGGCGTTGCCGCCGGCGCCCGGCCCCGAAAGCAGCAATTCGCCCAGAATGTCAGTCTCGATCGCCACCGCATTGGTGACGCCGTGAACCTGGGCAATGACCGAAGATGTCGGCACCATGGTCGGATGGACGCGCTGCTCTATGCCGCTCTCCGTCTTCTGCGCGACGCCCAGCAGCTTGATGCGATAGCCAAGCTCTCCGGCCGCCCGGATATCGGCTTGGCTGATGTTGGAGATTCCCTCCATGTAGACGCTCTCGGCGGCTATGCGATTGCCGAACGCAAGGCTGGTGAGGATCGAAAGCTTGTGGGCGGTATCGTGCCCTTCGATGTCGAAGGTCGGGTCGGCTTCCGCATAGCCCAGGCGCTGGGCTTCCCTGAGACAGGCATCGAAGGAGAGCCCTTCCGCCTCCATGCGGGTGAGGATGTAGTTGCAGGTTCCGTTGAGGATGCCGAACACGCGTGTGACGGCGTTGCCGGCCATGGCCTCGCGCATTGTCTTGATGACCGGAATGCCGCCGGCGACCGCTGCCTCGTAGTTCAGCAGCACGCCCTTCTCCTCCGCGATTTCGGCAAGGGTCACGCCGTGCTTCGCAAGAAGGGCCTTGTTGGCCGTGACGACGTGGCGACCAGCCTCCAAAGCCGCCTTGACGGATGCGTGAGCCGGGCCGTCCTCGCCGCCGAGCAGCTCGACGAAGACGTCGATCTCCGCACTTCCCGCCAAGGCCACCGGATCGTCGAACCACCTTGCGCCCGACAGGTCGACACCGCGATCCCGCGACCTGTCGCGAGCCGAAACCGCGGTGACAACCAGCTCGCGCCCGCACTGGCGCGTCAACTCCGCAGACTTTTCGGAAAGCACACGCACGACCGAGGCCCCGACGGTGCCGAGACCGGCAATTCCAACACGCAAAGCTTCGGCCATGGCCGTGAGGTCCCCTCGATCGTTCAAACGGAAAACGTGGTCGGCGCGTTCAGCGCATTGCGGCCAGCGACACCACGTTGTCGGACGGCCGTTCGGCCGACGACAAGAAGCGTTTGATGTTGCGCGCCGCCTGGCGAATGCGGTGCTCGTTCTCGACCAGCGCGACGCGAACATATTCGTCGCCATGCTCGCCGAAACCGACGCCCGGCGCGACCGCCACGTCCGCCTGTTCGATAAGCAGCTTGGAGAACTCCAAGGATCCGAGATGACGGAAGGCTTCAGGGATCGGCGCCCATGCGAACATAGAAGCCGCCGGCGCCGGAATGTTCCAGCCAGCGCGGCCGAAGGCATCGACCATCACGTCGCGGCGCCGATGATAGACGTCCCGCACCTCGGCGATGTCGTTTCCGTCGCCGTTGAGCGCGGCGGTCGCAGCGACCTGGATCGGCGTGAAGGCGCCGTAGTCGAGGTAGGACTTCACCCGGGTCAGCGCCGCAATCAGCCGCTCGTTGCCGACCGCAAAACCCATACGCCAGCCGGGCATCGAAAAGGTTTTCGACATCGAGGTGAACTCGACGGTGACGTCGATCGCACCGGGGACCTGCAGCACCGACGGAGGCGGAGCGCAGTCGAAATAGATCTCCGAATAAGCAAGGTCGGAGAGAATGATGATATCGTTCTTCTTCGCGAACGCGACCACATCCTTGTAGAAGTCGAGTGAAGCGACCAGCGCGGTCGGGTTCGAGGGATAGTTGAGGATCAATGCCAGCGGCTTGGGAATGGAATGCCGGACGGCGCGCTCCAGGGCGGGGATGAATCCGCTATCGGGTTCGACTTGGAGGGATCGGATGACGCCCCCGGACATGATGAACCCGAAGGCATGGATCGGGTACGTCGGATTGGGGCACAGAACGACGTCCCCCGGCGCGGTGATGGCCTGCGCCATATTGGCGAAACCTTCCTTGGAACCGAGCGTGGCGACCACCTGCGTGTCGGGGTCGAGCTTCACGCCGAAACGGCGGGCATAGTAGTTCGCCTGAGCGCGCCGCAGGCCAGGTATGCCGCGCGATGACGAATAGCGATGAGTGCGTGGATCGCGGACGACTTCGCACAGCTTATCGACGATCGCCTTCGGTGTCGGAAGGTCCGGATTGCCCATGCCGAGATCGATGATGTCGGCGCCTCGCGACCGCGCGCTTGCCTTAAGTCTGTTGACCTGTTCGAAGACGTAAGGCGGGAGCCTGCGGACTTTGTGAAACTCTTCCATATCAGTGGTTCCAGCGATCGGGAGGAATATGCGCCGGCGCGATATACACCCAATTGCGACAGGGGTCGATACGCCCGCGGATTATTCGAAGGCGTGCTCGAGCGGGTTGCGCCGCAGTCGCCAAAATCCCATTTCTGCCACCGTCTCACGCCCGAAAGGCGACAAACCGCGCCATGCCGCCGCGCCTGAGGGTGCCGAGAACGAGGCGCGCCGGAGCGGCTATGGCTTGCTTTAATTTCCTTCGATGGACTTCAGCGCATCCTGAGCATGCGTCTCGCCGAGCTTCTTCAACTGCGCGGCATCGACTGTCGCGCGGGCTTTGGCGCCCTCCGCTGCCTGGCTGCGCTTCTCGGCGTCCAACTGGCCGAGCTTCGCCTGCTTCTGTTCCGGCGTCAGTTGCTCTGCCGCGACCTGAGGCGGCACGTTGAGATTCGGGAAGGTGCCCGTGTTGCGCCCCACCCCCTGTATCTCGCCGTTGGCGCCAACGACATGGGGGGACGGCGAAGGCCTCGAGCCCATGCATGCAGTCAGGGTGGAAACCGCAGCCGCAATGGCGGCTAGGAGAAACGCTGGGCGAGCGCCGGAACGATTATCCACACGGTCGGTCATGGTTTTTCCCCCAACGGGCGGTAGAGGTTGCGGTTGGACCCTCATCGCGGTCCCATGATAGGATGTCAAGAAACGCCACGGGAGGATAGTTCTCGCCATGTCGAAATCAGCCGATTCGGGCAAGGCCAATGCCGGGGCCGAGTCGCAGGTGGACCAGTACCTCGTGAAGGACCCCGAAAGCTTCGCCCTCAATCTGGCGCGAATGGTGGAGGAAGCAGGCAAAGCCGCTTCGGCATGGGTGAAACCGCGCGAAAAAGGCGAAGTGCGCGACAGCGTTGCCGAGCCGGTGACGGACATGGTCAAGACCTTCTCCAAACTCACCGAATATTGGCTTTCCGACCCGACCCGTGCACTCGATGCTCAGACGCGGCTCTTCTCGGGTTACATGAATATCTGGGCAAATTCGATCCGGCGAATCGCGGAACCAGAGATCGAGGACGCCGAAAAGCCCGATCGCGGCGACAAGCGCTTCCAGGATCCCGAATGGGGGCGCAACGCCTTCTTCGGCTTCCTCAAGCAGGCGTATCTGGTGACGAGCCGCTGGGCCGCGGATCTCGCCGAGCATGCCGACGGGCTCGATGAGCACACGCGTCACAAGGCCGGCTTCTACGTCAAGCAGATCAGTCAGGCTCTCTCGCCGTCGAACTTCATCCTGACCAATCCCGAACTCTTCCGTGAAACCGTCGCAAGCAACGGCGAGAACCTTGTGCGCGGCATGCATATGCTGGCGGAGGACATCGCGGCGGGTAAAGGCGACCTCAAGCTGCGACAGGCCGACTACTCGAAATTCGAGATCGGCCGCAACATAGCTGTGTCGCCGGGCAAGGTGGTCGGCAGGAGTGACGTCGCGGAAATCATCCAGTACGAGCCCACGACCGACACGGTGCTCAAACGCCCGCTTCTGATCTGCCCGCCCTGGATCAACAAATTCTACATTCTCGATCTCAATCCCGAAAAGTCCTTCATTCGCTGGGCGACCGAGCAAGGCCATACCGTCTTCGTGATCTCGTGGATCAACCCCGACGAGCGCCACGGCGCGAAAGGTTGGGAGGCCTATATCCGCGAGGGCATCGAATACGGCCTGGATACCGTCGAGCGCGCCACGGGCGAACGTGAGGTCAACGCCATCGGCTATTGCGTCGGCGGCACCCTGCTGGCCGGCGCCCTCGCCCTGATGGCGCAGGAAGGTGACGACCGCATCAAATCGGCAACCTTCTTCACCACGCAGGTCGACTTCACCCATGCGGGAGATCTGAAAGTCTTCGTCGACGAAGACCAAGTCGCAGCACTCGAGCGCGCCATGAACGAGCGCGGTTATCTCGAGGGCACAAAGATGGCGACCGCCTTCAACATGCTGCGGTCCGGGGACCTGATTTGGCCGTACGTCGTCAACAACTATCTGCGCGGCAAAGAGCCGATGCCGTTCGACTTGCTCTATTGGAACGCCGACTCGACGCGCATGGCCGCGGCCAATCACTCCTTTTACCTGCGCAATTGCTACCTGGAGAACAATCTCTCTCAGGGGCGCATGCAGCTTGCCGGGCGCACTGTCGCGTTGGGCGACATCACGATTCCCGTCTACAATCTCTCTGCCCGCGAAGACCACATCGCCCCGGCGCGATCCGTCTTCCTCGGATGCCGGCACTTCGGCGGTGACGTCGAATTCGTGATGGCCGGGTCCGGACATATTGCCGGTGTCGTCAATCCGCCCTCCTTGAAAAAATATCAGTACTGGACCGGCGGAAAGCCAGCCGGCGCTTTCGAGGACTGGATCGCCAAGGCGACGGAAAACCCGGGCTCCTGGTGGCCCCACTGGCAGGCCTGGGTCGAGACAAAGGACAACAGGCGGGTCAAAGCGCGCAAGGTCGGCGCTCGAACCAAGACCCTTGGCGACGCACCGGGAACTTATGTGAAGGTGAAAGCCTGAGACCCTCCACATTCATACAGCATCCCTTTGGACCCAATAGACGCGCAGAATCAAGGCTCGCTCCAGCCTCGATCGTGTAACAGGCTGTAATGTCGGTTGAATTGACCATGCGGTAAAACCGGGCGAAATGGTGGCTGGACTTCGCGAACCTGCTCGATTTCGTCCGTGGTGGGACAGTTTCCGGACAGGCAGATTCGCTCGAATGGTTTCCTTCGGCAAGGCTGGCGGGTTATCGCCGTTCGATGCCACCGCCATGGAGCGGCAGGAAACGGAGAAGGGGAAACGCGTTGAAACCAGGACGATCGCGAAAAGCGACGAGGGAGTGGCGCATCGCGGCGATTGCGATGACCTCCGCGTTTCTGGCATCCTGCACGACGAATGGCGAAACCACCTTCAGCATGACCTCGCCCGCCTACGCCCCAGGCGTCGCCGGCGTGATGGAACAGGCGGCAGCCGAGGCCGCCGGCACGACAGCTGACACGACAGGCAGCACAGAAGACTCGGCCTCGAACACAAGCGCTGCCGCGACCCAGACGGCGGCAACTCAATCGCCGGAGACGTCCGCTCCATCATCGGCGGACAAGTCTCTGATGTCTCCCGAAGGCGATCGCGAACTTCCCTCAAAGATCGCTTATTTCCCGACCACCAGTCCCGCCACCATCTTTCCAGCGGTCCCGAAGGCGCCGGCACAGGGCGCAGGCGCTGAGCCGCCCTCCCCGCAGGCGGCGACCAACACCGACGTTGCGAAGGGGGCCGCCGCTCCAGCACAGACCAAGAGCGCTACAGCGTCCCCGCAAGAGGGCGGTGTCTACGTGACCGCTACAGACCCGCAGCAGAAGCCCGAGTCCGCTGAACCCAAGAAGCGCGGTTTTCTGTCCTCGTTCTTTGGAACGGCGCCAGCGGCCGCGGCAGCCCCGGCGCAAATGCGCAAGCCGACGCCAATCATCGAGCTCGCCTCCACCGGTCCGGCCAAGCCCATTGTCAAGGCATCGCTCGCGACGGGCGCCACGGGAAGCGGCGAGAGTTTCCTGCCCGGCGTGCGTCAGGAAGGGCTTTTCGAAATCAAACGGAAGTCGGGGGTTGACGACGACAGCGACATCGATCTCCACGAGGACGAAGGCGGCGGCGCCGTTCGAGTAGCCTCGGCTGCCGGCCTTGCCCGCCTGGCGCCGAACGGGCTGCTCACCCAGACCGAGGGCGTCGACGTATCCTGCCTCAAGCCTTCGCTGGTACGGATGCTGAAGATCGTCGAGCAGCATTATGGAAAGAAGATGGTCGTGACCTCCGGCTATCGCAGCCCTGCGCATAATCGGCGCGCCCGCGGCGCGAAGAACTCACAGCACATGTATTGCGCTGCCGCCGACGTTCAGGTTCCTGGCGTGAGCAAATGGGAACTCGCAAAATTCGTCCGTTCCATGCCTGGGCGGGGTGGTGTCGGGACCTATTGCCATACCGAATCCGTCCATATCGACGTCGGACCCGAGCGCGACTGGAATTGGCGCTGCCGCCGACGTCAGAGCTGAACCCCTGCGCTTCGCTCCGGCAATGCTGGAGCGAAGTTCTTGCGGTCCTCTGGTTCGGGAACAATCAAATAGCCACCAACTCGGCCGTGCAAGACCGCGCTTCTGCGCCTCTGGCGCGCGGAGGCACAGATGGCCGAAGCGTTGCAGAGACATGTGCCCGCCGGGCGAAAAAAAGTTTGTATTTCCGCAGCGTGACGGGTTGCCGGCCTCCGACAAGCTCACTATAAGCCGGTTCGTTCTCGCTTGCGCCCATCGTCTAGCGGTCCAGGACGCCGCCCTTTCACGGCGGAAACACGGGTTCGATTCCCGTTGGGCGTGCCAAGCTTCCCAAGAGCCTGGCTGCGACGTAACTGATACGTCAAGAAATTGCGAATAGCTGTCGGGATGCATTGGCGGGCAAGAAGCCTCGGGCGGCGCCGTGCTCGACGCGAAACGACAGATCCAGTGGAAGCCTGACCTGACTTCAGTCCGACAGCGACACGATCCTTCGATCTTGGCGACGGGGACTGTCGAGTTGTGGCGTCTGGCTTGGACGAAGGTCCGGGGATGAAATCTTCGTCCCAAGCGTTAATATTTGCCCGGCCAGAGCGGTGACGTCATGAAGGCCTTCATTGCCGTTCCCATGGCAGCGCTGTGCACAGCCATGGTGGCTGCATGCTCGTCCGTTTCCATGGAATCCGCCAGAGTCCCGATAGCCGAGGGATTCGGACCAAAGCCGGTGCTGCCCAAGCCGAACCCCACCCTCATCCCCACGATCGAGATTGCGCCCGCGAAGCGCTGGGCCGAAGGAACGACTCCAAAGGCCGCTCCAGGACTGAGCGTCAACGAGTTTGCGGGGGACCTCGATCACCCGCGCTGGCTTCATGTGCTTCCCAACGGTGACGTTCTCGTCGCAGAGACGAATCGGCCACCTGAACGCACGAGTTTCAGTCTGAGGAACATCGTTCAATCTGCGGTGATGAAGACAGCCGGCGCCGTGACGAAAAGCGCCAACCGCATCACCGTGCTTAGAGATGCCGACGGGGATGGACGAGCCGAAACGCGAACCGTGTTGCTTCATGGCCTGAATTCGCCTTTCGGGATGACGCTGATCGGCAACAAGCTCTACGTCGCCAACACCGACGCGATCGTCGCGTTCCCCTATTCGCGCGGTCAAACCAGAATATCCACGAAGGGCGAGAAGATCGTCGACCTGCCGGCCGGGCCCATCAACCATCACTGGACCAAGGATGTGATCGCAAGCCGCGACGGCACAAAGCTCTACGCCACCGTCGGCTCCAATAGTAATGTCGGCGAGAACGGCGTCGAGGCCGAGACGAACCGTGCCAGCGTTCTCGAAATCCATCTCGCCACCCGGCGCAGCTATCTGTTCGCCTCCGGCATGCGCAATCCCAATGGACTCTCATGGCAGCCGGAGAGCGGGAAGCTCTGGGTGGTGGTGAATGAACGCGACGAGATCGGCAGCGATCTTGTTCCGGACTACATGACCGCCGTGCAACGCGGCGGCTTCTATGGCTGGCCCTACAGCTATTTCGGGCAGCATGTCGACGTGCGCGCTAAACCGCCGCGGCCGGATCTGGTCGCACAGGCCATCACGCCTGACTACGCTCTGGGCCCGCACACGGCCTCGCTCGGCCTGACATTCTATACCGGGCGACTGTTCGGTCCCAAATACTGGGGTGGCGCTTTCGTGGGCCAGCATGGCTCCTGGAACCGCAACCCGCGCAGCGGCTATAAGGTGGTCTTCGTGCCCTTCCGAAACGGCAAGCCAGTCGGCCCGCCGCGCGACATATTGACGGGCTTCGTCAATGAGCGCGGCCAGGCGCTGGGTCGCCCCGTTGGGGTCGCGGTGGACAAGCACGGCGCACTACTGGTGGCCGACGACGTCGGAAACAAGGTATGGCGTGTCGTGCCTACGGGCAGCGGAAAATAAGTGCGTCAGCCGCTCCTAGTCGAAAGCATTAAAGCGGCTGAAAGCATGCCGTTACCCAAACCCATGCGCAGTTTGAGCGACATGCATCGTTATGTTGCGTCGTCGCCCTTTCGGGTCAGCTGCATCACGACGAAAGGCATCTCGGCTGCGACGCCCATATGGGAAAGCGTCCAGCCTTGCACCGCGAATACGTTCATCTGTTCCGGCGAAGGGTTAAGGAAGCATAGCCGGAACGGGCTTTTCCCACGGTCCTGGCGTATCTTGTCCAAGACTGGCCCCAGTGTTCTCCAGCCGAAGGAGTTGAAGCAATAGCCGGCCGAGCATGCGCCGTAATCATACGTCTCCGCAAAGGACAGATGAACCTCAACAGGGCTTCGTAGGCGCCCGCCCATCCTGCGACAGTTTTCGGCCGCTTTCGAGACCATGGCTGAAGACGCATCAATGCCGATGGCCAGTTCGATCGCACGCAGGGCAGCCAGCGCCAGTACACGGCCTTTGCCGCACCCGATATCGATGAACACATCGGCAGGTTTCAAATCCAGCCGATCGAGCATCTTGTCGATGTCACGATAGGGTACAGTCGACGCGTGACACGAGTCGTCCGACAGGTTCGTCTCAAACACGCCACTAGTATCGATACCGTATCGCCAGTCGAGTGCTCGATCGATGAAGCGGCTCATCTGCACCATGACATACCATCTGCGCCAACAGGCCGGCCGGAAGAGGGATTGACGAGCTGACATGTAGTTGCCAGCCATCAGTTCTGGGGTTAGTTCGACCGCTCTCCCCCCAATACTTGGTGAAAACTGAGCTATTCCATTAGCAAAGTCAAATGTTTGGTCGCGTTATCGTGAAGTTCATCAACCGAACCATGTCACCCATCGAGGGTCGGCCACGCGCCTCTACCCCCGATCGGCCCTGCCTCTGTCCAGCAAACCTGTCCTCTAGGTTCGTGTGTAGGGCGATGATCCCGCCCTACGGGAAACAGCACTGAGGACCGCCGCCCGCCAACACGGTCGCGCTCGGCAGCGCCATTGTCTGGACATTGCCTTCCCCGGGATCCGAACCCCGAAGCAGAAAATCGGGACCGATGATGTGCAGTGGCCACTTGGCTGCGGGGCGCAAGGAACGAAACTCCGTGCGGCTAGTTAAGCCCATGGCCGGATCCTGCCGCAAGCGGGAGCGCTGACGATGACGATGGTCCTCTCAATCGAGCTCGATGACGACATAGCCTATGCCTTGGATCAGATGATCGAGGAAATAGACCCGGGGTGTTCACGGGAGATCGCCGCAGCGGCGGTGCTCTACGATTGGCTTATCACTTCCGGCTATTTGCCGGAGGACCCAAACGGCGACGCGCCGCCCAAAGGCGATTCCTGACCGTCTGGCGCGCTACGCGGGGGATTCACAATCAGAAAGCAAAGACGCGCTGGTCAGCTTGGAGGAAGCCCCTACGCCGCCGAGCGAAAGGATCCTTTCGTCGAACGCGATCAAGGATACAACCGGGCACTATCGCGGCAGGCTTGAATACTCTACCATTGGTTTTGCGTGGGGCCGTCGCACGAGGGACACCGTCCATGCGCCTTCTTATCGCCACTGCCATCGTTACCGCAGCAACCGTTGCCCATGCCGTAGCGCCGCCCACCGGCACCAAGCTGTCGTCGCTCATCGCCAAGGTCGAGGAGGCGCATCCGGGGATAGTCATCGACGACATCGACTGGAGCGATCGAGGTTTCTGGGAGGTCGAAGGCTACGTAGACGGCAACGAGATCGAGCTGCGCGTCGATCCCGCTGGCACCATCACGAATCCGCGATAACCAAGGCTGGTTTCGCTTGCAGCCTTGAGACGGTCGGCATGTCCCCGGCGGCGCGTGCACATCGCCCTCTTGAACCTTTGGCCGTTGGATGTCACATGATGGCTGGCGCGGCCGATCGACGGGATGCGCCGCTTCAACGCGGACTGTATCCATGGTCACCTATCTCGACGCGCAGACGGCGCCCCTTAGAAACACCGGTCAGATCCGGCTGTATGATGAAGAGGCCTTTGCGGGCATGCGCAAGGCCTGCAATCTGACCGCCCGCTGCCTCGACGAGCTGGCCAGCATGGTGAAACCGGGCCTGACGACCAATGCCATCGATCGCTTCGTCTTCGAATTCGGCATGGATCACGGCGCCCTGCCCGCGACACTGAACTATCGCGGCTATACGAAATCCACCTGCACTTCGATCAATCACGTCGTTTGCCACGGCATTCCCGACGACAAGCCCCTGCGTGACGGCGACGTCGTGAATATCGACGTCACCTACATTCTCGACGGCTGGCATGGCGATTCCAGTCGCATGTACCCTGTCGGTACGATCAAGCGCGCAGCGGAGCGGCTGCTCGAGGTCACTTATGAATGTTTGGTGCGCGGCATCGCCGCCGTACGCCCGGGCGCGCGCACCGGTGCGATCGGCGCGGCGATCCAGACCTACGCAGAAAACGAACGCTGCTCCGTGGTCCGGGACTTCTGCGGTCATGGTGTTGGGCGCCTGTTCCACGATGCGCCCAATATCCTCCACTACGGCAGCCCGAATGAAGGCGTCGAGATGCGCGAAGGGATGATCTTCACGATCGAGCCGATGATCAACCTCGGCCGGCCGCACGTGAAAGTCCTTTCCGACGGATGGACCGCGGTGACGCGCGATCGGTCCCTCTCGGCACAGTACGAACATACCGTCGGCGTGACCGCCACCGGCTGCGAAATCTTCACCTTGTCGCCAGCCGGCCTTGATCGGCCCGGCCTCCCGGAATAGCCCAACCGTTTTCCCGCCGGTCCAAGAGGTTGATGCCTCACGCGCGGCTCGATTTAGCGGCTCGCATGGCCTTGCCGTGCCCAGTTACTCGGCTCATCTGTTGCCCGACTTTGTCTGAAAACCGTGGGAAACTTGTCCGAAACCTGCTTAGTATCCACCATGGGTGGGAGCTAGTTTGATGAGTGCGAGGCACCGGGCAAGGGACGGCCAGCAGAGCTTTCTCGGCGAGGCGCCGATGAAGCCGCTCGCCAAATCGAACGACAAGCCGCATTATCACGGCCATCGCGAGCGCCTGCGCGAACGCTATGCTGCGGCCGGAGCCGATGCGTTCGCCGACTATGAATTCCTGGAGTTGCTGCTCTTCCGCTCGATCCCCCGCGCCGACACGAAGCCGATCGCGAAGGCGCTGCTCGCGCGCTTCGGCTCGCTGGCCGAGGTGCTGGGCGCACCCATCCACCTCCTGCAGGAGGTCCAGGGCGTCGGGCCAGCGGTGGCGCTCGACCTCAAGCTGATCGCTTCCGCGGCACAGCGAATGGCGCGGAGCGAAATCAAGGGACGGCAGATCCTGTCCTCATGGAGCCAGGTGGTCGCCTATTGCCGGGCCGCCATGGCCTTCGAGCCGCGCGAGCAGTTTAGGATCCTGTTCCTCGACAAGAAGAATGCGCTCATCGCCGACGAGGTGCAGCAGACGGGCACGGTCGATCACACACCCGTCTACCCCCGGGAGGTGGTGCGTCGCGCGCTGGAGCTTTCTGCCAGCGCCATCATTCTCACCCATAACCACCCGTCGGGCGACCCGACACCATCGCGCGCCGACATCGAAATGACGAAGACCATCATCGATACGGCCAAGCCCCTCGGCATTGCCGTGCACGATCATGTCATCATCGGCAAGGGCGGTCATGTCAGCATGAAGGGGCTGCAGCTCATCTAGCGCATACGCTGCAAGTCTCACGCGAACGTCCCAGGAGGCGCCGGCAGCCGTCTTCCGCCCTCCATCATGATTTCTCCTACTTCTGTTCTCCATCGGGCTGCGCTGCCAGATATTCGCCCAGCCGATCGAGCCGGCGTTCCCACATGGCGCGTCTTTGGCCAATCCAGCGTTCCGCGACCGCCAAAGCCTCGGGTTCGATCCGGCATGTCCGAACCCGTCCGACCTTGTCAGTGTGCACGAGCCCGCTTGCCTCCAGCACCTGGAGATGCTGCACCACGGCGGAGAGCGACATGTCGAACGGCTCGGCCAGTTCGCTCACGGATGCCGGCCCCCGGCTCAGGCGCTCGATCATGGCCCGCCGGCTCGCGTCGGCCAGGGCTTGATACATGAGGTCGAGTTGGTCCGATTGGTGAAGCATATACTTAACTCTCACAAAGAGGATGGCGCCGCAAGGGCGGGCTCATATCGATAGGCCTCCGACGTTGCCGCATCCGAGACTGCGCGCGATCGACCGGTCTGCGTCGAGCGTTGCCCTCGTCCACCGCACTTGCATGGACGTCGGCCGGGCAACGAGCAAGCGCCGATCTGACTATGTCTTTGGGACCTGGTTCACACTCCCTGGTGCATGATTTGCTCGCCTTTTTGGTGCTTTTTCCAAGTCCTGCATCGATCCATATTCGCCCGGCAGAGCGGATGTGGAACCGCCATTTCGATAAGAGCCATCTCGCGCGGAGGCCAAGGTGATGCCCGACAAGATTGCCCAGGGAGCCATACGGGACCAAGATCAAGCGTCTATCATGGCGTGGCGTGTGCATGAGTTCGGCCCTCCGGATACGATGACGTTCGAGTCCGTACCCAAGCCCACTCCCGGTCCGGGCGAAGTCCTGGTCAAAGTCCGTGCCGCAGGGGTAGGCCCGTGGGATGGGTGGATCAGAGCGGGAAAAAGCGCCTTGCCGCAACCACTTCCCCTGACGCTCGGCTCCGACTTGTCCGGGGATATTGAGGCCATCGGCCCGGATGTGACGGATTTTCGCAGCGGAGATCAGATCTATGGCCTGACCAACCCGCAGTTCCTTGGGGCGTACGCCGAGTATGCGCTAGCGTCAGCCACGACAATCGCGCGCAAGCCAGCCTCGATTGGCTACGTCGATGCGGCCTCCGTTCCTGTCGTCGCCGTGACGGCCTGGCAGGGGCTGTTCGATCAGGCAAAGCTCGTGGATGGCCAAACGGTGCTCATCCATGGGGCGGCCGGGAATGTCGGCGCCTATGCGGTCCAGCTCGCCCGCCAGGCAGGAATTCGGACCATTGCCACGGCCGCTCAACAAGATTTCGCCGACCTGCGCGAACTCGGGGCGGACACGATGGTCGATTATCGCACCGAGCGCTTCGAAGACGCCGCCCAGAATGTGGATGCGGTTCTCGACCTGGTCGGCGGTGAAACTCAGGCGCGCTCGTTCCGCGTCCTGAGGCGTGGCGGTAAGCTGATCTCCGCCGTGTCCCATCCGGATCAGGAGCTTGCAAAGAGGCATGGGGTCGACGCGGCTTTCTTTCTCGTGAACGTCACAACCAGGTACCTGACGAAGATCGCGGGCCTAATCGACGGGGATAAGTTGAAGACGCGAGTGGGTGCGGTCCTCTCCCTCGAGGACGCATACGAGGCCCATCTGATGCTGGAGGGTCTGCGCCGTGCGCCGAGAGGGAAAATCGTCCTATCGGTCGGAGCTAGGTAGCCCGCGCTGGCAAAAGCGGTGTGCCGGACCTTGCTTACAATGCCGCCGTTCTTGAAAAAACCAATGGAGTCCAGGCCATGATCGTCGACGAGGTTTCCGGCGTAAGAATTCCTGACAGCAAACTGACTCGCGACGTGACGCAGTTCATTCGCGACAGCGAGAGCCATCTGCTCTTCCATCACTCGTTGCGGGTCTATTTCTGGGGAGCGATGGCGGGAAAACGTAAAGGGCTGACCTTCGACCCCGAGCTGCTCTACACGGCCGCCATGTTCCATGACATCGGGCTCACCGAACGCTATGACAACAGCCAATTACGCTTCGAAGTGGATGGCGCGAACGCCGCGCGTGATTTTCTCCAGGGGCATGGCATCTCCGAAAGAGATATCGAGACGGTCTGGAATGCCGTCGCGCTCCACACAACACCTGGCATTCCGGAATTCATGCGGCCGGAGATCGCCTTGATCCAGGCGGGAGCTGGCATGGATGTAGCCGGGCGCGGCTATGAGCAATTTACAGATGAAGAGCGCGACGCCGTTATCGCAGCATTCCCTCGGGAAGCCGACTTCAAGCACGGACTGATTGACGCCTTCTATCAAGGCATGAAGCATCGCCCGGACACTACCTTCGGAACCTTCAACGACGACTTCTTGGCGTTCAAGGACCCGAAGTTTCAGCGGCTCGACATGTGCAGCATCATCCTCGCCTCAAGCTGGCGTTGCTAACCCGACAGCTTCTTGCCTCGAAGCGCCCTTGGGCAAATCGGCGAGCGTGGTCGCTGCAGTCCCGGGCGAAGGCGGCGTGGGCTCGAGATCCTCCGTGAGGACGACAGGCGCATTAGCGCCATTGTGCAACAAAAAAGGCCGCCTCCCGGGCGGCCTTTTTCCAATGCTCTCAGGCGCGGGACCTACTCGGCGTCCTTGGCAGCCGCCTTCTTCTTGGGCGCGGCCTTCTTCTTCGGACCTTCGGCCTCGTCGGCGCCCTCCGCCTTCTTTTCCGCCTTGTCGGCCTTCTTGGCCGCAGCTTTCTTGGCCGGCTTCTTCTCGGCCGTCTCGTCCTCGTCGTCCGCCAGAAGCTCTTCCCTGCTCACCTTCTTGTCGGTGACGGAGACCTGCGTGAGCAGGTGATCCACGACCTTTTCTTCGAACAGCGGTGCACGCAGATTGGTCAGCGCAGCCGGATTGTTGCGGTAGAAATCGAAGAGCTGCTGCTGCTGGCCGGCCGGGGCGCGACGCACCATTTCGAACAGGGCGCGCTGCATCTCGTCGTCGCTGACCTGCACGCCCGCCTTCTCGCCGATCTCGGCGAGCACCAGGCCGAGGCGGACGCGCCGCTCGGCGAGGCGACGATATTCGTCGCGCGCCTCTTCCTCGGTGGTGTCCTCATCGGCAAAGGTGCGGCCGGCAGCCTCGAGATCGGCCGTGACCTGGTTCCAGATGTTGTTGAACTCGGCCTCGACCAGCTTCGACGGTGCCTCGAACTTGTAGCTTTCGTCGAGCTGATCGAGCAGCTCGCGCTTCACCTTCTGTCGGGTCAGCGCGCCGAACTGGCTCTCGATCTGGCCCTTCACGATCTCGCGCAGGCGGTCGATCGATTCCAGGCCGAGATTCTTCGCCGTCTCGTCATTAAGCTCGAGTTCGCCCGGCTTGGCGACTTCCTTGACGGTGACGTCGAAGGTCGCTTCCTTTCCGGCGAGGTGCGCGGCGGTGTAGTCTTCCGGGAAAGTGACGGTGATCGTCTTCTCGTCCCCGGCCTTCACGCCGACCAGCTGCTCCTCGAAGCCCGGAATGAACTGCTTGGAACCGAGCACCAGGAACTGATCGGTGCCGGCGCCTCCTTCGAAGGGCTCGCCGCCGAGCTTGCCGACGAAATCGATCGTCAGCCGGTCGCCTTCGGCCGCTTCGTCGTCCTTCGGCTCGTAGGAACGGGCCGATTCGGCGACACGCTTCACCTGGTCCTCGATCTCGTCCTCGGGAACGTCATAGACCTGGCGGGTCACCTTGATGCCCGTATAGTCCTTGATCTCGATGGCCGGGATGACTTCATAGGCCAGCTCGAATTCGAAGTCGGCATTGCCCGCGAGGATCTTTTCGGCCTCTTTCTCGTCGTCGGTCATCTTGATCTCAGGCTGCATGGCAGCCTTCTCGCCACGGTCGGAAAGGATTTCCCGCGTCGAGTTGTTGAGGATCTCGTTGACGACCTCGGCCATGAAGGACTTGCCGTACATCTTGCGCAGATGCTGCACGGGCACCTTGCCCGGCCGGAAGCCGTTGATGCGCACCTTGCTCTTGGCGTCCGAAAGCCGCTCCATGAGCTTGGCCTCCATGTCGCGGGCCGGTACGGTCACCTTGATCTCGCGCTTCAGACCGGAATTAAGCGTTTCGGTTACCTGCATCATTCAACCTTTGTGTTCACGAATGCCCGGAACCGGGCCTCGCCTGCTGAGCCTGCCGGAATTTCGTGCCGGGAGTGCCGTCCTTGTGAGGGTTCGGACGCGCCTTTCACGGCCGCCGCCGGAACTCGTCCTCTTCATGAAATTCGCCGCCGCAAGAAGGTAAGTAACTGTTTTTCCTATTACTTACCCGTTTCAAGCCGAACGGATTGCCGATCCCGTCACATTTGCCACGCCTTTTGTCACACACCGGCCCGATTTTCAACTATCTTCGCGCCTGCAACGTCACCTCTATTCGAGGCCGACATTGACAGAATGATGGCCGCGTGGGATTGCAGCTTTCATTGCGGATGTGGCGGAACTGGTAGACGCCCCGGATTTAGGTTCCGGTGCCGAAAGGCGTGGGGGTTCGAGTCCCTTCATCCGCACCAGGCATCTTTGTCCAGCGGGGGATTTTCAAGGACCTCGCGCAATGGCATCCGAGCCTATCTGGCCCCAAGCGGCGAGCAGAACGCCGGCGCCGACGCGCTGATAGTGGGGGACAAAACCGACCTTGGGCTTGCCCCTTGTTCGACTGCCGGCGTCTTCCCCCGTCAGGCTAGCGTGCGCGCACACCTGCTGATTGGTGGCAAAGGGCTGGTAACCGTTCACCGAATCCATGGTGCGTCCGAAAGTTGCCCCGCCGCCACGTTTTGGATCTGGCGTTCGGAGCTTGCGGCGCCAACCGAAAATGCCCCAACCGGCGTGGCGCCTGCAAAACCGTTGTTCGTGCCTCCAATCGTCGTGCTTCCCACCGCACCCGTTGGGCCGGATGATGAATTCAGGCCAATGGCAACATCACCGGCATTGTTGGCCACGGCGTTCACTGAGGCATCACGCAGGTATTTCCGACACTCATCGGTGCCTAGCGGAAAGTCTCAGTTTTCCGGACGATTCCATTGTAGGCGATCAATGCGAAATTCTTCGCGCGACGTATTCCAGAAAAATCCGGTTTTCTTTCAGAAAAGTCAGATATCTGAGCACAATACCTAGAAGTGTTCGGGTTCAAAATGCCGGCCGCGATTGGGCCCCTCATTCGCCCCAATCGCACGCGTTAACAACTGGCCAAACCCGAGCAGTTGTGGAGCCAGAACCGTGGACGGGATAGGAGGGGCTCCAGTAGGCGCAGTCCAGCGTGAATCCCGTAGGTGGGGAATGATCCCCGGGCAGGACGTTGAGGGCCTCCCGCCACAGGTCAAAGGATCAACATCCATGGCAAAAGACCGTCTTCCCCACACCCGGCGACGCGCAACACGGGACCTGCCTATTTTGCCCGCCTCACCTGCATCGGTGTCAGCCCGCGATGCTTTACCATTGTCGTCGTCAGATGACTTTGGCTGGAAAAACCGCTGAGATGAGAGACCTCCGCGATCGATAGCTCGCTTTCGCCGAGTAATTTTTCGGCAAAGGCAAGGCGCAACCGAAGCACATGCTTGTGCGGGGGCTCGCCGAAGGTCTTCGTGAACGCCTGAATGAAATGGCGCGGTGAGTGGCCGGACACAGCCGCAAGTTCGGCAACCGACATTTTCCGGGAGAAGTTTACCTCGAGAAATTCCCGCACCCTGCGCGCACTGCGGTCGGACAGACCTCCCTTCGGGCTCGCCGGCAACTTTAGCTCGCCGGTGTAGTGCCGGAGAATATGCACGCCGAACATGGTGACGAGAGAATCGATATAGAACTCGTTCGGATCTTCCTGCTGCGTCAGCTCCGCTTTCAGCAATTGCGCCAATTGCAGCGCCTTGGGATCGATAGTTCCGAAGGGGGGTGGCTGAAGCTCGATCCGGTCGGAATCGAATTCATGGACGGCCAGTTCGAGCAGGCTCTCCGGTGTAAGCGCCACGACGGCATTTTCCATAGTGGATGTCCAGGTCACGTGGCTTTCGACCATCGCCGGCGTGATCGCGATCATCCCGACCTCGCCATCGAACTCCTGCCTCTCGTCACAGCCGAAAGATGCGCAAATTCCCGGCGCTGGCGCGAGCATCACAGCCACGAGATGCTGGCGCGCCTTGAAGGTCTGCGAGCCCGGCGGGAGAAGGGAATGCGCCGCACCGCCTCGGGAAGTAGTCAGCCGAGGTCCTGCGCTCGGCGGGATCCTGTCGAAGACACGTTCAATTGCCCGTCGCCGGGCGGTCCCGGAACCGCGTTCCTGGACTTCGCTCCTATCATGCATTGCCACCCTGCCTCAGCCGCGCCGCCGGCCGAGCGAATTCCCGAGTTGCCTGAGCGCAACAAAGAATTCACATCGTTGCCTGAGATACCCTCCTCAAGCCCCCTTGCTCGACCACCTGCAACCTAAAGTGCAACCGGCCTTACACCCACCTTCAAACTAGCTGCACCCGCTCGGATAGGAAAGAGTCTTTAGCGGGGAAAACCGAGAAAACGTTGGAGGGCGTGCTCATCGTTCCAAACACGCCCTGGTCGGTCGTTGTTGCACGTACAGTGGAACGGAGGGGCGAACGCGCTGACCTTGCCATGACGGCAACCGTCATGACAGTTCACGACGACTTTCATACATATCCCATGAGATCTCGACCAGCGTCAGGAGAACATCATCCGGGCTCCAGCCCGCCGTCACCGCCGATTGCACGATCTCATGGACGACCGGTCGCATCTGGCGCTCGCACTCGGCGAGCACATCAGAGCCGTCTTCATCCGTCGCAGGACCTTTGAAGTTGAAACTCCCCACCGGCCGCCCCTCGTTCAACTTATATTTCAACGTGTTTTCGCCTGTAATCTTACATTACTTGACCGCGGAAGAATAGCGGCTTTGGGCAGCGATGACTTTGCGCCAAATCAAGCCAAGGGATGAAAAATCGCGATCGTCGGTGGGAAAACCCAGCATTCGAAACGGAACCGTGAGGCGTCGCAAAGGTTGCCTCCCAACGGAGAAAACGCACGGAGCGCACGATGCCCTATCCTGTTCCCGATCCGAACAATCCGCAGCCAACTCCGGACAACCCGAATCCGGAACCCGCTCGCCCTCCACCCCCACCGGAAACGCCGTCCCCGGACGCGCCGCCGGGTGTGCCGCCGCCCACGCCCGATCCCGTTCCGCCCCCGGGGGAAGAGCCTGTCCAGATTCCTCCTGGGACGCCACCGGAAATTCCCTCTCAACCGGGCTTCCCGGCACCAACGGCGAGCGCCTCGCCCGGCTCCCTCCGCTCCACATGCCGCGGCATCATGCTGATCGTGCTTCTTTCCCTTGTCGGAAGCCCCTATCCCGGAGCCGCGCAAACTCCCGACAATGGCGGCCAACCGAACGCCGTCGAACGCTGTCGAGCCGAACCCGATGGAAAGGCTGAGGAGAAAAAGGAAAAGGAAGGAGAACCCAGCAACGACCAGCGTTCCGCCGAGAAGCTCGAGCGCTGCGATGGCGTGCTGACGCCGCCGCCGACAGGCGATCGCGATATCGAGGAGCCCCCGGACGATACCGGGACCACCCCGATCATTCCTCCGGAGGCGGTGCCGCAACAACCGCCGGGATAGGCCGGCTTGATCGCAGGGGCCATCGCTGACCGGGTCGCCACTCTCGTTGAGCATCCTCCCAAGCCGCGCGAACGCAGAGGCCTTGCGGTGCCTACGCCCCCTCGGCAGAGCCGCCACGAAACGCATCTTCGAATTCGGCCCGCAGAGCATTCTCGCGTCCGAGATATCGCGGCGAAAAATGCAGCTGCTGTGCGGAGATCGCTCCGGCGCGCCTCGCGATCGCTCCCGCCTGCGCCGCCGTCAGATGCTTCTTGGATGCCGCGAGGTCGCGATCTTCTTCAAGGAAGCCGCCTTCGATGAAGAGGCGATCGGCCCCGCATGCCAGCGCACAGAGGCGCGCCACGTTGCGCGGATGGAAGGCGAGATCCGTGGCGTAGACAATTCGCTGGCCAGGCGCGCTGACCAAGGCCTGCCTCCGCAGCAATTCACCCAACGTCACCGTCCTGCCGGCCATGGGTGTGAATTCGGCCGCCGCGCCGGCGCCGCTGCGTGCTGCCCGCTTCGCCTCCGTCAGCCATTGTCCGACCGGAAGGCCCAGCGCGTCCAGCTGCGCCTTGTGAACATTGACGCGCATTCGCTCCTGAAACGCGAAAGCCAGGCACGCGATGCCGTGATCGAGCGTGACGGCTTCGATCGTGAACTCCGGATCCTCCAGGGGGAACCGCGCGTCCCGCCCAGGCCGGTCGATCCGCGCGAAGGCATTCCGAGCTCGGAAGGCTGCTTCGGCGATGAATCGTCCCTCCGTCCAGTCGGACGCCACCACGGAGAAGTCTTGGGACCGCTCGTTCAGAAGATTCCATGTATAGGCGCGCAGCTTGGCCTCGACGGCATCGACCAATCCAGGCGGCCCGACGATGTGGACCTGCTTTTCGCGATAGAGCGACAGGCCGAGCAGGCGATCGAACCCGCTGAAGTGATCCATGTGCATATGCGAAACAAATATATGTGACACGCGCAGCACCTCGCGCCGAGAAAGCGCCTGAAGGTCGCCGAGATCGAAAAGGACCGCCCTGCTGCCGAAGCGAAAGTCCAGCAGCAGGAGCGGGTCCGAAAACGGCTCGTTCACCAAGCGCGGCTCGACCAAGACCGTCACGGCGAGATCAGCATGAAGTGCGTCATGTCCCTGAATTCCGCAAAAGGTGCGTTCGTTCCAGCCGATACCCCGGGGGCAGGACGGCGGGAACTTACAACGCCTCCGTTGGTTACGAGCCTCAGGAGGAACTTTCCATGGCTCTATGCGATCAGTGTGGCAACGACTACGACAAGACCTTTCAGGTGATGTCGGGTGGCCAGACCTATACGTTCGACAGCTTTGAATGCGCGATCCAGAAGCTGGCCCCGACGTGCCCCCATTGCGAATGCCGCATTATCGGGCACGGCGTGGAACAAAACGATGTCATCTACTGCTGTGCCCATTGCGCGGAAGAGGAAGGCGCCACCGGGATAAAGGACCGAGCCTGAGCTTGCCGTCATCGCCGCCGAGACGCGGCGATGCCGCGTCTTCGCCGTCTGTATCAGTGCGGTAGCGAGGTTCCGCGTCCGGCCTGACAGCGAGGCGGAGGTGCACTACATCCGGAAATCCATCATTTCTCGGCAACCCTTAGTACAAGGGCTCCTCGAAAAGCGTCCTGCCCTCGTCGATGAGCGCCCTGATCTGGGCGGCTCCGTCCCGGGAAATTGCCACGCGCATGGCGAAGGGGCGCACGCGCATATCGGTCTCGATGGCCCGCCCCGCACCTTCCGGCAAATAGAAGCGTTCGATCCCGTAACGGGCCTGCACCGATCCGTCCGTCTCCAGCGGTCGGCCCGAGACGACCTCGCCCCTGATATCGGCCTCGCCAGGCTCTGGCGGCGCCGAAGCGGGAACATCGAACGACGCCGAAACGGCTCGCCAGAAACCATCGGGCTCCTGGCGAAGGCGTACGAAGATGGGACCCGTCTCCGTCGCGGACGTCCCTTCTGGGATGTTGGCGATGATGGCCGTGGGGATGTTCGTGATGTCGTAGCGCAACGACACGTAGTCGCCGCGCAGGAGATCGCGCGGATCGACGGGTTCGACCTTCAGAAGGACTTCCGTGCCGCTCCGCAGGATCGCTGCACGGCCCGCGATGATCCAGCCCAGGAAGCCGATTTGGACAAGGGACAAAACGATCGCCGAAAAAACCAGCCTCCAGCCTCGCATTACGCCGCGCTCCCTTCGGCCGGAGCGGCCATGCGCCGCTCCACGCGGATGATGACAAGAGCGAGTCCCCCCAGGATCAGCGCCGCCGCCAGGAGAAAGCCGGCAGTGCCGAGCATAGTGCCGAGCGTCACCGCATAGACGAAGCACAATTCGAAGGCAAAGCCGAGATAGGCGATCCAGCGGAGTGCCCTTCTATCCCTGCCGGCCGTCAAAAGGGCTCCAACGATCCCGGCGAATGTGATTCCCGCGGCCGCGACCAGCCGTTCGACCTCGTCTGTCTCGAGTTGCAGGAATGCCATGCCGGCCAGGAAACCGACGAGGCAATGGGTGGGCAAGTGTCCGCCGATGCGGGCTACCCTCTCCGTCGCCGGGGGCGCGGATATGGCGAGCGCGAAGAGGGCTGCCGAACCCGCCGCCAGCCCGGACGCGGCGGCAACCGTGTCGCGGTCGAATGCGAACAACGCCACATAGGCGATGAGCGAAAGCAGCAGCAGGTGTCGCGCGGCGCGACTTCCGGTCCAGTAGGAAATCAGCCAAAGAGCGGCAGCGATCAGCAGGAAAGAGTGCGGGAAGCCTGCGGTGTCCCAGGCTTCGGACCCCCTCATGAACAGCCACGCTGCGGCAAGAGCGACAGTAGCGACCGTCAAAGGCCCCGACCGTAGAGTTGCGGCCGCAAGACCGGTGCCGATGCACCAGGTCAGGACCGCCCCGGCCTCGTCGCCGGGCAAGTGATACATCTGTCCGATGAGGGCGATCGAACCGCCAGAGGCGGCCGCCCCGATCAGCCACAATGCTTCGGCGAGCGCCTCGTGGCCCCGCAGCTTCAACAGCGCTCCGCCGACATAACCCACGGCGATGGTCGAGAAGAGGAGCGCCACGCGGGCGAGCCGAGGCATCGTCTCCCAGTTCGCCGCCACGAAGAGCAGGATGGCAGCGCCGAACAGGATAGCCGCCAACACCGCCAGGACCATGCCGAAGCCGAAAGAGGCACGCCGGCTCGCGTCGACATCATGCGAGAGCGCATCGGCCGTGCGGGCATCGATCAAGCCCCGCTCGGCCCAGCGCGCGATGTCCTTCTTTACCTGGATGGCATAGGCGACCATTGTCTACCGAATTCCTCCCCGGGGCACGCTGCATACTTGCAAGACCCGATGCAAGTGCTTGACGTTGCGCGATTTTTGATTCGGGTCAAATTTTGCCGCAAATGCGAAAGGTTTGTGATGGTGCGTTGCACAATCTGCATTGCTGCCATGCAACAAACGCTCTTCAAAATTTCCACGTCCGCTTCTATCTACGCCTCGTCCACGAATGACAAGTCGCAAGAATAAAGACGAAACGAGACCGAAATGAACCTGATCCGCAACTACCGCAACTGGCGCCGCTACCGCGAGACCGTGTCTGAGCTGAGCCGCCTGTCGAACCGTGAATTGAACGACCTCGGCATCAGCCGCAGCGACATCCATTACGTCGCGCGCAAGTCGATCTGAAGAACATAGGGTTTTCGCCCTGGCCTACCTCCTCCCGGGCCATGGCGAATACGGCCAGCATTCACCTCCTCCCGATTGCTGGCCACCAAAACGACACCCGCCGGACCTCCTCCCCCGGCGGGTGTTGTTCCCAGGCTTCCCCCGAGGGAAGCGAACGAAATTCGGAGATCTTGCTCGGACCTACCTCCTCCCAGGTCCTGGCAGATGCGGCCAGCTTCTCCTCCTCCCAATGCTGGCCGACTAAAACGACACCCGCCGGACCTCCTCCCCCGGCGGGTGTTGTGCATTTGGAGGATTATTCGAGCCCTACGGAAGCTGATTGCGCCAGCTCACACCCAGAGTCGACCTTATCGACCCATGGAGCGCGTGACCGCGCCCGCGGCCACCGACATCCAGAACCACTGGGATCAAGTCAGGGCGCCGCTCGATAGCACGCCGCGGGGCAGCCAGTCGCTGAGCGGGATGATGTCCGGGGCGCCGCCCACCGGCGCATACCAGGAATCCACGGCCCATTTGACGCCGCCCTTCTCCTGGATCACCGCCGTCGAATGCGGATACCGACCATCGATGAAGAGACCGCGGGAGACGTTGCTTTCCACCGTGTGGTGCCTCAGCAAACCGCGCTTGGCCAGATAGCGTAGAAGCGAACGCGTGTTCGTGGATTCGTCGATGCAATCCATCTGGCCCTTCTGGCCCGACTTGCCGAAGCTCGACTTTGGTTCGTCACGCACTCCAATGGCCTGCGCGGACCGCGTTTCGAAATATTGGACCGCCCTGGAAATGGCTGCTCGTTCCGCCTGCGGCGACGCAGCGCCCGCGCCCATGATCTGCGAAAACCGATGCGCATCGGCGGCCGTGATGTCGAGGCGGGTCTTAAAATAGCAGTCGAAGCCGTGGCAGACATAGATCCGAGCTGGATCGACCTTCTTAAGGTCGGCGTCATAGCGACTGCTCGCCGAGGTGCATCCCGAGATGGCACCTGCAAGAACCAGCAACATGGCGGACGCGGCAGAACGGCTCTTCATGCGAGATGATTAGCGGCAGGCCAATCCGCCCGCAATCCGGCTTACCTCGTGGCATGACGAACGCCGGGCAAGAGAGGCAAGAATGCAACAGCCTCCATTTCCTTGCTTTTCCGCGGCACCAGGCTTATGCCGACCGGCATGACGACGAAGGCGAGCAAACCCATCCATATCGTCGGAGGCGGACTAGCCGGCTCCGAAGCCGCGTGGCAGGCGGCGCAGGCCGGCGTCCCTGTGGTCCTGCACGAAATGCGGCCGGTCCGCGGGACCGAAGCCCACAAGACCGAAGGGCTCGCCGAACTCGTCTGTTCCAACTCATTCCGTTCCGACGATGCCGAGACCAACGCCGTGGGGCTGCTTCATGCCGAGATGCGTCTGGCGGGTTCGCTGATCATGGCTGCCGGCGATGCGCATCAGGTTCCAGCCGGCAGTGCGCTCGCCGTCGACCGCGACGGCTTTTCGGCAGCCGTCACGGAGAAGATCGCGGCACACCCCCTCATCACGGTCATCCGGGAAGAAGTGAGCGGCCTGCCGCCCGAAGAGTGGGACCAGGCGATCATCGCCACGGGGCCACTCACCGCGCCCTCCCTCGCGGAGGCGATCCGCGCCGCCACCGGCGCCGACGCCCTCGCCTTCTTCGATGCGATCGCACCGATCATCCATTTCGACACGATCGACATGGACGTGTGTTGGTTCCAGTCGCGTTACGACAAGGTCGGGCCTGGCGGCACGGGCAAGGACTACATCAATTGCCCGATGGACAAGGCCCGGTACGAGGCCTTCATTCAGGCCGTGCTCGACGGACAGAAGACCGAGTTCAAGGAATGGGAAGGCACGCCCTATTTCGACGGCTGCCTGCCGATCGAGGTGATGGCCGAACGCGGACCGGAGACACTGCGGCATGGACCCATGAAGCCGATGGGCCTGACCAACGCGCATGATCCATCGGTCAAACCCTATGCAGTCGTGCAGCTTCGCCAGGACAACGCCCTCGGCACGCTCTACAACATGGTCGGCTTCCAGACCAAGCTGAGGCACGGCGAGCAGACGCGCATCTTCAGGATGATCCCTGGCCTGGAGAACGCGGAGTTTGCCCGGCTGGGAGGCCTTCACCGCAACACCTACATCAACTCGCCTACCCTGCTCGACGGTTCGCTGCAGCTCAAGCTGCGCCCTGGCCTGCGCTTCGCCGGCCAGATCACCGGATGCGAAGGCTATGTCGAAAGCGCGGCGATCGGGCTGCTTGCCGGCCGGTTCGCCGCGGCGGAGCGTCTGGGGGAACCCCCGGCCCTGCCGCCGGCAACAACCGCCTTCGGCGCCCTGCTCAACCACATCACCGGTGGCCATATCGTCTCCGAGGACGAGCCGGGAAAACGCTCTTTCCAGCCGATGAACATCAATTTCGGGCTGTTTCCTCCCGCCGAGGCGCCGAAGATCGAAGGCAAGCGCCTGCGCGGCAAGGAAAAGGCGATCGCCAAGAAGAAGGCCATCACGGCCCGGGCTCTCGCGGACTGCCGCGCCTGGCTCGGACTGGATAGGGCGGTGGCGGCTGAGTAGTTGGACATGGCGAGTTGTCCGTCCGCGGCATGGCGGGCGAGCGAGAGCGGGAGGCGGCGCGGCCGGTCAATCATCGACACCCCTGGTCCGGCAAAAAATGCCTCCCTAGGACCACCCACGACCGGCGGTACGGAACATGATCCAATGGCGCCTGACTTCCGAGATGTCGGCGGGGATTCGCAAAGCGCGATCGGGATCACCGGCCAGCTTGTCGAGATAAGCGGGAACAAGCGCGACCGGGAGAAAGGCCGGACGCAGATCTGCCGGGAGACGCCGAGCCCCTTCCCGAAACGCACCCAGATGGTGATTGGCCAAGGCGATCATTGCCTCAATCGCACGCCGTGCCGCCGCAGGCGATCCACCGGATATGAATTCTTCCGGCGAGGTGCCGGCTGCCGAAAGGATGTCGCGGGGGACATAACACTGTCCCCTGGCACGATGTATCGCCAGAAGCCGTAAAAGCCCGGCAATTGCCTGCGCGCACCCGGCATGGCCGGCGAGCTCGGCCTGATCCGGCGCTGAGTGGCGATCCAGGATCAAGGCAGCGAGTTGGATGATCGCCGATGCCGTCTCGCCGCAATAGCCCTCCAGGTCGACCCGGCTCGGCATCGGATCGTCGTAGAGATCGAAGATCCGCGCCTCGAGATAGTTGTCGAATGCGGCGCGCGGCAGCCCACTGGCCTCGATCGCCTTGACCAGGGCGACAGCGACCGGATGGCCATCAGCCGCGCCTTCAGCCGCAGTCAGCACGTCACGCCACCATTGCAGTCGGATTTCCCCAGGCAGCGGCTCGCGGATTCGATCGCGGATTGCTGCAATCTCCGCGTTGAAGGCGTAGAGGGCAAACAAGTCCTGCCGCTTCCCCGCCGGGGCATAAAGCGCCGAAAGGTAGCGGTCGCGATCGGACGCGCGCAAAATGTCGGCGAGCTGCCCGTCAGGCTCCTGCATGGTCAAAGGCCCTATTCGACGGCGATCAGGGCCGCCGCTACCGCGCGATCTTCGGCCAGGAGAACGTTGTAGGTCCGCACCGCCGCACCCGTCGACATCGGATCGGCCGAAATGCGCGTTTCCTTAAAGACGCTGCGGAGATCTTGCCGGAGCGGGCGCAGCTCCGCGCCCATCCCGACCAGCAGAATTTCGATACCGTCCGCCTCTCCAAGCAGCCTGGCGAAATCATCCGCATTCAGGTTTGCCGGGTCCGACGGCTCCCAGCCATAGATTCCCGACGGCAGGCACAGGATCGAACCCCGATGCGACATATCGGCGAAACGAAAGCCGCCATTGCCGTAGGCCTCGATAGGAGCGCGGCCGGGAAAATGCGCCTCGCGGATGACGATTCCCCCGGCCATGTGCTCACGTCTTCGAAGGTTGGGCCGCGGGCGGCAAGGCGTTCTTGTCCTGCTCTTCCTTGCCGGGGTGTTCCTGGCGAAGCTTGAACAGGATGAGCAATGGACCCGCGACAAAGATCGAGGAGTAGGTGCCGACAAGGATGCCGAAGATCATTGCGAAGGTGAACGAGCGAATGACCTCGCCACCGAACAGATAGAGCGCGATGAGGGCCAGCAGCGTCGTCACACCCGTGAGCACGGTGCGCGACAGCGTCTGGTTCATCGACAGGTCGAGCAATTGCTCGATCGGCATTTTCTTGTACTTGCGCAGGTTCTCGCGGACACGGTCGTAGACCACGACAGTGTCGTTGATCGAATAGCCGACGATAGTGAGGATCGCGGCGATACTGGTCAAGTTGAACTCGAGGCCGGTAACGACATAGAGGCCGACCATCATGACCACATCGTGCACCGTGGCAATCACGGCGCCGATGCCGAACTGCCATTCGAAGCGGAACCAGATATAGATCAACATCGCCACGAGCGAGGCAAGAACGCCCATCGTGCCGTACCACGCGAGTTCGGACGACACGGTGGGACCGACCGATTCCACACGACGGAAATCATAATCGTTCTGAAGCGCCATCCGCACCTTCTCGACCACGCTCTGTTCGGCGTTGTCACCAGCCTGCTGGCCCTCGACTCGAATCAACAATTCGCGATCGGACCCGAATTGCTGGACCTGGACGTCGCCAATATTGAGCTGGTCCAGTGCCGCGCGGACCGTCGCCGAATCCGCCTTGTCGCCCTTGGATTGGATCTCGATGCTCGTGCCGCCGCGGAAATCGATGCCGTAGTTCATTTCGATGGTGAGGAACAGCACGACGCAGGCGATCGAAACGACCGACGACAAGGTGAAGGCATAGCGACGCCAACCCATGAAAGGCAGCGAAGTATCGTCGGGCACGAAGCGGATGAGGCCGTTGGGAAGTTCCTTCGGCCTGTAGCGGCGCAGCCACATCGCAACCAGCCAGCGCGTCAGCGTGAAGGCGGTGAACACAGTCGTTATGATGCCGATGCCGAGCGTGACGGCGAAGCCCTTCACCGGGCCGGAGCCCAGGAAGAACAGGATGACGGCGGCAATGAACGTCGTGAAATTGGCGTCGACGATGGTCGCCAGCGCCCGGGCAAAACCCGCGTCCAGCGACTGGACGAGCGAACGTCCTTGCTTTCGCTCTTCGCGCACGCGCTCGTAGATGATCACGTTGGAGTCCACGGCCATGCCGACGGTCAACACGATACCTGCGATGCCGGGCATGGTGAGCGTGGCGCCCAGGATGGAAAGGATCGCAATGATCAGCACCACGTTCGCGACAAGCGCAAGATTGGCGATCAGGCCGAGCTTGCCATAGGCGACAAGCATGAATGCCACCACCAGCACGCCAGCAATGACCGAAGCGAACTTGCCGGCCGAGATCGAATCGGCGCCGAGGCTCGGGCCGACCGTACGTTCCTCGACGATGGTCAGATCGGCCGGCAACGCGCCGGCCCGCAGCAGGACAGCGAGATCGTTCGCGCTCTGCGGCGTGAAGTGGCCAGAGATCTGGCCGGTGCCGCCGAGGATCGGTTCACGGATCTGCGGTGCCGAGATGACCTGGTTGTCGAGGATGATGGCGAACAGCTTGCCCACATTCTGCTGTGTGGCCTGGCCGAAACGTGCCGCGCCCTTGGCGTCGAAGCGGAAAGAGACGACCGGTTCGTTGGTGCGCTGGTCATAGGTCGCCTGCGCATCGACGAGATTCTCGCCGGCGACGATAACGCGGTTCTCGATCAGATAGGGAACGGGCGGATCGTCCTGCGAATACATGACCGTCGTGCCCGCCGGCGGCCTGCCCTGGATCGCCTCCTGGACGGGCACCGATTGGTCCACCATCTGGAAGGTGAGCTTGGCGGTCTGGCCGAGAATTTCCTTCAGACGCTGCGGATCCTGCAGCCCGGGTACCTGGACGAGGATCCGGTCGACGCCTTGGCGCTGGATGATAGGTTCGGTCGTTCCGAGCTCGTTGACGCGGCGCCCGAGGACTTCGATCGACTGGCTGACCGCGCTTGAGACGCGATAGTCGATGCCTTCTTCGGTGAGCGTGAAACGCAGCAACCCGGGCTCCGGCTCGTCGAGCGTAAGCTCGCTGATGGCGGTGGTGCCGAAGACGCCGGACGACACCGGCTGGGTCAGTTGCGCCAGAGCCTTCTTCGCCGCGTCGACCTCGTTCGCCTCGCGGATCCTGACCTGAACGGTGCGGCCGGTTCCCGACAGCCCGGTGTATCCGATCTTGGCATCGCGCAGGAGCGTGCGGATATCGTCACGCGTTGCGTTCAGCCGCTCGGTCACGAGATCCTGGCGATCGACGGCAAGGAGAATATGCGAGCCGCCCTGCAGATCGAGCCCGAGGGTCATCGGGCGCTTGGGCAGCCAGTTGGGCATGCTGTCGAGTGTCGACTGCGACAGCATGTTCGGCAAGGCGAAGATCACGCCTAGCAGCACGACCAGCCAGATCGAAATAGTCTTCCAGCGTGAGAAATAGAGCATCTTGCCTTGTCCGATCGGGCGGAAACCGAAGTGGTTCCGCCCTTAATACGGTTATTTCTTGGCGTTCTGATTGGCGACTGGCTCGCCCTTGACGCGCACTTCAGCGATCGTCGAGCGCAACGCGGTCACTTTCAGGCCGTTGCCGAGATCGACTTCCAGCTCGTCGCTGCCGTCATTCACCTTGGTCACCTTGCCGACCAGGCCGCCGCCGGTAACCACCGTGTCACCGCGGCGGATGGCCGCGAGCATCTCGCCGCGCTTCTTGAGCTGCTGGCGCTGCGGGCGGATGATCAGAAAATACATGATCACGAAAATCAGCACAAACGGCAAAATGCTGACGAGCATGTCGGGAGTGCCTCCCGCAGTCTGCGCGTATGCCGGCGTTACGAACATCGAAAAACTCCTGAGACGGAAAAACGGGGCCGTCTCCGGCCCCCTCGAAAGTTGGCCGGAATATAGTCGGTCATACCCGCTTTGCAACAAATTCGGCGGCAAGCCCAGTCCCCTGATGCTTTCCGACGTGTTTTTCGCGTGTTAGAGGCTGTGGCCCATACGTACAGCAGTGGAAAACCGCTTCATGCCCCAGAAGAATGCCGAAACGATCGAACAGAAACTCGACAGGCTGATCGAGGCGATTGGCAGGTTGGTTCCTCCCCGTGCGGCCGCGCCGGATTTCAACGCCTCCGACTGCTTCGTATGGGCAGCCGATCCCGGCGAACTCGAGCCCGTTACCCGCGTGAACCGTGTCGATATCGGCCTCATCAAAGGCGTCGATCGTGTCCGCGACATCCTGGTCGAGAATACGCAACGCTTCGCAGCCGGTCTGCCAGCCAACAACGTATTGCTGTGGGGCGCGCGCGGGATGGGCAAGTCCTCCCTCGTGAAGGCCGCGCACGCTTACATCAATGCCACACGCGGGGGCGATGCCCTGAAGCTGATCGAAATCCATCGGGAAGACATCGACACGCTGCCCAAACTCATGACCATCCTGAAGAAGGCGCCGCATCGTTTCATCCTGTTCTGCGACGACCTCTCCTTCGATCACGACGATACCTCCTACAAATCGCTCAAGGCCGCACTCGAAGGCGGCGTCGAGGGCCGGCCGGACAATGTGATCTTCTATGCGACATCGAACCGTCGGCATCTGCTACCGCGCGACATGATCGACAACGAACGTTCGACAGCGATCAATCCTTCGGAAGCCGTCGAGGAGAAGGTCTCGCTTTCGGACCGTTTCGGATTATGGCTCGGGTTCCACAAATGCTCGCAAGACGAGTATCTCGCCATGATCGAGGGCTATGTCGCCTATCACGGGCTCGAGATCGATGGCGAGTCACTGCGGGCCGAAGCCCTGGAATGGGCAACGACGCGAGGCAGCCGCTCCGGCCGTGTCGCCTGGCAGTTCACCCAAGACCTGGCGGGGCGCCTCGGTCAGCCGCTCAAGGATTGAGGTCCGGGGTCCGCCCCGCGACCTGGCCGCCCGTGGCAAGTCCTGATACGTCCCTTCACAGGGGGATGAGGGCTGCCACCACGCGATCCGAAGGCCGCTCGCTCCCCGAGAGGCCATTGGCGACGCCATGACGATCCGCCTCGCGCCGGTTCTGGCTCATCTTGCGCTTCCCCTCGAGCCTCACGATCGGCATGCGCAGGCCGACGATCCCCCGCAGTTGAGCCCGGATGAAATCAGGCGGTGCGTCCGAGACGGCCCAGGGCGAGGTGCGCTCGCCCTCGTGAAGATCGGTCAGGCAACTCACGACTTTCAGCAGCCTGGCGGGATCGTCGAAGAACTCGACCGGACCGTAGGCATGAACGGCGATGTAGTTCCAGGTCGGCACGACCTTCCCGGTCTCCTGCTTGCTCGCGTACCACGCCGGCGTCACATAAGCATCCGGCCCCATGAAGATCGCAAGGCCCTGCCCGAGGGGCGGAACACTGCACTGCGGATTGGCCTTGGCGAGATGGCCATAGATCACGCCGTGCTCGCCCTCGCTTTCGTCGAGATAGAGAGGCAATGGTGTCGCTAACGGCCCGTCGGCCGTGCAGGTGACGAAGTTTGCCAGTCGCGCCGCGCGGATCGTAGCCCTTAGGCTCTGTCTATCGTCGTCTCGGAAGGCGGGGGGCGTGTACATCCTGGGGCTCCTTGCGTTGCAGGAGAGGATGCCGAAAATCCGGCCGGCTTGGAATATCCAGTCATGAGGGCCTGATGTGGTCCAGTTGGAGAAGGACGGCGTCGCGTGCCCAATTGTCGCGGCGATCAAGGATCAAATTTACAGCGAGCTCTATCCACCCGGTGACCGTTGCCAATGCCGGCCTTTCCGGCGGTTGCATCCACAAGGTCGGCGCAGAAAATAGGCGGGCGCTCGCACTTCGCCGCGGGCCGCAAAGCAGGTGACTAGCAAAACCGCTGCCCGGTTTTTGGCTACTCGCATCACAAATATCCGGTGATTGCTGGCGAACGATCCTGCCGGTCTCGGATGCCATCCTCGTAAATCTTCGGGGCGGCATCGAGTTCTTCCTCGGTCGCGTCATCGAGACACGCTACGTTCACCGCCCAGAAATTGCCGCCCATCTCCTTTTCCAGATAGCCACGCGAAAAGGTATGAGTGCCGCAATGGGCGCACTTATAGTGATTGATATCGCCGGCGGGCCAGTAGGAGGGCGTCGCCTGATAATCGCGCATGGCATCCTGGCCCTGCACGACCCGTAGCCCTTCATATGCAACAAGGGACTTTTGATAGCCAACCTTCCGGCAGAAAGTGCAGTTGCACTTGCGGATACCTTCAGCGAGATCGATGTCCGCCTCGAAGCGCAAGGCGCCACAATGGCAGCTTCCGTGATAGGTTCTCCTCACTGGTCCCTCCCTAGATGGGCCAGCAGCCGATCGAGGCATTCGCCCCAGCCCTCCGAATGCGAATCGCGCTGCTGGACGGAGCCGAAAGGCTCCTGCCGGAAGGTCAGCAGCGTCTTGCCATCACGCTCCTCAAACGTCACAGTCACTACCGTTTCGGCTGTCGGCTGCGACCCGTCATCTTCCCATGCGAAGGTGAAGACGATGCGTTCCGGCTCGACGATCTCCCGGTAGACCCCGCGCATCCAATACTCCGTTCCATCAGCAGAGCGGATGGCGTGCCGGTATTTCCCGCCAGGCCGGAAATCCATCGACAGGGACGGCGCGGAAAAATCCTTCGGCCCCCACCAGCGCGCAAGGTGCTCCGGACTCGTCCAAGCCCTGAATATGACGGCGCGCGGGCCATCGAAGAAGCGGGAAATCTCCAGCATGTATGAGGGAGTGCCTCCAGGCTCATTGCGGGCCATCCGAATCTCCTTTTGCCTGCAACTCGTCGATGTAGCGGTTCAAGCGATCGAAGCTCTCGTCCCAAAAAGGCCTGTAGTCCTCGAGCCACGCGGCGACGCCCTTGAGCGGTGCTGCCGTCAGCCGGCAGGGCCGCCACTGGGCGTGACGACCACGTTCGATGAGGCCTGCTCGCTCGAGAACCTTCAGGTGCTTCGACACACCGGGCCCGGTGATATCGAACGGTTCGGCGAGCTCGGTGACCGAAGCCGGGCCCCGCGCGAGCCGCGCCAGGATGGCGCGACGTGTGGGGTCCGCCAGGGCCTGGAAGATTTCATTCAATGGATCGGCCTGTGACACTACCAAACCGAATAGTTATTTAACCGTTTGGTTTGTTACATATCTGCTATGCGGCGTCAAGCGCTCTCGGCGCCGCTCCCGGCACCGCTGCACCGAGACGCCCCATCAAGAGAACTTCGGAGATGCGCTACGGTGCAAAAATGTGGGACATGAGTTCCAAGGCCGCCAATCTGTTTGCCGAGCAGTTGAAGGGGACACAGGCGGCGGTCATGTCACGCTCGTCCAATCTGCACGGCGCGCTCTCGACCGACCACCCCTTCGAATTCCTGGGTGGCCTCTCGCTCGCCATCCGGCACCTCGATGGCAAGGGCCCTTCGCTCTACGTTTCGGACCTGCAAGGAAACGCCGCGACATGTTTCTGGTGGTGGTCGGCATCCTGATGGTCGTCAACCGTCGCCAACCCGCTCAAACCGTTCGCGTCGGAGAAGATAACGGTGGTGGAGAATCCCGGCGAGCCGAACATGCGCATTCCCGTCAAGGATGGTCGGGAACTGAGACGCTACGAAACAAGCGGAGCCATCGGCCGGCCGCTCGCTCTCGTTTGTCGGCAAGTGATGTCAGTCGCAGCCGCTGCCAGGAACAATGGCGGCTTCCTGCACACGCCAGTCTCAGGGCACTTATAGAGATCGGCGCCTGCCAGTCGAAGCAGGCGCAACAGCGGGCAACCATCCACCCGCCCCGATATGAAAGCTATTCGAGGAACTTTGAGGGATCCACAGGCGAAGAGTTCTTGCGCACCTCGAAATGCAGCTTTGGCGTGTCGGCCGAGCCACTCATGCCGGAGCGCGCGATCTCCTGGCCTCGCTTGACCTTCTCGCCGCGCGTGACCTTGAGTTCGCTGGCGTGGCCGTAAACAGTGACGAGGCCGTCCTCATGACGGACCAGAACCGTGTTGCCGAACTCCTTCAGACCATCGCCAGCATAGATCACGACACCGTTTTCGGCTGCTTTGATCGGTGTACCCTCTGGTACGGAAATATCGATACCGTCATTGGCCTTGCCGCCGCTGCGGGCGCCGTAGCTCGAAATGACGCGTCCGCGAGCCGGCCACCGCATGCGGCCGATGCCAGTCGAGTCGGGTGCGATGGCAGCCTGCTGCTCTGCGTCTTCGATAACCTTTTCTGCCTTCTTCGGCGGCGTATAGCCGGACACCTGCTCCGACGCCTTCTTGACCGGGGCCGGCGAAGTGCTTGTCGCAGGTTCGACGGCTACGGGCTTAGCGCTCGCGGTCTGGACAGCCGCTTCGGCCGGAATTGTCAGCCTTTGTCCAACACGGATCAGGCCGTCCGACATTCCGTTGGCGTTCTTCAAGGCAGCGGCGCTTACGCCGGTCTTGCGTGCGATGGCGGTCAGCGTGTCGCCTTCCTGGACGGTGTAGCTCCCCTTCCCATCCGGCTTGGTACTGGCCTCAGACTTGCGCGCTTCGGCCGCGGCTGCGGAGTCACGATCCCTCACCTTCGGAGCCTGCGGCAGCACCGCAACCGTGTCGGAAGGCGCCCGGCCGGGTACAGGAGTATTGCTCGCAGGCGCCCGCAATGGCTTTGCCTCTTCGACCGGCTTGGCTTCAGCCAGCTTGGGACGAGCGGCAGGAGGCTGCTGGGGCGGCGCTGATCTGGGCGCGGCCGGCGCGGTCGCGACCTGAGGCTGGGCAGGCGGCAGCGGCGTGGTCGCCACCGGAGCGACCGCGGACTGCGCGGGCGCGAGATTGCCTCGACTGACGGGGCCGGTCGGAGCTGCCTGGATGTCGCTGGGGTAAGGCTGGCTCGCCGGGCGAATGATGTTGCGCTGGTTGTCGGTGGAGGCGGTAAAAATGCCATCCACGCCGTCGCTAAAGCGCATGGCGCTTGAACTGCACCCCGCCGCGACACCACCGACCAGAGCGATCGCGGCAGTGCGAGCCAGGACACGACTGTTGATTTTTAGAACGCTGAAACGCATCGCTAGACCCATACGTACCGGATGCCGAACTGGCATGATTAAAGCGCGTTAATCTTACCGGCCGGTTAAGCAGCGATGGCGCAGCGACAGAAATGGAAAGGATTTTGCAGGCTTGAGGCACTTTTCGGAGGCTGAGCCCCAAATTTCACGCTTTCGGCGCGCCGCATCGCCCCCTCAGAGTCATACTCGAATCAGATGGCCGCAGCCACACCCTTGAGTATCGGCTGCAGGCGCACCCGGCCGATATCCTCCCGCTCGAAGCGGCTGCCGACCTTGGTCAGCTTGGCGACCTCCTGAACGCCCTCCGGCGGACCGATCGGGGCAACCATGACGCCGCCGCTCGACAATTGGTCGACGAAGGATCGGGGCAGATTCTCGAACGCAGCCCAGACGACGATCCTGTCGAAAGGCCCCTCGCCCGGCAGACCGTTGGAACCGTCGGCCTGCCGCACGAAGGCATTCGCCAGACCGAGCGCTTCGAAACGTTGCCGCGCCTGTTCAGCGAGCGTCTTGTATCGCTCGACGGTGACGACGCGAGCCGCCATCCGCGCCATGACCGCGGCGGTGAATCCGCTGCCGGTCCCCACTTCGAGCACGCGGACCCCGGGCTGGACATCGAGCGCCCGCAACACGGAGGCCTGCAGGTCCGCTCCCTCGATCGCCTCGCCGCACTCGATCGGGATCGTCCGATCCGACCACGCCAGTGCCTGCCATTGGCCCGGTATGAAAGCGCGCCTCGGCGTCGCTTCGAGAGCGGCGACCAGTTCCTTGGTCACGATACCGTTGCCGCGAAGCCTCAGCATGAATGCGGCAAAGCTTTCGCGATCCTCAGGGCTCATGCAATCGCCTTCTGCAGCGCGTCCTTCACCTCATGCGCCGTCAGGTCGAGTTTCAGGGGCGTTACCGAAATCATCCTGTCGCGCAGGGCGGCCATGTCCGTTCCTGGCTTCATCTCGCCTGGCTCACGGCCGAAGCGCAACCAATAATAGGGGAAATTGCGGCCATCCGCCCGCTCGTCGATCCACAAGCCATGGACCAACTTGCCTTGGGAGGTGACCATCGTCCCGCGGATCTCTTCCGGCTGGCAATTGGGAAAGTTCACATTGAGGAACACGCCGGCGGGAAGATCGACCTTGATCAGGCGATCCAGAAGCTCCGGCGCGTGCGTCTCCGTCACCTCCCAAGGAACAACCCTTTCCTGGTTGTAGAAGTTATAGGCCTGGCTCACGGCAATCGAGCGTATCCCCAGAAGACACCCTTCCATGGCACCCGCGACCGTACCGGAATAGGTCACGTCGTCGGCGGTGTTGGAACCGGAGTTCACGCCCGACAGGATGAGATCGGGCAGCCCGGGCATCAGCTTGCGGGCGCCCATGATGACGCAGTCGGTCGGCGTACCGCGCACGGCGTAATGACGCTCGCCGAGCTTTCGCAGCCTGAGCGGCTCTGACAAGGACAGCGAATGGGCGTAGCCCGACTGATCCGTCTCCGGGGCGACGACCCACACATCATCCGAAAGCTGGCGCGCGATGCGCTCCAGCACCTGCAGCCCTTCGGCATGAATCCCGTCGTCATTGGTCAGGAGGATACGCATCTTCTCGCCTCCGCGCCGGTCATCGCGTCTCGATTCTGGTCTGGCCGCCCATGTAAGGCACCAACACCTCAGGAATCGTTACGCTGCCATCCTCGTTCTGATAATTTTCCATGACGGCTATCAGCGCGCGCCCAACAGCCACACCCGACCCGTTCAGCGTGTGGACGAAGCGGGTGGCCTTGTCCTCCTTGCCCCGGTAGCGAGCCTCCATACGCCGGGCCTGGAAATCGCCGCAGACCGAGCAGGAAGAGATCTCGCGATAGGCGTTCTGGCCCGGCAACCAGACTTCGATGTCGTAGGTCTTGCGTGCGCCGAACCCCATGTCGCCGGTGCAAAGGACGACGGTGCGGAATGGCAACCCCAGCTTCTTCAGCACAGTCTCGGCGCATTCGGTCATGCGCTCGTGTTCGGCGATCGAGCTTTCCTGATCGGTGACGGAAACGAGCTCGACCTTGTAGAACTGGTGCTGCCGAAGCATTCCGCGCGTATCGCGTCCCGCGGAACCGGCCTCGGAGCGGAAACAGGGCGTGAGCGCGGTATAGCGCAGCGGCAGCTGCTCTTGCGCCAGGATCTGCTCGCGAACGAGATTGGTGAGCGGCACCTCGGCGGTCGGGATCAGACCGAGACGCGAACCGGCGTGCGGCGTGAAGAACAAGTCTTCCTCGAATTTCGGCAGTTGGTTCGTTCCGAACAAGACTTCGTCGCGGACCAACAAGGGCGGCTGCACCTCGGTATAGCCATGTTCGGTCGTATGGAGATCAAGCATGAACTGCCCGAGTGCGCGCTCGAGCCGCGCAAGCTGCCCTTTCAAGATGGTGAAGCGGGCGCCGGATAGCTTGGCGGCACTCTCGAAATCCATGAGTCCGAGCGTCTCGCCGATCTCGAAGTGCTCCTTCACCCAATTCGGCCGCTCGCGCCGCTCGCCGACTTTGCGGATCTCGACGTTGTCATGCTCGTCCGCGCCCACGGGCACGTCGCCCAAGGGCACGTTGGGGAGGACGGCAAGTGCATCGAAGAGCGCCTTGTCGAGCCGACGCTCCTCCGCCTCGCCGCCTTGGATGAAGGCCTTGATCGCGCCGACTTCCTCCTTCAGCTTTTCGGCCAGCGCCATGTCCTTGTTGCGCATCGCATTGCCGATCTCCTTCGAAGCGGCGTTGCGGCGTTCTTGCGCCTCCTGCAACTGCGAAATATGGCTTCGACGGGCCTCATCCTTCGCGATCACGTCCTCGACCGTCGACCGCGCCACATCCAACGCCTGGCCGCGCTTCACCAGCGCCTCCACCAGAACCTGCGGGTTGTCGCGTATCCATTTGATGTCAAGCATGGTCCAGGAATTCCGTTTTACAAAACGACGGCCTCGCGCCAGCGAGGAAAGGCCGGCACGCCCGATGCAGAAGATACATGTCCGAAAGCAAAAGCACTGCAGGAGAGCCCGGTCGCGATTCTCTGGGCCGCGCCGGCGCAGTAATCCGGATCAGTCCACCAGGGACAACGCCGCCGTGCGAAAGGCTTGGATCACGCCCCGGCGCTCTCGCCGGCCTCCTTGCTTTCCCCTGCGACCTGTTGCTCCTCGCGCTTCCTTTCGATCATCCGGGCGGTCCAGATGGAAATCTCGTAGAGAAGGATCGTCGGCAGTGCAAGGCCGATCTGGCTGATCGGATCGGGCGGCGTGAGAACCGCCGCGACGACGAAAGCGATCACGATCGCCCATTTGCGCTTGTCCTTGAGCGCCTGCGAAGACAGCAGTCCGACTCGGGCCATAAGCGACGTCACGACCGGGAGCTGGAACACCAGGCCGAAGGAGAAGATCAGCGTCATGATGAGGCTGAGATATTCAGAAACCTTCGGCAACAGGGAAATTTGGACCTGATTGTCCCCGCCGGCCTGCTGCATGGCCAGGAAGAACCACATGACCATCGGCGTGAAAAAGAAATAGACAAGCGCCCCTCCGAGAAGAAACAGGATCGGAGAAGCGACGAGGAAAGGCAGGAATGCAGCGCGCTCGTTGCGATAAAGCCCTGGCGCTATGAATTTGTAGATTTGCGTGGCGATCAGCGGAAAGGCGATGACCATTCCACCGAACATCGCCAGCTTGATCTGCGTGAAGAAGAATTCCTGGGGCGCCGTATAGATCAACTCGACCTTATGGGGGTCGAGTCCGGCCAGCACGGTTGCCCATCTGAATGGAATGACCAGCAGATTGAAGAGGTGCTTGGCGAAGAAGAAGCACGCCAGGAACGCGACGAAGAAGCCGCCCAGCGACCACATCAGCCGCGTTCGCAACTCCATCAAATGCTCGATCAGCGGCGCCGACGACTTGTCGATTTCGTCTTGTTCAGAATTGCTCACTGTGTGCTTCCCGCCGGCTTCTTGCGTGCCGCGGCGGGCCTCGGCGCGGCTTTCGGCTTTGCGGCGGCCTTGGCTGCCTTGGTCGCGGGTTTGGCTTGAGCCTTCGCCGGCTTCGGCTTCGCCGCAGCGCGTTTGCCTTCAGCCTTGACCGGTGCCGGCGATACGCTTGCCGCTGGCGCGACCGCCGTCGCAGGTGGGGTCTGGAGCTCCGCCTGCTGGACAGACGCCGCCTCGGCCGGTTTTGGCGCGGGTGCGGCCTCGGCAGGCGGAGTCGCCTCGGGCAACGCCGCAGGACCGTTCTTCAGCGGCTCGGCAACGTGTGTCCCCGCCTCGGCACTCGGCTCGGCCGACGGCTTGAGCGTGTTCAGACCCGAACGGATATCGGCCGCGGCCTGTTCAAAGGGATTGAGCTGCTTGCGGATCTGTGACGCCGGATCGAGGCTGCGGAGCGAGTCGACGGACTTCTTCACCTCGTCGAGTTCGGCTTCCTTCAAGGCTTCATTGAACTGCTTCTGGAAATCGCCGGCCATGGCACGCAACTTCGCCGTCGTTCGGCCGAAGGTACGCAGCATGCGCGGCAAATCCTTCGGCCCCACGACCACGATCATGACGACCGCGATCACCAGCATCTCGGTCCAGCCGATCTCAAACATGGCAATCCAATCAGGCTAAGCCAATTCGCCGCTCAGCTCTTGCTGGCTTTTTCCTTCGCGGTCGCTACCGTCTCATCAGAGCGGTGCTCGACGGTCTTCGTATCGTCGACCGCATCTTCGTCCGACATGCCCTTCTTGAAGCTCTTGATGCCCTTGGCCATGTCACCCATCAGCTCGGGTATCTTGCCCCGACCGAACAGCAGCAGCACGACGACCAGTACGATCAGCCAGTGCCAAATCGAAAACGAACCCATTGTCACTCTCTTTCGAAGGATCTTCCTCGCACTGATCTATGCGCTTTCGATCCGCGTTTCAAACACAAGTACGTCCGACGGGCGCAAGGAAAGGAAAATATCGCGCGCGTGGGATGACAAAGCGCCGCACCTCACTCGGGCGCGTACCGGCCGATCGGCGCCCTGGACGGCCAGATCAAGCAGTTCGACCACCCCGAGATAGCGCCGGGAAAGGATGCGAGCCTGCGTCTCCCCCTGCGTTTCCGACACGTCGAAGCCGGAAAGGCGTATTGCTACCGTCACCGCGGCGCCGTCGTCGAACCCAATCGCCGCCACCCGCCCGACCGGGGTGTCGGCCAGCCCTCCCTTTGCCCGGACTTCAAAGACGTTGAGCTCGGAGAAAAAGCCCGCGACGAACAGGTTCGTCGGCTTCTGGTAGAGGTCTTCCGCGCCGCCCATCTGGATCAGCCGGCCGTCCTTCAAAAGGGCGATGCGATCGCCCATGCGCATGGCTTCCTCGGCATCATGCGTCACGACGATCGCGGTCGCCCGGCTGCGCCGTAGGATATCGAGCGTCTCCGCGCGCACAGTGTCCTTCAGTCGCGAGTCGAGACCTGAAAATGGCTCGTCCATCAGCAGCACCGCCGGCCGGGGCGCGATGGCCCGGGCCAGCGCCACACGCTGCTGTTCGCCGCCGGACAGAACATGCGGATATGAATTCGCGTAATGCTCCAGACCGACCCGTGACAAGGCGATCATCGCCTCGCGCCGGGCTTCCTCCCGCGAGAGCGCCGTCAGGCCGAACCGGACATTCTCGAGAATGCTCAGATGCGGAAACAGTGCGAAATCCTGGAACACGAGCCCGATCGAACGCTGTTCCGGCGGAAGAAAGATCGAGGGTCCCGCAATCTCCCTGTCGTTCAGCAGCACGCGCCCGGTCGTCTGGGCTTCGATGCCCGCGGCGATCCTGAGGAGTGTGGTCTTGCCCGAACCGGATGGACCGAGCAGGCATAACACCTCACCCGGATCGGCGGTCAGCGAGACGCCGTGCAATGTCGCCGAGCCATTGCCGAAAGTGTGAGTTATGTCCTCGAAGGAGAGCCGGGCCGCGAATGTCACGCCAGCCGAAACCCGCGAGCGTTCCTGCAGCGTCAAGAGCGAGAGCCTCGGATGTTCAAGATGAACCCGTCAATCACTCTCGATGCGCGGTGTCAACAGCCCGAGTTCCTCAAGATCGATATCGGTGAGCGGCTCCTCGTCATCGGTGAGCGCGTCGAGGTCGGCCGGGGGAAGCGGAACAGAGAAGTTCGACGGCATGCGGGCTGAAAGAAGCCCAGCGCCCTTCAATTCCTCCATGCCGGGGAGGTCTCGTATCTCCTCGAGCTGAAAATGATCCAGGAACTTGTCTGTCGTGCCGTAAGTGACGGGCCGGCCCGGTGTCTTTCGGCGCCCTCTCATCCTAACCCATTCGGTCTCGAGCAGGGTGTCGAGCGTCCCTTTCGAGGTCTCCACACCGCGGATGTCTTCTATCTCGGCGCGCGTCACGGGCTGGTGATAGGCAATGATCGCCAGGACCTCTAGGGCCGCCCGCGACAGCTTCTTCTGTTGGACGGTGTCGCGGCTCATCAGGAAAGAAAGGTCGCCCGCGGTCCGGAACGCCCATGCATTGCCCGAACGGACCAGATTGACGCCGCGCTTTTCGTAGTGGGCCTGCAGCTCGGCCATTACCGCCGGCAAGTCCACGCCATCTGGTAGCCTCCCCAAGAGCGCCTTCTCCGTCACCGGCTCGGCGCTGGCAAAGACGATAGCCTCGGCCATGCGCACCGCTTCCGCCAGAAACAGCCTCTCGACCGGGTTGTCGTCGCGTTCCTCGTCTTCCATGACGAAGGGGATGACGGTGGCGTTGGAACTGTCGGTCATGACGTCACCTCGATCGGCTTCGGTCCTTGCTGCCGATTGCGCAGATAAAGCGGCGCAAAAGCTTGCTCTTGTCTGATCTCGAGCTTTCCCTCGCGAACCAGCTCGAGACTGGCGGCGAAGGAGCTGGCGATCGCCGTCGGCCGCTCCTCGGGACTGGCCAGGTAATCGAGCAGAAACCGGTCGAGCGCCGTCCACTCCGCGAAGGTGCCGACAAGCCGGGTCAAGATGTCGCGAGCTTCCTTCAGAGACCAGACGCCACGTTTGGCAATGCGCACATTGGTGACGGCCTGGCGCTGACGCTGCGCCGCATAGGCCGTCAGCAGATCGTAGAGGGTCGCGGAATATTCGTTCTTTTTCTCGACGATAACGAGTTCCGGAACGCCCCGAGCAAAGACGTCACGGCCCAGGCGATTGCGATTGACCAGACGCGCGGCGGCATCGCGCATCGCTTCGAGCCTCTTCAGTCGGAATTGCAGCACGGCTGCCATTTCTTCGCCGCTCTGGCCCGTGTCATCCACCTGCTTGGGAATCAGCAACTTGGACTTCAGGAAGGCGAGCCATGCCGCCATGACCAGGTAGTCCGCCGCAAGTTCGAGACGAAGCGCCCTCGCCTGCTCGATGAAGGTCAGATATTGCTCCGCGAGTGCGAGGATCGAAATGCGCGACAGGTCGACTTTCTGGTTGCGCGCCAGATGAAGGAGAAGGTCGAGCGGCCCTTCGAAACCTCCAACGTCGACCACCAGCGACGGCTCGCTGGAAGCGCGTGTGTCGTCATTCCCTGCCCAGAATTGCTCCAGCGGCGCGGCCTTGCCCGGCTTGTTCTTGATATCGGCCACGCTCCGTCTTCTCCCTGCGGCGTCAGGCAACCGCTTCAAAATAGTTGGTGAATTCGGCGCGAATCGCCGTCTCCTGCGTTGCATCACCCGTCCCGATGTAGCCGAGAGCCCGCTCGGCTCGCTCGAGGGATTTCCCACTCAGCACGGCAGTGCGCGAGGCGATACCCGCCATTTCCTCCATCACACCGTTGCAGTGAAGGACCAGATCGCAGCCCGCTGCAAGAATGTCGGCCGCCTTCCGCGAGAAATCCCCAGAAAGTGCCTTCATCGACGTGTCGTCACTAATCAAAAGGCCTTCAAAGCCGATCTCGCCACGAACGATCTCGCCGATGACCTTGGCCGAGGTGGTAGCCGGACGCTGCGGATCGACAGCGGTAAAGACGATGTGCGCCGTCATTGCGGCCGGGAGATGACTGAGCGCCTTGAACGGGCGGAAGTCATGTGCGCGAAGCTCGTCCAACGAGGCCTCGACCACCGGCAAGGTGTGATGCGAATCCGCGAAGGCACGGCCGTGGCCTGGCATGTGCTTCATCACCGGCAGCACGCCTCCTGACATCAAACCCTCGGCGGCCGCGCGGCCGAGCGCGATGACGGCTTCTGGATCGGTGCCGTAAGCACGCGTGCCGATGACGTCGCTCGCGCCCGCTACCGGCACATCGAGCACGGGCAAGCAATCAGCCGCGATGCCCAGGCGCTGCAGATCGAACGCATGTAGACGAGCCAGGAGCCAGGCCGCCCTCAGGCCCGCGTCGCGGTCTTGCCGGAAGAGGGAGCCGATGGCGGCGGCGGCGGGGTAGTTCGGCGCAACCGGGGGCCGCAGCCGCTGCACCCTCCCCCCCTCCTGGTCTATGAAAACAGGGGCGTCCGGCCTGTCGACCGTCTCGCGCAGGGAGGCCACGAGATCACGGATCTGCTCTGGCTCACCAATATTGCGCGCGAAAAGAATAAATCCCCAGGGCCGTTCGCCTCGGTAGAAGCCGATCTCCTCGGCGGTAAGGCTTTTCCCGGCACAGCCGAGAATCATGGCTTTTGATTCGGTCATGGGCTCCAGCCTAAAACGAGATCGCCGCCAAGCAAATCGCGGCCTGGCGCTCACCAGGTAAAATGAGGACGGCGCGGCATCCTCATGCCGCGCCGTCAATGTGTGGTGCTCGCCGCTACTTGGATACGAAGCAGCTGCCGCCCGCAGCCTTGTAGCTTTCGCAAAGGCTTATGGCGTCGTTGCGGCTGCCGGCCGGCACGCGAACCCGCCAGAAAGTTCCTTTGCCGGCGATCTCGGCCTTGACGATGGTCGCGTCGCGCCCGCCGAGCACGCCTGAATAGCGCCGAGCAAGATCCTGGAAGGTCGACTTCGCGGCGTCCTCGCTCGGCTGCGAGGCGATCTGCATCGCCCAGCCTCCAGCCGAGGCGGATGTGGTGCTGATCGAAGCAACCTGCGCCGGCTTGACCTCGCCAACCACATTCACCGGCTGATCGGCCGGACGCGATGGCGCCACCGGAACAGTCGCCGGCGTCCCTGAATTGACACGCGCCGGAACATTCGCCGGCTTCAGGCCCGAGCTCTGCGCGGCCGGATTCGCAGCGCCGGCACTTGCCTGCTGCGCCGAAGCGTTGGCCTCTGCCGAGGAGGCCGCCGGCTGCGCTTCCATGATGGCCTCGGCTGCAGCCTGAGGCTCCGCCGCCGCGGCCGGCGCGGGATCCTCACGCGGGACGAGCGTACCGTCGGGACGAACGACCATGGTTCGCACCCGCCGGGGGGTTACCGCGGCAACCTCCGTATTATCAGTTCCCGGCTCCCCGGCTGCGGTATCAGGCTCGATCCGGTCCTCGGCCTTCGCGATAGCGGCGATCTCGTCCCCGCCATCATCCGACGCCTCGCCGTCGTCGATGCCTGACGGCATCGCCTGGGGCTCGGAGGCCTCGGCGGCCATATCCACCGGCTCTTCGGCACTACTGATCAGTTTCTCCTGGGCGGGCGCGGGCGCATTCCCGCCGCCGGCAACGGTCTGATAGACCTTGCTGTCCTGGTTGGGAACGGTCGTGCCACCCGGATTCTCGGGACGTACCTTGATCGGGCTGTCGTCAGCCTTGACGATAGCCGGCGCATCCCCAGCTCCGCTGCCCGACGACAGAGCGAACGCACCGACGCCTCCAAGCACGGCAACGCCGCCAACGATCGCCGCGACCATCAGCCCGCGCCGTTGCGGCGCACGCCGCGTCTGTACATAGGGCGGGAGAGCGACCTCCTCGTCGGCATCGTCGTAGTCGACAGCATCGAACGGATCGGCATCGCGGCCGACCGGTTTGCGGCTGCCAGGCAATTCGTCGGCATTGAAGCCCTGCGCCGGATCGAAATCTCGATCAGCCTGGGCCCGAGCTGTCGCACCATAGGCAGCTCCTGCGGCCACAGCGGCCGCTGCAAAGCCGGCGGAATAATCATATCCGCTGCCTTCGACGGGCTGCGTCTGGGCCGCGTGCCGGTCGTGGTCGTCGTGATGCGCTGCAGTCGCCTCCGGTTGCTGCGGCTCGGCAAAGACGGCCGCGAATTCGCTCTCGAATTCGTCGAGCACAGGCGCCGGGCGGGCATCTTCCTCGTAAGTGACTTCGGGGATGTCCAGATCATCAGCGACCGCGATGGCAGTTTCCGGGACATCGATCGTTTCGATTTCGGGAACGTCGTCGTCCGCCGCGGCCAAAGCCGTCGCATGCCACGCATGAGCCTGCCCCGAACCGGCATAAGCCGACTCGGCTTCGGCCTCATCGGCCGCAAAATGCTCCGATCCGGGCGACTGAAAACCGGCATAGCGGTGCGTATTCACCTCCACCTCCCCGGCGAGCAGACTGTTTTCGAACGCCGCGTCGAACGCATCGTCGAACTCCAATTCAACCGATTGCTCAGCATAGCTTGAAGCACCGCCCCACTCTTGCGCGTGCTCGACCTCGGCGACCTGATAGGAGGGGCCTGCGTAGTCGTCGGAAATTTCCTCGGCGGCATTGTGCGGGTACGGTTGCGCCGCCGCCCGGGCCTCCTGGGACAGCGATGACGGTGCAGCGGCAGAACCCCAACCTGCCAAGTCGGAACGATGTTCGCCATGACTGTCAGTTGGCGCGACAGGTTCCGCGAGAGCACTCAACGGAGGACCGTCATAGCCGCCGGTCAGTTTCGCCCTCGGGACGGTATTGCCAAGGAGCGCGTTCAGCTCGTCCTCGAGGCTAAGCTCCTCCTGCTCCATTTCTGGAGCCACGGCCGAAACGGAATCGGCCATGTCGGCAGCCAGTTCGTCGGTTGCCACAGCTTCGCGCGCGAAGCCCTCCTCAGACTGCCACTCGTCATATTGAACGGATTGCGGTTCGGAATACTCCGCGGCTCGCCACTCATCGCGCCCGGAGGCTTGCCAGTCGTCGTGGCCCGAGACCTGCGGCTCGAGTTCCTGGGAACTCTCCTGCTCCGGATACGCAGCCTGCGATACAGGCTCCGCCTCTGCCAGAGGGGCCTGCTCCAGGGCAACCTCATCGAAATCGTCGAAATCGATCGAGCCCTCCTCATAGGGAGCGGGTTCGACCGCCTGCATCTCGTAGTCAGGCGCGTAATGGGCATCGCCGCCCTGCTCGACATCATGGAAGCGAGGCTCGGCGAGCTCTGCGTCGAGGCCAAAATCCATGTCGACCTCAGCCATGGCCAAATCGACGTCAGGGTCGAGTTCTGCGGCCAAGGAAGGTTGCGCGGACCCGAGCCGCTGCTCGTCCTGATTGCCAGGCCCATTCAATACGCTGGCCGGATCCAAGGCCGCGAGAAGGGCCGCATCCTCGACGGAAAGTCTGTCCTGGAGGGCACTCTGCTCATCCTCGACGGCAGAATGCGAGCGATCGTCGCGATGCGCGAGATCACGTTCGAACGCTGCGTCGAAATCGACATCTGACAACAACGGCCCCCGCTCGAAGCCTTCTTCCATCACCTCTGGCGCAAACTCGTCGTAGAGATCCGCCGCAATCGCTGCTTCCAGATGAGGGTCGACCTCGCCGCCTTCGTCGATAGCCGCCGGAAGGGCGACAGCGCGGGGAGCAACCTCATCAGGAGCGGAAGCCTGTTCCTCGAACGACAGATCCCCGAGCAACTCCTTTTCAAGGTCGATGCTCAGCTCGTCGGAAGACAGATCGAGATCGGGCTCTGGCGCCGCAACCGCCGGCATCGCAACGACGGGTGTCGCTTGCCGCTCGGACGCTGGATGCACGGGAACCCGCGGATCGAAGCCCATGATCCTCGTCAGTTCGGCGAAGGGATCTTCGTCGCCAAGATCGACAGGATCAACGCGCTTGAGCTGGTTGCTGTCTGCCATTATTCTTCCCATACTTGCACTCGAGACGCACAGCCAAGGCGCATCTCCGGGTTGGCCCTACCAGCGCAATGTGGGCAAAAGGTGACAGGTAATCCTTGCTGCCTAGCGCATTTCCGTGGGTGCATCGGCCCCAATCAACGCCAGACCTGAGGACACTACGTCCGAGACGGCCTGCACCAGCCCGAGTCTGGCATACGTCAATTCTGGATCGTTAACCTTAACAAAACGTAAGTCCGTATTATCCGTGCCTCTGTTCCAGTGCGCGTGGAAGGCACTGGCAAGATCATAAAGGTAAAATGACAGACGATGCGGCTCGTGCGACTGTGCGGCTTGCTCGATCAACCGCGGATATTCGGCGAGCTTCTTGACCAGGGCGATCTCTCCCTCATCGGTGAGCCGAAACGCGGCCGCCTTGAGCGCAGGGCGGCTGAAGTCATCGATGCCGAGTTGCTCCCTCGCCTGCCGGAAGACCGAATGCGTGCGCGCGGAAGCATACTGCACATAAAAGACAGGATTGTCCTTGGACTGTTCCGTCACCTTGGCGAAATCGAAATCGAGCGGAGCGTCGTTCTTCCGATAAAGCATCATGAAGCGGATAGGATCGCGCCCGACTTCCTCGACGACCTCGCGCAAGGTGATAAAGTCGCCCGAGCGCTTGGACATTCGCACGGGCTCGCCCGCGCGATAGAGCTTCACGAGCTGGCAGAGCAGAACCGTGAGCTTGAGCGCACCGCCCGACAGCGCCTTGGCGAGAGCTTCCATGCGCTTCACATAGCCGCCGTGGTCCGCACCGAGGACGAAGATCGTCTCATCGAAGCCCCGCGCGAGCTTGTCCTTGAGATAGGCCACATCGGCAGCGAAATAAGTGAAAGTGCCGTCGGACTTCACCAGCGGCCGGTCGATATCGTCGCCCACCTCCGTCGAGCGGAACAGTGTCTGCTCGCGATCCTCCCAGTCCTCCGGCTTCTCGCCCTTCGGGGGCGGCAGCTTGCCCTTGTAGATGTGACCCTTGAGGGTCAGATCGCTGATGGCCGCTCGGATCGCCCGCGCGTTGTCGGCGTGCAGCGTGCGTTCGGAGAAGAAGACTTCGTGATGTACGTTCAGAAGCGCCAGATCCTCCCGGATCATGGCCATCATGGCCTCGATCGTGCGATCCTTCACGATCGAAAGCGCCTCGTCCTCTGGTTGCTGGAGGAGGCTTCGTCCGAACTCCTTCGCCAGAGCCTGACCGACCGGAACGAGATAGTCGCCCGGATAGAGACCCGGGGGGATCTCCCCGATCTGATCGCCCAGTGCCTCGCGATAGCGCAACATCGCCGAGCGCGCGAGGACGTCGACCTGAGCGCCAGCATCGTTGATATAGTATTCCTTGGTAACGTCGTAGCCGGCGAATGCGAGCAGGTTCGCCAGCGTGTCTCCAACGACCGCGCCGCGGCAATGGCCGACATGCATGGGCCCGGTCGGATTGGCCGACACATACTCCACATTGACCTTGACGCCCGCTCCGATGGCCGACCGCCCGAAGTCCTGGCCCGCGTCCAGAATGGCCGCGAGCTGGGCCTGCCAGAAACCTTCCCCCAGCCTGAGATTGACGAAGCCCGGCCCGGCCACTTCAGCGGATGAGACGTCCGGGTCGTCTTTCAGCGCGGCAGCGATGCGCTCCGCCAGAGCCCGAGGGTTCTGGCCGGCGGCCTTGGCCAGCACCATGGCCGCATTCGTCGCGAGATCGCCATGCGAAGGATCCCTCGGCGGCTCTACGGTGATGCGTGCGAGATCGAGAACACCACCGTCCTTGTCCTTCAGCTCGAGCGTTTCGACGACCTTCCTGATCCGCTCGTTGAATTCGGCAAAGATGTTCATGGGTGACTCTATTCGGTTCTGGTCGGCGCACGGATCATCCGCATGCGCAAGGGGCCGGCGGACAATCCTGCCTGCAGGCGCGGGCGCTCTAGCTTAAATCCGGGGTCTGGTCAAACAGGCGGCGGTGCTCCTTCAAGGCGTAGGTGTCAGTCATCCCCGCAAGAAAATCGGCGACCGAGCGAGCCTTCACCCCGTCGCCGGCACGATCCAGCCCCTCCCGCCATCCTTCGGGCATTGCGCGAGGATCGGCGAAATAGACATCGAACAGATCCCGGACGATCCGGTCGGCATCCGCGCGCACGCGCATCACCTCAGGGTGGCGGTACAAGTTCTTGTAAAGAAACGCCTTCAGCTGTTTCTCGGCGAAGGTCATCTCGTTGGAGAAAGCGACGATCGATCGGCCGGCCGCATGGATGTCCTCAACGCTCGCGGGACGGATTTTGGCGATGGCCGCGGTGGAGGTGGCGATCACATCCTCTACCATGAGGGTGATCTGCCGGCGCATCAATTCATGGCCTGTCCGCATGACGTCCAGCCCCGGATAGCGGGACCGCACGCTCTCGAGGATGCGCGAAGAGAGCTGCACCTCTTCAAGCATGTCAAGCGTCAGCAGCCCGGATCGCAACCCGTCGTCGATATCATGGGCGTCGTACGCAATGTCGTCTGCAATCGCGGCGCACTGGGCCTCCAGGCTGGCGAACCTGTCGAGCTCGAGATCGAACAATTCGTTGAAGTCGCGGATCGGCTGGGGAATCGCTCCGCCCAGGCCGTTACCGTCCGGGTCGGCCAGGGGACCGTTGTGCTTGACCAGTCCTTCGAGCGTTTCCCAGCTCAGATTGAGGCCGTCGAACTCGGCATAACGGCTCTCGAGCTTCGTCACCACCCGCAAAGACTGGGCATTGTGATCAAAGCCACCCCACGGCGCCATCTTATCGTTGAGCGCATCCTCCCCGGTATGGCCGAAGGGCGTATGCCCGAAATCATGGACGAGCGCCACTGCCTCGGCGAGGTCCTCGTCGCAGCGAAGCGCGCGCGCCAGTGCCCTCGCGATCTGCGCGACTTCGATCGTGTGGGTAAGCCGTGTCCGGTAGTGGTCGCCCTCATGCGCGACGAAGACCTGGGTCTTGTGCTTCAGTCGGCGAAAAGCCGTCGAATGGATGATGCGATCACGATCGCGTTGAAACGGCGTGCGGGTCGGGCTTTCGACCTCCTCGTAGAAGCGACCGCGCGATCGCCCGGGGTCGCAGGCATAGGGCGCCCGCGGCCGGTAGCCGAAGCCGATGTCGCCTAGTTTGTTCGCGCCCGCCATGGATCGCCGCCGTTGACTTGCCCGCTGGCGCTTCATACCTATTGTGCGGATGCGAATGCAAGGTGATCGCGATGGGTGCTGACGCAAAGAATGCGATGAAAGTCGAAGTAACGGACGCGGCGGCAAGGCGGATCAACAAGATCCTGACGGCGGAGCCCAGCAAGACCGCCTTACGCGTTTCGGTCGAAGGCGGCGGATGCTCCGGCTTTTCCTACAAGTTCGATCTTGTCGATTCCCGGAACGAAGACGACGTGGCCATCGAAAAGGACGGCGCCACTGTTCTGATCGATGACCTGTCGCTGGTCTATATGGGCGGTTCGGTCATCGACTTCGTCGACGACCTGATGGGCCAATCCTTCCAGATCAAGAATCCCAATGCGGTTGCGTCCTGCGGCTGCGGCACCAGTTTCTCGATCTGAATTTGCCTCAACGAAGAGCCAGGATAAAAGGGCCGCGGCGAAGCGGCCCTTTTCATTTGTCTGGGCACTCACCCTTTGCTGGGCACTCACCCTTTGCTTGTCACGCCTCCGCAGCCATTGCAGCCTCGCGGACACCCGCCTCGTCGCCCTGCATTCCGTTGAAGAAGATGTTCAGCACGACGGCCGAGATCGATGCCAGGAGTATGCCGGACTCGACCAGCGGATGGATTTCGTGCGGCATCCACAGCTTGAAGTCCGGCGCGACCAACGGGATCATGCCGAAGCCGATCGAGACCGCGACGATGAAGAGATTGTTGCGGTTCGACTTGAAATCGACATTCGACAGGATACGAATGCCGGTTGCGGCCACCATTCCGAACATCACCAGCCCTGCCCCTCCGAGCACGTAGCTCGGCAAAGCCTCTACCAAGGCGCCCATTTTGGGTATCAAGCCCAGGATGATCAGTATGACACCCCCGGCAACGCAGACGAAGCGGCTGCGCACACCCGTCACGCCGACCAGCCCGACATTCTGCGAAAAACTCGTATACGGGAAGGTGTTGAAGATCCCCCCGATGAGCGTGCCCAGCCCATCTGTGCGCAGGCCCGCCGAGAGCATCGGCTGCGTGACCTTCTTGCCGGTCATCTCCCCCAATGCCAGGAACATGCCGGTGGACTCGATCATAACGACGATCATTACAAGGGTCATGGTGAGGATGAGCACTGGATCGAAGACCGGCATTCCGAAACGGAAAGGCGTGACGAGGGCAAACCAATCCGCCGACGCGACCTTTTCGAAATGCATCATGCCAAGTGCAGCGGCGACAAGGCCCCCGATGACGATGCCAAGCAGGACAGCGATATTGGCAATGAAGCCCCGGCCGAAGCGGGCGATCAACAATATGGAGACGAGCACGATCGCCGAGATGACGATGTCGGTGATCGGTGCATAGGCTGCGTTCGGGATCGTGGCGGCGAGCGCGAGCTTCTCCGGCAGGGGCGGCACTGCAGAGCTTCCGGTGGCGGCCAGTTCCGTCACCGACTTCAGCCACGCTGCGTGCTCGGGAGCGACGATCCTGGGGGCCGTCGGCCCAACCGGGTTCCCAAAGATCCAGTTGATGCCGACCCGCATCAACGATGCCCCGATCACGACGATGATGGTTCCCGTGACCACCGGCGGAAAGAAGCGAAGCATGCGGCTCACGAGCGGCGCGATGATGATGCTGACGATGCCCGCTCCGATAATGGCGCCGAAGATCATGCGGGCGCCTTCCACGCCCGGATTGGCGTTGGCCATGGCGACCATCGGTCCCACGGCGGCGAAGGTGACGCCCATCATGACAGGCAGCTTGATGCCGAACCATTGGGTGGCGCCGAAGGACTGGATGATCGTCACCAGGCCGCAAACGAAAAGATCCGCCGAAATCAGGAAGGCCACCTGTTCGGGCTCGAGTTTGAGCGCTCGGCCGACGATAAGCGGCACTGCAATCGCGCCGGCATACATGACAAGGACGTGCTGAAGCCCAAGCGCGGTAAGACGCGGAATAGGCAAAGCCTCATCCGCCGGATGCGTCGACGACGACATGCGGTTGTTCCCCCATTGTTGCCCCGCGCTCCCCTACCCGGGTTTTCTTTCAAAGCGGGATGATGCAGGATCAGGCGGCCTGCTAGATTCCGCTATCAAGAATTATTTGAAATTCTCGTGTGATTTTCATGAAACTGGCCACCTGGAACATCAACGGCGTGCGTGCCCGCATCGGCAACCTGCTGCATTGGCTGCGGGAAAGCGCGCCCGACATCGCGTGCCTGCAGGAGATCAAGACAGTCGACGACCAGTTCCCCCGCGCCGAAATCGAAGCGCTTGGCTACAATGTCGAGACCCATGGACAAAAGGGCTTCAACGGCGTGGCGCTGTTGTCGAAACTGCCCTTCGACGAGGTCAATCGCGGCCTGCCCGGTGACGACAGCGACCAGCAAGCGCGTTTCATCGAGGGCGTTTTCTCTACCACGAAGGGCGCCCTCCGGGTCGCGTCGCTTTACTTGCCGAACGGCAACCCGGTCGGCAGCGAAAAATTTCCCTACAAGCTGTCCTGGATGAACCGGCTGGAACGATGGGCACAGGAGCGCCTCGAACTTGAGGAGCCTGTGATCCTTGCGGGCGACTACAACGTCATCCCGGAGCCGATCGACGCCAAGCGCCCGGAAGAATGGGTCAACGATGCGCTGTTTCAGCCTGAAAGCCGCCAGGCGTTTCGCAGGCTGGGGTATCTCGGCTTCACGGAGGCGATCCGCTCGGTGACCGACGCGAACGATACCTACACTTTCTGGGATTATCAGGCTGGCGCGTGGCAGAAGAACAACGGCATTCGGATCGACCATCTGATGTTGTCGCCGGAGGCCGCCAACCGGCTATCCTCGGCGTCTATCGAGAAACACGTAAGAGCGTGGGAGAAACCATCCGACCACGTGCCGGTCGTCATCGAACTCTCATTGGAGGCGGCGTAGCGCGGGCAGCGGCCCCGTAGCGGGACCTACTGAGGGCTGCCGTTGGCGGCAAGGCCGTTGCCGCCGCCGCCGCCCAGTCCACGATCTCCCTGGCTCAGAATATCTTCCGCCAAAGCGATAGCCGTGCGACGGTCGGCTTCCGGAGCCACCGCGAAGGCCTCTTCCTGCATGTTACGGATCCAGGCCCGGTCCGCGGAATCGGCCCGCTGGAGCGCGGCCGTCATCATGGCCAGCCCACGCACCACCTTGCCGCTCTGGAAAAGCAGGTGGCCCAGCGTCGCTTGCGCGCCGGCATGGCCTTTCTCGGCGGCGAGTTGAAGCCAGCGGCCAGCTTGCCTCACGCTCGCCTTCACGCCGCCTTCGCCCTTGAGGAACATCTTGCCCATTTCGAACTGAGCGGTCGGGTTACGATAGTTGGCCGCGGCGCGCATATAGTACTCCTGCGCGGCAACCGGATCGGCCGCCACCGGGCTGCCGGGAATCCCCTTCTTCAGATATGCACCGAGCGCCACCAGAGCGTCCGAGACATAACTCTCTTCCGGGCTGCCGGGCTCCACATCCTGCTGCACGATCTCGGAGAAAAACTTGAACGCCTCGTAATCGTTACGCGCCACGCCATCGCCTTCGGCATACATGCGCGCTAGCTTCCAGGTTGCGCCAAGCTGCCCCTTTTCGGCGGCGTATTTGTACGCCTCGACGGCCTGTTCCTTGTGGCCGCTTTTGTAGGCGGAAAAGCCGAAACGAAACACGTCCCATGGGCTGGACTTTTCCTTCACGCCGGTCTTGTCGTCGAAGACCTTCTCGTCGAAAGCCAATGCACTGCCCGTCGCGCCGATCGAGGCGGCGAGCGCAGTGGAAAACGCGGCAACACGTACGACTTCAGATATCCGCATAGCAGTGTGTTTCTTTCGCGCCGCCCGGATGGGTGACAGCCCCATCGCGGGCCGGTCCGACCGTTTGTGCGTATTTCCAGAGCGCGCCCGACTGATAGTCCGTCGCTCGCGGCTTCCATTCCTTTGCCCGTTCAGACAGTTCGTCGTCCGTCAGCTCGACGTCCAATGTTCCGTTGACGGCATCGATGGCGATGACGTCGCCGTCCTTCAGCAATCCGATCGGGCCCCCAACCGCCGCCTCCGGCCCGACATGGCCGATGCAGAAGCCACGCGTGGCCCCCGAGAACCGCCCGTCGGTGATCAATGCCACCTTGTTTCCCATGCCTTGTCCGTAGAGAGCGGCCGTCGTCGCCAGCATCTCGCGCATGCCGGGTCCACCGCGCGGACCCTCGTAGCGGATGACGAGAACCTCGCCTTCCCGGTAATTGCGGTTCGTAACCGCCTCAAAACATTCTTCTTCACTGTCGAAACAGCGCGCCGGCCCCTTGAACTGAAGTACCGACATACCCGCAACCTTCACGATCGCGCCCTCTGGGGCCAGATTGCCCTTGAGGCCGACCACACCACCAGTCGTCGTGATCGGCAGGTTCGCCGGCCGGACCACGTCCTGATGCTCGTTCCAGGAAACATGTTTCATGTTTTCGGCCAAAGTACGGCCGGTCACCGTGAGGCAATCGCCATGCAGATAGCCATGTTCGAGGAGCGTCTTCATCAGGATCGGTATGCCCCCGGCCTCGAACATGTCCTTGGCCACATATCTGCCGCCGGGCTTCAGATCCGCGACGTAGGGCGTCTTCTCGAAGATGGCCGCCACGTCGAAAAGGTCGAACTTGATGCCGGCCTCATGGGCGATCGCGGGCAGATGCAGTGCGGCATTGGTCGAGCCGCCCGTGGCGGAAACGACGGCTGCGGCGTTCTCGAGCGCCTCGCGGGTGACGATGTCGCGCGGGCGGATGTTCCTGGCGATCAATTCCATGATCTTTTCGCCGCTGGCGAAATTGAACCGATCGCGCATCTCGTATGGCGCCGGCGCTCCACAGGAATATGGCAATGCGAGACCGATAGCCTCGGCAACGGTCGCCATGGTGTTGGCCGTGAACTGAGCGCCGCAAGAGCCCGCGGACGGGCAGGCCGCCTGCTCGATCTCCAGGAGGTCACCATCGCTGATGGCGCCGACGGAATGCTGCCCGACGGCCTCGAACACATCCTGCACGGTAATCTGCCGGCCGCGATAGTTGCCGGGGAGGATGGAGCCGCCATAGATGAAGATCGAGGGCACATTGAGACGGACCATGGCCATCATCATGCCCGGCAGCGACTTGTCGCAACCGGCGAGGCCGACCAAGCCGTCATAGCAATGCCCGCGCATGGTGAGCTCGACCGAATCGGCGATCACCTCGCGCGAGACGAGCGACGACTTCATACCCTGGTGGCCCATGGCGATGCCGTCCGTGACGGTAATGGTACAGAACTCGCGCGGCGTGCCGTTGGCCGCTGCCACCCCCTTCTTGACCACCTGCGCCTGGCGCATCAACGAGATGTTGCAGGGTGCAGCTTCGTTCCAGCAACTCGCGACGCCGACGAGCGGCTGGGCGATTTCCTGCGCGGAAAGGCCCATGGCATAAAGATATGAGCGGTGCGGAGCGCGGGCCGGACCCTCGGTCACATGCCGGCTCGGCAGCCTGGCCTTCGAGATAGCTTTAGCGTCCATCGTCTTCCCCGCCGCGCAGAGCGGCATCCTTCGCCCGGTCCGCCCCCTCAGGTGTCCGCTCGAAGATAGTTTCGGGGTGCGCCGGGTTTATGGCGGGAAATAGGCAAACCCTTCAGCCGTCTCCATAGCCCGAAGCTTCTTGAGAGAGTGTTGCTGAATCAGCACAAGCCTGCCGTGCGGCACGAAGGTGAGATCGCCGCCGTCTGGGTCGGCAGTCGCCCATTGGCCCGATGCATCTGGATCACTTTGGATTCCAGAATTAAGCTTTTGATTTGCTTTTGTTTCGAGACCCGTCCGCTTCCACTCGGCCATCGGGCCAATGGAGGCTATGTTTGGTCATAGGGTGCGCAGCTCACTGTGAAAACCTTAGACGCAACCGACCTGCGCGGGGCAGCCCGACGCCTGCGGTCGTCCTGCCGATCACACCGTGCAGGTCATCGTCCTCGAGAGGCATGCCGGCACCCGCCGATATCGTGCCTTGGGCGCCTATTTGAATCCGGGCCAAGATCGGCATGGGGTCAGTTGTCTGAAATCCGTCGGACGGCGGGACGCCGCCCGACGGAAGTCTTGGACGAGAAATTCCGAGCCGGGGCGTCAGCCGGCTTCTTCGACCCGGGATAGAGCCGTCTTCAGCTTCAGCACGGCTTCCTGAAACTCGGCCAGCTTGTCCCGCTCGGCCGTCACCACCTCCTCGGCTGCCTTTGCGACGAACTGCGGGTTGGAGAGTTTTTTCTCGATCCTGCCGATCTCACCCGAAACCTTGTCGAGTTCCTTCTTCAGCCGGGCCGCCTCGGCGGCGAGATCGATCAGGCTTCCGAGCGGCAAGCAGGCTGTCGCCTCGCCGAGGACGATCTGCGCGGCCCCTTTCGGTGCCATCCCAGAGTGGCTGATTCCGCCAATTCTGGCCAGTCGCTGGATCGCCGATGCATGTCGTTCAAGCCGTTCCCGGGTTTCGGCATGCGCCCCGACCATGACCAGGGGCGCGGTCGCCGCCGGGGGCACGTTCATCTCGGCGCGGACGGAGCGGATGCCGGAGACCAGATCGACCAGCCAGTTGATCTCCGCTGCGGCTTCGGCATCCTCGAAACGCGGCGCCGGCCAGGCGGCGTGACAAAGTAGGGTCGAACGCTCCCGGCCCTCATCGGCCGTGCGCGCCCACAGCTCCTCCGTCATGAACGGCATGAAGGGGTGAAGCAGCTTATAGATTTCATCCAGCACAAAGGCGGCGACGGCCTGGCTCTCCGACTTGGCCGCCTCGTCATCACCGGAGAACACCGGCTTCAGCAGTTCGAGATACCAATCGCAGAAGAGATTCCAGACGAAACGGTAAGCCGCCCCCGCCGCCTCGTTGAACCGATACGAGGTGATGCCGTCGGTGATCTCCTTCGATGCCCGCGTCAACTCGGTCAGGATCCAGCGGTTGATGGTGAGCTTGGCGTCGATGAGCGAGAAGTCGTCATTGCGGGCGACGCCGTTCATCTGCGCAAAACGCGTGGCGTTCCAAAGCTTGGTGCCGAAGTTTCGATAACCGGCCACCCGAGCCGGATCCAGCTTCACGTCTCGTCCTTGGGCAGCCATGATCGCCAGGGTGAAACGAAGCGCATCCGCCCCATATTCGTCGATCAACTCGAGCGGATCGATGACATTGCCTTTGGACTTCGACATCTTGGCGCCGTTCTTGTCCCGCACGAGGGCGTGGACATAGACGGTCTCGAACGGCTCCTGCTCCAGGAAATGCAGCCCCATCATCATCATCCGGGCAACCCAGAAGAAGATGATATCGAAGCCAGTGACCAGAACGCTGGTCGGATAGTAGGTCTTGAGTTGGGGCGTTTCGTCCGGCCAGCCGAGGGTGGAAAACGGCCATAGCGCCGACGAGAACCAAGTGTCGAGCACGTCCTCGTCGCGCGTCAGGATATTGCCGGGCTCGAAATTCTCGAGCTGGTCCTCGACCCATGCTTTCCATGGTCCGTCGAGAGCGAGGTAATACTCGACGGCCGCATCGAGCGCCTCCTCCTCGGTCTTCTCGACGAATACATGGCCGTCCGGCCCGTACCACGCCGGGATCTGGTGGCCCCACCAGAGCTGCCGAGAGACGCACCACGGCTGGATGTTCTCCATCCATTCGAAGTAGGTTTTCTCCCAGTTCTTGGGAACGAACTTCGTGCGCCCCTCGCGCACCGACGCGATCGCCGGCTTGGCGAGTTCGGCAGCGTTCACATACCACTGGTCGGTCAGGAACGGCTCGATCGGCACCCCGCTGCGATCGCCATGCGGAACGGCGTGGCGGTGCGGCTCGACCTTGGCCAGGAAGCCTCCGGCCTCCATCATCTCCACGATCTTCTTGCGTGCGGCGAAGCGATCGAGACCGTGCAGCGCGGCAATGGTCTCGTCGAGTTGAGCATCGACCTTAAGTCCTGCCAGGAAGTCCTCGTTTTCTCTGAGGGTTATTGCTGCCTCGGTCGTCAGTATGTTGATGGCGGGAAGGCGATGTCGCTTGCCGACCTCGAAGTCGTTAAAGTCGTGTGCCGGCGTGATCTTGACGGCGCCAGTGCCCTTCTCCGGATCGGAATATTCGTCCCCGACGACGGGGATACGCCGTCCCACTAGGGGCAGTATGAGGTTGCGGCCGATCAGATGGAGGAAACGTTCGTCCTCGGGATGAACGGCAACCCCGGTGTCGCCCAGCATGGTCTCGGGGCGTGTCGTTGCGACGGTGATGAAGGTGGTGGGATTTTCCGGGTCGAAAGTCGCGCCTTCGAGCGGGTAACGGAAATACCAGAGACTGCCGTTGAGGTCCTGCTGCTCGACCTCGAGGTCCGATATGGCGGTCAGCAGCTTGGGATCCCAGTTCACAAGGCGCTTGTCCTTGTAGATCAAGCCCTGTTTGTAGAGGGTTACGAAGACCTCGATGACCGCCTTGGACAGCCCCTCGTCCATGGTGAAACGTTCCCGCGACCAGTCGGCCGAGGCGCCAAGGCGCCGCAACTGGTTGGAGATCATGCCGCCGGATTCAGCCTTCCACTCCCATACCTTCTGGACAAACTCTTCGCGGCCGATATCCCGCCGGTGAATTTGCCGCTCCATGAGGCGGCGCTCGACCACCATCTGCGTCGCGATCCCGGCGTGATCCATGCCCGGCTGCCAGAGCACGTTCTTGCCGCGCATGCGCTCGAACCGGACCATGATGTCCTGCAGCGTGTTGTTGAGCGCGTGGCCCATATGCAGCGAGCCGGTGACGTTGGGCGGCGGAATGACGATGCTGAACGACTCCGCACCGGGTTCGGCGCCTGCGCCGGCCCGGAACGCGCCCGTCGACTCCCAGGTCCGAGCGATCCGCGGTTCGATCGCTTTGGCATCGTAGGTCTTGTCAAGCATCGGAGTTTTCCGCAATTGGGGGAAGTTCGTCGACTGGCTGTAAACCGGATGGGTCGGCGCGAGTCAACAAGGCGCCAGGTCAGGCTTGCGCGGCTTCGCCTTCACTTGCCTGCCTAGCTTCTTCTTTTGCCGCTGTTTTGTCTCGATAAACCGGAGGACACTTTTCCGAAACCGGCCTGGCCGATCGCGGCACGAGGCGGCAATGGCGTGCCAGTCCACAAGCGTTCTTAGGTGACTAGCCGCCGCGCGCCACCCGCTCGATCTCTTCGCGTACGAGGCGCTCGACGAGCGTCGGCAGGTTGTTGTCCAACCAATCCTGCAGCATCGGCCGCAGCATCTCCTCTGCCATTTCGTCGAAGCTTTTGCGCCGGCTCGCGGCAAACGCTTCGGAAAGTTCGGTGAAGGCAGCTGCAACCTGCCGTCCCGGCTGCTCGGAGATAATGCCAGAGCGAGAAGACTGCAGGGGGCGGGGCTCGGCGGATGGCGCCGCTGCAACGCCGCTTCTGCCGAAAGGGGCCTGCGACTGTTGCGTGGACTCACTCGCCCCCGGTTCGACAGCAAGCTTGCCGGCAGCAGCCGCCTGTTGAGAGCCAGGCACCTGCTCCGAGCGCTCGTTCGACGGCGAAGTGCCAGCCGGCGCTTCGGCCGCCTTGGCTTCCCCTGCCATCTGCTCCTTCACTTCCCCCAATGTCGCCGCGGCGTCGGCGAGCGCGCTCTCGGCAAGCCGAAGTGCAGGATCACGTTCCGCCCTGCCCCGCAACTCCGCCCGGAAGGCATCGACCTCGATGACGGCGCCTTCGCCCCGCTCGCCCGATGGGTCGAAGCGCTGCAAACCATCGCTGGGCTTTCGCCCGACCTGGTCGCTGTCTTCAATGATCCGACGGATGGATGCGAGGATCTCTTCCATCGAAGGTTCGCGCTGTACGCTGCTTGCCTGTGCCATCGTCACATCCGCCGCCCTTGTGACCTGATTGCCGCTCATAACGTTTGCCGGAAAGTGGTTCCGAATCAAACATTAGGGTAGCGGAGCATGGCCTTCGATTGAATCCCCCGGCACGGAGGCCATGCGCTTTCGCACAGCAAATTGATTTCAGCGTCAGCGGCCGTCGGGGGTTCTCAGCCCGAACCACTTGTCCTTGACGGCTTTGTAATGCTCTTTCGGCTGGTATTCCTCGACCGCCAAGCCGACCTGACCGGCCGAAAGACGACCAACGGTCCCCAGAATCGCGTAGCTTGCCACCACGACGTCACGCTCGGATGACGCCAAATTGATCTGCGCCGCGATCACGTCGGCCTGTGCGTTGAGCACGTCCAAGGTCGTGCGCTGACCGACATTGCGCTCCTCGATCACGCCGTTGAGGGCGAGCCGGGACGCGGAAACCACGGCCCGGTTGGCGACCGTCGCCTCCTGGGCGGCGACGAACTGGCTCCAAGCCGAAGCGACATTCGAACGGACCTGGTCGCGGGCGACGTCGACCTGAATGCGAGCTTCGCCGAGTTGTTCCTTCGTCTGACGGACCTCTGCCGCGACGCGCCCTCCCTGATAGAGCGGTACGGTCAACGTCGCCCCGATGTTCGCCGAATCGCTTTGACCCGAGCCGTTTGAAAGAGATTCCAGTACGCCCTGCGATGGGGAGACGTTGCGATTGGTGCGCGAAACGCCGACCGAGGCATTCAACTGTGGCAGCAATTGTCCTTCCGTCGATTTCACCTGGAACGCCATCGCGTCGACCAGATGCTCCGAGGCCAGGATGGCCGGATGCTGGGCCGAAGCCAGCGTAAAGGCTTGATCGAGGTTCTTCGGCAAGTTCTTTGCTGGGCCAGGAGGCGTGAGCTGGCCAGGGGCCTCGCCTATGACACGCCGGTAGATCGCCTCACTCGTGAGGGCCTGAGCGCGGGCGGAGGACAGCTGCGACACGGCCAGCGACCGGTCGGCCTCCGCCTGAGCCACGTCGGTGCGCGTGCCCTCGCCAACCTCGAAACGCGACCTCGCCGCGCGGACCTGCTCTTCCAGGAATTCTAGATTGCTCTGGCGCAGCTTCACGATCTGCCGGTCGCGAATGACATCCATATACGCGGTCGCGGCGTCGATGAGCACCGTCTGCTCGGTATTGCGCAAGTTTTCCCGGGACGCCAGCACCTGGGATTCGGCGGCGCGCACGTTGTTCCTGGTCTGAAAGCCATCAAAAAGCGTTTGCTGAAGCTCGATGCCGTAGGTGCCGACCGTTATCCTTTCCGGCGACGTGACGCCGCTGGTCGACGTGTAACTGCCCGACGCGGTGGCAGCGATTCTCGGACGATAGCCGGACTTCGCGATCGCCACGCTCTCGTCTGTGGCCCGGACTGTCGCACGGCTCGAATTGAGCGTCGAATTAAGCTGATAGGCCTTGGCCAGGGCGCCAGACAGGGTTTCGCCGAACGCCGGCGAAAGAGCCGTCGTAGCCAGGATTGCGGCGGCAAATAAACTCTTGCGCAATACTCTCACGATATACCCCTATCCAATTGGTGGAACGGCAGCGCCGGCCCACCTTCAATCTCAGCCGATTCTAATTCTTCCGGCTAATCCGATCCCGGCCCTCCCCCTGGCCATGAATCAGCAGACACCGTCGAAATCGCAACGCACCATGGATACTAGCGGATCGCAAGAGAATCGCGCTTAAAATTCGAACGCCGGCGCCTTTTCGAATCCCGGTAGTGGCTTTACTGCCGCATTGAACGCCCTTCGGCCAGTCACAACGTCGCCGTCCTTGACATAAAGCTTGGCGACACCGGCATTGCCGACGCCTTCGACGGCGACCAGCCTGCCGCCTTCCTTCAACTGCGCGAAGAGCGCTTCGGGGATTTCGCCGACCGAGCCCTCGATCACGATCACGTCGTAGGGCGCCTCGTCCGGATAGCCTTCCCGAAGCGCCCCCTGCACGACCGCAACGTTGTCGTAGCCGAGCGAGCCGAGCAGCGAACCCGCCCGTTCCGCGAGTTCAGAATCGCTCTCCAGCGCGATCACCGACCCGGCAATCAGCGACAGGACCGCTGAGGAATAGCCCGTCCCGCAGCCGACATCGAGCACGACGTCGCCTTGCCTCACATCCGCCAGTTGGACCAGCTTGGCAAAAGGCGATGGCTCCATGAGATAGCGCGCGCCGCCGGCGGCGCCGGCCGGGGCGATCTCGATGTCCTCGTCGATATAAGCCAACTGCTGTCGCCTGGCTTCAACGAAGGCCTCGCGCGGCACCGACCCCATGGCCGCGAGCAAGGGTTGATTCGTCACGTCGGTGGTGCGCAACTGACCGTCGACCATTTTCGCGCGGTGTTGGGAAAAATCGGCGTTCATGTCCTGTCGCCCAGCTTTTTCAACGCGCAACCGTGCGTATCATTCCGGGTAGAACACCTTGATCGTCATCGATGCTTGGGAATTGGAGGCCTCGCCCGGAATCGAACCGGGGTGCAAGGATTTGCAGTCCTCTGCGTAACCACTCCGCCACGAGGCCTCGCCGCTCCCGGCGTTCTACGCGGCTTCAATAGGTTGCGCGAAATTTGCCGTCAAGTCGGCACCGCCCATTCTGAACGTTTTCCTCTATCCGTCTTGAACGCCTGCTCCGAGCCCTCCGAAACGACGATCGGAACTTTTGTGGCGCCGTGCGTTGTCCCTTCAACAGGAGCACAATGTGATGACCAGCAAAGCGAAGATAACGACTGGATCGAACGACAGGCCGAAGGACGAGACCATCGCGCAGACGGGCTCGGGATTTCCCGACGACACTTCCAGTCCAGTGGAAGTGTCGGACCAGCAGATAAAGCGGGCCGAAGAATCACTGCGCGAGAACCCGCGTCAGAAACTCGAGAGAGAGGTGCAGGAGAAAACAGACCTCTCCGAAAAGGGCGCTGAGTAACACACGCACGCCGCGACCTTCGCGTCATCGTGCGCTGGTTCCGGATCAGTTCGGAGGGTCATGCGTTTTGGCTCTTACCAGTGGGAGCAAGTGCAATGAACGTCGCCAACCTACAACTCGAGGGTCTGCTGATGGCCATCGCGTCGATCAATCAAACTCTGGTCCGGAAGGGGATTCTCTCGGCTCAAGAAATTGAGATTGCGCTGCGGAAGGCAGAAGCGAGCGGGACCGGCGAGGAGCGCTCCGAAGGGTTGTCGCCCGCCAATCGTGACGCCGTCAATTTCCCGATCAGATTGTTGCAACTGGCAAACCGGTGCCAGCCTGAGGCCGATATACCGTCGTTTTCGGAGCTCGCCGAGTTGGTGGGGCAATTGAAAAAGCCCTACAACGATCAGATGTGAGATGGGGTCGGGCGGACCGCGATCCGCCGCGTCTTCTGTGTCTCCAACTGGGAACGCCACGGGTCCACGCGGGTTGGAGGGCATGGCTCGTCAGGACAGCAAATTCCCGGTCGCATCCGGCATCTTCTTCGGTTTGGGGCTCGGAGGTTTTTTCGACGGGATTCTGTTTCATCAGATCCTGCAATGGCATCATATGGTCACCAGCGCAGGCTTTCCGGCCGACACCGTCGAAAACCTGAAGATCAACACGATGCTGGACGGCCTTTTCCACACTGGCACCTATCTGTTCGTGTTCATTGGCCTCGTGCTGTTGTGGCGAACCGCCCATCGCTCCCATCTACGATGGTCGGGAAAGCTGATTGCAGGCTCCGTCTTGGTCGGCTTCGGCATGTTCAATCTGGTCGAGGGTCTGGTGAACCACCAACTGCTCGGTCTTCACCACGTGAACGAAACCGTTCCCCAAGCCCAATGGATCTACTGGGACGTCGGCTTCCTGGTCTGGGGAGCGCTCATGATCGGCTTCGGCTGGTTCCTGCTCCGCCTTGGCCGGCGCGAATCCCCGGCTGGCGCGGCATAGGCAAGGCTAGTCTTGGAACACCCGTGGCTGGGCGTCTGAATGCGTTCTTTGCGGCTTGCTGTGGAGGAAGCGTGTTCATGCCGCCTCGATCGCCGCTCCGCCCATCCCGGATGCGCAGCCGCCAAGAATCAGCGCTGTCCTCCTGCGCCAGCTTCCAAAGCGAGGGATCACCCTTTTTGAGCACGCAAAGAAGCGCTTGCTTCTCGCGCCGGTCGATTCGCCAAAAGCCGGGATCGTGAGGCCCGATGGTCGTGGTGATGTCGATCAGGGCGGCGAGCTTGATTGTCTTGGCTTCCGGCGGCGCCTTCGCGCTGTGTCGTAGATCTTTTGCGGGTTCCCGTCTTCCGGCCTTGAAACATCGGACCAACCAGTCCAGCGACTTTCGGCCCGACTTCCGTTTCGATTTCGCCGATTTTCGCAGGCGAGGCTTCGACCTCAGCCCCTTCTCTTCCGCGCCTTGCGACGCTCCCACCGCACGACCATGCGTCGGCGCATCCGTCTGACGAGGTGGAACTCATAGGAAAGCACGAGCAGGCCAAGGGGAATCATCCAGAAGCCAAGCACCGGCAGGAAGCCCAGCATACCCAGGAAGACGAGCCCGATTCCGATCGCAACCCGCAGCGGCCGGGATCTCGGAAGTTCATAGTCTCGACCGAGCAAGGAAAGCTTCGGGACGCTGTGCGATCTATGATCCTGGTTCAGAGCTCTGTCTCTCTTCGTTCACATTCGACTGGAGAGCCGCATATGATCGCCTTCGGAGGCGATTGCGAGGACTGTTGTGAAAAAAACCTCGCAAATTGCAGAATGGTTCTTTGCAAAGGCGAAAATGGTTTGCTATAGGCCGGCCACGTTTTCGCGAGCCCTATCGTTCCCCGGTAGCTCAGCGGTAGAGCAACCGGCTGTTAACCGGTTGGTCGCTGGTTCGAATCCGGCCCGGGGAGCCATTTCCGTCTATGTACGACCCGGAGACATAGGTAACAGTTTGTTCCCAAGACATGGGTGACAACCTCGCGCCGAACGGCCAGCGATGCTTTCCAAAGTCTCTGTTCCAGGTCGACACGTCCCGAATCCTCATCCACAGCGATTGTGAAGCAGTTCCTGGGTCACTCCGAGCGGTTTGCAGGTCCCGGTCCGTCGTCGAACTCGAGCCTCTTCCGCTAACCTGCAGCATAGTTGCGAGCCAAGCTCTCGATCGCAAATCCCTTGGTCTCTCTCCGAGAAAGCCTATGCGCCACTGGGTTTGGATATGATGGGCCCTCCCTGTCGGTAAGGGAGCGATCGGGAGTTGCACAAGGCCGACAGAAGCACGCTCCATCCGGCAACCGCCAAAGGGGTTGGCACGCGTGCTGGCTCGCCAGACGGCAGCGGATCGGCAGCCGCGCAATCACGCTTATTAGCATCGGCGATCGAACCTCACACGTGGCACTTCCTGTCTAGCCGGCATGCAAGAACCGGGTGGCAAGCCGCTCACGCAAGCCGGTAGAATCGGGAACGCAGACGGTCGGCCGATACTGGCCGCCGCAGAAGACTCCGACATGCTCCATGGAGGCTAAGATGGATTCTCCCCGCGAAACAGCATCGGCCGAGGTCGCAGCCAAATCGGCTGCCGCGCGGGTTGCTCTGTATGATTGGTCAAACCTGACCCGGGAGCTCGACAGTTTCGGCTGCGTGGTGATGAAGGAACTCCTGAAGCCGGAAGAATGTCGGGAAATAGCCGGGCTCTATGATGAAGAAAGCCATTTCCGCAGCCATGTGCACATGGCCCGGCACGGCTTCGGCAAGGGCGAGTACCGATATTTCAGATACCCCCTTCCCCAGCTGCTCGATGGGCTGCGCACCGCGCTCTACCCGCGCCTGGCCGACGTCGCGAATGAGTGGAACCGGAAGATGGGGATAGAGTCACGCTATCCGATGGAGCATGCCGCGTTCCTGGAAGAGTGCCATGAAATGGGACAGACGCGTCCCACGCCACTTCTGCTTCAGTATGTTGCGGGAGATTTCAATTGCCTCCATCAGGATCTCTACGGCGACCTTGCTTTCCCTTTGCAGGTCGCAATCCTGCTCTCCGAGCCAGGCAAGGATTTCGCCGGAGGCGAATTCGTCCTCACGGAGCAACGCCCTCGCATGCAGAGCCGCGCCGACGTCGTGCCCTTGCGCCAAGGCGATGCGGTCGCCTTCGCCGTCCACAACCGGCCGGTCCAGGGCACCAAGGGGTACTATCGCGTCAATCTGCGGCACGGCGTCAGTCGCATCCGCTCAGGCATGCGCCACACCGTCGGCATCATCTTCCATGACGCGAAATAGCCCTGGGGCAGCATGCATGACGCGATGGGAGGCATTCGCCTTCCATCGCCTGGATGAGGATGACCTTACTCGGGTGGAAGGAAAGCCGGATTGAAAACGATCTCCCACAAATGGCCATCCGGATCCTGGAAATAGCCCGCGTACCCTCCCCAGAACGTCTTCTGGGCCGGCTTGACCAAGCGCGCGCCGGCGGCCATCGCCTGGTCCATGACCGCGTCGACCTCCTGCTCGCTGGCCACGTTGTGGCCAAGCGTGAACTCGGTGGGGCTTTGCGCGGACTGCTCGATCCCGGCATCCCTGGCAATACTCGCCCGCGGGAAGATTGCGAGCTTCACTCCGTGCTGGAGATCGAAGAAGGCAACGGCGCCGTGCTCGAACTCGGTGCCGATGATCCCTTCCGTCTGCAGGCCGAGCCCGTCTCGGTAAAACGCCAGCGATCTCTCCAGGTCGTCGACTCCGATCGTAAACACACTGATCCTCGGGTTCATGGGTCAGATCTCCTTCTCAGACATGCGCTATTGTCATCGATCGCTCGCCCTGTTTCTTGAAGATTTCGGTCAAACGGCTCATCTCTTTTCCCGTCCATTCGCAACTGGGGACCCGAAGGTGAAAGCGACGCCAGCCTCGACCATTGGAGACTTCCGCCTGCGGCCGGCGGCACGACCCTTGAGGAATAGCTTCGCGTGCCTGTGGATACATCGTATGCCCCAGAGGGACATGCCCCCGATCACAATCGTTCCGGACGGAACCATCGACCTGCAATGGATCGATGGAACGTTTCGTGTCGCAGGTCCGGACAAGGAACCCAAGATCGAAATCCTGGAAGCCGGCGCCACGGTGATCGCGCTACGTTTCAAGCCCGCGGCGGCCGCAGCATGGCTCGGCATACCGGCGAGCGAGATGGTGGGGCAACGCCTGCCTTTGGCCGATTTGTGGGGCGCGAAAGCTCGACACCTCGCCGATCGCGTAAACCTCCAACTCAGCACAAACGGCTTGGTGGGCGCGGTCGAGACGGTCATCGCTCGAGCCAACAGAGACCTGATGCCAGACCGAGCGATGGCCATGGCCTACGAGCTGATTCGGGTTGGACCGCCTCCAGAAACATCACTCCTTCCGTGGCTTGCGACGGAACTGGGCTTGAGCGAGCGGACGATCCGCCGGCGTTTCGACGAATGCTACGGTTACGGCCCGAAAACACTCGATCGCATTCTGCGCTACCAGCACTTCCTGGAACTAAGTGGCCGCGCATACGGCTCGACTGCGGTGCTCGCCATGGAGGCCGGCTATTCCGATCAGGCTCATCTCATTCGGGAAAGCCGACGCCTGACCGGCAGCACCCCCGGTGAATTCGAGGCTGCCACGGAGAGAACGGCATCGACAGGTTAAGGCACGTCTCCCCAAAGTGGGCGCCGTGGGGGATCAACGCATGCACTCAATCGAAGTTCTATAGAGCAGGGCGATTCTGAACGATCGAGACGCGCCTTGAGCGTCGAGGAATACCCTCGCGATCACGCATTTTGGCCGGGATGCTTCGCCTTCTCGTGCCAGTCGAAGTCGATCGCGCCCTCCTGGGCCTTATGGAAGTATTGCGAACAGACGAGCCAGCCCTTGAGTGGTCGAAGCAGCGCCATGCACCCCAGCACTGTGAGCGGCAAGGTCGTGAACAGATGCACCCATAGCGGGGAGTCGAAGGTGACCTGGATCCAGACGCCGAAGGCCAGGGCCGGCACGGCCGCGATCGTCATTGCGAAGAATGCAGGGCCGTCCGCCGGATCGGCGAAGGAATAGTCGAGGCCACAGACCTCGCACCGCTCGGCAAGCTTGAGATAGCCGGTGAACAGATGCCCGGTCTGGCAGCGCGGACAGAGCCCCTGGATGCCGGTCCTCATCGGATTGTCGGTCGGCGTGTAGCCTTCGGCCGAATAACTGCTTTCGTTCATATCTGCCTCCAGGGCCTGAAGGGGCGTCCGCCCGCCAGGGATGTCCCGTAAATAGGAGCCTGGGGCGCTGAAGGCAAGGCAATTCCCATATAAATGACATACATTCCATTCAATTTCGGACGCAACTCCGATTGTATGCATCTTCCGTGCTGGTTGCGCCGTAACGTCGCAACCAGCAGCTCGTACCCAGTGAAAACCTGAGGTTTCCGGGCCTTCTCGGCCGGCAGGACTGGTCCCGAATCGCGGAAGAACCGGTGGTTGCGGCTTCTCGCCGCTTCCCTCAGGCCTCCTCGTCGTTCGATGACAGTTCTATAGTCTCGATATCGCAGGGAGACACGCGGCCGGGAAGCGGCGAGCAATCTTCGCCCGCGCGGCGACCGCCAGGTAGAGAGGTCCTTGATGTTCGGCCTGACAGCGCTGGAACTGGCGCGCATACAATTCGGTTTCACCATTTCCTTCCATATCGTCTTCCCAGCGATCACAATCGGCCTCGCCAGCTATCTTGCCGTGCTCGAGGGGCTATGGCTCTGGAACCGCGATACGGTCTATCGCGACCTCTACCACTTCTGGTCGAAGATCTTTGCCGTGAACTTTGCCATGGGCGTGGTTTCCGGCCTTGTCATGGCTTACCAGTTCGGCACCAACTGGAGTTACTATTCGGCCTTCGCCGGGAGCGTAACCGGTCCGCTGCTGGCCTATGAGGTGCTCACGGCCTTTTTCCTGGAAGCCGGCTTTCTCGGGGTCATGCTGTTCGGCTGGAATCGCGTCGGACCAGGGCTTCATTTCTTTTCGACCATCATGGTGGCGCTCGGAACCCTTATCTCCGCCACGTGGATTCTGGCCTCCAACAGCTGGATGCAAACGCCTCAGGGCTTCGAGATCGTCGATAACGTCGTCGTTCCGGTGAACTGGATCGAGGTCATCCTCAATCCATCGTTCCCCTATCGCCTCGCCCACATGACCGTTGCCGCCTTCCTGGCCACGGCGCTGTTCGTCGGCGCATCCGGCGCCTGGCATCTGCTGCGCGGAAACGACAATCGGGGCGTGCGTACAATGCTGTCCATGGCGATGTGGATGCTCCTCGTCACCGCGCCGGTTCAAATCCTGATCGGCGACCTCCATGGGCTCAACACGTTGAAGCACCAGCCCGCCAAGATCGCCGCGCTGGAGGGGCATTGGGAAAACAAACCCGGCGAGGCCGTGCCGCTGACGCTGTTCGGTTGGCCCGACATGGAGGCCGAGGAGACGCTCTATGCCCTTAAGATCCCTCATCTCGGCAGCCTGATCCTCACCCATGAATGGAACGGCCAGTTCCCTGGGCTGAAGGAGTTCGCTCCGGAGGACAGGCCGAATTCCACGGTGGTATTCTGGAGCTTCCGCATCATGGTGGGCCTGGGGCTGCTCATGCTGCTGCTCGGCATCTGGGCTCTCTGGCTCCGCTGGCGTCAAAAGCTCTACGCCTCGCGGCCGTTCCTGCATTTCGCCACCTGGATGGGACCGGCGGGCCTGATCGCTATCCTCGCCGGCTGGTACACGACCGAGATCGGTCGCCAGCCCTGGATCGTCTATGGTGTCATGCGCACCAAGGACGCCGTCTCCAACCACTCCGCGCTCGCCATGAGCACTACGCTCATCGCTTTCGTCGTGGTCTACTTCTTCGTGTTCGGGATCGGCGTTCGCTACATGCTGAGGCTCGTCGGCAAAGGGCCAGTGATCGATGAGGAGGATCCCTCCGAAGACGAACGCCACAGCAGCGGCCGGCCTGCTCGTCCGCTCTCCGCCGCCCCGGACCAGATGGACCGGGCCACACCTACCCATCAAAACGAGAAGGTCTAACATCCATGGGTATCGATCTTCCCGTCGTATGGGCTGTCATCATCGCCTTCGGCCTGATGATGTATGTCGTCATGGACGGTTTCGATCTGGGGATCGGCATACTGTTCCCCTTCGTGCGCGACCGCGGCGACCGTGACGTGATGGTGAACACGGTCGCGCCGGTCTGGGACGGCAACGAGACCTGGCTGGTGCTGGGCGGCGCCGCGCTCATGGCTGCCTTCCCCCTCGCCTATTCGGTGATCCTCAGCGCCCTCTACCTGCCGCTAATCTTGATGCTGCTGGGCCTGATCTGGCGTGGCGTCGCCTTCGAGTTCCGCTTCAAGGCGGATATGCATCACCAGGCGTTCTGGGACAAGGCCTTCGCAGGAGGTTCCTATGTGGCGACATTTTTCCAAGGTGTTTCGCTCGGCGCCTTCCTTGACGGCTTTCCAATCGAGGACGGGGCGTATGCCGGGGGCGCGCTCGACTGGATCACACCCTTCAGCCTGTTCACAGGCGTCGGCCTGCTCGTTGCCTACGCGCTGCTCGGCAGCACCTGGCTGATCATCAAGACCGAGGGGCCGCTCCATGACCGCATGATCGCGCTCGCCCGCCCGGCAACGCTCGCCCTTCTCGCGGTCATCGGCATCGTAAGCCTGTGGACACCCTTCGCACATCCCGACATCGCCGAACGCTGGTTCAGCTTCCCGAATATCCTTTTCTTCTCTCCTGTTCCTGTCCTGGTGCTGGTGAGCGGATGGGCGATCCTGCGATTGCTGGACCACCGGCCGCATGTCGGGCCGTTCCTGCTCGCGCTGTTTCTGCTCTTTCTCGGCTATAGCGGGCTCGGTATCAGCCTGTGGCCCAACATAATCCCTCCGGATGTCTCGATCCGCGAGGCGGCCGCTCCGGCTCAGAGCATGGGATTTACGCTTGTCGGCGCGCTCTTCATCATCCCGATCATTCTCGCCTACACCGCGTGGTCGTACTATGTTTTCCGCGGCAAGGTGAAAGCTGGAGAAGGATATCATTGATGCGCGAGCCTGGCGAAGCACCGGCTTCCTGGCCGAGGCGCATCGGCTGGCTTATTCTGATCTGGACGGCAAGCGTGCTCGCGCTCGGCGCTGTGGCGCTCGCCTTCCGGGCCCTGATGAACCTCGCCGGCCTGACGACTTAAAGCACACCGTGGAGACCTGGGGTTCGCGCGACATGCCTTGCTCTGTTTCCATTGCATGTCGCCGGAAACCGATGCGCACTTTGGGCGAATACGATCAGACCACCATCGCCGACATGGTCGGCTGCTGGCGGAGGAGATCGCCAACGGTGCGCAGGCTCGTCGCGAGTGCCGCCTGGTCGGGAGCGGCACCGAGCCCCAGGCGCACGGCTTCCTGCGGCGATCCCGAGACCGCGAAGGCATCGCTGGTCACGACCCCGATCCCGGCCGAACGAAGATGCGCCGCGAAATCGGCGCGGCTCCACTGTGCCGGTAGCTTGAGCCAAGCATGAAACGCTTCGCGATCGGTCCGGATGAGGCTCGGCGGCAGGATCTCTGACAGGATCCGCTGCCGCTCTCCAGCCTCTTTCCTGATCGCCGCAAGGACGGACCGAGCGACCCCGCTCTCGATCCATCGTGTGGCGATCGCAGCCCCCAAGGGCGACGCCATGCCGGCGGTGGCGCGGATAGCGCTCGCGACATGGCCGACGCCGCGGTCCCGCGGAACGACGAGGTAAGCAACCCGCAGCGCTGGCGCCAGACATTTTGCGAGACCGGCAACATGATAGACAATGTCCGGCGCGAGGGCAGCCAAGGGTGGCACCGGCTCGGCGGGCAACGCCCCGTAAGCGTCGTCTTCGATGATCGGCATATCGTGCCGCCGCGCTATCGCGACGATATGTTCGCGCCTTGCATGCGACAGCGTGGCGGTGGTGGGGTTGTGAAGCGTCGGGTTGATGTAGAGCGCCTTCGGCGCTCGCTCCCGGCAAAGCTCCTCCAGGGATTCAGGAACGAGTCCCTCGTCATCCATCGCCACGCCGACCACGCGGATGCGCAGATAGTCGGCGACCGCGCGAAACCCCGGATAAGTCAGTTGCTCTGCGAGGATCGTTTCTCCGGGAGCCACAAGCGACCCCAGCATTGCCAGCATCGCTCCCTGCGCCCCCGGGCAGACAAGTAGGCGCGTGACGTCGACTGCGCCCAATCGAGGGGCAAGCCACCGGGCTCCTGCCGCCCTGTCGCGCACCGCGCCGCCTGCCTCTTGGTAGCGAAGCAGGAGATCGAGCCCGTCTTGCGCGCCAAGATCGGCCACGTCGCCCCACATCCGAGCGACAAGATCCGGATCGTCGAAGCGAGGGGGCAAGTTCATACTCATATCGACGAGGCCGCTCGCCGTCTGCGAGGAATTGACGGGGCGTCTTGCCCGGACATAAGTGCCCTGCCCGACACGCCCCTCGACGAGGCCCCGCCTGCGCGCTTCGGAGTAGGCGCGGCTGACCGTGGTGAAATCGATCCCCAGTTGCTCGGCAAGCGCCCGCTGCGGGGGAAGCCGAAAGCCAGCCGGCAGCCGACCTGCCATCACATCGGCCGACAGGGCATCGGCGATCGCCAGATAAAGAGGCCCATCGGCCCTTGAAATCGAAGGTATCCAGCTCGTCGAGGTCATCGTTCGCCGTCGTCATTTGCGCCCTAGTGTATGTAGATTGTATGGATGCGATGGGCAAGCCTCCGCGCACAAGGATGCGCCAGGTCCACCCTTTGCCTGAGGCAATCGCTCGCAGACGATGCATCGCCTCGATCAAGGCGTTGAAGATCCCTCTCTGCCACTACGGGGACGTGCTTGGACCGTGCTAGGGCGTGATCGCCACCTTCAGCACGCCGCCCCTCTGATGCCCGAACAGATCGTAGGCTGCCTCGATATTCCGCCAAAAGTGCGACGCAGACCCTCCTGTGCCTTGGCTCTGGGGGGCCCAGTCGCTCAGCCTACCGCGGGGCCGAAGAATACATCGAACTGTCGAAAGCAGGCCGCATCGAAACGAAATAGAACCGCGCCTTTCCCGAAAGCCAGCAAAACAATCAAAAAAAAATGCATGAATTTCAGGTGCGAAATTTCATCGCTCCGATTGTATTTGCTCCAATTCATGTCATCATAGGTGGTATCACATGGACGGTCACCGGCGCGAACATACGGAAGCCAGCCCCATCTTTCGCAGAGCCATCGCGGCCTGCCATGCCTATGTGAGCGATTGCCGAAGCGCCAGGAACTGGGGTCGTTACCATCGACAGAACGTTCGAGCAAAGAGATCGACTTGAGGTCACTCGCCCTGCCGCGCTCGCCCCTTGTTACTCCCCGCGGCGGGGCTCTTTTTTTGCCAGCACATCAGGGTTCTCAATCTCCGGGGCGGACCAATAGGATCCGCCCGTCCCAACCGGCGTCCGCCACACCACGCGGCACCAGGCGTTGTTCCGTGGCAGGGTTCGCGAGCGCCATGCGCGGACCGTCGACATCCGGCTGAACCCACGAGACGGTCGCCATCGAGAAGGGATGCGTGAATCGTTCTTCGAGCACGGAGCCGATCCAGAGCGGCGAGACCTGTCCATTGGTCAGCCTGAGATCGACCTCCCAGAGCCGAAGGACCAGACGCGATCCGGATTCTCCATCGCGGACCATGCTCAGGCTGGGCAAACGGCCTCCGGCGAACAAGGGTATCACAGGCAATGCCTGCGGGTCTGGTGCAGGCGTCAGCCACGCCAGGGCGGAGCTTGCGGTCCAAGGCGGAGCGACGCGCCATCCCTGTGGCGCCAGCGCGTCCTTCACATCCTGGATCCCCCCGGCCCACTGCACCGTCAACGGTTCCTTCGTGCTGCCGGTGAGATCGACGCGTCGTGCCGGCAGTTCTCGCCAGCCGGACGTCCACCAGTCTTCCGCCGCAATGGTCGGGACCGCACGTTCGGCTGCGTAACGTTCCGTGTCCCTCGCGTGATTGCCGTAGATGTTGAGACCGCCGGCGAGGACGAGGGCCGCGCAACCGACAGCGAGCAACCTGCCCGACCTGAAGGGCTCCGCCGGCCGTCTCAGATAGAAGAGCGCGAGCAGCGCGATCCAGGCCGAGCCGAAGGCCAGGCCGCCAGTGGCGTCCGAGAACCAATGCGCGCCGAGGTAGAGCCGGGAAAAGGCTATGAGCAGCCCAAGGCTTGCAGAAATAAGGGCGATAGGAAGCCGCCAAACCGGTGCGAGGCCCCGCACGACCAGGAAAGTGAAGAAGCCATACAGCACCCAATTGACGGTGCTGTGACCGCTGGGGAACGAAAAAGCGCTCCACCCTGTATAGTGCAGTTCGACAGGCCTGGCCCGGTGGAGTGCGACCTTGATCGCCGTATTGATGGCCGAAGCGCCAGCGACCGCCAGAAGCCAGTACGAAGCGGTACGCCAAGCGCGCGTCCAGACGAGCCAAAGGAAGACGGCGGAGGTGACCGCTACCACGACTGCCGTGTCGCCCAGCTCGGTAATGGCGATCATGATGGCGTCGCCCGGCGGCGACCGCAGTTCCTGAAGGGCAAGATAGATCGCATCGTCGACGAGGACCAGCGGATCGCCCCGCACGACGTCCCGCAGGATGGCGGTGAAGAGCCAGGCGGCGCAGACGACGATGATCAGGAGCATCGCCAGCGCCCGTGTCTCCCGCCGGTCTGGATCGAGCAGTTCCGCCATCAGCCGGCTTGCCGGATCATCGCGGGCAGCGGCCCAGTCTCTTGCCCGCTCCGCGCCGACGGCGAGCAGAGGCAAGGCGCGGCGCAACGCATATCGGATCACCCAGAGCGCCAGCCAGCCTGTGATGGCCAGAAGCACCACGAGGATGGCAAGCGGCTTTGCAGCAGCTCCGAGGATCCCGATCGTCGCGCCCACAAGCATGCCCGGAACCACATGTGCCGGGGCCCAGACCAGAGCCGAAGCGATATTCACAATGTAGAAGCGCGTGGGCCGCATGCCGAGCGTGCCTGCCAGGAGTGGAACGATGGCACGCACTCCGGGCGTGAAGCGAGCCAGGAAAACACTCCAGTCGCCGTGTCGAGCGAAGAAGTCCTCGCTTCGCTTGATCAGATCGGGATGGCTACTGATCGGCCAGACGCCGAGTATGTGCCGTTGGTATCGTCGGCCCAACCAGAATGCGACCCCGTCACCGACGATCGCACCGGCCGTTGCAGCGGCCAGCAGGGGCCAGAGTACGAGAACACCGCTGGGCGTCAGGGCGCTAAGGGCGACGATAACAGCCGATCCGGGGACCAGGACCCCGACGGCCGGAATAGCTTCGGAAATCGCAAGCAGGAACACCGCCAGATAGGCGACATGCGGATTCGCCGTGATGAAATCGACAATCCAGGTGAGCAACGTCGTCGTCATGCCTGGATGGATATAAACCGCGTTGATAGGCCGGTCGATGCATATGCGGCGATGTTGCGGGAGTTCGTGCACGATCGAACGCGGAGAAATCAGCCCGGCGCTTCCGCCGGAAACTTATCTACACCGCAGCCGAATGCCGCCCTGCTCCGGTCTGCAGGTAGCGATCGAAAGCAGCGGCAATGCTGCGCATGAACGGGCGGCCCCGCTCCGTCACGATATAGCCGGTTCCGTTCCGCTCGAAGATGCCATCGCTGTCGGCCGCCGCCAAATAATCCGCCTCATCGACGACTGCGCGGCCAGCTTCGCCGAACCTTGCCAGAAGTTCGCAGCGTGAGAACCCAAGGTCACACATCAGCCGCTCGATCACCCACGATCTCATGCGATCGGCATCCGAAAGCTCGATGCCTCGGACGGTTGCCAAATCTCCCGACGAAACCCGACGCTCATAGTCCGCGGCAGCCGGCGCGTTTTGGGCGTAGCCCTGCGGTAGCTGGCTGACCGACGATGCTCCCAGACCGATCAGCGCATCGGCGCGGTCGCAGGTATAGCCCTGGAAGTTGCGGCGCAACCAGCCGTCCCGGCTTGCGACCGCCATCTCGTCGGAAGGTCTGGCGAAATGGTCGAGGCCGATCGCTTCGTAGCCATTCGCAGAGATCAGCGAGGCTGCCCGGCGGAATTGGCGGAACCGCTCCAAGGGGCCGGGAAGCACCGCCTCGTCTATCATTGTCTGGTGCTTCTTCATCCATGGCACATGTGCATAGCCGAAGAGAGCAAGGCGGTCCGGGGCGAGCCTCAACGCCTGCTCCGTGGTCGCCGCGACGCTCGCCTCGGTCTGTTGGGGAAGCCCATAGAGGAGATCCAGATTGACCGACTTCACGCCCCGCTTGCGCACCGCTTCGACCGCGAGCCGCGTATCATCGAGACTCTGCTCCCGATTGATCGCCTTCTGCACTCTCGGATCGAAATCCTGTACGCCCAGGCTCGCGCGGCTCAGACCGATCGCTGCAAGCGCGTCGAAGCGGCCTTCATCCATGTCATTGGCCTCGATCTCGACGGCGATCTCGGCCTCGGGGAGGAACCGGAAACGGCTGCGCAGGTGCTGGTCGATGGCGATCAAGTCGTCCGGCTTCAGCATCGTCGGCGAGCCTCCGCCATAGTGGACGGCCCCGACGCGGGTCCTTCCGTCCAAGACCGACGCGACCGTTTCGATCTCGGCATGAAGCGCCTCGAGATAATGCTGCAGTGGAGCGTACTGGCGCACCTGCTTGGTGTTGCAGGCGCAAAACCAGCAGAGCCTGTCGCAGAAGGGAATGTGGACATAGAGCGAGACCGTTGCGCCGGGCTCCAGCGCGGCAAGCCAGTCCCGATACACGCCGGCAGAGATTCCCGGGCGAAAATGCGGGGCCGTCGGATAGCTCGTGTAGCGTGGCGCGGGCGCGGCGTATTTCCTGATCAGATCCTCGTCCATCCGAAAGCTCCTGTTCGCCTGACCGATAGGGAAAAGGGACAAGAATGCCTTTGACCTCGATCAAACGGCGCCATCAGAGACAAAAGGCCGCGAAGAAGGCGGTAGGTGGGCTCGACCAAAACGGGTAATAACAATGCGGATAATGTGGGTGGCCGACAGACATGAATATTCGCCAGGACATACACAATTCCGAAATCCCTTTGCTGTGCCAAGCCTGCGAAGCTCGACATCGCGGCCTCTGTGGCGCCCTCGACCCATCGCAACTCGTCGCGTTGTCCAAGCAGTCTTGGAAGCAGACGGTAGAGACCGGGTCGGAGCTGGTGGGTGACGCCGAGAAGGTCGCCAGCTATTCCAACGTGCTGTCGGGAGTCATCAAGCTCTCGAAGACGCTGGCCGATGGCCGCCAGCAGATCGTAGGCCTGCAGTTCGCGCCCGATTTCCTCGGCCGCCCATTCAAGACGGAAAGCGCGCTGAACGCCGAAGCAGCGACCGAAGTGTCGCTGTGTTCATTTCCTACGGCCCTGGTCGAGCGAATGATGAAAGATTCGCCCGAACTGGAACATCGCCTGCTCGTGCAGACGCTGAAGGAACTCGACGAGGCGCGCGACTGGATGGTCACGCTCGGTCGCAAGACCGCGGCGGAAAAAGTCGCAAGCTTCCTCCTGCTGATCGCGCGCAACATCAATCCCTGCCGCCCGCTATCGCAGAAAGAGGTTGTGTTCGACCTGCCGCTGACACGCGCCGATATCGCCGATTTCCTCGGCCTGACCATAGAGACGGTGAGCAGGCAGATGACCATCCTGCGCAAAGACGGCGTGATCGCGATCGAGAGCAATCGCCATGTCACCGTGCGTAACATGGAGCGGCTGGAGCGACGCGCCGGCGCCTAACGCGCTCCAGCAGTCAGTCTTGGTGACGCTCGGTATAAGTCTTGGTGACGCTCGGTATAAATCGCCTTCCCGACTACGTCTTCTGCCCGGCAATGACGCCGATATAGTTTTCCTCGAAGGCGACGTGACGGCGCAAGGTGCCGAAGAAACCGCGCAGCATGAAACCGAGGGCTTCGGCCCCGGGGACGGGCCTCTCCGGTCCGACCATCAGGAGAGCCTCGGCGACTTCCTCGCCATAACTCAGATCCTCTCGATGTTCGGATTTCAGCCGCTCGAACGCGCTCGCCATGGGAGGTCTCCCGGTCGAAAGCTCCTCGCAATAGGGGAACATCACGTCCTCTTCGAAGCGCTGCACGCTTTCCAGCAGCGGCACGATGGCTCGCGCAACCGCCTCGCACTCGAAACGGCTGACATTGGACGGCAAGGAGTCGGCAATCGCCTCCAGACGGTCGCATAGTGCAAGCTTGATCGCATGCGCCTGCCGCAACAATGCCAAGGGATGCCCGGCCGAATGCCCGGCATGATACATCGCGTCCCGGTTTCCGATCCTCGTCAAAAGCTGCTCCTGTCCGAACCTTGCCGAAAGTTGGCAGGTCGCGGTTGAGCAAGCCTAGTCGCGCATGGCGACCCCGCCTTGACCCAGATCAAGGACGCCGGTGCGGGACGGAGCCAGAAGCTGCTTGCGCGGAACCTGCCTTTGGATTCCGCCAAACGATTCTGCCGCTGGGGACTCGCACATGAAATACGGAGCCGAAATCGTCGGCGTTGGCCTTGCGGCCTTCTTCGCGCTGCTCGGAGCAGCCTTCGCCGCGGACGACCTCTTCCGCGCGCATATGTGGGTGCTGTTCTTCGCCCTGATCGCGGGAGCGGTGCTTCTCATGCGCAACACCACATTCGCGCCGGCCGGCCACAACGCGGTGGACGACTCGACCTATATGGACGGCCCGATCCGCTACGGAACGATCGCCACCGTATTCTGGGGCGTGGTCGGCTTTCTGGTCGGCGTGGTCGTGGCGTTGCAACTCGCCTACCCCGACCTCAATGTCGAGCCGTGGTTCAGCTTCGGCCGGATGCGTCCGCTGCACACGTCGGCGGTGATCTTCGCCTTCGGAGGCAACGCCCTGATCGCCACGTCCTTGTACGTCGTGCAGCGAACCTCGCGGGCAAAGCTCTTCGGCGGCAATCTCGCCTGGTTCGTGTTCTGGGGCTATCAGCTTTTCATCATCATGGCGGCGACGGGCTATCTGCTCGGCATCACGCAAAGCCGCGAATATGCAGAGCCCGAATGGTATGTCGATCTCTGGCTCACGATCGTCTGGGTTGCCTATCTCGTCGTGTTCCTTGGCACGATCCTCAAGCGGAAGGAACCGCACATCTACGTCGCCAACTGGTTCTACCTGTCCTTCATCGTGACCATCGCGATGCTGCATGTGGTGAACAATCTGGCGGTTCCCGCCTCCTTCCTCGGCTCCAAGAGCTATTCCGCCTTCGCCGGCGTGCAGGACGCGCTGACGCAATGGTGGTACGGCCACAATGCGGTGGGCTTTTTCCTGACGGCCGGCTTTCTGGGCATGATGTATTATTTCATCCCGAAGCAGGCCGAGCGCCCGATCTATTCCTACCGGCTGTCGATCATCCATTTCTGGTCGCTGATCTTCCTCTACATCTGGGCCGGTCCGCACCACCTCCACTACACTGCCTTGCCCGACTGGGCCCAAACCCTCGGCATGGTCTTCTCCATCATGCTGTGGATGCCCTCCTGGGGCGGCATGATCAACGGCCTGATGACGCTGTCCGGCGCCTGGGACAAGATCCGCACCGATCCGATCATCCGCATGATGGTGGTGGCTGTCGCCTTCTACGGCATGTCGACCTTCGAGGGGCCGATGATGTCCATCAAGGCGGTCAACTCGCTCTCCCACTATACCGACTGGACAATCGGGCACGTGCATTCGGGCGCGCTGGGCTGGGTCGGGATGATCACCTTCGGCGCCATCTACTTCCTGGTGCCGCGCCTGTGGAACCGCGAACGGCTCTACTCCGTGCGCATGGTCACCTGGCACTTCTGGCTCGCCACCCTCGGCATCGTCGTCTACGCGGCCGTGATGTGGGTGTCCGGCATCATGCAGGGCCTGATGTGGCGCGAGTACGATGAGCAGGGCTTCCTGGTCTACTCCTTCGCCGAAACCGTCGCCGCCATGCATCCCTACTACGTCATGCGCGCCTTCGGCGGCGCCCTCTACCTCTCGGGCGCGCTGATCATGGCCTTCAACGTCACCATGACCATCCTTGGCCGCCAGCGCGACGAGGAACCGGTCGCCGGCAGAATGCCTGCGCTGCAGCCGGCAGAATAGGAGCCCACCAATGGCCTTGATGGACAAACACGCGATCCTGGAAAAGAACGCTACGCTGCTTCTGGCGGGGTCCTTCCTCGTGGTGACGATCGGCGGCATCGTCGAGATCACCCCCCTCTTCTATCTCGAAAACACGATCGAGAAGGTTGAAGGCATGCGGCCCTATTCGCCGCTCGAACTTGCCGGTCGCAACATCTACATCCGTGAGGGTTGTTACAACTGCCACAGCCAGATGATCCGGCCGTTCCGCGACGAGGTGGAGCGCTACGGCCACTACAGCCTCGCTGCGGAGTCGATGTACGACCACCCGTTCCAGTGGGGATCGAAGCGGACGGGACCCGATCTCGCCCGCGTGGGCGACCGCTACTCCAACGAGTGGCACGTCCAGCACCTCGTCGAACCGCGTTCGGTCGTGCCGGAATCGATCATGCCGAGTTACGCGTTCCTGAAAGACACGCCGCTCTCGGTGAAGGACTTCTCCACCCAGCTGACTGCCAATGTGAGGGTCGGCGTGCCCTACACAGACGATATGGTTGCCGCCGCCGGCGCCGACCTGGCAGCCCAAGCCGACCCCGAGGCCGATACCACCGGCCTTCTAGCCCGCTATCCCAAGGCGAAGGTCGGGGATTTCGACGGCAATCCGCAGATGGTGACGGAGATGGACGCATTGGTCGCCTACTTGCAGATGCTCGGCACACTGGTCGACTTCTCGACCTATGACGAGGCCGCCGGCTACCGCTGAGGAGAACCAAGATGGACTACCACACTCTTCGGGAATTCGCCGACAGCTGGGCTCTACTCGGCATGACCCTGTTCTTCGTAGCCGTCGCATTCTTCGCCTTCCGGCCAGGAAGCCGGAGATCCGCCGACGAGGCCGCCCGCATTCCTTTCAAGGAAGATTGAGCATGAACGAGAAGCAAATCGACGAGGTCTCGGGCGTCGCCACGACCGGCCACGAATGGGACGGCATCAAGGAGCTCAACAATCCCTTGCCACGCTGGTGGCTATGGACTTTTTACGCGACGATCGTCTGGGCACTGGCTTACACCATAGCCTATCCCGCCTGGCCGATGTTGCGGAGCGCGACGTCGGGGCTGCTCGGCTATTCCAGCCGCGCCGATATCAAGGCCGAACTGGCGGCAGCGGAGGCAGCGAAAGGCAGTTACGTCGCTGCCGTCGCTTCGAAGGACGTTGCCGAGATCCTCGCCGATCCGACACTGCGCGAATTCGCCATTGCGGCCGGAGGCGCAGCCTTCAAGGTCAATTGCGTCCAATGCCACGGTTCGGGCGCGGAGGGATCGAAAGGGTTCCCCAATCTCAATGACGACGAATGGCTATGGGGCGGCGACCCGGACCAGATCCATACCACGATCCTTCATGGCGTGCGTTTCGCGGGGGACCCCGACACCAGGACCTCCGAGATGCCTGCCTTCGGCGACATGCTCGAGCCCTCCCAGATTGCGGAAGTGTCGGCCTATGTGGCGGAACTCTCAGGCGGACCAGCCGACGCGAAACTGGCAGAAGCCGGGCGCACGGTGTTTGCCGAGAACTGCGTGGCCTGCCATGGCGTGGATGGGAAGGGCAATCGCGAATTCGGCGCACCGAACCTGACGGATGCGATCTGGCTCTATGGCTCGGACTCGGCATCGATAGCACGGCAAGTACGGGCCCCCCGCCATGGTGTCATGCCGGCATGGGGTCCGCGCCTGGGCGAGACGACAGTCAAGGAGCTCGCCGTATATGTCCATTCGCTGGGCGGCGGTGAATAGCATGGATCTCGCCCGGTCGTGCGCTTGAGCTGAATCAACGCACCCGGGCGAGTCGTCTGCGATCATGTTTGGGAAGCTGCGGCGTCGTCGAGGATTGCGCGCCGAAGGAAATGCCCGGAACGCTCAAATGCTCAATCAGATCGAAGTCGAGAGGCTGGAAGCCGAGGCGGTGAATTCCGCGAAGAAGCGCCAGGCCCTCTATGCCGCCCGCAGGAAGATCTTCCCGAAACGGGCATCGGGAAGCTTTCGCCGTTTCAAGTGGCTTGTGATGCTGGTCACGCTGGGGATCTATTATTTGACCCCGTGGCTTCGCTGGGATCGCGGACCTTACGCACCGGACCAGGCGGTCCTGGTCGATATCGCCCATCGGCGCTTCTATTTCTTCCCGATCGAGATCTGGCCGCAGGAATTCTTCTTCGTGGCCGGTCTTCTGGTCATGGCCGGGGTCGGTCTCTTCCTCGTGACCTCGACCATCGGCCGAGCCTGGTGCGGCTATACCTGCCCGCAGACGGTCTGGGTCGACCTCTTCCTCGTCGTCGAACGCTGGATCGAGGGCGATCGCAACGCCCGCATCAAGCTCGATGCCGCGCCCTGGAGCCTCCGCAAGCTTGCGTTACGCACTGTCAAGCACGCGATCTGGCTCGCCATCGCAGTGGCGACTGGCGGCGCCTGGATATTCTATTTCGCCGATGCCCCCACACTTTTCGTCGAGTTCTTCACCGGCAGAGCCGCCCCCGTCGCCTATGCGACGGTCGCGGTCCTGACCGCCACGACCTACACCTTCGGCGGCCTGATGCGCGAACAGGTCTGCACCTATATGTGCCCCTGGCCGCGCATCCAGGCGGCCATGCTCGATGACCAGTCCCTCACCGTCACTTACAATGATTGGCGGGGCGAGCCTCGCTCGCGCCACGCCAAGAAGGCCCTCGCCGCAGGCAAGTCCGTCGGGGACTGCGTGGATTGCAACGCCTGCGTGGCCGTATGTCCAATGGGCATCGATATCCGCGACGGACAGCAGCTCGAATGCATTACCTGCGCGCTCTGCATCGACGCATGTGACGCGGTGATGGACAAGCTGGGAAAAGAGCGCGGCCTCATCTCCTATGCCACCCTCGCCGACTACAATGCCAACATGGCGTTTGCCACGGCTGCAGGAACCCAGCCGATTGATCCGACGCGCGTCCGCGACGCCGATGGCAAGCTCTCGGATGGGGTCGCGCAGTTCCGGATCGGCAAGCTGCTGCGGCCACGGACATTCGTCTATCTCGGAGTCTGGACCCTCATCGGTGTGGCCATGCTCTACGCGCTGCTCACCCGCGACAGGCTCGAACTCAATGTGCTTCATGACCGCAATCCACAATTCGTCAGCCTGTCCGACGGCTCGATCCGCAACGGCTACACGGTGAAGCTGCTCAACATGGTTCCCGAGCCGCGCACTGTCATACTCAGCCTGGAAGGCCTGCCTGGGGCCAACATGAGCGTGGTCGGAATCGATCAACCCGACGATCGTGCCGTGGCCGTCCTGCTCGAGCCCGACCGACTGAAGACCCTCAAGGTGTTCGTGCGCCAACCTCGCGAGCAGGTCGGCGATGCCGCGGCCAGCTTCAAGTTCATCATCGAGGACAAGGCCAGTTTCGAGCGTGACGAATATGTCGCGACCTTCAGAGGACCGGAGAAATCGAGATGACGCGCCAAGGCAAGGGTGAGTTCACCGGACGACATATGCTCGGCCTGATGCTTGCTTTCTTCGGCACGATCATAGCTGTCAACCTGGCCATGGCGATCTTCGCCAGCACGAGCTGGACGGGTTTCGTCGTGAAGAACTCCTATGTTGCCAGCCAGCAGTTCAACCGCAAGGCCAGCGAAGGTCGCGCCCAGGCAGCGCTCGGATTTCACAGCAGCTTGACGATAGCGGACGGCAAGATCCGCTACGAGCTGGTCGATGCCGCCGGGATAAGAATGGAGCCCGAGGCCGTGACCGTGACGTTCCGTCGTCCCGCCTACGAGGCGGAAGACTGGACACTGACACTCCGACGCGCCGGCGACGGTACATTCGTCGCCTCGCAGACACCACGGGACGGGATTTGGATCGCCGAGACCGACGCCGAGATCGGCAGGGAGCGTCCCTATCGTGACGTCCGCCGCGTCGTGATCTCCAATGGAGTGATCAAATGAGCTGCTGCGCACCGGGCGCCGAGGCGGTTCTTGAACTCGAACCGCACGTCAACGGACTTCCTTCAGCGGAGGAACTCAAGCTCGCCTCCCGAGCCCTTGGCGACGGGCTCCATCAGGTCGACCTTTCCGTACCAGGCGTCCATTGCGGCGCCTGCATTCAGAAGATCGAGGAAGCGCTCAAGAGGCTCGATCACGTCGAGAGCGCGCGGGTCAACCTGTCGACACGGCGGGTTTGCGTAAGCTGGCGCGGTGACGACGTGCCCCCGATTGCCGCTGTGATCGGCGGGCTCGGCTACGAAGCCAATCTGTTCGACGTTGCGGGCGCGGAAAAGGACGAGACACTCAACGAGTTGATCCGCGCCGTCGCGATTGCCGGCTTCGCCGCAGGCAACATCATGCTTCTGTCGGTCTCGATCTGGTCAGGTGCGGAGGATGCCACACGCGACCTCTTCCACTGGGTCTCCGCGCTGATCGCGATCCCCGTCCTCGCCTTCGCGGGTCGTATCTACTTTCGATCGGCCTGGTCGGCACTGCGCCACGGGCGGATGAACATGGACGTGCCGATCGCGCTGGGTGTGTCGCTCGCCTATGGAATGAGCCTCTACGAGACCATAAACCATGGTCCTCATGCCTATTTCGACGCTGCCGTGTCTCTCCTCTTCTTCCTGCTGATCGGCCGCACGCTCGACCATGTGATGCGGAATCGCGCCCGCGCCGCGGTGCTCGGCTTGGCGAAGCTCGCGCCGCGTGGCGCGATCGTCGTCGCGCCCGATGGCGGACGCGACTATCGTCCGCTTGCCGAGATCGAAACCGGGATGCGCCTGTTCATCGCCGCGGGCGATCGCGTCCCCGTCGACGCGCGCGTGATCGACGGACGCTCCGAACTCGACGCTTCCCTGATCACCGGCGAAAGCGCTCCGCAGGTGGTGGCGGCCGGAAGCATCATCCGAGCGGGCACGCACAATCTGACTGGACCGCTGACCGTGGAAGCCATGGCGACGGCTCAGGATTCCTTCCTTTCCGAGATGCTGCGCATGATGGAAGCCGCGGAAGGTGGCCGCGCACGATATCGACGCATCGCGGACCGGGTCTCCGCGCATTATGCGCCGGTGGTGCACCTGACAGCGCTGGCCACATTCGCAGGCTGGATGATCGCGTCGGGAGACTGGCACCTGTCCATGACCATCGCGATCGCGGTGCTGATTATCACCTGCCCCTGCGCTTTGGGTCTCGCCGTACCGATCGTCCAGGTTGTCGCGGCGCGTCGGCTGTTCGAAAACGGCGTGATGGTCAAGGATGGGTCGGCCATGGAACGCCTGGCGGAAGTCGACACGATCGTCTTCGACAAGACCGGAACGCTCACGCTCGGCCACCCTCGCCTCGTCAACGCCACGTCGATCGAGGCGAGAGCATTGGCCATCGCCTCGGCACTGGCGAGATCTTCGCGCCATCCCCTGTCCGCCGCCATCGCGCGTTCCTCTGCCGGACACGCCAGCGCCTCCTTTCAGGACATCGTCGAGCAGCCCGGACTGGGTATCGAGGCCCGGTCCGACGGAAGAGTTTGGCGGCTCGGCCGGGCCGCGTGGGCCCTCAGCGGCGACGCCCGATCCGGCGCGGAGCCGCTGGACGGGACGGTTCTTTCCGAGGACGGCGCGCTGCGTGCGCGCTTCGCCTTCGAGGACGAGCTCCGGCCCGACGCCGCATCCTCGATCCGACGCTTGCGGGAGGCGGGATACGAGGTCGAGATGCTGTCCGGTGACCGTGCGACCATTGCCGACAAGGTCGCCGAGATGCTTTGCATCCAGACTGTCTCAGCCGATCTGCTGCCCGCCGACAAGGTGGAGCGCCTTATGGGACTGGCAGACGAGGGACGCAGGACAGCCATGGTCGGCGACGGCTTGAACGACGCCCCCGCATTGGCCGCGGCGCATGTTTCCATTGCCCCGGCGACGGCGGCCGATATCGGGCGCAACGCCGCGGATTTCGTATTCCTCCGCGCGAGCCTCTCGGCAGTGCCACTGGCCGTCGAAACAGCGCGCAAGGCGAATCGCCTCGTCCGCCAGAATCTCGGCCTGGCGATCGCATACAACGCAGTCGCAGTGCCGATAGCGATCATGGGTTACGTCACTCCGCTGATTGCGGCGATCGCGATGTCTGGATCGTCCCTCCTCGTCATCGGCAATGCCCTGCGTCTCGGCCTGCGCGCCAAGAAGGCCGAGCCCGAGACACTCGCCACGACGACCGACGGCAAACTGGTGCCCGCGCAATGACAATGCTCGCGTTTCTCATCCCAGTCGCCCTGTTCCTGGGAGGGGTCGGGCTGGCCGGTTTCCTGTGGGCATTGAAGAGCGGACAGTACGACGACCTCGATGGAGCTGCGGTGCGCATTCTCAACGATAATCGAGAAACTGCTCGAGCCGCCTCTATCCTGCCGGACGTATCTCCCACAAGACTACGAGACTCATAGATCCGGAGAGCTTCTGGAACACCCCCCTCCGACCGCGCTTCGCGCGGCCACCTTCCTACAGGAGGAGATTGGAGGACGGCCGCACTGGTGATCCAAACGCCAGAGCGGTGCCGATTGGCAGGAGCGGTTCTACACGCTCGTCCTTCATGGAACGTCGATGATACCCGAGCGTCTCCGCTTTCCTCGACGGCGGTCGCGGGGCTCAACCCGTTCAGTGCGACAGGAGCACCGGCAGTCGCAGTTCGTCCAACACCCCTTGCGTGGCGCCGCCGAGCACGAAGTCGCGCACCCTGGAATGCCCATAGCCTCCCATCACGAGAAGATTGGCCCCCGCTTTGAGAGCGTGATCCTGTAGCGCCACCCCGATCGGATGGCCCTTCGCGCTTACGCCATGAGCCTCGGCCGGCAACCCGATCTTGCGCAGCCGTTCGGCAAATCTCTCGCCGATCCCGCTTTCGGCCAGCGGCTTTTCATCCTGTACCGTCAGAACCGAGATCTTGCTTGCCTTGTCCAGCAAGGGCCTCGCATCCGCCGCGGCCCGTGCCGCTACTCGGCTGCCGTCCCAGGCGATCGCCACATGATCCAGTACGGGGAAATCCCCGAGATCCGGCATCAGGATCGTCGGCCGGCCCGAGCCAAAGACCACCGCCTCGGCGATGATGCGCGAGCCCGGATTCCGCCCTTCCCAACCGATCAGGGCGAAGTCGAAATATCGCGCCGCCCTGGCTACGCCCTCGCCGAGCATCGCCGGCGCAGCCGCCATCTCTTCGGTCGTCAATGCGATCCCAGCCTTGCCGGCCTGTTCCTCGACAGCGGCCAGGAGATGCCTGCCGCGCTCATGGCTCAGCCTCTCGGCCTCGCGAGCCAAGGCCGGCACATCGAGCAATACCCGTGACAGCGCGCTGGAGACCGGAGGGATGTCCACGTTCACCGCAACTGCGTGGAGACTGGCGGCAAGTTGGCGCGCCACCGCCACCGCATTGACCGCCACCTTGTCGGAATTGGGATCCGGATAGGTAACGAGCGGTAGAACAGCTTGAAGTTTCATGGCTATTCTCCTGAAATTGGACCCTGCTAGCGCGCCAGCAAGATGGGCAGTGGCGGTGCCGCCAGGATCGACTTCGTGACCCCTCCGAACAGTCGTTCGCGCAATCGCGAGTGGCCGTAAGCGCCCATGACCATCAATTCCGCCGACATGTCCATTGCATGCTGGCTCAACACTTCGGCGACGGGACGTCCGGAACTCGGCAGGCGGTCGACATCAACCTTTATGCCTCGGCGCACGAGATAAGCGGCCACGTCCGATCCTGGCTCGACCCCCTGATCGAGATCGTCTGCGATCGGATCGACCAATGTGACATGCACTTCCGCTTCGTCGAGCATGTCCATCGACTCGCGCAGAGCTCTGGACGCCTCGAAGCTCGAGTCCCAGGCGACAACCACGCATTTCGGTTTCATCGTGGCGCGGGATCCTTCGGGCGCCAGGAGGAGCGGCTTGCCTGACGAAAACAACACGCCTTCTATGATCTTGGACTTCAGCGTCTCGGTCTTCAGTATTTCGGGGCCGATCACCGTAACATCGGCGTAACGCGCCCTCTCGCCGACGGCCTCGTCGACCCAAGCAATGTCCGGAAACTCGGTCGAGACATCTCCACGCAGCTCATTCCTGGCAAGGAACGCCGACACGGCTGCTGCCCGCTCTGTCACACGGTCCATAGCGGCCTGCCTTTCCTTCGCCCATACATCGGCCATCAGGACGGCATCGCCCATAGGCGGTGGCGCGGCGATCGCCACGGCGAGCACCGAGAGATGCGCATCGACCTGCCCGCACAGTTCGGCCGCGAGCTTGAGGTCGCGATCGCCCTGATCGATCCCGGTGACGTTCAAAATCGTCTTGTAAGCCATGCCGACTGCTCCTTTGCCTATGCACAAAAACTAGTCCGTATGCGTCGGGCACATCCTTGCGCTGGATCAAATCGGTCCGTTCGGCGACAGTTAGAAGCTGGCGCACCCTTGATCCGCATCAAGGAGTTACCGAGATGCTGAAATAGGCTCCCAGCCGAAGCCTATATGGGAATGCGGTTCATGGAAACGCTCGCAGTAGGCGTTTCGACGAATGCGGGTGGCCAGTGAAAGGATGAATCATGACCGTCGAAAGCCAAGCGCCGGCCATCGCCTTCATCGAGGCTCTGCCCTCCGGCAATGCGCCGGTCGAAAGAATAGAGACGCATATCTCCCGCGTCTTCCTCGTCGCGGATAGGGTCTACAAGATGAAGCGGGCGGTGAAGCTGCCCTATGCCGATTTCTCGACGCCGACGCTGCGCCTGGATGCCTGTCGTAAGGAGGTCGAACTGAATTCCAGGACGGCGCCCGGTCTTTATCTCGGCGTGCGGCGCATCACCAAAGAGAAGGATGGCGCGATCGCATTCGATGGCCGAGGCCTCCTCGTCGACGCGGTTGTCGAGATGCGACGGTTCGACCAGGATGCGCTTTTCGACAGGATCGCTCTCGCCGGCCGGTTGACCCCGAAGCTTGCAACCGAGGTCGCCGAGATGATCGTGGCGTTCCATCATGCCGCGCCCGTTGTCCACGCCGGAGGCGGCGCGGCGAACATTGCCGGTGTGCTTGACATCAATGAAGCCGGCTTTCGCACCAGCCGCGTCTTTGATTCAAGGGAGATAGCGGATTTCAACCGCTCCTTCCGGGTCGCGCTGAACGAGCATGCCCCCTTGCTTGATAGCCGCGAAGCGGATGGCAAGGTGCGGCGCTGTCATGGGGACTTGCACCTGAGAAACATCTGTCTGCTCGACGGAAAGCCCCGCCTCTTCGACTGCATAGAATTCAATGACCAGATCGCGACAATCGACATGCTCTACGACCTTGCCTTCCTGCTCATGGATCTATGGCATCGCGGGCTGGAGGACATCGCCAATCTCGTCGCGAACCGATATTTCGATCTGTCCGAGGACGAAGACGGCTTCGTCCTCATGCCGTTCTTCATGGCGCTGCGCGCCTCGGTCCGCGCGCATGTCACCGCCACACAGGCCGAGGGTGGCGATACCGCCGGCAAACTGGCTGCCGAGGCCCGGTCCTATTTCGACCTGGCGCGCCGGCTCCTTCTGAAGGCGTCGCCGGGGCTGGTGGCAATCGGTGGGCTCAGCGGCACCGGCAAGACGACCGTGGCGGAAGCGCTTGCCAGCCGGGTCGGAACTCCGCCCGGCGCCCGCATCGTCGAGAGCGACCGAATTCGAAAGGCCATGCACGGCGTATCCGCAGAGACACGTCTTCCGGATGGGGCCTATCGGTCCGAAATATCCGACAGGGTCTACGAAGAGATGGCGCGCCGCAGCGGTGCGATCCTTCGCGGTGGCGGATCGGTGGTCGCCGACGCCGTGTTCGACACACCGGACAAACGCGCGCTGATCGAGGCTGCGGCCCTACGCGCGGGTGCTCGCTCCATCGGCGTCTGGCTGGCGGCCGAACAGAGCTTGCTGCGGCAACGTGTCGGCGCGCGGCGGGGCGGGCCATCCGACGCGACGGTCGACGTGCTGGCGCGGCAGCTCGAGCGGGACGTCGGCGAGATCACCTGGCATGAGATCGATGCGAGCGGCGCACCCAACGAGATCGTCGACCGCATCCTGCGCTTGGCGAGGGGCCGTGGCGGGGCTCGGCATCAGCGAAGCGTGAGCATGGCCACGGACAATCCGCCCTCGTCCGGATGATGGTGCACCTCGAATCCGAATTCGCGCGCCATGCCGAGCATCTTTATGTTCTCGCTCAGGATGATGCCTTCGATGCGGCCGATCCCTTCGGCCTTCGCATAGTCGATGATCTGCTTGAGCAATGCCCAGCCGAGGCCATGGCCTTGGAGGTCGGTGCGCACCAGAAGCCCGTATTCGGCCGTTGCACGATCAGGATCCGAAGACAGTCGTCCAATACCGGCAAGCGCCCCTGTCTCAGCCTCGAGGGCGACGAAGGCCATCTCGCGGTCGTAGTCGAGTTGCGTCAGGCGCTTCAGCATGCCGTCGGAGAAGCTCTTGCGTGGGGCGAGGAAACGCAGCCGGACATCCTCCGCCGATACCTTCTCGAAGAAAGCAGGGTAAAGCATGACATCGGCGGGCTTGATCGGCCGTATGTGGAATGTGAGGCCGTTCCTGATCAGATCGCGCTGCCATTCGGCCGGGTAAGGCCGGATGGCAAGGTCGGGGTTTGGGCCGGGCCTGTCGATTTCGGCGGGTTCGATCTCGATTCGCGCGTCGAGGGCCACCGCCCCTTCCGGATCCGCAAGCAGCGGATTGATGTCCATTCCGACGATGCAGGGAAAATCCACCACCATCTGGGAAAGGCCGTTGAGGGCACCCGCAATAGCGGCGCGATCGGCTGCCTTGCGGTCTCGGAACCCGGCGAGAAGGCGGCCGATACGGGTGCGGTCGATCAGATCGCCCGCCAGCACGTCGTCCAGCGGAGGCAGGGCGACGGCCGTATCGTCCATCACTTCGACCGCGACACCTCCCGCACCGAAGAGGATCACCGGGCCGAAGATCGGATCCCGGCTCATACCGAGAATGAGTTCATGGGCGTGACCGCGAGCGATCATGGGCTGCACCGCGAAGCCCTCGATTTCAATGTCCGGCGCATGTTTTGCCACCCGCCCTTCGATCGCCGCGGCAGCCTCTTCGGCGGCATCCGCGCTGGCAATGTTCAGAACAACGCCGCCAATATCGGATTTGTGGGAAACGTCCTTGGACAAGAGCTTGACCACGACCTCGCGGCATCGGGCCAGAAGCCGCGTCGCCGCCCGCTTGGCTTCGGCTGGTGACCTCGCCACGATGGTCTCCGGCACCGCTATTCCGTAGGCAGCGATTGCTGCTTTGGCTTCCGGTTCGGTGAGCATCCGCCGCCGCTGTTTCGCGGCATGCCTGAAGATGTCGAGGACGACCTCACGGTTACCGGCCACATCTTCGCTGCGGCTTGAAGGTACGCGCATCAGCGCTTGCTGGGCCCGCGACCAGTCGCCCAGATAGGAAACCGCGCGAGCGGCATCCGACGGCGTGTCGAAGCTCGCCACCTTCGCCTGCTGGAGAATAATGCGCCCCTGGCGAGCAGCGTGCTCGCCGAGCCAGCAGGCGAGCACGGGCTTGCCGTTGATCGTGCCTTCCGTCGTCAATGCCGCGACCGCCGCCGCAGCATCGCTCGGCGAGGCGAGCCCCGTCGGACAGTTCATAACGAGAAGAGCATCCGTTCCAGGATCGTCCGCCACGGCAGCAACCGCTGCGCTGTAACGCTCGGGCGGCGCATCGCCGATGATGTCGACGGGGTTGGCCCTCGACCAGGTCGACGGTAGGGAAGCGTCTAGCCGCGCAATCGTGGCCGGTGCCAGCTCGGCCAACTCGCCCTTGCAATCGATCAGTTGGTCGACGGCAAGCACCCCGGCGCCGCCCCCATTCGTGACGATCCCGACCCGCGACCTCTCCAACGGCCGGAAACGCGCCGTCGTTTCCGCGGCGTCGAAAAGTTCCGCCAGGCCATGCACGCGCAGGATACCCGCCCGCTCCAAGGCTGCGCCGACGACCCGGTCTGCGCCCGAAAGCGCTCCTGTATGCGTGGCAGCCGCCCTCGCCGCCTGCTCGTGGCGACCGGGTTTGATGGCGATGACAGGCTTGATCCTTGAGGCGGCTCGGGCCGCCGACATGAACTTGCGCGGATTGGGAATGCTCTCGAGATAAAGCAGGATCGCCTTCGTTCGCCGGTCGCCCGTCAGCATGTCGAGATAATCGGCGACATCGACATCGGCCATGTCACCGAGCGAAACGATCTGGGAAAACCCGATCTGCTTGTCGGCCGCCCAGTCGATCAGAGAGGTCGCGATGGCGCCCGATTGCGAGAGGAGCGCAAGCCCTCCGGGCTGAGCCGCGACATGGGCAAACCCAGCATTGAGCTTGACCGGGGGCACCATCAGCCCCACCGTGTTCGGTCCGATGATGCGGAAAAGATGAGGCTTGGCCGCGTCAAGCATCGCCTGGCGCAAGCCGTTCTCGCGAGTGAGGCCGGCGGTGATCACCACGGCCGCCCGCGTGCCCTTTTCGCCGAGTTCCGTGACGATACCCGGGACGCTGGCCGGCGGCGTGACAATGACAGCCAGGTCGGGTGCCTCAGGCAGAGCGGACGCGTTGCGGTAACAGGGCCGGCCCAGTAGCTCGTCATATTTCGGGTTGACGGGCCACACCTCCCCCTCGAAACCGCCGTCGACGATGTTCCTCAACACGACGTAGCCGACAGATCCTTCGCGCGAGGAAGCGCCAACGACAGCCACCGACTTCGGATTCGCAGCAAAGTGGAGATTCCGGATAGTCATGGGATCGACCTCCTAGGGACCGCAGCTACCCGTCGGGTAAGCGTGTGCCGTTGAGCGCTTTCGCCAAACACGGTGTCCAGTTGGTCTATCTTGCCGTGCGTCCCCTCGTGAAATCAAGTTGCCGGGTTGCGCTCTGTCATAACTGCCGCACGTCAGCGGGGGCATTGTCCGCGATCAAGGCGCCTTGCTCCCCCAACAGGCCAGCGGTGAACGGAAGAGAAGAAAGCTAGTTCTTGAGCCTGTAGCCGGACTTGAAAATCCAGGCGGTCGTGGCGAGGCACAGGAGCAGGAAGCCCAGCGTGGCGGCCAGGCTCACTTCGACGGCAACCTCAGCCGTGCCGAAGAAGCTCCATCGGAATCCGCTGATCAGATAGACGACCGGATTGAACAATGAGACCGTGCGCCATGCCGGCGGCAACATGTCGATCGAATAGAAGGCGCCGCCGAGAAATGCCAAGGGGGTCACCACGAGCATCGGGATGAACTGAAGCTGCTCGAACCCCTTGGCCCAAATGCCAATGATGAAGCCGAACAGGCTGAAGGTCGCGGCCGTGAGCACGAGGAAGAGGATCATCCAGCCGGGATGGCGTATCTCGATCGGAACGAAGAAGGCTGCAGTCGCAAGAATGACCAGGCCGAGCACAATGGATTTCGTGGCGGCTGCGCCGACATAGGCGAGCACGATCTCGAGATGCGAGATCGGCGCAGAAAGGATTTCGTAGATCGTTCCCACGAATTTCGGGAAATAGATGCCGAATGAGGCGTTCGAGATGCTCTGGGTGAACAGCGAGAGCATGATCAGCCCCGGCACGATGAAGGCTCCGTAAGGAACCCCCTCAACCGTTTGCACTCGGGAACCGATCGCGGCTCCGAACACCACGAAGTAAAGCGAGGTGGTGATGACCGGCGTCACCAGGCTCTGCAGCAGCGTGCGCAAGGCGCGCGCCATCTCGAACCGATAGATCGCCCAGACGCCGCGAAGATTGAAATGCTGGATCATGCGCGCCTCGCGACCAGGCTGACGAAAATATCCTCGAGCGAGCTTTGATGCGTCGCCAGATCGTTGAAGCCGATGCCGAGCTTCTCCAGGGTTCGCAGCAGCTTCGGGATGCGGTTGTCCTCCTCGTGAGCGTCGAACGTAAAGTCGAGTTGCGCTCCGTCGCCTTTCAGTTCGAGAGGCCACCCCGACAGTTCGGGCGGGATGGCCGCCAGAGGTTCGGTCAGGCTGAGCGTCAGCCGTCGCTTGCCAAGCTTGGCCATCAACGTCTGCTTGTCCTCTACGAGAATGAGTTCACCTTTGTTGATGACGCCGATCCGGTCAGCCATCTCCTCGGCTTCCTCGATGTAGTGCGTGGTGAGAATGATGGTCACTCCACCCTCACGCAGTTCGCGGACCAGGGCCCACATGTCTCGGCGCAACTCGACGTCGACGCCTGCGGTCGGCTCATCAAGAAAGAGGATCTGCGGTTCGTGCGAAAGGGCCTTGGCGATCATCACGCGCCGTTTCATCCCGCCGGACAGCGTCATGATTTTCTCGTTGCGCTTATCCCAAAGCGACAGGGCCCTGAGCACCTTCTCCAGATGTTTCGGATCGGCCGGCTTGCCGAACAATCCCCTGCTGAAGCGTACCGTCGCCCACACGGTCTCGAAGGCGTCGGTGGTCAATTCCTGAGGCACCAAGCCGATCTTGGCGCGAGCTGCCCGGTAATCGCGCACGATGTCGTGCCCGTCGGCGGTGACGGACCCTTCCGACGCGGTGACGATACCGCAGACGATGCCGATCAACGTCGTCTTACCGGCGCCATTGGGACCAAGCAGCGCGAAGATCTCGCCCTTACGGATGTCGAGGTCGACCTTCTTCAGCGCCTGAAGGCCGGTCGCGTAGGTTTTGGAAAGATTCTTTATGGACAGGATCGGAAGCATCGCAGGTGACATAAGCCGCCGGAGTGCAAATGCCAAGATGGACCGATGTGGACCACGTTCTTCGGCCGAGACGTTGGGCTGGCGCAATAAGCTGCCTCTTGATGTTTCAATGCACGCTATGGGAGAGAAGACATTGTGGAGAATCCCGTGGGGACGCGGGTTCGCCCGCATGGAGCGTGTCGATACGAGGTGCAGGACGCCGGCCAAGCACGCCGCCCCCCTGCTGGCTTGTGGAATGGAGATCGTGTGTGGGCACGAATAGGGACATAGGGGCAACCAACGCATCGAAAAAGGCATTTGTGCTGACCGATGCGGTTACGCTTGACGCATCCAACTTTGCGGATGCGGCCAAAGGCTTACCAGCCAGAGCTCGCATGGCGCTTTCGGTTGCGACCGGCCTGGCACGCGGTTCATTGCGGGTCCGCATTCCGGACGGGCGAGCATTCCTCATTCACGGTAAAGCGCCGGGTCCCGATGCCGAGCTCATCCTCCACAACTGGAGGCTGCCTGAACGCGCCTTTTCAGGCGGCACGATCGGCGTGGCGGAATCCTATATGGACGGTGACTGGGACAGCCCCGACGTTACGACCTTCCTCGAACTCTTCGTCGTGAATACGGAAGCCGGCGAAAGCGTCGCGGGAGGCGCGAGTTGGCTCAGAACGGCGATACAGCGTGTTCGCCATTGGTTGAACGACAACAGTCGGGCGGGGTCGAAGCGCAACATTTCCGCGCACTACGACCTTGGGAATGCCTTCTACAGACATTGGCTCGATCCGAGCATGACCTATTCGTCGGCCTTGTTCACGACTGGAGCGAATGACCTGGAGAGTGCCCAAGCCGCCAAGTATCGCGCCCTTGCGCGCGATACCGGGATCGGCGCGGGCGATCATGTGCTCGAGATCGGCTGCGGCTGGGGCGGTTTTGCGGAGTTTGCCGCTCGCGAGATCGGCTGCAAGGTGACTGGCCTGACCATCTCGAAGGAGCAACACGCCTTTGCATCCGAACGGATTGCCAAGGCAGGACTTGCCGACAAAGTAGAAATCAAGTTGCAGGATTATCGGGACGAGTCAGGGAAGTACGACCGTATCGCTTCGATCGAGATGTTCGAAGCCGTGGGCGAGAAATATTGGCCGGTCTTTTTCGGCAAGGTGAAGGATTGCCTCAAGTCGGGCGGCACGGCGGGACTGCAGATCATCACGATCAATGAACCGGCCTTCAAGCTCTACCGCAAGCGGCCGGACTTCATCCAGCGTTATGTCTTTCCCGGTGGCATGCTGCCAACCCCTGCCCTCCTTCGATCGCTCGGCGCGGCGCACGGACTCTCCTGTCTTCGGGAACGTGTGTTTCCGCAGGACTATGCGCGCACGCTTGCCGAGTGGCGGAGCCGTTTCTGGTCGTCCTGGGAAAAGCTGGTGCCACTTGGCTTCGACGACCGCTTCAAGAAACTCTGGGAGTTCTACTTGCATTATTGCGAGGCCGGCTTCCGCGCCGAGTACATCGACGTGCGGCAGGTGGTTTATAGCGCTTGATGCCCCAGCTTCGTCATCGGACTGCCATTGAATCGTCGTAAACCATCTACACAGGAAACAAACGACGGGAGTTGCCGCTCATGTTAGAGCATTATCGCACTCAAACGGTGGGATAGTGCGGTCGCTCCCATTCCATCGGACTGCCCGACGCTCAAATGGGAAGGCTGGAGATTTCGCGGCGTATCACGATATGAGCAGACCTCAAAGAACGACATTGGTCCTGGCCGCATGCGGCAGCCTGCTCGCGAGCACCGGCTGTACCCGCACCACGGACGGCTCGGTGGTGATGAACACGCCGCCGATGCCGAGGCTATTTGCCGGCAGGTCACAGGAACCCGCCCCCATGCCCGAGCAGACGGCCATGCTGACGCAGCTCCCGCCACCTCCCGCGCCTGCGCCGGCTCAGCCTCAGCGCCGGACACACAACCGGTCAATACCGGTCGCCGGCTTCAAAGTGCAGCCTGTCAAGGCGCCGTTCGAACGCGACAATCCCGAGCAGCCGCTGAACTGCCGCAACGAGACATCCCCCCAGGGACGCGTGAAGGTCGTCTGCCAGTAGGCGGCGCATAGGGTCCGAACGGCGATCCTGGTTTTCAATGAGGCATCGCGCGATTTCCAAGGATACGATCGGGGCCCTGATCGGCGCCCATGATTGGAGCGCCGTCTCTACGGACGGGGAACGGACGTCCAACAGTGCCGAACCGGGCGAACTCTGCCACCACGGAACAGGATCTCGCCACGATTCGTGCCTGCCGTGTGATCGATATCAGAGCGTGATGCGGTATTGGGCGAAGCCGTCCTTGCCTTCGCCCGCCGCCTCGATCTTGACCGCCTTCACCTCCGCGATGAAGTTCTTCGCCTTCGGACCCGTTTCGAACAGCACCGTCGTTCCCGGAAGCGGCTTGAAGGACCAATTCGCGTCGGCCGAGGGGTTGATCGTGCCCTGGTCGATGATGAAGCGCACGATCACGTCGCGATTGGTGTCCGGCGCCTCGAAGATGATCTTCGACTCGTTGATCTCCGGGAAGTTGCCGCCGCCGCCGGCCCGATAATTGTTGGTGGCAACGACGAATTTTGCGGCGAGATCGATCGGCTTTCCTTCGAACATCAGATCGACGATGCGGCTCGATCCGGCATTCAGGACAGTGCCTTTCGGGTCGTATTTCGGCGGCTGCGAGAGATCGATCTTGTAGGTCACACCGTCGATCACGTCGAAATTGTAGGCCGGGAAATCCAGATTGATCAGCGGCTGGTCAGCCTTGCCGGGCTCGACATGCTTGAAGATGCCGGCGGACATCTCCAGCCATTCCTTCACCTGGGCGCCGGTGACCTCCACGGCACGGACCGTATTGGGATAGAGGTATAGGTCGGCGACATTCTTGATCGCGACGTCGCCGGCCGGAACATCCGTATAGTAGTCCGGTCCGCCACGCCCGCCGGACTTGAATGGCGCGGCAGCAGAGAGCACCGGCAGGTCCTTCCACTTGGTCTCCTTGAGGAGATCCTTGATGTACCAGGTCTGGGCCTGTGAGACGATCTGGACCGAGGGATCGTCGGCAACGAGCGCGAAATACGAATAGAGCGGCGCCGATGTCTTGCCCACCGGCCTGCGCACATAGGCAAGCGTGGCCTCATGATCCTCCTTCAACGCATCGACGAGGCGCTTGTCGTCTTCGACGACCGCCTTGTTCCTGTTGTCGACACGCTCGAAGATCGGCCGCGCCTCGGACGTGGCGGACACGACCTTCCATTTATTGCCGTCACGTTCGAGCAGCAGGTCGATCAACCCCATATGCGAACCCCAGAAGCCGCCCATGACCGCCGGCTTGCCCTGCAGCGTGCCCTTGGCCGCGTCGACGCCCTCAAGCTCCTGGAAATCCTTCTTGCCGGGAAAGACGAGATGCTGATGGCCAGTGAAAACGGCGTCGATGCCTTCCACGCCGGCGACGAAGAAGGACGCGTTCTCCATCAAGTCGCTCTTCTTGTTGTCGATGCCGGAATGCGAAAGCGCAATGACCACGTCGGCGCCTTCTTCCTTCATCTGCGGCACCCAAGCCTTGGCCGCCTCCACGATATCGCGGGTAGCCACGTTGCCCGTCAGGTTCTTCGCATCCCAGATCATGATCTGGGGCGGCACGAAACCGATCACGCCGATCTTGACAGGATGCTCGGCGCCGGCACCGTCCTTGATCTTCTTCTCCAGGATCACGTAGGGCTTCAGATAGAGCTTGTCGTCGCGGGGATTGGACGCAAGTTGCGTCCCGCGCACGAGATTGGCGCAAACGAAGGGAAAATTCGCACCGGCGAGAACCTTGTCCATGAAGGACAGGCCGTAGTTGAATTCGTGATTGCCGAGCGTCGAGATTTCGTAGCCGAGCAGGTTCATCCCCTTCATAACGGGGTGGACGTCGCCATCCTTCATCCCTTTCTCATAGGCAATGAAGTCGCCCATGGGATTGCCCTGCAGGAAATCGCCATTGTCGACGAGCATCGCGTTCGTCGCCTCCTTGCGAACCGCATCGATCAGCGTCGCCGTCCGGGAGAGCCCCATCGTGTCGTTCGGCTTGTCGGCGTAATAATCGTAAGGCAGCACGTTCACGTGAATATCGGTCGTCTCCATGATCCTGAGATGCGCCTGGTTCGCCTGGGCCCGCGCAGAGAAGGGATGCAGCATCACGAAGGCCGTCGCGGCCGATCCCGCAAGAAAGGAGCGGCGTGACAAGGATGCATAGGACGATGACATAATTGACCTTCTCCCTCTGGAAACGGCGTCGGAGCGCGCCGAGGATCAAGTTTTCGCGCTGAATTTCCTGCCTGTCTAGACAGAAGAGATGACGCCGCGGCGAATATTTCCCGGCGAACTACCGCACACTAGGGGCTTTATCTTCCGCATCACCCTGGGTGATCAGGCGAGCGCTGCGCTGGCCGGTGACGTAGATCCACAGCCAGCTCAGCGAGACCGTCAGACGATTGCGCAGGCCGATCAGGAAATAGATGTGAGCGATGCCCCAAAACCACCAGGCGATTCGACCGGTCAGGCTGAAGCGGCCGAAATCGATGACCGCGGCCCGTTTGCCGATGGTCGCGAGGTCGCCGTCATGATGATAGTGGAACGGACGCGGCGTCGTATCGCCGGAGAGACGCCGTCTGATCGTTTCGGCCACATGCCAGCCTTCCTGCTTCGCCGCCGGCGCAATGCCGGGCACCGGGCGGCCATCTTCCCGCTCCGCATGCGCGGTGTCCCCGATCACGAAGATCTCCGGCCGGCCCGGGATGGTCAAATCGGGTTCGACGATCACCCTGCCAGCGCGATCCGCCGCAACGCCCAGCCATTCCGCGGCCGGCGACGCGGCGACGCCCGCCGCCCAGATGATCGTCTTTGCGTCGAGGCGTTTGTCGCCGAAGACCACGCCCTCGCCGTCACACTCCGTCACCGCTCGTCCCAATTCGACGGTGACGCCCAACCTTTCCAATGCTGCCTTGGCGTAGTCGGAAAGCTCCGGCCGGAAGTTCGACAGGACGCGATCGCCAGCCTCGATCAGGACGACCCGTGTCTGGCGCGTGTCGATCCTGCGGAATTCGCCGCGCAGCGTCTCGCGGGCAAGTTCGGCGATCGTACCCGCCAGTTCCACGCCTGTAGGTCCCCCACCGATGATGACAAGCGTGAGAAGTGCCTGCCGCCTTGCCGGATCGGCCTCGCGCTCCGCCAGTTCGAAGGCGCTCAAGATGCGCCGGCGGATCGTAGTCGCGTCCTCCAGCGTCTTCAACCCGGGAGCGAACGGCTCCCATTCATCATGGCCAAAATAGGCGTGGCGGGCGCCGGTCGCCAGCACCAGCGCGTCGTAGGGAACCGAGCCTCCGTCCTCCAGCAGCACCCGCTTCTCGACGACGTCGATGCCTACGACCATGCCGAGCAGCGTCGTCACCTCCTTGCGCTTACGCAAAAGATGGCGAACCGGCCAGGCGATCTCCGACGTCGCCAGCGACGTGGTCGCCACCTGATAAAGCAGAGGCTGAAAAAGGTGATGATTACGCCGGTCGATTATGGTGATCCGCACAGGCGCCCCGCGCAGCGCTCGCGCGCATTCCAGTCCGCCGAAACCCGCACCTACAATGACGACATGGAACATGCCGGAATCGGTCATGGCCGTGATCCATTCGCTCCCGCAGCAGCGGTGACCATCTAGACCACGAACCGCCCCTTGCGGTCAAACTGTCGACATCAGGCCATTTCCGGCTTCAAGCCGAGAGCGGTGCGGTCGATGATCTCGCGAAGCGCAAAGGACGAATTGATCTTCGTCACATGCGGCATCGCCGAGAGCCATTCCTTGTGGATGCGCTCGTAGTCGGCGAGATCCTTCGCCGCGATGCGCAGGATGTAGTCGTACTCGCCCGACATCAGGTGACAGGACAGAATGTTCGGGCACCGTTTGACAGCGGCCTCGAAGTCGGAGAGCGTTTTCTCGAACTGGCCGGATAACGAGATATGAACGATCGCCGTCATCTGATGGCCCAGCGCAGCATTGGATAGCCGGGCGTGGTATCCTCGTATCACCCCGGTTTTCTCAAGGTTATCAAGCCGGCGCGAGCAGGCCGACTGCGACAGCCCAACTTTCTCAGCCAGCGCCGCATTGGATATTCTTCCGTCCTTCTGGAGGGTATCCAGAATGGCGATATCGATCCTGTCGAGTGACATTTCTCGAATTTCCTTCGGACATAACCAGATTTCGTGCAAGAAATAGCGAAAACGAACCTGCGCGGCAATCGCAATCGCAAACACATACGAAGCCTTTCGTGATCTACTACGTTGTAAGGGGACAAGGCCATCATTGGAGGAGCGTCAATGCGCGTCGGCTGCCCGAAGGAAATCAAGAACCACGAATATCGCGTCGGCCTAACGCCGGGTTCCGTGCGCGAATATGCCAGCCACGGCCACGAAGTGCTGGTCGAGACCGGCGCGGGCGCGGGCATCGGGGCCGATGACAACGCCTATCGCGCCGCGGGCGCCACGATCGCCAAGACCGCCGAGGAGGTGTTCGCCCGATCCGACATGATCGTGAAGGTCAAGGAGCCCCAGCCGAACGAATGGGTTCAGCTCCGCGAAAACCAGATCCTCTATACCTATCTCCACCTCGCACCCGATCCCGAACAGACCAACGGGCTCCTGGCCTCCGGCGTGTCGGCCATCGCCTATGAGACCGTGACCGACGACCGTGGCGGCCTGCCGCTGCTTGCCCCGATGTCGGAAGTGGCCGGGCGCCTGTCGATCCAGGCAGGGGCGACCGCACTCCAGAAGGCCAACGGCGGACGCGGCGTACTTTTGGGCGGCGTCCCCGGCGTTCTGCCAGGCAAGGTCACCATCATCGGCGGTGGCGTGGTCGGGCTGCACGCCGCAAAGATGGCCATCGGCCTCGGCGCGGACGTGACTGTCCTCGACCGCTCGATCCCCCGGCTCCGTCAGCTTGACGATATTTTCAATGGTCGGATCCACACCCGATACTCCACTGTCGAGGGGCTTGAGGAGGAGTGCTTCTCGGCCGATGTCGTGGTGGGAGCTGTGCTCATTCCCGGCGCGGCAGCGCCGAAACTCGTCACGCGCGAAATGCTGTCCGGCATGAAGAAGGGCGCGGTGCTTGTCGACGTCGCTATCGACCAGGGCGGTTGCTTCGAGACCTCACACCCCACCACCCATGCCGATCCCACATACGAGATCGATGGCATCATCCATTACTGCGTGGCCAACATGCCGGGCGCGGTGCCGGTCACTTCGGCTCACGCCCTCAACAACGCGACGCTGCATTATGGGCTCCAGCTTGCCGACAAGGGCCTCAAGGCGCTGGTCGATGAGCCTCACCTGAGGAACGGCCTCAACGTCCACAAGGGCAAGATCACCAACCGCGCGGTCGCGGAATCGCTCGGCTACGAGATGGCGGAGCCGAAGGCCGTGCTGGCGGCCTGACCCGGATCCGCTTCTCCCGCGACAGCGTCCTGATCCGCGCCTCGAGACCTTATCCGACCCTCGCATGGCGAGGTCGGATCAGGAGCGCTCACAATCTCTGTCATCGGCTACACAGGCGGGATAAACGCATGTTCGGGTTTCTCAATCGATGAGGCTGTCGAGCCCGCGAACCAATCCCCTCATGCCGGCAACCCGGCGGATGGCGAGAAGCGTGCCCGCGACATAGGGTGCGGCCGAAGAGCCTGCGTCGTGGCGGATGGCCAGCCTTTCGTCGGGTAGGCCGAACAGGACCTCGCAGGACAGAATGTAGGAAGGAAGACGCACAGCGTGGACCTGTACGCCCTGGCCCGCGCCAACCGCCGCACCGCGCGTCGCCGGTATGCCGGAAATCTCCGCGAGCGGCCGAGCCGTCGAGGCCCCGCGGATTTCCGCGAGGGATTCGGCAAGTTCACGCGCGGTCCCCGAGGGGGCATCCGCCTTTCTCGCGCTCGCGTAGTCGATTATCTCGAAGTCCGGCACGTATTTCGCCGCCATCGTTGCGAAACGCTTCATCAATGTGGCCGTGATCGAGAAATTCCCGGCGGCGATCACACCCACTCCGTTCGCCTCGGCCGCACGGGCAATCTCGGCGTACTCCTCGGCGCCGAGGCCCGACGTGCCCACCACGAAATGCCTGCCCCGGTCGATCGCCGTCAATGCATGGGCCTTCACCGCCTGGGGCTTGGTGTAGTCCACCACCACATCGGAGGGCGTCCCGAGCGCTTCCTCCAGAGTGGCGACGACCCTCACGCCAACCGGCGCGACGCCGAGCGTCGTCCCGATATCTTCACCCGCGGCGCTGCGCGCCACAGCACCGGCTAGCGTAAGATCCTCCGCGGCAAGTATCGCAGGGACAAGCGCCTTGCCCACCCACCCGGTCGCTCCGGCTACCACAACACTTGTCGCCATCTCCGCCTCCACGAATTTGAGCCATCATGCCGTTCAGCATTTGCCAATGTACGGATATCCGAACGGCTGTGACAACCATGCCTCAGGGTGGGGAACAAGGGCCAAGGAGGGCATGAAGGCTCAGCGCATGACGCTTGCGGCGCGCTCGGAGAAATCCATCGGATAGACGGTTTCCTGCTTTTGCCCGACCGGCGAAAATCCGATCTTCTGGTAGAGCGGCAATGCCGCAGGGTGATCCAACGTGCAGGTCTGGACGGTGACGAATCCCGGGTTTCCGGACCAGGCCGCTTCGACGGCGGCGCCAAGGAACCAGCGTCCGACGCCTTGGCCGATGACGTGGTCCATCATGCCGAAATAGGCGAGTTCCGTATGGTCCGGCAGATGCGGCCTGAGGTCGAAGAAGCCGGCTGGAGCTCCGTCGAGATAGAGGACGCGGATATCCCTGCCCGGCGCGTGTAGCCTTTCCATCAACTCTTCGTCGCTGAGCCTCAGGGCGTTGACCCAGTGCCACTTACGGCCGACCCGATCGATCAGATAGCGATAGAAATGAAGCGGGATGTCCTTGACCTTGAGCAGCATTATCTGACGGCCCATCGGCAACGGCGCATAACGCGTGGGAGGCGCCGTCATCTCAAGGAAGGTGACGGTCACCTCTATCGGTTCGAGCTTTGTGGCGGACATTCTCAGTCTTTTCCCTTGACCACGGGCGTATCGTCGAGCCCGCCCCATTCCGTCCAGGAGCCGTCGTAGAGCCGGTTGTCTCCATGGCCAAGGGAGTTGAGCGCCAGCGTGATCACCGCCGCCGTCACGCCGGAACCACACGACGTGACGATCGGACCGGACAGGTCGAGGCCTGCCTGCTCGAGCACTGCTTTCAACCTGTCCAGCGGCAACAACTCGCCATTCTCCGAGAGACTCGTGGACGGAACGTTGTGTGCCCCAGGCATGTGGCCGCCGCGCAACCCAGGGCGTGGTTCGGGGTCGGTTCCGGCGAAACGTCCGGGAGAACGAGCATCCGCAATCTGGGCGCTGCCCGTCGCCACGACGTCACGCATTTCGGCCAGCGAGACAATCCGTTTCGCGTCGAAATCGGCGTGGAAGACGTTGGGCGCGATGCGTGTCTGCTCCGCCGTCACCGGCCGCCCCGCAGCCTTCCACCGATCGAATCCGCCATCGAGAACGAACACTTCGGGGACACCCATGGTGCGGAACATCCACCAGACGCGTGGCGCCGACAGGAAGCCGGGCCCATCATACACCACGATCGTATCGTCGGCTGAAATCCCCATCGAGCCGGCGAACCTGGCGAAGACGCGCGGGCTAGGCAATGTGTGCGGCAGATCGGAGTCCTCGTCCGCCACCTGGTCAAGATCGAAGAACACAGCGCCCGGAACATGAGCCGCGTCGTATTCGGCGCGCGCGTTTCGCTTGTGCGCGGGCAGATACCAGGAACCGTCGATGATCGAGAGACCGGGCGAACCGAGCTTGGCCTGCAGCCAATCAGCGTCGACGACGTACGGACTCTTCTCAGCCATGATACTTCCTCAGTTTGCGGGTGCGGGACCGAAGCGTATTCGGAAGCGGCGGTTTTCCCGACCCTTTTTTTCGATCTTGCCGATGTGAATCTCACCGACCTCGGCGGTCGAGGCAACATGCGTGCCACCGCAGGGCTGACTGTCGATCACCGCGTCGTCGCCGATGCAGACGAGCCGGATCCGTCCTGTTCCCGAAGGAGGACGCACGTTCTTGGATTTCACCAGCCCGGGATTGGCGGCAAGTTCCTCCTCGGTGATCCAGCGCGTAAAGACGGGATGATTGGCGGCGACGAGTTCCATCAACCGCTCCGTGACCGCCTCCTTCGTGAAGCCGGCTTCGGGAATGTCGAAGTCGACCCGTGAATCGTCTTCCGCAACGGCCGCTCCGGTGATCGGGAACGGGCAGGCCACCGTGAGCAGATGGCAGGCCGTGTGCATTCTCATCAACCGGAATCTGCGCTCCCAGTCTATAGCCAGGGATAGCCTCTCGCCCGGTTCAGGCACGGCCTGGCCAACGGCCGGCACATGGATGATTTCGTCCTTCGTCTCCCCGGTGACGGTGGCGGCGATGGCAATCCGGCTCCCGTCGGCTCGAGCCAGGAAGCCTGTATCACCGGGTTGCCCTCCGGAGGTCGCATAGAAGATCGTGCGATCGAGGATGATGCCCCCACGATCGTTCAAATTCGCGACGGTGCCCTCCGCTTCTGTGAGATAGGCATTCTCGCGAAACAAAGCGTCGGTCACGAAAGCCATCAGGCGGCTCCGACGAAAGGTATGGCGATGTCCGGCGTGGTTTCCATCCAGCCAGGTACCGGCAAGCCTTTCTCGCGCAGGAAAGTCGGATTGAACATCTTCGACTGATAGCGGGTACCGAAATCGGCAAGGATGGTGACGATCGTGTGTCCGGGTCCGAGTTCTCTCGCCAACCGGATCGCGCCCGCAATATTGATGCCGGTCGAACCGCCCAGGCACATGCCCTCCTCCTGGACGAGGTCGAAGATGATCGGTAGCGCCTCCTCGTCTGGAATCTGCCAGGAGAAGTCCGGCGTGAAGCCTTCAAGATTGGCCGTGATGCGGCCCTGTCCGATCCCCTCGGTAATCGAAGAACCCTCGGCCTTGAGCACGCCTTCCGTATAGAAGCTGTAGAGCGCCGCGCCCAACGGATCGGCGAGCCCGATCTTCACCGCGCTGCTCTTTTCCTTGAGCCCGAAGGCGACCCCGGCCAGTGTCCCGCCGGTACCGACGGCAGAGACGAATCCGTCGATCCTGCCTCCGGTCTGGGTCCAGATTTCTTGAGCCGTGGTCTTGATATGGCCATCCCGATTCGCGACGTTGTCGAACTGGTTGGCCCAGATCGCCCCATTGGGATCTGTCCGCGCAAGTTGCTCGGCAAGTCTGCCGGACACCTTCACGTAGTTGTCAGGATTCTTGTAGGGGACCGCGGGAACCTCCAGCAGTTCGGCCCCCAGGAGCCGCAACGTGTCCTTCTTCTCCTGGCTTTGGGTGTCCGGAATGACGATCACCGTCCTATAGCCAAGCGCCTTGGCCACCACGGTGAGGCCGATACCCGTGTTGCCTGCCGTGCCCTCGACGATCACGCCTCCCGGCCTCAGCAGGCCCTTCGCTTCGGCGTCGCGGATGATGAACAGCCCCGCCCGGTCCTTCACCGACTGCCCGGGATTCATGAACTCGGCCTTGCCGTAGATTTCGCAACCGGTCTCTTCCGAGGCGCGCCTCAACCGGATCAGGGGCGTGTTGCCGATGGCGTCGATCACCGATCGATGCATTGGGAATTCCTTTGCTCTCCTGTGGAACATCCGAGCCATCACGGGCTCGTGGGCTCCACGCAATTTTTCACGGCACCGGCACCCAGATTGTCAAAGGCAAAATCATCCCGGGTTTCAACGTTTTGTAAGCGCGTCTTGGGAACCCGGAAGCAGCTTTCGCATCGGCAGGGCGTCGATTTCGATCGGCACAGTAGAAACCGTAAGCGCCGCTTTCAAGGTCGGAATTTGCGCCACGCCTGCACAATCTGGTGCAGGATTCGAGAGTTCCACCGAAATCCCGGACGCAAGCACGGCGCATTTGCTGTCACATTGCAGTCATTGTAGCTTTCAAAGGGACAAATCAGAAGGACGCGTCGATGGCTCTTTATCGGGCGGATCCAACGGACGGCGTTGCCTGGATAACGGGTGCCAGCAGCGGCATCGGCCGTTCCCTTGCCTTGGATCTGGCACGGGAAGGCTACACGGTCGCGGCAACCGCACGCACCCGGGAAAAGCTCGCCGCGCTTGCAGCCGAAGCCGCCGACCTCCCGGGCCGTGTGATCCCCTTTCCCGCCGATGTCACCGATGAGAAGGCGATGGCGGCCATCGTCGACGCCATCGAGAAACAGGCCGGCCCGATCGCCCTCGCCGTCTTGAATGCCGGCGGCTATTTCCGGACCCGTGGCGAAAGGCTCGAGACGCACAACTTCCTCAAGACCTACCAGACCAATCTTCTCGGTGTCCTGCACGGCCTTATTCCGGCAGTGGACCGCATGCGAGAGCGTGGCCGTGGTCATGTGGCCATCGTCGCGTCCGTCTCGGGCTATTTCGGCTGGCCCTCGACCGCCGCTTACGGCTCGTCGAAGGCAGCACTCACAAACTTGGCCGAGTCGCTAAAATACGACTTCGACAGGCTGAACATTCGCATTCAGGTGATCAACCCCGGCTTCATCGATACGTCGATGACAGAGAGCATCACGATGCGCCTGCCCGCTCTCATGCCGGTCGACAAGGCGTCGCGACGAATCGTTGCCGGCTTGAAGCACGGTGGGTTCGAGACCACCTTCCCGCGTCGCTTCACATGGTTTCTCAAAATGTTGCGCCTTGTTCCTCAACCGATTCGTCATTGGTTGGTTGCCAAGGCGACACGTTGGGAGAAGCAGCCAATGCTCAGTCGGAAGTCGCGGCGGAACTGACGCGCGAACATGGTAGCTCGGAGCATTCATATCCCACCGTACCAGTCGTACCCGTCGGAATCCTCCCAATAGCCTCCCTTGCCAGCGCCGAAACCGACAAGAGAGCCAGCGACTTCGATCGTGTGGAGATACTTGGCCATTTTGTACCCGAGCTGGCGTTCGATGCGAGCCCTGAGCGGTGCGCCGTTGCGCACTGGCAATGCCGCGCCGTTCAGGCCGTAGGCGAGGATTGTCTGAGGATGGCGAGCATCTCGCAGATCGCAACTTTCGTAATAGGGAACGGGGGCCGACAGGCCTCCGCCAAGGCGATCAAAGCAGTGGAACACCACAAAGCGACCATCCGGCTTGACTCTGGCCTGTTCCAGGAGAAATGCGAGCGGCACTCCCGTCCACTTGGCAATGCAGCTCCATCCTTCTACGCAATCGTGACGCGTGACCTGCGAGCGCGCAGGCATGTTGCGCAATTCATCGAGAGACAATTGGATGGGTCTTTCGACAAGGCCGGTAATCCGAAGGCGATACCCCGCAAAATCAGCCTTCTTGAGAGCGAGAAACTCGGGAGTCTGCGGATCCGTCGAGCCGTTAGGACGCTGCCCCTGCCTTATCTCAGTCTCTCCATACTCCCGCGCCAGGGCCTCACCGATGAGCGCGCGTTGGACGCGATAGGTCAGGCTGTTGGTACCGGCGAGCACCTGACGTACCCGGCTTACGTCGCTGGCCAGCTCATCGAAACGGCCGCACCCGCCGAGCAGGAGAGAGGCGCTGGCGATGCTCCCGGTGGAAAGAAAGGCCCGGCGGGACAGGAGCGCGTTGCTCAAGGGCGATCTCCCTCGGTCGGGGGAGTGCCGGGATCGGCGCGGTACCACCCGGTGATCATGGATCGCAGTTCGTTCACAGGGCCGGCCAGGAGCACCATGACGATGTGAACGATGAAGAAGCTGACGAGCAGCAGCATGACGAGAAAATGGACCGTGCGCGCCGTCTGACGGCCGCCGAACAGATCGAGCAGTCCCGGCCATGCCGCATCGATGCCGGGCGACATAGTCAGGCCGCTGAGAACGATCAGCGGGAACAGGACGAAGAGCACTGCCGCGTAGGTCAGTTTCTGCAGGACGCCATAGCTGCGTCCGCGATGAAATCGTCCCCGCACATGGTCCAGGATGTCTCGCGGAAGCCTCTGGATGTCGGCGCGCGTCGGCAGGAGATCGCGGGTCAGCCGGCCGCTGACTAGAGCGCTCGCCAACCAGACGAGAAGTGTAGCGACGAGCATCCAGGCGAAGAAGAAATGGACGAGGCGGCCAGTCGCCAGATCCTGATAGGACGGCAGGGTGGCCCAGGCTGGGAACCCTCGCTGCTCGCCGTTGCTGACGCCGAGCACACCGGTCGTATCGAACACCCGATCGAAAATCGCTGTTCTGCCGCGCAGTCCCTCCGGCGTTGCCTCGGCATAGATCGCGAGCGGGGAGTTCTCATATGCAAACCCGGATTCCTGACCGACATACAGCGCCGGATGCGCGTTGAAGATCTGCAGGCCCGAAATCAGAAGGAAGAAGAGGCAGGCGGCCCAGATCCAATGTGTTGCCCGGGTCCAGATCGACTGGCGATAGACCAGCGGTCCCATGGGACAGGACGTTCGCTTTCCAATCGGTCCGATCATGACGAGACCCGTCGTGTGCTCGATTGCGGGTTGGTAGACCAACGAAGCAAGCTACGAGGGGAATACCGGGAAGGTTTCAGTCGCCCGTTTCCGGTCGCGCATCCCTATATGTGAGATATATCAGCACCCCAGCGTCAACACCACCGCGTAGAAGATGAAAGGCGCCTAATGGCCGCCACGCTGGCACGCCGCGAAGGACGTTGGCCGAAAGGACGTCCGCAACGGATCAGAGCCGCCTAGCGGATGCGTCCCATAATCTTGCGGGCCACGGCTTCGTAGTCGTCGTCGAAGTGGTGGCCGCCGGGCAGTTGGAGCACTTCCGCGCCAGTTCCCTGGAGCTTCGGACAGATGCTTTCATCATCGTCCTCCCCGAAGATGCATTGGACCACTTTCGGTGGCATTTTGCTCACTTCCGGCATCGTCGGATGCGAGGGATCGCCGCCACCGCCGAACCATCCAGAAACGTCGAACTGAAACGCGGCGGTATCGCTGAGGCCGAGCAGCGAGACGGTCGTCACCTTCGCCTTCTCGTTCTCGGGAAGGCGATTATATGCGGCAGGCAGAACGTCGGCGCCGAAGGAATAGCCTATGAGCACCACGGAGCGTACCTGCCACGCGTCGGTGAAGTAGTCGATGATCCGCGAAAGGTCGGCTGCGATCGCTTCAGGTGATTTCTCGGACCAGAAGTAACGCAGCGAGTCTATCCCCACTGTAGGCACTCCCTCCATCGCCAGAAACTCGGCGATTTCACGGTCGATGTCTCGCCAGCCTCCATCCCCCGAAAGCACGATTGCCATGGTGTCGTGAGCCGCATGGGCAGGCAGGACAGCCAACGGCAGATCGGCAAGGCCATCGCCGGCGTTGGCAGGCGCCTTGGCCAGGATGGAAGCGACCGCATCCCTGAGTGTCTTTGCCGGCTCATCGCTCGCTCGCACGCGTTCGATCGCGAACCCCTGGGCGATGAGAGATTCGACATGCGCATTGCCGCCATCGTTGCTATGGGCGGTCTCGAAAACCTGGATCGGTGCGGGCAAGGTTCCCGGTTGCAGCCCGTAGCTCCAGCCACTGCCGTCGGCGCTCTTCGCATGAGGCGCCCCCGAGCAGAGTTCGCGCGCAAATGGCAAGCTCTCCCCGGGATCGACCGCGACAAAGCGTCGGATCGTGGCGAGCGGCGACTGCGCTGCGAGAGCAAGCGTGATCGTACCGCCGGCCCCTGCCCCGGCAACGATCGGATGAGCATAAGATGTCATGCCGATCGCGCGCTGCAGCGTTTGGCTGAATTCTTCCATGTCGGAGATAAAGTAAACGCATTCGCTGGTCCGCGCTGCAGCTTTGGCAAAGCTGCGGGGGAGATCGATGCCGACCACGACGCCTCCGGACGCCGCGATGGCTCGGGCGGTACGCCGGTCCCGCGCGCGGTAGCCAGTCCGGTCTGAAAACAGGAACACCACGCCCAGCGGCGTGTCGTCGGGGCGCACCACTTCGGCGACAGCCAATGTCTTCGTCTCGGGATAGGTCATCGGCCGGAGCATATAGACGGCGACAGCCATGGCCGCGACGGCGGACAGGGCAAGCGGCAGGATCCTCACTTCGAGATCACTCCGCGAATCCCGCCGCTGATCAGCACCGTCACATCGGCAATGGCAAGCATTGGATTCAGGCCACCGGCGACCGCCATGTAGCGCGGCGACCATATCGGGTCGAACTTGTTCTTGAATGCGCGCAGCCCGTGGAAATTGTAAAACGTCTCGCCGTGGTCATAGGCAGCGCGCCCCATCTTGTGCCAAAGCGGCGCGACGGGGTTCTCCGAAAGGCCGGCCAGCGGCGCCATACCAAGGGAGAACCAGCGGTAGCCCATTTCCTTGAAATGCAGGAGGAGTTTGCTGAACAGGACCTCCATGCTGCCGTTGGGGGCCGAAGGATGGAAGCGCATGAGATCGACTGTAGCCTCTTCGTTCGAACCGCTGGTCATCACCGTGGCAAATGCAACAATGCGGCCGCCCTGCCTTAATACCGCGACTGGCTGGGAGGTCACATAGTCGCGATCGAAAGCGCCGAGAGAGAAGGCTTTCTCGCGCACGTCATGCTCGGCCAGCCACGCATCCGACACGTCCTGCAACTCGCCCAGGATGGCCGGTACATTTCCGGTCGGAACGATCTCGAAGACAACGCAGTCGCGCTCGAACCTGTTCAGGGCACTGCGAAGCGAGGCGCGGCGCCCGCCCTTCAGGTCGAAAGCCTCAAGCTTGACCCGCGCCTCTTCCCCGAGCTTGAACGCATAAAGCCCGGCATCCGCGTACATGGACAGGCTCTCCGCGGGAACCTGATAGAAAACGGCCCTTCCCCCATGGGCGCGTGCGAGTTCGACAAAACGCCAGACCAGCTCGTGCCGGTTCTCCTCCGCTCCGATGGCGCCAAACAAGGCTATCCAGGACCGTCCCCTCTTTCCGTACATCAGGAACGTCCGGCGGTCCTCGGAGAAGAGCAGGCTCTTGTCGCCCATGCGCACGAGATTCGCATCGGCAACCGCCTGTTTCCCCACGATCTCGATGGCGGTGCGCAGATCCTCGTCGCTCGGGCGCTGCGGCTTGCCTGCAGGCGGGCGGATGAGCAGCGAAACCGCGACGCCGGCGGCGACAATGACGATGCCGAGCGCGGCGCGGAGGCTGCGGGGTGCAGTCGCGGAAAATTCGAACTGCCACCACAGCTCATGGGAATAATCGACCTCCTTATAGACGAAAAAGAGGATCGTCAGAGCGAGCGCAAGCACCGTTCCGACGCAAAGCCACCATCCCGCCGACAGCCGGTCGTGGACGAGCGAGGCCGGACGCGTGAAGAGTCCGCGCGTCAGAAGCAGCGCCAGAAAAAGGATGCCGAGGAGAAGGGCTTCGCCGAGCGCGACACCCTTGACCAGGGCCAGTGGAACGGAAACGGCCGCAAGCGCGGCCGCGATCCACCAAGCGCCATCGAGCCGATGGACGAGCCCGCGGGCGGCGAGGATCATGAACAGGCCGATCACGCTGGCCAGAAAATGCGCTCCCTCCACGATCGGCAGGGGTAGCAACGCCTCAAGCCAGCCGAGGACGATGTCGGGCGCTGGCGTGACGCCGGATACGACCAGCATCGTTCCCATGACCGCGGTAAAAGCCGCCAGAACGATGGGAACGGCAGCGTGCGTGGCGCCTCTCAACGCTGCGTTTGCCGCGGTTGCTCGACGGAACTCGACGGCGGAAAGCGCGATCACCGCGAGCACCAGAGGCAACACGTAGTAGATGACACGATAGAGCAGCAAGGCACCCACCACACCGCCAAGCGGCAGATGGCTGGCGAGCGCGCCGAGCACGAGCGCCTCGAACACGCCGACGCCTCCGGGCACGTGGCTCAATATGCCGAGCCCAACGGCGACGGAGTACACCGACAGCACGAAGGGATACGAGACCGGTCCATCCGGCAGGAGCACCCAGAACACGGCCGCCGACGCGGCGAGATCGACGATCGTCGCAAGGAGTTGCACCACGATCGCCGTGGCGCTTGGCAGAGCGAGCCTGCGATTGAAAAGCGTCAGATGCCGTGGCCCGAAGGCCGCGAAGAGGATGATGGCCACGACCAGCGCAAGCACCAGATAGGCCGCGATGCGAATGGCCACGATGGGCAGGCCAGCGCTCGCTGCAAGGCCGGCATCCGCCGTGACCATTCCAAGTCCCGCTACGAACGCCAAGCCGATGCCGAAGGCGAAGGTAACGTAGCCCACGATGCGGGCCACCTCCTCCGGCGTGACGCCGAAGGGCGTGTAGAAGCGATAACGGACAGTGCCCCCGGTCAGCGGACCGAAGCCTGCGATGTTGCCCACGGCATAGGCAGAGAAGCTGGTAAGCGCGACGATCCCAAACGGCAGTTTGCGGCCGACGAAAGCGAGCGCCTGCCGGTCGTAGACCGACAGCGCGCAGAAGCTCACCGCTGTGAAGAAAATGGCCAGCGCGAGATCCCGAAATCGTGTCGCCTTGATCGCATCCACGAGGTCCTCGTAGCTGACATCAGCCAGAATGCGGCTCAGCGCCAGCGCGGAAACGAGAATGACAGCCAGCGCGGCGAAGACAAAGAGCCTCGCACGATAGGTCTCCCAGAAGCCGCCTTCGCTCGCCCGGGGCTCGGGTTGATCGACGTCCGTTGCCGGACCACTCTCCGTCATGGGCGACTATTCCCATGGCGGATGCTCCGCAGCCCGGCAGCACCGGAGCCGTCTGAAAGGCGATAGCCCATATGCCTGCAAATGGGTGAAGGCGCTGCCATATGGACATCCATCATTTGCCGATGGAGGCGTGACGCGCGACGGGGGCGAGATTGTGGCGAAAAGGGAAACAAGACTTGTTTCCGGGATCTGCATGCCGCCAGTTCCCATGCAGAGCTTTGAACGTTCAAGTTGACGAGACAATATCGCGACATGCGATCATAACTTGTGCTATCTGCGAATCCGTTGATACCCGAATATCAGTGAGGAATTTAATCCATGCGGAAGATGAATGTCGCGCTGGCCGCTGTCGTTGCGCTGAGCGGCTGCACCAGTACCGAAAGAGACGTAGGCGTCGGGACCGCGGCTGGCGCGATCATCGGCGGCATTGCCGACGGCGGCAGAGGCGCGCTGATCGGCGCGGGCGCCGGCGCGCTTGGCGGACTGCTGGTCCGCAACCTGCGCAATGGCTATTGCCAGTATCGCGACCGCCACGGACGCATCTACACGGCCCGGTGCAACTAGCGATATCGAGTACGACCACCGGAGGTTGGGATCCCGACCTCCGGTTTACTTGTCGCTATGGAAGGGATCTGGCTTAGCGGCTTCGCCGGAAGCTTGATGGCAGGAGCGACGTTAGGGACAATTGGAAACGACCTTGCCCGGATTGAGCAAATCGCGTGGATCGAGAAGCGCTTTGATGGCGCGCGCGAGTTCCTGCTTTACCGGGTCGGCATAGCGCTCATAAGCGCCGCGCTTGTCGAGACCGACACCATGCTCGGCCGAAAATGATCCACCGCATTCGCGAAGACCAGCGTAGAGCACGTGCTCGATCGCCATGTGCCGTTCGCGTGCCACTGGGCCGTCTGTGTTTATCGAAATATGCAGGTTGCCGTCGCCGAGATGGCCGAAGACGTAGGGCGCGTAGGACGGATCGATGCCCCTCAAGCCCTGTTCGATACGCGCGACATAGGTGTCGATCTCGCCGCCTGGGACCGACACGTCGAAGGACGGCGGATTTTTGTACATGCGTTCGATCTGCTCGGTTTCCTCGCGCAGCCGCCATATAGTCCGTGCCTGCTGAATCGAGGTCGCGACCAGCCCGTCGAGGACATGCGCCTCCTCCCAGATCGCCGCCAGCCCCTCCTCCAGCGCCGCGGTCGCAGCGCCAATGCTGTCGGAACCGAGTTCGAGCAACAGCAGACAAGGAGCATCGTGCGGGACTTGGCCGGGCTCAAGACCGAGCATCCGGTTCATCGCGACGGCAAAGCGGTGCCACATGATTTCGGCCGCACGCAGGCTGGTCCCGGTTCGGCCGAGAAAATGCCGGACGATCCGCTGTGCGCTCTTAGCATCCGGCACGCCGACCAGTGCCGTGGCGCCAGCGGCCGCCACCGGATCGAGCTTGATCGCGACGCGGGTCACAATCCCAAGCGTGCCTTCTGCGCCGATGAACAAGTGCTTGAGATCGTAGCCGGCGCTGGTCTTCACGACATGGGTGAGATCGGAGAACACGCGTCCATCGGGAAGCACGGCTTCGAGACCAAGCACGCGGTGACGCATTGTCCCGTTGCGGAAGGCCATGATGCCCCCGGCGTTGGTGGAGACCATGCCGCCAACGGTGCACGTGCCGCGTGATGCAAGGTCGATGCCGGGGTCGAGCCCTTCGGCCAGAGCGGCCTCCTGCAGGACCGCCAACGGTGTGCCGGCCTGGACCACGGCAACCCTGGCGTAGGCGTCGATCTTCTCGACCCGGTTCATGGCGCCAAGATCGCAGATGATCTGGCCCGGCTTGGTCGCCGCGCCCCCGGCAAGCCCGGTGCGGCCACCCTGCGCGACGATCTCAAGCCCGTTCGCCGCGCAGTAGCTCACCAGCGCGGCGACACCCGCCGTGTCGTTCGGGCGCACGAGGGCAGCGGCTCCGAAATTGCGAGTGTCGAAACCGGGATCGCGGCTGGACAACTCGGCATGGCCCCAGACGACCGTATCGCTGGCGATCTTGCGCAAATCGCCCAGCAGTTCGCTTTCATCCCTCATGCCATCCGCTCCATGGCTGTGACAGCCACCAGCTCGGCCACCGGCTCCCATCTTGGTTCGAAGGAGCGGCAGCCGATCCGGCCGCCGCTCCGTCCAATGCATGGGAAATCAGGCCGCCTTGCTCGCCGGCCGCTTCCCGCCGAAGCGCCGTCGCTTCGCGCGGAAAGGCTTGCGTTCGGCGTTCGGCTCACCAGGCTTCCCGTGGACCGGCTTCTTGCCGAGGCCGTTGCGCTGCCTGTGCTCGCCCTGCGGGCGACGAACCTCACCTCTCTCCGACTGATCGTTGTCGGGGCGCAGTTCCGCCATATCACGGGCGCGGGGCTCCGGACGCGGATCCGGGTCGCCCGTGTGGTCCCCGGCAACCGGCAGCCGCATACGGATCACCCGCTCAACCGCGCGGAGCTTCGCTGCTTCCGACGGATCGCACAAGGTAACGGCGACTCCGTCCGCTCCGTTGCGGCCGGTCCGACCGATGCGGTGCACGTAACTTTCCGCCTCGTCCGGCAGATCGAAGTTGACCACATGGCTGATCCCCGGCACGTCGATGCCCCGCGCCGCAATGTCGGTCGCCACCAGGATCCGGACGGAACCGTCGCGGAAACCATTCAGAGCCTTCTGGCGGGCGTTTTGCGACTTGTTGCCGTGGATGACCGCGGCGTTGAAGCCGTCGCGCTCCAGATCGCGGGTCACGCGGTCAGCGCCGTGCTTGGTGCGCGAGAACACGATTACCGAGCGCATGGCCGGATCGGCGAGCATCGTGGAAAGGACCCTCCGCTTCTGCTTGGTACGGGCCATGACCACGCTCTGGTGGATTTCCGCCGCCGTGGTGCCCTGCGGCGCGACTTCGACGCGCGCCGGATTGCGCAGCAATCCTTGCGCGAGCTTCTCGATTTCGGGCGGCATCGTCGCCGAAAAGAGCGCCGTCTGCCTGGCGGGATGCGTTGCTTTCGCCAGACGCTTGACGTCGTTGATGAAACCCATGTCGAGCATACGATCGGCCTCGTCGAGAACCAGCCAAGTCGTTTCCGACAGGATCACGTCGCCTTCGCGCACGAGGTCGGTCAGCCTGCCGGGAGTCGCGATCAGCACGTCGACGCCGGGTCCGATCTTCTTGACCTGGCTGAAGCGCGAGACGCCGCCCAACACCAGTGCAGTCGAGATGTGCGCACCCTTCGAAAGGCGTCGGAACGTCTCCTCGATCTGGACGGCCAGCTCGCGCGTCGGCACGAGGATGAGGGCGCGTGCCGTCTTCGGGCGGCGCTTGGTGCCCAGCGCGATGATCTTGGAAAGGATCGGCAGGGCGAATGCGGCCGTCTTACCGGACCCGGTCTGGGCGACGCCCAGAATGTCGCGGCCTTCGAGCTGAGCCGGGATCGCCTGCTCCTGGATAGGCTTGGGCTCGGCGAAGCCGGCATTGATGGTCGCCTTCAACAGCGCGCCGGAGATACCGAGTCGAGCGAAACCGCTCGTATCGTTTTCGTTGGTCAATTCGTTCTTCTTTCAGGCGGCCCGTGAAGGCCGCGCCTATACGCGGCAGGGCGCAACCTGCCGTCGGTCAATGGGATGGAAACGACAAGGCGGCGGGCCAAGCCCGCGCGGCTGCGCTGTCGTGCCCGCAAGCCTCATGCCAGCGGGTCTCTTTCGCCTCTGCCGTCATCCGGAAAAGGGAAGCAGACGCAACCAGTCCCAAGGTTCGGGAAAGCCGGATCTGTCCGGCCCAAGCGCCTATTGGCCCGCATATGGGATAAGCCGGCTGAAAAGGCAAACAAAATTTGCCGCGCCGCAGCAATGGAGAAGTCGCGAGGATCTTCTGCGTCGCCAGGCTTCGTGGATCGAACGCTTGGCCGAGGCAGGCTTATGAGGAATCTCGCGCTGTGCCGGCAGCCTTGTCGGCCATATCCATCAGCGTCTGAACGGTGCGCCAGTTGCGCGCAGTCAGAGGCACCCGCAAGATGCGATCAAGAGATTCCGCCAACTTCGACCTCCCGAAACCGTCGGGCGTATAGAGATAGAGCACCCCCTCGGTAATGGCGAAACGTTCGGCCGCCGTCGCCTTTTCCTGGAGGCGTTCAGCGGCGTCGGGGTCAGGCGCGCCGTCCAGTAGCACCGCATGCAGCTTCTTGTGATCGCCCGTCCCTTCCGGGAACGGATTACGCGCGATCATGGCCCTCCACGCTTCGGCTGAACGGACCGTCGGCCGCGAAGTGAAGCCGAAGGTCTCAGCGAAGAGCTTCTCGATCGCGGCCGCCACTTCGGACGCCTTCATGGCCGACGAAAGGACCACATTGCCGCTCTGGATGTAGGTCGCAACCGAGCCGAATCCGGCCTTGGTCAACACCAAGCGTAGCGTCTCCATCTTCGCGACCTTGTTCCCTCCGACATTGATTCCGCGGAACAGGACGACGAAGACAGTCTCGCTCATATCACCAGACCCGCAATCGTCTCGTTTTCGGTAATGTCCTGATATGCCCAGCCGGTTTCGTGAAACCTCTTCGCCAGGATCTCGAAGTTGCGGCGATCCTTGGTCTCGATGCCGATCAGCACCGAGCCGAAATTCCTCGCCGACTTCTTCAAATATTCGAAACGGGTAATGTCGTCGTCCGGGCCGAGCAACTGGAGAAAGTCCCGCAACGCGCCGGGCCGCTGGGGAAAACGAAAAACGAAGTACTTCTTCAAGCCTTCGAAGCGGAGCGCGCGTTCCTTCACGTCTGGAAGGCGCTCGAAGTCGAAATTGCCGCCGGAGACGACGAGAACGATCGTTTTGCCCTTGATCTCCTTGCGCGGGAAATCCTTGAGGGTGTCGATCGCCAGCGCCCCTGCGGGCTCGAGCACGACGCCCTCGACATTCAGCATCTCGATCATGGTGGCGCACAGCCGGTTTTCCGAGATCAGATTCACCGAGTCGGCAGGGAAATCCTTCAGCTGTCGGAAAGGCTCGCGGCCGATCTCGGCCACTGCGGCGCCGTCGACGAAATTGTCAACCTTGGATAGCTTCACACGTCTGCCAGCAACGAGGCTCTCCTTGAGGCTGGGCGCTCCCGCAGGCTCGGCGAAGACGGCTCGGGGCGCGGAGCCACGCTCGCGGAAATAGCGGGTCACTCCGGCTGACAGACCGCCACCCCCGACGGGGAGGACAATGATATCGGGCGTGCGACCCAACTGGACAGCGATCTCGTGACCGACGGTCGCCTGGCCGTCGATGATGTCCTTGTGGTCGAACGGAGGCACCATGTGAGCGCCCTCGGTCTCGGCGAAGGCCAGCGCGGCGCGATAGCAGTCGTCGAAGAAGTCCCCGACCAGTTTGATCTCGACGAATTCACCGCCGAAGAGCCGCGTCTTGTCGATCTTCTGTTGCGGTGTCGTAACGGGCATGAACACCACACCCCTCTTCCCGAAGTGCCGGCACACGAAGGCGAAGCCCTGGGCGTGATTGCCTGCCGAGGCGCAGGCGAAGAGCTCCGAGCGCGCGCCGCCACCAAGCGCCTTGCGGAAAAAATTGAAGGCGCCGCGGATCTTGTAGGACCGGACCGGGGAAAGGTCCTCGCGTTTCAGGAGGATGCGCGCGCCGGTCTTGCGCGACAGATAGTCGTTCTCCTGCAGCGGGGTCTCGGGAAACAGCGTCCGTACCGCCTCCGCCGCGTCATGCACACGTTCCAGGAAAGTCGTCATCTCTCTTAGGTCCACGGGGATAAACGACCGTGCCGATCGTGCCCACCTTTGCGCTATGACATATTCGCCTGTATGAAGCCACAGCCACGCAGCACCAGTGCTGGTTGTGCCCGCCCTTCGCGACGCTCGGGATTGTCGACCGTGAACAGAAGTACCATTCGCGCCGCAATCCATGTCGCAGCCGTCTTCGCCATGTACCTTTCGGTCGCCATGCTGTTGCCGGCCGCCGCAGATCTCTATTTCGGCAACCCGGATTGGGTGGTCTTCGCCTTGTCGGCGCTGTTCATGGGCGGACTTGCCATGGCGGTGGCGCTCGCCACGCATGGCCGTCCGCCACAGGTGACCACGCGATTCGGCTTCCTGCTCGTCAATCTCCTCTGGTTCACGCTTGCCGTCGCCGGTGCCGTGCCGTTCTTGATGTCGTCGCTCGACCTGAGCGTCACAGATGCCTTCTTCGAATCGGTTTCGGGCATCACGACGACGGGTTCGACGGTCATCAATGGTCTTGACCAGGCGCCGCCCGGCATCCTCCTTTGGCGTTCACTGCTTTCCTTCATAGGCGGCCTTGGCGTGATCGCGCTCGGCCTCTTCCTGCTGCCGTTCCTCAACATCGGCGGCGTCTCCTATTTCAAGATCGAATCCTCTGACATCGAGGATCGGCCGTTCGAGCGGTTCCAGACCTTCGCCACCAGCCTGATCGGCATCTACACGGCGCTCGGCGTGGCCTGCGCGGTCTCGTACGCAGCAGCCGGCATGGAGGGATTCCACGCGATCAATCACGCAATGTCGACGGTTGCCACGGGGGGCATGTCCACGCACGACACGTCCTTCGCTCGCTACGCCGACAACCCGGCCATCCTGTGGACCGGGTCGATCTTCATGTTCATCGGCGGCTTGCCCTTTTCGATCATGATTCTCTTTGCCGTGCGCGGTCGGCTGGACGCCATCCGTGACCCGCAGATCATGGTCTATGCCTGCTATTGCATCGTGTTTGCGTTCGCCGTCGGGATATATCTGAGAGTCAGTGGGGATATGCCATTCTTCGAGGCGATCACACATTCGACCTTCAACCTGATCTCGATCATCACGACGGCGGGCTTCGCCAGCGACGATTACACGCTTTGGGGACCATTCGCGGTCGTCTGCGTTTTCGTCGCGACCTTCTTGGGCGGCTGCTCGGGATCGACGACCGGCGGCATCAAAGCGTACCGCTTCCTCATTCTCTTCGAGCTCATGATGAACGGCGTACGCAGCCTGATCTATCCGAGCATGGTGCAGCCGGTGCGCTATGGGGACCGAACGGTGGACGAGGACATGCAGCGTGCGGTCGTCCTGTTCATCGCCTCGTTCCTGGTTCTCTGGGGCATTGCAACCATCCTTCTCGGCGCGACCGGGCTCGACTTCGTCACGGCGCTCACAGGGGCGCTCACGTCATTGACCAATGTCG
>DATMFK010000038.1:0-4376 GCA_035556195.1 Rhizobiaceae bacterium
TTTTCCCGCACTATCCGCCTGCCGTTCGCGGCCTCGGATGACAAGGTCGAGGCGAGGATGACGAACGGCGTATTGCGGATCGTCATCTCCCGGCCCGAGGAAGAAAAGCCGAAGAAAATCGAGATCAAGGCAGCCTGAGAAGAGCTGGCACGATGAGCACCGACATCACGCAAGCCGCCGAAAAGACGCCGACCGACTCGCCCGAAACCACCGGCGGCGGACGCATCTACCGCCCGTTGACCGATATCGTCGAGACCGATCAGGGCGTCTCCATGATGCTTGAAATGCCTGGGGTCGCTCCCGATGCGGTCGAAATCACGCTCGAAAATCGTGTGTTGACGATCCGCGGCAAAGTTGACCCGGTGCGGCCGGAAAACCTCGAACTTGCCTATGCCGAATATGGCGAGGGCGATTTCGAGCGTGCCTTCACGCTTTCCGAGGACTTCGACCCCAACAGGATCGAAGCCGAGATGCGTGGAGGTGTCCTCACCCTGACGCTCCCCCGAGCCCCTGAAGCGCAGCCGAAAAAGATCGCCGTCAAGGGCGCCTGAAAACCGAAGGAGACCATATCATGCAGATCAAAGACCTCATTCCCTGGGCGCGCAAGGACGGCGCGCCAGATGCCAAGAGCAGCGAAGACAACCCGATCGCGACACTCCAGCGCGAAATGAACCATGTGTTCGAGAACTTCTGGAACCGGGTCGGTCAGTTCGAATGGCCCTGGGGCAGCGGCGAGGCGAAATCCGACGTGGTCGAGACCGACAAGGCGATCGAAGTGTCGATCGAGCTGCCGGGCATGGAGATGAAGGACATCGAGGTGACGGTCAACGATGACATGTTGACTGTGAAGGGGGAGAAGAAGATCGAGCGCCAGGAGGAGAAGAAGGGATACTATCTCTCCGAGCGCAGCTATGGCGCGATCTACCGGACAATTCCGCTCCCGCCCGGTGTGGATGGCGAAAAGGCGCAAGCATCTTTCAAGAACGGGGTTCTGACGATCAAGCTGCCCCAGAGTCCCGAGGCGCAGGCGAAGGTCAAGCGCATCGAGGTTAAGAACGGCTGATTTGCCACATTGGGTGTCGCCGGTTTGCGGCGTCCTCAACGCTCCGTGCGATATCGCACCGTCTGGCGAAGCCCCGGGAGCTTGTCTCTCCGGGGCGGCTTTCGAGGGGCAATCATGAAAGACTTGCAACGATCCGGGCTGACCCGTGAACAATGGTCGGCGATGACGCTCTACGAGAAGTTCGAGCAAGTTGTCATCTTCGTCCTCAGCGTCATCATTGCGGCGATCGTCGTGGCGTCGGTCTGGGCGCTGATGCGCGAAGTCGTGAACCGCTTGGTTCTGGGGGCATTCGACACTCTCGATTACGCCACCTTCCAGGTGGTGTTCGGAATGATCTTCACCGTGGTGATCGCGCTCGAGTTCAAGCGCTCCCTTCTTGTTGCGACCGAACGCAGCTTCGGGATCCTCCAGGTCCGCACGATCGTGCTGATCGCGCTCCTCGCCATCGCGCGCAAATTCATCATCCTGGACCTCGGCGAGACGGAATCATCCAAGATTGCCGCACTCGGGGGCGCGGCGCTTGCGCTCGGCGCTGTCCACTGGCTGGTGCGCGATCAGGACCGGCGCGAAGTCCGGGACCGTGAGGAGCCATGACAGGGGTCTCTGCCCGCCATCGCTTGCTCAATCTGGCGCAGTCGGCGCTGCTTCTGGGGCTCATGGCGGCAATCGCCTGGGTGTCGGTCACTGCGATCCTCGGGCCAGAAACGGGGGCGATGGTGGCCCTCGGCATGGTCGCGGGCCTCATCCTGGCGCCCGATCTGCCCCGCCGCATGATCCTGTCCGGCTATCAGGCGCAGCGGCTGACAGGGCGCGATGCTCCCGGGCTCGTCGGTGCGCTGGCCGAGCTCGCGCGCCGCGCCGGCCTGCCGCGCACCCCGGCGCTTTATCGCGTCCCGAGCCGGCTGCCGAACGCCTTTGCGATGGGCAGCCCCGAGGACAGCACGATCTGCGTCACCGACGGGCTGCTCGAGATCCTCGACGGCCGCGAACTTGCCAGCGTCCTCGCGCACGAGATCGGCCACATCGCCCATCGCGACCTCTGGATCATGGGGCTCGCAGATGTGATGTCGCGGCTGGTGTCGCTGGCAAGCTGGATGGGACAGTTGCTTGTGCTGGTGAACCTGCCGCTCGTGATGGCGGGCATGGTGCATGTTCCGTGGTCCGTCGTGGCGCTCCTGATCTTCGCGCCCACGCTGATGGCGCTTGTCCAGCTCGGCCTGTCGCGGACGCGCGAATACGACGCCGACCGCGCCGCCGCGGACCTGACCGGTGACCCCGAAGGGCTGATCCGGGCGCTCGGCAAGCTCGACCGGCTCACGGGGCGTTTCTGGGAGGAGATCTTTCTTCCCGGCCGACGCATTCCCGACCCGTCGCTGCTCAGGACCCATCCGCCGACCGAAAGCCGTGTCCGGCGGCTTCGCGAATTGGACCCGAACCGCTCAGTTCCATTCCCCGACATCATCGGCCACTCGGCCGGGGTCGCACACGCCTCGGACCTGACACCGCGATTCAGGCGCTTCGGGACGTACTGGTAGAAAACGAGAAGCGACGGCATCTGGTCGCGGGCGGGTGGATCTGGCCGAGTCAGGAATTCAGAGTGGGCATGGATTCTGTCGTGTTCCCCTGACGGCATCGTGATCTTCCAGGCTTGTGATGCCGGTGTACATTTACGCGCTGCGGCGGCGGACGAATCCGTTCTGCGTAGGAGGGAGTTATCGCAGCGACAATATGCGCGGTTCATGGCGTAGCCGCCGGCGTGCCTTGTGGCGATGGGGGCCTGTGCCACCGGTTCAATTTTAGTCGCAATCGAGCCATTTGTGGGATCGAACCAAAGCGCTGACGAATAAAATCAATGCGTTGCGAGCTGGAGAAGGTTCGACCCCAGACCCATCCCCTCCGCCACTTTGGTAAAAACCGGGAACGCCGATTCCAGCCGACTTCCCTCCTTTGGTGGCTACCGGCGTGCTCAATAGGGTGTTTTTTGCTGACCTTGATGTAGATCGCGTCGTCCGCGATCTCGGCGTGTTGGGCGAAGGCGCGGACATGTTCCCGCCGATAGCCGCCCTTTCCAAGCCGGAGGCGAGTGCGAGCTTCGCTTGCCAGTTCCGGCACGGCCGCTTTGGCGTGAATCTAAATTCAAACAGCAAAGCGCCCGATGGGTTGCACCGGGCACTTCTTTCTCAAGTCACCTCGAGATTACTTGGTAGCGAGGATTTCGAAATTGTGGACGTTTGCCACCACACCGTCGTCCCATCCACCTGAGATCAATTCTGAAGCCTTTTCATTCAGGAGTCCGGCGACTTGTCCGGCAAAGTGCGCTTCGCGGCCAGAGTTGTCGGCAAAGATGTCGAAGATGGCGAAGTTGGTCTCGTCAACCTGCAGCGCCGCCCAGAACAATGTCTTGGGTTCAGTTTCTGCGACGATGGGGCCGGCGGCGGTCAGCAAGGCTGCCAATTCGGGGCCTTTACCTGGAGCAGCTTTGAGCTTGATGTAAGTTGCGGTCGTTGCCGTGGAGAGATCAACCGGCGCCTTGACCGACAGGACATCGGAGTTGTTGATATTCGCGACAACACCGTCGTCCCATCCGCCGTCGACCAGCGCGTCGGCGTTTTGGTTCAAAGCCGCCGCAACCGCTCCTGAGAAGTGAGCGTCGCGTGCTTCTTCGTCTGCGAAGATGTCAAAGATTGCGAGCGTGTCATCGGCTTGCAGAGCAAACCAAAGGACGGTGCCCGGCTCTGTGTCCCGCACGATCGCTGCGGCACCAGCCAGAAACTCCGCGAAAGCTCCGGTCTGGCCTTCGGCGGCCGGCATGGCGATGTAGCTGGCTGTATGATTTACCATTGGGTTGTCCTGTGCAGTTGCAGAAGTTGTGATCAGCGCCAGTGCGGCGACTGTCTGAAGGATTTGCGTTTTCATGGTCGTCTCCTGATTTGAAGTGCTTCAGGTTTGGTTTCGATGCACTTTTGTCCCATGCCGATGCGCCAGAACCCAATACCGAAATTCTATTCTTTGATAGACATTGACTATTGAAGTTGGTTTGATGGTGTGGCTGAAGATGTAACGGAGAATGCGGCGATGGAAATGAACCAGATCAGGTATTTTCTCGCTGTCTGCGAGCACCGAAACTTCACCCACGCAGCCAGCGCCTCCAATGTCTCCCAGCCTTCCTTGATGTCGATTTACACTTCAATCTAGGACTCTGGCATTTTGCGCGAGAACGTTACACTCCAATTGAGACTCAGTGCAGGGGAGTCTCAATTGGAGTGTAACGTATCGACGGTTATGCGAACGCCGCTTCCTTTTCCAGGGCTGG
>DATMFK010000039.1:0-344551 GCA_035556195.1 Rhizobiaceae bacterium
TATGAACGGCGCGCCGGCCTGGCTCGAATTCGATGCCGACGGCACCATCCAGGTCCAGTTCTCCACCGTGCGGCCAGGCACCTACACATGGTCGGTACCGGACCTCGCCGACAAGGGCATGAAGGGCACGATCACGATCAAGTAATTGGTTAGCCCAAGCGGGACACGGCTCTCCGGGGCGGGATTCGCTACTCAGCGAGTCCTCGCTGTGTCCGTCAGATAGTGAATAGGAGGGGGGAAATGGTTCGTTGGACACCTGCCATTTTACAGGTTTCTTTATCTCTGATGGCCGCAGACGCCTTTTTTTTCGGGTCGGTGACAGCACGCGCCGCTGACGCCAGTGCGCAGTTTGAGGTGGACGATCTGGATCCGGACGAGTCCGAAGTGGATACCGAGAACATCTTCGGTTTTACCGATGGCACCGACGTCAACGAACAAGGAGAGCGGGAGGTCTCGCTCACTGGGTTTGGTGGATTTGTGAGGCAGAAAGAGGAGGAAGCAGACCCCTCGCGATATCGGGCATGGGAAGCTGAAGCCGAGTTCGAGTACGGCATAACCAACAATCTCACGCTCGGGTTTGGGGCAGCATTCTCCTATCACAGCATCGAGAACGTAGAGGATATGGATGACGTTAACGGCGGTGGCTTCAATGGGCTGTCGGCCGAGATGAAGTACCGCATCCTCAGCAGAGAGAACTCCCCGGTCGGCCTCGCGTTTTCGATTGAGCCCGAGTGGACTCGCTTTGAAGATGATTCGGGTGAACGCGCCGACGGATTCGAGCTGAACACGAACCTTATGCTGGACCGCGAACTTGTCGCCGAAAAACTGTACGGTGCGATCAATTTTCGCTACGCACCGGAATGGACGGATGGCGACGACGGCACGGAGAAGGAGTCGGCTCTCGAAGCCTCCGGTGCCCTTGCTTGGCAGGTTACACCGGGCTTCTTTCTTGGCGGCGAGTTGCGCTACCTCGCGGGATACGAGGGCCTGACTTTCGACGAGTTCGAGGGCAGCGCGTTCTATGTCGGTCCGAGCGTCTACGCCCAACTCACCAGAGCCGCGTTTCTCAAGGTGGCATACTCCTATCAAGTCGCCGGCTCGTCCGACGAATCCCCCGGCGATAGTCTCGATCTGGTCGGACACGATCGCCAGCAATTTCTGCTCAAGTTCGGGGTCGAGTTCTAGGTGGAAGCACGATCCTTCAGTTCGCGTTGTCGAATTTGAAACCTTGCTGGCAAGGTGTAATCATGGAGCGATCGGGCGAGGCCAGAAGAGCCTGCGGAGGAATAGCCCTTGCTGATGTGCGCAGCGGGGTCGGGTAGTTGCAGGGGGAGGAGATGGCCGACATCGCAGTTGCGCGCCCCGGCGCCGAAGGGAGTGGCCGTACAGTTACCCTTGTCAGAGACGCCGGGAATGTCCGCCAAACTGGATCCCAGGCTGAATATCGGTGGTTGTGGTACAGAAAATCATTGCGCGCGCAAATCCTGACGGCGTTTGTTCTCGCGAATTTGCTGGCAGGCACAGTAGCGGCCATAGTCACCGTGTATGACGCACGAGAAGCTGCCCAGATTGAAATCGAAGCCTCTATGCGCCTGGCGGAAGGCTTTGTTCGGGAGGCCGTCGAGCGTACCAGAGCTGATACGACCGGGACAGCTCTTCTCCACAGGCTCGCCCTTCAGGTTGGCGACCTCCGACACGTTCGCATCCTCGTCACAGACGCCGGGGGAGCAATGACGTCATTACTTCCCCCGGCATTGAGGGGAGACGCGGTTGGGGAGGCTGCCATGGCCCCGAACTGGTTCGCGGCGTTGGTGGATGTTCCGGACATTCGGCGAGAATTGAAGATCGGGGTGGATGGCCGCCAAGTCGGTTCGGTCATTCTCATCGGCCACGCCGACGATGAGATTGCGGAGGTTTGGAAGGACAGCAAGGGTTTGATATTCGTCGCGATCATTCTCAATCTTGGAATTGTCGCGATACTCTATTGGGCTCTCGGCCGGGTGCTGCAACCACTTGCCAGCTTGGCGATGGGACTGGGCGAGCTCGAGCGAGGCCAGTTTCGTCACCGCTTGTCCAGGCCGCAGGTTCAGGAACTGGCGGACATCGGCGATCGCTTCGACGCCCTGGCCGACAGCCTCGAAAGCGCGAGGTCAGATAACCGACAACTCACGCACCGATTGATAACAGTTCAGGACGACGAACGCCGGCAGATCGCCACGGAACTTCACGACGAATTTGGGCCATGCCTCTTCGGCATAAAGGCGAACGTAGCTTCGTTTGAAACCTTCGCGCGTGAGCTTCCGGCCAGCAAGCGTGCTCAAATGCGCGAGAGAATCGACACGCTGAGCGAGATCACCGATAAGATCCAGCTGTTGAACCGTCGGCTCCTTAGCCGGATTCGGCCCATGGCGCTCGGCCATGTTCCTCTCACGCAACTGGTCTACGGTTTGGTCGCGGATTTCGAGCGCTTGAACCCCGCTGCCAGCATCGCGCTCGACATGGGTCAGCTTGCCCATAGTTACGGAGATTCTATTGATCTCACGATCTATCGCTGTTTGCAGGAGGGCATCACCAACGCCGAACGGCATGCTGGCGCAACCTTCATAGCGATTGAATTGAAGGAGAAGAAAGCCCGGTACGCGGGTTCACGCCCGAGCGACGAGGCTCTGTCAACCCTCGAAATATCGATCCGCGACGATGGTCGCGGGATGGCTGCGGGAACGCCGAGAGGCTTCGGATTGACGGGCATGGACGAGCGGCTGCGTGCGCTAGGCGGCACATTGACGATATCAGGACAAGAGCAGGCGGGTACGCGTCTCCATGTGGTTATCCCACTCGACGATGCGAGGGCTTCTCTCGACGGGACCAGTCCTCACACAGGTCAGCGACCATGACACGGGTTCTGATCATCGATGACCATCCGATCGTGTTGCAGGGGTGCCGGCGGGTGCTGCAGGACGCTGGCGTGGCGGAGATTCTGGAGGCTAGCAGCGCGGTTACCGGTTACCGCATCTTTCGTCGCGGTAACCCGGAAGTCGTCATTGTCGACCTGGCCTTGCAGGGCAATCGGCTTGGTGGCCTCGACCTCCTCCGACGCATGCGCCGTCATAACAGCCGGGTCCCCATCCTTGTCCTCAGCATGCACAGCGATCCCTTCATCGTCGGTCGCGCGCTGGGGGCTGGTGCCACCGGATATGTGCTCAAGGAGTCAGGTCCCGCGGATTTCCTCGAAGCATTTCGCACCGTGCGCGTTGGTCGGCCATATCTGAATCACGAGATCGCCGTTCAGGTGGCCATGCTCGGGACGCGGCGCAACACAGGACCGCTGAGCGAGCTTTCACCAAGAGAACTTCAGGCGCTTACCTTGCTTGCCGAAGGCAAGCCATACAACGAGATCGCACGTGATCTGGGGGTGAGCTACAAGACTGTCGCAAACACAATCTCTCAGCTCAAAGGCAAACTCGGCGCGCGCAACCTTCCGGAGTTGATCCGAATGGCGGTTCAATTCCTCTCGGCTGAACCTGGACAACATCAATTGGCCGGCGGCCGCAGGCCCGCTGCATTGTCCGACTGATTGATGGCTTTGCGGGCCCGAAGACACGATCGGCTGTCACAGTGCGAAGGTTAGACGTGCCGTGCCGAGCGGATCGGCGCAACGCTTGTCCACCGGTAGCCAGGACGGCAGAGCATGCGGGCGGAGAGGCGCTTCGATTGAGGCCGCATCAACGACCGCATGACCGCCCCTGGAAACAGGCTTTCCTGTCGTGAGTTTCATTCCTGCCTGCGCCGGGCGAAGAACTCGACCTGCGGCGTCCAGCCGTCGCCGTCCCGCCGTTCGCCGATCCAATGGAAGCTGTCTGGCGTGATCTCGGTGAAGCGCCAGCGCAGGATCGTTCCGGAGGAGTCGGTGCCTTCCTGCACGATGTTCTTGCCGACGGCCTTGCCGAGCTGAAGCAAATGCCTCTGGCCGATCGGGTCGACCCAGATGATGTGCCAGGCGTCGAGGCCCGGATCATAGACGCGCAAGGTGGTGCCGCACAGCGGAGGCGTCTGACCCTGCTCGCCGGGAATGTACCAGACGTCCTGAATGGCTCGGCCTCCCAGAATCCAGCCGAAATGGATTTCTCCTCGGCTCTTTCGGATATTTCCTGGCGCGAGGTGACGCGCGGCATCCATCTCCCAGCTTCCGATGAGCCAGCCATAAAGGTTCGCATTGCCGGCGTGGTCCGGGGCCGGGGCGTCGGCATGCAGTGCTGCGGGGAAGGAACCAAAGATCGTCATTGCAATGTCCTCTTGTCAGCAGACATCGCTGCAGTACGCCCGGCCGCCTTCTGCCGCTTGGGAAAAATTGCTATCCTTCCCGCATGACGGCGACAGCGTCGAGCATTGCTTCCGGTCCTGGCTGGGAACTCTTTGATGTGATTTGCACGGCCGGCGTGGAAGATCGGCCGTTCGAAGAGCAGCACCCGCAATTCTGCGTCGCGGTCGTGACCAGCGGGACTTTCCGGTATGACACGTCTGTGGGCTCGGCACTCATGGCCCCGGGCATGCTTCTTCTCGGTAATCCAGGCTCGTGCTTCAAATGCGGCCATGATCATTCGCGCGGCGACCGCTGCCTGTCGTTCCATTTTTCGCCGGATTATTTCGAGCGCGTCGTGGCGAGTATAGACGGGGCCACGCGTCTTGCCTTCGAAACGCCTCGCTTGCCGCTTCTGGAGAGGCTGGCGTCCTTGCTGGCCAGCCTGGAGGCAGCGAGAGATGCGGGCGAGCCGTGGGCGTTCGAGGAGCTTGGGCTGCGCATCGCGGGTGCGGCAGTGCTTGGTGTTCGCGGACTGCCAGATGCGCCCCAGCCGCCAAGCCGAAGGGACGAAAAGCGTGTCAGCGATGCGGTGCGCCACATCGAGACCCATGCCGAAGCCGCTTTGTCGCTGACGGAACTCGCCGAGTGGACGGCGACGAGCCCCTACCATTTCCTGCGAAGTTTCAGGCAGGTGACAGGGATGACGCCCTATCAGTATCTGCTGAGAACAAGGCTGCACCGGGCGGCCGTGCGCCTGCGCACTGGCGACGAACCCATATCGAGGATTGCCTTCGACGCGGGATTCAACGACCTGTCGACCTTCAACCGGCGTTTCCGCCTCGTCATGGGCCGGACGCCGAGCGCCTACCGCTCGGGGCAAGTGAACTGACGCTCCGCTTTCCATTGTTTGTAGCACTTGGAGATTGTCAATGAAGGTAAAACGGATCGTCGCGAACATTGAGGCCCGCGACATCCCTGCGGCGCGGCGCTTCTATCACGACGTGCTGGGGCTCGATCCGATCATGGATCACGGCTGGATCGTCACTTACGGTTCGGGCGAACAGGCTCGCGCACAGATCAGCTTTGCCACGCAGGGTGGCGCAGGGACGCCGGTACCCGACCTCTCGATCGAGGTGGACGACCTCGACGCGGCGCTGGCGGGCGTTGAACGGGCAGGTTTTCCCATCGAGTACGGGCCGGCCGACGAAGAGTGGGGTGTCAGGAGGTTCTTCGTGCGTGACCCCTTCGGAAAGCTCGTGAATATCCTTGTCCACAAGGGCGCGTAAGGTCGGCCGCTCCGCGGCTGATGGCCGTTGCCGGGCAACGTCTGCGTGCAAGAATGACGCCGCCGTGGCGCGGCCTTTTGCCACCCGATGCTATCTCACTGGCATTAAAAAGGAAATTGCGCTGAGAAATCGTTCTTCTCCGCAGAAATACGACCTCCCGGATTGGAGTAGGGCGAAGCTTTCCTATATAAGAGGTCAGTGATTCCCAATCTGATCGTGATCCAATTTGACTGACCAGAAGACACCGCGCGGGCCTGATGGTGGCCCGACAGGCATTGAGCCCATTTCCATCATCGAGGAGATGCAGCGTTCCTATCTCGATTACGCGATGAGCGTGATCGTCAGTCGAGCGCTCCCCGACGTGCGCGACGGCCTGAAGCCTGTCCATCGGCGCATCCTCTACGCTTCGCACGAGAGCGGTTATCACTGGAACCGCAAATATGTGAAGTCGGCGCGTCCGGTCGCCGACGTGATGGGTAAGTACCACCCGCATGGCGACGCGTCGATCTACGACGCCTTGGTGCGCATGGCCCAGGATTGGTCGATGCGCTCTCCCCTCATCGACGGCCAGGGCAATTTCGGCTCGATCGACGGCGATCCGCCGGCCGCCATGCGTTACACCGAGGCCCGGCTGACCAAGGTCGCGCACGAGTTGCTCGAGGATATCGACAAGGACACGGTCGATTTCCAGCCCAACTACGACGCCACGGTCGAAGAGCCGAAGGTGCTGCCGGCACGCTTCCCGAACCTGCTCGTCAACGGTTCGGGCGGTATCGCGGTCGGCATGGCTACGAATATTCCGCCGCACAACCTCTCCGAGGTGGTCAACGGCACCATCGCGCTGATCGACAATCCCGCCATGGACCTCCCGTCGCTGATGGAGATCATTCCAGGTCCTGATTTTCCAACAGGCGGTCTGATCCTCGGAAGGTCTGGAATCTATAGCGCCTATTCGACGGGGCGCGGTTCCATCGTCATGCGCGGGAAGGTGCATGTCGAGGAGATCCGGAACGATCGGGAGGCGATCGTCGTCACCGAGGTTCCCTATCAAGTCAACAAGGCGTCGATGATCGAGAAGATGGCCGAGCTCGTGCGCGACAAGCGCATCGAGGGTATCTCCGACATCCGGGACGAAAGCGACCGGCAGGGCTATCGTGTCGTCATCGAGCTCAAGCGCGACGCAGTCGCTGACGTGGTGCTGAACCAGCTCTACCGTTACACGCCGTTGCAGACCTCCTTCGGCGCCAATGTGGTGGCGCTCAATGGCGGCAAGCCCGAACTGCTGACGCTGATCGACATGCTGAAGGCGTTCATCGCCTTCCGCGAGGAGGTTGTCAGCCGCCGCACGAAGTACCTGCTCCGAAAGGCGCGCGATCGTGCTCATATCCTGGTCGGTCTGGCGATTGCGGTCGCCAATATCGACGAGATCATCCGCACCATCCGCAACGCCCCGAACCCGCAAGCGGCGCGCGATCAGTTGATGGAGCGGCGCTGGCCGGCGGGTGACGTCGAGGCGCTGATCCTGCTCATCGATGATCCGCGCCATCGCATCAACGAGGACGGCACTTACAATCTCTCCGAAGAGCAGGCCCGCGCCATCCTGGCCCTGCAGCTCTCGCGCCTCACTGCGCTCGGTCGCGAGGAAATCGCCGACGAGCTGAACGCCATCGGAGCCGAGATCACCGATTATCTCGACATTCTCGGCTCACGGGCTCGGATCCAGCAGATCATCAAGGACGAACTCGTCGCCCTGCGCGACGAGTTCGGCACGCCGCGCCGTACGGAGATCACCGACGCCGGCGCCGAGATGGAAGACGAGGACCTCATCCAGCGTGAGGATATGGTCGTCACGGTCACGCATGAAGGATACATCAAGCGCGTTCCGCTTTCTGTCTACAGGACCCAGAACCGCGGTGGCAAAGGCAAGACGGGCATGTCCACCAAGGACACTGATTTCGTCACCCGCCTGTTCGTCGCCAACACCCACACGCCGATCCTGTTCTTCTCCTCGCGCGGTATCGTGTACAAGGAAAAAGTGTGGCGGCTGCCTATCGGCACCCCGCAATCGCGCGGCAAGGCGCTCATCAACCTGTTGCCGATCGAGAACGGCGACCGCATCACGGCCATCCTCCCACTGCCGGAAGACGAAGGGCAGTGGAGCGAGCTGGACGTCATGTTCGCGACGACGCGAGGCACTGTCCGCCGGAACAAGCTTTCGGATTTCGTGCAGGTGAACCGCAACGGCAAGATCGCCATGAAATTCGAAGAGGCTGGGGATGCTATCCTCGACGTGGAGACCTGTACGGAAGGCGACGACGTCCTGTTGACCGCCGATTCCGGCCAGTGCATCCGTTTCCCCGTCAGCGACGTCCGTGTTTTCAAAGGACGGGATTCCCTGGGCGTCCGCGGCATCTCGATGAACGAGGGCGATCGGGTGATCTCCATGGCGATCCTCGAGCATGTCGATGCGACGCCAGCCGAGCGCGCCGCCTATTTGAGGCAGGCGGTCGCGGAACGGAAGATGTCCGGAGCCGACGAAGAGGAGATCGCGCTCACCAACGAGGATGTCGGAGAGGAGACGACTCTACCGCAAGAACGCTACGAGTTCCTGAGGCAGCACGAGCAGATGGTGCTTACGGTCAGCGAATTTGGCTATGGCAAGCGCTCGTCGTCTTACGACTTCCGTCTCACGGGGCGGGGCGGCAAGGGTATCCGCGCAACCGATGTTTCCAAGACCGATGAGATTGGTCGGCTGGTCGCGACGTTCCCAGTCGGTTCCGAAGACCAGCTCATGCTGGTCTCGAACGGCGGTCAAGTGATCCGAGTCCCCGTCGCCGGCATACGCATCGCAAGCCGCGCCACCAAGGGCGTCACGATCTTCAACACGGCCGAAGGCGAGAAGGTCGTGTCCGTCGAGAGGATTTCCGAGCCTCAGGCGGAGGACGAGGCCGGAAACGGTGTAGCGGAAGAAACCGGAAACGGTGCGGCGGAAACCGCCGCGGCGGATAAGTAATTCCCTGGACGGCCGCGCCGCGCGGCCGTCATTCTCCAGATCAGCGAGGCCCGAAGCGGTCGAACTTGGTCTTACGGTCCTCGAAGCGAACCTTCTGCGCTTCCTGGTGCATGCCGAAAGCTGTCGCGACGAGCATGGCGACTGTCATTGCCGCGGCGAGCATGAAGATCATCATGGTGTTTTCTCCTGTGCTCCTCAACGAACACATGGGAATTTTGTTTCATCGTTCAAAGATTGACCTTAGCGCGACGCGTGTGAACTTTCCGTGATCGAGCCGTCCAGTCGTCGTCCATGGCCGCGGGCCCTAAAGCGATTTGCGTTTGCGTTCCCGGCCCGCTAGAAGCTCCTGCCATGACAGATCGCATCGCCATCTATGCCGGATCTTTCGATCCACTCACCAATGGTCACCTCGACGTCTTGAAGGCGTCGCTCTCGGTGGCAGATATGGTTTTCGCGGCGATCGGCATCCAAGCGGCCAAGAAGCCACTTTTCTCCTTCGAAGAACGTGTGTCGTTGATCAAGCAGGTCTCGGCAGCCGAGTTCGGCAAGGACGCGAGCCGCATCGAGGTAGTGTCGTTCGACGGCCTCCTCATCGATGCGGCGCGCAAGCTCGGTGCTTCGATCATGATCCGCGGACTGCGCGACGGTACCGACCTCGACTACGAGATGCAGATGGCCGGGATGAACGAGACCATGGCTCCCGAGCTGCAGACCGTGTTCCTGCCGGCGAGCCCGTCGGTCCGGACCATTACGGCCACACTTGTGCGCCAGATTGCCTCAATGGGAGGCAATGTTCGACCCTTCGTACCGGCGCCTGTCGCCGAGGCTCTTGCCGGCAAGTTCAGAACATAGACGCTTGAGGAGATGCCAATGAGAATTGCAAGGCTTGCCGCCTTCGCCACGGTATTTGCGGCCCTTGTCGGTTTTGCCGGACCTACGATCGCCGCCGAACCCGAAAACACCATGGTCATCACGTTGAAAGATGGCGACGTGACGGTCGCGCTCCGTCCCGATCTCGCGCCGAAACATGTCGAGCAGATCAAGGCGCTTGTGCGCGAAGGCGCCTATGACAACGTGGCATTCCATCGGGTGATCGACGGGTTCATGGCGCAGACCGGCGATGTCCAGTATGGCGACATGAACGACGGTTACGACAGCAACCGGGCGGGCATGGGTGGATCGGAACGCCCTGATCTCCCCGCGGAATTCTCCAAGGAGCATTTCGTGCGTGGGGTCGTGGGCATGGCCCGGGCCCAGGATCCGAACTCGGCCAACTCGCAGTTCTTCATCATGTTCGCTCCGGCGCCTTCGCTCGACGGTCAATACACGATCGTGGGCGAGGTCGAGAGCGGCATGGAGCATGTCGACGCGATCAAGAAGGGCAGCCCGAGCGCCAACGGCGCCGTCAGCGAACCGGATCGCATGATCAAGGTCCGCATCGCCGCCGACGGCAAATAACAGACAACAGCAAAGGAACTGGCCATGGCCGAGATCAAGGATCGCGAGAACGCGCTCATCATGGAGACCACCAAGGGCAATGTGGTCATCGAATTGTTTCCCGACCTTGCGCCCGGCCATGTCGGTCGCATCAAGGAACTGGCGCGTGAGGGCGCGTATGACGGTGTGGTTTTCCACCGTGTCATCGATGGCTTCATGGCCCAAACCGGCGACGTGCAATACGGGAATTCGTCCAAGCCGTCTTTCAACCCGTCGCGCGCAGGCATGGGTGGCTCCGACAAGCCGGATCTGAAGGCCGAGTTCTCCAACATGAATCATTCGCGCGGCACGTGCTCCATGGCTCGCGCCCAGAACCCGAACTCCGCCAATTCGCAGTTCTTCATCTGCTTCGAGGACGCAGGCTTCCTCAACCGGCAATACACGGTTTGGGGCCAGGTCATTGAAGGCATGGAGAATGTCGACAAGATCAAGCGCGGCGAGCCGGTCGTCGATCCCGACAAGATCGTATCGTTGAAAGTCGCCGCGGACGTGAAGTAGCACCGCCTCGTCCTTCTTCCCGTTCGGGAGGAAGGACGCTGTCGCGGCGGTTCTCCTGTCGAGGAGCCAATCTTGCGCATCGAACTCTTCGACTTCGACCTTCCCGACGATCGCATAGCGCTACGGCCAGCCGAGCCGCGGGATGCCGCGAAGCTGTTGATGGTCACGCCCGGCGAGAACCTGGCCGACAGGACGGTTCGCGATCTTCCGGACATTCTTCGGCCGGGCGACGCCCTGGTCTTCAACGACACCAAGGTCATTCCGGCCCAACTCACCGGTATCAGGCGGCGCGACGGGGCTGCGGCCCAGATCGACGCTACGCTGCATATGCGTGTCGGGTCCGATCGCTGGCTGGCTTTCGTTCGTCCAGCCAAGCGGGTGATCCAGGGCGACAGGATCCAGTTCGGTCATGGCGGCAATGCGTGTTTCCTGGGCGCGCTCGATGCCACGGTCCTCGAAAAGCGCGAGGCGGGCGAGGTCCTGCTGGGCTTCGATCTCTCCGGGCCCGTGCTCGACGAGGCGCTCCATGCCGTCGGGCACGTGCCCCTGCCGCCTTACATCGCGTCGAAGCGAGCGGACGACGAACGCGATCGGACCGATTATCAGACGATCTATGCACGGGAGGAAGGAGCCGTCGCAGCGCCGACGGCCGGACTTCATTTCACACCGGAGCTGATGGCCCGGCTCGACGAGCGCGGCGTCGAGCGGCATTTCGTGACTCTTCATGTGGGGGCCGGAACCTTCCTCCCGGTCAAGGTCGACGATACGGCCGACCACAAGATGCATGAAGAGAAGGGGGTGGTCTCAGCGGCCACGGCCGACGCGCTGAACGCCGCGCGGCGGCGTGGGGCACGGATTATCGCGGTCGGCACGACCTCGCTGCGCCTTCTCGAGAGCGCGGCGCGGGAGGATGGGGTTATCGAGCCTTGGTCGGGTGCGACCGGCATCTTCATCACGCCCGGCTATCGCTTCCGTACCGCCGACGTGCTGATGACGAACTTTCATCTGCCGCGCTCGACCCTGTTCATGCTCGTTTCGGCCTTTGCCGGCCTCGACACCATGCGTGCTGCCTATGCCCATGCCGTGAACAACGGCTATCGTTTCTACTCCTATGGCGACGCCAGCCTGTTGTTCCGGGAGGAGAACGATGGACGACGATCTTGAGGAGATGGATCGGGACACGCTGATTGCGAAAGTGCGAGAATTGAGAAAAGGCATCCGCGCGCATCGGGATGCCACTGGGCACGACCTCTGCTGGCATCATCCGGATCTTTGGTCGTTGTTGCCGGAAACGATCGAGCCATCCATTGCCGTTCCGCCATGGCCCAAATTCATGCGCGGCTGCATCCGGTACCGCCAATCGCTTGACCGGCAGGCGCCGGAAGCTCCCATTCACGACCAGGAATTCGATGGCTGACTGCTTTTCCTTTCGATTGCTTGCGACCGACGGCATGGCGCGTCGCGGCGAGATTTCGATGCCGCGGGGCGTCGTCCGCACCCCGGCCTTCATGCCGGTCGGCACCGGCGGCACGGTCAAGGCCATGTATCTGGACCAGGTACGGGCGCTCGGCTCCGACATCATTCTCGGCAACACCTATCATCTGATGCTGCGGCCTGGGGCGGAACGCGTTGCACGGCTGGGAGGGCTGCACGAATTCGCCCGCTGGCCACATCCGATCCTGACCGACTCGGGCGGTTTCCAGGTGATGTCGCTGGCGCAACTGCGCAAGCTCAGCGAGAACGGCGTGACCTTCCGTTCGCACATCGACGGCGCGCCCTACGAGATGTCGCCGGAACGCTCGATCGAGATCCAGGGGCTTCTCGATTCCGACATACAGATGCAACTCGACGAATGCGTGGCCTTGCCTGCGAACGAGCGCGAGATCGAGCGCGCAATGGAATTGTCCCTGCGTTGGGCCGAGCGCTGCAAGAAGGCATTTGGCGACCAGCCCGGCAAGGCGATGTTCGGCATCGTTCAGGGTGGGGATGTCGCAAAGCTCAGGATCCGCTCGGCCCAATCGCTTGCGGCAATGGGGCTGAAGGGCTACGCCGTGGGCGGTCTCGCCGTCGGCGAACCGCAGGCGGTCATGCTGCAAATGATCGAAGCCACGTGCCCGGAACTGCCGTCCGACAAACCACGCTATCTGATGGGAGTCGGTACGCCGGACGACATACTGAGATCAGTGGCGCGCGGCATCGATATGTTCGATTGCGTCATGCCAACCAGGGCGGGGCGCCACGGTCTTGCCTACACCCGCCGCGGCAAGGTCAACCTGCGCAATGCTCGTCACGCCGAGGACCCACGCCCGCTCGATGAGGAAAGCAATTGTCCGGCGTCGCGCGACTATTCGCGCGCCTATCTGCATCACCTCGTCAAGTCGGGCGAGGCGTTGGGCGCCATGCTGCTCACCTGGAACAATCTGGCCTATTATCAGCGGTTGATGCAGGACATACGCGACGCGATCGAGAAAGGCCATTTCGCCGAACGATCGGCACTCATAACCGAGGGCTGGGAACGGGGCGATCTCCCTGCCCGCTAAGCGGAGCATGGTGGCTTTGCTTGAAAGGGAGCCTGCGGTCTGCAAGAACAACCGCAACGAAACGAGGACAGGTCATGAAGGCTTTTTTCGTCCAGATCAAATGCGAGCTCGGTAAAGCCTATGAGGTGGCCTCCGCGCTCGTCGATGCCGAGATCGCTTCGGAGGTCTATTCGACAGCGGGGGATTACGATCTGCTCGTGAAGTTCTATGTCGACGAGGATGAGGATATTGGACACTTCGTCAATCAGAAGGTCCATGCCATTCCTGGAATCAGAAACACCTTTACCACGGTGACTTTCCGCGCCTTCTGACCAGCTACAGATTATCGGGCGGGCAGTTGCTGCTGCATCTCTAGTTTTAGTGCATTACGTTTGTGCAAGATCGCCGCCAGCTGCGATCCCAGCGCGATATCTGCGCGATTGCACTTGCATTTCCTGGGCTATCTAATCTCAAATGGTGCCAGAGGGGAGTGCACGGGTGGTTGCCTTCAACGAGATGGGCCCTGCGGAAGCCAAGGTCAGGGAGCCGTACAGAGCTTATGGCGATTGGTTGCGGGATCAGGATCCGGCCCGCCTTAACGACAAGATGCGCGATGCCGAGCGCGTCTTCCGGAAGACAGGGATCACTTTCGCCGTTTACGGCGAAGCAGAAGCTGCCGAGCGCCTCATCCCCTTCGACATCGTTCCGCGCATCATTTCCGGGGCCGAGTGGCGTCGTCTCACCCAGGGCATCGAGCAACGGGTGCAAGCGCTCAACGCCTTCCTGGACGACATCTACCATCGACAGGAAATCCTGCGCTCCGGAAGGCTTCCCCGCGAGCTGGTTGCCGCCAACGAGGCCTTTCTGCCCGAAATGATCGGGGTGAAGCCGCCGGCGGGCGTCTATACACACATTATCGGCGTCGACATCGTCAGGACCGGTGAGAACCAGTTCCACGTCCTCGAGGATAATGCCCGAACGCCCTCTGGCGTCTCCTATATGCTGGAGAACCGCGAAACGATGATGCAATTGTTCCCCGAGCTCTTCCAGCGGGTGAAGGTGAGGCCCGTCGAAAACTATCCTCAACTGCTGCGCCAGTCCCTCGCTACGGTGAGCCCAAACGGCGCGCGAGGCGCGCCGACTATCGCGGTCCTGACACCCGGCAGCTACAATTCGGCCTATTTCGAACACGCCTTTCTGGCGGATCAGATGGGGGTCGAACTGGTCGAGGGAACTGACTTGCGGGTAATCGACGGCGGGGTGGCGATGCGCACCACCGAGGGCTACAAGCGCGTGGACGTGCTCTATCGCCGGGTCGATGACGCCTTTCTCGATCCGCTGACTTTCCGACCGGATTCAGCGCTCGGCGTTGCCGGGATAATGGACGTCTACAGGGCCGGCAACATCACGATCGCCAATGCGCCGGGCACCGGAATCGCTGACGACAAGGCGATCTATTCATTCATGCCGGAGATCATAGAATTCTACACAGGCCGCAAAGCCATGCTGGAGAACATCCCGACTTGGCGCTGCTCAGAGCCGGACAGCCTGAAATATGTTCTGGCGCATCTGGACGAACTGGTGGTGAAAGAAGTCCACGGATCGGGCGGCTACGGGATGCTCGTTGGTCCCGCTGCGTCGAAGAAGGAACGCGAGACCTTCGCCGCGAAGCTCGCTGCGCGGCCGTCCAACTATATCGCTCAGCCGACCCTGGCGCTGTCGACATGTCCGATCCTGACTGAAAAGGGCCTCGCCCCGCGTCATGTGGACCTGCGGCCCTTCGTGCTGGTGTCCGACCGGATCCAGATCGTACCTGGCGGGCTGACTCGCGTCGCCTTGAAGGAGGGGTCGCTCGTCGTGAACTCGTCCCAGGGCGGCGGAACCAAGGACACTTGGGTCCTCGACGATTGACAGGGAAGCGGAGGCGGGTGGGCGGTCAGGAGATGGCGTCGAGAAGTCCACGTATCCGCACGGCGAGGGAGATTGACTGATGTACGCGGCCTGCCGCTTCTCAAGGCGTGGGGAACGCTGAAATGCTCCTTGGTCGCACAGCCAACGGGCTTTACTGGATGAACCGCTATATCGAACGCGCCGAGAACATGGCCCGGCTCGTCGATGTCGGGCTCCGGATGGCTCTCACACGCTCGCAAGGCGCCGGCGACGAGTGGGCGTCCGTCATCGTAAGCGCCGCGGCCAACGCGCCTTTCGCTCGAAGACATTCGGAATACACAGCCGCGACTGTTTCGGATTTCCTGCTGCGGGACACGAGCAATCCATCGAGTGTCATCTCGTCGATGGAGACGGCCCGCATGAACGCCCGAATGGTGCGGACAGCACTCACCCTCGATACCTGGGAGAGCATCAACGAAGCCTGGATGACGATGAAGCGCGCATTGGCGTCGCCGATCGATCAACGAGATCTGCCGAAGGTTCTCGACCTGATCAAGCGCGAGACGGCACAGATCAGGGGTGCGTTCTATGGCACCATGCTACGGAATGAAATCTTCGACTTCGCCCAGATCGGGACGTATGTCGAACGGGCCGACAATACGGCGCGCATCCTCGACGTGAAGTACTATGTGCTGCTGCCGTCAATTTCCTGGGTCGGATCGTCCCTCGATAACTATCAATGGGAATCCATCCTGCGTTCCGTAGCGGCGCATCGGTCCTACCGGTGGGTCTACGACGCCGTTTATAAACCCGCCAATATCGCGGACTACCTGATCCTGAACGGCCGTATGCCGAGGTCGCTGACGTTCTGCTACCGCTTTATCGTCGAGCACCTTCGCTTTCGGGCCGAGGACTATGGTCAACGGCATCCTTGCATAGGAACCGCCGAGCAGACCTTGGCGCGCCTGAAAGCCGGATCGATCGGCGAGATTTTCGATGCGGGCCTTCACGAATTCCTCGATGATTTCATCGCCAGCAACAATCGCTTCGGCGAGCAGATCGCAGAGGATTATAACTTCTACTAGAGGGCTCGCCGTCATGCGGTTGAAGATCACGCATCGTACTGAATACCGGTATGACACGCCGATCCAATATGCCCTGCAGCGGCTGCGGCTGGTCCCCCAGCCGGGACCGACGCAAACGATCGGACACTGGGCCCTTGCAATCGATGGTGCGCGGGAGGAACTACGGTTCACCGATCATTTCGGCAACGATACGCGCTTGGTGAGCATCCTCGGCGAATCTCATGTGATCGGCATCGAAGCGACCGGTGTAGTGGAGACCAGGGACAACGCAGGTGTGACCGGGCCGCATCGTGGCTTCGCGCCGCTTTGGCTGTTTTGCCGGGAAACCTCCTTGACCACGGGCGCCGAAGGCATCCTCGCGCTCGTTGAGGAGGTCGGCACGAGAGGGGGCGACATCCAGCGGCTGCACCGCTTGATGAAGTTGATCGGTGAGCGGGTCGCATACCGGCCGGGCGCCACCACTGCAGAGACGTCCGCCGAAGCAGCCTTGGCTCAGCAATCAGGCGTGTGTCAGGATCACGCCCACATCTTCATCGCGGCGGCGCGACGCATGGGCTATCCCGCGCGTTACGTCAGTGGCTATCTGATGATGGATGTGGTGGACCAGGCTGCCAGCCATGCCTGGGCCGAAGCCCACGTTGGCAATCTCGGTTGGGTTGCTTTCGATGCGACGAACGGCATTTCGCCCGACGAACGCTATGTAAGGCTCGCCACGGGGTGCGACTATCGCGAGGCTTCGCCCGTGTCGGGTATTCTGCTTGGGCAAGCGCAGGAACACCTTGCAGTCCACATTACGGTGGAGCAGTAATTCCGCGACGGGCGTGAAATCGGCGGTCAGCCCCGTTCCGGCGCACTGGATCAGTCCGGAAAATAACCCTAAGATGCGGAATATTATGACCTATTGTGTCGGGCTGATGATCGATCGCGGGTTGGTGTTCATGTCGGACACCCGCACCAATGCCGGCGTGGATTCGATCTCCACATTCCGCAAGATGCACGTCTGGGAACAGCCCGGCGACAGGGTGATCGTCCTGATGTCGGCCGGCAATCTCGCCACGACCCAAGCCGTCGTGAGCCTGCTGGATGAACGCTGCAAAACCATCTCAGAACATGGTCCGACTGTCTTGGAAACGTCATCGATGTACCAGACGGCCCGCCTCGTCGGGAACACCGTCAAGGAGGTCATAGCCAGTGCCTCGCCGGGCGGGCACAGGGGAGATTCCTATTTCAATGCCTCCTTCATACTCGGCGGCCAGATCGAGGGCAGCGAACCCCGTCTGTTCTTGATCTATCCGGAAGGCAATTTCATCGAATCGACCGAAGACACGCCCTTCTTCCAGATCGGCGAGACCAAATACGGAAAGCCGATCATCATCAGAGCTTATGATCGGAAAATGACCTTTCCCGAAACGGTCAAGCTTCTGATGGTGTCGTTCGACTCGACGCTGAAATCCAACCTGTCCGTCGGCCTCCCAATCGACGTTCTGTTCTACGAACGGGATGCGCTGAAGGTGAAGTTGAAGAAGCGCATCAGCAAGGACGATCCCTATTTTCGCGCCATTTCCGATAGCTGGTCGAAAGCGTTGCGGGCAGCTTTCGCCAGCCTTCCCGATTTTCCGGTTTAGGGCAGCGTGGCAGGCAGATCGATTGCCCGCAGCTGTATCGTGCTCGCGGCGCGAGATAGCTCGTCACTCGTTGAATAATCACCCGGTATAGGGAGGAGGTCGGGAATGGACAGCAGAGAGTTTCGCGAATGGTCGCGGCGAGCGGCCGAGTGGGGCGCGGACTATCGGGAGACGTTGCGCGAGCGTCCGGTCAGGGCGCAGAGCAGTCCCGGCGAAATCGCGGCCAGCATCGGGATTGCGCCCCCGGAGCAGGCCGAGCCCATGGAAAGGATCTTCGCCGATTTCGAGGAGAAGATCCTGCCGGGAATGACGCATTGGCAGCACCCGCGCTTCTTTGCCTATTTTCCGGCCAACGCCGCGCCAGTTTCGGTCGTGGCCGAGTACCTCGTGACCGCGATGGCCGCGCAGTGCATGCTGTGGCAGACGTCTCCGGCCGCGACTGAACTCGAAACGGTCATGATCGACTGGTTGCGGCAAGCGCTCGCGTTGCCTTCCGGCTTCTCAGGCGTCATTCAGGATTCCGCTTCGTCGGCCACGCTGGCGGCCGTGCTGACAATGCGAGAGCGCGCGCTGTCCTGGCAGGGCAATGCCAAGGGTCTGGCCGCCGCGAAGCCGATCCGCGTCTATGCTTCGAACCAGGTCCACACGTCGATCGACCGTGCCATATGGGTGTCCGGGATCGGCGAGGCGAACCTCGTTCGCATACCGACCAAAGGGAGCCGGCGCAGCATGGACTCAGCCATGCTCGAGGCGGCCATCATCGCTGATAGAGGGGCGGGGCTCTTGCCTGCGGGCGTTGTCGCCTGCATTGGCGGAACCAGCATCGGGGCCACGGACGACCTCGCCTCCATCGCCGATGTGGTGAGGCGACACGGCCTTTACCTTCATGTCGACGCAGCCTGGGCGGGGGCTGCGATGATCTGCCCGGAATTCCGCCATTTCTGGCAAGGAATCGAAGGTGCCGACTCGATCGTCTTCAACCCGCATAAATGGCTTGGAGCCCAGTTCGACTGCTCGATGCAGTTCATCAGGGATCCCGACAGCCTGGTGAAGACGTTGGCCATCCAGCCCGAATATCTGAAGACGCACGGCAAGGACGGCATCGTCAATTACTCGGAATGGTCGGTCCCGTTGGGCAGGCGATTCCGTGCGCTCAAACTATGGTTCCTGTTGCGGGCACACGGGCTGGAGGGGCTGCGGGCCATGATCCGCGATCATGTGCGTTGGAGCGAGACGCTGGCGCAAAGAATTCGCGACACGCCCGGTTTCGAAATCGTCAGTGAACCCGTTCTGTCCCTGTTCTCGTTCAGGCACGTTCCGCCCCCCGGTGGCGATCCCGACTCTCACAACCAGCGCCTGCTCGAGAGGATCAATGACGACGGCCATATCTATCTCACCCAGACGCGCGTAGACGGCCATCTCGCCATTCGCTTCCAGGTCGGCCAGTTCAATTCGACCGAAGCTGATGTAGACGAGGCCTATGACGCGATCGTCCGTGCCGCTGCGACACTGGATTGAGGGGAGCTTATATGGCGTTCAAACTGCTGGCAGGCATTAGCCGGGAGCCGATCATCAGATCTGGTGCCAAGCTGAGATAGGCCAATCGCGCCGGGGCGGAATGCAAATTCGTCAAGTTGCGTGAACTCGGGCTAGCACGCTGGGGGGCACGCCAAACGGATTTCGTTGCAGCCATTGCGAGCATGAGAACGATCACGGGAGACTGATGGGCCTGGACGCGAAAGGCCAGAGGGATGCGCCGGAGAGGCTTCGGGGAACATTGACATGCGGCTACTTTCGTTTTGGTATCGAGAGGAAAGATACGAAAGTGAAGGAAACCGTTCGTGTATCTGCCGCCACGACACGCCGAGATCATCCAGATGGCCAAGGACAACGGCCGAGTCCTGGTCGATGAGCTTGCCCTCCAATTCAACGTGACACCGCAGACGATCCGCAAGGATCTCAACGACTTATGCGAGCGCAGACTGCTGACGCGCATTCATGGCGGGGCGCTGTTTCCCTCCGGCATCGAGAACGTCGAATACGAGGCCAGGCGAAAGATCGCCGCCGAGGAGAAGGAAGCCATCGGGCGAGCGGCGGCGCGGCTTATCCCCGACAATGCCTCGCTCTTCATCAACATCGGCACCACGACGGAAGCTGTCTCCAATGCGCTTCTCGATCATCACGGCCTGATGGTCATCACCAACAATATCAATGTCGCCAACAAGATGCGGGTTTATCCTTCGATCGAAGTGGTGATCGCCGGCGGCGTGGTGCGAGGCTCCGACGGCGGCGTGGTCGGCGAAGCCGCCGTCGATTTCATCAAGCAGTTCAAGGTGGATTATGCGGTGATCGGCGCCTCGGCGATCGACCACGACGGAGCATTGCTCGACTTCGATTTTCGCGAAGTGAAAGTCGCTCAAGCCATTATCGCCAACAGCCGGCACGTGATCCTGGTTTCGGATGCCACCAAGTTCGAGCGCACGGCCCCAGTGCGGATCGGACATCTCGGTCAGGTCGATACGTTCATAACGGATCGCTGCGATATAGCCTCGATCCGCAGGATCTGTGCGGAAGCGGAGGTCGAACTCGTCGAAACCATGCGCTGATGCCGGCCCTCGCGGCCTTCGCCCGGCGATTTCGTTTGACATTCGTTCTTAGTTCGAAATAATTCCTCTCGATCTTCGAATTGTCCGAAATTGCTACGTGGCGAAAGTCTGGAGGAAGCTGTTGGATCAGGCAAAGATCCATGACGTTTTCGTCATCGGTGGCGGCATCAACGGCTGCGGCATCGCCCGCGACGCTGCCGGGCGCGGCTACGACGTCTACCTCGCGGAAATGAACGATCTCGCTAGCGGGACATCGTCGGGCTCCACGAAGCTCATTCATGGCGGCCTGCGCTATCTCGAGCATTACGAGTTCCGGCTGGTGCGCGAATCCTTGATGGAGCGCGAAGTTCTCTGGAGGAACGCTCCGCACATCATCTGGCCCCTGCGTTTCGTGCTGCCGCACGTAAAGGGACTTCGGCCGGCATGGTTGCTGCGGCTGGGCCTATTCCTCTACGATCACATCGGCGGCCGCAAGCTCCTGCCGGCGACCCGGACGCTGGACATGCGGAGCGATCCGGCGGGGAAGCCTCTGAAGCCGTTGTTCTCCCGCGCTTTCGAGTATTCGGATTGCTGGGTCAACGACGCCCGGCTGGTCGTGCTGAATGCACGCGACGCCGCCGACCGTGGCGCCGTCATTCGAACCCGCGCGCGAGTAACCGGCGCACATCGTGAAAACGGCCTTTGGACGATCGATGTCGAAGATCGGCGGACGCGGGAGCGCGAGCAAATCCGGGCGCGGCTGGTCGTCAACGCCGCGGGACCCTGGGTCGATCGGGTCCTTTCGGCGGCTGTCGGGCAAAAAGACGTCCACAATGTTCGCCTGGTCCAGGGCAGCCACATCGTCGTGCCGAGGAAGTTCGAGGGATCGCGCGCCTATTTTTTCCAGAACAAGGATGGACGCATCATCTTCGCCATCCCCTACGAAGAGGACTTCACGCTGATCGGGACGACCGATCGCGACTATCGCGGCGACCCAAATGCGGTCGCGATCACCGAGGCCGAAAGTGCCTATCTTTGCGAAGCGGCAAGCGAATATTTCTCGATGCCGGTGCGGCGCGAGGACATTGTCTGGGCCTATTCGGCCGTCCGCCCGCTTTATGACGATGGCGCGTCGAAGGCGCAGGAAGCCACGCGCGACTATGTGCTGAAGTCGGACGGCGGCAACGGGGTCGCTCCCTTGATCAACATCTTCGGTGGCAAGATCACCACTTACCGGCGGCTGGCGGAAGCGATGATGGAGAAGATCGAAGGGTTCCTCGGCAGGAAGGGCGCGCCTTGGACGGCGAGCGCGGCTTTGCCGGGGGGCGATTTCCCCCCGGACGGTTTTAATATGGAGGTCGACCGGCTGAAATCGTCCTTTCCATTCCTGGATCTCGCTCACGCGCGCCGGCTGGTCCGGCTCTACGGGACGCGCGCGAAGGTCGTGCTCGGTCTCGCGAGTTCCGCTGCGGATCTCGGGCGGAACTTCGGTGCCGACCTGTTCGAAGCCGAGGTCCGGTACCTGGTGGACCACGAATGGGCCTGCACGGCGGAGGACATATTGTGGCGCCGCACCAAGCGCGGCCTTCGGCTGAGCCGGGAACAGGCTGGCAGGTTGGAAGAGTTCATGCGTGGGGTAGGGAGCGCGCGACACGCGGCAGCGGAGTGAAGCTCTAGCCTTGGGAGGAGGCGGGATGCTTGAGCTGAGAAACGTATCCAAGACCGTCGGCGGGGTGGAGCATATCCGCGACATCTCGCTGACGCTGCAGCACGCCTCGCTCAACGTTCTGCTTGGGCCGACGCTTTCCGGCAAGACCAGCCTGATGCGGCTGATGGCGGGACTGGATTCGCCTACGTCCGGTTCCGTTTGGTTCGACGGTCGTGATGTGACCGGCGTGCCAGTGCAGAAACGCAAGATCGCGATGGTCTACCAGCAGTTCATCAACTATCCGGCGATGACAGTTTACGAGAACATCGCGTCGCCGCTTCGGGTCGCCGGCGCCCCGGCCGAGCGCATTGACAGTGAAGTTCGCCGTGCGGCCGACCTGCTCAAGCTGATGCCCTATTTGCAGCGCACGCCGCTCAGCCTGTCCGGCGGCCAACAGCAGAGAACGGCGCTGGCCCGAGCAATCGTCAAGAACGCCGGCTTGGTGTTGCTCGACGAGCCGCTTGCCAATCTGGATTACAAGCTGCGGGAGGAGCTACGGGCGGAGCTCCCGAGGATATTTGCCGAAACGGGGGCCATTTTCGTCTATGCCACCACCGAACCGCATGAGGCGCTTCTGCTCGGTGGCAATACGGCGACTCTGTCCGAAGGCAGGGTCACGCAATTCGGACCGACGGTCGAGGTTTTTCGCAGGCCGAACGACCTGGTGACGGCGAAGACCTTCTCCGACCCGCCGCTCAACACGATGGTATTGCGAAAGGCGGGTACGAATTTTCAGCTTGATGGTGGGGTCAAGCTCCCGGTGCCGGCCGACTTGGCCGGTATTGCCGACGGCGTCTACACGATCGGCTTCCAGCCCCACCATCTTTCTTTGACACGCCCGAACCGGGATGCGGTCTCGGTCACGGCCAAAGTGTCCGTGACCGAGATCACGGGTTCGGAGAGTTTCGTCCATCTGGATTTCGCGGACGTCCGCTGGGTGATGCTGGCGGCCGGCGTGAAGGCCTTCGCTCCCGACGACAGGGTCGAGGTCTATATAGACCATCGTCACGTCATGGTATTCGATGAAGAGGGACGCGCCGTGGCGGGTTCCCGAAAAATGGCGGCCTGACAATGGCGCGGATCGAACTCGACCATATCCGCCATGCCTACGGGCCGCACCCGAAGAGCGACGCGGACTATGCGCTGAAGGAAGTCCACCACACCTTCGAGGACGGCGGCGCCTATGCGCTGCTTGGGCCCTCGGGTTGTGGCAAGACGACACTGCTCAACATCATCTCCGGGCTGCTCAATCCCTCGCACGGACAGCTTCGCTTCGACGGCCGGGACGTGACCGAGCTTTCGACGCAAGAGCGCAACATCGCGCAGGTTTTCCAGTTTCCGGTCGTCTACGACACGATGACGGTCTACGACAACCTTGCCTTCCCGCTCCGCAATCGCGGTGTGCCAGAAGCCGATGTCGACCGGAAGGTAAGGGAGACCCTCGAAATGACCGGGCTCGCCGAGCGGGCGCATCGCAGGGCGCGAGGGCTCACAGCGGACCAGAAGCAGAAGATATCGCTCGGCCGCGGGCTCGTGCGATCCGATGTCAATGCCATCCTGTTCGATGAACCTCTTACGGTCATCGACCCGCATATGAAGTGGGTTCTCAGGTCGCAGCTCAAGCAACTGCATCGCCGCTTCGGCTTCACCATGGTCTATGTCACGCACGATCAGACGGAGGCGCTGACCTTCGCCGAGCAAGTGGTGGTCATGTATGACGGAGGCATCGTGCAGATCGGCACGCCGGCCGAACTGTTCGATCGGCCGCGGCACACTTTCGTCGGCTATTTCATAGGGTCGCCGGGCATGAATGTGATGCCGGTGTCGGTCGAAGGGCGGCTTGCGACGGTCGGCAGCCAGCGGATCGAGCTGTCTGGAGCTCCCGTTATCCCGCCGCAGGGAAAGACGGAACTCGGCATTCGTCCGGAATTCGTTCGCCTGGGATCACAGGGCATGCCCGTATCCATCGCCAAGGTCGAGGATATCGGCAGGCAGAAGATCGTGCGAGCGACCTTGGAGGGGCGCGAAATCGCGGCGATCCTCGGCGAGGAAGACGAGGTTCCGGCCGAGCCGCATGTCACCTTCGATCCGGCCCGGATCAGCATCTACGCCAATTCCTGGCGCATCGAACTCGGAGGCTGACCCATGGAGAAGCCGTGGAACAACAAGGCCTGGTTCATGGTGCTGCCGGTGCTGCTGCTGGTGGCGTTCTCGGCCGTCATTCCGCTGATGACCGTGGTGAACTACTCCGTTCAGGACACGTTCGGCAACAATGTCTTCTTCTGGGTGGGCTCGGAGTGGTTCGAGGAGATCCTTCACTCGAATCGCTTCTGGGAGGCGATGGGCCGCAACCTCGTCTTCTCGGCCATCGTCCTGGCGATACAAATTCCATTGGGCATCTTCATCGCGCTCAACATGCCGCGCAGCGGCTGGGGCGTCCCGGTCTGTCTCGTCCTGATGGCCTTGCCGCTTCTCATCCCCTGGAATGTGGTCGGGACGATATGGCAGGTCTTCGGGCGCATCGATATCGGCCTGCTCGGCTATACGCTTTCGGCGCTCGGCATCGACTACAACTACGTGAACGATCCGATCGACGCCTGGATCACGATCATAGTCATGGATGTCTGGCACTGGACGAGCCTGGTCGTGCTGCTTTGTTACGCGGGGCTGGTTGCGATCCCCGATGCCTACTACCAGGCAGCCAAGATCGATGGCGCTTCGCGTTGGGCGGTCTTCCGCTACATCCAGCTGCCGAAGTTGAACCGGGTGCTCCTCATAGCGGTGCTGCTCCGCTTCATGGACAGCTTCATGATCTACACCGAACCGTTCGTCGTAACAGGTGGCGGTCCCGGCAATTCGACCACCTTCCTGTCGATCGATCTCGTCAAGATGGCGGTCGGGCAGTTCGATCTTGGGCCTGCGGCGGCCATGTCGATCATCTATTTCCTGATCATATTGGCCCTGTCCTGGGTGTTCTACACGGTCATGACCAATGTCGGCACGGAGAAATGAGATGGCTGCCACGGAGGAACAGGCGGCCCAAGGCGCGGTGGACACGCTGATGCGGAAGTCCGCCACGGGGGCGGGGGGCAGGGCGGGCGCGGACAGCCAAAAGCTCGCCCGCATGATGCGCCGTCGCGGTGAGGAGTCGCGTTTCTGGTGGCTGATCCCGACGCTCTACATCATCTTCCTGATGCTGCCGATCTATTGGCTCATCAATATGAGCTTCAAGACCAACCAGGAAATCCTCGGTACCTTCTCGTTGTGGCCGCGCAATCCGACCCTGCGCAACTACGCCGTGATCTTCACCGACCCGTCCTGGTATTCCGGCTACATCAACTCGATCATTTATGTGGTCATGAACACGGCGATTTCCGTGCTCGTGGCGTTGCCCGCGGCCTACGCCTTTTCACGCTACCGCTTCCTCGGAGACAAGCATCTCTTCTTCTGGCTGCTGACCAACCGCATGGCGCCGCCCGCCGTTTTCGCACTGCCTTTCTTCCAACTCTACTCGGCCTTCGGCTTGATCGACACGCACATAGCTGTGGCGCTGGCGCACTGCCTCTTCAACGTACCCCTGGCGGTCTGGATCCTGGAAGGGTTCATGTCGGGCGTGCCCAAGGAAATCGATGAGACCGCCTATATCGACGGCTATCCGTTCCCGCGTTTTTTCGTGAAGATATTCATGCCTCTCATCGCCTCCGGCATCGGTGTGGCGGCGTTCTTCTGCTTCATGTTCTCCTGGGTCGAACTGCTGATCGCCCGCACGCTCACGACGACCGCCGCCAAGCCGATCGCTGCCACGATGACAAGGACGGTCTCAGCTTCCGGATTGGACTGGGGGGTGCTCGCGGCCGCCGGGGTGCTCACCATCATTCCGGGCGCGTTGGTGATCTGGTTCGTCCGCAACTACATCGCCAAGGGCTTTGCCTTGGGGAGGGTATGAGCAATGAACCTCTCTTGGATGGCCTGGACGTGGCCGACCGCGATCTTCTTCGCAACGATCTTCCTGCTTCTGATCGGCATGGGTATCTGGGAATACGTCTCGCCCGGCGGCAATCCGCGCGTTGGAATCCTGCGGATCGAAACAACCAGGGGGGATCGCCTCTTTCTATCGCTGCTCGGCAGCGCCTTCATTCATCTCGCATGGCTGGGTCTCGTGGGGCCCAACCTGTGGTGGGCACTCGCCCTCTCGGTCGTGTACGCCATCGGCGTATTTCGCTTCGTTTAGGGGGAGGAAACTGTTGGACGGCCGCATGCCGGTGGTCGCTCCGATCGGGACTGCAACTTTGTAAGGGAGGAACGCATGCGACGGAATTTACTCACATCGACGACTGCTCTTGCCCTGTTGCTTGGCGTCGGCCATGCCTATGCCGGAATGGACGAGGCCAAGGCCTTCCTGGACGCGGAGATCGGCGATCTGTCGACGCTCGACCGCGCGGCTCAGGAAGCGGAGATGCAATGGTTCATCGATGCCGCGAAACCATTCGCCGGCATGGAGATCAAGGTGGTTTCGGAGACGATCACCACCCATGAATACGAATCGAAAGTGCTCGCCAAGGCTTTCTCGGACATCACGGGCATCAAGCTGACGCACGACCTGATCGGCGAGGGAGACGTGGTCGAGAAACTTCAGACCCAGATGCAATCCGGGGAGAACATCTACGACGCCTATATCAACGACTCCGACCTGATCGGAACGCATTGGCGCTACCAGCAGGCGCGCAGCCTGACGGACTGGATGGCGAATGAAGGCAAGGACGTAACCAATCCGAACCTCGACGTCGATGATTTCATCGGCAAGTCTTTCACGACGGCCCCTGACGGCAAGCTCTATCAGCTGCCCGACCAGCAGTTCGCGAACCTCTACTGGTTCCGCTATGACTGGTTCAACGACGAGAAGAACAAGGCCGACTTCAAGGAGAAATATGGCTACGAGCTCGGCGTGCCAGTCAACTGGTCCGCTTACGAGGACATTGCTGCGTTCTTCAACGGCAAGGAAATCGACGGCAAGAAGGTCTATGGCCATATGGACTATGGCAAGAAGGACCCGTCGCTTGGCTGGCGATTCACCGATGCCTGGCTGTCGATGGCGGGCAACGGCGACAGGGGCATACCGAACGGGCGGCCGGTGGACGAATGGGGCATCAAGGTCGACGAGAATTCGCGCCCGGTCGGCTCCTGCGTGGCGCGGGGAGGCGACACGAACGGCCCCGCCGCCGTCTATTCGATCCAGAAATACCTGGACTGGATAAACGCCTATGCCCCGCCGGAAGCGCAGGGCATGACATTCTCCGAATCCGGCCCCGTGCCGGCGCAAGGCGCGATCGCCCAGCAGATCTTCTGGTACACTGCCTTCACCGCCGACATGGTCAAGGACGGACTGCCGGTGGTCAATGCCGACGGTACTCCAAAATGGCGCATGGCCCCGTCACCCCATGGGGTATACTGGAAAGACGGCATGAAGCTCGGTTATCAGGACGCAGGGTCGTGGACACTGATGAAATCCACACCCGACGACCGCGCGAAAGCGGCATGGCTTTACGCCCAGTTCGTGACTTCGAAGACCGTGGACGTGAAGAAGAGCCATGTGGGCCTCACCTTCATCCGCGAATCCACGCTGCAGCATAAGAGCTTCACGGACCGAGCTCCGAAACTCGGCGGACTGATCGAGTTCTATCGTTCGCCGGCGCGCGTGCAATGGACTCCGACGGGCACCAACGTTCCCGATTATCCGAAGCTCGCGCAGCTTTGGTGGCAGGCGATCGGCGACGCTGCGTCCGGCGCCAAAACGGCTCAAGAGGCGATGGACTCGCTTTGCGCCGAACAGGAAAAGGTGTTGGAACGGCTGGAGCGGGCCGGCGTGCAAGGCGACATCGGTCCGAAAATGGCCGACGAGCACGATCTGGCCTACTGGAATGCGGAAGCCGTGAAGGCGGGCAACCTGGCGCCACAGCTCAAGATCGAGAACGAGAAAGAAAAACCGATCACCGTCAACTACGACGAACTGGTCAAGAGCTGGAGCAAATAAGGGACGGGGCGTAAAGCAGCCGTCGGGGTGAAGGGGAGACGACGGCATGTCGTCTCCCCTGTTCATGTCAAAAGGAGCATGGAATGACGGGATTGATCCTTGCGATCGACCAAGGGACGACGTCGAGCAGGAGCATCGTGTTCGACAGTGACATGAAGGTCGTCGGTGTCGGACAGAAGGAATTCACGCAGCATTATCCGGCTTCGGGCTGGGTAGAGCACGATCCCGAAGAAATCTGGCAAAGTGTGGTCTCAACGTGCAAGGCCGCCTTGAAACAGGCCAAGTGCGACGCGAGCGCGATTGCCGCGATCGGCATTACCAACCAGCGCGAAACAGTCGTGATCTGGGACAAGACTACCGGCAGGCCGATCCATAACGCGATCGTCTGGCAGGACCGCCGCACGGCGGGTCTTTGCGCGAAGCTCCGGAAGGCAGGTCTTGAGAAGACCTTCACGCGGAAAACCGGCCTTCTGCTCGACCCCTATTTCTCGGGAACAAAGATCTCCTGGCTGCTCGACAAGGTAAAAGGCGCGCGAAAGCGGGCCGAGAAAGGCGAGTTGCTCGCCGGCACGATAGACACGTTCCTGATCTGGCGCATGACTGGCGGCCAGGTGCACGCGACGGATGCGACCAACGCATCGCGTACATTGGTCTACAACATCGCCAGCAACCGTTGGGACCCGGAACTGCTGGAGATCCTGCGCATTCCGGCTGCGCTTCTGCCGGAAGTGAAGGATTGCGCCGCCGACTTCGGAAAGACCGAGAAGTCGCTGTTTGGCGCGGAAATCCCGATCCTCGGCGTCGCCGGCGATCAGCAGGCCGCGACCATCGGACAAGCGTGCTTCGAGCCCGGCATGATGAAGTCGACCTATGGCACAGGCTGTTTCGCTCTCCTCAACACCGGCAGCGATCTGGTTCGTTCGAAAAACCGGTTGCTGACGACGATCGCCTACCGGTTGGACGGCAAGACGACATATGCGCTGGAGGGGTCGATCTTCGTGGCGGGTGCCGCCGTCCAATGGCTTCGCGACGGGCTGAAGGTGATCGGCAAGGCCGAGCACAGCGGCGAACTCGCATCGAAGGCCGATCCCACTCAAGACATCTATTTGGTCCCTGCCTTTGTCGGGCTGGGCGCACCATATTGGGATGCGGAGGCGCGGGGGGCCATTTTTGGGTTGACCCGGAACTCGGGGCCGGCGGAGTTTGCCCGCGCAACGCTCGACTCGGTCGCTTTCCAGACCAGGGACCTGCTGGACGCCATGAAGAAGGATTGGAAGGCCAACGGGGCCAAGACGGTCCTGCGCGTCGATGGCGGCATGGTGGCCTCGGATTGGACCATGCAGCGCCTGGCCGACATGCTCGACGCACCAGTCGATCGGCCGACGATCCTCGAGACGACCGCTCTTGGTGCCGCCTGGCTCGCGGGCTCCCGTGCAGGTGTCTGGCCGAACGCCAAGGAGTTCGCCAGGGCGTGGGCCTTGGATCGCCGCTTCAAGCCGGACATGAAGGAAACCGAGCGCGCGCGCAAACTGAAAGGTTGGCGCGACGCGGTGCGACGGACATTGTCGTCAGCCTGAGGCGAGGAAAAGCGGCCCGCGTCACGGAAATGACACGGGCCCGTTTTCTTAATTTCAATAAGGCGAATAGCACTGCCGCCGGGGGCCGTTATAGGGCTGGAACGTATTGTCCCAAGCTCGATAGGAGCGATAGCGGTTGTAGCACCAGCGTTCATGCGCGCTGCCACCGCTGTAGCGATAGGCCGGTTGCGAATTTGCGATGATGCCGCCTATGATGGCGCCCGTGGCGAAGGCCGCGCCTGGAAACCAGAAATCGTTGTAGTAACGATAGCCGGGCCGGTAATAGCGATATCCGCGGTAGCCGTTGTAATATCCCCCGCCGCCCCATCCACCATTCCAATGGGCCCCACGGTCCCAACCCCGATTCCATCCGCGACCTTGCCATCCGCCGCGACCTTGCCATCCGCCTCCTCGCCAAGCACCAGGCATCATGGCGCCGCGATTTCGCGAGCCGCCCATCCACCACTCACCCTGCGTCTTTTGCACGTTGGTTGGGAGAGATTGCATGTTCGGCATGATCATCGGTACGGCACCGGCGCTCGTCACGGCAAAGGTTGCCGCAAGAGCCGATGCGCAATAGATCAGAACAAGCTTGTTCATCACCTGTCTCCTCGGATTCCCGGGACGTCCCCTCTAGAACGGGCTGGTCACCTTTTTGGTTCCTCGACGCCCAGATTGTAGCAGGTTCCGTTCTGTAGAGCAGGTGACCTATGCCGAGACTTCAAAGCACAATGAATGTTGTCGGTGACGATCGCCAGGACAGATGTTACTCCGTCGGGAAATTTCTTGTGCAAGATACATGGAGACAACGTATGCAAGACCGTGTCCGCATCAGATCCGTCGAGTTGCTTTCCGACGACTGGGCGGTTCTGAAAAAGACGGTCTTTGACTACAGGCGGCGGGACGGCAGGTGGGAAACCCAGACCAGGCAGACCTATGATCGAGGCGACGGCGCCGTCATTCTTCCCTATGATCCCCGTCGCGGGACGGTGCTGCTGGTGCGCCAGTTCCGATTTCCTGCCTATGTCACAGGCCATCCGGAGCCCCTGATCGAGGCTTGCGCGGGTCTGCTTGACGCGGACGATCCCGAAACCGCGATTCGACGCGAGGCGGAGGAGGAGCTCGGCTATCGGCTGCGCGAGGTCCGGCATCTCTACACGCCCTATATGAGCCCCGGCAGCCTGACCGAAAGGCTCTCCTTCTTCACTGCCGACTATTCGCCGACCGACCGCATTTCGGAAGGCGGCGGCCATCCCGACGAGGATGAGGATATCGAGGTGCTGGAGATGGAACTTGGCGAAGCTCTAGCCGCCATTCATGACGGGCGCATCGTCGACGCCAAGACGATCATGCTTATCCAGCATGTCGTCCTCGAAAGGCGCGCATTGGAGCCTCCGGAAGCCCGCGAATAGCTTGTGCTGTGATCGATCTGGACGACCGTGTTTTTCCGGTTGACCGGCTGGGCCTCTCTCCCTATGTTCCGCCGCAATTTCCGGGGGCGGCTTCGCCCGACGGGAGCGCATAGCTCAGCCGGTAGAGCAACTGACTTTTAATCAGTAGGTCCAGGGTTCGAATCCCTGTGCGCTCACCAAGTCTCCGTTTGTACGACCCGGAGACCTAGGTAACAGTTTGTTCCTAAGAACATGGGTGACAACCTTGTGTCGACGGGTTGTCGATAGTCTGCAAGGTTTTCTGTTTCAGGTCGATATATCCAGGATCATAGTGCATGAAGCTGACGTGCCAAATGCCGTCGTCGGCTATTGGGCGAGGCGAATGGAAGCCCATCGTCGCTTGTGATGGCCGCCGGCAGGCCACGTTCTGAAACAGGCGAGCGAAGGCCTTCAATGACGGATTGCTCGCGCCCCGATTCGAGGGCTTCGCACAGAAGGATCATCGCGAGGCCTAGTCCGTCACCGTCCGCGGTAAACGTAACAGAAGTGGCAAAGGCCCCGATCGCGGGTGGATCAAAACTCGGGGCAGGGCGGGGGAGCCGCCCTGAAGCCTATTCGCCGCGGGCGATCTTTTGGCCGATCTCGGCGAGAATGCCGGAACGCTTTGCCACCTGCAGAGCATCGCTGTTGCTCGCATTGCCTTGCAGCGCACGGGCCATGACGCCGTGCAGGATGGCCGACAGGCGGAAGAACGACAGCGCCGTGAAGACGCGCCATTCCGACAGACCGTCGCGACCGGTCGCCTGGCAATAGCGCTCGACAACGGCTTCTTCGCTCGGGATTCCCGTTTCTGCGAGATCGAGGTCCGCGACGCCGCGGCTTTGCGGCACGCCAGCCTGAATATGGTAGGGCATGCACAGATAGGCCAGATCGCTAAGCGGATGACCCAGTGTGGAAAGCTCCCAGTCGAGAATTGCCGCCACCTCGTCGCGGTCGCCATGGAAGCAAAGATTGCCGTGCCGGAAGTCGCCATGCACGATTGTGGTCTCGTCGACCACGTCCTGGTGTTCGCGAAGCCAGTCGGCAAGCCACGTCAGCGCCGGCAGCTCGCCGGCGGAAAGCGACGAGCGGTACTGCTTGCTCCAGCGTTCCACCTGTCGCGCCACATAGCCCGAACGCGGTCCGTAGTCCGAAAGCCCCGCAGCGTCGATGTCGACGCGGTGTAGCCGCGCCAGCGTGTCGACGGCCGCCAGATGCAGGCGCGAGCGGCGTTCGAAGGCTGCCTCCCGCATCAACGGATGGTCGAACACGCGGCCTTGCACGAACTCCATCACGTAGAATGCCGTGCCGATGATGTCAGAGTCCTCGCACAGCGCCATGACGCGCGGAACCGCCACGTCGGTGCCAGCAAGCGCGGAGAGCACCCGATATTCGCGTTCGACGTCGTGCGCTCTCGGCAGCAATTTTCCGGGCGGCTTCTTTCGCAGGACGAGCCGCCGATCGCCAGATTCCAAGAGGAAAGTCGGGTTCGATTGTCCACCCTGAAACTGTCGGATCGCGACCGGACCGGCAAAGGCAGGAATGGCGTGCGCCAGCCAGCCACGCAGCGCTTCCTCATCGAAGCGGTGCGCGGCGATGACCGGCACGAGCGTCGGTTCGGTGACAGACACGGCTTATCCGATCGTCTCGCCGCCGTCCGCGACGATCACCTGACCCGTAATGTAGGCAGACGCAGGGCAGGCAAGGAAATGCACGATGCCGGCGATGTCCTCCGGTTTACCGAAGCGGCGCAGGGGCGTCCTGCTTTCCATCTGCGCGCGGCGGACCGGGTCGTTCACCAACTCGCGGGCGAAGTCGGTGTCGACCACGCCGGGCGCAATCGCGTTGACGCGGATCTTCTGCGCGCCCCACTCGACGGCGAGGTTGCGCGCCAGCGCTGCTTCGGCCGCCTTCGACATGCCGTAGGTTCCGATCGTCGCGGTGCCGCGCAGAGCCGCGATGGACGACATCATGATCACCGTGCCGCCGCCGCGTTCGGCCATGCGCGGCAAGACGAGATTGCACAGCCAGATCGTGCTCTGCACGTTGACGGTCATGATCTTGGCGAAGGCCTCGTCGGAAAGCTTGGTGATCGAGCCGTAGACGGGGTTCGTGGCCGCGTTGCAGACGAGAATGTCCACGCCGCCCCACTTTTCCTCGACAGCCGCCACCATCTGCTCTAGGCCGGCGCGGTCGCCGACATGGCAGGCGATGGCGATGGCTTCGCCGCCCGCCGTCTCGATCTGGCGTACAACCTCGTCGCAAGCCGCCTGCTTGCGGCTGGAAACCACGACCTTTGCGCCACTGGCTGCCAATTGCAGCGCGGTGGCGCGACCGATGCCGCGCGAGCCGCCGGTGATGAGCGCCACTTTGCCACGAACGTCGAACATCGGGTCATGCACTGTGGACATAGGACTTCAACTCCATCTTGGCGATTGCCTCGCGGTGAACCTCGTCCGGGCCATCGACGATGCGCAGGACGCGCGACCGAGCATAGGCGTAGGCGAGGAACGTGTCCTGGGAAACACCCGCCGCGCCGTGCACCTGGATCGCGCGGTCGACCACCGTGCAGGCCATTTCGGGGGCCACGGCCTTGATCATGGCGATCTCGCGGCGCGCTTCCTTGTTGCCGACCGTATCCATCATGTGCGCAGCCTTGAGGGTCAGCAGTCGCGTGGTCTCGATCTCGCAACGCGAGCGGGCGATGAGTTGGCGCACATGGCCCTGATCGGACAGCGGCTTGCCGAAAGCGACGCGCTCGCTCGCACGCTTGCACATCATTTCCAGCGCGCGCTCGGCCATGCCGATGGCGCGCATGCAGTGGTGGATGCGGCCAGGCCCAAGGCGGCCTTGTGCGATCTCGAAGCCACGGCCTTCGCCGAGCAGGATGTTTTCCACCGGGACGCGTACATTGTCGAAATCGATCTCGGCATGGCCGTGCGGCGCGTCGTCATAGCCCAGCACGGTCAGTGGCCGCATCACGGTCACGCCCGGGGTGTCGATCGGAACGAGCACCATCGACTGCTGCTTGTGTTTCGGCGCTTGCGGATCGGTCCGGCCCATGACGATCGCGATCTTGCAGCGCGCATCGTTACCACCTGAGCTCCACCATTTGCGGCCATTGATGACGTAGTGGTCGCCCTCGCGACGGATATCCGTCTGGATGTTGGTGGCGTCCGAGGAAGCGACAGCCGGTTCGGTCATGGAGAAGCACGAGCGGATTGTGCCTTCGAGAAGGGGGGTGAGCCACTGCTTCTTCTGCGCCTCGTTGCCGTAGAGGATCAGGGTTTCCATGTTGCCGGTATCGGGAGCCGAGCAGTTAAAGACCTCTGGCGCGATCGGGGAGCGGCCCATCTGTTCGCAGAAATGGGCGTAGTCGAGGTTCGACAGGCGCCCCCCGCCACCATGCCGCGGCAGGAACAGGTTCCACAGCCCGCGCGCCTTCGCCTTTGCTTTCAGCTCCGCCATGATCTGCGGTTCGGACCACAGCTCGCTTTGGCTTCGCAGCTGCCGGTCGTAGAGCTGTTCATTCGGGGCGATTTCTTCCTTGATGAAGGCGACCATCTCCCTCATCAGCGGTTGCAATTTCTCGTTCAGTTCAAACATGGAAAAACTATCCGTTGTGGGACTGCTGCTGCGACTTCGTCGCAGCAGGGACGCTGCCGCGCCGCCATTGAAAGGTACCGATGCCGTGGGCGACGAGGTCGCCCGATGCATCGAGAACGCGGGCCTCGGCGGTGTAGGTCTTGCGCCCCGCCGAGATGACCTTGCCCTCGACGGTCAGCGTGCCCGAGTTCACCGCCTTGGTGAAATTGGTGGTGAGCGCCAGGGTCACGCCAAAGCGCAGCGGCTCGCCGGGCTCGGCATGGAGGCCTGCCGTGCAGGCGCCGAAGTCGATCATGGTGCAAAGGACGCCGCCGTGCACATAGCCGGCACGGTTGAGATGGTGCGGGCCGACTTCCAGCTGGCCTGTCATGCGGCCTTCCTGGGAATGAGTCATTTGCAGTCCGAGATGCTGGAAGATGCCACCCCGGTAGCTGGAAAGTGTGTCTTTGCTCATGTCGTAAGGACGATTTTGCCGATTGCGCCGCGACCGGTCAGGATATTGAAAGCGTCAACGACTTTCTCGAGGTCCATTGTCTGGCTGATCAGCGGCTTGAGCTTGCCCTGATCGAACCATTCGAACATCTGCGCGAAATTGGCGCGGTTCCCTTCGGGATCCCGGTCGCGGAACGTGCCATAGAAAACGCCCACGGCCGACGAGCCCTTGAGCAGCATCAAGTTGGCGGGAATGCGCGGGATCGTGCCCGACGCGAATCCGACGATGAGGACGCGGCCTTCCCACGCGGAGGCGCGCACGGCCTCTTCGAGAAGATCGCCGCCGACCGGATCATAGACCACATCCACGCCCTTGCCGCCGGTCAGCTCCTTCGCGGCGTCCTTGAGGGAACTGGTGGAGTAATTGATGAGGTGATCCGCACCGGCGCGCTTGGCGACGGCCAGCTTTTCATCGCTGCTTGCCGCGGCGATCACGATCGCGCCCATGGCCTTTCCGAGTTCGACGGCTGCAAGCCCTACGCCACCGCTGGCGCCTAGCACCAGAAGGGTCTCGCCGGGCTTCAGCTTGGCGCGCTGCTTAAGCGCGTGCATGCTGGTGCCGTAGGTCATCGAGAAGCCGGCAGCCGTCACGGCATCCATGCTGGCGGGACGCTGCAGAAGGCGCGATACGCGCACATTGGCGACGTCTGCGAATGCGCCCTGACCGACCATGCCGATCACCTGCATGCTGGGCGCAAAATCCGTCACGCCTTCGCCCACGGCCTCGACCACGCCGGCTAGTTCAGCGCCGGGAACGAAGGGAAGCTCGGGCTTCACCTGATATTTGCCCTGGACCATGAGCGTGTCCGGAAAATTGACGCCGGCAGCTTCGACGCGAACGCGGGCATGGCCCGGCTTCGGCGGCGGCAGATCGAATTCCTCGACGACCACCGATTCGACTGGACCGAACTGCTTGCAAATAACCGCTCTCATCTTCCTCTCCCGGATCACTGAAATTCAAGAACTGCCGCGCAGCCCATCCCAATGGCCACGCACATGCTGACGACGCCATATCCTGCCTGGCGGGGCGGTTGCCCTCGTCGAGATCAAGGGTAACGGTCTCGTGGTGAGTAGCGCCGGTGGTCTTGTCCGTCACCAGCTTTCGTGCGGTCGTCGGCGCGATTTCGTCGGCGAAAAGGTCGGCTGCCTGCGCGGCCGCGGTGCGGCGCGGGCTCTCGACCGAAAACAGGTCCTGTTCCTCGCGGCTGATGCCGAAGCGCGCGGCGACATTGTCCGCCGTCTCGATCATCGGCATGTATATACCGGGGACGTTAAGGTGGCGTCTTGCACAGCCAATTTGACCAGCAGCGACGCAGGATTCATCGAAGCGTCGCCGGTGAGCGTCGCGAGTTCCTCCAGTCGCGCGGCCACTTCGCGCAACCCGCGCGTCTGGGCGTAGAACATCGGCCCGCCGCGCCAGCGAGGGAAGCCGTAGCCATGCAGCCAGATCAGGTCGATATCGCTGGCCCGCTCGACAATTCCTTCTTCGAGAATGCGCGCCCCTTCATTCACCATTGGCAGGATAAGACGGTCGACAATTTCCTCGCAGCCTATCTCACGGCGCTCGACACCGCACGCCTTCGATACGGTTTCGATGATCTCAGCCACTTCCGGGTCATGGCTCGGGCTGCGCCCGGTCTCGTCATAGGCGTAATAGCCCTTGCGTGTTTTCTGGCCGAGGCGGCCCGCCTCCACGAGTGCATCGGCGACGGGTGCGGCACGGCCCATCGCCCGTCGCATCCGCCAGCTGATGTCGAGGCCCGCGAGGTCGCCCATGGCGCAAGGGCCAAGCTTGGAGCCGAAACCGGTGAACGCCTCATCGATCTGCTCGGGCGATGCACCTTCCAGCAACAGGCGGTCCAACTGATCGCTGCGGCGATAGAGGATGCGGTTCCCGACGAAGCCATGGCAGTTGCCCACCACGACCGGGATCTTGCCCAGCATGCGCGCCGTCTTCACCACGGTGGCGACGGTTTCCGGGGCGCTGTGGGCGCCGCGCACCACTTCGACCAGCTTCATGATGTTGGCCGGGCTGAAAAAGTGCATGCCGAGCACACGTTCGGGAACGCCGCTCGCCTCGGCGATCTTGTCGACATCGAGATAGGAGGTGTTGGTGGCCAGAATGGCGGTCGGCTTGGTGGCCGCGACGAGATCCCGGAAGATCTGGCGCTTGACGTCCATTTCCTCGAACGCGGCTTCGATCACGAGATCGACCTTGGCGAGCCTGGAATAATCTACCGCAGGCGCGATGCGCGACAGGTTTCCGTCCCGCACGGCCTCTGTGATCGAGCCGCGCTTGACCGAATGCGCATAGTTGGCCGTGATGCGTTCGAAGGCGCGATCTGCCGCGGCCCGATCGGTCTCGACCAGCACCACGGGAACACCCTTGCTGGCGAACGCCATGGCAATGCCGCCGCCCATGGTGCCGCCGCCGATCACACCGACGCCGGCAATCTCTCGTGTCGGGACTGCGGAGCTGGCCGACTGGCCGACCGCGCGTTCTGCAAGAAAGGCATAGCGCAACGATTTCGAACGATCGCTGTTCATCAATCGCACGAAATGCTCCCGCTCTCGGCGAAGCCCTTCTTCGAACGGCTGATCGTAGACATCGCGTGCGGCGCTGATGACAGCCTCGATCTGGGGCTCTCCGGAATGGGATTTAGCAAGCGACACGGCGGCGCTTTCGAAGCTATCGCGCGTATCTGATGAGACAAGGGCGGCGCTGACCTTCCGCAAAGTCCCCGTTTCTGCGAGTTTTGTCGCATGCGTGGCGGCCGCGGAGATAAGCTCATCTCCGGCGACCAGAAAATCCGCCATGCCCTGTTCGACGGCCTGCTCGCCCGTCACCGGGTCGCCCTTGGCCATGAACGCCAAAGCCCTCGCTGGATCGATCAGGCGCGGCAGACGCTGCGTCCCGCCCGCGCCCGGCAGCAGGCCGATCTTGACTTCGGGCAGGCCGAGACGGGCAGCGGTGGTGACGATTCGCGCATCGCAAGCGAGCATGATTTCCGTACCACCGCCCAAAGCGATGCCATCGACGGCAGCGACAACCGGCTTCGATGACGCATCGATCATCGCGATGACATCACGCAGCGATATGCCGTCGACGGGCTGGCTGAACTCCTTGATGTCCGCCCCTGCGGTGAACTTCGCCAGCCGCGAGGCGAGCACGATCCCCTTTATCATCGCGTCGTTTTGGGCGGTTTCCAGCGCGCTGGCCAACTCGGTTCGCAGCGCCGCATTGATGGCGTTCACCGGCGGCCGGTTGAGCCAGATGACGCAGACGTCGTCGCGATGTTCGACATTCACAAAGTCCATGGTCCCCTCTCTTTGGTCGGCTTACCCCGTTGCCTCGCGGCGAGCGTGCCGCACCATGTTGCGGGCGATGAGCAGTCGTTGGATCTGCGTGGTGCCTTCGCAGATGCGGAGGAGGCACACGTCCCGGTAGAATCGGTCGAGCGCAAGCGACGCCGAAGTCCGAGGCCGCAACGGCATTCCGCCGAAAAACCGATTCTCGTCCGCGGCATCATACTCAGGGGATTGGCCGTTGCGACATGGTAGGCTTGAGGAGGTTTGTGATCGATCGAATGTCTGCCACTTCCTCTAGATGCATCACCGACTTGACGAGCTTGTCTGTCGCCGTATCGCCGATGACCGGCATCAGCAGCGACCGCGCCTTCGCCTCGACCTCGGCTTCGCTCAGCGGGTTGTCGGCGTGCCCTTTGGCGCATTGGACCTGGCGCTCGGCGCGTCGACCATCATGAAGACGAACCTCGACCGCCGCGTATTCTGTCGGCCCAAGGTCACGATCCCCAATGAGAGCGATCCGCGCCATAAGGGACGCGATGTCGGGAGGGATCTGCGACCACTGTTCGAACTGCGGCAGGCCGAGATCGCGTCGAGCGGCCGCAACAGCAAGGCAGAACTGCATGCTGAACTGAGCGTCAAGCAAGCTTTCAAGCTTCATCCTGTCGAATTGACGGACCGTCTGCGCATTGCCGTGAACGATGACGCATTCAATGTCGTCGGCTTCCGCGCCGAAATGACCCATCAAGGCAAGAAGGCTGTCGATCGGCGCATGAATGGTGCGGCAGCAAGCATAGGGCTTTATGCCAGATCGCAGAATGCGGAATTCTCGCCCGAGCCCTGCAAGCGCGAGCGCGGGTTCAGAAATGGTCGGCGCATAAGTCGAGAAGAAGCCGCCCCATTCCGCATCGAGCACTTGCCGGGGGCCGGTCATCCCGGACTGCGCGAGGTAAGCCGCCGCGGTTCCCGTCTCGGCCGCCTTTCCCGGATGGAAGCGCTTGGTCATCGCGCCGTCCGCGAGGAAGGCCCACGTCCCACCGGTAAACGTGCCGGCAATACCGAGCGCAGACACGAACCGCTCAATGTCGAGCCCGAGCAACTTCGCAACCCCTGCAGCCGAGCCGAAGCTGCCGCATGTACCGCTGGAATGCCAGCCGAGATCGTTGTGCCTCCGATAGCCTCCGGCTCCCTCGAGGACACGCGCGGCGACATCATAGCCGGCAATGATCGCGAGCAGCACGTCGGCTCCGGAGGCGCCGGCCTGTTCCCCCGCGGCAAAAACCGCCGGGATAACAACTGCGCCCGAATGGCCGCATCCGCCGAAGTCGTCAAGCTCGAGCGCGTGGGCGGATGTGGCGTTCACGAGGGCGGCGCGGTCCACGCTTGTCGAACCTTCGCGCGCCCACAGGCTGGCGGGGCCGGTTTCAGGGCCGCCAAGTGCCGAAATAGCCGTTAGGATCGCATCCACCGGTTTCGTCCGGGCACCTGCGGCACAACATGCGAGCGTGTCGAGAATGAAGTTCTTGCCGGCAACCACGACTTCCGGCGGCAGGTGTTCGAACGTCATTGCGGACCAGCATGCCGCCAGACTTTCACTGATTGTCGGTGCTGGATCGAGTTGAGGCATAGATCGCCGGCCGTTCAGCTTGCCCGAATTCCCCAATCGATCAGCGCCAAAGTTCGTGCCATTTCGTTGGTCTGGATCATCACTGCCTCGTCGCCGCCAAGCCCCGGCTTTGAGAGCATGAAGTCGGGCTTGGTTGCCAAAGCGATGTTCGTCGTCACGCGGGCGGATATGTCCGTTTCATTCGCAGTACCACCCAGGCAACAACCCATCCCTTGGGCTTTGCAATAAAGCACAGCCTCAATCGAATTGTTGATACCGCCGAGGTCGGGCGTCTTGATCTGCACGAAATCGGCTGCGTCTTCATTTGCGAAGCGCTTTATGTCCTCGAGCGTATTCGCCCACTCATCCGCGATGATGCCGACTTCGATCCCTTTACGCTTGAGCGCCGCGCGAATTTTCAAGAAGGTCTCTATCTGCTGATCCTGGGTCTTCGCGATAAGCGGAGATTCGATCAGCACCTTGAACGGGGAGGCCGCCTCAGACACCTTGCCGATGTAGTCCGTCAAGGCGTCGATATCGCTCCCGAAAAGCTCACCGAGTGTGCCATAGACGTCGAAGTGCAAGCGGGGCTGGTAGTCCGGGTCGCGGATTTCGCGAATCCGCTTCGAAAGATGTGCCGCGTAGGCGACCAGTTTCTCGCCCTTCAGCCCAATGTCGCGCTCCACGACCTGAAACGAGGCATGGGGAAGCAGAGCGATGCGTTTGAGAACCATTCGATCCAACTGGCCTTCGTCATCCTTGTGTATGGACGCCAGTATGGGAATCGGTGAATCGGAAATGGCGCAGCCATATTCCTTCGCGACAACCTCGGCCATCGTGATGCGGTTCGAAAGCGCCGCCGCGGACAGCAGGGCTTGGGTCAGACCGTAGCGCACCGCCGTGTGCAGCCGCTTTCCTTCGTGCCGATGGCTGTCCATGCTCTCGGCAAGCGCGCTGAACGTTGATATGTCCCGCCCGATCAGCTGCTCCCGGATTTCGCCCCGGAGATAGTCCAGGTGGTCTTCCGCCCGAAAGAGGGGATCTCGTCCTGCATACCCCGTCAGGATCACGTCGGCGCAATCCCCGTGTGCGATCGAGCCATCCTCGAGGATGAACATGACGGAAATGACAATGCCGGGCTGCATCACCCGCGTGAAGCCGGGCAGAACCGGCTCGCCGTCGAAAATGGATCCATTGGGCTTGGCTCCGCCTTTGATCGCGGCGAGATCCTTGTTCATGAAGGCGGATCTGCCGACGGAATAAACCACATCACGGATTTTCATGGGCCCTCGCATGGTTGCGGCGCCGCGATCGACGCGGCGGAACGCAAGTTGACTTAACATACGAACGATGGGAAGTATATATTATAGATACAATTTGGCTTTAGCGGGCCGGGAGTGGAACATGACATCCAAGCCATCCGCGGCGGAACGATATCTTCGACGACTGGGCGCGCTCGAAGTGCCCTATCTGTTCGGCAATGCCGGCACCGATGCCGCGCCGCTTATCGAGGCATATGCGCGCTGCCGCATGGAAGGCGCGACGGTCCCCGAGCCGATCCTTGCAACACACGAGAACCTCGCGCTCACAATGGCGCATGGCTATGCGATGGTATCCGGTAAGCTGCCGAGCGCGTTCGTGCATGTCAGCGTCGGCACCGCGAACGCTTCCTGCGCCATCATGAATGCAGCACGGGAGAATGTGCCGATCCTGTTCACCGCGGGCCGTACGCCGATCTACGAAGACGACACGCTCGGCTCCCGCGACGCGTTCATCCACTGGGGACAGGAGATGTTCGACCAGGCGTCGCTGGTGCGTGAATTCGTCAAATGGGACTACGAGCTGCGCGGCGCGAACCACGTCGACACAGTGGTCGATCGCGCGGCGTCCATCGCCATGTCCGAGCCGAAGGGTCCCGTCTACCTCACGCTTCCACGGGAAGTCCTCGCCCAAGACTATGCGGGCACCCCCTCGATGCCCGCTCCACCCGCTCCGGCGTTGCCCTCCCGACCAAACGCCCAGGGCGCCCTAGAGGCAGCACATCTGCTCTCGGCCGCGCGGTTCCCACTGATCATCGCCGGGAATTGCGGCCGCGATACCGCTGCCTTCGACGCGCTCTCCCGTTTTGCCGAGTCCTTCGCCATTCCCGTTGTGCAGCATCGTGCGCGTTACCTGCCCATCGCCTCGGATCATCCTATGAACCTAGGTTTCGAGCCAGGCCGTGTCGTCGAGAAGGCTGACGTGATCCTGGTGCTCGAGGCAGACGTGCCCTGGGTGCCGAAGTTCTCGAGGCTCAGGCCGGATTGCAAGGTGATCCATGTCGGCTACGACCCGCTCTATGGTCGAATCCCGATCCGAGGCTTTCAGTGCGACCTGGCGCTTGCCTCCGGTACCGCCGCAGTGCTGGCCGACCTCGAGCCGCTGATGAGAACGAATGACGCAGTCGCAGAACGATTATCCTGGATCGCTTCCGAGCGGGACGCTCTCAGCAGCCGACGCGCAACCCTGCTCGAGGCAAAGAAGGATGACAGCCCGATACATCCCGCTTGGATCAGCCGCTGCATAGACAACGCCAAAAGCGACAGTGACATCGTCGTCAACGAGTACACATTGATGCAGGACTTCTGTTCATTTCGCGAGGCAGGCACGTATTTCGGTTCGAGTTCGGCCTCTGGCCTCGGCTGGGGCATGGGGGCCGCGCTCGGGGCGAAACTGGCACAGGCGGACCGCATGGTCATTTGCGTTCAGGGGGACGGGGCCTATCTGTTCTCCAACCCTGTCGCGGCCCATTATGCGGCAAGCCATCACAAGCTGCCGGTCCTCTTCATCGTGGTCAACAACGGCATGTGGAACGCGGTTCGGGCCGCGACCGTCAAGGTCTATCCGGACGGTCTCGCGGCAAAGGCGAACGCCAACGAACTGACGATGCTCGAGGGCCTTCCTGCCTTCGAAGACGTCTGCAGGGCAGCTGGGGGATATGGGGAGCGCGTCGAGGACCCGGCTGACCTGCCGTCAGCGCTGGAGCGTGCTGTTGCCGCCGTCAAGCAAGGCCGGCAGGCGTTGCTCAACATCATGTCGCAGCCGCGCTGAACGGATCGGATGCAATGAAGGATTATCTCGACTTCTATATCGATGGCGAATGGACGCGTTCGACTGGTCGTGCGACGATGGATGTCATCGATCCCTCGACCGAAACGGCATTCGCCCGCGTTGCGTTAGGAAATGCGCAAGACGTCGATCGCGCAGTGGCGGCGGCCCGCAAGGCGTTCACCACGAGTTCCGCGATGACGCGCTGCCAGCGGAGGGAAATGCTCTCAGCTCTTCTTGATCGCTTTACCGAGCGCAAGGATGATATCGCGAATGCCATCAGTGCAGAGATGGGGGCGCCGCTTTCGCTTGCGCGCAGTTCCCAGACCGTGCCCTGCATCGACATGCTGCGCGCAACGATCGGCATCCTGGAAGACTATCCGTTCGAGGAACGGCTGGACGGATCGACCATCCTGAAGGAGCCAATTGGCGTCGTCGGGGTCATCACCCCATGGAACTGGCCGATGCAGCAGATCGTGCGCAAGGTCGGCGCAGCCCTGGCGGCGGGTTGCACGACCGTGCTCAAACCGAGCGAGATCTCGCCGCTCTCTGCTCTCGTGTTTGCGGAGATCGCACATGAGGCCGGAGTTCCCCAGGGTTTCCTCAACGTGGTCAACGGAGACGGCCCGACGGTGGGGCAGGCGATCTCGTCTCATCGTGACGTGGACATGGTGACCTTCACCGGTTCCACACGTGCCGGTGTCCTGGTCGCCAAGGCGGCGGCCGATACTGTCAAGCGTGTCCATCAGGAACTTGGGGGCAAGTCAGCCAACATCATATTCGATGATGTCGACCTGGAGGAGGTCGTAACCCGCGATGTTCTCATGCTGATGCGCAACTCCGGTCAGACCTGCAACGCGCCGACGCGCATGCTTGTTAACGAGAGTCTGCAAGGTGAGGTTGCGGAAATCGCCGGCCGCGCGGCACAGGGTATCATCGTCGGCGCCCCCGGCTGCGCCGATACCTTCATGGGCCCGATCTCCAATAGAGCCCAGTTCGAGAAGGTCCAGCGCATGATCTCCGGTGCAATCCAGGAGGGGGCGCGTCTCGTTGCCGGCGGTCCGGGCAGGCCAGACCACCTGCCACGCGGGTTCTATGCAAAACCGACTGTTTTCGCCGATGTAAAGGAAGGCATGACGATCGCGCGCGAGGAGATATTCGGCCCTGTGCTGGCGATCATCCCCTTCAAGGACGAGGACGACGCCGTTCGCATCGCCAATGATAGTGATTACGGGCTCGCGGCCTACATATCGACTGCCGATCCTCAGCGCGCACGCCGCGTGGCACAGCGCCTGCGTGCCGGCAACATCCATCTCAACGGTGCCAGGGCCGGTCCGGCTACGCCGTTCGGGGGATACAAGCAGTCGGGAAACGGCCGCGAAAAGGGCCGCTACGGCCTGGAGGAGTTCCTTGAGATCAAGGCGCTGATTGGGGACGTGTCGTAAATCGTGGCCACCCGGCCGACCTGACCCGTGGTTGATGGCGGAGGTCCGCAATCGTCAAGTCTACCGGAGGGGGCATGCTGCGTACCGGATCAAATTCGGGAGTTCATCAGCGGCGCCGATCCCGCTTGGGCGCGAGTAACCAAGGCCCATTCATTTGTTCATGAACTCGAAGGTCAATCGGAGGAGAGGGAAGAAAGGACGCAAGATCCCCCTCCGGTGCGTTGGTCATCTGTCTGTCGGTCGTGGCTCAGGCAGTCTTAGCCGGGTGATCGGCCTGCCTGTGCGTGGCCCGGAATTCTGCAGCAGATCCAAGCGCAGCGTGAAGCAGCTCTTGTGATAGTGAATATTGGCCACGTAGATCGCCACGTCGTTCTGGTCGCACAGGATCAGGCGGCAATCGCCCGTCGGCTCACCCAGGCCGACTTTCAGCAGTTCTGCGGTTTCAGGATCGGCCACGCCGATCGTCAGCGTCTGATGGGCGTGCGTGATCGTGATGTCTTCGAGTTCGGAGATCATCGCAACCGCGGCCGAATGCGCGAACCTGTGCCGGTCGCGCTCATAGATGCTACGCGCCAGGTGAACATTCACCACAGAGAATGGGACGTCGTTCTTGTACTGCACGCTGCGGATGAAAACGTAGCTGTCGTCCAGCTTGCCTTCGCCTTCGCCCAGTGGTGGCGGCGCTGTGTTCTCCTCCACATGTGAGCGGCGGAGCACATTATCGCGAATTGTCGAGACCATGCTTTCGAAGTCGGTGGCCAGGTTCAGCCAGCGGTCGTGCCTCGGGCGGCCGGAGACGAAGGTGCCGCGGCCCTGCAGCGCTTCGAGAAGACCCTCCTCACGCAGCATCTCGATTCCCTGGCGTATGGTGATGCGTGCGACCCCGAACTCTTTCTCCAGTTCTTCCAGCGTGGATATCTGATCCCCGACCTGCCACACGCCGCCTTCGATGCGTTGTCGCATCACGGATGCGACTTGCACGTAAAGCGGGTTGCGGCTGCGGTCGTATATCGAGGAAACTTTTGTCATCATACTAATGTACGTACAACAAATAGATTTGACTCTCCAGTGCGCGATGCAGGCCTGTCTCACCGTCGGCGGACCCTCAATATCGCCAATATGATTTTTGCTGTGGCGCTGAGCGCACCGATCATGATCGTGGTGCACCAAACCCCAATTTGGCGCAGGTTAGCCCGCGACCGCCAACGGCCGGCTTCTCACGAGGCGCAAAGCCGCGGCTGACTTTCCACGGTCTCGCGAACGTCGCTCTCGAAGTCATCCCAAAATACTATCTTTAGTAACTTGGCAAAACTGCTCGGCTCTGATAGCGTTTAGTCGAGTGGGAGAACGCTATGAATTACGAGAACATCCGGCTCGAGCACGATGGCGGCGTGACGAGGGTCATCATCGACCGTCCTCCGCTGAATGCCGTGTCGCTGGGGTTGCTGGAGGACATTCTGCACGCGCTGGCCGCGCTCGCGTCGCGTGACGAAACGCGCTGCATCGTCCTCATGGGGGCTGGTCACAAAGCCTTTAGTGCGGGCGCCGACCTGAAGTCTGCGAGCAGCGACCCCGGTGCCAGCACGACGTTTCGCGACCTCGGTCGCGCGGTGCTCGATGCGATCGAGACGCATCCCAAGCCGGTGGTCGCGGCGATACGCGGCTGGTGTATAGGAGGCGGCTTTGCCATCGCAATGGCCGCCGACATCCGCATCGCATCGGACACGGCCAAGTTCAGAACAGCCGACGCCTATATCGGCGTGGTTCCCTCTTGGGGCATGAGCCTGACCCGGCTTGCGCACTTCATTGGGCGCAACCGCTGCATGGACATGCTGATGCTTGGCGAAGATACCAGCGCCGCTGCGGCGCAAGACCTGGGTCTCCTCACCAGCGTCACTCCAGACGACGCCTTCGACGAAGAGGTGGAGCGCGTTTCCAGGCGCTTGGCTTCGGGGGCGCCCATCGTGTTCAAGTCGATCAAGGAGGCCGTTCGCGCGCAGTACTGGGACACGCCCGCCGACGCGCGTGATCTCGAGGCGAAATGGTCCGATTTCAACGCAAGGTCCAGAGACTACCAGGAAGGTCGCGCAGCATTCGCGGAGAAGCGCCCGCCGGTTTTCACCGGAATCTGAACGAATAGCGGTTCACGTTTGATCTCGCAGCGGATCGATAGGAACGCCCGAGTCGAGGGGGATAGTAAATGGACAGCATGTTGGGATGCGCGCCAAGTGCCGCCGCTCGCGTATCGATAGACCGCATCCTCCACCCGCATAGCGTCGCAGTCCTCGGCGCGTCCGATGATATCGGAAAGTTCGGCGGGCGCATCATGCATTTCCTCACCCGGCATGGCTTCGGGGGCGATGTCTACCCGATCAATCTGCGCCGCGACCAGGTCGCTGGCCGCAAGGCCTATCCCTCGGTTCTCGCGCTGCCGAGTGCGCCCGACGTCGCAATCATGGCGGTCCCCAGCGAAACGCTCGTGGATTCGCTTCGTGAGGTCGCCGACGCGGGCGTCGGCTGCTCCGTCATCATTTCGAACGGTTTTGCCGAAACGGGCGACGCCGCTGGGCTGAAGCGGCAGGAAGACCTGATCCGTATCTCGCAGGAAACCGGCATGCGGATCGTCGGCCCGAACTGCATGGGCCTCATCGTGCCGCACCACAAGATGGCGCTATGCTCGTCGGTCGTGCTTGATACCGACACGCTCGGCGACGGCTCCATCGGCCTGATCAGCCAGAGCGGCGCGCTGATGGTCTCGATGTTCGATCGCGCCAAGACGGACGGCATCGGCCTTCGCTACGGAGTCTCTGTCGGAAACCAGAGCGACCTGGAGATCTGCGACTTTCTCGAATACATGGTCGAGGATCCCGAAACCAAGGCGATTTGCCTCTATATCGAGGGGCTGAAGGACGGCGAGCGCTTCCGAAGGGCGATCGCCGCCTGCCGCGGCGCCGGCAAGCCGCTCTTCGCCCTGAAGACGGGCCGAACCGAAGCCGGTGTCATCGCCGCCCAGTCCCACACAGCCAGCCTTGCCGGCTCTCATGAGGCGTTCGCCGCGATCTGCCGGGAAAACGGCGTGATCGAGGCCAAGGGGCAGGACGACATGATCCGTGCCGCCTACTATCTCAGCAAGAGCAACAATGGGCGCGGCCGCGGTGTCGGCATCTTCTCCTCTTCTGGTGGGACCGCGGGCATTGCATCGGATCGGCTGTCGGAGGAAGGGCTGGAGATCGCCAAGCCAAGCGCGCAGACGCTGGACATACTCCACCAGTATTTGCTGCCCGCCCAGGCACATAATCCGATCGACTATGGTGGCCGCATCCAGCCGGAATCCGTCGAAATCAGCGACGTCGTCACCAGCACGCTGATGGCCGATCCCGGTGTGGACTATGGAGTGGCGATCCTTACGTCGATGCCGGACTACGCCAACAAGTCGCGCCTGATCGGCAAGGCTGGCGTCGCGAGCGGCAAGCCGTTCCTGGTAACCTTTGCAGCCGGTGCCGCTACCGAGAAGCCGCGCGAGGCATTGCGCGCAGAAGGCATCGTTCACCTCGACAGCTTCGAGGATGGCATCAGAGCGCTGTCCCTGGTGGTGGCGCACGACCGACTCAAGCAGAAGAAGCATGAGGCCCCGGCGCGACCGTCGGACCTGCTCCCCGCCTCGGCGGCGCTGGCCAACATCGGCGCCGGCTTCCAGATCGAAAGTCAGGTCAAGGCACTGTTGTCCGCCTATGGCATCACGACGGCGCGAGAAGTCGTGGTGAACGACGATACTTCCGTCGTGCAGGCTGCCGCCGGCTTCGAATTCCCGGTCGTACTGAAGGTGGTCTCCCCGGATATCGTGCACAAAAGCGATGTCGGCGGGGTGCGGGTAGGCCTCACGTCTTCGGCGGAGGTCGTCGACGGCATGCGCGAGATGCGGTCACGCATCGCGACGGAACTGCCGACGGCCCGCATCGAGGGCTTCTCCCTCCAGGAGATGGTCCGAGGCGAGGCCGAAATCTTCATCGGCGTGCGCCGCGATCCGCAGTTCGGCCCGATCGTGCTCCTGGGCATGGGGGGAATTGCCGTGGAGATCCTCAAGGATGTGGCAGTGGCCTCGGCTCCGACCAGTCGTATGCGTGCCAGAGAGATGATTGATGAGCTGCGCATCTCGCCCCTGCTCAAGGGCGCACGGGGCCGCCCACCGGTCGATATCGAGGCAATTGTCGATGCCGTGGTGCGCGTGAGCTGGTTGGCGAGCGACCTTGGCGAACGCCTCGTGGACCTCGAGATCAACCCGCTCATCGTCCGCGCTCAAGGTGGGGGAATCGTAGCCGTCGACGGGCGGGCGACGCTGGCTGAAATCTAACTCGAAGACCGGAGACGGACCTTTGCACGGCGACACTCGGCGAATCGAGACCGGTGGCCCCAACTGGCCGACGTCCGCACCAGCAGGGGCGTCCGACGTGGCTGCTAGCTCGCCGCTTCTGTCCATCAGAGATCTCCGTGTTTCCTTCCGGACCGAACATGGGCTCATGCCTGCGGTTCGCGGGGTCAGCTTCGACGTCGAACAGGGAAAATGCCTCGGCATCGTCGGCGAGTCCGGGTCCGGCAAGAGCGTCACGTCGCTTGCGCTCATGGGACTATTGCCGCCGGGGCGTGCATCCCTGGTCGAGGGGGAGATCCGCTTCGCCGGCCGCGACTTGCGCAAGCTTGCTCCGGCCAAGATGCGCCGCCTCTGCGGCAGCGAACTCGCCATGGTCTTCCAGGAGCCCATGACCTCGCTCAATCCTGCCTTCACGGTGGGTGATCAGATCATGGAAGTTGTGATGACGCATGAAGGCGTTCCGGCGCGCATTGCGCGGGCGAGGGCGCTCGAATTGCTGCGAGAGGTGCGCATCGCCGCACCCGAGCGCAGGCTCGACGACTATCCGCACAGCATGTCCGGTGGCATGCGCCAGCGCGTGATGATAGCCATCGCGCTCGCCTGCCGTCCCCGGCTGCTGATTGCCGACGAGCCGACGACCGCCCTGGATGTCACCGTCCAGGCGCAGATCATGGAACTGTTGCGGGTCCTCCAGGGCGAATATGGGATGTCGATCATCCTGATCTCGCACAATCTCGGTGTGATTTCGGAGATCGCGGATGATATCGCCGTCATGTATGCCGGCCGCATCGTCGAGCGCAGCAGCGCGCAACGCCTCTTCGACCAACCCGAGCACCCTTACACCGTTGGGCTTCTCGGCGCGATCCCGTCCCCTGGCAGGGAGCGCCTCGCTTCGATCAAGGGTCGGGTACCTGACCTGAACGCATTGCCGTCCGGCTGCACCTTCGAGCCGCGCTGCCCCTTTGCCGAGCAGAAGTGCCGAGAGATCGATCCGGCGCTCGCTCCCGTCGAGCCGGGGCATTTCAGCGCCTGCCTTCGCGCGCCGTTGGAGCAATTGACATGACCGAGCCGCTGCTACGCGTCGAGCACCTGGTCAAGTATTTCAACCTAGGCCCGGCATTCTCGCGATCGCCCAGCATAGTGCATGCGGTGGACGGCGTCTCGCTCGAGGTCGGCAAGAGCGAAACGCTCGCGATCGTCGGCGAGAGCGGCTGTGGCAAGTCGACGCTTGGCCGCCTGATCATGCGGCTGATCAACCCGACGTCTGGCAGCATCAGGTACGAAGGTACCGAACTGGCCTCTCTGAGCGGTCGCAACCTCCTGCCGTTCCGCCGAAAGCTTCAGATCATCTTCCAGGACCCCTATGGCTCCCTCAATCCGCGCATGACGGTGCAGGAGACCCTCACAGATCTGCTCTACATTCACAACATCGCTTCGGGCGCCGAAGCCCGCGCGCGGGTCGGCGAACTCTTGGAAACCGTCGCGCTGCCCGCATCCAGTGCAAAGCGCTACCCGCATGAATTCTCGGGCGGTCAGCGTCAGCGCATCGGCATTGCGCGTGCCCTCGCGGTCGGTCCGTCGATCATCGTTTGTGACGAAGCAGTCTCGGCCCTCGACGTCTCGGTGCAGGCGCAGATCGTGAACCTTCTCGAAGATATCCAGGAACGCTTCGGCATCGGCTACGTCTTCATCTCGCACGATCTGACGGTGGTGCGTCATATGGCCGACCGCGTGGCGGTCATGTATCTGGGGCGCATCATAGAGCAGGGCGAGACCGAGCAGATATTTGCCCGGCCCCGGCACCCTTATACCCGCGCGCTGCTGGACGTTATCCCGGTTCCAGGAGGTAGTCGCGACCTCGAACGCCCCTTGCTGAAGGGCGAGATCCCCAGCCCCGTCGCTCCGCCCCCCGGCTGTCACTTCAATCCGCGGTGCGCATTCGCGACCGATCGATGCCGATCGGAGCCACCCGCGCTCGAACCGACCGGCGAGGGGCTGGTCGCCTGTCATCGCTGGCGCGAGATCGCAGAGTGGGTGGAGCCTGCGAAGCTGACGCGCGCGAGCGACCAGCGGCTGGAAAAACTTCAGTCGCGCTTCAACGTCAGCCGCGAAGCGGGGAGGGCGTCCCCGAGCTGAGCAACTGCACCGCGGGTAACGATACAACAACAACGAAACGGATAAACTACCGGAGTTGGGACATGAAGTACAAGTTGACTGTGATTGCCGCTGCGGCTGCCCTGGCGATGTCAGGTGGAGCCGCGTCTGCGCAGAGCGTTATGCGCATTGGCCTCAATGACGATCCCGACACGATCGATCCTGCGCTCAGCCAGGCATTCGTCACCCGTCTGGTGCTGACCACCTTCTGTGACAAGCTGTTCGATATCAATGCAGAACTTGGATTCGTCCCACGTCTCGCAGAGTCCTACGAATGGTCACCGGACGGAAAGCAACTCACGCTGCGGCTACGGCCTAACGTCAAGTTCCACGATGGCGAGCCCCTGGACGCGGAAGCCGTCAAATTCAATTTCGAACGCAACATGACGATCGAGGGCTCGTTCCGCAAACCGGATCTGGCCGGTGTCACGTCTGTCGAGGCCATGGATCCGCTGACGGTTCGTGTCAACCTCGACGCGCCGTCAGCGTCCCTGATATCCATATTGGCGGATCGGGCCGGCATGATGGTGTCGCCCAAGGCGGCAAAAGAGCTCGGGACCAAGTTCGGTGCCGCGCCGGTCTGCGCCGGACCGTTCAAGTTTGTCAGCCGTGTGCCGCAAGGCCGGATCATATTCGAGAAATTCGCAGACTACTGGGACAAGGAGAACATCCATATCGACCGTGTCGAGATGCAGGCCGTCAATGATCCGACGGTACGCTTGTCCAATCTCCAGTCGGGCGAATTCGACATCATCGAGCGTCTTTCGCCAGCCGACGTAAAGCAGGTTGAAGGCGACAGTAACCTGCGCTTGGCCAAGGCTCCGGACATCGGCTACGGATACATTCAGTTCAACGTCGGCAACGGGCCGCGCGCCGCGAAGATGAGTGACCAGCGTGTGCGCGAGGCAATCGACATCTCGATCGACCGCGAAGCGCTCGTGAACGTGGCGTTCGAAGGGCTCTACAAGCCCGGTGATCAGGTGATCGCAGAGGGCAGCTACTACCATGACGAGACCAAACCGGTCGTCAAGCGCGACGTCGAGCGCGCCAAGCAGCTGTTGAAGGAGGCGGGCCAGGAGAACTTCACCTTCGAAATCAACGTCCGCCCGGACCGCGACTTCCAGGTGCCTGCCCAGATAATCCAGGCGATGCTGGCGGAGTCCGGCATCAACATGGTCATCAACACCATGGAGAACGTCACGCAGCTCGAAGCCTCCCGCCAGGGCAACTTCGAATCCTACATGTCATTCTGGAGTGGCCGCGTCGATCCCGACGGCAACACCTTTCAATTCTATAACTGCAATGCCGCGGGCAACCGCATGGGATACTGCAACGAGGAGGTGGACAAGCTCCTCATCGAAGCGCGTCAGACGCTCGATCCCGCGCAACGCAAGGCGCTGTACAAGAAGGCCCTAGATATCAAGTATCACGACCGGCCCGACCTGTCGCTCTGGTACCGCCAACTCTTTGCGGCGTCGTCTGCGAAGGTCGAGGGATTGAAACTCTTCCCCGATGGGATGATCCGCCTTCAAGGGGTGAAGCTCAATTGATCGTCTCATGGGCGGATCCCGTCGGGTTCCGCCCAGGTTTCTCAACAGGACCGGAACGCAATGGCACTCGGCTGGTACATTCTTCGACGCCTGGGATCGATCATCCCGACGCTGATCCTCGTGTCGGTCATCGTGTTTGCGCTTCAGCAACTCATCCCGGGCGATCCCGCTGTCGCCATCGCCGGCGACGAGCTCAATGAACAGGCCATCCAGGAGATCCGGACGAAATACGGTTTCGACCAGCCGATCTACGTCCAGTATTTCAAATGGATCGGGAATGTCACGACCGGGGACTTCGGGGAATCTTATCGTAACAAGGTCGAAGTCGCGGATCTCATCCTGCAAAAGCTTCCGGTGACGATCCAGCTCGCCACCTTCGCCATGATCGTCGCGCTAGTGGTCGGCATCCCTGCCGGCATCCTGGCCGCAACCTGCAAGCAAAACGCCGTCGGGACGGCGGCGAACATACTCGCGCTATCGGGGATCTCCATACCCCATTTCTGGCTGGGCATCATGATGATCCTGATCTTCTCGGTGAATCTCGGGATTCTGCCCGCATCGGGCTATGTGCCGCCATGGGAAGACCTGCGGCAAAACATTGTTTCGCTGATCATGCCGTCCATCGTGCTTGGGACCGGCGTGGCTGGCGTCATCACGCGGCACACGCGCGGGGCCATGCTGCAAGTGCTGTCGTCCGACTATGTGCGCACGGCGCGCGCGAAGGGGCTGGCCGAACGGGTCGTCGTGTCCAAGCATGCGCTGAAGAACGCACTCATTCCAGTCATCACGCTGAGCACGATCGAGTTCGGCCAACTCCTGTCCGGCGCGATCCTGACCGAGCAGATATTCTCCATTCCCGGCTTCGGCAAGCTGATCGTGGATTCGGTCTTCAACCGCGAATATGCGGTCGTGCAGGGCGTGGTGCTGGTCACGGCGACAATCTTCATCCTGCTGAACTTCCTCGCCGACATTCTCTATTTCGTCGTCAATCCACGCATGAGATCGGCTCATGGCTGACGTTTCAATTTCCGCCGCTCGGCCGGGGCGACGCCTCGTCAACAACCGCACGCTGCGGCGGTTCCTGGCTCATCGCCCCGCAGTCATCGCTGCGATCATCCTGCTTATCTTCGCCGTAGTCGCTGTCCTCGCGCCGGTGATTGCGCCCTACGACCCGATAAAGTCGGATTTCCTCGCGGTCCGCCAAGGACCTTCCCTGGCCCATTGGATGGGTACGGATGAACTCGGGCGCGACACGCTTTCGCGCCTGATCTATGGCGCGCGCGTATCGTTGATGGCCGGCATCGTGCCGGTCGTGCTGGCATTGGTGGTCGCGGTGCCGCTTGGGCTGCTGTCCGGCTATGCCGGTGGCATTGTCGACAACGTGCTGATGCGCATCACCGACGCGCTTCTGGCTATTCCCTTCCTCGTGCTCGCGATCGCGCTCACCGCCATGCTCGGACCCGGCCTCTTCAACGCAATGCTCGCGATCGGCGTTGCCGCCGTGCCGATTTTTCTTCGCCTTTCGCGCGGCTCGGCCATGGCGGTCATGCGCGAGGACTACATCGAAGCGGCCCGGGCCGGCGGAAATTCGCCGTTGCGCATCGCTTTCAAGCATGTGTTGCGCAATATGATGCCGCCGATCTTCATCCAGGCGACACTCACCGTGGCCACCGCGATCGTTGTCGAGGCCAGCCTCTCGTTCCTCGGCCTCGGTCAGCGCCCGCCAGCCGCATCGTGGGGCAGCATGCTCAATGACGCGCAGCGTTTCCTGCGTGTCATGCCGACGATGGCGATGTGGCCCGGTCTGGCGATCTTCATCGTCGTCATGTCGATCAACATCGTTGGCGATGGCATCCGCGACGCGATGGATACGCATCACCGGAACTGATCCACAAACTGTCTGAACACTATCTGGAGCCTTTGCCTATGAAGGTCGTCGACCTTGAACTCCACATTCCCCACAGCGAGACCGATCCATCGATCGAGGCGATGACGAAGGGCCGGCCGGGGACCCCATTCCCGCAGTCGTTACCGCGACCGGAAGGCTATGGCTTTGCGAACTATGGCAAGGTTTTTCGCAAGTCCGGTGGCGGGGCTCCCGTGAGTCCGGAGGAGACGCACGACGACGGCGGCCTCAAGAAGCTGGTCGAGGACATGGATCGCGCCGGCATCGAGAAGGGATTTCTGATCGGCGCCATGCATGACCGGATCGGTGCGATCCACCGCGCCTATCCCGGCCGTTTCATCATTCCGGTGCTGCTCAACCCGTTGGATGGCATGCGCGCGGTGAGGGAACTGGAGCGTCTGGTCAAGGACGAGGGCGCGAACGGCCTGCGGGTCTCGGCGCTCTACAACTCCATCCCCGCCAGCGACAAGCACTACTACCCGCTTTATGCCAAATGCGTGGAGCTCGACATTCCCGTGCGCATCTACACCGCGATGACCTACGCGAATGACCGCGCATATGATCTCGGTCACCCTCGCCATCTCGACGGGATCGCCGTCGATTTTCCCGAACTGCGCATCGTGGCCGGCCTTGCCGGGTGGCCGTGGATCAACGACATGGTGGGGCTGCTGCGCCGCCATCCCAATCTCTATGCCGACACGGCCGCGCATCATCCGCGCTATTTCGCGCAGGCGGGCTCGGGCTGGGAGCAGTTTCTGCAGTTCGGCAACACGCTGATGCAGGACAAGGTCATGGTCGGCCTGTCGCGCTACCTCTTCAAGGTTCCCTTCGAGGATCTCGTGTCGGAGTATCAGAAGCTGCCGCTCAAGGAGAAAGTGATAGAGAAGTGGCTTTACGGCAATGCGCGCGAGTTTTTCAGGATCGGCTGAGCCTCGCGTTTCTGTGTTCAGGCGGGACCTACGAGCGAAGGATAACTAGGGCTTCCGCCAAGCGCTCCGCTTCGCGGCGCGTTCGGCTCTTTGCGGCTTATCTGCGGCGATTTTCCATATGAGGGTGCGCGATAACCTCTGCCCGGATATCTGGGCAGGGATGCCGCCGAAATGCGCAAGGACATGCAGCATCTCCGATGCTGCTCCTGCGCCTTGCCGAACGTGCCAGGCAGGTGACTGGCACGTTCGGGTAGCGAAGAGCAGATGCTCGGCATCGGTCGGCCATTGGCCCGTCCAAAGCAGAGCATGTTCGACGAACCGTTCCTTGCGCGGCGCCTAACGTCGTTGAGTAGACATTCGAGATTGTTCTCGGGACAGGCGATTTATTCTGGCACCTGGCACCCATGCCCAACGCCCTCCGATTTACCCGCTCATTCTGCCCGCCCGCGTCACTGGGGGCATTTTCTTGCGAGCCGGATCGTCGCGCCTCGAACTTGTATTATCTTACTATTGATAGTATGTCTTGGAATGACTACGATCAACATTGGTCGGGCCGCCAACACGGATCTGAGGGACGAGAACATGTCTGACTCCACTAAGCCCATCATCGGCATCATCGGCGGCACCGGCGACCTGGGTTCCGGATTGGCCAAAGGCTGGGCCGCCGCCGGCTACAAGGTGGTGATCGGGTCGCGCAGCAGGGCGAAGGCGGCCGCCCTGGCGCCCGATCTCGGCGCTGATGTGAGCGGCGACGACAATGTCGGTGCGGCTCAAGGGGCGGATATCGTCGTGCTCGCCGTCCCCTTCGCCAGCCACGACGCCATCATCATGGAGATCAAAGACGCCGTGCAAGGTAAGATCGTCGTCGATGCTGCCGTGCCACTGGTGCCGCCCAAGGTGTCGACCGTGCAGCTTCCCGCAGCGGGCTCGGCCGCCCAGATCGCCCAGCATCTACTGGGGCAGGGAGTCCGGGTCGTATCGGCCTTTCACAATGTCGGGGCCTCAAAGCTGCACAAGGGCGGCCGGGTCGATTGCGACGTGCTGGTGTTCAGCGACGACAAGGACGCGCGCAACCACGTGATCGAACTTGCCGGTGCCGTCGCCAACAGGGGTGTCGGCGGCGGGGCGCTGGCAAACTCGGCCGCGGCGGAGGCTCTCACCTCCGTGCTCATCTGGATAAACCGCCAGTACAAGGTGCCGGGGGCCGGCATCGCCATCACGGGATTGGAGGACGCCGCTGCGGCGTAACCCGGCATGCCGACAGTCTCTCTCTCCCTTCATGCGCTTGCCGGGCTTCCCCTGATCGAACCCGGCGACGACCTCGCCGACATAATCGCAACGGCGCTGAATGAATCCGGCCTTGGCCTGCACGAGGGGGACATCGTCGTGGTGGCGCAGAAGGTCGTGTCGAAGGCGGAGGACCTCTATGTCGACCTCGACACCGTGCGGCCGTCGGCCCAAGCGCTGGAACTCGCTGCGAAGCTCGGCAAGGATCCCCGACACGTGGAAGTCGTGCTGGACGAGTCCGCCGAGATCGTCAAAGTAGGTCCGAACGTCATCGTGGCGGCTCACAAGCTCGGTTTCGTCATGGCCAATGCCGGCATCGACGAGTCGAACATCGAGCATGGATCGTCTGGGCGTGTCCTTCTCCTGCCGCGGGACCCCGACGGCTCGGCTCGCCTGATCAAAGAGCGGCTCGACAGGTCGTTTGGCATCTCTTGCGGTGTCGTCATCAACGACAGTTTCGGTCGTCCCTGGCGGAACGGCGTCGTCGGCGTCGCCCTCGGCGCGGCGGGCATGCCCGCTCTCCTGGATCGGGTCGGCGCGGACGATCTGTTTGGCCGCAAGCTCAAGGTGACGGAGATCGCGGTCGCCGACGAGATTGCGTCGGCCGCGTCGCTGCTGATGGGACAGGCCAACGAAGGCCTTCCTGTGGTTCTCGTCCGAGGCTTCCGCGAGACGGCGCCGGCGCGCCCCGCAGCCGCGTTGATCCGCAACCGTGAGAGGGACATGTTCCGATGAGCGGGAGCCTGGAGAGCCGCAAGGGCAAGGTGGTGGCGTTGTGTGGCGGCGTCGGTGGCGCCAAGCTCGCCTTCGGTTTGTCGCGCCTCCTGGGCAACGATCTGACGCTGATCGTCAACACAGGCGACGATTTCGAGCACCTTGGCCTCGCAATCTCGCCCGATATCGATACGGTCCTTTACACCCTCTCGGGCCTTGCCAATCCCGAGCTCGGTTGGGGGCGGCGCGACGAGAGCTGGAACTTCATGGAGGCTCTCGACGCATTGGGAGGCGAGACGTGGTTCCGCCTCGGCGACCGGGATCTGGCGCTGCATGTCGAACGGACTCGCCGTCTGAGCTCCGGAGAATCGCTGACCTCCATTACCGGCAGCATCGCGGCGCATCTGGGCGTCGGGGCGCAGGTCCTGCCGATGAGCGACATGCCCGTCCGAACGATGGTCGCCACGAGCGAGGGGGTGCTGCCGTTCCAGCGTTATTTCGTCGAACGACGGTGCGCGCCACGGGTCAACGGGATCTTCTTCGAAGGTGCCAAGGAGGCGCGGGCCACCCCAGAAGTGATCTCAGCTCTGCAGGATCCGAAGCTGCGCGCGATCGTGGTGTGCCCTTCCAATCCGTTCCTGAGCATCGATCCCATCCTGTCCGTGCCGGGCATTCGCGCACGGCTCGAGCAGGCCAGAGTGCCGGTGATGGCCGTCTCTCCGATCATCGGAGGGAAGGCGGTCAAGGGCCCGACAGGCAAGATCATGGCGGAATTCGATGTTCCGGCTACATCGCAGGCCATTGCCCGCCATTATAGCGGACTGCTGCAGGGGCTCGTGATCGACGATGCCGATGCAGACGATCGGGAGGCGGTGCCATGCGCCGTACACGTGAGCCGCACGCTAATGAAGAGCAAAGAGGACCGCGTTCGGCTTGCCGGCGAAGTGCTCGAATTTGCCGACCGTTTCGCAACCGACGCGTCCTCGCGGGAACCTGCGTGATGGGCTCGAGCAGGACCATTTGCGCGTTAGTACCCGTGAAGCATCTCCGACGGGCGAAGTCTCGCCTGGCGGCGCTCCTTACCGACACGCAGCGCGTCGCGCTGGCCGAAGCCATGCTGCTCGACGTGCTCGAAGTTCTGTCCCGGACAAGCGGACTTGCCGGCATTGCCGTCGTGACCGGCGATACCGCGGTCGCCGATATCGCCCGCCGGCACGGAGCAACGGTGATCGACGATCCGGCTGAAGACGGGACCAATCAGGCAGTGGAAATCGGCCTGCGGAAGCTCGCAGGAGAAGGATGGGCCGGAGCCCTTATCGTTCCCGGTGACGTACCGTTTCTAAGCACCCGCGAGGTCGAGACGGCGTTGATCAAGCTCGACCATGCGGCCGTGGTCATCGTGCCGGCAAATCGGGACGGCGGGACAAATCTGCTTGCCCTTGCCCCTTGCGCCGCGATCGAGCCGGCTTTCGGGCCCGACAGTTTCAATCGTCATGTCGCCGCCGCGATGGCTGCCGGGATGAACCCGTTGGTGCTGTCGTTCGAAGGGGCCGGCCATGACATCGATGTGCCGGGAGATCTCTGGGCCGCGCTTGGCGGAGGGCCGGCATCGCGGACGCGAGCGTGGCTGTCGCGCCTGGGATTCAAGAAGCCGCCGGTTTCTGCCGGTCGTTCTCAGGAGGCCTTTCTGCCATGAACCACGCCGCACTGTTGACCGGCTTCGCGCCAGACCGGCGTCTCACCCGAGACGAGGCGCTCTCGCTGATCGCCATTGAGGACCTAGCGCCATTGCTGGAAACGGCCGCCCATCGGCGCGACGCCGCGCATGGCGAGCTGGTTTCGTATTCTCGAAAAGTGTTCATTCCTCTGACGCAGCTGTGCCGGGACGTCTGTCACTACTGCACCTTCGCCCATCCACCGCGCAAAGGGCAGCGTGCCTTCCTAAGCCCTGCGGAGGTTCTGGCGATCGCCGAAGCCGGCAAGAAGGCCGGCTGCAAGGAGGCCCTATTCACGCTCGGCGACAAACCGGAACTGCGTTATCGCGTCGCCCGCGAGGAACTGGCAGCGCTTGGCCATGAGACGACGATCTCCTACCTCGTCGAGATGGCAGGCCTTGTGCTGAAGCAGACCGGGCTGCTGCCGCACGTCAATCCCGGCCTGCTGAGCACAGCGGATCTGGCGGCGCTGCGAGGCGCGTCGATCTCGCAAGGCATCATGCTCGAAAGCGTCTCCGAACGCCTCTGCGCCAGAGACGGCGCCCATTATGGTTCGCCCGACAAGCTGCCTGCAGCCCGCCTGGAAACGATCCGACTGGCCGGCGAGCACGCCGTCCCCTTCACATCCGGCATCCTGATCGGCATCGGAGAAACCCGCGCCGAACGTATCGATTCGCTGCTGGCCTTGCGCGACCTGAACGACACTTACGGTCATCTGCAGGAGATCATTATCCAGAACTTCAGGCCGAAGCCGGGCACCCGGATGGCCAACGCGCACGCGCCCGAACTGGACGATCATCTTTGGACTATTGCCGTGGCGCGGCTTCTGTTCGATGCCGACATGAACATCCAGGCGCCGCCCAATCTCAGTCCGGGAGCGCTCAGCCAACTTGTCGGGGCAGGCATTAATGATTGGGGTGGCGTATCCCCGGTGACCCCTGACCACGTGAACCCCGAAGCGCCCTGGCCGCACCTTGCCGAACTTGCCGAAGCGACGGGAGCGGCGGGCAAGGAACTCGTCGAGCGGCTCGCCATCTATCCGAGCTTTGCCCGTCGCGCGGATCGCTGGGTCGCTCCCGACCTTCGCTTCCCGCTCGACAATCTGATCGACGGCGACGGCTGGCCACGCACTGACGACTGGTGCCCCGGACGGGCCGATGCGCTGCCCGTTACCGATGTCAAGCTGCTGGCGTCGAAGCCCGAAAGGGCAAGCGACCGCGTGCGCGCCGTTGTCGACAAGGTCGAGGAAGGCGGGCGGCTGAATGAAGACGACATCGTCGCCCTGTTCAGGGCACGCGGCAACGATTTCGCCGCGGTATGCCGCGCAGCAGACAACCTGCGTCGCCGTGTCAACGGCGACGTCGTGAGCTACGTGGTGACCCGCAACATCAACTACACCAACATCTGCTACTTCAAATGTCAGTTCTGCGCATTCTCCAAGGGCAAACTGAGCGAAAACCTGCGAGGCCGCCCCTATGATCTGGAGACCGACGAAGTGGCGGATCGGGTTCGCGTCGCCTGGGATCGAGGCGCCTCCGAAGTGTGCATGCAGGGCGGTATCCATCCTTCCTACACCGGCGCCAGGTATCTCGAGCTCTGCCGGGCGGTGAAAGAGGCCGTGCCGGCGATCCACATGCACGCTTTCTCCCCCCTCGAGGTCTGGCAAGGAGCGAAGACGCTAGGGATCGGCGTTCCTGCGTTCCTGAAGGAACTCAAGGCTGCCGGGCTCGATACGTTGCCCGGCACGGCTGCGGAGATCCTTGACGACGAGGTGCGTTCCACCCTCTGCGCCGACAAGATCAAAACCGAGGAATGGCTGGACGTGATGCGAACAGCTCACGGCCTCGGCTTTCGCACCACCGCAACCATCATGTTCGGGCATGTCGAACATTACGCGCACTGGGCACGCCACCTCATCCGCATAAGAGACCTGCAGGCCGAAACAGGCGGTTTCACCGAGTTCGTGCCGTTGCCCTTCGTGCATATGGAGGCCCCCATCTATCTCAAGAAGCGATCGCGGCGCGGGCCGACTTTCCGGGAATCGATCCTGATGCATGCGGTGGCGCGGTTGGTGCTTCATCCTCTTATCACCAACATCCAGGCCTCCTGGGTCAAGCTTGGTCCGGACGGCGTGCGTCAATGCCTCAACGCCGGGGTGAATGATCTCGGTGGGACGCTAATGGACGAGAGCATTTCGCGTGCCGCGGGCGCCGGGCATGGCCAGGAGATGACGCCCGAGCGCATGGAGCAGATCATCACCGCGGCCGGCAGACTGCCGCGCATGCGCAATACCCTCTATGGCAACGCATCGGCTGCTCAGCGTGAACGCGCCTTCGCCGATCGATTCACCCCCGGACACGAGATGTTGGCCATCCAGCCGGCATGCGCCAGCTGACATGTTGAACCCCCGCGGTGACGTCTCAAGGGATTCTTGCCGTATGGGCTGGTCTTACTAACATCAGTATGATAGCCTCAATCTGATCGATGCGGCAAGGGAGGTATGATCATGGCGGGGACAGGTCTCCTCGATAGAGCGGAAGTGGTCGACGCGGGCACGCGTCGGGCTGCTGTCGAGCGTGCCCGTGAGCGTGGCGTCTGGTTGCCGACATTTGCCCAACTTTCCGGAGCCGAGCCGATGCCGGCACGAGTTGCGGAAAGTCTCGCGCGCGTCGACCCGGACGCGCCGGATCCCGCCAACCTCGCGCGGGTGAACTGGTTCAACGCCGCTGACAGGAAGGGCCGCGTCGAGGTGCCTGCGCACGTCGTGCTGCCGCGTGCGCTGACAGGCGTTGCTGCGCCGATCGTCGTTCTGCTCGGGGCGCACTTCCCGATGATTGGCGCGCACAAGGTGTTGCCTGCTTATGCCGGGCTCGTCACCCGTCTGGTTTCAGGGCGCTTCGACCCATCCCGGCACAGGGCGGTTTGGCCATCGACCGGCAACTATTGTCGTGGCGGAGTGGCCATATCGCGCATCCTAGGCTGTGACGGGGTCGCCGTGCTTCCGGAAGGTATGAGCCGTGAGCGCTACCAATGGCTGGAGCGCTGGGTCGCGGAGCCCGAGCACATCGTGCGGACGCACGGAACCGAGAGCAACGTCAAGGAAATCTACGACAAGTGTCACGAGATGGCGCGCACTCCCGACAACGTCATCCTCAACCAGTTCTCCGCCTTCGCCAACTACATGGCCCATCATGCATGCACGGGCTCGGCCTGCGAGCAGGTGTTCGAACATGTGAAGGCGAGGCTCGGCGACGCCAGGTTGGCCGCCTTCGTCTCTGCCACCGGCTCGGCCGGTACCATAGCCGCTGGCGACCGGCTCAAGGCATCGCACGGGGCGCGCATCGCCGCTGTCGAGGCTCTGGAATGCCCGACCCTGCTCGAAGGCGGACATGGCGAGCACAACATCCAGGGCATCGGCGACAAACATGTTCCGCTGATCCACAACGTGATGAATCTCGATTTCGTCATCGGCGTTTCCGACCGTTCCACGGACAGGTTGAACCTGCTGTTCAACGAGCCCGTCTATCGCCACCGCCTGGTGCGTCGCCTAGGCGTCGGCGAAGACGAGCTCTCCTTCCTCGATCGGATCGGCATCTCGGGGATCGCCAACATCGTCGCCTCGATCAAGCTCGCCAGGCACATGGATTACGGTCCGGGGGACGTGATCGTCACGATCGCGACGGACGGTGCCGACCTCTACCGGAGTGAGGCGATTGCCGCCGAGCAACGCGACTATCCGGGCGGCATTTCGGACGTGGATGTGGAAGAGATCCTCGAGAACTGCCTGCAGGAGCGCGTAGGCGACAGCTTGATCGAGACGAACGCCCGCGATCGCCGGCGGATATTCAATCTCGGCTACTACACCTGGGTCGAGCAACAGGGCGTGACCGTCGAAGACTTCGATGAGCGCGCCGACCAGTCCTTCTGGCGCCAGGCAGCCGGCACCGTAACGGCCTGGGACGCGCTCATAACCGAATTCAACGCCGAAGTTGGACTGAACTAGCAGATGGCGGGCAATCGCCGGCGGAAGGAGGAAATGCGTGCTTGAAGCTCAACTCGAGCCCTATTCGCGGCTCAGGGAGAACCTAGCCGGCAGAGACAGGAGCTTGCGCCAAAAGGTGATGTCGCTCGAGGAAGCGGCTGGGTTCGTGCATGACGGCATGAAGGTGGGCATCGGCGGCTCGACCATGTCGCGGACACCAATGGCGATGATCTGGGAGATCATTCGCCAGCGCCGCCAGAATCTGTCGTGCTCGCGCTGCATCGTCTCGACCGACGGCGATCTGCTCTTCGGCTCCGGTGTATCGAACCACATCCTCACCAGTTGGTTTGCGCAGGGCATCCTTTGGGGGCTGTCCAAGGTAATGCGTCTCCATGTTGAAAGACAGGGCAAGCGCTACGACGAATGGAGCCACATGGCGGTCGGAATGCGCTTCCGTGCGGGCGGCATGGGCATTCCTTTCATGCCGATGCGGTCGATGCTCGCCTCCGACGTGATGGGAATGCGGCCCGAGGTCAAGCAGATCGACTGCCCGTTCACGGGAGAGAAGCTGCTGCTCGTGCCTGCACTTAATCCGGACGTGGCGCTGATCCATGTCCAGCGTTGCGATGCCTATGGCAATGCCCAGATCGACGGGCTCCAATTCATGGATATCGATCTGGCGCTTGCGGCCAACCGGGTCATTCTCACCACCGAGAGGATCGTCTCCAACGACCAGATCCGCCGCGCGCCGGACCAGACCAAAATCCCGTTTTTCTGCGTCGACGCCGTCGTGGAGGTTCCCTATGGCTCGGCGCCGCATGAATGCTACGGCCTTTACGAGCCGATGATGAAGCACATGGAGACTTATGTCGCTCAAGTGAATGCCGACCCCGAGCGCGGCATGCGCGACTATTTGGAGCGCTATTTCTACGAGCCCGAATCCTGGAACGACTACCTCGCCCTGATCGGCTTGGAAGAGCTCCTGAAGGCGAGCCAGAAGGGCCGGAGCATCTACAATGACTGAGGCGCAACGCTATACCGCAACAGAGATCCTGGCGGTCCTCAGCGCCAGACAGCTCCGCGACGGTCAGGTCGTGTTCGCAGGCGTCGGTATTCCCTTGCTGGCGGCGACCTTGGCGCAGCGGCTGCGCTGTCCGGGACTTACGATCCTCTTCGAGGGCGGCGTCGTCGGCGCCTTCGTCGAGCCAGGCAAGCTGCCACCCTCGACCAATGACCAGCGCTGTACCAAGCGCGCCAACATGGTGCTGGGAAGCGCCGACGTCCTGCTTCTCCTGCAGCGGGGCTATGTCGACGTCGGCTTCATGGGCGGCGCCCAGATCGATCAATTCGGCAACCTGAATTCTTCCTTCATAGGCGATCCGGCGGCGCCGGCCACGCGTCTGCCGGGCACGGGTGGCGGCAACGATATTTCGAGCCTCACCAACATGATCGTCGCGATGAAACATGAGAAGCGACGCTTCGTCGAGAAAGTGGATTTCATCACCAGCCCCGGTTTTGTACGCGGGGGCACGAGCCGCCGCGACGGAGGGCTCCTGGCCGGCGGCATGTTCCGCGTCATCACCGAGCTCGCCGTCTTCGGATTCCATGACGAATCCCGGCGCATGCGTGTGCTTGCCCTGAACCCCGGCGTTTCTCGCGAAGAGGTGCAGGACAATACCGGCTTCAGGCTCGACTTCAACGACAACATGACAGTCACCGAGCCGCCCACCGATCACGAGCTCCAGACGCTGCGAACGCTCGATCCCGACCGCCTCTTTACGGCTTGATCATTTCTTCGGAGGACCTCCATGACAAAACTGACCAGGACGTTCGGCATCGCCGCGCGCAATTTTACAGCCTATCCGCAGATGCCGGATGCCCGGGCGCTCGTCGACTATGGCGTGCGCGTCGAGGAGCTTGGTTATGACTCCGTATGGGTCTGGGATCATATGCTGCTCGGCGTCGATCCCAACTTCCCGATCATCGACTCGCTGACGACGCTCACCGGCATCGCGGCACGCACCACGCGGATCAAGCTGGGAACGGGCATTCTGGTGCTGCCCATGCGCAACGCGGTCGCGCTCGCGAAGCAGCTCTCGTCGATGGACCAGCTCTCGGAAGGCCGGCTCGTCATGGGAATGGCGTCGGGCTGGTACAAGCGCGAATTCGATGCCGTCGGCGTGCCGTTCGAGAAGCGCGGCAAGATCATGGACGAGAACCTGGAAATCCTCCGCCGGCTCTGGACCGAACCCCAGGTCACCGGAGAATATTCCAATCACAAGCTTTCCAAGGCGGTCATGTATCCCAAGCCGCATCAGTCGGAAATTCCGATCCTGATCGGCGGCTATGTCGACCGCGTCCTGCAGCGGGCCGCGACCGCGGGTGATGGCTGGCTCACCTATTTCTATCGGCCGGAGGACTTCAAACGCTCCTGGGCGAAGATCCGCAACTTCGCAAAGGACGCGGGCAAGGATCCGGACAAGCTGCTCAATGCGTCCCAGCTGCCGATCATGGTCGGCCCGTCGCGGGAGGCGGTCCGCGAAGAGATGATGGATTGGCTGAACAAGGAATGGGACTTCCCCGAACACAGCGACTGCACACGCGAAAGCGCCATTATGGGCTCGGTCGACGACTGCGTCGAACAACTGCGCGAACATATCGCCGCCGGCGTCCAGAAGATCATCTTCGTTCCCTACAAGTACCAGATGGATCAGGTCGAGACGATCGCACGCGACATCATACCTCGGCTGAGGGCGCTTTAGGCCAGCCGACCTGTCCTGCGCCCAGCCCTGACGGGCGCTCCTGGCGCCGCCTGGGTTGCGGCGTCAGCGCGTTCAGCTACCCACGGAGCCATGAGATGACCGATCCCAATCGCCAGAAGATCCTCGACAAGATTGACGCCTCAAGGGACGGGGCGATCGCGCTACTGCAGAAAATGGTCTCGATCCCGAGCGTCACCGGCGATGAGGCGGCAATCCAGGCTTTCCTCGCGGATTACATGCGGGGGATTGGGCTTGATGTCGACATGTGGGAGACCGACTGGGAGGAGCTGAAGATGCACCCAGGCTATCGGCCTGTCGCGCGCGGCTATGAAGGACGGCCGAACATCGTTGCGACATTGAAGGGCAGGGGGGGTGGCCGCTCGCTTCTGCTCAACGGCCACACTGACGTGATACCGGTCGGAAACGGCGAGGGTTGGAGCGACGATCCCTGGTCGGCCTCCATCAAGGACGGGCGCATCTACGGCCGCGGATCCTGCGACATGAAGAGCGGCGTGGCCAGCCATATCCTAGCCGTGCAATATCTGAAGGAACTCGGCCTGACGCCTAAGGGTGACGTCATGATAAACGTGGTCATCGACGAGGAAGTAAGTGGCCACGGCACTCTCGACACAGTAATCCGGGGCTACAAGGCGGATGCAGGGATCTCCGGCGAGACGAGCGATCTGCACGTTCAGCCGGCATGCATCGGCCGCATCTGGTTCGAGATCGAGATCCAGGGCAAGCCGGCCGGCATCCAGCAGCGTTATCTGGGGGTAAGCGGCATCGCGCTCGGTCAGAAGATCGTCGCGGCCGTCCAGGAACTGGAGGACGAGCGGGTGGCGACGGTCAAGCATCCGCTCTACCCGAGCGCGATCGATTCCCTGCCTTGCATCATCGGTTCGTTCCAGGCTGGCAATTACCCCAGCGCTTTCCCGGCGACGGCGCTGCTCAAAGGGTCTATCGGCACAGTTCCCGGTGAGGATCATGAGGGTGTCAAGCAGACGCTGGTGAAGAAGATTGCCGAAACGGCTGCCAAGGATCCTTGGATGAAAGATCATCCCCCCGTGGTCCGCTTCGTCGGCTACGACGCCGAAGCGTCTGAGATTCCGCGCGACCATGCCATCGTCGACACGGTCGGCCGGACGTATACCGAAGTGACGGGCAGACAGCCGACGATCAGCGGCAGACAGGGGGCGGCGGACACTCGTTTTCTCAACAGCTACGGCGAAACGCCAACCGTGATCTTCGGCCCTGGCTCGACTGCCGTCATGCATTCCGATGACGAGTATGTGTCGATCGACGACTACATAGCCGCGATCAAGGTCACGGCTCTCTCGATCTACGATTGGTGCAACGCGGAGCCCATCGGCAAGAACTAGCGTCTCGATTGGCTCAGTGACGCCCTAAGCCACAAAAGGTGGAGGGGGAGGCCGCCCAGCAATGAGCCTCCCTTTTTTCGCGGAATCGTAGCGACGTCCAACCAAGGTGACGCAATGCTCGTCTGGAGGAGCGGTTTCGAAGTGGAAATGAACTGTCCGCCGTGTCCGAACAGCCATGTCTCTCTATGCCGCCAAGTAGTCGTTGACTCGCGGAGGTGAAGCTGGACTAATCCTTTCGACGGAACCAGTCTTGCTATCATCCTAAAAATAATATCATATGTGGTGAACTCGCGCGTCAAGCTGCGCGCAAGGTCTCGCGAACCGCAGGCGGCAGGGGGCTGTCGGAGGAGGGACGAATATGGTTGCACAAGGCGTCGGTGCGTCGCTGCTCCGTAAGGAGGACGATCGATTCTTGCGCGGTCGCGGCCAGTACGTCGGAGACATAAGGCTGCCGGGCATGAAGGATGTCGCATTCGTGCGATCGCCTGTGGCCCATGCAAGGGTCCGCGCCGTCTCCGTTCCAGATGCGTTTCGCGACCGGGTCGTCATTGCGACCGATCTTCAGGGCGTAAAGCCGATCGTCGCCGTCTCCGCCCTACAGGGGTTCAAGGTATCCGAGCAACCGGTGCTGGCCTTCGAGAAGGTTCGCCAGGTCGGCGAACTGCTCGCCATGTGTGTTGCCGATACCCGTGCGGCGGCGGAAGATATCGCCGCGCTCGTCGAGCTCGATCTCGAGGAGCTTCCGGCCGTCCATGACATGCAGAAGGCTCTTGAACCGGGCTCCGCGCTGGTGCACGAGCAATGGGGCGACAATGTCTTCCTGGAGACCTTCGTCGAGGTCAATATGGACGCGGCCCTCGATGCGCCGATCAAGGTCACGCGTGAGATTTCGACGGCAAGGCAGAGCATGGCGCCGATCGAAGGACGCGGCACCGTCGCTCATTGGGACAGCCACAAAGAGCAGCTCGTGCTCTACACCGGCAGCCAGATGCCGCATATCGTGCGCACCGGCCTTGCCGAGTGCCTGGGCCTCGATCACGGGCAGGTGCGTATCGTGTCGCCAGATGTCGGAGGTGGCTTCGGCTATAAGGGCATCCTGCTGCCGGAGGACATTTGCCTCGGATGGTACGCAATGCGCTGCGGCCATCCGGTCCGCTGGCTTGAGGATCGCCGTGAACATCTGACCGCCGGCGCGAACTGTCGGGAACACCATTACCGCATCACCGGCTATGCCGACCGGGACGGCAGGCTGCGGGGCATCGACTGCGAGGCGATCGTCGATTCTGGCGCCTATTCCTCTTATCCGTTCTCAGCTTGTCTCGAAGCCGCCCAGGTCGCCTCGATCCTGCCAGGGCCCTACGATTTTCCATCCTATCGTTGTCGCACCTGGTCCGTCGCAACGAACAAGTGTCCGATTCTGCCCTATCGAGGGGTCGCCCGCACGGGTGTGTGTTATGCGCTCGAGCTGGTCCTCGACGCGATCGCGCGCGAGGTCGGCATGGAACCGCACGAGGTCAGGCGTCGCAATCTCGTCACCCCCGAGCAGATGCCTTTCGACAACATAACCAACAAGCATTTCGACAGCGGCAATTATCCCGAGGCGTTGGAGCGCGCTATCGCGGCAATTGATCTGCCGGCAATCCGCGAAAGGCAAGAGAAAGGCGAGGCGGACGGCCGTCTTATCGGCGTCGGGCACGCGATCTATTGCGAACAGGGCGCGCATGGCACTTCGGTCTACGCCGGATGGGGCATTCCCATGGTGCCTGGGCACGAGCAGGCGACGGCCCGCATGACGCCGGATGGGGGGCTGGAATTGAGGATCGGCGCCCATTCGCACGGTCAGAGCATGGAGACGACGCTCCCGCAGATTGCCCACGAAATCCTCGGCATCGACATTGCCAAGATCAAGCTTGTTCATGGCGACACCGAATATACACCCTATTCCACTGGTACCTGGGGCTCGCGCAGCGCGGTGATGTCGGGCGGCGCGGTCGCCACTGCCGCCCGTGAAATCGCTGAACTGGCGAAGGCGATCGGCGCGCATCTCCTCCAGACCCACAAGGACAGCGTGGAGCTTCACGGCGGATGCGTCCGCGGCCCCTCAGGGAGCGTGACGCTCGAGGAGATTGCCCGCACCTGGTATCGCCGGCCGCAGGATCTGGCGCCGGGGGTCGATCCACGCGGACTCGAGGTGACGATCGGCTACAAGCCCGTCCGCGATTCCGGCACGTTCAGCTATGCCGCGCACGCGGTCGTGGTGGCGGTCGATCCCGAGATGGGAGGCATCGAGATCCTGGACTACGTCATTGTCGAGGATGGCGGCAAGCTGATCAACCCGATGGTGGTGGACGGGCAGATCTATGGCGGTCTCGCCCAAGGTATCGGAACGGCTCTTTACGAGGAGATGAACTTCGATGCCTCTGGCCAGCCCCTGGCCTCGACCTTCGCTGACTATCTCCTGCCGGGACCGACCGAGGTGCCGGCGCCGCGGCTCGATCACATGGAAACGCTCGCGCCCTATACGGAGTTCGGTGTGAAGGGCCTGGGCGAGGGAGGGGCGATTGCACCTCCGGCCGCGATCGGCAACGCAGTCAATGATGCCTTGCGCGGCCTTGGAGCGGAACTCTTGCACTCGCCAATGACTCCGAGGCGCGTGTTGGAAGCGATCCGCAAATCACGACTTGCGCATCAGGACGAGGTCGTGAGGGGAGAAGCGGCGTGAAGCCCGTCAATTTCGACTATGTACGCCCGAAGGATGTCGAAGCGGCGGCCGCGCTCATCGCGCATGATGGCCATTCGGCCAAGATTCTGGCCGGCGGCCAGTCCCTGGGGCCGATGCTGAACATGCGCCTGGTGCAACCCGATCTGGTCATCGACATCACCGGGATCGAAGAGCTCAGGCAGGTTCGTGAGGAAGACGACTGCGTGATCGCCGGAGCATGCGTCACACATGCGGATTTCGAAGACCGAAGAGTGCCCGACGTCACGCATGGGGCCTTGCCGAGTGTGGCGCGCGGCATTGCCTATCGTGCGGTGAGGAACCGCGGCACCATAGGTGGCAGCCTGACCCATGCCGACCCATCTGCAGACTGGATTTCGATCCTGTCGACGATTGGCGCTTCAGTGACTCTTGCCGGACCTCAAGGCAGCCGTACGGTGCCGGTCGAAGCTTATATTCTCGGTGCCTTGGAGGCAGACATTCGCCCCGGGGAGATCCTCGTTTCCGTTACCATTCCCAGATTGGGGCGTGGGGCCCGATGGGGCTACTACAAGAGCTGCCGCAAGACCGGCGAATTCGCCCATGCGATTGGCGCATTCCTCGCCGATCCCGAGCGCGGCATCAGCCGGGCGGTGATCGGCGCAACGGAAAGCCGACCGATCGTCGTCGCTGACGCGAGACAGATCATCGGCGACGGCAAGACGGCGAACCTCGCGGCGGCGTTCGACGCTGCCGCAGCGGACAGGGCCGTGGAAGCGGGCGGGCTGAACGATCCCATCGAACGCCAGACGCATGTCGTCGCTCTGAAGCGCGCCATCGAACGGGCACATGCGGCATGAATATGATCGATCTCACCGTCAACGGCAGGAAACTGTACGCAACTGCGGAGCCGCGCACGCACCTGGCCGACTTCCTGCGGGAGAGCCACAATCTCACCGGAACCCACATTGGCTGCGAACACGGCGTGTGCGGTGCCTGCACGATACTGGTCGACGGCGTTCCCGCTCGATCGTGCATCACCTTGGCGGTCGCCTGTCAGCACGCCGAGATCACCACCGTGGAGGGCTTGGACGAAGACGAAATCGCGGTGGAACTGCGCGCCGCCTTCTCGCGCGAACATGCGCTGCAATGCGGCTATTGCACTCCTGGCATGATGATGTCCGCCCGCGATGTGGTTCTACGCATGGAGGCGCCATCCGAACATGACATCCGCGTCGCGATGAGCGGGAATCTTTGCCGCTGTACCGGCTACGTCGGAATTGTCAGAGCGGTCCAGAGCGTTGTCGAAGCCCGCCGGGCACGCGGTATCGGGGCAGTTGCCGGCGGCAATCGCCAGGTTCTTGGCCCGGCAGGGTCCGGCCATGCCGGGCCAATCAGTAGCGGCGGCCCCGTTCGCCCGGCTATCGCTGCTTCGGCTTCCGGCGCTTCGCCAAGAGCGGCGAACCCGGCAGCCGGCTTCGAGGCCGCCTGGATACCCCAGACGACCTTCACGCGGAGCTTCGTCGTCGACCATTCCGTGGACATGGTCTGGGACTTTTTCGGGCGGACCAGCGAGGTCGCGTCCTGCCTGCCGGGCGCGACGTTGGCGGGCGAGCCGGTGGACGGCCATGTCGAGGGCCATATGAACGTCAAGGTCGGGCCGATAAGCGCCGAGTTCCAGGGCGTGGCGGATATCGCCCGCGACGACGAGACCCGGACCGGCACGATCACGGGCAGCGGTAAGGACCGACGCAGCAACTCCGCGACCCGGGGGCTCGTTGCCTATGTGGTGAAACAGAGTGAGCGACCCGGCCAGACACGCGTCGATGTCACGATTGGCTACACGCTGACGGGCATGTTGGCACAGTTCGGCCGCTTGGGCCTTGTCGAGGACGTGGCAAACAGGCTAGTCGCTGCTTTCGCGCAGAATCTCGAGGCCAGGCTGGCCGGCGGAACGGGTGGCGGAGGGCACGTCTCCGAGCTCAATGCAGGCTCGCTCGTCGGGGCTGTCGTCATGAGCCGAATCAAGACGGTGCTGGCGAGGCTGTTCGGGCGGAGGAAATGAGATCTTCGACGTCCTCGTCTCTTCGGCTCTTGCCGTAGAATGATGTCGAAGGAGTACCTCAGGGCATCGACAGATCATGTGACGCGTCGAGCTCACGCAATGCGGCTGGATCGCCTCCCCTGATCTGGCCAAATCATCCTATAAATCGTATATTGGTATTATGACTAAATTCTCAGCTATATACGATCGCAGCAGGGTTCCTCTCTATATCCAGGTCGCTTCGGTCATGCGACAGCGCATCGACCGTGGCGTATGGGCCCAAGGTCAAAAGATATCCACGCTCGAGGAACTCGAGCAGGAGTTCTCCGTCGCCCGAGTCACGATCCGACAGGCAACCGAACTGTTGCGAGCGGAAGGGCTTCTCGATGCGCAGCAGGGCCGGGGCACGTTTGTCTCGGGCAAGCCGAAACACAATCGCTGGCTGAATCTCGCCAACGACTTCGACACGATGGTGGCGTCGATCAAGGACAACGTACTCAAGCGAGTCCATGTCGAGGAGGACGCGGCCCCTCCGGATCTGCGTGAAGGCGAGGGCAGGCTCGCAGAAGCGTACACTTTCTTGAGGAGCGTGCAGTACAACAGCGACGAGCCGTTCTCGGTCGTCAATCTGCACATTGCCAAGCATATCTTCGCCAAGGACCGCGAGCGTTTCCTGCATTCCGCGGCTCTGCCTCGGATCGTCGAGATGGACGACGTCGCGATTGTGAATGCCTATCAGACGCTCACGATTGGTGTAGCCGACCCGGAAACCGCAACGTTGCTGGAGATCGGCCTTGGCGAACCGACCGCCGACTGTCGCCTGGTCCTCGTCGACAATAACGGTGTGGCCATCTACGTGGCCGAGATTCACTACCAGAAAGATTGCTTCGCCTTGCGGATCGACTTGTTGGAGAACGCCAAGGGCCGCCGTCGCAAGCCGAAGCAACCGGCATAGACCGATCGGAATTGCTGCCGGACGGGTCGCTCCTCCAAATCACGTTTGCATTGTGACAGCGGCCGCTCGCGCGCGAAAGAGCGCTGGCGGCTCTTCGGTCGCGCGCGTCTCTTCCTGGTCCCCGCCGCTTCGGGTGGGGCTCTACGTTTCGACGACGGTCCTAGGGTGTGAGACGCGTGCCATCCCGTCAGACCGTTTCAGATAAGTCCTCGCTCCCGCGCGAGCGTCGCAGCATGGGCCTTGTTGGTGGCATCCAGCTTTCTTATCGCCTTTTGCAGATGATATTCGACCGTCGGCTTGCTGCGACCGATGATCTGCGCGATCTCCCAGGCTGTTTTGCCCAACGACGTCCATTTCAGGCACACGCGTTCCCGGTCGGTAAGAACGATCTCCTTGTCCGGCTTGGAGCCGTCTGCTCCCGTCAGCAAGCCATATGCATGCACAAACGGGGCGACTGTCATCAGGCCTTGATAAATTCCATTCGACGGGTCGGCGAGTTCCGGCAGGGTGCCTCCGTTGGCGACACTGAAGAGGCCGAATTCGCCCTGCGGTCCGTGCACGGGTATCGTGAACCCTTCGCCGATACGATGATCGCGGGCTTCCAGGAACAACTGTCGTTCGCACGACGACAAGGCGCTGAGATGCGCCTCATTTCCCCATCTATAAGGCAGCAGAGACCGCCGCCCCTGCGTCATGACCGGGTCGATATGTTGATAGGATTGGTTCTGGTAGAGCACACGCCAGCTCGGCGGGTAATTCGTGAAGATCAAGCCTTCGGATCCGCCGCTCCTGGGAGGCATGGCCGCATAGGAGAAGTACTCGAAACCCAGAGCTTCGACGAACTCTGAAAGGAGAGCTTCGGCGTCGCCGCTGGGGATACGGCTATTGAGATTGGCGATCAGGGAGCGGACCGCTTCCTGCGCGGAAGACAGGCTTTGAACATCTGTCACGGATACCATGTACCTCGTCGAATGAACCGTCGACCGATATGCTACTGCGATCATGCTTCGGAAGGTGAGAGCAGCGGGTTTCGCCAAGCTATCGGTCGGAGCGCCGGCAGACCTTCAGTCCAACCTATTTTACCGGCCGGACTATCACATTCAATAGTATCCGGATTCCATCCTCGCACATAACATAGGCCGATTATTCAGACGGCCGCGCCCCTGCGACGGGGCAAAGGCCGCCACAGTTTATCGGCGAGGTGGTATCTTGAGCAGCAACTCCGATGGCGCGATCGAGATTCTGGAGAGACTGGTCGCCTTCAATACCGTCAGTAGCCGCTCTAATCTCGAGCTCATCCACTATATCAGGGACTATCTCGACAACCACGGCGTCGCATCGACGATCATCCCGGATGCTACGGGCAAGAAGGCGAACATCTTTGCGACGATCGGCGATCCCGGACGGGCTGGTTATGTCCTGAGCGGCCATACTGACGTCGTTCCCGTGGAAGGTCAGGCCTGGCTTCGCGATCCCTTCAAGCTCACCCGTGAGGGAGGCCGGCTCTACGGCCGCGGGACGACCGACATGAAGGGCTTTGTCGCTTGCGCCCTCGCTATGGTGCCTGCGTTCAAGGCAGCCGAATTGCGGTCTCCCATCCATCTGGCGTTCTCCTATGACGAGGAGGTCGGTTGTCTGGGCGTTCATGGCATCGTGGAGCACATGAACGGCGCGGTGGCGACGCCTCGCGCCGTTTTTGTCGGTGAGCCCACAACGATGGGGGTCGTGGACAGCCATAAGGGCAGTTGCGGCATGCTCACCCAAGTTTCCGGCTTCGCCTGCCACTCCTCGCGCGTCGATCTTGGCGTCAACGCCATATTCGCGGCAGCGACGATCATCGAAGAGTTGCATCGCTGTGCGGATCAGCTTTCGAGCGAGCCCGATCTCGGTTCTCGTTTCGTGGTGCCGTACAGCTCGGTCAGCGTCGGCGTGATCAATGGCGGCACGGCGCGCAATACGGTCGCCGGCGACTGTTCCTTCCAATGGGACATTCGCGCAACCCGCCTTGGCGTTACCGAGGAGGTGCAGGGGCGAATTGCCGCTTTCATCGACGGCTCTGTGCTGCCCGGGATGCGTGCGCGCTTTCAGGACGCGCGTATCGAAACCAGCGTGGCATACGATGTCCCGCCGCTCGTCGCGATGCCCAACTCGGAAGCGGAGACCCTGGCCAAGAGGTTCGCAGGCACGAACGAGACCAAGGTGGTCGATTACGGATCGGAAGCCGGCATATTCCAGAAGGCCGGAATGCCCACTGTTCTTTGCGGTCCCGGTCAGGACAGCGAAGCTCACATCGCCGACGAATGGATCGCGGTCGAACAGCTCGACAGGTGCATGTCCTTCCTCGAGGCCCTGTCAAACCACGCCTGCGCCGATTGATCAGCCTGGTATCGGCAGGCGGAAGTCACCTCTAACCCGGTGGAAAGCGCATGACGGCAAATTTGTATGACGGTCCGGTTGTGGATGCTCATCATCATCTATGGGATCTTTCCATGGGCAAGCATCCTTGGCTCACTCCTTCGGATTCAGCTGTTCCGCTTCCGGGCCTCGAGAACCTGATGCGAGACTATGTCGTCGCCGATTATCTGCGCGATAGCGACGGCTACAACATCGTCGCCACGGTCCACATCGAAGCGCTCTGGGATGCTGCGGATCCGGTCGGCGAGACGCGCTGGCTGGAGACGCTGGACAAGGCCGATGGGGTGGCCGCCCGCTACATCGCGGGCGCGGCTTTGGGCACGCCTGCGGCGGCAGGTCTCATTGCTGCGCAGGCCGCGTATGATCGCGTGGTGGGTGTCCGCGGAATCCTCAGCTTTCACCCACATGAGCCTTCGAAGTCTTTCATCGCCAGGCCCGATCTCGCTTATGATGAGGACTGGCGCCGTGACGTTGCTCTTCTCCATGACGCCGGGCTGCATCTCGAGCTCATGATGTACCCGTATCAGGCCGAAGCCGTCTTCGATCTGGCGATGGCGTTTCCCGATCTCCATCTCGTCGTCAATCACTGCGGCAGTCCCATCGACCGCGACGAAGCCGGGATGCAGCGCTGGCGTGACGGCCTGAAGCGGATCGCTGAACGCCCAAACATCTCGCTCAAGATTTCCAATCCCGGCGCCTACGATCCAAACTGGACCTTTGAGAGCGTGAAAGGCGTCGTGCTCGATTGCATTTCTGCTTTCGGCCCGCAGCGCTGCATGTTCGGCACCGACTATCCGGTCGCGCGCCTGCAGATGAGCTTTCCGGAGATCTACGACAATTTCAAGCGATCGGTCGCCCATTTGCCGGCCGCCGACCAGCGGGCACTTTTTCACGACAACGCTGTCCGCGTTTACCGCCTCTGACAAGAGCGCATAGCGGACAATCAAAGAAGGGGGAATTGAATGTCTGGCAAATCCACACGGCAGGCAGCAAGCCGTTGCCTGAAGACGCTTCTGATCTCGGCATCCGTGTCGATGCTGGCGCTGACCGCGCCTGCATCGGCCGCGACCGTGAAGATCGGATTGCTGGTGCAGCTTACGGGCGCCAGCAGCGCCGACGGCCAGGAGATCGTGAAAGGCGCCGAACTGGCGATCAAGGAAATCAACGATGCCGGGGGCATCGAAGGCAATACGTTCGAACTGGTCATCGGTGACACGCGCGACGGCGCCTCTTCCGACGTGACGGCACAGGCCCAGCGCATACTGGGCGACCCCGATGTGCATTTCATGCTGGCGGGATACGCGAGCCTCACGGGCTTCGAGATTGACTCGATGGCGGAGGCGGGCATGCCCTACATGCTTGCGGGCCCGTCAGCCCAGACCCGCGCGATCATCGCACCGGATCCGGATGCGTACTGGTGCTGCTGGTCCCTGACGCCTTCCTATGATGCCTACAACACCGACGTTACGCGCCTTGCCGAGAGGCTTGCGGCCGAAGGCAAACTGTCACTCAATTCACCGAAGAAACTCGCGCTCATCTCCTCCGACAACGCATATTCCAGCACCATTTATGATGGCATGAAGAAAGAGGCAGCGGCGGCCGACTGGAAGCTGACGGTCGATCAGGTCGTGCCCTTTGGTGAAGTGAACGATTGGCGCACGGTGCTCTCGCAAGTCCAAGCGGACGTTCCCGATCTGGTCGTCAATCTCGACTACCTGCCGGCGAATTCCGCCTCTTTCCTGAACCAGTTCATGGAAAATCCCACGCAGAGCCTGGTATTCCTCCAATATGCCCCGAGTGTGCCTGAATTCATCCAATTGACGGGCAAGCGGTCGGATGGCGTCCTCTACGATCTGCTTGGGGGCGGCATCGCCACCCCGAAGAACCCTCGCGGGCTTGAGGTGGCGGAAAAGTTCAAGGCGACTTACGGGGTGGAAAGCGGCGTCTATGGTGTAGCCGTGTATGAGATGCTGAACGTCTATTTCGACGCCCTGCGGAAGGTGAAAGATCCAGCCGACCACGAGGCGATCGCCGAGGCTATCGGCGCAACCGACAAGGCGGTCGCGCAAGGCCATCTCGTCTTTGATCCGAAGACCCATCTCGCCAAGGATGGCGACGATTTCCTGCCCCTCCAATTCTACCAGATCTGGGAAGGTGAGCGCGTGCTGGTCTCACCCGAGAAGTACGCTACTGGCGAGTTCCGCATGCCCCCGTGGATCAAGCAGTGACGTGGGGGAAACGGAGCCTTCCAAGGCTGTCTCTAGGGCGGGGCCTCTAGAGCAATTCCAGGAGAACCGGGTGCCGGCTTCCGTCCGGAATTCCCTAAGAAACTCAGCCTCAAAATTGCAAAAGCGGAGTTCGAACGCCCGATGGCGCTTCTCGATGTCAAATCGGTGTCGAAGAGATTTGGCGCGCTACGCGCTGTCGACGGTGTCACCTTCAGCGTGGAGGCCGGCGAGATATTCGGCATCGCCGGCCCGAACGGAAGCGGCAAAAGCACGCTTTTCAACATTTTGACGAAGATACCGTTTGGCCCGGATACCGGCGAAGTGATCTTCGACGGCAAGCCGATGAGCGCATATCGCGCCGATGCAATCGTGCGGCTCGGATTGGTCCGCACTTTTCAGAGGGAGACGTGTTTCGAAAGTCTGAGCGTCTTCGAGAATGCAATGCTGTCGGCGATATCCAGCCGGCCCGAGCGCGTCACCACCGAAGCCGTATCGGAGGCCTTGGGTCTTCTCGGGTTTTCGGAACAGGAATTCGCCAGACCTGCCCAGCTTCTGAGCGTGTTCGACCGCAAGCGCCTGATGATGGCAAGCGCTGTCGCCTGCAGGCCCAAGATGATCTTGTTGGACGAGCCTGCTTCGGGGCTCACCAAGCCGGAGATCGACAAGTCGGCCGAATATGTGCGCAGCATCGTCGAGCGGGGGACCGCAATCCTGCTGATCGAACACGTCCTGCCGTTCCTGATGTCGCTTTCCACCAAGATGATGGTCCTCAACAATGGACGCATCATCGGGCTGGGGGATCCGCACACCGTCATGCGCGACGAGGCGATCGTAGAGGCCTATCTGGGCTCCCGAAAGTTACCCCAATGACGGAAATGCTTAGCGTCGACAAAGTCAAAGCTGGATATGGCCGGGTCCAGGTGCTCAACGGCATTTCGGTGAGGCTGGGACGTGGCGAGAATATCGGGCTGTTCGGACCGAACGGCCATGGCAAGACGACACTGCTGCGGGTGTTGTCGGGCTTGGTGCGTGTGACGTCCGGGACGATACGCCTGGACGGCGTCGATCTCCTGGGATTGTCGCCATGGGCGATCGTCGAACTCGGGCTGATCCATGTGCCGCAGGGCAATCTGTTGTTTCCCAACCTTACGGTTGCCGAGACCTTGCAGCTTGGTGCGCACCGAAAGCTCGCCCGAGCCGAGATAGACTTAAATCGGGCGCGCGTGACGGAGATTTTCCCCAAGCTCGCCCAGCGATGGGGTCAGCGCGTATCGACGCTTTCGGGCGGTGAGCGTCAGATGGTCTCCGTCGGCATGGCGCTCATGAACAGTCCGAAAATCCTGTTGCTCGACGAGCCGACCCTTGGCCTGTCGCCTAAGCTGAAGGATGAGCTGGGCAGCGCTATCGGCAAGATTTCGGCGCAAGGCATTCCGCTGGTCATCGTCGAGCAGGATATCGAGTTCCTGCTCGAGCTGACCAAGCGCCTCTACATGGTCAGCCACGGCGAAACCACGGCCGAACTGACCGCGGACAACCGCCCGAACAACCGTGACATCATGGAGATGTATTTTGGAACGTGAGGTCGCATGAACGCCGCTGCCGACATCATCTTCAGCGGCGTGTTTCAGGGCTCGCTCTACGCCGTCATGGCGGTCGGCCTTTCCCTCGTCTGGACGACTACCGGCGTGTTCAACTTCGCCCATGGCGCGCTCATCATGCTCGGCGCCTATGTCTGCTGGCAGCTTGTCGACGTTGGGGGCTTCGCATGGCCGCTTTATCTTGCCTTGCCCGCGACGATGCTGATCGTGGCCGCCTTGGGCTGGGCGTTGCAGAGGGCGCTCGTCGCCCCCTTCATCGGCCACCCGAACATCGTCATGATCGTCGTCATCACGACCTTGGCTATGGGGTCGCTCGTCGAGAACGCCGGCCTGGCAATCTGGGGACCTCGGCCTAAACAGCTGCCCGCACTAGCCTCGGGTACGGTCGACATCAACGGGTTCAACGCATCCGCCAACCAGATCGCCATCATCTTGGCGACGCCTGTCGTGCTGATGGCCGTGTGGCTGCTGCTTAACCGGACGCGCCTCGGGCTCTCGCTTCGGGCAGTCGCCCAGAACAATGATTCCAGCCTCCTCGTCGGGCTGCGCCCGAGCCTGCTCTACGGCTTCGCCTTCATGCTGGCGGCGGCGTTGGCGGCATTGGCCGGAATCTTCCTCGGCAGCTTCAAATTCATGTCCCCGGCCATGGGATCCGAACCTCTCACAAAGGCCCTGGTGGTCGTGATCTTCGGCGGAATAGGCAGCGTCACCGGTCCTATCTTCGCCGCCTATCTGATCGGCTTGATAGAAGCGACCAGCAACTACTTCCTTGGCCTGTACTGGACGCCGACTCTCCTGTTCGCGATCCTCATCGCCACGCTCGTGATCCGGCCGGAGGGGCTGATCTCGATCAGGCAGCGAGGCCTGTCGTGAAAATCTACACCACACGCTGGCCATGGCAAAAAGAGGCCTTGGCGATCGCCACGGCCGTCGTCGTCCTGGCCTTGTTGCCGCTCGTCGTCACCGACGCCTATTGGCGGCACATACTGATCATGATTTTTGTCTATGCGCTGGTCGCGTCCAGCTGGGACCTGACGCTCGGCTACGGCGGCATCTTCAATTTCGGCCATCTCGCCTTCTTCGGGATTGGGCTTTATGGCTATGGCGTCCTGACCACCGTGTTCGGGATCTGGCCCTGGTTCGCCTTCGCTCTCGCCGCGCTTGCCAGCTGCGTGGCGGCGGCGCTGGTTTCAGTTCCGATCCTCAGGCTGAAGGGCATCTACATCGTCCTGGTCACCTTCGGATTTTCGCAGCTGATCATGCAAATCGTGCTCAGCCAATCGCAGCTGACAGGCGGCACACAAGGAATGATCCGCATTCCGATGCTCCCGGTGGGCGGGCACAATTTCGTTCGCGATGGTCGGATCGGAAGCTACTACATGGCGCTTGCGCTGCTCCTTGCCGGCATAGCCGCGTTACGCTTCTATGTCCGGTCGCGCTTCGGACTGAGCCTGGTGGCGCTGAAAGACACGGAGGAGTATGCCACGAGCCGCGGGATTTCCGCTGCCTTCCAGCGCGTTCTGGCGCTCTCGTTCAGCGCGCTTCTTGCCGGTTTTGCCGGTGCGTTCTACGGAGCCTATGCGCGCACCGCATCGGTCGACGTCTTCGGCATGAGCTTCGCGACCCTTATTCTCAGCATGATTTTGCTTGGTGGGGTGGGGTCGACCTACGGAGCTGTCGTCGCGGCCTTCCTGCTCACCGTGCTCTCCGAATTCCTGCATGACGCAGGCGCTTTCCGGCCAATGATCATAGCAATCCTAATAATTGGCGTGATGCTGGCTTTTCCAGGCGGATTGATCGGCGCGGGAAAAGCGGCGATCGAAAGGATAAGGCGGCGTTGAGAGGCCCGTCGGAACCGGAGGACGAAGAGTTGACACAGACCATCAGCGCGATTGCCGGCAAGCTGGTTGCCGAGCACCGAGACGGTGCAAAGTTCCACAAGCTGGACGAAATAAGCGACATCGCCGCCGCCTACCGGGTGCAGGATGCCTATATCGCGGCGATCATCGGCGACAACGGCACGGCGGGCTACAAGATAGGCCTGACGTCGAAGCGCATGCAGGAGATGTGCGGCATCGACCAGCCCATCCGGGGCTCGATCTTCACAAATCGTGTTTTCGATTCCGGCGCTCGCCTGTCGCTGGCCGATTACGGCCGCCTCGGCCTCGAATTCGAGATTTGCGTCCGGCTTGGTCGTGACCTTGTGCCGGACGGCACTCCGTTCACACTCGAGAGCGCGGGTGCTGCCGTCGATGCAGTTGCCGCGGCGATCGAACTGGTGGATGACCGCCATGCCGACTACAGCGTTCTCGACTGCGCAACGCTCGTCGCCGACAATTCCTGGAACGCCGGTGTCGTGGTTGGAGCTTTTGTTCCACCACCACCTCACTTGGATACCGTGGAAGCCATCGCCTGCGAGGATGGCGCCGAGATTTCGCGCGGGCATGGCGCGGATGCGCTCGGCCATCCGTTTGTGCCGCTGGCTTGGCTCGCCAACCATCTGGCCGCTTCTGGCCGCATGTTGCGCAAGGGCGATGTCGTCATGACGGGCAGCATCGTGACCACACGTTTCCCCACGGGTCCGTTCAACTACCGCTTCGATGTCTCCGGAATAGGAAGCGTCGAGGTCAGCGGGGCCTGACCTCCCGGGGCAGCCGTCGGACAGGACGGCTTGACTGGTGAACTCAAGAAAGAGGCTTTTGCCATGGATTTCGGTTTAAGCGGCAGATCGGCGCTCGTGATGGGCGCGTCGAAGGGACTTGGATTTGCCGTGGCCAAGGAGCTGGCCGCCGAGGGCGTCGACATCGCCATTTGCGCACGCGACGAGCTGCGGCTCAAGAGCGCAGCGGAGAAGCTTGGAGCGACCGCCCTGGTCGGCGACTTGCGGCAACCCGGCGCCGGTCGCCGGCTGGTCGAGCAGGCGGCCGCGGCCCTCGGCAAGATCGACATTCTTGTTGTCAACACAGGCGGCCCGGCGACCAAGCCTTTTGAAAACATCGCGCCCGACGATTGGCGCAATGCTTTCGAAGGATTGTTCATGAGCGCGACCGATGCAATTGGGGCAGCCATGCCGGCCATGCGCGAGCGCAAGTGGGGACGCATCCTGCTGGTAACGTCGATCGCGGCGAAGGAGCCCATCACCAACTTCACGATCTCGAACGCTCTGCGGGCCGGACTTCATGGTTTGACGAAGACGCTGAGCCGCGAATTTGCCGCCAACGGCATCACCGTCAATGCCTTGATGCCAGGCTACACGATGACGGAGCGGTTGGCGGAAGCAAAGCTTGACCTGGAGAAGGTCAACCAGATGATCCCGATGGGTCGGATCGGCCGGCCGGAAGAGTTCGCAGCACTTGCAGCGTTCCTGGCATCCGAGAGGGCAGGCTACATCACCGGACAGGCGATTGCCTGCGACGGAGGTGCTCTCTGGTCGATATGAGCGGCCACGGCGATATGCTGCGCGGAAATCGCCGCGCTCTCCTCAACGATGCGGCCCGTTGCGTGATCGACGTCGGGCCGGTCCCTGATTTCGGGATTGGATATGCCAAATGAACATTCGGCTTGCCGACCGCATGTCGCGGGTGAAGCCATCCGCCATTCGCGAGCTTTTGCGGCTTGGCGCGGACCCGAGCATCATATCCTTCGGCGGCGGCTATCCCGACGCCTCGCTGTTTCCGTTCGAACAGCTGGAGAGCGTCTATAGGGCATCGATCGCGGGCGTGGGTCGGGAGGCTCTGCAGTACACCGTCTCCAACGGCATTCCGAAACTGCGCGAACAGATCGCCGCGCGAATGACGCGGGATGGTATCGCCTGCACCGCGGAAAACGTGCTGGTCCTGCAAGGCGCCCAGCAGGGGCTCGATCTGGTGGCGAAGATGCTGGTCGACAAAGGCGACGTCATCGTCACGGAGAATCCGACCTTTCTGGGCGCCCTCATCGCCTTCAATCCCTGCGAGCCCCGCTATGCGGTCGCCCAGATAGACGATAATGGCATGGATATGGACGACCTCGAGCAGACGCTTGAGCGCAATCCGGGCGCCAAGCTTGTCTATACGGTGCCGGATTTTCAGAATCCGACGGGCGTGACGATGAGCCTGGATCGTCGCAAGAAGCTGGTGGAATTGGCGAACAGGTTCGATCTCGTGATTTTGGAGGATTCGCCGTATCGCGAGATCCGTTATGAGGGCGAGCCGATCCCGTCGATCAAGAGCTTCGACACCGAAGGCCGCGTCATCTATCTCGGCAGCTTTTCCAAGATCCTTGCGCCCGGTCTGCGATTGGGCTGGGCGGTTGCCTCTGAGGAACTCATACAGCAACTTGGCCTTTTGAAGCTTGCCGCCGACACGCAGAGCAGCACGCTGAACATGACCGCGGTCTCGCTTTTTCTCGACACCTACGACATCGATGCGCACATCGCATCCATCCGTCGGGCGTATCGCCACAAGAAGGACGTGATGCTCGAAACGATCAGACGTACGTTTCCGCAAGACGTTGCGTTCACCGAGCCCAGCGGCGGCCTTTTCACCTGGCTGACATTTCCGGAAGACTTTGACACCGCCCGCTTCATGGCGGAGCACGCCTTGCCCCAGGCGAAGGTGGGCTACGTGCCGGGAGCCACGTTCTTTCCGCTCGAACAGGAGGTCAACCACGCACGGCTCAGCTATTCCACGCAACCGGACGACGTCATCGTCAAGGGGATCTCTGCACTCGGCAAGTTGCTGACTGCAAGGCGCGCGTGATCAAACCCCATTCGTCGATTGCATCCGTTTGCCGGATGACCGGCGCCGGACGTGGCTCGGATCGCCATTGCCTCCAGCCGCGCTCGGCGGCACGCCGGCGTACCCAATCTCTGCAACGCGACGCAACGACGGCATTGCTCCGGCCATTCTCGTTATTCTAAAATTGGGCTGGTTTGCTGGTCTATAGAAAGATAAAAGGAAAGAGGGCCGGGCATAGCGTGTCGGAACAAGAATGAATGGGAATGCGCGCCATGAATGACGATGGGAAGATGCGGCTTGCAGCCTTCTGGTTTCCCCCCGGCGGACATGGCGGCGGCTGGCGAATGCCCGATGCGATAAAAGGGTCCGAGTACACTTTCGCGCATTACGTCGATGTCGCGCGCCTCACCGAGCAGGCATGCATGGACGCGATCTTTTTCGCCGACACCGCGGCTGTTTCCCCTTCTGATTTCATCGAGCGCCGTGATCTTTCCGCGGAAAAGCTCACCCGCGTTTGCTGCCTGGAGCCGATGTCGATGCTCCCTGCGCTCGCCATGGCGACCACGCATATCGGTGTCGTCGCCACCGGAACCACAACCTACAACGAGCCCTATCACATTGCCCGCCGTTTCGCGACGCTCGACCAGATCAGCGGTGGGCGCGGCGGGTGGAACCTTGTCACCTCGCAAAATCAAACCGAGGCCCGGAACTTTGGCGCCGACAAACATATGCTTCATGCTGACCGCTATAGACGCGCGCATGAATTCTATGACGTCGTGTGCGGCCTGTGGGATAGCTGGGACGACGATGCCATCGTCGAAGACCGGGAAACCGCGCGCTACTTCGACATGAGCAAGGTGCAGATGCTCAACCACAGCGGCGAGCAGTTCAAAGTGCGCGGGCCGCTAAATGTTCTCCGCTCACGGCAGGGTCGTCCCGTCGTCTTCCAGGCCGGTTCATCGGGTCCCGGCCGGGACCTTGCGGCCAGAACCGCCGATTGCGTCTTCACCGCCCAGACCACGCTCGAGGATGCGCGGGAGTTCCATGACGAAGTGAAGGGTCTTCTGCCCCAATACGGGCGGCGGCCCGAGGACTTGAAGATCCTGCCGGGGATCGTACCCATACTGGGGCGGACCGAAAAGGAGGCGCGGGCGCTGCACCATCAGCTGCGCAGCCGTATCACCGACGACCAGGCGGTGCGGGCGGTTGCACGCCTGACGGCTGGCATCGACCTGACAAAGTATCCGGTCGATGGACCGTTGCCAGAGCTTCCGCCGAACAATGATGGCGCACTGGCGCGCCAGAAGATGATGATAGATCTGGCGCGGCGAGAGAACCTGTCGATCCGCGAGATCGGCCAGCGCTTTGCCGAGGCGCAACTGCACCGCATTCTTTGCGGCACGCCGCAAACCGTTGCCGACCAGATGGAGGAATGGTTCCGCGCTGCTGTGTGCGACGGCTTCTGTATCATCTATCCCTACTATCGCAGGGGCGTGACGGATGTGGTGGAAATGCTGATTCCGGAACTCCAGAGGCGCGGCCTCTTCCGCACCGAATATGAGGGCAGGACGCTGCGCCAGAATCTGGGCCTGCCCAAGCCGGTCAGGAAGGTGCGCCCGGACTAGGCCGCGTAAGCGCCCGATCAATCCTGCTTAGCCCAACAGGGAATGGCTTCTGCTGCGCTCCTTCCTCCGCGGAGGAACGAAGACGATCTCCAGCGCACATCCCGATCGCAATCGCTCACGGATAATCCCACGGTTCGGACATTTCCCAGATGATCCGGACGAGCAGGATGTGTTCCGAGCCTTCTTCGATCTTGCAAATTCTTGCTGAACCGAACGGTACGCGATCGTGCTGCGTGGTGGTGTCCGCACTGATCTGTTTAGTGTTTGTTTACCAAGACCGGAGAAAATGCAGTCGTCGGATTTGCTGCGTGTCTAGTTCCGACCGGGCGTCTGGTTCAGGTGAGGCTCCTTCACCCAGGCAACAACCAGGCGCCGAGGGGCTTATTCGAATTGAACCGTGAGTTTCGCACTGTGCGGCGTCATCATTGTCGCGACGGTTTGCCACGCAATGGTGATTGGAGCCCCAGGCGCTGCGAGGCTATATGCTGCCCGCGACGGGCAACGATGCGCGCAAAGCGAACTTCTGTGGGCATGACTTATGGGCATTGACGTCGGCTACATGAGCGCGATTGGGGCGGGTGCGCTATCCTTCCTGTCCCCTTGCGTCCTGCCGCTTGTTCCACCCTATCTGTGCTATATGGCCGGCGTATCGGTCGATGACTTCCGCGCGCAGAAAGCGATTGCGGACGCGGTTCAGACCAAGAAAGCCCTGCTTCTCACGTCCATCGCGTTCGTGCTCGGATTCTCCAGCGTCTTCGTGGCGCTTGGGGCAGGGGCTTCGTCGATCGGGCGCCTGCTTCGGGTGTGGCAGGAGCCGCTCGCCCTTGCCGCCGGTGTCGTGATCATCGTCATGGGGCTCAACTTCCTCGGCGTGATCCGTATTCCGCTGCTGTCGCGCGAGGCGAGGTTCCACGCAAGCGGGAAGCCCGCAAGCGTGCTGGCGGCCTATGTCATGGGGCTGGCATTCGCTTTTGGCTGGACACCCTGTATCGGCCCCGTCCTCGGGCCGATCCTGACGCTGGCCGGAGGGCGCGAAACAGCGGGCGAGGGCGCCTTGCTGTTGGCGGCCTACTCGCTGGGGCTTGGTATTCCCTTCCTGCTTGCCGCCATATTCTCAGGCGCCTTCATGCGTTTTCTCGCGAAGTTCCGCGTTCATTTGGGACGCGTCGAAAAGGTGATCGGCGGGCTTTTGGTGATTGCCGGCCTGCTGTTCGTGACCGGCAGCACCACCGCCTTTTCCTACTGGCTGCTCGAAACATTTCCAGCTCTCGGCCGGCTCGGCTGAGAGCATCCCAAATTTCCACATCGGCCCCCTACCGGCCAACGGCGGGTTGTTCTACACCCCACCGAAATTTAACCGCATTGAGGAAGCATTGGCGGCAGGATATCCGCCGCTTTTCCGATCATCCGGAACGATCACCATGAGCCAAAGAACTTGCCTCTCGATCATCCTTGCCGCAGGCGAGGGCACCCGCATGAAAAGCGCTATGCCGAAAGTCCTGCATCCGATCGCCGGACTGCCGATGGTGGCGCATGTGGTGCGAGCCGCCGCCGCCGCAGGTGCCGGCGATGTCGCGATCGTGGCCGGGCGCGGGGCCGATGAAGTGAAGAGGGCTGCTATCCCGTTCGCCCCTTCGGCCGAAACCTTCGTGCAGGGCGAGCGCCTGGGAACGGCACATGCGGTGCTGGCTGCCCGGACCGCGATCGAACGCGGCTATGACGACATATTGGTCCTGTTCGGCGATACACCCCTGGTGAGCGCCGATGCCCTTGCGAAGGCCCGCGCAGAACTGGCGAAAGGCGCGTCGGTAGCGGTGATGGGTTTTCACGCGCCCAATCCGACGGGTTACGGCCGGCTGATCGAGAAGGACGGTGCCCTGCTCGCCATCCGCGAGGAGCGCGACTGCTCGGAGGCGGAGCGCACGATAAGCTTCTGCAATGCCGGCCTGATGGCCATCGCAGGCAAGGACGCGTTGCGCCTGCTGGACGCTGTCCGAAACGACAACGCCAAGCGTGAATTCTACCTGACCGACATCGTCGAGATCGCTCGCGGCTTCGGCCTGGCCGCCGTCGCGACCGAAACGGCCTTCGAGGATGTGCTCGGAATCAACAATCGCGCCGAACTGGCGGAGGCCGAGGCGATCTGGCAGAAGCGCCGGCGGCGCGAGTTCATGCTCGACGGCGTCACGCTGATCGCGCCCGACACGGTTTTCTTTTCCTTCGACACCGAGATCGGAGCCGACGCGGTGGTCGAGCCCAACGTGGTGTTTGGCCCCGGGGTCAAGATTTCCTCGAACGCGGTCATCCATTCCTTCTCGCATTTGGAAGGCGCCAGCGTCGCCGACGGCTGTCAGGTCGGTCCATTCGCACGGCTGCGCCCCGGTGCGGAACTGCGCGGCAAAGCCAAGGTCGGCAATTTCTGCGAGGTCAAGAAGGCGGTGGTCGATACGGGGGCCAAGGTCAACCACCTGACCTATATCGGAGACGCCTTCGTCGGAGCTGGCGCCAATATCGGCGCGGGCACGATCACCTGCAACTACGACGGCTTCAACAAGTTCGTCACCGATATCGGTGCCGGGGCCTTCATCGGATCGAATTCGTCGCTTGTCGCCCCGATCAAGATCGGCCGGGATGCCTATGTCGCTTCAGGAAGCGTCGTGACCGAGGAGGTCCCCGACGGTGCCCTCGCTTTCGGGCGCGCGCGGCAAGCCACTTATCCGGACAAGGGGCGACAATTGCGCGAGAAACTGGCGGCGGCAAAGCGCAAGGCCGAATGACCGCAGCCCTTTCGAGGCGGACAGCGGGAGAAACGATAAGTGACTTTCGCGTCGGCAACATTGGGCCTAAATGACGACTGAGACTATCCCGATATCGCGAGATTGGGACAACTCCTTGGGGGTAGCAGAATGTGCGGGATCGTCGGGATCGTCGGCCGGGCGCCGGTGGCTGAACTGATTGTCGATGCGCTGAAGCGGCTGGAATATCGTGGCTACGATTCCGCTGGCGTCGCTACGGTCGAGAACGGAGAGCTCGCGCGCCGTCGTGCGGAAGGCAAGCTCGTCAATCTCGAACGACGGCTGAAGTCCGAACCGCTTGAAGGAACGATCGGCATTGGCCATACGCGCTGGGCCACCCACGGCGTCCCCAACGAAACCAACGCGCACCCGCATTTTTCCGACGGCGTGGCTATCGTTCACAACGGTATCATCGAGAATTTCGCCGAGCTGCGCGAGGAACTCAAGCGCGATGGGTTCGAGTTTGCCTCACAGACCGACACCGAAGTGGTTGCCCACCTCGTGGCGCGCGAACTGAAACGGGGCGCCAACCCTGTCGACGCCGCCCACAATACGCTAAAGCGGCTCGAGGGTGCCTTCGCGCTCGCCATCATGTTCCGTGGCGACGAGGATTTGATCGTCGGCGCCCGCAATGGGCCGCCATTGGCGGTCGGCCATGGCGATGGCGAAATGTTCCTGGGCTCCGACGCGATCGCGCTTGCGCCGTTCACCAACTCGATCACCTACCTCGAAGATGGCGACTGGGCCGCGATCCGCCGCAACCACTTTCAAATCTACGACATGGACGGCGCACCGGTCGAGCGCAAGCGCCAGCAGTCGATCGGCACGAGCTTCATGGTGGACAAGGGCAACCACCGGCATTTCATGGAGAAGGAGATCCATGAACAGCCGGAGGTCGTCTCCCACACCTTGGCACATTACGTCGATTTCACCGAGGGGAGGTCGCGCGCCCTCGATATGCCCTTCGATTTCGCGGCGCTCGACCGCTTGGCGATCTCGGCCTGCGGCACCGCCTATCTGGCAGGGCTGATCGGCAAATACTGGTTCGAGCGTTATGCGCGCCTGCCGGTCGACATCGATATCGCATCGGAGTTTCGCTACCGCGAAATGCCGCTGTCGCGGAACAGTGCCGCTCTGTTCGTATCGCAGTCCGGTGAGACGGCCGACACGCTTGCGTCGCTGCGCTATTGCCGCCGGGAAGGGGTGCCCATCGGCGCCATCGTGAATGTCCGAGACTCCACGATCGCGCGCGAATCCGACGTGACGTTCCCGACCCTCGCGGGCCCAGAGATCGGCGTCGCCTCGACCAAGGCTTTCACGTGCCAACTCGCCGTCCTGGCCTCCTTGGCGGTCCGAGCCGCCGTCACGCGTGGCACGATTACGCCGGACCAGGAAAAAGTCCTCGTGCGCCAACTGTGCGAGGCGCCGCGCTTCGCCAGCCAGGTGTTGAAGCTCGACGAGCAGATCGAGAAAGTGTCGCGCGAATTGGCTAAGGTCCATCACGTGCTTTATCTCGGCCGCGACACGAACTACCCGCTTGCCATGGAAGGCGCGCTCAAGCTCAAGGAGATCTCCTACATTCACGCCGAAGGCTATGCCGCGGGCGAGTTGAAGCACGGCCCGATCGCCCTGATCGACGAAACAATGCCGGTGATCGTGATAGCGCCGCACGACCGGATTTTCGACAAGACGGTCTCGAACATGCAGGAGGTTGCTGCGCGCGGCGGCAGGATCATTCTCATCACCGACCGGAAGGGATCCGAACGCGCGTCGATCAGCGCCATGGAAACCATCGTGTTGCCGGATGTTCCGGAGATCATCGCGCCGATGATCTATGCGTTGCCCGTGCAGATGCTGGCCTACTATACGGCGGTCTTCATGGGGACCGACGTGGACCAGCCACGCAACCTCGCGAAATCGGTGACCGTGGAGTAGCTGTTGTCGGACCGGGCTATAGCGGCCTATAAAAGCGTGGCAACAATCTCGCGTATGGAATGTCCGATCCCCTGAAATCGTTGTCCGCCATGGCGAGGCTGAGGAACTATTTCCTGGCCGGCGTCGTCGTATGCGCGCCTTTGGCGATCACCGCCTATCTCACATTGGGCTTGATCAGATGGGTCGATTCCTGGGTGAAGCCCTATATTCCCGCCCGATACAATCCGGACAATTATTTGCCCTTTGCGGTGCCGGGATTTGGCGTGCTCGTGGCGATCATCCTGATCACGTTGATCGGCTTCCTTGCGGCCAATATCATTGGCCGTTCGATCGTATCCTTCGGCGAGCGCTTTTTGCATCGCATGCCGCTGGTGCGGATCATCTATCGAGGGTTGAAACAGATTTTCGAGACGGTGCTGGCCAATCGCGCCGATCTCTTCAACAAGGTGGCGCTGTTCGAATATCCCCGTAAGGGCGCATGGTCGATCGTCTTCATCGCTTCGCATCAGGACAATGAAATCCACGACGCACTGGAACCCCGCGAAGGCAAGACCATAGCCGTGTTCAGGCCGATCACGCCGAACGTCACCACGGGCTACCTGCTCTACGTCGCGGAAAAGGACCTGATTCCGCTCGATATGAGCGTCGAGGACGCGGCCAAGCTGCTGATCTCGGCGGGCCTTGTCGGGCCCAAATACGAAGCGGCGACGAAAAGCCTTGCCGAGCGCGCGCTTGCGCCCAGTGAGCCGCTTCCCTCCGCCGCCAGACCGACTCAGCCGGCGCGCAGGAGCCGCACGGCCTCGTCCCGCCCGAAGAGATAGAGGAGCAGTCGGAGCGCTTCGCCGCGCTCGGACTGCATTTCAGGATCTCGGCCGAGGAGGCTGCGTGCGTCGTCGCGCGCGGTTTCAAGCAGGTCGGCGTGGAATTCGATTCTCGCCACCTGAAAGCCGGGCGTGCCGGACTGGCGCGTGCCCAACAATTCTCCCTCGCCGCGCAATTTCAGATCTTCCTCGGCGATGACGAAGCCGTCTTCCGTGTCGCGCATGACGGAAAGTCGGCGCTTGGCCGTCTCCCCCAGTGGCGATTTGTAGAGGAGGACGCAGGTCGAGGCTTTGCTTCCACGTCCCACGCGGCCTCGCAACTGATGCAGTTGCGCAAGTCCGAAACGCTCGGCATGCTCGATCACGATGATCGTGGCATCAGGGACATCGACGCCCACCTCGATCACGGTGGTGGCGACGAGGATGCGGGTTTCTCCCTCCTTGAAGGCACGCATGGCCTCGTCCTTCTCGGCGCCCTTCATGCGACCGTGCACCAGACCGACAGACCGGCCGAAGATCGGCTTCATCGTGTCAAAACGGTCCTCGGCAGCCATCAGCTCGATTTCCTCAGATTCCTCGACGAGCGGACAGATCCAATAGACTTTCTGGCCGTCCGCGATGGCGTCGCGAATACGACCGACGAGCTCGTCGAGCCGGTCTAGCGGAAGAGTGACGGTGCGGATCGGCTGGCGACCGGCCGGCTTCTCGGTGAGGCGGGAGACGTCCATGTCCCCGAATGCGGTCAGGACCAGTGTGCGCGGGATCGGCGTCGCGGTCATGACGAGCATGTCGGGCGCGTTGCCCTTGGCGGTGATCGCCAGGCGTTGGTGAACGCCGAACCGATGTTGCTCGTCGACGATCGCAAGGACCAGGTCGCGATAGGCTACCTGTTCCTGGAAAAGGGCATGCGTGCCGACCACGATGTGGATCGAGCCGTCGGCGAGGCCGGCGAGGACTTCTGCCCGTTCGCGGCCCTTTTCCCTGCCGGTCAGGATCGCTGTCCGCAAACCTGCTTGCGCGGCTAGGGGCGCCAGCGTCCCCAGATGCTGCCGGGCAAGGATCTCCGTCGGCGCCATGAGAGCCGATTGCCCACCGGCTTCCGCGGCACGGGCCATGGCGAGCAGGGCAACCACCGTCTTGCCGGAACCGACATCGCCCTGCAGCAGACGCAGCATTCGGTCTGGCCGTGCAAGATCGGTATAGATCTCGGTCAGCGCAGCTTCCTGTGAATGTGTCAGGGAATACGGCAGCGCGAGTCGGATCTTGCCGACAAGACTTCCATCGCCTTCCAGTGGGCGACCGGACAGACGGCGAATTCGGCTGCGCACGAGCGCAAGCGATAGCTGCCCGGCGAGGAACTCGTCATAGGCGAGGCGCCGCCATGCCGCGCTCTCCGGCGACACGTCGACGGGGTCGGTTGGATTGTGGATCCGAAGCAGCGCATCCTTGAAGGGCGGAAAGCTCCTGCCGCGTCTGACATCCTCGTCGAGCCATTCCGGAAGGTCAGGGATGCGAGCGACAGACTGGCCGACAGCCCGCCGCAGAACCTTGCCCGAGAGGCCGGCCGTCAGCGGATAGACCGGCTCCACCAGCGGCAGCCCGCCGGCGTCGTCTGACCGCGCGATATGGTCAGGGTGTACCATGGACGGACGGCCGTTGAACCACTCCATCCGTCCACTGACGACGACGGTCTCGCCTTCCGGCAGAGCCTTCTCCAGCCACGCCGCGTGCGCGTGAAAGAAGGTGAGAGCGATCTCGCCCGTATCGTCATGGGCGTAGACGCGATAGGGTGCCGCCCGGTTGCCGCGCGGCGGCGGCTGGTGTCGATCGACACGCACTTCCAGCGTCACGATCGCGCCTTCTGCAGCGAAGGCGATCCCTGGCCTGTTGCGCCGGTCGATCACCGAATTCGGCAGCAGGAATATAAGGTCGGCGACCCGCGCTTGACGATTGGTCAGGTCCGCCGTCACGACCTTCTCGATCATGGCGGCAACCTTCGGCCCGATGCCGTCAAGTGCGGTGACCGGAGCGAACAGCGGATCGAGCAGGGAAGGGCGCATCAGCCGATTTCGGGTTTTGACGAGCCGGCGGGGCAAGGAGGGGCGGGAAAGCGTGCGAACATTGCATGGAGATTAGATCCCACTGTCACCGTTGCAAGGCTGACACGCGCGTCTATCCACGCTATATGCGCCGCTCTATCGAAGGAACCATCGATCATGACCGGAACCACGCGATCCAGTGAAGGGCTCGATCCGCGCCGTCGCAAGCTGCTGTTTCGCTCCTGGCATCGCGGAATGCGCGAGATGGACCTGATCCTCGGTTCCTTTGCTGATGCAGAAATCGGCACCTTGACCCCGAGCGAAATCGATCAATATGAAAGGCTTCTGGAGATCCCCGACACCGAGCTTCTGCCCTGGATCACTGGCGAGCGGCCGATCCCGGCCGAGCACGACATCGCAATACTGAGGCGGGTGCTGGCCTTCCGCCGGAACATGAATTTCTGACAAAATGTCCCTGATCGAAACAATCGGCATGCGCAAGGGCGTCACGGGCCTCGTGACCGTCGATGGCGTAGCGGACGGATATGAAGCCTTTGCCCTCGCGGCGATCTCGGCCGAGCTCGCGTCCGATCGTCCGGTGATCTTCGTCGCTCGCGACGGGCAACGTCTGCCGTCCATCGTCGAGGCTCTGGCCTTCGTGGCTCCGGATCTGCCCGTGCTGGAATTTCCGGCATGGGACTGCCTTCCCTATGATCGGGTATCGCCGGGCGCGGATGCCGCTGCGAGGCGCCTCGATGCCCTGGCCGGGATGATCGCGCTGAAGCGCACGCCGCACCGGGCCTTGATCCTGACCACGGCGAATTCCATTCTCCAGCGCGTCCCGCCGGCCGAGATCATCGATGCGCAGACGTTGCGCGCCAGGCCAGGCAACCAGATCGATATGAAATTGCTGATCGAGCGGCTGGAGAATTCCGGGTTCGAACGGGTGCCAACCGTCCGAGATGTCGGCGAGTACGCCGTCCGTGGCGGTATCCTCGATCTTTTCGCGCCGGGATCGGGCGAAGCGCTGCGTCTGGACTTCTTCGGCGACACGCTGGAATCGATCCGGGCATTTGATGTTGCAACCCAGCGGACCACCGGCCAGCGCACGGCCTTCGAGATGCAGGCGATGAGCGAAGTCGCCCTGACCCCCGAGACGGTGAGCCGCTTCCGCCGCAACTATATCGAGGCCTTCGGTGCGCCCTCCCGAGATGACGCGCTTTACGCCGCCGTGAGCGAAAGCCGGCGATTTGCGGGGATGGAGCACTGGCTGCCCTTTTTCTACGAGCGGCTGGAAACCGTCTTCGACTATCTGCCGGAGGCACCGATCATATTCGATCACCTTGCCCGTGAGGCATTGTCGGAGCGTCATGAGGTGATTGTCGATCACTACGAGGCGCGCATGCGACAGGCGAGCGGTGCGCTCAAGGACGCAGTGCCCTACAAGCCTATTGCGCCGGCCCTGCTTTACCTGTCGCCGAACGATGTCGCATCCACCTTGCCGGAACGCGTCGCCGTCGAATTCACGCCCTTCGACGCGCCGCCCTCGGATCGTGTGCATCATGCGGGCTCCAAAGTCGGCCGTAGTTTCGAGACCGAGCGGGCCGACCCGTCCGCCAACGTCTTCGACGCGGTCGTGCAGCACATCGGCGCGGTGCGCGCGGCAAAACGCAAGGTCGTCGTTGCCGGCTGGACGGAAGGTTCCCTCGATCGACTCGCCCAGATCCTTCTCGAACATGAACTCGGCAATCTGAAGCGTGTCGAGAACCTGGCCCAAGTGGAGAATCTCGCGCCGGGCGAGGCGGGGCTGGCCGTGCTGCCGATCGAGGCCGGTTTCGAAACCGACCGCCTCGTCGTCGTTGCCGAACAGGACATCCTCGGTGACCGACTTGTTCGCCGCTCCAGGAAACGCAGACGTGCCACGGACTTCATCGCCGAGGTTGCCGGGCTTTCGGCGGGCGACATCGTGGTGCACGCCGACCACGGGATCGGGCGCTTTGTCGGACTGCGCACGATCGAGGCCGCCGGCGCGCCGCATGACTGCCTCGAGCTACACTATGCAGGCGATGATCGGCTGTTCCTGCCGGTCGAAAACATCGAACTCTTGTCGCGCTACGGCTCCGACGCCGCTGAGGCCACCCTCGACAAGCTTGGAGGCGGCGCGTGGCAATCGCGCAAGGCCAAGCTCAAGCGGCGCCTCCTGGAGATGGCGGGGGCCCTGATACGGCTGGCCGCGGAACGTCAGATGCGAGAAGCGCCCGCCATGACGCCGCCGGATGGGCTCTACGGCGAGTTTGCCGCACGCTTCCCTTATGAGGAGACCGACGACCAGCAGACGGCTATCGACTCCGTCCTGGACGATCTCTCGCTGGGCAAGCCGATGGACAGGCTGATCTGCGGCGATGTCGGCTTTGGGAAGACCGAGGTCGCCTTGCGGGCGGCCTTCCTCGCCGCGATGGAGGGGTTCCAAGTGGCCGTGGTCGTACCCACGACCCTGCTCGCGCGCCAGCATTTCAAGACATTCTCGCAGCGCTTTTCCGGACTGCCCGTAAAGGTGCGTCAGGCCTCGAGGCTTGTTGGGTCCAAGGAGCTCGCCGAGACCAAGAAGGGCATCGCCGATGGAACGGTCGATATCGTAGTCGGAACGCACGCTCTGCTGGGATCCTCGATCGCCTTCAAGAATCTCGGCCTGCTCATCATCGACGAAGAGCAGCACTTCGGTGTCAAGCACAAGGAGCGCTTGAAGGAGCTGAAGACGGATGTCCACGTGCTGACCCTATCTGCCACGCCCATTCCGCGCACCTTGCAACTGGCGTTGACCGGGGTGCGCGAGCTTTCGCTGATCACGACGCCGCCCGTCGACCGCATGGCTGTGAGGACCTTCATCTCGCCCTTTGACCCCCTGGTCATCCGCGAGACGCTGCTGCGCGAACGCTACCGCGGGGGCCATTCCTTCTACGTCGTGCCGCGCATTTCGGATCTGGCGGAAATCCATGATTTCCTGCGCGAATCCGTGCCCGAGCTCAAGGTTGCGGTGGCCAATGGCCAGATGCCGGCCGGCGAACTCGAAGACATCATGAACGCGTTCTACGATGGGCAGTACGACGTGCTTCTGTCGACGTCGATCGTGGAATCCGGTTTGGACATTCCCACCGCGAACACCTTGATCGTCCACCGCGCGGACATGTTCGGGCTCGCGCAGCTCTATCAGCTTCGCGGGCGTGTCGGCCGGTCGAAAGTGCGGGCCTATGCTCTTTTCACACTGCCGGCCAACCGCACGCTGACCCCGACGGCAGAACGGCGGCTCAAGGTGCTTCAGTCCCTGGACACCCTCGGTGCCGGTTTCCAGCTGGCCAGCCACGACCTCGACATTCGTGGGGCCGGCAATCTACTCGGCGAAGAGCAATCCGGCCATATCAAGGAGGTCGGATTCGAGCTCTACCAGCAGATGCTGGAGGAAGCAGTCGCCGAGATCCGCGGCACCGGCGAAGTCAGCGATGGAAGCTGGTCCCCGCAGATCACCATCGGCACGGCCGTGATGATCCCCGAAAGCTACGTGCCAGACCTGCAGTTGCGCCTCGGCCTCTATCGTCGCCTCGGTGACATCGAGACGACGGAGGAGATCGATGCATTCGGTGCGGAGCTCATCGATCGGTTCGGGCCGATGCCCGAGGAGGTCCAGCACCTGCTTAAGATCGTCTACATCAAGGCGCTGTGCCGCAAGGCCAATGTCGAGAAGCTCGATGCAGGTCCGAAAGGCGTGGTCATCCACTTCCGGAAGAAGGAATTTCCCGACCCGGCCGGCCTCGTGCGTTTCATCGGCGAACAGGGTTCCCTGGCCAAGATCCGCCCGGACCAGAGCGTGGTCTTCATCCGAGATTGGCCGACGCCTGACAAGCGGCTCGCCGGTTCGGCCGTGGTGATGACGCAGCTCTCGCGGCTGGCCGACAAGGCGGCGGCCTGAGCTTCTCGTCCACGCCACCGGTAGTAAGGCTCGAGACCTGTAGGCAAGCCCCTCATCTGCCTGCCGGCATCTTCTCCCCGTCCTGGACGGGGAGAAGGCCGAAGTCGTCCTCGCTTTCGCCAATCGCCGACCGTGGCGACTTGCCAAACTCAAGCGGCCGTCCTTTCTCACCCCGCAAGCGGTCCGCTTGCGGGGAGAGATGTCCGGCAGGACAGTGAGGGGCAACTCGCGACCGATCAGCGCTCACCGCTCATGCTATCAGCTCGCTTCAAGCTCGCCGCGTGCCTTGGCCGCGGCGACTTGGCGGATCGCGTTCGCCAGCGCCTCGACGTCCTGGGCGCCCATCACCGCATATCTGCCCTCCAGCAGGAAACACGGCACGCCGGAGATGCCCATGCGGGAGGCCGTGGCGATCTCGGCGGTGACTGCATCGGCATCGGCTTCGGTCGGAAGGAGGGTCTCCACCAGGGCCGCATCCATACCGGCGTCCCGGGCGGCGGCGATCAGGACTTCGTGGTTGCCGATGTCCGCACCTTCCTCGAAGTTCAGTTTGAACAGCCGACGCACCAGCCTGTTCTGGACTTCGGAACCCGCTGAAGCGGCCCAGCGGATGACCCGATGGGCATCGAGCGTGTTGGGAGCGACCTTGATGGCATCGAACGCGAAATTGATGCCCTCGTCAGCGCCAAGTCGTTCCAGCCTTTGGTGGATCTGCCGGATGCGCTCCTCGCTGCCGAACTTTTCGATCATGTACTGGCGACGGTCTTTGCCGCCGGGCGGAATCGTCGGGTCGAGCTGGTAGGGCCGCCAGCGGATATCCACATCGACATCCGGCAGCGCGGCGACCGCGCCGTCGAGGCGCTTCTGCCCGACGAAGCACCAGGGGCATACGACATCCGAGACGACGTCGATGACGACGCGCTGCTTGGCGCTCATAACTTGCTCCTACTCCTGCAGTCCTCAGTTCTCGTCACGCCACCAGGTCGGCAGTTGATACCCGTACATAGGCGTCTTCTCGGGATGTTTTACATGTTTCCACCGCGCCAGCCATTGGACGGGCGAATAATAGAACGGCACGACATAGGCCCCGCTCATCAGCACCCTATCATAGGCGCGGACGGCTGCGATGAAGGAATCCCGGTCCCGTGCCTTGAGCAGGGCCTCGATCATTGCGTCCACCGCCGGGCTCGCGACGCCTGCGATATTGTAGGTTCCGGGTTGCTCTCGCGCCGCCGAGCCCCATCGCGCGACCTGTTCCACGCCCGGCGACAGCGAAGAGGTATAGGCGTAGACGGCCACGTCGAAATCATAGTCGGTTATCCGCCGCTGGTATTGCGCGGCATCCACGCTTCGGATGGTGACGGAGATGCCCAGCCTGCCAAGCGTTTGTTGCCAGGCCATGGCAAGCTGCTCGCCGTCCTGGCCCTTCAGCATGATCTCGAAGGCAAGCGGCTTGCCGTCTCGATCCAGCAACCGGCCATCCTCGATCGCGTAGCCCGCCGCCCGCAGCTTGTCGAAACCGGTCCTCAGGAAGTTGCGATCCCTTCCGCTACCGTCAGAAACCGGTGGCTGCCAGCCCTTGGCCATGATCTCCTGGGATACCGCTCCAGGGAAGGGGGCCAGCAACGCGCGTTCAGCTTCGCTCGCCGGGCGGCCGTGCGAGGAGAGTTCCGAATTGTCCCAGAAGCTCTTGGTGCGCGTATAGGCGTCCGACAGCAGATTGCGGTTCACCCATTCGAAGTCGAACAGCGAAACCAGCGCCTCGCGCAGCCTAACGTCGTTGAACGGCTGACGCCTGGTGTTCATGACGAAGCCCAGCATTCCGGACGGTAGCTTGGTATCGAAGGTCTCCTTCACGATGTCGCCGCGGGTAACCGCGGGAAAGTCGTAATTGTTCTTCCAGCGTCCGCTGTTGGCATCGATGAAGACATCCACCAGGCCTTTCTTGAAGGCCTCGAACATTGCGTTCTCGTCACGGAAATAGGTGAGGCGGATCTCGTCATAATTGTCGAAGCCGATCTTGGACGGAATGTCCTTCGCCCAATAATCGGGATTGCGGCGTAGCGTGACGCTGTCGCCGGGACGAACGGCCTCGAGCTTGTAGGGGCCGCTCCCGACCATCGGCTTCAAGGTGGATTTGTCAAATCGCTCGGCGTCGGTGGCATGCTTCGGCAGCACCGGCATCAGCCCGATGATCAGCGGCAACTCGCGATCCGGATGCTTGAACGTGATGCGAAGGCCGTGCGCGCCGACCTTCTGCATCCTGTCGATCTTCCTGGCCGTGACGCCATATCGCGGCAGGCCCTTGTCGCGGAGCAGTTCGATCGTGAAGATCACGTCTTCGGGTGTCACCGGCTGCCCATCGGAGAAGCGGGCGCGCTCATCGAGTGTGAATTCGACGAAACTGCGCTCCTCATCCGTCTCTACCGTTTTCGCCAGCAGCGGGTAGAGCGTGAACGGCTCGTCGCTGGAGCGCATCATAAGGCTATCGAAGACATTATAGCCGAAGATGAGGTCGAGCGAACCGCGAGCGGCATTGCCTTGCACGATGAACGGATTGACGCTGTCGAACGTGCCTGTCCAGGCATATTCGATCCGCCCCCCTTTCGGCGCATCCGGGTTCACATAGGGGAAATGCTTGAAGTCCGCCGGCAGTGCCGGCTCGCCATGCATGGCGAGCGCATGCTGCGGCGCCGCCGCGGCAGGCTGCCATATCCCGGCCAGGCAAAGGAATCCGGCAAAGAAAGCCGAAAGCGATCGCCGCATCGTATCTCGTTCCTGATTCTTGATTCGCCGTCACCCTATCACGGCGCCACCGAACATCGGAAAGAGAGCGGAAATGCGCCGCACTCCACTGGATTTGAGTGCTTGTGCAGTGTAACACGCCGACGGCAGTCATTCTGTTGCCTCATTTGGGCAACACCAAGCAGACAACTGATCCGGACGCCGGGTCCGGCGAATGAGAGGATTCGAGCAATATGACGAGCGTGACAAACAACGCTTCCCGTCTTTCGGTCATGGCCGCCGGCGCTGTTGCCGTTCTGGCGGCTGGCCTCGCCCCGGCTTTCGCCCAACAGCAACCTCAGATCCCGCAAGGCTGGTTCAAGGCCTGCACAAAGCAGCAAGACGTCGACATCTGCAATGTCCAGAACATCGTCATGGCCGAAACCGGCCAGATGATCACCGGCGTCAGCCTGATCGAGCTCAAGGGTAAGGTCAATCGCAAGGTCTTCCAGGTTTCGGTTCCGAGTGGCCGCATGGTGCCTCCGGGAATCGGCCTGCAGATCGACGGCGGCAAGACGCAGAAGCTCGACTACGTCATCTGCTTCCCTGACCGTTGCGTGGCCGAAGCCCAGCTTTCGGACCAACTCGTGGCCTCCTTCAAGAAGGGATCCGAGCTCACCCTGACTTCGGTGAATTTCCAGAATCAGCCAAATCCGATCAAGGTCAGCCTGTCCGGCTTCACGGGCGCCTATGACGGCGCGCCGCTGCAGCAGTCCGATATCGAGGACCGCCAGAAGAAGCTCCAGGAATTCGTAAGCAAGAACAACGAGGATTTCGCCAAGAAGCTCAAGGAAGAGCAGGAAAAGGCGAAGGCCGGGAACTAAGAAAAGAAGCGGGCCGCGTCAGCGGCCCGCTTCTTTTGTCGATAGCGCGTAGTTCCCTGTTCGGTTTGACGCGCGGCGCTAATGCTGGTGGCGAGCCTTCGGCTCGTAGTGGCCGTCCGGCCTTGCGTCGAACATCTCGCTGATCTGCGGATGTCTCACGGGTTCGCCAGTATCGTCTTCCTGCAGGTTCTGCTCGGAGACATAGGCGATGTATTCCGTTTCAGAATTCTCGGCCAGCAGATGATAGAAGGGCTGGTCCTTGCGTGGGCGGACCTGGGCGGGGATCGCCTGGTACCACTCTTCCGTATTGGCAAACTCAGGATCGACGTCGAATATGACGCCGCGGAACGGAAAAAGCCTGTGGCGCACCACCTGTCCGATCCTGAATTTCGCAGTTTTGACAACGTTCATCGATTTCACCTCGTTGTCATATTTGGCCTAGTGCAGTGCACAATTCAATCCTCTGGTGCTTGACGTCGTATCGCGTCGCAGCTAGCCGCCATGGGTTTCCATATTCTCAACGGACCAAATGTCGGACGTCATCGGGCTTGTTCTGCCGTTTTTCGGCCTGATCTTCATCGGCTTCCTGGTTGCCCGGATTACCCGGCAGCCAGTAGAGGCGCTGGGGTGGATGAACACCTTCATCGTTTACGTCGCGCTGCCTGCGCTATTCTTTCAGCTCCTGGTCAGGACACCGTTCGAGAGATTGACCGAATGGGGATTCATCCTGGGTTCGGTCGTCTCTACCTATATCGTCTTCTCGATCATGTTCGCCGCTTCTGTTCTTCTTTCACGAGGCGGGATCGCCGAGGCGACCATCAAGGGACTGGCTTCGGCCTACGGCAATATCGGCTACATGGGACCAGGCCTCGCGTTGATGGCCTTCGGCGAGGACGCCGCCGTGCCCGTCGCACTCATCTTTTGCTTCGAGAACATCATCCATTTCGCACTCGCTCCGATGATGATGGCACTTTCGGGCGGGGGGTTGCGAAGACCAGGCGCGCTGCTGCTCGACGTCGTCAAGAAGATCGTCTTCCATCCGTTCATCATATCGACCGCGCTTGGCGTGTGCGGAGCCTATTTCCAGTTCGTCGCGCCTGTACCGGTCGAACGCTTCCTCGATTATCTTGCCCGGGCGGCCGCCCCTTGCGCACTTTTTGCCATGGGTGTGACGCTGGCGCTCCGGCCGCTGAAGCGTGTGCCGGTCGAACTTGCTCCGATCGCGCTGCTCAAGCTCGTCCTCCATCCCTTGCTCTGCTACGTTGTCCTGAGCTGGATCGGCAATTTCTCCCAAACCTGGGTGTTTTCCGCCATGCTCCTGGCGGCGCTCCCTACCGCGACGAATGTGTTCGTGATCGCCCAGCAATACGGGGTATGGGTGGAGAGGGCCTCGGCCAGCATCCTGCTGACCACGATCTTCTCGGTGGGAACGCTGACGGCGCTCCTCTATGCGATCACCACCGGCATGGTGCCGCCCGACCTATTCCCCTAACGCATGTCTCCCCAAAGCGGGCACTGGTTTGGGAGAAAGACATGCGTCACAGTTTTAAAGCGCGGGAGCGAATCTGAAAGATCGCGACTCGCTCTAGGGGATCCCGTGTTACCCTGTCGGCGCGATCATCCGCGCCTCAGGCTTTCGGCCCGCGCCCGTTCGCCAGGGAGCCGAAATGCGGTCGCATTTGGCCGAGCGCCGAAGCTATGCCGCTGCCGGGCTGCAGACCTTCCCGCATGAAGAAGGAACGCAGGGGCGCAAGGCTCCCCAGCAGGCCGAGCCCTGCGCCGCGCGCGATCTGTGCCGGCAGCGTGTTGGACAGAAGCGACATGTTGAGAAGATTGACCGCCCCGGTACGAGCAAGAATGTCGGGACGCCGCTTCCGTTCATAGCTGGAAAGGCTTCTCTCCGAACCCGGGTCATCCCGGTATTTCGATGCCGTTTCAACGAGATCTATGACGTCCCTTACGCCAAGGTTCAGCCCTTGCGCGCCGATCGGCGGAAACACATGCGCGGCCTCGCCCACAAGGGCGATCCGGTTCTGGGCAAAGCGAGCCGGCAACGTCGCCGCCAAGGGGTATATCTGCCTCCCGGGTTCGACAGAAACGCGGCCGAGCATGGATTGCATCTGCTCCTCGACCCGTCTCGACAGCGCCTCGTCGTCGAGCGCCGCCAGCTCTTCCGCTGTCCTTGGGCGCACCACCCAAACGAGGCTCGAACGGTCTCCGGGCAGCGGCACCTGAGTGAAAGGCCCGGTCTCGGTGTGGAATTCCGTCGAGATGGCACCGTGACCGCGATCATGCGCGAAATTCAGAACCAGCGCGGCCTGCGGGTAGGAGTGGACCGTCGTGCGGATGCCGGCAGCCTCGCGAGCCGCCGATGTGCGACCATCGGCTGCGACGCAAAGCTCGGCTTCTACCGTGGCGCCGTCGGCAAGTCCGGCCGAGACCTTGCTCGCCGTCACGTTCCAGTGTTCGACCAGGGTCTTGTGCCACCGGATGGAGCCCGCCTCCACTACAGCTCCAGCGAGCGTGGCATTGAGAATGCGGTTTGGAATGTTCAGGCCGAAATAGCGCTCGCCGATTTCGGCAGCGCGGAAAGTTACGACCGGGCTTCGGATCAGGCGCCGCGTGGCGTCGACGATACGCATGACGGACAGGGGAGCGGCCTCCGCCTCGATGCTGTGCAGCACGCCGAGGGCGCTGAGATATTTCAAGGCCGGCGACATCAATGCCGTCGTGCGGCGATCGTCCGCTCGCGCTTCCGGCCCGACAAGGCTCACGGAAAAGCCGGACCGCGCCAATCCCAGGGCGGCGATGAGACCAACCGGACCGGTGCCTGCGACGATGACGCTTTTCACAGCTTGCGTTTCCAACTGCCGTTCCGATCGTTTGTTTGTTGGCGTGCGGATGTTCAGCGGTATATGGCAATCGTCGGGCAGGGATCAACGCGGCCATTCATCGCCACGAGGACAGATGGCGGGTAGGAACGACAACTTCGGCAATCTCGACGCCAGGGGGCGCCTGGTCGCGCAGGTCGCGTCGCGAACGCGTGCCGCCGTGTACGTCGTGCTCGGCCTCGCCATAGGATCGTCATGGCTGCTTCTCGCGCTCATGGCCGCACGCAGCCTGATGATCTCGGGCCCCGACGCGGCAACGCGGGCGGGGGACATGCTTCAGTGGTTGCCCGACCTGCCCTGGCCAGCCTTCTTCGACAGGCTTGTCGGCCTTTGCCTTGGCACTGTGACGCAGGATGCAGCATATGCCGGACAGTTCGCACTACTCGCCGGCATGTGGTTCCTGATGGCGATCGCGATGATGTTGCCTTCCGCCGCACCGATGATCCGCACCTACTGCGAGATTGCCGACACGGCCGCTGCCAAGGGGGAGCCCGTCGTCCATCCTGTCGTGCTCGTCGCTGGCTACCTTGGCGTCTGGCTGGCGGCATCGCTCGGCTTCGCCTTGCTTACCTACGGCGTTCAGACCGTGACCGGCTCCGCCGTCGCTCCGTTGGGAACCGCTGCCGCAGCCGGTGCCCTCACCATTGCCGGCCTCTACCAATTCAGCGGCTGGAAGGAGGCCTGTCTCAGGAAATGCCGGAACCCGTTCAACATCCTCTTTGCGCGGTGGACTGTCCGGCCGTCGCGGATTTTCATCCTTGGCCTGGAGCAAGGAATCTGGTGTCTCGGCTGCTGTTGGGCGCTCATGCTCGTGATGTTCGCCGTCGGCGTGATGAACCTCTTCTGGATGGCGCTGATTGGCCTGTTTACCGTCGTGGAAAAACAGGTTGGCAGCCGCATCCCGAGCAGAGCTGCGGGCGGTATACTGCTTGTGTGGGCCGGCGCGCTGCTATTAAGTCGGGCCTTGTAACAGGAGACGACGATCCATGGCCGTTGAAAGTTGGGCGTTGAAGGGAGAGCTTGTCCTCTCCTGCAACTGCACGGTCTTCTGTCCCTGCGTGCTGTCGCTGGGCAATCATCCTCCGACGGAAGGCTACTGCCAGACATGGGCGGGCTTTCGTGTCGACGCCGGGCACTTTGGGGATGTCGATCTTTCCGGCCTCAACCTTGGTCTCGTCATGGAAATCCCCGGCTATATGAGCCGAGGAAACTGGACGGCAGGACTGTTCGTGGACGAGCGCGCCTCAATCTACGCGTCCAAGGCTTTCGCCAAGATCTTTTCCGGCAAGGCCGGCGGCACCACGTCGTTGCTGTCGATCCTCGTCGGCAATTTCCTGGGCATCCAGACCGTACCGATCAGCTACGAGGTGCGCGACAGGACACGGCTGTTCCAGATACCGAAAATCATCGACGGCGCCGTGACGCCGATCACTGGCAAGGATCGCGACAAGGACACGGTGATCACCAATTCCGAATACTGGATTGCACCGGAGATCATCGTCGCAAGATCGGAGAAGAGCCGAATGCGCGCCTTCGGCCGAAACTGGAATTTTGCTGGGCGTTCCGCAGAAATCTGCAAGCTGGACTGGCGCGGGCCGTGACCAACCATACCAAGAAAAAGAAAGTCACCTGGCCGCAGGCGCGAGCCTTTTCGGTGCATCTGCTGACGGCATCGGGCTCGTTCCTCGCGTTTCTGTCCGTCGTTGCCGCCAGCGAGGAGCGTTGGACCGCGATGTTCTGGTGGCTCGGCCTCGCGCTCCTGGTCGATGGCATCGATGGCCCGATCGCGCGCAAGCTGCAGGTCAAGGAAATCCTGCCGACCTGGTCTGGTGAGACGCTCGACAACATCATCGATTACATGACCTACGTCCTGATCCCGGCGTTCGCGCTCTACCAGCGCGGCTTCATGGGAGAGGGCCTGTCGTTCCTGTCGGCCGCGATCATCGTTGTTTCGAGCGCGATCTACTATGCCGATACGGGCATGAAGACGAAGGAGAATTTCTTCAAGGGGTTCCCTGTCGTCTGGAACATGATCGTGTTCACGCTCTTCGTCATCGAGCCGGGCGAGAGATTGTCGTTCGCGGTGGTCGTGATCGCAGCCATCCTGACCTTCGTGCCGATGAATTTTCTGCATCCCGTGCGGGTGATGCGCTTGCGCTGGATCAATTTGCCTATGACTCTGTTGTGGTGCCTGTTCGGGGCGCTCGCGCTGATCGAGGACATGCATGCCGATCAATTCGTGAAAATCGGAATCGCTGTCAGTGGTATCTATCTCTTCGTCATCGGCGGGGTCATGCAAGCCTTTCCCAATCTTGGCCTGAAGCGGGGTTGATCATGTCCAAGGCAGTCCGAATCCACAGTCATGGCGGACCTGAGGTCCTTGTCTACGAAGACGTCGATCCGGGGCGCCCGGGAGACGGAGAGGTGCTGGTGAGGCACAGCGCGATCGGCCTCAACTTTCTGGACACTTACTACCGCAGCGGGCTCTATCCGGCTCCGAAAGGCTTGCCGCTGACGCCGGGCGGCGAGGCGGCCGGGACAGTGCTCGAGACGGGCAGGGGCGTCGACTGGCTTAAGCCCGGCGACCGGATCGCCTACACGATGCCGCTCGGCGCATATTGCGAGCAGCGCATCGTTCCTGCCGACCGCTTGGTCAAGGTTCCGGACGGCATCTCGGACGAACAGGCCGCAGCCATGATGCTGAAGGGGCTGACCGCAGAATATCTCCTGAGGCGGACCTACCACGTGAAGCCCGGGGATACGATCCTGTTCCATGCCGCCGCGGGCGGGGTCGGACTGATCGCAGGCCAATGGGCGAAGTCCCTCGGAGCCACGGTGATCGGCACAGCCGGGTCGGATGAGAAGGTCGCCCTGGCCAAGGAGCACGGATACGATCACGTCATCAATTATCGAACCACCGATTTCGCTGCGGCCGTGAACGAACTGACCAGCGGACGCAAATGCGAAGTCGTCTATGATTCAGTGGGCAAGGATACTTTCGCGGCCTCGCTCGATTGCTTGAAGACGCGCGGCCTCTTCGTCAGTTTCGGTCAGTCGTCCGGGCCGATTCCGCCCTTCAACATGGCGCTGCTGTCCCAGAAGGGATCTCTCTACGCGACTCGCCCGACGCTGTTCAGCTATATCGCCGAACGCTCCGAGTTGGAGGAGGCAACCCAAGCCCTGTTCGACGTCGTCACTCGTAAAGCGGTCGAAATAAGGATAAACCAGAGATATCAGTTGAAGGATGCTGCCCGTGCGCATGCGGATCTCGAGGCACGCAAGACGTCAGGCACGACGATCCTGCTGCCGTGATCATGGATTGCGACAAGCCCATAGTCGCTAGTTTTCTTGAAGCTCTTTCAAGCCAGGGCAGCTTTGCGTCTTTGACGGCTGATGCCTACCATGATTGCGGGAACACAGAACACAGACTGCGGCGATCTGAGGCCGGCGGCACATTTGGAGCGGCAAAACCAGCGGATTTCTGCCTGAAGACGCGCGCGATCTATTGAGTCTCGCGCGGATTTCGGATTTGAAATCCAATGCCGATGACCCGATGTTTCGGGGCGTCACCTCAGCCGGAGGCACAGCCTGGGAGGCACTGTGAGTGCAAGCGACGAATCCACGAACCTGCTCGAGGTCCGTGGCCTGACCAAGATATTCGGGACGCTGACGGCTTGCGATCACATCGATCTCACCATCGCGAAGGGTGAGATCCATGCCTTGCTGGGTGAGAACGGCGCCGGCAAATCCACACTGGTAAAGATGCTGTTCGGCTCGCTCGAGCCCCACTCCGGTGAAATTAGCTGGAAGGGCGAGACGGTCCGGATCAACAGTCCCCATGCCGCCCGCCGCCTTGGCATAGGCATGGTTTTCCAGCATTTTTCCCTGTTCGAGGCTCTGACGGCCGCTGAAAACATCGCTCTGTCGCTTGACGACAAGACGCCAATCGCCACCACGGCTGCCAAGGCGCGGGCTCTTTCCCATAGTTACGGCCTGCCTCTCGATCCCCACTCGTTGGTCGGCGACCTGTCCGTGGGCGAGCGGCAGCGCATCGAAATCATACGCTGCCTCCTGCAGACGCCGGAACTCATCATCCTCGACGAACCGACATCCGTGTTGACACCTCAGGAAGCCGACAAGCTGTTCGAGACGCTCGAGCGGCTGAAGTCCGAGGGCAAGTCGATTCTCTATATCTCGCATCGCCTGGAGGAGGTGAAGCGCATCTGCGATCGCGCCACCGTCCTGCGCCACGGCAAGGTGGTCGGACATTGCGATCCGCGTAAGGAGACGGCGGCCTCGCTCGCCCGCATGATGGTCGGCAATGAGATCCAGGCCATCGTGAGAGCTCCCGTCGAGAATGCGGGCAAGGCGGAAACCCTGCTGGAGATACGCGGCCTCGATCGAACGCCCGCCACGCCGTTCTCTATTCCCCTGCGCGACATCAACCTGTCTGTTCGAGCGGGTGAAGTGATCGGGATTGCTGGCGTGGCCGGCAACGGACAAGGCGAGCTCTTCGAAGCCGTGTCCGGCGAGGTCCTTCAGAAGCAAGCCGGGACGGTCCGCATACGCGGGAAGGATGCCGGTCGGCTCGGGATATCGGCGCGCAGAAAGCTGGGCGCGGCCTTCGTTCCGGAGGAAAGGCTGGGCCATGGCGCCGCGCCGCGCATGAAGCTCTCGGAGAACCTGCTGCTTTCGCGCCATGCCACAGACGCCAAGGCCTATCTCGGACTGGCCGGTGTCATCAGGAACAGTTCCCTCGCGTCCGCCGCTCAGCGGATCATTTCCGTCATGGACGTGCGTAAGAGCGCGCCCGATCCGGAGGCCGCCTCCCTCTCAGGCGGCAATCTCCAGAAATTCATCATAGGCCGGGAACTCGACAGGCAACCGTCGTTGATGGTCGTCAACCAGCCCACCTGGGGCGTCGACGCGGGCGCGGCAGCCCGCATCAGGCAGGCGCTGATCGAACTCGCCCGCAAGGGCTCCGCGGTCCTGGTGATCAGCCAGGACCTCGATGAGCTTTTCGAAATCTCGGACGCGATCGCCGTGATGCATAATGGCGAGCTGTCATCGCCACTTCCACGCGCCGAGGCGACCTTCGAGAAGATCGGTCTGCTGATGGGCGGCGCGGAGCCTGGCCATGTCGAGCTCCCCGTGGAGGCAGCCTGATGCGCATCGAACTCGTCAAGCGGCCTCAGTACTCCAGGGTCTTCAGCGCGCTCTCGCCCTTCATCGCGCTCGTGCTCACCCTGATCGCCGGCGCAATTATGTTTTCCGCGCTCGGCAAGAACCCTGCTGACGCACTCTATTACTACTTCATCGACCCCTTGCGCGAGACATGGTCGCTTCATGAGTTGGCGGTGAAGGCTGCACCGCTGATCCTGATCGCCGTTGGCCTGTCTATCTGCTACCTCTCCAACAACTGGAACATCGGCGCCGAGGGGCAGTTCATCATCGGCGCAATCGCGGGCTCCATCCTGCCGGTGGCCTTTCCGACCTTCCAATCCTGGATCGTGCTGCCCCTGATGATGATCATGGGCATGATCGGAGGAGCAGCTTATGGCGCCATCCCTGCCTGGCTCAAGGTACGGTTCAACACCAACGAAATCCTGACCAGCCTCATGCTGGTCTATGTGGCGCAGCTTTTCCTGGATTGGCTCGTACGCGGTCCTTGGCGCAATCCGCAAGGCATGAACTTCCCGGAAACACGTACGTTCCATCCCTACGCCATCCTGCCCGAGATCTGGCCGGAATCGGGGAGGGCCCATTGGGGATTCGTTTTCGCGCTGGTCGCTGCGATCGCCCTGTGGTTCGTGCTGTCGAAGACCCTGAGGGGCTTCGAGATCAAGGTTCTAGGACAGAGCCCGCGCGCCGGCCGTTTCGCTGGATTCTCGGCGGGGCGCATGGTGTTCTTCGCATTCATGCTGTCGGGGGCGCTGGCAGGCCTTGCCGGGATCTCGGAGGTTTCCGGAGCGATCGGCCAGCTTCGTCCCGTGATCTCTCCCGGCTATGGCTTCGCCGCAATCATCGTGGCGTTCCTCGGCCGTCTCAATCCGCTCGGCATCGTCGCCGCGGGGCTCGTGCTGGCGCTGTCCTATCTCGGCGGCGAGGCGGCACAGATCTCCATCGGTGTTTCCGACAAGGTGGTACGCGCCTTCCAGGGCATGTTGCTTTTTTTCGTGCTCGCCTGCGACACGCTGATCCACTATCGCATTCGCTTCGCCGGCCCCGCCGCGAAGGCGCAGGAGGCTGGGCAGAATGCTTGAACAGGTCCTGATAACCATCGCGACCGCTGCCACGCCGCTCCTGATCGCCGCCGTGGGCGAATTGGTCGTCGAACGCTCCGGGGTGCTCAATCTCGGTGTCGAAGGCATGATGATCATGGGCGCCGTCACCGGCTTCGGCGTCGCGCTTGCAACGGGATCGCCCTGGCTCGGCGTGCTCGCAGCCATCATCGTCGGGACTCTGTTCTCCCTGCTTTTCGGCTTTCTCACCCTGACGCTGGTGACCAATCAAGTCGCGACGGGCCTCGCATTGACGCTGCTTGGCCTCGGCCTCTCCGGTATGCTGGGTGAGGGGTTCGTCGGTCTTCCCGGCGTGAAGATGACCTATCTCAACATCCCATACCTCACTGACCTGCCGTTCATCGGGAAGCTTTTTTTCGGCCAGGATCCGCTCTTCTACGTATCGATCGTGCTGACGGCCGGAGTGGCTTGGTTCCTGTTCCGCACGAGAGCCGGTCTGACCTTGCGCTCCGTGGGCGACAATCATGCCTCGGCTCATGCGCTGGGGATCAACGTCATCGGAATCCGCTATCTCGCAGTGATGTTCGGCGGCGCCTGTGCCGGATTGGCCGGAGCCTATCTGTCGCTTGTCTATACGCCGCAATGGATCGAGAACATGACGGCCGGCAGGGGATGGATCGCGCTCGCGCTCGTCGTGTTTGCTTCCTGGCGGCCGTGGCGGGTGTTGGCAGGCGCCTATCTGTTCGGCGCGGTGTCGATCGGGCAATTGCATGCACAGGCACTGGGGATCGGCGTTCCCTCCCAGCTGCTCTCGTCGCTTCCCTACATCGCGACCATCGTTGTCCTGGTCCTGATTTCGCGGAACCGGCGCTTGACGATGATCAACACACCAGCTTCGCTGGGCCGGCCATTCGTGCCGGACCGCTGACGAAGACTACAAAACAAAGGACGGGATGATGCTCCAGGCTAACCAAAAGAGGACCATGTTATGAGGAAAACCATTCTGTCATTGGCCGCGGCAGCCGCTGTGCTGTCGTTCGGCACGATGGCGGCCGAAGCGAAGGTGAAAGGTTGCTGGGTCTATGTCGGCCCGATCGGCGACTTCGGCTACTCGTTCCAGCACCATCAAGGGCTGCTCCAGGCGAAGGAAAAATTCGGCGACGAGCTCGAAACCGCTTATCTGGAGAGCGTGCCTGAAGGAGCGGACGCCGAACGCGCCATCGAGCGGTTCGCCCGCTCGGGCTGCAATATCATCTTTACAACGTCCTTCGGCTTCATGGACGCCACGAACAAGGTCGCGGGCCGCTTTCCGGACGTGAAGTTCGAGCATGCGACGGGCTACAAGCGCGAGCATCCCAACGTCTCGACCTACAATTCTCGCTTCTATGAAGGCCGCTACGTGCAAGGCGTGATCGCGGCGAAGATGTCAAAAGCCGGCACGGCCGGCTACATCGCGTCCTTCCCGATCCCGGAAGTGGTGATGGGCATCAACGCTTTCATGCTCGGGGCACAGTCGGTGAATCCGGACTTCAAGGTCAAGGTCGTCTGGGCAAACACCTGGTTCGATGCCGGCAAGGAAGCTGACGCGGCCAAGGCGCTGATCGACCAGGGCGTCGACATCATCACTCAGCACACTGACTCCACCGCACCGATGCAGGTAGCGACCGAGCGCGGCATCAAGGCATTTGGTCAGGCTTCCGACATGATCAAATTCGGGCCGCAGACCCAGCTGACCTCGATCGTCGACGACTGGGGGCCGTATTACATCCGGCGCATCCAAGCGGTGATCGACGGAACCTGGAAGCAGGAGGACGTCTGGGGCGGCATGAAGGAAGGCCATGTCGTGATGGCGCCGTACACGAACATGCCTGACGATGTGAAGAAGCTTGCCGAGGAAACGGAAGCCAAGATCAAGTCGGGTGAGTTCCATCCGTTCACCGGCCCGGTTTCCAAGCAGGACGGCACGGAATGGCTGAAGGCCGGCGAGGTTGCCGATGATGCCACGCTCCTCGGTATGAACTTCTACATCAAAGGCATTGACGACAAACTGCCTCAGTGATCCGCGGATCCGTTTGACGACAATCGAAAGGGCGCCACGCGGGCGCCCTTTCTGCTTGAATCGAGTGGACCTTGACCGGCGACAATCAGGGTTGGGCTTGGGACAAGCCGCCCAGGCTGCCGGACATCTCTCCCCCTGAATGTTCAGACCGGAGATATGGTGGAGAAGTGTGCGGAGACATCGTGAACAGAGGTCTCCGAACGATCACCGCCCGTGGCTTCAGACCGCCGTGCCGTGCAGATCGTAGGCGTCGGATCGATCTATCTTGACGGTGACGATATCACCCACGCGTAGCGGCCGCCGAGACGCGATGTGCACGGCTCCGTCGATTTCGGGCGCATCATACTTGGTGCGGCCCTTTCCATGAGGCCCGTGCGCTTCGTCGATGATGACCGGCAGGCGTTTGCCTATCTTTTTCTGAAGCTGGATGGACGATACCTTTTGCTGGCGCTGCATGAAGCGGTGCCAGCGGGCCTCCTTCACGTCCGCGGGGATCTCGGCCAGACCGAGATCGTTCGAACGCGCGCCCTTCACCGGCTCGTATTTGAAGCAACCGGCGCGATCGATCCGGGCCGCATCCAACCATTCGAGAAGAAGCTCGAAATCCTCGTCAGTCTCGCCGGGGAAGCCGACGATGAAGGTGGAGCGAAGCGCAAGATCCGGGCAGATATCGCGCCAGCGACGAATGCGGTCGAGTGTCTTCTCCTGATGTGCCGGCCGGCGCATGTTCTTCAGCACCTGCGGAGAGGCGTGCTGGAACGGAATGTCCAGATAGGGAAGGATCTTTCCCTCGGCCATCAAGGGAATGACCTCGTCGACATGGGGGTACGGATAGACGTAGTGCATCCGGACCCACACGCCCAAATCGCCGAGTTCACGGGCGATATCCAGGAACTTCGCCCGAATTTCGCGATCCTTCCAGATGCTCGTCTGATACTTCAGGTCTATCCCGTACGCGCTTGTATCTTGCGAGATGACCAAGATCTCCTTAACGCCAGCGGCCGCGAGCTTTTCCGCTTCGCGAAGGACGTCCGCCGCTGGCCTGGAAACGAGGTCGCCGCGGAGTGCCGGGATGATGCAGAAGGTGCAGCGATTGTTGCAGCCTTCCGAGATCTTCAGATACGCGTAATGGCGCGGCGTGAGCTTCACGCCCTGAGGCGGAAGGAGGTCCACGAATGGGTCGTGCGCCGGCGGAGCGGCCTCGTGCACCGCCGCCATGACGCTTTCGTACGCCTGCGGTCCGGTGATGGCCAGGACATTCGGATGCTTCTCGCGGATGACGTCCGGTTCGGCACCGAGACAACCCGTGACGATCACCTTGCCGTTTTCCGAAAGTGCCGCGCCGATCGCATTGAGCGATTCATCCCTTGCGGAATCGAGGAAGCCACAGGTGTTGACCACGACGAGGTCCGCACCGTCGTGCTTGCGCGAGATCTCGTAACCCTCCGCCCGCAGGCGGGTGATGATGCGCTCGGAATCGACCAGCGCTTTCGGGCATCCGAGGCTGACGAAGCTGACACGCGGGGCTGCGGACATCTTGCTTTCTTCCGTTGTCGTCATGAACCGCTCCTACCGCGTTGGCTCGTAAGACGAAATCGCTCATCGAGCCAACGCATGGACTTCTCTCGCGCGTCCCGGTGGACGCGCGCTGTTAGTGACCGCCACCGTTATGCGAACCACCGAACCAGCCGGCGAGGAACCCGAACTGCTCGGGGAACTGATCCACAGCGCCATCCATGATCATCTTCAGGGCGACATAGAGGATGATCAGCAAGCCGATATACCCAATCCAGCGATATTTGTGCAGGAGACGCGCCACGAAGCTCGCAGCCAGGCCCATCAGGGCCACCGAGAGCATAAGGCCGAAAATGAGCACGGTCGGATGTTCCAACGCCGCGCCGGCAACGGCCAGCACGTTGTCGAGGGACATGGACACGTCTGCAATGACGATTTGCCAGGCCGCGGCGCCAAAGGTCTTTGTCGGGGCTCTTCCTGCCGCGCTGCCATCGGTGCTCAGGTCTGCGTTGGCGAGCGCCTCGGTGGCGTCGTGTTCCGCCTCATGGCTGACGCGGAGTTCGCGCCACATTTTCCAGCACACCCAGAGCAGAAGAAGACCGCCGGCGATCAGCAGCATCGGGCCGATCTGGAGAAGCCAGGTCGTGATGAGTGCGAAACAGATTCGCAGCACCGTGGCCGCGGCAATGCCGATGAGGATCGCCTTCTTGCGCTGGTTTGCCGGCAGTCCGGCGGCTGCGAGGCCGATCACGATCGCATTGTCGCCGGCGAGGACGAGGTCGATCGCGATGACTTGGAGCAGCGCGGACAAGCCGGCGGCGGTAAAGATTTCCATGGAAAGGTCCCGTCAGCGAGCAGGTTTGGTGCCCGTTAACGTGTGAGTTGGGCAGCCGTCAAGCAGTGTTGCTCGACACGGCGGGCCACCAGGCACATTGTGAAGGGCCTCTCGAGATAACAGGCGACCCGTAACGTCTGCAGCCGCTGCAGGCACCGGGCGGTTCTTGGCAGGGGCCCAGTCAGTGCCCGCGGGGCGGGGGCGGCACTGCGCCTGTTAGCCTTCGAGAGGCAACTCGAAGAATATGTGACAAATCCCAGGGCGGTACCGCTACATTGGGCGTATCCGACCCAACCCGGCTTCACGCCTTGGTGGACGGTCGTTCGGCAAAGGCTAGCCCGCACGAGCTATCGTCAAAACGGAAGAAGCGCCGTCGGGGAGGAGGTCGACGGCGCTTCATCTGGTGTGGCGATCTGGAGGAGGAAAGACCACCAACGAGTCTCACATAGGTAGCGTGCCCCCCCTCGGCAACAGTCCGGAAAGATCGCGCCAGCTGCAAGATTGTCGCAGCCCTTCCAGGACTGCTCGCTCTACCTGCGGCGATTTTCCGAGCAGGAAGGCTCGCTTATCCCGAGGGTTAAAGCAGTCCGTTTCTCAAGAGGTCTCTCGTTTCACATTTCAGACCGCCGCGGCCCCGGGAGCAGGTCCATTTCATACTGAGCGATCTGTTATCCAGGGCAGGGTGGCCTGACTCGATCGCCGCGAAGGCGACGCTACTGCGACCCGTATATCCACCATTATTACGGCAAATGTTATCCCGTAAACTATTCGGGATATTGCCTGCACCGAATACAGGCTTCCGGCTGCCCGGATTTCGCGAAGGACGGCCAGTGCAGTGGATCGCATCGGTGGCTGTCTCCGCGCGGTAGGCTCGCTTTCCGCTTGGATTGAAGCAGCCGCGAAGCAGTGATATTCACGCTATCCGTCGATTGGACGGGCCCGCAGTAACGTTTGGGGACACGATGATGAGGAACTGCCAGTCAGCAGATCGGTAAGCCGCAACAGCACCCGATTGTTGTTGCGGCCGTCTGTCCAGAAACTCACCGGAAAAGCTAGAGGCAGACCGCCGCCAGATGCACTCATTTGAGCGGATGCAGAATCATGCCTCATCTTCGATCTCTCGCCTGGAAGCTATCGCTTCCGGCTGCCATCCTGCTGATGGCGCCTTTCGACATACTGGCCTCGCTGGCCATGGACATCTACCTGCCGATCGTTCCGGCCATGCCGGCGACCCTCAAGACCTCGCCTTCGATCGTCCAACTGACGCTTAGCCTCTACATGGTTGTGCTCGGTCTCGGCCAGATCGCCTTCGGACCGCTTTCTGACCGCGTCGGGCGGCGGCCGGTTCTTCTTGCCGGCGGATTGGCTTTTGGCCTTGCGTCGGCGCTCTTGGCGGCCACGACATCCGCCGCCGTATTCGTCCTTCTCCGCATCGTCCAGGCTGCAGGGGCCTCGGCCGCGCTCGTCGCCACCTTCGCGACGGTGAGGGACGTCTACGCGGAGCGGCCCGAGGGATCCGTCATCTACAGTCTATTCGGATCGATGCTGGCCTTCGTACCGGCGCTAGGTCCGATCACCGGAGCATTGATCGCAGAGACTTTCGGCTGGCGGGCCATCTTCATTACACTTGCCGTCCTGGCCCTGATTGCGACGTCGAATGCAATGCTGAAGTGGCCGGAGACGCGACCGGCGGACAGTGCCAGCAGCAGGACCGAGTTCGCAGCGATCCTGCGCAGTGCGGCCTTCTGGACCTACACTCTCGGATTCAGCGCCGCGATGGGGGCATTCTTCGTCTTCTTTTCGACAGCTCCGCGCGTGCTTATGGACCGGGCGGGCTACTCGCAGACCGCGTTCAGCCTGGTCTTCGGGACCGCGGCGCTGGTGATGATCTTCACCAGCCGCTTCGCCAAGCGCTTCGTCGCAGCCTGGGGCATTGCGGGCAGCCTGACGCGAGGAATGGCGATGCTGCTTCTGGGTGCCGCGCTGTTGACCGTCGGCCAATTGGCCGGGAAGCCGTCCTTCGCGACTTTCATGCTGCCTATGTGGATCATCGCGATCGGCATGGTTTTTGCTTCGTCCGTCACGGCAAACGGCGCCCTCCAGGATTTCGGCAAGGTCGCGGGAACTGCCGTCGCGCTCTACTTCTGTGTGCAGAGCGTTCTGGTCGCAGCCGTCGGCACGACACTGATACTCGTGCTTCCCGGCGACACGGCGTGGCCGCTGACTGCTTATTGCGTGGCCATGGCGTCGCTGACGCTCGGCGCATTGGGTTTGGAGCAATGGCGCGGGAAAGGCAGCTGACGAAGCCGCTCATCGTGACGGTCGTGTTGTCGCCAGACGTGGTCCGAAGAGGTTGATGCACAAACCCGCAATGACGAGGCTGGAGGCAAGGAGCTTCCAGTCTTGCAGCGGCTCGCCGAGCAGCACCGCTGAGCCGAGAAATCCAAAGACCGGCACCAGCAGGGTGAAGGGAGCAACGGTCGAAACCGGATAGCGGGCGAGCAGGCTGTTCCAAGCCGCAAAGCCGAACAGCGTCGACAAATAGACGATATAGGCGATCGAGCCGACAGAAACCCAGTCCAGCTGCCTGACGCTCGCGACCAATCCCGCACGATCGAGAAGCAGGGACACGAAGAGGAGCGGCGGCAGCGCAAACACACTCCCCCAGGCGACGAGACCGAGCACGTTGGCCGAAGTGGCCTGCTGGGAAATACGTTTGGAGACGATATTGCCGCCGCCCCACGAAGCTGCGGCGGCAATGACCAGGGCGAGCCCCGCCAGGGTCAGGTCGCCACCGACATGCAATCCGACAAACGCCACACCCGAAAACGCCAGCAACGCACCGCCCAATTGCCACGGGGTCGGGCGCTCACCGAGCAGGACGACGGACAAGCCGATCGTGAAGAAGACCTGGAGTTGCAGGATGAGCGAGGAGAGCCCTGCGCTCATGCCGATCTTCATGCCCGTGAACAGGAAGCCGAACTGCATGGCAAATATCAGCAAGCCGTAGAGCACGATCAGCCGCATGGGAACGTCTGGTCGCTTGAAGAAGAATACCCATGGGAACGCAGCAAGGACGAAACGTGAGACGCCGAGCGTCAAGGGCGAAACCTGACGAAGACCGAGCTTTATGATGGCGAAATTCACGCCCCATATCAAAACGACGGTCAAGGCAAGGAAGAGATGGCGGGGCTTCATGTCCGGTCTCGAATGCTGTCACACATGGCGTGATCCTGGCTTAGTCTTTCCGTATCCGCACGGCCGAAAGAAATCGATCAATCGAGGGAGGGAGATCGAAGCCGGGAAACAGCCTTCTCCGCGACTCACCGGATAGCGTGGAGCAAGGTCGCTGCTGCCCGCTTTGCCACGGCAACGGGCTCGGCGACACCCTTTATGTAAGCCTCGGTCACGGCGCCGTCGAGCAACAGGACGATGGTGTCCGCCATCTGGGAACGTTCAGTACGTTCCTCGTCCAGCGCCTGAAACACATGGTCGCGCAGGGCTCGCTTGTAATCCCGCACAATCGCGTAAATGGGGCCGGATGGCTCCGCCTCCTGCAGGCTGGCATGGATGAAGGGGCAGCCCCGATACTCCGCACGTCGAGTTCCACGACCGAAAAGGTCGAATATGGCTCCGATGCGGGCCTCTTCCGTTCCTGCATCAGGCAGTGCCTCGAGTGCGCGCAAGGTCGCGGAAGCCATCTCCTCGTACACCGCCACGGTGAGCGCCTCCTTGGAAGGGAAATTGTTGTAGAGCGTCATGCGTGCAACGCCGGCGGCATCAGTCACCTCGTTGATGCCGACATTCGAAGCCCCGTGGTGGGTGAACAGCCGTCTTGCGGTTTCCAGCAGCCGCTCGCGACCACCTGCTGGCCTGCGATCCGTTCCCATTTCCGACCCTTTCCATGCGAGTTGACAGGTCAGCTTCGCCAGTTAGGTATACTAGTCTACCTATTCTGTGATTGGAGAGCTACGTCATGTCCGAGATAAAGTTGTGGTTTTCGCCGGGAGCATGCTCTCTTGCGCCTCACATCCTGCTTCGCGAAATCGAGGCGCCGTTCGAGGCCGTAAAGACGTCGATTCCGGACGGCGCGCACCTCACCGAAGAGTTTACGCAACTCAATCCCAAGAACCGCGTACCTGTGCTGCTGCTGGATGGGGAGGTGATCACGGAATTGCCTGCTATCGCCACCGCGATCTCGAATCTCGCGCCAAAGAGGTCCCTGATGGGGCGAACCGACCTCGACATGGTCAGGGTCTATGAGTGGATGAACTGGCTGTCCGGAACCGTCCATGGCCAGGGTTTCGGGGGCTGTGGCGTCCGCAACGTTTCTCCGGCGATCCAGCGACGTTCGACGCCATTAGGGAAAAGGCCCGCCGGACCATCGAGGATTCGTTCGGCGTGATCGACAAGCGGCTCTCCGGTACCTTCTCGACCGGGGAGGATTTCACGGCGGTCGACGCATTCCTGCTCGTCTTCTATCGATGGGGGAACGGGATCGGGATCGATATGGCGGCGACCTTTCCGCAATATGCTTCATTTGCTGGAGCACTTCTGCAACGCCCCTCCGTTGCGGCGGCGATCGCGGCCGAGAGCATCAGCCCGCATGGGGGGAGGTGACCCAACGGGGCATGAGCCGGCGCACGTCGCTCGGTCCAACGTCGTTAACCTTAACAATTGGTTTCGATTGCGGGCGCGACGAGCACCGGCCACATTCTGCCGATGGGGTTCCTGATCTTCTCACTGGCCCGGGGTTAAGGCGATGAAGTATATCTTCGCGGCCTGGGCGTTGCCGCTCGTGCTGTTCTGGGGCTGGTACTTCCTGTCCCTCAACGACATGCATTTCGGCTTTGTGATGTTGAGCAGGGCCGTCCACGACCTCGTTTTCCAAATCTATGGCGACATGCTCGGCATCGACCCCGCCGCCATCCCCGGGCTCGTCGCAAGGGCCTGTGTGCTCGACACGCTGGTAATCGGGGCGATATGGGCCTTCCGTCGGCGCCGGGAACTTGCCGAATGGGGGCGGCGGATCCGACACGGATATGCCGGCGGGTCACTCGCCCCCAAGGCTTTGCAGCCGGTCGAGGACTCCCTGCAGGATGAAGGCAGCCGCCGCCGAATCGATGCGGCCCGCACGCTTCTTGCGGGAAACGTCCATTTCTATAAGCGCCCGTTCGGCCGCCACGGTTGATAGCCTCTCGTCCCAGAAGGCGAAGGGAAGATCGCTGAGCCGCGCGATGTTCCGTACAAAAGCTCGCGACGCCTGCGCCCGCGGTCCTTCGCTCCCATCCATGTTGACGGGCAGGCCGATCACGACGGCGCCGACTTTTTCCTTCCCCAACTGTTCCAGCAACACGGCCGCATCCAGCGAGAACTTCTTGCGGATTATCACCGGGCGCGGGTTGGCAAGGGTAAAGCCCGCATCCGAGACCGCCACGCCGATCGTCTTGTCGCCGAGGTCCAGTCCGGCCAGTGTTTGACCCCGCGCCAGATGACGGGGCAGATCCTCGACGGCGACGATTGGCAAAAGCATTCCTTCCCATTGATTTGGCCCGGGCTGGTTCTATCCTGCAGGCATCGTGAAATCGAGGAGACTTTTGATGAAGATCACCTGGTATGGCCACTCGGCCTTCCGCATCGAAGTGCCCGGAGCGACGATCCTGATCGACCCGTTTCTCTCCGGCAATCCTTCATGGGACAAGGGCTGGGAAGGTCCGGCGGAGGGGGTGACGCATGTGCTCCTTACGCACGGGCACAGCGACCATGTCGGCGACTCCGTGGCGATCCTCCAGAAAACCGGTGCCATGCTGGTCGCCAATTTCGAGCTTTGCATGTATCTCGTCGGCAAGGGCGTCAGCGACCAGAAGATCAATCCGGGCAATCATGGAGGCACGGTCGATTGCGGCGGCTTCACCACAACGTTTGTGCAGGCGCTGCACTCCTCTTCCATGCCCGGCGAAGGCGGCTCGAATACCTATCTCGGCAACCCGGCTGGTCTCGTGCTGCATTTCCCGGAAGCGCCCACGCTCTATCATATGGGCGACACCGATATCTTCTCGGACATGGCGCTGATCAACGAACTGCATGAGCCGCGGATCGGCATGGTGCCCATCGGCGACCGCTTCACCATGGGCGGCGCGGTGGCGGCGCTGGCGTGCCGTCGTTTCTTCAATTTCGAAACTGTGATTCCGTGCCACTACGCAACTTTCGGCATGATCGACCAGACGGCCGAGAAATTCGTCGCTGGTCTGGAGGGATCGGCTATACGGGTTGCGCAGCCTAAGGTGGGCGAGACTTTCGAGCTCTGAAGGCGCCTCTTATTGAGGGCGCCGGCCGCGGCCATCGTCATCTCGATGTTGCGCTTGGCCGGTTGCCCCGGTATAGCGCGGACTTGCCTTTCCCGGAGCAGCCATGTCCGTCGACATAGATACCGTCCGGCGCGTCGCGCGCCTTGCCCGAATTGCCGTCACGCCGGAGGACGCCGAGCGCATGACCGGCGAACTCAACGCCATACTGGGCTTCGTCGAGCAATTGAACGAAGTCGACGTGACCGGCGTGGAACCCATGACGTCGGTCATCCCGATGGAGATGAAGAAGCGCCAGGACGTCGTCACCGACGGGAGCAAGGCCGCCGATATCGTCGCCAACGCGCCGGCTACCGAGGAGAACTTCTTCCTCGTGCCGAAGGTGGTGGAGTAGGCGATGACCATCGAGATCAACGCTGAAAGCCCTCTGCAGGACGACATCCGCACGTTGATCGCTGAATTGAATGCCGTCCTGCTCGAGCTCACTCCGCCCGAGTTCTGCTTCCATATGTCAGTGGAGGAGATGGCTCAGCCGGATACCACCGTGTTTGTCGCGCGTGACGAGGGCGTCGCGGTGGCATGCGGTGCCTTGAAGCGTCATCAAGGCCGAGTCGGCGAGGTGAAGCGCATGTATACGCGGCTTTCGCACCGTGGACGAAAGATCGGAGCCGCGATCATGATGCGGATTGAGAATCTTGCGCAGGCCGAGGGCATTGCCCGACTGGTGCTCGAGACGGGTGACCGGCACCCCGCCGCATGGGCCGTCTATGAGCGCGCCGGCTTCACGCGATGCGGTCCGGTGCTCGACTACTCGGATTCGCAATGGTCGGTGTTCTACGAAAAGTCTCTGGTGGCCGAAGCGGCCTGAACGGATTACCCATGACCGATTTGACGAAACTCACCATAGCGGCCGCACGCACGAGGCTGCGCGCCAAGGAAATCACGTCGACCGAGTTGACCGAAGCCTATCTCGCCGCGATCGACCGCGCCAACCCGGTGCTCAACGCCTATGTCGCGGTAACGCATGACAGGGCTCGCGACATGGCCAAGGCGTCCGATGCGAAGCTGGCGGCGGGAGAAGCCGGGGCGCTCGAGGGCATCCCGCTCGGCATCAAGGACCTCTTCGCGACCGAGGGGGTGCACACTCAGGCGTGCAGCCATGTGCTCGACGGTTTCAAACCCCGTTACGAATCGACAGTTACGGCCAATCTGTGGGCGGACGGCGCTGTCATGCTCGGCAAGCTGAACATGGACGAGTTCGCCATGGGCTCGTCGAACGAAACCTCTTACTACGGTCCGGTGATCAATCCCTGGCGCCGTTCGCGCGCGACGACGGCGGTGACGCCTTCGACGCATGCGGACGAGGACGGCTTCGTTTCCGACGCCGCGGCCGCGCGTACGACGAGCATCCTTGACAATGCCCAGCTCGTGCCAGGCGGTTCGTCGGGCGGTTCGGCCGCTGCCGTCTCGGCTTTTCTCTGCGCCGGCGCGACGGCGACGGATACCGGCGGCTCTATCCGCCAGCCGGCGGCCTTCACCGGTACTGTCGGCATCAAGCCGACCTATGGTCGCTGCTCGCGTTGGGGCACTGTCGCCTTCGCTTCTTCGCTCGACCAGGCGGGCCCGATTGCCCGAGATGTCCGCGATGCCGCGATCCTGCTGAAATCCATGGCTTCGGTCGACCCGAAGGACACGACGTCGGTCGACCGGCCGGTGCCGGACTACGAAACTGCCCTCGGCCAGTCGGTAAAAGGCATGAAGGTCGGCATCCCCAGGGAATACCGGGTTGATGGCATGCCCGAGGAGATCGAGGCGCTCTGGCGCAAGGGTATCGCCTGGCTGAAGGACGCGGGCGCGGAGATCGTCGACATATCGCTGCCCCATACCAAATACGCATTGCCAGCCTACTATATCGTTGCTCCAGCGGAAGCATCGTCGAACCTCGCCCGCTATGACGGCGTCCGCTACGGCCTGCGTGTGCCTGGCAAGGATATCGTCGACATGTACGAGAAAACGCGCGCCGCCGGTTTCGGGCGCGAGGTCAAGCGCCGCGTGATGATCGGCACTTATGTGCTCTCAGCCGGCTATTATGACGCCTACTACCTCCAGGCGCAGAAGGTCCGCACCCTCATCAAGCGCGATTTCGAGAATGTCTTCGACGCCGGCGTCGATGTCATCCTCACACCGGCCACCCCATCTGCGGCCTTCGGCGTTGCCGACGAGGACATGAATGCCGATCCGGTCAAGATGTACCTGAACGACATCTTCACGGTCACGGTGAACATGGCGGGCCTGCCCGGCATTGCGGTACCCGCCGGGCTCGACGGCAATGGCCTGCCGCTCGGACTACAGCTCATCGGCCGCCCGTTCGATGAGGAGACGCTGTTCCGGGCCGCCTATGTCATGGAGCAGGCTGCCGGTCGGTTCGAGCCGGAGAATTGGTGGTCCTGACTTCCGCATCATTTATGCGCGCTTTGATTTAGCGGCAGTTCCAGCCAAACGGTAGCGCCGGAGGGCACATGTTCTTCGTCATGTCGAAGGTGTTCTGGTTCGTTGCCCAGCCGATCAGTCTGACTCTGTTGCTCATCGTCTTGGGGCTCGTGGCCTTTGCAGGGGCGCGGCGACGGTTGGGATATTCCCTGATCTCGGGGGGTGCCCTGCTGCTTGGCCTGTCCGTCTGGTCTTCATTGGGCGCAAACCTGCTCGCCCCCCTCGAGGGCAGGTTTGCCAAGCCGGAAATGCCGCCGGAGAGCGTCGCGGGCATCGTGGTGTTAGGCGGCGGCCTGGAGGGTAGCATCAATCGGGCGCGCGGCGGATACGAACTGAACAGTTCAGGCGACCGTTTCGTCGAAACGGCTATCTTGGCGCGGCGCTTTCCGGATGCTCGGATTTTGGTTTCGGGAGGCGCGGGAGAACTCTTGCTGACCGGCGAAAGCGACGCCGATACCGCGCCGCGGCTTCTCATGGCGCTGGGGGTTGCGCCCGAGCGTCTGATTCTGGAGAACAGATCGCGCAACACCGATGAGAACGCGCGCTTCTCCAAGGAACTCTCGAAGCCTCAACCGGGAGAAACATGGCTTCTGGTGACGTCGGCTTTCCATATGCCCCGTTCGGTCGGCCTGTTCCGGAGGGCGGGGTTCGACGTCGTGCCCTGGCCGGTCGACTACCGCACGGCGGGCGATGAGGGCTACGGCTTCTTCGTCGACAATGCGATCGATTCGCTTCAGAACACCACGCTTGGCATCCGCGAATGGATCGGGTTGTTCGCCTACTGGCTGACCGGGCGCATCGATCAGTTGCTGCCAGGGCCAGGCTGAGGCTCCAGCACGGCGCGCCGTGCAGCAGAAAAATATTGCCGCCGGACGAGCACGCCGACCACGAGCAGGGTCGCCACGACAAAGATCAGCGGCCCGATGAGCCACCCCAGATAGCCGATGGCGAAGAAAATCCCGCGCAGACCGGTGTTGAAGTGCCTGCCAGCCAGTATGTTCATGCGCGCGGCACGCTGGACGGCGCGCTCGATCTCCTTGTCATGGTCTACCCCTTCGCGCCGAAGAGGCACGGCCCCGATGAGTATCGAACAGTAGTTGAAGAGGCGATACGACCAGGCGAATTTGAAGAAGGAGTAGGCCAGCACCACCGTCAGGCCCAGCACCTTCAATTCGAACAAGCCGCGCGCCTCGCTGTCGACAAGCGGCAGATCCGCGAGCACGAGGAGCACCCTGTCCGCCTGCTGGAGAAGCGCCAAACAGCCGCCCAGGGCAATCAGCGAGGTGGAGGCGAAGAATGCCGTTCCCTGCTGCAGGCCGATCATGATGCTGGTGTCGATCATCCTGAGCTCGCGCTTCGCCATCGTGTGCATCCAGGCTTCGCGCTGGCGGTTCATGGCCGAGGTGAGGGAGGCGCGCGAAAAAAGCCGGCCTTCGATCGACTGTGCATAGACAATCCATGCGCCGAGAAAGAAAGCCAAGGCGGCAATGTCAAGCGCGGTGAGCGGCAAGGAATCGGCCATGACCACTATGTAGCACAAAGGCTCCTGCTAAGCCTCGCTGCAGCCGCCTCGGTTTCGCCTCAACCATTAATAGATTGAGTATGAGAATTCACCGATATCCCACTGATTTCCTTACGAGACAGGCGGAAGCGCGGCCGCAATCCAGGGCCACAGCCCCGCTTTCGCCCCTTTTGCGGTTGCGAAGGACATATGAAGGGCGTATTGATCGCCGCCAGTTTGGGTCGGAACAGCCGAACACGGCAACGTGTTCCCGGCTGGTAACGGGCAAGAAGGAAATCATGGAAGACGGCATGAACAAATCCTGCTGGGGCCTCACGGCCAAGGCAGTGATCGGGTTTGCGGGCATCATTTTGCTCGCGTGGCTGGTCGGCGGCTCTGAATCCGCAGCGGTGCTCGCGACAGCGGGCTGATCCTTTCGCGAAAATTCCCGCGGGCGCGGTGACTTCACCGCGCCTTTTTGTTTGGCTATATGGCAGGCTGAAGCTGTCGCACCGGGATCCATCGAGGACGGCGCGCATAGTGCCCGCCGGCGGACGGACGTCAGGGTCGGCGGCAATCCGGGAGCCTCGCTGTGTTTCTTTCGGTTTTTGACCTTTTCAAGATCGGTATCGGTCCATCGAGTTCTCACACGATGGGACCCATGACCGCTGCCTCGCTCTTCCTTGAAGAGGTTCTCGCCGGGGAATGGCCCAGGCCCGCCAACGCCCGTGTTGCGCGTCTCAGCGCCAGCTTGCACGGCTCCCTCGCTTTCACCGGCATCGGACACGGAACGGACCGGGCGGTAATCCTGGGGCTTGCCGGTGAGACCCCCGTCAGCGTCTATCCCGACAAGGCGGAGGCGATCCTCGACCAGGTCAAGACGGAAAAGAGCGTCTCGCCACCGGGTCATCCTGCCTACCGCTTCGATCCGGCGACGGATCTCGTGCTCGACAAGAAGACACCGCTGCCGGGTCATGCCAATGGCATGGCGTTCTGTGCCTTCGACGCCGATAACAGCCTGCTTCTTCGGCGGATCTACTATTCGATCGGCGGCGGCTTCGTGCTGTCCGATGAGGACCTTCAGCGGATGAAGGCGGAGGGTCCGCTGCGCAAGAGTGCCGGCAAGCCCGTGCCCTATCCCTTTTCTAATGCCAGGCAGATGCTGTCGATGGCGAAGAAGAGCGGGCTTTCGATAGCCGCCATGAAACGCGCCAATGAGGAACGGCATATGTCCCGCGACGCGCTGGATGCCGGCCTCGACCGGATCTGGGAGGCGATGCGCGGCTGCATCGATCGTGGCCTCTCGCAGGAAGGGATCATGCCGGGTGGCCTGAAGGTGCGCCGCCGCGCGCGCCAGTTACACGACAAGCTGCAGGAAGAATGGCGAACCAACCGTCCAAATCCGTTCCTCGCCAATGACTGGCTCTCGGTCTACGCCATGGCGGTCAACGAGGAGAACGCCGCGGGCGGACGGGTCGTGACCGCGCCGACCAATGGCGCGGCAGGCGTCGTTCCGGCCGTCATGCGCTATTGGCTGCATTTCCATGTCGAAGCGGACCAGGAATCGATCCGCGACTTCCTCCTGACGGCTGCTGCCATAGGCGGCATCGTCAAGCACAACGCTTCGATCTCGGGCGCGGAGGTTGGATGCCAGGGCGAGGTGGGCTCGGCATCCGCCATGGCGGCAGCCGGGCTGTGCGCCGTAATGGGCGGCAGCCCCGAGCAGGTCGAGAACGCCGCCGAGATCGCGCTCGAACATCATCTAGGCATGACTTGCGACCCAGTTGGAGGGCTCGTTCAGGTGCCCTGCATCGAACGCAATGCCCTGGGGGCGGTGAAGGCGGTCACTGCCGCGTCCCTCGCCATGAAAGGCGATGGCAAGCATTTCGTGCCGCTCGATGCCGCGATCGAGACCATGCGCCAGACCGGCCTGGATATGAGCGAGAAATACAAGGAGACCAGCCTCGGCGGGCTCGCGGTGAATGTGGTGGAGTGTTGACCGCCTGTGCAAAACAGGCCCAAGCATTGAATGCTCCCGTCGCGGTGGCTAGTTTTCGCGAATGGCACTCAATCTCATAAAACTCTGCGTCGGCTGTGACAGCGTCGAGGACCTCGAAGAATGGATCGCGTTCCGGCTTGACGAGCGCCGGCGCGGCGGAGAGCCGGTCGAGCAATATCACACCACGCGAATGGTGCCGACGCGCGGCGCCGAGATCACGAGCGGAGGCTCGCTTTATTGGGTCATCAAAGGCAACGTCCAATGCCGCCAGCTCATCACAGAGATCCGGCCGTTCACCGATGACGAGGGAATCGGCCGATGCCATCTGGTCCTCGATCCTGTCGTCGTGCGGACGGAGTGGCAGCCGCGCCGCGCATTCCAGGGCTGGCGTTACCTGAAACAGGATGACGCGCCCGCCGATCTCGGCAGGGGACGCGCCGGGCTCGCGGAGATGCCGGCGAAGCTTCGACAGGAGCTCGCTGAACTCGGCCTGCTCTGACGGGGGCGCAACACTTGCGCACCCCTTGCCACCGAAGCGGCGAGGGCACATCTTCGTTTGCATGAGCGAGAAGCCACCCGTTCCGAGAAAGCCGGGAGCAGTCCCGACGAAACCCAGATCCGAGGCCTACGAGGTCGAGGCCTTCCTTGCGCGGGCTCGGGCCCTGCAAGGCGGCTCGGGTGAAGGGGGTAGGCTCATCCTGGCACTCGATGCGACGATGAGCCGCCAGCCGACATGGGACCTGGCATGCCGGCTGCAAGGAGAGATGTTCGACGCCGCGGGCCAGCAGCCGGGCAGGCTTTCGGTCCAACTCGTTTATTTTCGCGGCCTTGGGGAATGCAAGGCTTCCAGGTTCGTAACGGATACGGGAACCCTGAAAGATCTCATGGTGCGTATCGATTGCCGGGGCGGCCATACGCAGATCGGAAAGGTTCTCGCCCACGCTCTCACAGAGACCGCACGCAAGAAGGTGAATGCGGTCGTCTTCATCGGCGACGCGGTGGAGGAGGAACTCGACGATCTCGCCGAGAAGGCCGGCAGGCTCGGGCTGCACGGTGTTCCTGTCTTCGTCTTTCAGGAAGGGTCTGACAAGGCAGTGGAGCGCGCGTTCCGTGAAATCGCGAGACTATCGAAGGGAGCGTGGTTTCGCTTCGACCGCGACGCCGCCGCCACGCTGGCGCGCCTCCTTTCTGCAATCGCCCTCTTCGCAACCGGGGGCCGGAAGGCTCTCGTCGCGCGCGGCCGCCCCGAGGACCAGCTCCTGCTTGAAAACCTTCGAGGCCACGGGACGTAATGGCCGCCGCCTTCTATCTGGTCGCGTTTCTGCTGGTGGTCGGCTTGCTCGCGGTAGGCCTGATCCGGGTCGACGCTGCGCGCCTTGCCGCCGGGCTTCGGATGGCAGGCCCGATCAGCATCGGCGGTGCCGGTGTCATCCTGATGCTGATCGGGCGCGCGGGGGTCGGCGGCGCGCTCATCTCCGGGGCGCTCGCATGGCACGCCTATCAGCGCAAGCACCGGAGCCCGCTCAAGACCGCAGGCAGGCGGTCGAACGTGCGGACGACTGCGCTCGAAATGGAGCTCGACCACGATACCGGCGGGCTTGAAGGAACGGTGCTGGCTGGCAAGTACGCGGGCAGGACGCTTGGCCAGATGTCGATGCCTGACCTACTCGATTTGCGCGCAGAATTTGGCGGCGACGATGAGAGCCGACGCCTACTTGAGACGTATCTTGACAGCCGTTTTCCCGTCTGGCGCCACGACGCTGAGGCGGATGTTGGTCAGCGGCAGCGAACTGCGCCAGGTGCGGGCACCATGACTAAGGAGGAGGCCTACAAGATCCTTGGTCTTGAACCGGGGGCCCCCGCGGCGGATGTCCGCAAGGCGCACCGCCGTCTGATGCAACGCCTGCATCCCGACCTGGGGGGCTCGTCTTTCCTTGCGGCGCGCATCAACGAAGCCAAGGACGTCCTTCTCTCCGATCACGGCTGATTTCTCCTTCGACTGATACTTCCCGGGAGATGGATGACTCGCCCCCTCTGTTATTGCTGGATCGCGTAGCAGGCGATCTTCTGCTTCTTCAGGGCGCCGCATGCGTCCCATGCCGCGGTCTTCGTTTCGAAACCGCCGAAACGGGCGCGGTAGTAAGTGACACCGCCCTTTTCGAACGGAACAGTGAAGCCGGCGGCCTCGGCAAGGATTCGCGGGGCACGCTTGCTGGCCTTGGCAAGTGCCGCTTTCGCTTCCTCGTCACTTGGAGAAGAGGCAATCTGGACGACCCAGCCCGCCTGCACGGTCGATGCTGTCTTGACGGGGTCCACCGCGGAAGGCGTTGAGCCGGCATAGGCCTGCTCCACCGCCGCATCCCCGAAAGCTTCCGCGATCCGCTTCGACGGAGTCGGCACTTCGGCGTCGAGCGAAGCGACCTGAACCTCCTCGTCGACGGGACGGGCGTCGGGTGTGGGCGCGTTCTTCTTCGGCAGCATGGCGGCGGCAATGGCGTTCACCGGCGTATCTGCGCGGATCTCGGCCGGTGCACTGCGTGCGACCAGGGCACCGCCGCCACGTCCCGATGCCTTCGGCAGATATTTCTTGATAAGCTCCGCCATCTTGTTGTCGCGGGCACGGGCACTTGCGCCACCCATCACAACCGCAACGATCTTGCGATCGCCCGATTTCACCGAAGACACGAGATTGAAGCCCGAAGCATTGGTGTAGCCAGTCTTGATGCCGTCCACACCCTCGATGCGCCCAAGCAGATTATTATGATTGCGCATACGCTGACGACCGAAGGTGAAGGACGGGGTCGAGAAATAGCCGTAGTACTGCGGGAAATGCTCACGCAGTGCGATGCCGAGCGTCGCCATGTCGCGGGCCGTAGAGTGTTGCGAAGAATTCGGGAGGCCGGATGCGTTTTTGAAGACCGTTTCCGTCATGCCGAGCTTGCGGGCTTTGCTCGTCATCATCCGCGCAAAACCCTCCTCGGTTCCACCGAGATATTCGCCGATCGCAGCGGCGGCATCATTGGCCGATTTCGTGACGAGCGCATAGATGATGGTCTCGACCGTCACCGAGTTGCCCGGCTTGACACCGAGCTTCGTCGGCGGCTTCGCCGAGGCGGTGGCCGAGAAGGGGACACGCGTCGACTTCGTGATCTTGCCCGACTCCAAGGCCTCGAAGACCATGTAGAGGGTCATCATCTTGGTCAAGGACGCGGGATACCGCTCGGCATCGGCGTTGGCCGAGAACAGCGTGTTGCCGGTGTTGGCATCGACGACGATTGCCGCATAGCGCGAGTCGGCCGCCGCGGGCGCGACGGATGCCATGCCGAACGCAGTCGCCACCAAGGCGCCGGTCCAGATCTTCTGGGAAAATACGGAGAGGAAAGGGTGACGAGCCAGCGACGCCTGACGCACTGTTACATCCTTTGAGTTTTCGTTTGCATCCCGGGGCACGGCAAAGGATCCGGCCTCGCATTCGAAAACCCTAAGGCAAGCAATCTTACCAATCCGTTTATGGTAACTAGGATGTTGACGATTTCGGGTGAGATTTCGGTTAATTTTCGTCTCTTGCGGCGACCGGCGACGGCTGCCGCAGCGGCAGCGGCTATTGACTTTTTGTGCATCGCACAATAGAACATCTGCAACGCACAATCAGGTGCGTGCTCCGCACCCCGTCGAACTGGAAAAAGGTTCACTGATGACGCAGCCGTTTGAAGAGGCCAACAAGGTTGGCAAGGAATATATGGACGCCAGCCTCAAAAGCTTCGCTTCCCTCTCGAAGAGCGTGCAGGCCATTGCCGTCGAGGCGAGCGACTACACCAAGAAGTCGTTCGAAGCCGGCAGCGCCGCCCTGGAGAAGCTGATTACCGCCCGGACGCTGGACAAGGCTTTCGAGATCCAGACCGACTATGCCAAGCAGGCCTATGAGAGCTTCGTCGCCGAGGCGACCAAGCTTGGCGATCTCTATGCCGAAGTCGCCAAGGAAGCCTACCGGCCTTTCGAGGCGGTTGTCGCCAAGGCGAAATAGCGCTTCACCGCAAGCTTTGCTAAAGGACCCGGTCGCATTTCCGCGGCCGGGTCCTTTTTGTTACAGCTTCGGAAACGGACGATCAGGGCCGAAAATTTGGGGCCTACCCGAAAGGGCCATATTGTCAGCGAAAAAGAAGGTCTTAAAATCTGATTATGAGCACCTACATGTCGAGACCGGGAAGGGATTCGGCGACAAGGAAAGCGCTTTGACGATCGGCGGGTTAGCCATGCATGCTGGTATGGTACGGATGCAGAATGGCGACGACAGAAACAATTCTGTCGGCCGGGGCACCGCCGTCATAACGCGGACCAAGGCAAAGACGAAAAAACCAAGTCTTTACCGCGTCCTGATCCTCAACGACGACTATACTCCGATGGAATTCGTGGTCCACGTGCTGGAGCGCTTCTTCCAGAAGGACAGGGAGGCAGCGACCCGCATCATGCTGCACGTTCACAATCACGGCGTGGGCGAGTGCGGGGTCTACACATTCGAAGTGGCGGAGACCAAAGTGACGCAGGTCATGGACTTCGCCCGCCAGCACCAGCATCCGCTGCAATGCGTGATGGAGAAGAAGTGAGGTATTGAATGCCGGCTTTCTCGCAGGGCCTCGAAAAGGCGTTACATCAGGCACTCACTTTCGCCAATGAACGTCACCATGAATACGCGACGCTCGAGCACCTTCTGCTCGCGCTGATCGATGACAATGACGCATCAGCGGTGATGCGAGCCTGCAACGTCGATCTCGACGAGTTGAAGCAGACCGTCCTGACTTACATCGACACCGAGCTCGACAATCTCGTGACCGGTTACGACGAGGATTCGAAGCCCACCGCAGGCTTCCAGCGCGTCATCCAGCGCGCGGTCATCCACGTCCAATCGTCCGGCCGCGAAGAGGTGTCCGGGGCTAACGTGCTCGTCGCGATCTTCGCGGAGCGCGAAAGCCACGCCGCCTATTTCCTCCAGGAACAGCAGATGACCCGTTACGACGCGGTCAACTACATTTCGCACGGTATCGCCAAGCGTCCGGGCGCCAGTGAAAGCCGGACCCCGCGAGGCGCCGAGGATGAGCAGGCCGGGCAGAGCGGCGGCGATTCTTCGGATGAGAATGGCAAGAAGAAGCAGCAGGACGCGTTGAGCGCCTATTGCATCAATCTCAACCAGAAGGCCAAGTCCGGCCGCATCGACCCGTTGATCGGGCGCGAATCCGAGATCAGTCGCACCATTCAGGTGCTGTGCCGCCGCTCGAAGAACAACCCGCTCTATGTCGGCGATCCCGGCGTGGGCAAGACGGCTATCGCTGAGGGCCTGGCCAAGAGGATCGTCGAAGGCGACGTCCCAGAAGTGCTCGCAGGCGCCACGATCTTCGCGCTGGACATGGGCACCTTGCTTGCCGGCACGCGTTACCGCGGCGATTTCGAGGAGCGCCTGAAGCAGGTCGTGAAGGAGCTCGAGGAATATCCGGGAGCCGTTTTGTTCATCGACGAGATCCACACTGTGATCGGCGCCGGAGCAACTTCCGGCGGTGCGATGGACGCGTCCAACCTGCTCAAGCCTGCACTCTCCTCGGGAACGATTCGCTGCATCGGATCGACCACTTACAAAGAGTTCCGCCAGTTCTTCGAGAAGGACCGGGCTCTGGTGCGCCGCTTCCAGAAGATCGACGTCAACGAGCCGTCGGTCGACGATGCGATCGAGATCATGAGGGGCCTGAAGCCTTACTACGAAGACTTCCACAAGGTCCGCTACACCAACGACGCCATCAAGGCCGCGGTGGAGCTTTCGGCCCGCTATATCAGCGACCGCAAGCTGCCCGACAAGGCGATCGACGTGATCGACGAAACGGGCGCGTCGCAAATGCTTCTGCCGGAAGGCCGGCGCAAGAAGACGATCAGCGTGAAGGAGATCGAAGCTACGATCGCCACCATGGCGCGCATCCCGCCGAAGACGGTTTCTGCCGACGACGAGAAGGTGCTTGCCGGACTGGAGGACGAGCTGAGGCGGGTCGTGTACGGCCAGGACACCGCCATCAGCGCACTCGCTTCGGCGATCAAACTTGCACGCGCCGGATTGCGGGAACCGGAAAAGCCGATCGGCTGCTACCTGTTCTCGGGCCCGACGGGCGTCGGCAAGACGGAAGTTGCCAAGCAACTCGCGGCGTCGCTCGGTGTCGAACTGCTGCGCTTCGACATGTCGGAGTATATGGAACGCCACACCGTCAGCCGCCTGATCGGCGCGCCTCCCGGCTATGTGGGATTCGACCAGGGTGGGCTTCTGACCGACGGGGTGGACCAGCATCCGCATTGCGTGCTTCTGCTCGATGAGATCGAGAAGGCGCACCCCGACCTGTTCAACATCCTTCTGCAGATCATGGACCACGGCAAGCTGACGGACCATAACGGCAAGCAGATCGACTTCCGCAACGTGATCCTGATCATGACCACGAATGCGGGCGCCGCCGATATGGCCAAGGCCGCGATCGGTTTCGGCTCGTCCAAGCGCGAAGGCGACGATATGGAGGCGATCAACCGGCTGTTCACGCCAGAGTTCCGCAACCGTCTCGACGCGATCATTCCGTTCGGCTCGCTTCCTATCCCGGTGGTCCACCAGGTCGTGCAGAAGTTCGTCATGCAGCTCGAGGCCCAGCTTTCCGAGCGTGGGGTCACTTTCGATCTGTCGCCCGAGGCAGTCGCCTGGCTCGCGGACAAGGGCTATGACGAGCGCATGGGCGCACGGCCGCTTGGGCGCGTGATACAGGAGCACATCAAGAAGCCGCTCGCGGAAGAGGTGCTCTTCGGCAAGCTGAAGAAGGGCGGCACCGTCCGCGTGACGGTCGAGAAGAAAGAGAACGGCGAGAACAGCCTGAAGCTGGAGACGATCGCCGACGAAGTCCCGGTGAAGCCGAAGAAGGAAGAGCCGAAGAAGGATCCCGCGCCACGCAGGGCCGCCAAGAAGCCGGCCAAGAAAGCGGTCGCGCAGAAGCCGAAGCCGGCAGGCAAAGGGGGCGCAAAGCGCAGCCTTGTGCCCCAGTTGCCCCGCAAGGGGTAGGCGCACCCAGCGAACCAGGGAAAAAGGGCCTCGGCAACGAGGCCCTTTTCGTTTTATTGGTCCAAGGCGGCTAGAGCGCTGACTCGCCGCGCATCCCGTGTTAATCGCGCCCCGATGCAGGATGCCAACGCTCAGCCGACCTTCGATCTCCGCCGGACCTGGTTCCTGCGCGGAGCTTTGGCCGCGATTTCCATCCCTGGACTTATCCTGGCAAGCGCCTTTGTCGGCTTTGCCGGGCTTGCCAAGGAAGCCGGCTTCACCCTTGCGGAGACCGTCTTCATGGTCGCCGCTGTCTGGGCATTGCCTGCCAAGGTGGTTTTGATCGGCGCTGTCCTGTCGGGCAGTACGGTCTGGGGAGCGGCGTTCGCGGTCGCCCTGTCTTCCGTCCGACTGATGCCTATGGTCGTCGCGCTGGTGCCGGAGTTGCGCGGCCCCCGGACGCCGAATTGGGTGCTCTACCTGCTTTCCCATTTCGTCGCCGTGACGTCCTGGGTGCTTGCCATGGAGCGGCTCCGCGGCGTTCCCCGCCCTATGCGCACGACCTATTACGCGGGACTTGGCGGGGCGATCGTCGCCTTCAACATGGGTGTCGCCGCTGTCGTCTTCATCGTCGCGGAAAGCTTGCCGCCGATGGTCTCCGCCGCGCTCCTGCTGCTCACGCCGATGTATTTCCTGACGTCGCTGTGGGGATCGGCGCGGGAGAGGGCAAGCCACGTCGCCATGATCCTCGGCCTCGTCCTCGGCCCCTTCTTCCACGTCATTCTGCCAGGCTTCGATCTGCTGGCAGCCGGGCTGATCGGCGGTGGAGCAGCCTACGGCTTTCATCGCCTCTCGCATCGGAGAAAACGAGCATGACCTTCGACGCGATCGACGGGTGGTGGTGGCCCTATCTCTTCATCCTCATCGCCGGCTGGTTGGCGACGGATAGCTGGCGCTTCCTTGGCGTCTATCTCGGCGAACGCATCGCCAACGATTCGGACCTTCTCGTGCTGGTCCGCGCGATGGCCACGGCACTGGTCGCAGCCGTCATTGGCAATTTGATCGCCTTTCCAACCGGCGCCCTGGCATCAACCTCCCTCATACTGCGCCTTGGCGCCGCCGCCTTGGGATTCCTGGCCTATTTCTTCCTTGGAAGACGGATTCTCGTCGGAATCGGTGTGGCGGAAGCCGTGCTACTCGCAGGTCTCGCCCTGAGCTGATCGCCGAGAGAATGTCGCACAAATCGAGATGTGCACGACATCCCTGGCTATCGTCTTGTCGAATGGCGTTTCACTCAAAACCACTGCGCACTTCGGGCGACATGCACTGGCTCAGGCTTCAGCCAGGGCGGCCCTGATCTTCTCGGCGTTGGAGGCGAGCACCTCGGGCTTCTCCATCTGGCCCGTATGAGGACGTAGCGCCACGCCTTCGAAACGCGGCAGGACGTGGACGTGCAAATGAAAGACGACCTGGCCCCCCGCCTGTTCGTTGAATTGCTGGATCGTCACGCCATCGGCGGAAAACGCCTTCACGACTGCACGCGCCAGCTTCTGGGTGGTGCGAGAGACCGCCGCGAGGCTCTCAGGTTCGACGTCGAGAAGGTTGCGCGCGGGCTTCTTCGGGATCACGAGGCAGTGACCGTCCCCGCGCGGCATGATGTCCATGAATGCGAAGGTATCGGCATCCTCGTAGAGCTTATAGGCCGGCAGTTCACCGCGCAGGATCTTCGCGAAGGCATTGTTCGGGTCGTAGGCGGTCATCATTTCCTCGTCGCGTTGTTCGTCCGACATCGGCGTTCCCCGAAGAGATCGCTTCAACTCGATGCACATGTTTTCTGCACTGCGTGGTAAAGCGTCAAGGCGCTCCCCGGCGTTTCGCCGGCAGAGGCGCTCAATCGCTTTTGCGGAATGGTGCATGTTCCTGGAGATAGTCAGTCATGCGCGCCACCTCGCTTCTTTCCCGCTCCAGATAGTCGGCCACGGCCCGCCTCAGTCCGGGGTGGGCGATGTAGTGCGCCGACTGCACGGTGACCGGGAGATAGCCGCGGGCGAGCTTGTGTTCGCCCTGAGCGCCAGCCTCCACGGTCTTCAGCTTCCGCTCTATCGCGAAATCGATCGCCTGATGGTAGCAGACCTCGAAATGCAGAAACGGGTGGTCCTCGATGCAGCCCCAATTGCGGCCATAGAGCGTGTCCAAGCCGATGAAATTTATGGCGCCGGCGATATAGCGGCCATTCCGTCTCGCCATGACCAGCAGGACGTCGTCCGCCATGCGCTCGCCGATGAGCGAGAAAAAACGTCGGTTAAGATAGGGGCGCCCCCATTTTCGTCCGCCGGTATCCATGTAAAACGCGAAGAAGTCGTCCCAGGCTGCTTCCGTGATGTCGCTGCCGGTCAGCCAATCGATCGAAATGCCATCCGCCAGCGCCTTGCGCCGTTCGGCCTTGAGGGCCTTGCGTTTTCGTGAGGCAAGCGTCGAGAGAAAGTCGTCGTAGCTTCCGTAGCCTTCATTGACGAAGTGGAACTGCTGGTCCGTGCGCCGTAAATAACCCGCGTTCTCCAGCGCGTCCATGTCGGCTTGCTGGACGAATGTGACGTGCGCGGAAGATACGCCGAGCCGATCGGCCACGGCCTTGAGACCGGCGGCAAGGGCGGCACGGTTCGTTTCCGCGTTCGCCGCCGTGAGCAGGCGTGGCCCCGTCGCCGGCGTGAACGGCACACAGGACTGCAGCTTCGGGTAATAGCGGCCGCCGGCGCGCTCGAATGCGTCGGCCCATCCGTGATCGAAAACATATTCGCCCTGGCTATGCGACTTCCCATAACAAGGAACAGCGCCCAGCAGCCGGCCGTCCTCTGTCTCGAGCCGCAAGTGATGTCCTTGCCAGCCGGTTCTGGCGGTGGCGCAACCGGAATCTTCCAGGGCGGTAAGAAAGTCAAACGAAACAAAGGGATTGAACGCGGTTCCTCCAGTTTTGCGGGAGGTTCCCTGGAGGCTCTCCCATTCTTCCCGGTTGAAGGCGCCTATGCTTGCAGCGATGCGGATGGCGTGCGCGCCATCCGCATTCCTTTGTGCCGCTTCGGTCCCATTACCCATGCCGTTTACTTACGCCTCGGATCCGAATGCGCAAGGGTGGAGCGTTCACCTTCATGCGACGAGCGGCGGCTCGAATCCTTCGAACGTCATCTGGTCGGCTTGCGCGAAGGTCTTGTCGACCATCGGCTGGTCGCGCACGGTCCAGGTGATAACGGGCATTTTCAACCGATCGCGAACGAAGCTGATGAATTGATTGGGCAGGTGGACCACGCTGTAGGATACGAACGAGATGCCGTTCCCGAGCATGGAAAAATGCGCCTCGATCTCATGCGGCCTGTCCCCGGACGCCGTCAGACCCGCGGGGATACCTGGAGCCTGGTCCGGGAATTGCCTGACCAGCCAATGGTCGAAGGACATGATCGCAACCTTGCCCGCATAGGATTTGAGCGCTTGCGCCACCTTGGCGACCAGTCCGTCGTCCTTGCCGGGGATTCCCTTCAACTCGATGATCAGCGGCACCCGTCCGCGCACCAAGGCCAGAAGCTCCGCAAGCGTCGGCACATGATCGGCGGTTCCGCCGACCCGTAAGGCGCCGAACTCCGCGGCGGTCCGCTGCCAGACGAACCCTTCCGTGCCGGTGAGGCGCATCAGATCGTTGTCGTGAAAGACGACGACCTCCCCGTCGAGCGTGAGGTGTACATCGCATTCGATTGCATAGCCGCGTTCGATCGCCGCGGCGAAGGCCGAAAGCGTATTCTCCCAACGGCTCCTGTTCAGGTCATGGAAACCGCGATGGGCGATCGGATGCCGTGTCAGCCAGGAAATCCTGCTCATGGGCGGTCACTCGACCTCTAGGACGGCTTCGATTTCGACCGGAGCGTTGAGCGGCAGTGCCGCCATTCCGACCGCCGAGCGCGCATGCTTGCCGCTGTCTCCAAGCGCAGCCACGAGGAAGTCAGACGCGCCGTTGGCCACCAGATGCTGCTCGACAAAGCCAGGCGCCGAGGCGACGAAAACCGTGATCTTCACGATCCGCTTGATCTTCGCCAGGTCGCCGATCGCCGCCTTGGCCTGCGCCAATATATTGATGGCGCAAATTTTCGCAGCCTCTTGGCCGGTCGCGGTATCGATATCTTGCCCCAACAGGCCGGTGGCTGTCAGCTTGCCGTCCTTCAGTGGCAATTGGCCTGCAGTCATGACCAGATTCCCCGTGCGCGTGAAGGGAACGTAGTTGGCGGCTGGTGCCGCGGCTTCAGGCAGCGCGACGCCGAGTTCGGCGAGCCGTTGTTCGATGCTTTTGTCCATGGTCTGTCCTCATTGTCGGGATAGGAGTGCCGAGATGCCGGAAGTTGCTATTTTTGCCTCGCTTCCGCCACGAGTTTTTTTATTGTGGCCTATCCGCTTACTGCGGCTGCCTGGCCTCGCTTCTGGAGTTGTTGCTGATGCGCTTCACGCGCCTTGCCTATGTCGCCTTTGCCGCATTCCCGCTTCTTGGGGCGGAGCCGGCGCTTTCCGCCCAGCTTCTGGCGCCGCACCGTGCCGTCTACGATCTCGTGCTCGACAAGGCATCCGATCGGTCGGGGGTGACGGGCCTCGCCGGACGCATGGTGTACGAATTCAACGGCTCGCCCTGCGAAGGTTACACCGTGAACTTTCGCTTCGTGACCAAGATCGATACCCCTGACGTGTCACGGATGACCGACCAGCAGACGACCACCTTTGAGGACGGGGAAGGCAAGACCTTCGATTTCGTGACGAAATCCTTTGTCGAGCGCAGCCTGGATCACGAGGTGAAGGGCTCGGCCAGGCTGGAGCCGAACGGCCTGAAGGTGGACATCGACAAGCCGGAGAAGCAGACGCTCCAGCTTGGCGGCACCCAGTTTCCGACACACCACCTGATCGAGTTGATCGATAAGGCCAAGAAGGGCGAGAAGTTTTACGAGACCACGCTTTTCGATGGCTCGGAAGATGCCGATCGCGTCATGACCACCACGGTCGTGGTCGGAAAGCAGGGGACGTCGACGCAAAGCGACCCGGAAGTGCCGGCCATGAACAAGCTTGCGCAGGCACCATATTGGCCCGTCGAGATTGCCTATTTCGACCTTTCGAACGACCCGGATGGCGAAGAGGTGCCAGAATACCGCATTTCCTTCAAGCTTCACGAAAACGGCGTGACCCGGGATCTTCTGATGGACTATGGCGATTTCTCCATGCGCGGGAAGCTTGTGAACCTGTCCCTGTTCGACGCGCCCAAGCCCTGCGACACGAAGTGATCGTGCAGGCCGCGTAGGCTCGGGACACTATGGCGATATACGTAGACGATGCGATCTGGCCTTGGGCCGGCCGCCGATGGTGCCACCTGATGGCCGACGACATTGCCGAGTTGCATCGCTTCGCAGCTCGGCTTGGCGTTCATCGGCTGAACTACCAGGGCCCCCCCAAGACCACGGCCCCGCATTATGACATAACTGGCCTCGAACGTGACCGAGCCTTGCGCCTCGGCGCCGTGCCGTGCGGCCGGGCCGAAATCGTGGAGGTCTTCCGGCGCGTCCGTGTTCCGAGGCGGACAAGGGTCTTGGAGAAGGCCGGGGAGTGATCGCCTCGGCTCGAGGCACAGGCAGGTCTCCCCCGAAATGTCACTATGTTTCCCGCCGCGAGGCTACGGCACCGAGGAGGCGAGGGCGCGAAATCACGAGCGCGCCTGCCGGGTGCTTGCATTTGCGCCGTCCAGCCTCTATATGGCCGGCCATTCCACACACGGACTTCGGTTGCCGCGCGGGAGAAATCCGACGGAACCTCCGGTGGCGTAGCGGGCCGATGCTCGCCACGTCAAACGTCCGTGGAGGTTCAACCGGAAAAGGAAAGTTAGAATGGCTCTGCCAGATTTCAGCATGCGCCAGCTTTTGGAGGCTGGTGTTCACTTCGGCCACCAGACCCATCGCTGGAACCCGAAGATGGCCCCCTACATCTACGGCGCCCGCAACAACATCCACGTTATCGACCTCTCGCAGACGGTCCCGCTGCTTCACCAGGCACTGAAGCAGATTTCGGACGTCGTGGCTCGCGGCGGCCGCGTTCTCTTCGTCGGCACCAAGCGGCAGGCCTCGGAGATCGTCGCCGATGCCGCGCAGCGCTCGGCCCAGTACTACGTCAACTCCCGTTGGCTCGGCGGCATGCTGACCAACTGGAAGACCATCTCGAACTCGATCCAGCGCCTGCGCAAGCTCGACGAGCTTCTCGCTGGTGAAGCCCAGGGCTTCACCAAGAAGGAGCGCCTGAACCTCGAGCGCGAGCGCGAGAAGCTCGACCGCGCGCTGGGCGGGATCAAGGACATGGGCTCCACGCCTGACCTGATGTTCGTCATCGACACGAACAAGGAAGCCATCGCCATCCAGGAAGCCAAGCGGCTCGGTATCCCGGTCGTCGCCGTCATCGACTCGAACTGCGATCCGGACAAGGTCGACTATCCGATTCCGGGCAATGACGATGCGCAGCGCGCCATTGCCCTCTATTGCGATCTCGTCGCCAAGGCGGCAATCGACGGCATTGCCCGTCAGCAGGGAGCCCTCGGCGTCGACATCGGCGAGTCGGTCGAAGCCCCGGTAGAGCCGGCGCTCGAGGAAACCCCGGCGGACGACCAGGCCGGCGCCTGATCCGCGAAGGTCCACAGACCTTCAGACTATCTCGGACCTGGCGCGATACCGCGCCTATCGCCGGCGCATCATCGAACATTCGGTGGTGCGCTGGTTCGTTTAGACACAAAGAGGCGAAGATGAGCATTTCCGCTGCACAGGTAAAACAGCTCCGCGACATGACCGGCGCGGGCATGATGGACTGCAAGGCCGCCCTGGCCGAGACCAACGGCGACATGGAGGCAGCCGTCGACTGGCTGCGCAAGAAGGGCATCGCCAAGGCCGACAAGAAGGCTGGCCGCACCGCCGCCGAGGGATTGGTCGGCGTCGCTTCCGACGCGACGAGCGCCGTGGTTGTAGAGGTCAATTCCGAGACGGACTTCGTCGCCCGCAATGCTGCCTTCCAGGACATCGTGCGCAATGTGGCCCAATTGGCGCTTGCGACCGACGGCTCGAACGAGAAGGTCGCCGAGGCAGCCTATCCCGGCACGGGCAAGACCGTCGCCGACACGATCAAGGATGCGGTCGGCACGATCGGCGAGAACATGAGCTTCCGTCGTGCGGCCAAGCTCTCCGTTTCCGCTGGCGCCGTGGCGACCTATGTCCATAACGCCGCCGCCGACAATCTCGGAAAGATGGGCGTTCTGGTTGCCGTCGAGACGGCTGGCAACGCGGACGCGGCCCGCGCCTTCGGCCGTCAGGTCGCGATGCATGTCGCAGCGACCAATCCGCTCGCCTTGACCGCGGAGGAGATCGACCCGGCCGTGATCGCGCGAGAGAAGGATATCTTCTCCGATCAGGCCCGCCAGTCCGGCAAGCCGGAGAACATCATCGAGAAGATGGTCGAAGGGCGGCTCCGTAAGTTCTACGAGGAAGTCGTTCTCCTCAAACAGGCCTTCGTGCTCAATCCCGACCTCACCGTCGAGGCTGCGCTGAAGGCGGCCGAGAAGGAGATCGGCGCTCCGGCCAAGATCGCCGGCTATGTGCGTTTCGCGCTCGGCGAAGGCATCGAGAAGGAAGAGTCCGACTTCGCCGCCGAAGTCGCGGCAGCGGTCAAAAAGTAACGCCGCATCAAACGCTTCCGAGCGAATAGAGAGGGGCGCCCCGTGACATGGTGGCGCCCTTCGTGTATCGCAGGTGCCGATCTGCGCGGATTTTCGGCATGCGAGAACCGTTCCACGCCGACCCGCCCCTGACCAGAACCGACGAGGAACCAATGACGGCGAAACCCCTTTACCGACGTGTCCTCTTGAAAGCGTCGGGCGAGGCGCTGATGGGCGACCAGCACTTCGGCATCGACGTGTCGGTGGTCGACCGCATCGCGGCAGACATCGCCGAAGCGCGGTCGCTCGGCGTCGAGGTAGGCGTCGTGATCGGCGGCGGCAACATCTTCCGCGGCGTCGCGGTGGCCTCCAAGGGAGGCGACCGCGTGACCGGAGATCATATGGGCATGCTGGCGACGGTCATTAACTCGCTGGCCCTGCGGACGTCCCTGGTCAAGATCGGGGTCGACGCGGTGGTGCTTTCGGCCATCGCCATGCCCGAACTTTGCGAAAGCTTCTCCCAGCGCCAAGCCACGGCCTACATGAATGCCGGCAAGGTCGTGATTTTTGCGGGAGGCACCGGCAACCCGTTCTTCACCACGGATTCGGCGGCAGCCTTGCGGGCGGCCGAGATCGGCGCCGACGCTCTTTTCAAAGGGACGCAGGTCGATGGCGTGTATTCCAGCGATCCGAAAAAGGATCCCGACGCCGTCCGCTACGACAACATCACCCACGAGGAGGTGCTGGTCCGCGGCTTGTCGATCATGGATACGGCGGCGATTGCACTTGCGCGGGAAAACCACATTCCGATAATCGTCTACTCGATTCACGAAGCGGGCGGTTTCGGAGAGATCTTGAGGGGTGGCGGACGCTGTACGATCGTCGCCGACTAGAATCTCAGCACGGAAACGCGCATCAGCGACAATCGCGCCGTGTATCTCGAGAGATTGGATTTGAAGTTCCAGGGCGCTGGTGCCATCAATTGGAACGCGGGCCGTGCGCAGAACGTATTCGAGTAGCGGCCGGAAGGAGATATCAAGATGAGCAACGGAGCTGACTTCAAGGATTTGCAGAAGCGTATGGAAGGTGCCGTCGCCGCTTTCCAGCACGACTTGGCGTCGCTCCGGACGGGCCGCGCCTCGAGCAACCTTCTTGATCCGATCCTGGTCCAGGCCTATGGGTCGCCGATGCCGATCAATCAGGTCGCGACGGTGTCTGTTCCCGAGCCACGCATGCTGTCGGTTTCGGTGTGGGACAAGCAATTGGTCGGCGCGGTCGATCGCGCCATTCGCGAATCCAATCTGGGCTTCAATCCGATCGTCGACGGCACGACCTTGCGCATTCCCTTGCCGGAACTGAACGAGCAGCGGCGCAAGGAACTGGTCAAGATCGCGCATCAATATGCCGAACACGCGCGCGTCGCAGCGCGGCATGTACGCCGCGACGGGATGGAGCATATCAAGAAGGCGGAAAAGGACGGGGAGATCAGCCAGGATGATTCCCGGACGCAGTCCGATCGCGTCCAGAAGCTGACGGACGAGAAGATCGCGCAGATCGATAGCATGCTGGCCGACAAGGAAGCTGAGATCATGCACGTCTGACCGCGCGGTCGGCGGGAAGGCGGTAGAAAGATAATGACAACGCCCGCGCATGTCGCGATCATCATGGATGGCAATGGCCGCTGGGCCAAGGCGCGCGGCCTGCCGCGCGTCGCAGGGCACCGCGCCGGCGTCGAGGCGCTCCGCCAGACGGTACGCGCGGCCGGGGAAATGGGCATAGAATGGCTCACCGTCTACGCCTTCTCGTCGGAGAACTGGTCGCGGCCCAAATCCGAGGTCAGCGACCTCATGGGACTGCTGAAGCTGTTCATTCGGCGCGACCTTGCGGACCTCCACAAGCACGGCGTCCGGGTAAGCGTCATCGGCGACCGCGAGGGGCTCGAACCGGATATCCGCGAACTGCTCGTTGAAGCGGAAGAGCTGACGCGCGCCAACCGGGCGCTTAATCTCGTCATTGCTTTCAACTATGGCTCTCGCGACGAGATCGCGCGCGCTGCGCGCAAGGCCGCCCTGGCGGTCAAGGCCGGCAAGATGGATCCCGAATCGATAAGCGCGGATACGCTCGGCCATTTCCTGGATACGTCCGGAATACCTGATCCTGACCTGATCATCCGCACCAGCGGCGAACTGCGTCTGTCGAATTTCCTGCTCTGGCAAGCGGCCTATGCGGAGCTGGTCTTCCTCCCGTGCTACTGGCCGGATTTCGGACGGACGGATCTGGCCGAGGCCCTGCGCAGCTATGCATCCCGCGAAAGGCGCTACGGCGGCGTTGCCGCCCGCGATGTCGCGTTATGAGCGACAGCGACGATCCGCAGTCCAGTGCCCCTCGACGCTTGAGCAATCTTCAGGTCAGGACCGTCTCTTCCGTCGTCCTGATCGTTGCGGTGCTCGGTGTGACCTGGCTCGGCGGCACCCCCTTCGCAATTCTTGCCGCGGCGATTTCCGGGGCGATCTTCTACGAATGGACCGGCATGTCGCGCGGCGAGAGCAGCACCCGTCATCACACGGTGGCGGCAGTGCTGCTCGGTGCGGTCCTGATCCTCCTTGTCTTGGGTGTCGAGGAAAAGCTTGTCGTCGCCGCCACCGCCGTGGCGATCCTCCTGTCCGCTCTCGATGGACGAGTGCGTGGCCAAGGGCTTGGCACGACGGTCGGGCTCTCCTATGCGGCGTTGTCGGGAGTTTCGCTGGCGTTGCTGCGCGATGGCGACAGCAACGGGCTTGCGGCGATCCTGTTTCTGTTTGCCACTGTCTGGGCGACCGACATCATGGCCTACTTCGTCGGCCGCTCGCTGGGCGGCCCCAAGCTCGCCCCCGCCATCTCTCCAGGCAAGACCTGGAGCGGAGCGATCGGCGGCGCCTTGGGCGGCGTTCTCGCCGGAACAGCCGCCGCGGCGGCGACGGGCCATTCGGATTTGATCCCGGGAGCAGCCGTGGCGCTCGTCCTTTCCGTGGTCTCGCAGGTCGGCGATCTCTTCGAATCGTGGATAAAGCGGCGGCGTGGCGTGAAGGATTCGAGCCAGCTCATCCCTGGTCATGGTGGCGTGATGGATCGCGTCGACGGCTTGGTGGCCGCGGCGTTCGCTCTCTATGTGATCGGGGCACTGCTCGGGGGCGCTGGCCGGCCCGGCCATGGCCTCTTTCCTCTTTGACAGGCCGCGTCTATGCCCGTCTCAGTTTCATGCGAACCGCGCTCTTCTGCCATGGATTCGCCGAGATTAACGTCAGATTTGTTTAGCGGCGGATCGCCGCCGAGGGTAAGTTTTGACCGAGTTCCTGTCCCATCTGTTTAGCATCGACGGTGTCCTGATCGGCACGATCGTGCCGTTTCTCTTCGTTCTCACAGTGGTCGTCTTTGTCCACGAGATGGGCCATTATCTTGTTGGCCGCTGGTGCGGGATCGGTGTGACGGCGTTCTCGATCGGCTTCGGGCCGGAGCTTCTCGGGTTCAATGACCGCCGCGGGACAAGGTGGAAACTCTGCGCCATCCCGCTCGGCGGTTACGTGAAGTTCGTTGGCGACATGGGAGTCACAAGCCAACCCGACAAGGCCGAGGCGGACGTTTTGCCGGAGGAACAGCGGCGGGTTGCCTTCCACAACCAGGCCGTATGGAAGCGTGCCCTCACGGTCGTCGCCGGTCCGGTGTTCAATTTCCTGCTGACCATCGCCGTCTTCGCGGTCATGTTCTCCATCTACGGCCGGTTCGTATCGGAGCCGACGGTCGCGGAGGTTCGGCCGGACTCGCCGGCGGCCGCCGCGGGCTTTGCTCCGGGGGACAGGTTCGTCAGTGTCGACGGCGAGCCGGTCCAAACCTTTGCCGACGTGCAGCGTCTCGTCTCGGGCAGGGCAGGTGACCCCATCGTTTTCGTCATGTCACGGAATGGTGGCGAGGTCACACTGACTGCGACGCCCGCCGTGAGCGAGCAGAAGGACCCCCTGGGCAACGTGGTCAAGGTCGGCGTCATCGGCGTCGTCAACAATGAAGCCATGGGGCAGCCCCGCGTCCTCACCTATACGCCGACGGAGGCGCTTGGACAGGCAGTGCTCGAAACCGGCCACATCATAGCCCGCACCGGGCAGTTCCTGAGCCGTTTCGTCGTTGGGCGCGAGGACAAATGTCAGCTCGGTGGGCCAGTCAAGATCGCCGACATGGCCGGCAAGGCGGCGCGGATGGGCTTCGAATGGCTGGTGCAGCTCGTAGCGCTGTTGTCGGTGGGTATCGGTTTCCTCAACCTTCTTCCGATCCCCCCACTTGATGGCGGCCATCTGGTCTTCTATGCCGTGGAAGCGGGGACGGGGCGCCCAGTGTCGGAACGCGCGACGGAATTCATCTATCGTGCCGGTTTTTTTCTGGTACTGGTGTTCATGGGATTCGTTTTCTGGAACGACCTGTTCGGCTGTTGAAATCATGAGGGAATTGGCTTCGGGGGAAGCTCTGTTGAGATTGCATTTACCATCCCGCGGGATAGGCGTGACGCGAAAGCCACGGCCAGCGGTTTAGTAAATTCAAATTAACCAGAAGCCTTGCGTGTAGGGAAAATCCGACTATTACGGTAGCGAGTTGAAGCCGAGACGTCCGGATTTCTCGCCGTGGGGACTACGAGAAAAAGGTTTTACAGCCCGATGAAGGCAGCAATGAAATTTATGAGCGCCGCTTCGGCGGTGGCTTTATCCGCAGGGCTGGTTGTTCCGAGTGCGGTAGCGATTCAGTTGGTTTCCGCCACGACTGCCGAGGCAGCTACGGTCAGCCGTATCGAGGTGAGGGGCAACCAGCGCGTCGACGCCGAGACCATCCGCAGCTACGTCAATATTGCGCCCGGTCGCCAATTCTCGAACGTCGATATCGACGAGGCTGTGAAGCGCCTGTTCGCCACGGGTCTGTTTTCCGACGTTCGTATCAATCAAGTCGGCGGGACACTCGTGGTGGAGGTCGATGAGTATTCGATCGTCAACCAGGTCCTGTTCCAGGGCAACAAGAAGCTCAAGGATTCGCAGCTTGCCGGTAGCGTTCAGCTCAAACCGCGCGGGACGTTCTCCCAGACGCAGCTTGAAGCGGACGCGGAAGCCGTTCGCGAGGCTTATCGCCGCGTCGGGCGCGAGGATGCCACTGTTTCCACCCAGGTGATCGATCTCGGTGAGAACCGCGTCAACGTCGTCTTCGAGATCAACGAAGGTGGTCGTACCAAGATCGCGACCATCAACTTCGTCGGCAATAACGCATTCGGCGACCGGCGTCTGGCTGACGTGATCTCGACCAAGCGGTCGACGATCCTGTCTTTCCTGTTCCGCAACGACATCTATGACGAAGAGCGGCTGCGCGCCGACGAGGAAGCGCTCCGTCGTTTCTATTTCAATCACGGCTATGCCGATTTCCAGGTGATCTCGTCCGTCGGCGAACTGAACGAAGCCAACAATGAATACGTCATCACCATCACGGTTGAGGAAGGCGAGCGTTACAATTTCGGTGACGTCAGCGTCGAAAGCACGATCGAGGGGGTCGATTCCCAGGCGCTGAACGCGCTGATCAAGACTCGTACCGGCGATGTCTACAGCGCCAAGAAGGTCGAGGATACGATCATAGCGATCACCGAGCGCGTGGCCGGGATGGGCTATGCTTTCGCCCAGGTGACTCCCCGCGGGGACCGCAATTTCGAGAACCGCACCATCTCGGTCGTCTACACGGTCGACGAGGGTCCGCGCACCTACGTTCAGCGCATCGAGATCCGCGGCAACAGCCGTACTCGCGACTATGTCATTCGCCGCGAATTCGACATCAGCGAAGGCGATGCGTTCAATCAGGTTCTGGTCCAGCGCGCAAAGCGTCGGCTCGAGCGGCTCGACTATTTCGATCGCGTCGAGATCGCGACTGCTCCGGGTTCCGAACCGGATCAGGTCGTGCTCGTCGTCGACGTCGTCGAGAAGTCGACGGGTGAGTTCTCGATCGGCGCGGGTTATTCGACCGGCGGCGAGAATGAGGGGGTGAACGTCGAGGGCGCCATCACGGAGCGCAACTTCCTCGGTCGTGGCCAGTACATCAAGCTGTCCGCTTCCGGCGGTGCCAATGCGCGCGACTTCACGTTGTCGTTCACCGAGCCCTATTTCCTGGGGCGTCGCATCTCGGCTGGATTCGACATCTATCGTCAGACCCGCAACTACACGAACTACGACAGCGAGATCACCGGGGGATCGATTCGGTTCGGTCTGCCGATCACCGAGGCGTTGACCACGCAGGTCGCTTACAATCTGAGCCAGGAAGAGTACACGCTCGACGACGACTGCTTTCCCGTTCAGTTTGGCGGCACTTGCGATATTTCGTCAGCAATCATCAACGGTATCGAGTCGAGTCCTTGGATCAAATCTTCAGTTAGCGGCACGATCCTCTACAACACGATCGACGACCTGAAGAACCCGCATGATGGCATCTATGCGACTTTCACGACAGAGTTCGCCGGCCTCGGTGGCGACGCGCAGTTCGTGAAGTTTACCGGCCGTAGCAACTTCTACAGAACGCTTTCGGAAGAATACGACATTGTCGGATTGCTCGTTCTGGGCGCAGGTCACGTCGCCTCGACGGGTAACGAGTTGCGCGTCTTCGATATGTTTAAGAACAACGATCGCATGATCCGCGGCTTCGAATATAATGGCATTGGACCTGCGGATCGCCTCGCGAATGGCGAGTTCGATCACCTCGGCGGCGAGACCTACTTCCACGGCACGCTGGAAGCGCAGTTCCCGATGCCGGTCATCCCGGAAAGCTATGGCTTGAAGGGCGCGTTCTTCGCGGATGCTGCGACGCTCTACGGCAACGATCTAGCCACCAATCCCGTATCGACGGGCATGGAATGGCGAGCATCCGTCGGCGCCAGCTTGATCTGGGCTTCGCCCTTTGGTCCGCTGCGTGTCGACTACGCGGTCCCGGTCATGAAACAGGATTCGGATCAGGTCCAGAATTTCAATTTCGGTATGTCGACCCGCTTCTAAGCAATGCGGGCCGGCGCTTCCGGGCCGGCCTCGGCCCGGAAGAAAAGGCATATATGACAGACCCGGTCTTCTTCGCGCCGTCGCGCCGGTACACAGCCGCTGAAATTGCGGCCGTGACCGGCGCGCAGCTTCTGGATCCGGACGCCGCAGATGTCGCCATTACCGGCATCGCCCCGGCGTCGGATGGAGGAGCAGGCAAGCTCGTATACATCGATAACAAGCGCAACGCGCATCTTCTCGACGGCCTCAAGGCCGCCGCGATCTTCTGCACGTCCGAACTCAGCACCAGCGTGCCGGAGGGCATTGCGCGGCTTGTGACGCCGCGCCCTCAGTACGCGTTCGCGCTCGCCGGCCGAACGCTCTATCCAACGGCGGTTTCGCCGAGAGCGGTGACAGGCGAAACCGGCATATCGCCATCGGCGCATGTGGCCGCTTCGGCCCGCGTCGAGGAAGGCGCGATCATCGAGGCCGGAGCCGTGGTCGGCGAAGATGCGGCGGTCGGCAGGGGAACCGTGGTGGCCCCCAATGCGGTCATCGGCCCGTCTTGCCGGGTGGGCCGGGATTGCTACATAGGACCGAATGTATCGCTTCAATATGCTCTGATTGGAGACCGCGTCTTCATCCATGGCGGTGCACAGATCGGTCAGGACGGCTTCGGTTTCGTGCCAGGCGCGGCTGGCCCGGAGCGCATCCCGCAGATTGGCCGCGTCATCATACAGAACGACGTCGAAATCGGTGCCAATACCACGGTCGATCGCGGCGCCATGTCAGACACGGTGATCGGCGAAGGAACCAAGATCGACAACCTGGTGCAGGTCGCCCACAATGTTCGGATCGGCAGAGGCTGCGTGATCGCAGGCCATAGCGGCCTTTCCGGGTCGGTCACGATGGGCGACTTCGTGATGCTTGGCGGACGCGTGGGAATAGCCGACCATATCTCTATCGGCGACAGAGTGCAGATTGCCGCCTCTTCAGGCCTGATGCACGACGTGCCATCGGGCGAACGATGGGCAGGTTCGCCCGCCCGGCCGATGCGGGAATTCTTCAAGGAAGTTGCGGCCATCCGAAGCCTGATGAAGCCGAAATCGTCAAAGGGGGAAAGCAATGGCTGACCAGGGCGGATCCACTCTCGAAACGGTCGACATCCTGCGACTGCTGAAATTGCTGCCGCATCGCTATCCCTTTCTGCTGGTCGACAGGATCATCGACATCGACGGAGATAATTCGGCGGTCGGCATCAAGAACGTCACGTTCAATGAGCCGCATTTCCAGGGCCATTTCCCGGAGCATCCCGTCATGCCGGGTGTCCTGATCGTCGAGGCAATGGCGCAGACGGCGGGTGCGATCTGCATCCGCAATACGGCCGCCGACAAGCCGTCGCTCGTCTATTTCATGACGATCGACAATGCCAAGTTCCGCCGGCCGGTGGTGCCCGGCGACCGGCTCGAAATCCGGGTGATCAAGCTCAAGCAGCGCGGCAATATCTGGCGTTTCGGTTGCGAGGCGACTGTGGACGGCGCGAAGGTCGCGGAAGCTGAAATTTCGGCGATGATGTCGCCCAAGATAACGGAATAACAAGACTTTGGCCCAGAAACAGGAAGCAGCTATCCATCCCAGCGCCGTCGTCGAAACGGGAGCTGTGATCGGAAAGGGGAGCCGCGTCGGCCCGTTCTGCCACGTCGGCCCGGATGTGACGATCGGCGAAAATGTCGATCTGCTCAGTCACGTCGTCGTCATGGGAGCGACAACCATCGGCGACGGCTGCAAGGTCTTCCCCCAGGCCGTGCTCGGCGCATTGCCTCAGAATCTCAAACATACAGGCGGCCGCACGACCCTGACGATTGGGCGCAACACGATCATCCGCGAAAGCGTGACGATGCACATCGGTTCCGATACGAGCCGCGGCGCAACCATCGTGGGCGACAACGGCTACTTCATGGCGTATTCGCACGTCGCCCATGACTGCACCGTCGGCAACAATGTGACCATGGCGAACGGGGCGACGCTCGCCGGACATTGCGAGATCGGTGACAACGTCGTTATCGGCGGCCTGACTGCGGTCCATCAGTTTGCCCGTATCGGCAACAACGCCTTCCTATCGGGCTGCTCCGCCGTTCCCGGAGATGTCATTCCCTTCGGTCTGGCGAGGGGTAATCTTGCCAAGCTCCGAGGGCTGAACGTCGTTGGCATGCGGCGCTCCGGCATGTCGAAAGCCGATATCCAAGCGGTTCGTCGGGCCTATAGAACGATCTTCGACCGCTCTCGCCCCCTCTCAGAGAATCTCGACATTGCGAGCCGGGACTTCGCCGATTCGTCCATCGCCATGAGCCTCGTCGCCTTCCTTTCCGAACGTGGCAAACGCTATTTCGTGACGCCGCCCCTTGACGGCGCCATCGATGACGGCGCTGATGACGAGAGCTGACCGGCGCCGATCCCTTTGCGGGAAGAAGCCCGCCGGATGCGGGTCGCCGGAGAAACGGCACAATCCCGCCAGAGGGTAAGATGCAATCGGGGCACCCCATTCGCCTTGCTCCAGGAGAGCGCGTGGCCGTGATCGCGGGAAGCGGGCGGTTGCCGGCCAACGTCGTGGAGGGACTTGCCGCAGCCGGCCATGATCCCTTTGTCGTGCTCATTGCCGGCGAAGCCGACAGTGATGCCATCCTTCGTGCACATGACCATGCCACGCTCGACATCGAGGCATTCGGCTCGCTTGCGCCGCTGTTCCGAAAGAAAGGGATCACGCATGTGGTTCTCGCCGGAGGCGTCGGGCGGCGCCCACGGCTGTGGCGGATGCGCCCGACACCATGGCTTCTATCCATTGTGGCAAAGGTGCTCTACGGCCTTTCTCGGGGAGACGACGGCCTGCTGCGGACGATCGTTCGGGTGTTCGAGGCAGAAGGTTTCAAGATCGTCGGCGCTCACGAAATCGTTCCCGATCTCCTATCCCCCGAAGGAGTCCTGACCAAAGCGGCTCCGACGACGGCCGATCGTCGTGACCTCGACGCTGCATTCGCTGCCGCCAAGGCGATAGGCGAACTCGATATCGGCCAAGCCGCGATAGCCATTGGGGGGCGCGTCGTCGCGTTGGAGGGAATCGAAGGAACAGACGGTCTTCTCGAGAGGATGCAGGCGATGCGCAATCATGGCCGCCTGGCTGCCGCGAAGCGTGGCGCCCTGGTGAAATGCGCCAAGCCCGGCCAGGAATTGCGAGCCGATCTGCCCGCGATCGGACCGGCAACCGTCGAGGGCGCGCATGCCGCGGGCCTCGCGGGCATCGGTGTCGAAGCCGGACGCTCGCTCATGCTCGATCACGCGAAGCTGATCGCCCGTGCCGACGCGCTGGGTCTTTACGTCATCGGCCTCCCGAAGGGTAGATCATGAACGCTTCGGATCGGCCGCTCAAGATCGCTGTCGTCGCCGGCGAAGAGTCTGGCGACCTGCTCGGTGCGGATCTGGTGAGGGCTCTGGCCGCCATGACCGGCCGCCCTGTCCACCTGATGGGAGTGGGCGGTCGCCATCTGCAGGAACTTGGCATGAAGTCGCTGTTCCCGCCCGGCGACATCGCTTTGATGGGCGTGTCGGCAGTCATCCGCGATCTTCCCCGGCTGGTCATGCGTATCGGCCAGACCGCCCGCTTCGTCGCGTCCCAGAAGCCGGACTGCCTGATCACGGTTGACAGCCCCGACTTCAACCTGCGCGTGGCAAGAAAGGTGAGGGATCTCGCGCCGGAGATCCCGATCGCTCACTATGTCTGCCCGAGTGTATGGGCGTGGCGCCCGGGCAGGGCATCTGCGATGCGCCCCCATGTCGACAGGGTACTCTGTCTTCTGCCCTTCGAGCCGGCCGAGCTCGACCGCCTCGGCGGGCCGATAGGCACATATGTCGGTCACCGGCTGACCACAGAGCCCGGGGTGGCTTCCGCAGCCGCCGCGCAGGCCGCGCCAAGGAACCTGTCGCCCGAACGGGAGAAGACGCTGCTCGTTCTGCCCGGCTCACGTCGCGGCGAGGTACGCGGGCTTATCGGCGTCTTCCGAGAGACGATCTCGATCCTGCTCCAGCGCGGCAACCGCCTGCGGCTCCTCCTTCCCACTGTGCCGCATGTCGCCAGCATCGTTTCCGAAGCGACGTCGGACTGGCCGCTGAAGCCGCGCATCATCCTGGACAGCGCCGAAAAGTGGCGCGCCTTCGGAGAGGCTGACGCAGCGCTCATTGCGTCCGGCACCGTCTCGCTCGAACTCGCCCTGTCGGGCGTTCCGATGCTGTCCTGCTATCGTATCGATCCACTCATGCGCCTTGGGCAGAGCCTCATTACGGTGTGGTCAGGGTCACTCCCCAACCTCATAGCCGACCGCGCGATCGTGACCGAGTTCTACGAACAGTACATCCGGCCGGCCAACCTGGCGCGGCAACTGGAAGGGCTGATGGGCGACACCAGCCTGCGTGCATGGCAGAAGGAGGGCTTCGCGGAGGTCGTCCGTCGAATGGCGACGGATCGGCCGGCCGGCGAGATTGCTGCAAACGCAGTGGTTGAAACGATTGCATCCCGAGTGTCGGCTTGATCTTTCCGCAAATGCCGAGCCGGCTGAAACTTAGGCAGCGGTAATCCGTCGACAAAAAAAGGCGCTCGAGGCGCCTTTTTTGATGTATGGCCCGCTCAGCGCTTGGCGATCGGCACGTAGTCTCGTTCCGGCGCGCCGGTGTAGAGCTGGCGTGGGCGACCGATCTTCTGATGCGGATCCTCGATCATTTCCTTCCACTGCGCGATCCAGCCGACCGTGCGCGCCAGCGCGAAAAGCACGGTGAACATGGTGGTCGGGAAGCCCAGCGCCTTCAGGGTGATGCCCGAATAGAAGTCGATGTTCGGATAGAGCTTCTTCTCGATGAAGTAGTCGTCGGTGAGCGCGATCTTCTCCAGCTCCATCGCCACGTCCAGCATCGGATCGTCCTTGATGCCGAGCTCGGCCAGCACCTCATGCGTCGTCTTCTGCATGATCTTGGCGCGCGGGTCATAATTCTTGTAAACGCGATGACCGAAGCCCATCAGGCGGAACGGATCGTTCTTGTCCTTCGCGCGGGCGATATATTCCGGGATACGGTCGACGGTGCCGATTTCACTCAGCATGTTGAGCGCTGCCTCGTTGGCTCCGCCATGCGCCGGCCCCCAGAGGCAGGCGATACCTGCCGCGATGCACGCGAATGGATTGGCCCCGGACGAGCCGGCGAGCCGCACCGTGGAGGTCGAGGCATTCTGCTCGTGGTCGGCGTGGAGGATGAAGATGCGGTCCATCGCACGCGCCAGGACCGGATTCACCTTGTATTCCTCGCATGGCACGGCAAAGCACATATGCAGGAAATTGGCGGCGAAGTTCAGCTCGTTCTTCGGATAAACAAAGGGCTGGCCGATATGGTACTTGTAAGCCATGGCCGCGATGGTCGGCATCTTGGCGATCAGACGGATGGACGCGACCATGCGCTGGTGAGGATCGGAGATATCCGTGGAGTCGTGATAGAACGCCGACAGAGCGCCGACGACGCCGCACATGACCGCCATCGGGTGGGCGTCCCGGCGGAAGCCGGTGAAGAAGCGGGACATCTGTTCATGCACCATGGTGTGGCGCGTGACCCGATAGTCGAAATCCTCTTTCTGAGCCTTGGTCGGGAGCTCGCCATAGAGCAGCAGGTAGCAGACTTCGAGGAAGTCGCCATGCTCGGCGAGTTGCTCGATCGGATAGCCACGATGCAGCAACACGCCTGCATCGCCATCGATGAAGGTGATCTGGGATTCGCAGCTTGCCGTCGAGGTAAAGCCTGGGTCGTAGGTGAAGGCGCCGGTCTGGCTGTAGAGCGTTCCGATATCGATCACATCCGGCCCGACCGTCCCGCTTCGGACCTTGAGCTCCAAAGTTTTGCCGCCAAATTCTAGTTTCGCCTTCGAATCGGTCATCGCAAACTCCTTTGCATCAAATTGTCCGGGCGGGCCCGCACTTGCATCGCCACGGACAGTAGCGGCAAAGCGCGCTGTTGCTATCGCATTTCTGAAGACATGCCAAGTTCGCCCGAGCCTAATGTTGCACCGCAAAAGGCCGGTTTCAATCGAGCAATTTGGCCTGTCCGGGATTCAATCGATTTGGTCTGCGAGGCGCCCCAGGCTTTCGTCGCGGCCAAGCACCGCGAGCACATCGAATACGCCGGGCGACGTACTTTTTCCTGTCAACGCTGCCCGCAAGGGCTGCGCCACCGCACCCAGCTTGTGGCCGCCAGCAGCGGCGAATTCGCGTATCGCAGTTTCCGTCGAAGCAGCGGTCCACTCATGGCCGATCGCCTCGAGCGCCGCCCTGGCCCCAGCGAGAATCGGCTTCGCCGGACCAGAAACCAGGCTCGCCGCTTTCTCGTCCAATGCGAGAGGGCGGCCGGCAAAGAGATAGCCGGCGTTGTCCGTCAGCTCGACGAGCGTCTTTGCGCGCTCCTTGAGGCCGGGCAATGCGGCGAGCAGCTTGGACTTGCCGGCATCGTCCAGCTTGGCCAGCATGGTCTGGCCGTTCTCCAGATAGGGCAGGGTACGTACCAGCGTATCCAGTAGTTCCTCATCCGGCATCTGGCGCATGTAAACGCCGTTCAGCGCCTCAAGCTTCTGAAAATCGAAGCGTGCCGCGCCCTTGTTCACGTCGTCGATGTCGAACCAGCGGATCATGTCGTCGAGGCTCATGATCTCGTCGTTCCCATGGCTCCAGCCGAGTCGCACCAGATAATTGCGCAGGGCGGCCGGCAGGTATCCCATCGCGCGGTACGCTTCGACGCCGAGAGCGCCGTGGCGTTTGGAGAGCTTTGCCCCGTCGGGACCATGGATCAGGGGGATGTGGGCCATGACAGGCACTTCCCAGCCCATCGCATCATAGATCACCGTCTGCCGCGCAGCGTTGGTAAGATGATCATCGCCGCGGATGATGTGCGTGACGCCCATATCGTGATCGTCGACGACGACGGCGTGCATGTAGGTCGGCGTACCGTCGGAACGCAGGATGATGAAATCGTCGAGATCCTTGTTGGGAAAACGCACATCTCCCTGCACGCGGTCGCGCACGACCGTCTCGCCGTCGCTCGGTGCCTTGATCCGGATCGTGGGCTTCACGCCCTGCGGCGCCTCGGACGGATCACGGTCACGCCAGCGTCCGTCGTAACGGGGCGGGCGCCCTTCGGCGCGAGCCTTCTCACGCATTTCGTCCAATTCTGCTGGTGTCGCGTAGCAATAATACGCCTTGCCGAGACGAACGAGTTCCTCGGCCACTTCCCGGTGGCGCGGGGCACGCTCGAACTGCGAGAGGGGTTCACCTTCCCAATGAAGGCCCAGCCAGGTCAACCCGTCGAGAATTGCCGCGGTCGCAGCATCGGTCGAGCGCTCACGGTCGGTGTCCTCGATGCGCAGCAGCATCGTGCCGCCGGTATGGCGCGCATAAAGCCAGTTGAACAAGGCCGTTCGAGCCCCGCCTATATGCAGGTACCCTGTCGGCGAAGGAGCGAAGCGCGTGACGACGGTCTTGGACATTGTCTGTTCCGGGATTGGCGGCTCGGGCGGCGGATGGCCGCCAGCACGTGGCGTTTTGGTGGCGTTGATGTAGCATGTGTCGTCGGGCGTGCAAGGGGCAGCCGCATGGCTGGGGGAAGTGCGAAAGAGATCGCGGGCGAACGGTCGCTGTTCCGTGCGGCCGGTGATCGCGGCATTTCAGAGACGAGCGGCAACGGCGGGCGACATGCCGTCGGTAGGTCGATCCGATTGGGCCGACTGCGCTTCCAGCTCCGCGACTTCGCTCCGGCCGTCACATCGGCCCTGGTTCTGGAATGGGAGCGCGGCACGGCGTTCCTTCTCATCCCGGTCTTTCTGGCCGCTGGGATCGTATTCTACTACGCGCTGCCCACCGAACCGGGTCTGGCCGTGTTGTCTTGTGGCGGAGCGCTGCTTTCCGCGGCGAGCTTTCTCGCCCGGACGCGACCGGCCCTCCATTATTCGATGCTCGCCTTGTTCCTGGTCGTCGCCGGCATGCTATTCGCCGCGGCCGAGACCTGGCGCGCCGGGACGAAAGTACTCGGTGGCGAGATATCGACATCGGTCACCGGCCGCATAGCCGTTGTCGAGCATCAGGCAAATGGGCGCGTTCGGCTGACCATCGACGTCCTCGACACGGCACGACCAAAGCTTCGCTACGCGCCGGAACGTATCCGCGTCTCAGCCCGGTCGGTCCCCGCCGACCTGACTGCAGGCGTCATCGTGACCGGGATCGTCAGGCTTTTCCCGCCCTCAGGCCCGCTGCGACCCGACAGCTATGACTTTTCGTTCGAGAGCTATTTCGACGGCCTCGGCGCGAACGGGTTCTTTCTCAGCGATCCCGTCGTGGCCGAAACCGATGTCGAACCCACCTTCCGCGAGCATTTCGACGCCGAGGTCGAAAATGCCCGAACCGCGCTCGCACAACGTATCAGATCACGTATCGGCGGTGCCGAAGGGGAGATCGCGGCGGCGCTTATCGCCGGCACACGCGCCGGCATTCCCGAAGACGTGAACGAGGCGCTGCGCCGCACCGGCCTGGCGCATATCCTTTCCATATCGGGCCTTCACATGGCGCTCGTCGCCTGGACGATCATGACAGCGCTTCGGCTCGGCTTCGCCTTCTTTCCGCGCTTTGCATCGCGCCGGCCTGTCAAGAAATATGCGGCTTCGGTCGCGCTTGTCGCCACCGCCGTCTATCTCTTCATCTCGGGGTCCGCCGTCGCCGCGGAGCGCAGCTTCATCATGCTGGCGGTGATGCTCCTCGCCGTCCTTTTCGACCGTGCCGCGCTTACCATGCGCAATCTCGCGATCGCAGCGATCGCCATTCTCGTCGTCTCGCCCCACGAGGTAGTCGGCCCAAGCTTTCAAATGTCGTTCGCCGCGACCGCAGCGCTCATCGGCGTTTACGCATGGTGGGGGGAAAAGAAGGCGCAGGATGCTCCCATAGCGCCACCTGCCGATACGTCCATACCGATGCGACTTGTGCGCAGCGCAATCCGCTATGCCGCCGGTGTTGCAGGCGTTTCAATTGTCGCCGGCTTGGCGACGACGATCTATGGGGTTTACCATTTCCAGCGTGTCTCGCCGCTCAGCCTGGCGGCGAATCTCGCCGTCATGCCCATCGTTTCCGTTTTCGTCATGCCCTTCGCCGTCGCCGCGCTGGCGGCGATGCCGATTGGACTGGATGGTCCTTTTCTGGACGTCATGGGCTGGGGGCTCTCGATGATGATCGTCGCCTCGGACTGGTTCTCCCGGCATTCGCCACTGGATGCGGTGGGCACCATCCCAGCCCTATCGGTCCTGGCGATGACGGCGGCGCTCCTGATCGCCACATTGGCCACGACATGGCTGCGCCTCCTGGCTCTTCCCTTGGTTCTGGCAGCGCTCGTCACGGCAATGTTCCGAACGACGCCGGAAGTTCTCGTTTCAGAGGATGCCCGACTGATTGCGGTGGCCTTGTCCGATGGGCGGCTGGCGGTGAACAGGCCACGCCCCAACGGGTTCACCATCGAGGATTGGACACGGGCCACATTGTCCGAAGCGCTAGCCAAGCCCCGACAGCAAAGGGGTGCACGGTCCGAAGAGAAGGCGACGCAGGGCGAGGGGCATTTGCCCGCCCTCGAAAACCGGCCGCCGGTCATTCCGTTGGACGAACTTACAGAGGATCTCGGCTTCTACTGTGACGCCGGCCTCTGCGTGCTGCGTCATCGATCCGGCAAGCTGGTGATGCATGCGTCCAATGCCTCGCTCGTCGCTGCACACTGCCGACAAGCCGTCCTGATCGTGATCGATGACGCGACCGCGCGAAACCCCTGTCCGGCAACGGCGGTCTTGACCAAAAGGAACTTGGCGCGTCGCGGCGCTGCCACGATCGATCGCCTGGAAGACGGGGGCCCACCGGCTATTCGCTTTTCACTGGCGGAACACTACCGACCTTGGCATCACCATCGGCAATTCTCGCGGGAAGCACGCGGCATCGCGCCATTCAAGCCGAAGCAACGCGACGCTGACGCCGCACCATGACCGTGCCCTGATCGGCACGACCTGCGCGCCTAATATCTCCTGATCAAACCCACGAGGCGGCCCTGAACCTTGACTCGATCGGGACCGAAGATCCGTGTTTCGTAGGCGGGATTGGCTGCTTCCAGCGCGATCGAGGCGCCCTTGCGGCGGAAACGCTTCAGTGTGGCTTCCTCGTCATCCACCAGGGCGACCACGATCTCGCCGGGATTGGCCGTGCTCGTGTTGCGGATGATGACGGTATCGCCGTCGAAGATGCCAGCGTCGATCATCGAATCGCCCTTGACCTCGAGGGCATAGTGTTCCCCGCCCGAAATCATCTCCGGGGGAACCGAGATGGAGTGTGTCTTGTGCTGGATCGCATCGATCGGGACACCGGCCGCGATGCGCCCCATCACTGGGATCGTGACCGCTGCAGCCGTATCGTCGTTACTCCCGGAAATCTGAGGCCGTGTCGCTGTCGGCGCAGGTCTCTTGCCCAGGCTGCCCTCGATCACGCTGGGCGAAAACTTGCGCGTCGACGCCAGTCCGGGAGCGATGGAATCGGGCAGCCGGATAACCTCGAGCGCCCGAGCTCGATTAGGCAGGCGGCGGATGAAGCCTCGCTCCTCGAGCGCTGTGATCAGCCGATGGATACCGGACTTGGACGCGAGATCCAGGGCTTCCTTCATCTCGTCGAAGGAGGGCGGGATGCCTGCTTCCTTCAACCTTTCATGGATGAACAGGAGCAGCTCGTGTTGCTTGCGTGTCAGCATTCCGTTCCCCGTGGAATCGCGCCAAAACAAAACCAGAACGAACACTATCTGTTCCAGTTGTGTTCCGCAATCGTTTAAATTTTGGTGTAAGTGTCGCCGGGCTTGTTCGCGCCAGGCCCCTCGATCAGCGCAAGAAGAGGACGCGGCAATGCGCACCGGCGTCCGCCGCGGGCGCACCGGGTTCACGGACGATCAATGCGTTCGAATCAGCCAGCGTCCGCAGCATCGAGGAGTCCTGGATGTGGAAGGGAGTCGCGACCAGCCGTCCATCGCTATCCCTTGTGGTGGCACGCACGTAATCCTGCCGCTGGTCGTTTGCCGGCATCGTCGCGCCGAGAACCGCATCCCGCATGTCCGGCTCATGGGGAAGACCGCCGAGACGCGCAAGAAGCGGCTTGAGGAACAGATGCGAGCAGACCAGGCTGGCGACCGGGTTGCCGGGGAGCCCGAGGATCCGCGTGGATCCCAGCCGGCCGAACATCAAGGGCTTTCCCGGCCTCATGGCGATCTTCCAGAAGTCCAGGGCCATGCCCTCGTCGGCAAGGACGTCATGGACGAGATCATGATCGCCGACGGACGCACCGCCAAGCGTGACGATCACGTCGACCGAGGCATCAAGCGCTTGCCTGACCCGCGACGCAATGGCGTCGCGATGATCAGGCGCAATTCCAAGATCGATGGCTTCCGCCCCGACCGACTTCGCGACCGCCGCCACACCATAAGCGTTCGAGGAGATGATCTGGTCGGGTCCGGTCTTGCTGCCCGGCGGCAGCAACTCGTCTCCCGTCGCAATGATGGCGATGCGCGGCCGCTTTATCACATTGAGGGCAGGGTGGTTTGCCGAGGCGGCCAGGGATAGTGCGGCCGGATCGAGCAGTCGGCCGGCTTCGAGCAATTCTTCTCCCTCGACGAAGTCCAGGCCGCGACGGCGGATGTGTTTGCCGGGAGAGACCGGTACCGTGGTCTCGATCGCGCCGCCGTCCAGCTTCCGGGCGTTCTCCTGGATCAGGATCGTGTCGGCGCCCTCTGGCACCGGCGCGCCTGTGAAGATGCGTACTGCTTCGCCCGGCTGCACCTTGCCGGGAAACAGCTTTCCGGCAGGCGCCTCACCCACCACCCGCAGTCGCGCGGAAGAGGCCGCGACATCGGTCGCGCGCACCGCGTAACCGTCCATGGCCGAGGCGTCGAAAGGGGGCTGGGTGCGCAACGCCCGCAGCGGCGCGGCAAGTACGCGGCCGGCCGCTTCGTGAAGGGGAACGCTTTCCGCCGGCCCGGGCTTTGCGCCTTCCGTCACCCGCGCCAGAGCCTCCGCCACGGGCAGCAAGGTCATGGCTTCTGGTCCTCGATATTGTAGTCTCCGGATTTGCCGCCGGATTTGGCGAGCAAGCGGACGTTCCCGATGATCATACCGCGGTCGACAGCCTTGGCCATATCGTAGATCGTGAGACAGGCGACCGACGCTGCGGTCAGGGCCTCCATCTCGACCCCGGTTTTTCCGGTCACGCGGGCAAGTGCCTTCACGCGCAGACCGGGCAAACCCTCGTCGGGTTCGATGTCGACCGAAACCTTGGTGAGCAGCAAGGGGTGGCAGAGCGGAATGAGTTCGTGGGCCTTCTTGGCGGCCATGATGCCGGCGATGCGCGCGGTCCCCAGAACGTCGCCCTTCTTGGCATTGCCATCGAGGATCATGCGCAAGGTTTCGGCCCGCATGGTCACCGTACCTTCCGCGATGGCCGTGCGCTCGGTCTCCGCCTTCGCTCCAACGTCGACCATATACGCCTCGCCGGACGCTCCGATATGGGTCAAGCCGCCCTTAGCGTTCATCTCAGCCGGCACCGCCAAGGAGCGTCCGAGTGGCCGCGGCGACGTCGGCCTGGCGCATCAGGCTTTCCCCGACGAGGAAAGCACCGATGCCGTGGCGCGCGAGACGTTCGCAATCGGCGTGGGTAAAAATCCCGCTTTCGCCGACGAGCAAGCGATCGGCAGGCGCCATACCCGCGAGCCGCTCCGACGTTTCCAGGCTGGTTTCGAACGTCCTGAGATTCCGATTGTTGATGCCGAGGAGCCTTGAGGAGAGCCGCAAGGCCCGTTCCATCTCGGCCTCGTCATGGACCTCGATCAGCACATCCATGCCGAGTTCGAAGGCGGTCTCCTCCAGGGCTCGCGCCTCGTCATCGGAAAGACTTGCCATGATGACGAGGATAGCGTCGGCGCTCCACGCCCGGGCCTCGTAGACCTGATAGGGCTCGAACATGAAGTCCTTGCGCAGCGCGGGCAGGGGGGCCGCTTTGCGCGCCTGCGGCAGGAACTCGGGCGCACCCTGGAAGGACGGCGTGTCGGTGAGCACGGACAGACAGGCGGCCCCACCTTGCGCATAGGCCCCCGCCAAGGCGGGTGGATCGAAGTCGGCGCGGATAAGCCCCTTGGACGGGCTCGCCTTCTTGATTTCGGCGATGAGACCGAACTGCCCGGCTTCACGTCTTGCGGACAGGGCAGCAAGGAAGCCACGGGGCCTGTCGGCATCGCGGGCGCGTGCCTTCACCTCGGCAATCGGCAGACGTTCTTTCGCGGCAGCGATCTCCTGGCGCTTGTAGGCTTCGATCTTTTTGAGAATGTCGGTCATGTCCTACTCGTTCGAGCTCGCGACGAGCGTCGTAAGGACGGCCAGGGCGTTGCCTTGGTCGATGGAACGCGCCGCCATCGACACCCCGTCGCCAAGTGTCGGAGCCTTTCCCGCCACGACCAGGCCTGCCCCCGCATTCATCAACACGGTGTCGCGATAAGCGCCCGGTTCGCCCGACAAGACGGCGCGCAGCGCCGAGGCGTTGGACGCCGCGTCACCACCACGCAGCTCTTCCCGGTCATAGCGTTTCAGGCCGACGGCTTCAGGGGTGATCGTGAAGCTGCGGACCTCGCCGTCGCGGAGCTCGGCCACCTGCGTCTCGCCGGTCGTCGTGATCTCGTCGAAACCGTCGCCGTGAACGACCCAGACCTGTTCCGCCCCAAGCGCCTTCAAGGTTTCGGCGAGCGGCACGATCCATTCCGGCGCATAAACACCGACCATCTGTCGCTTCACTCCCGCCGGGTTGGAAAGGGGGCCGAGCAGGTTGAAGATCGTGCGCGTGCCCAATTCGACACGCGAGGGGCCGACATGCTTCATGGCCGGATGATGCGACGGCGCGAACATGAATCCGATTCCGGTCTCGTGAACGAGGCGGCCGATCGCCTCCGCCGTTTGCTCGATCTTGACGCCGAGAGCCATCAGCACGTCGGCTGCCCCGGTTTGGGAAGAGAGGCCGCGATTGCCGTGCTTGGCAACCGGCACGCCGGCGCCGGCAATCACGAAAGCCGATGCCGTCGAGATGTTCACGCTGTGGGAACCGTCTCCACCGGTGCCGACAATATCGATAGCACCCTCCGGCGCCTCGACCCGCAGCATTTTCTCCCGCATTGTTGCGACCGCGCCGGCGATCTCGTCAACGGTCTCGCCCCGCATGCGCAGAGCCATCAGGAAACCGCCGATCTGGCTCGGCGTGGCCTCTCCGGACATGATGATGTTGAAAGCCGCTTTCGCTTCGTCGAAGGACAGCGTCTTGCCCGCGGCCACCTTGGCGATGTGGGACTTGAGCTCGCTCATGGCCGGCCTCAGAATGCCAGGGCCCTGGTGACGGCATCCCTGTCGACCGTGACGCCATACTCGCCCTGGAGCCTTTCGACCATCTGAACGATCAGGTCGTTTGCCAGTCCGGCATCGAAGACCTTCCGCGACTCGTCGGGCACGGCCTCCGGCCCGGTTGCGGCAGGCTCGAACGCCTCGGTCACCTTGAACAGGATCTGAGCGTCGCCTGCAGGCGACGGCGTCGCACCGACGCCGTTCAAGGCGACCGCGAAGACCGCGGCAACACCGGCCTTGCCGATATCCCCGTCGTCGGCCTCACGCTTCAAGCCGCGCTTCGTCTGCTTCTCCAGGGAAAGCTCGGTCGCGATCGTATCGAGCGGGGTACCGCTTTTGACGCGTTCCTGAAGCTCGGTGGCTTTCTTGGCAAGACGCGCATTGGTCTCGCCCGTTTTCCAGTCCGCGACGACTTTGGTCCGCACTTCATCCAGCGTGCGGTCGCGGGCAGGGGTGATGGCATCCACCTCGAAGAACAGGAACCCGGTGTTGCCGATGTTGAGAGGCGGGTTCTCCACATTGGCATCGGCCTCGAAAGCGGCGCGAAGCAGTTCCTGGGACTGCGGCAGGTCGCTGACGATCGAGCCATCCGGGCGCAGCGCCGAACGATCGATGGCATCGACCGTAACGACCTTGAGCTTCAGCTTGTCGGCCGCCTCCTGCATCGTAGCACCGCCGGCACGTGCGTCCTCGTAGGAATCGTGGACATCGAGCAGGATCCGGCTGGCCTCATCTTCGGCCAGCGTCTTGCGGATCTCCTCTTTCAGGGCCTCGAGGGGCTGGACGATTTCAGGCTCGATCTTGGTGACGCGGATCAACACAGGACCAAAGGCGCCTTTCACCACCTGGCTCACCTCGTTTTCCCGCAACGAGAATGCCGCCTCGGCGACGGCGGGATCGGCGACGCGATCCCTCGACAAGGTTCCGAGTTGCACGTCGGCCGGCGACTTGCCTTCGGATTTCACGATATCATCGAAGGACGATCCGGCATTGAGGCTGGCACGCGCCTGATTGGCGGCCTCCTCGGTCTGGAAGACGATCTGATCTATCGTGCGCCGTTCGGGCGTGGTGTATCGGGATTTGTTGGCTTCGTAGTCCTTCGCGACCTGCTCGTCGGTAATGGCAGAGGGGTCGGCGATGTCCGCCGGCTCTAGCTTGATATAGGAGATCTTCCTGTATTCCGGGGCGGCGTAGCTGGCTTTGTTCTCCTCGAACCATGCGGAAAGCACGCTGTCGGAAGGCTCTTCGATCGGCTCGACAATTGACTTGGGGAGGGCAATATAGTCGATCGTCCGATCCTCGCCGCGATAGAGCACCATGGCTCGCAGGAAAGTATCCGGCGCCTCGAGACCATCGGTCAAAGCCTCGACGATCTGCTGGCGCATGGCTGCATGCTGGCGATTGCGAAGATAGTCGTCCGGCGACATGCCGATCTCACGCAAGACGTAGTCGAACTGCCGGCGGTCGAACTTCCCGTCCGGACCGGCGAAAGCTGTGTCTTCGCGAGCGAGCGCGGCGAGACGATCCTTTGAAATGCCGAGGCCGAGCCTGCGCGCCTGCTCATCGAGAGCGGCCTCGTTGGCCACTTGGGCAAGGGCTTGCTCCGTAATCCCGAACGCCGCCGCCTGCTCGCGCGTCATTTGGCGGCCGAGTTGACCCGACCAGGTCCGCAGTTGGCGATCGTAAGCGAGCCGATAGTCCTTGGCCGAGACGGACGTGCCGCCGACGGTAACGACCTTCCCGCTTCCGAAGCCACGCGTGAGCTCCCCGGAAATGCCCCAGATGGCGAAGCTCACCACGAGCAACAGCAGAAGCAGTTTCGCGACCCAGGTTCCGGCGGCTTTTCTCAAATTGTCTAGCATGGTCAAATCCGGTTAGGCGCCTCGCTCTTAGCGCCGTTTGCGAAAGGACGGCAATAGCGCCCTTCCTCGCCAGTGTCGATTGCTTTGTGGCTGGTTTTTGGTAGTGAGGCGGCATCGGCAACCGAATGAGGAGCTCTATCGATGACACCAGGAATTCGCCCGCTGGTCGCCGGAAACTGGAAAATGAACGGCACGAGCGCTTCTCTCGGCGAATTGCGCGCCATCGGCGAAGGATTTCTGGGTGAGTTGGCATCCCGGGTCGACGCCCTCGTCTGTGTCCCCGCGACACTTCTTTGCCGGGCGGCCGAGGTGGTCGCAGGCAAGATGCCCGTCCAGCTTGGCGGCGAGGACTGTCACGCGGCCCCCAGTGGCGCCCATACCGGCGACATTTCGGCGGAGATGCTCAGGGATGCGGGCGCAAGCCATGTCATTGTCGGCCATTCCGAGCGCCGCACCGATCATGGCGAGACCGATGCAGCCGTTCATGCGAAGGCCGAGGCTGCATGGCGGGCAGGGCTGGTAGCCATCGTGTGCGTCGGTGAGACGAGAGCTGAACGCGAAAGTGGGGCGACGCTCCAGGTTCTCTCGAAGCAGATTGCCGGCTCGGTCCCGTCTCAAGCTCTCGCTGATAATACGATCGTCGCCTATGAGCCGGTGTGGGCAATCGGCACCGGGCTGACGCCGACAGCCGCGGACGTGGCGGATGCACATGCTCACATACGAAAGGAATTGGCCGCGAAGCTTGGCAAGCCGGCGGAGAACATCCGAATCCTATATGGCGGCTCGGTGAAACCATCGAATGCGGCAGAACTGCTTGCCGTTGCAAATGTCGACGGCGCCCTTGTTGGCGGCGCAAGCCTGAAAGCGTCGGACTTTCTTGGCATTGCCGAAGCCTATAAAGCAATGGCCACATAACAGAGGAGCCATTCTCGGCATTTGCAATTCCTTGCGTCGGCACCATATTCGCTCGACGGGCTTGGAAATGCCGCGAAACCCGTGTAAGCAGCCGCCTCCGATAGGGGACTGGCTTGTCCCTGCTGAAAGAATTTGCCGGATCGCTTCATGCAAACCATCCTCATTGTAATCCATCTGATGGTCGTCGTCGCGCTCGTCGGCGTCGTGCTGCTGCAGCGCTCGGAAGGTGGCGGTCTCGGCATCGGCGGCGGCTCCGGTTTTATGACTGCGCGCGGCGCGGCCAATGCACTGACCCGCACGACGGGGATCTTGGCAATCGCATTCTTCGTCACTTCGCTCGGCCTCTCGATCCTGGCGCGTTACGGAGAACGGCCGATCGACATCCTTGACCGCATGCCGGGACAGACCGAACAGGGCGGAACCGGCGGAGGCTCGGGCGTTCTGGATCAGCTCGGTGGCGGACCCGCTGCGCCGACCCCGCCCTCGACGGACGGGTCGACGACGCCGGCGGGTCCAGCGGCACCGGCTCAGCCCGGCGTCCCCAGCGGCCAGTAAATCAAACGCAACCAGCGTTCCTTTCCAGTGCCCGCTTTGCGGGCACTTTCTGTTTCCGCGCCCTCCGTCATTTCCGGGGCGTACTCTGTGTCGTACCCCACCGGCTCTGTTGTCGATTCGACACACACGATTACAAATCGTGATTCGACACACGTTTGACGCGCTTTGGGGCACTCGTCCCGCTTGAGAGCTCCACTGTTAACTGCTTATAAGCCTCTACAGTGGCAGATTGGCCAGAGGGCTTGAGATTCGGCCAGCCACCGCAGCGGCACTCGCATCAAAATTAGGTAACAGACATGAAGTTTCGTAGCCTGCTCATGCTCGGCCTCGGGGCCGCGCTTGTCCTGGGTCCATCCTCCTTGGCGTCGGCCCAGAGCGGCCTCGACATGACTAAAACTTCGGCTATGGGCGTGGAGAAGCCGAAGACCAAGGAAACAGCCAAGAAGAACACGAATAACGCCAAAGCCAACAGCAAGTCCAAGGAAAAGGTATCGGCGAAAGCCAAGAAGGAGCCAGCGCGAGACACCGAGGTCGCCAAGGCGCAGCCCCAGAACCTCCTGGCGGCGATCTTCAAGCCCATCCGTCGGCTCGAGACTGCGCCCGAGGTCTCTCAGCCGCAGCGCAAACTGACCGCGAAAGAACGGCGCGAGGCGGAGAAAGCCGCCAAGGCGAAGCTGGAAGCCCAAAAGGTCGAACAACCGGTCCACGCGATTGTCGCGACGGGCAACAATGGCGAGTTGCGCAGCGGTACGGCAACGCAGCAGAACAACGACCTTCTCTCTGCCCTTTTCGGTGGTACACCACGCCCACAGCTCCTTCCCGAAACGCGTGCGCTCGACGCCGCGCTCGCGGCCAAGGAGGCGCGCAAACAGTTCAAGGTGAAGGCCGATTTCGAGCCTCGCGAAGTCGCGTTCAGCGGTTATCCCCGCGGCACGATCGTCATCGACACCTCGTCCCGCTATCTCTACCTCGTCGAATCATCGAACACGGCGCGCCGCTACGCGATCGCGGTCGGGCGCGAGGGTCTCGAGTTCAAAGGCAAGGCGACGGTCGGTGACAAGCAGGAATGGCCGCGCTGGATCCCGACGCTCGACATGCAGAAGCGCGAGCCCAAGAAGTACGGCCAGTATAAGGACGGCATGCCCGGCGGCCCCGAGAATCCGCTCGGTGCCCGTGCGATCTATCTCTATCAGGGCAAGAAGGACACGCACATCCGCATCCACGGCACGAACCAGCCCCAGACGATCGGGACCAACTCCTCGAATGGATGTTTCCGGATGGTCAATGAGCATGTTCAGGACCTCTACGGTCGCGTGAAGATGGGCACCGAAGTCATCGTCATGTAATCTGAAGGCATGCAGCGAATTGAAAGGCCGGCCATGTGCCGGCCTTTATTTTTGCGCTCAAAGGCAAAGGTGCCGTTGAGGTAACCGTTAAAAACCGTCCCGCGATCGTTTTCCACTGGCGGAATCAGTTCCGGCACGCTAAGCCCTGACTCCCATGGCGCGATATGTATTCATCACTGGCGGCGTGGTTTCTTCCCTTGGAAAAGGCATTGCCGCGGCAGCACTTGGGGCACTCTTGCAGGCACGCGGCTATCGCGTGCGGCTCAGGAAACTCGATCCTTACCTGAATGTCGATCCGGGAACGATGTCGCCGTATCAGCACGGCGAAGTTTTCGTCACAGACGATGGAGCCGAGACCGATCTCGATCTTGGTCACTACGAACGTTTCACCGGTCGCTCGGCCAACCAGAGCGACAACATCACCACCGGCCGCATCTACAAGAACATCATCGAGCGCGAGCGGCGCGGCGATTATCTCGGCGCAACCGTGCAGGTGATTCCGCACGTCACCGACGAGATCAAGAACTTCATCCTGGACGGCAATGACGACTACGACTTCGTCCTTTGCGAGATCGGCGGAACGGTCGGCGACATCGAGGCGATGCCTTTCCTGGAAGCGATCCGTCAGCTCGGCAACGACCTGCCGCGCAACAATGCCGTCTACGTGCATCTGACTTTGATGCCCTACATCCCCACCGCCGGCGAATTGAAGACCAAGCCAACGCAGCATTCCGTCAAGGAGCTGCGCAGCATCGGCATTGCGCCTGACATACTTCTGGTCCGCGCCGACCGGCCGATCCCGAAGGAGGAACGCCGTAAGCTCTCGCTCTTCTGTAACGTTCGCGAGTCGGCCGTCATCCAGGCTTTGGACGTATCGCATATCTACGACGTGCCGATGGCCTATCACCAGGAAGGCCTTGACGGCGAAGTGCTGGCTGCCTTCGGAATCGACCCGGCGCCGAAGCCGCGCATGGAACGCTGGCACGAGATTTCGGACCGGATCCACAATCCGGAAGGCGAGGTGACGATCGCAGTGGTGGGCAAGTACACCGGCCTGAAGGATGCATATAAGTCGCTGATCGAGGCGCTTTCCCATGGAGGCATGGCCAATCGGGTTCGCGTCAAGCTCGACTGGATCGAAAGCGAGGTCTTCGAAAAGGAAGATCCCGCGCCTTTCCTGGAGAAGGTCCACGGCATCCTGGTTCCGGGCGGATTCGGTGAACGCGGCTCCGAGGGCAAGATACTGGCCGCCCGCTTTGCGCGCGAGCGCAAGGTCCCCTATTTCGGCATCTGTTTCGGTATGCAGATGGCATGCATCGAGGCGGCCCGGTCGCTGGCCGGTATCGAGAACGCCTCCTCAACTGAATTCGGACCGGCCAAGGAGCCGGTTGTCGGCCTGATGACGGAATGGTTGAAGGGCAACATGCTCGAGAAACGCAAGGCAGCCGGCGATCTCGGCGGCACCATGCGGCTCGGCGCCTACGATGCCTCGCTTCAGCAGGGCTCGCGCATATCCGAAATCTATGGCGACACCCAGATCTCCGAGCGCCACCGTCATCGCTACGAGGTCAATATCGACTACAAGGAGCGGCTGGAGGCGTGCGGCCTGATCTTTGCCGGCATGTCGCCCGACGGTGTCTTGCCGGAGACAGTGGAGTATCCCGACCATCCCTGGTTCATCGGCGTCCAGTACCATCCGGAATTGAAGAGCAGACCGTTCGAGCCGCACCCGCTGTTTGCGAGCTTTATCGAGGCCGCCGTCGAGCAATCGCGGCTCGTCTAAAGCGCGTCGCGATCTTTCAGATTCGCTCCCGCGCTTTAGACCTTTGATTTGACGCATGCCTGTCTCCCCAAACCGGTGCCACCTTTGGGGAGACATGCTTTAGCACTGCAAATTGCTCGTATGAATTGACGGGGAGACAGCGATCGGCGCCGCCGGCTACCCCATGGTGACCGGCCGCATCCGCCGACGCAACGGTTCGGAGCGTTGTTTTTACACGGCTCATCCCGCTCTCTCGCCACTGGACTGTCAGGAGTGACGACGACATCTGCTGGCCATCAGCCGGTTGCGGGACTATAAGGCCGCTCCCGTATGTAGAGCTGCAACGATGTCAGTGCTTTCCGGAACACGCCGCAAGGCGGTCATTGCTTTCATTTTCGTCACCGCGGTGCTCGACATCGTGGCGATGGGGATCATCATCCCGGTGTTTCCTTCGCTCATCGAGGAGTTTGTCGGGTCGAATGCCGACGCCGGGTGGATCAACGGCGTGTTCGTGGCACTCTGGGCTGGTATGCAGTTCCTGGCTTCGCCCGTGATCGGATCGCTTTCGGACCAGTATGGCCGCAGGCCTGTCATCCTCCTGTCCTGTGCTGGCCTCGCCGTCGACTACGTGCTGATGGCCCTGGCGCCCAATCTCTGGTGGCTGGCGCTCGGGCGGCTCGTCGCCGGCGTAACCTCGTCGAGCTTCACGACAGTCTTTGCTTACATGGCCGATATCACGCCGCCGGAAGGAAGGGCTCGCGCATATGGATTGATCGGCGCCGCCTTTTCGGGCGGCTTCGTGCTCGGGCCGTTGATCGGCGGGTTCCTCGGTGAAATCTCGCCGCGCGCACCGTTCTGGTTCGCGGCCGGCCTTTCCGCAGTCGCATTCCTCTACGGCCTGCTCATCCTGCCGGAGTCCCTGCCCACAAAGAACCGGATGCCGTTTTCATGGCGACGTGCAAACCCGTTCGGTGCGATGAAGCTGCTTGCCTCCCATCCGGAGCTTTCCGGTCTGGCGGTGGTGAACTTCCTCCTTCATTTCGCGCATCATGTGTTTTCGGCCGTGTTCGTTCTGTACGCCGCTTACCGCTACGGCTGGGGTCCATGGCAGGTCGGTGCTCTTTTAGCACTGGTGGGTCTGCTCGACATGTCCGTGCAGGGGCTGCTGGTCGGCCCGGCGGTCAAGCGTTTCGGCGACCGCGCCGTCATGGTGTTCGGATTGTTCGGCGGCTCAGTCGGAGTCGCCTGCATGGGCCTGGCGCCCACGGGACTCCTGTTCACAATGGCCATGGTCCCCAATGCGCTCTGGGGGCTGGCGATGCCGACGCTTCAATCGCTGATGACACAACGCGTGTCGGAATCCGAACAAGGACAGCTGCAGGGAGCGAACATGAGCGTGGCCAGCATCGCTGGCGTGGCTTCGCCGCTGTTCTTCGGCGCTCTCTACGCCTTCACCTTGCGGGAGGATTCCTGGCTGCCGTTCTCGGGCACGGCTTTCCTTGTCGCCTCACTCGTCCTGCTCGCGGGCGCGCTGCTCGGTTGGGTGGTCGCGAAGCAGGCACACCGCCGCGAACGGCTGGCATGACAAATCGCCCGGCCACGGGTAAAAGCCGGGCGGATACATCACGTTCCTTCGCGACAATCGGCGCTGGGCCCTTGCGTGCCTGAAAAGCTCCCGGCGACGACTTTCCGAAACGGGACGTCTCTACAAACCGCGAGCGATGCTCTCGCCCACTCATTCGAGGCAGCATGACCACACCGAACAAGACCGTCTCAGCAGGCAAAGTCGTCTTCGCGAATGACGCCCCGTTCGCCCTCATCGCAGGCCCTTGCCAGCTCGAATCGCGGGAGCATGCTTTCGACATGGCGGGGGCCCTGAAGGAGATGACCTCACGGCTCGGTATCGGATTTGTCTACAAGACCAGCTTCGACAAGGCGAACCGCACCTCGCTGAAGGGAACACGCGGTGCAGGGCTCGAAGCAGCTCTGCCTATTTTTGCCGATATCCGGAAGACCTTCGACGTGCCGGTGCTGACGGATGTCCATACGGAAGAGCAGTGCCGCATAGTCGCCGACGTGGTGGACATCCTGCAGATACCCGCTTTCCTGTCGCGCCAGACCGACCTTCTGGTCGCGGCTGCGCACACCGGAAAAGTCGTCAATGTGAAGAAGGGGCAATTCCTTGCCCCCTGGGATATGAAGAACGTCGTCGCCAAAGTGACCGGTTCAGGCAATCCGAACGTGCTCGTCACCGAGCGCGGCGTGTCGTTCGGGTATAATACACTCGTGTCGGACATGCGGGCTCTCCCGATCCTGGCCGAGATGGGCGCCCCCGTCATCTTCGATGCAACGCATTCCGTCCAGCAACCGGGCGGTCAAGGCGGCTCCTCCGGCGGAGAGCGCCGCTTTGTCGAAACACTGGCGCGAGCGGCCGTCGCAGTTGGCGTTGCGGGCGTTTTCATCGAGACCCATCAGGACCCGGACAATGCGCCTTCCGATGGCCCGAACATGGTGCCGCTGGACCGTATGCCAGCCTTGCTCGAACGTTTGGCCGCGTTCGACAAATTGGCAAAGTCCGTTTGATTCAGAGGGAACCATCGCGCCGCTCCGTCATTGCTCTTCCATCACGAGAAGAAGAAAGGAGCGCACAAAATGACGACTCTCTCCGGCCACACCAACGCCATCACCGCTTCGCGCGTGATCGGGACGGAAGTCTACAATACGGCTGGCGATCATATCGGCACCATCCAAGACGTCATGCTCGAGAAGACATCGAACGGCATCATGTTCGCCGTTATCGGATTCGGCGGGTTCTTGGGAATCGGCGAGAAATATCATGCAGTCCCCTGGTCGGTACTCGACTACAATGAGGATCAAGGCGGCTATGTCGTGCCATTCACCAAGGAGCAGCTCGAGGCCGCGCCGGCCTATTCAATCGAGGAGCTAACACGCGACGATGGCCACGCCGCACGCGACGCTTCCTACGCGTACTACAAGGTCGAGCCCTACTGGCATTGAGCGCCCCCACTGCCGGGCCTATCGACCCGAAGGAACGGCCTCGCGACGGCGGGGCCGTTTTTCTTTTCGGCTTGTTCTTGGGGGATCAAGCGCTGCGCCTCGGCCTCCTCGTCATGGCTTCGGCGGCCGTGCCGTGGCTCAAGCCTGAATCGCTCAGACCCCGTTCCCGTTCCCGGGTTCGATGTCCTAAGGTGAAGGAGTCAATACCCACGAGGACTATCGATGCCGTCCACAGCATTTCCCGTTTTCGACCTTTCACGCTTTGAAACCGCGGGCGCAGCCGACAAACAGGTCCTCGGCAGGGAGGTGGACCAGATATGCCGAAGCACAGGCTTTCTCGCGATCCGTGGTCATTCCGTTCCACAGGACATCATCGATGCCGCCTGGCAAAAGGCCCACGCCTTCTTCGACCAACCCTGGTCCCTGAAAGAGAAGGCGAGGGCGCCTTATCCCGGCTACCCCTACGGCTATCTGGGACCTGGTGCCGAGGCCCTGGCGAAATCGAAGAATGTCGACACGCCGCCAGACCTGAAGGAAAGCTTCAATGGCGGCCCGCTCGAGACGCCGGCAGGGCTCACCGACCCGCAAGCGCTTGCCTTCTGCTATGCCGATACCATCTGGCCTGAGGAGCCGACGGGCTTCAAGGATGCGTGGCAGGCCTATTATCGCGCCATGGAAGATTTGGCTGCACGCATCATGCGCGTCTTCGCAACCGCGCTCTCATTGCCGGAGGACTTTTTCGAAACCTTCATAGACCGGCCGATCAGCGCGCTGCGCGCGCTCAACTATCCCGTGCCGACTGGTATCCCGCAGCCCGGACAATTGCGCGCCGGAGCGCATACCGATTATGGGAGCCTGACCATTCTCTTGCCGCAGGCCGGATCGGGGGGACTTGAAATCTTCACGCCTGAAGGCGAGTGGCGGGCCGTGCCACCTGTGGCCGGCGCCTTCATCATCAACATCGGCGACCTGATGGCGCGCTGGACCAATGATCGGTGGGTGTCCACCTTACATCGTGTCGTCAACCCCGACATCGGGGCGGGCAAGTCGAGCCGCCGCCAATCCTTTGCATTCTTCCACCAGCCCAATTGGCATGCCGAGATCGCCTGTCTGGAATCCTGCCTGGCGCCGGGAGAAAGCCCCCGTTATGAACCTGTCCTTTCCGGCCCGTATCTGATGTCGAAATTCCAGGCGACCGTAAAGCCAGCGCCTTGATTTGCCGCTATTCGGATTGGGGCGCATCTTGCAGCGGCGAGGGCACGCCGAGCCGGATCGCCTGAGAAAAGCCGGGTGATGAGAGGCCCACCGCTTGAGCACGCTCATCGATATGGGCCGCCGCCTTGAGAGCCTGCAGAGGAAGGCCGCTGGTCAGAGCGCCTCTGCTGTAGGCGTATTCGGGCAGGTAGCCATTGACAATCAGCCGCCAATCGAACGGCGCGACGTCTCCTACGGCGCGCATCATCTTCCAAATCGTGGTGGTGCAATTCGTCGTCAGGGAATTGTAGAACTGCGGCGTCGCCGAAAGCTCGTTGGCGTCGGAGACATATTCGAGAAGCAGAGCCCGGGCAGCGGCTGGGGAGACGTTCAGCCGATAGAGTTGTACGTCTTCCCGACGGATGTTCGAGCGCAGGCCGATTACGTCGCGCTCGTCGGCCGCCACAATCACCAAAGGATTGCTCTTGAAAAGGTCGGCAATGGGCGAGAAGGCGCCGCCCGCGCGGCGACGCACCTCGATCGCCCAAGCAAGATAATCTCCATCTTCGAAGCCGAAGCTCATGATCACATGGGCCATCTCGGGACCTGCCCAATAGGACATGACGAGATCGAGGGTGCTGAGCTTCGTCAGGTCGTAGCTGCGCGTGACCCAGGTCTCGCTGAAGTCGGTCTCGCCGCGCCACTCGAAATCACGAATGTCATGGAGGGTGAGCACGTCGCCCTCTATTGTCCCTGTGACCTGACGCGCGACATCCGGCGACCAGTCGGCGTCAATAGGTGGCCTGATGGTGCTCCACCAGGCCAGGACAGACGAAAAGACGACCGCGTAGCCAATCACGACATGCCGGCGATAACGAGTGAAAAGCGCAATGACCGTCGTGATGCCGAGCAAGCCGAAAACGCCTGCCAAGAGCCCTCTTGCCAGTTCAGGCACCGGCAACCGAAACCACAATGCCAGAACGGCCCAAATGGTCGTGGCCACGATCGCCGCCGCGAGCAGGATCAGGGACAAGCGGCTCAAGGTGCGACGCAATTCCACTTCCCCCAGACGACTCCGATCGCCACAGCCTATTCCGCAATCAAGACGTCGACGAGGGGCCATGGATTACCGGAGGGCTAGGAAACGTGACGACTTAATCGCCGCCCCGCGATTGCGTTTTGCGGCGCATTGGCTAAGAGGGGCACGGCCTTCCTATTGCTTGATCGAGGGGATTTTCTTGCATGACCGCCATTGTTGAAATCGTCGGACGCGAAATCCTGGACAGCCGCGGCAATCCGACCGTGGAAGTGGACGTGGTGCTTGAGGACGGCTCGATGGGCCGCGCCGCCGTGCCTTCCGGTGCTTCGACGGGAGCGCACGAAGCCGTGGAGCTCCGCGACGGCGGCACGCGCTATCTTGGAAAGGGCGTCGAGCGCGCCGTCGATGCCGTCAACGGCGAGATCTTCGAGGCGATCGGCGGAATGGAGGCCGAGAACCAGATCCATATCGATCAGACCATGATCGAGCTCGACGGGACGGCCAACAAGAGCAGGCTGGGTGCCAACGCCATTCTCGGCGTGTCGCTCGCCGTGTCGAAAGCTGCGGCGTCGGCGGCGGGTCTCCCGCTCTACCGCTATGTCGGCGGCCCGAACGCGCGCATCCTTCCGGTTCCGATGATGAACATCATCAATGGCGGGGCGCATGCCGACAACCCGATCGATTTCCAGGAATTCATGATCATGCCTGTCGGGGCGCCTACGCTACGCGATGCGGTGCGCTGGGGATCCGAGATCTTTCATACTCTGAAGAAGCGCCTCAAGGAGGCCGGTCACAACACGAATGTCGGCGACGAAGGTGGTTTCGCACCCAATCTTAAGAGCGCGCAGGCTGGGCTTGATTTCGTGATGCAGTCGATCGAGGCGGCGGGATACAAGCCCGGCGAGGAGGTCGCGCTCGCACTGGATTGCGCCGCGACCGAGTTCTTCAAGGAGGGCAACTATGTTTATGAGGGCGAGCGCAAGACGCGCGATCCCAAGGCCCAGGCCAAATATCTCGCCAAGCTCGTCGCCGACTACCCCATCATTTCGATCGAGGACGGGATGGCGGAAGACGATTGGGAGGGGTGGAAGACCCTGACCGATCTCATTGGAGCGAAGACGCAGCTCGTCGGTGACGACCTCTTCGTCACGAACTCGGCTCGTCTGCGCGACGGCATCCGCATGGGCGTCGCCAATTCCATCCTCGTGAAGGTCAATCAGATCGGCTCGCTTACGGAGACCCTCGACGCGGTCGAGACGGCTCACAAGGCAAGCTATACGGCCGTCATGTCGCACCGCTCGGGCGAGACCGAGGATTCCACCATTGCCGACCTGGCCGTCGCCACGAATTGCGGCCAGATCAAGACCGGCTCGCTGGCGCGCTCGGACCGGCTCGCGAAGTACAACCAGCTTATCCGGATCGAGGAAGAGCTCGGCACACAGGCCCGCTACGCTGGAAAGAGCATCCTCAGGGGATAACAGGCAGCCAGTCGCCCACGAGACACAACGATGCCGGGAGATACTTCTCCCGGCATCGTTGTTTCTAATGCCGAATTTTCCTGGAGCTTTGCTGCCTTCGCCTCGTGCGTAACCGGCCATTAATCATGACGCGGCAAGGATGGTCGCTGAAAGGAACGCGGCCATGTGGACACGCCAGCATAAGAAGAGAAATACCGGCCGACTGATCGTCCCGGCGATTTCCATCGCCTTCCTCGCCTATTTCGGCTTCCATGCCTATAATGGCGAATTCGGCATCTATTCGCGCTATCAATATGAAGCGCGGACGGTTGAGCTGAAAGCTCAGCTTGAAAGCATCAAGGCAAGGCGTATTGATTTGGAGCGGCGCGTGCAGCTTCTTCATGATGGAACGCTTGAGAAGGACATGCTTGACGAGCAGGCGCGTAAGGCGCTCAATCTGTCGCATTCCGACGAGATCATCATCATGCGCTCCCAGCAGGGAATTAACTGAATTCGAGTTAACGGAAAAAGATCGTTTAAGTTCAATAAGTTATGACGCATATCAGCCATGCGTTTTTCCGCATGGCCGAAGTGCCTTTTGCATGTTAGCTTCCTCGTATCGAGTGGGGAGGAGCGCTTTTTTTCGGGCCCTCCCAGCCAAGTCCGCGAAGAGACACTCATAGGGAGCGATGAATGGCGACTGCCGCAAAGAAGGCGCCGGCGAGATCGAAGTCGGACGGAAAGTCCATCTCGGCACTGACCACACCGAAACCGGTGGAATTCACCAAAGAGCAGGAGCTGTCAGCCTATCGAGACATGCTGCTGATTCGTCGTTTCGAGGAGAAGGCGGGTCAGCTCTACGGCATGGGATTCATAGGCGGCTTCTGCCACCTCTATATCGGCCAGGAAGCCGTTGTCACGGGCCTCAAGTTGGCGATGGCGGATGGTGATCAGATGATCACGGCCTATCGCGATCACGGCCACATGCTGGCCATGAACATGTCCCCGCGCGGCGTGATGGCCGAATTGACGGGAAGGCGGGGCGGCTACTCCAAGGGGAAGGGCGGCTCGATGCACATGTTCTCCAAGGAAAAGAATTTCTATGGCGGGCATGGCATCGTGGGCGCTCAGGTGTCGCTGGGTACCGGATTGGCCTTTGCCAATCGCTATCGCGACAACAAGTTCGTCTCACTGACCTTCTTCGGCGACGGCGCCGCCAACCAGGGGCAGGTCTATGAAAGCTTCAACATGGCTTCGCTCTGGAAGCTGCCGGTCGTCTACGTCATCGAGAACAACCGCTATGCGATGGGCACGTCGGTGGCGCGCTCGTCGGCCGAGACTGACTTCTCTCATCGCGGTGCCTCCTTCCGCATCCCCGGCATCCAGGTCGATGGCATGGACGTCCGCGCGGTGAAGGCGGCGGGCGATCTTGCCCTGGACTATTGCCGCTCCGGCTCGGGACCAATCATCCTGGAAATGCAGACTTATCGATATCGCGGCCATTCGATGTCGGACCCGGCGAAATATCGCACCAAGGACGAAGTCCAGAAGATGCGCTCCGAGCACGATCCGATCGAGCAGGTAAAGGCCCGGCTCCTTCAGAAGAAGTGGGCGAGCGAGGACGATCTGAAAGCGATCGACAAGGAGGTGCGAGAAATCGTTGCCGATGCGGCGGATTTCTCGCAGACCGATCCCGAGCCGGACGTCTCCGAGCTCTGGACCGACGTGACGCTTTGAAGGGGGCAGGGACATGCCGATCGAAATTCTGATGCCGGCGCTCTCGCCCACGATGGAAGAGGGCAATCTCTCCAAATGGTTGAAGAACGAGGGCGACAAAGTTTCCGCCGGCGACGTGATCGCCGAGATCGAAACGGACAAGGCGACGATGGAAGTCGAAGCGGTCGATGAAGGCACGCTTGGCAAGATCCTGGTCCAGGCCGGCTCCGAGGGCGTGAAGGTCAACACGCCGATCGCCGTGCTGCTGCAAGACGGGGAAACCGTCAGCGACATCGGCAAGGCAGGCCAGGGGCGGCCGGAGAAAGCCGAGGCGCCAGCGAAGTCGGAACCGCCGGCAACAAGCCAGGCGGAAGCCTCCGCGCCCGTTGCGGCTGCTCCCAGGGCCGAAATCGCCGCTGATCCGGACATCCCCGCCGGAACGGAGATGGTCACCATCACGGTGCGCGAGGCGCTGCGCGATGCGATGGCCGAGGAGATGCGCCGAGATCCAGACGTCTTCGTCATGGGGGAAGAGGTCGCCGAGTATCAAGGTGCCTACAAGGTCACCCAGGGCCTGCTGCAGGAGTTCGGTCCCCGGCGGGTCGTCGATACGCCGATCACCGAGCACGGCTTTGCGGGCGTCGGCGTCGGCGCGGCGATGGCCGGCCTGAAGCCGATCGTCGAGTTCATGACCTTCAACTTCGCCATGCAGGCGATCGATCAGATCGTCAATTCGGCAGCCAAGACGCTTTACATGTCCGGTGGCCAGATGGGAGCGCCGATCGTCTTCCGCGGGCCCAACGGTGCAGCCGCGCGTGTCGCCGCCCAGCACAGCCAGGACTACGCAGCCTGGTACAGCCATATACCGGGCCTCAAGGTCGTCATGCCCTATACGGCGGCCGATGCGAAGGGGCTGCTCAAGGCAGCCATCCGCGATCCGAATCCTGTTATGTTCCTGGAAAACGAGATCCTCTACGGCCATTCCTTCGAGGTGCCGAAGCTCGACGATTTCGTGCTCCCGATCGGCAAGGCACGCGTCCATAAGACAGGGAAGGATGTGACCATCGTGTCCTTCGGCATCGGCATGACCTATACGGTGAAGGCGGAGGCGGAGCTGCGCGAGATGGGGATAGACGCTGAGATCATCGACTTGCGCACCATCCGACCCATGGATCTTGATACGGTTGTCGCCTCGGTCAAGAAGACCAACCGACTGGTCGTCGTGGAGGAAGGCTTCCCGCAATCCTCGGTTGGCGACTTCATCGCCAACCAGGTGTCGCAGCGGGCGTTCGACTATCTCGATGCACCCGTCATCACCATCGCCGGCAAGGACGTACCGATGCCTTATGCGGCCAATCTCGAGAAGCTTGCGCTGCCGAACGTCGGCGAGGTTGTTGCCGCGGTGAAGGCCGTCACTTATCGCTAGGCCCGGGGAGGGAGTTTATGCCGATCAATATCACCATGCCGGCGCTCTCGCCCACCATGGAAGAGGGCAATTTGTCGAAATGGCTGGTCAAGGAAGGTGACAAGGTATCGCCGGGCGATGTGATTGCCGAGATCGAAACCGACAAGGCCACCATGGAAGTCGAGGCTGTCGACGAAGGCACAGTTGCCAAGATCGTCGTGCCAGCCGGGACGGAAGGGGTAAAGGTCAACGCCCTCATCGCTATCCTTGCCGGCGAGGGCGAAGACGCCGCCACTGCGACAAAGGGCAACGGCGAATCCAAGGCCGCAGCCGAACCGGAGAAGGCCGCAGCCAAAGCCGCTGTGGAGCCGGAGAAGGCCGCAGCCAAGCCGGAGGCCGGGCCGGCCGGGAACGGCAATGCCCGTCAGGCCGAGGCACTGGCCGAACGGCCGGCAGAGCCGCGGGATGGTGGAGCGCGTGTGTTCGCGTCGCCGCTCGCACGGCGCATCGCCAAGGAGGCCGGCGTCGACGTTTCGGCAATCAAGGGATCGGGCCCGCATGGGCGCGTCGTCAAAGCCGATGTCGACTCAGCGATCGCCGGCGGCGTCCAGGCCGCACCAGGGGCGGCAGCGCCTGCCGGCGCTCCGGCCCAGGCTCCGGCAGCGAAGCCGATGTCCGACGACGCGGTACTGAAGCTCTTCGAGCCGGGTTCTTACGAACTCGTTCCGCATGACAACATGCGCAAGACCATCGCCCGTCGCCTGGTCGAAGCGAAGACCACGATCCCGCATTTCTATCTCACCCTGGATTGTGAGATCGATGCGCTGCTGGCGTTGCGAAAGCAGCTCAACGATGCCGCGCCGGCCATCAAGGGCGACAAGGGCGATGTGCCGGCCTACAAGCTCTCGGTCAACGATATGATCATCAAGGCCATGGCCATGGCTTTGATGGCCGTTCCGGAGGCCAATGCGTCCTGGACGGAGAGCGCCATGATCAAGCACAAACATGCCGATGTCGGCGTGGCCGTGTCGATCCCCGGCGGGCTCATCACACCGATCGTCCGGAAGGCCGACCAGAAGACCTTGTCCGTCATTTCCAATGAGATGAAAGATCTTGCGTCGCGCGCTCGCGACCGCAAGCTGAAGCCTGAAGAGTATCAGGGCGGGACGACCGCCGTGTCCAATCTCGGCATGTTCGGCATCAAGGATTTTTCGGCCGTGATCAACCCTCCCCATGCTACGATACTCGCGGTCGGAGCCGGCGAGCCACGCGCCGTGGTCAAGGATGGCGAGATCAAGATCCTCAACATAATGACCGTGACGCTTTCCACGGACCATAGGGCTGTGGACGGGGCGTTGGGGGCCGAACTGCTCGGCGCGTTCAAGCGCTACATCGAGAACCCGATGGCAATGCTTGTCTAGGGACCATCCATCTTGGCGGGGCCCTCCCGCACCCCGCCGGCTTTCCGGCCGGCGGAACAATCCATGGAGGAACCGCGGCTGGTCGACCCTGCCGCAGCGGACATGAAGGCGGTTACGTCGGCGACATTCAACCGAGGGGGAGTGCGAGCATGAAGTCAGTTCTCTGTTACGGCGATTCGTTGACCTGGGGTTACAATGCCGAAGGCCCGTCACGCCATGACTATGCGGACCGTTGGCCGAGCGTGCTTCAAGCCGAGCTCGGCTCTTCCGTGAATGTGATCGCCGACGGGCTGAACGGCCGGACCACAGCGTTCGACGACCATCTGGCAGGCGAGGATCGCAACGGCGCGCGCACCCTGCCGGTCGTTCTTGGGACCCATTCGCCGCTTGATCTCGTCATCATCATGCTTGGCGCCAACGACATGAAGCCGTGGATTCATGGCAACGCTTTCGTTTCCAAGCACGGGATGGCGCGCCTCGCACAGATTGTCCGGATGCATCCTTATCAGCTCAACGCTCCCGCCCCCAAGCTGCTGATCGTATCGCCGCCTGCGGTGTCGCGAACCGACAATGTCGAGTTTTCCCTGGCCTTCGCCGGCGGCAACGAGGCATCTCGCCATCTGGCCACATACTATGCCACGCTCGCCGAGGAGATCGGCTGTCATTTCTTCGATGCGGGCACTGTCGCCCGAACGACCCCGCTCGATGGCGTCCACCTCGACGCCGAAAACACCCGAGCCATCGGCAAGGCCCTCGCCCCATTGGTCCGGGGCATTCTGGAGAGCTGATTTTTGGCAAGTGGCCTGACGATACGAGCTGCGGAAAGGCGCGATGCCGCCGAGCTGGCGATGCTGGTGGATATCTCCTCGCACGGCTTCGCCTCGTGGTTCTGGGACGGTGCGGTGCTCGACGGCTCCGTTGACACCGCCCTTGAGAAGGGCCGCCTCATCATGCGCGACGATCCGCGGGAGGGATGGCAAGGCGCAATCATCGCCGAGTGGAACGGCGACGTGGCCGGTGTTTCGATCTCATATCGTGTCGAACAAAGTATGGCCGACCAGCCAGCGCCGCATCCTGTCGTGGAACCGATCCTTGCGCTTCAGCGGCTGGTGATCGGCAGCCCTTTCATCGACAGCCTGGGTGTCTATCGGGAGCATCGAGGCAAAGGCATCGGCCGCGCACTCGTTGAGAACACGATCGCGAGCGCGCCGGACGAGCCCATCAGCCTGATCACGGAAAGCCACAACATGACGGCGTTGAGGCTCTACCGCTCGTGCGGCTTTGCGGAAATCTCGCGCAAGGCGGCAGTGCCGCGTTCTCCCGACCACAGGCGGCACGACTGGGTGCTGCTTACGCGAAACCCGGCGTAGAAAGAGGCAGTAAGGAAAGATGGCCGAAAATTACGACGTGATCATCATCGGTTCGGGCCCGGGCGGTTACGTGACCGCCGTGCGATCGGCGCAACTCGGCTTCAAGACGGCGATCGTTGAGCGGGAGCATCTGGGCGGCATCTGCCTGAACTGGGGCTGTATTCCGACCAAGGCCCTGCTGCGGTCGGCCGAAATAATGCACTACGCCGAGCACGCCAAGGATTACGGCCTGAAGATCGACGGCACCATCAGCGCCGACGTGGCGGCGATCGTCGACCGTTCCCGCAAGGTGTCGACAAGGCTCAACAACGGCGTCGGTTTCCTGATGAAAAAGAACAAGGTCGACGTGATCTGGGGGGAGGCGAAGCTCGCCAAACCCGGCGAAATCGTCGTTTCCAAATCCTCGAAAAGGCCGATGGAGCCCCAGCCCGCAATGCCGAAGGGCACCAAGGGAGAGGGCACGTACACTGCCAAGCACATCATTCTCGCTACGGGCGCGCGGCCCCGCGTACTGCCCGGCATCGAACCCGACGGCAAGCTGATCTGGACCTACTTCGAAGCCATGGTGCCGAAGGAGCTGCCAAAATCGCTTCTGGTCGTGGGATCCGGTGCGATCGGCATCGAATTCGCCTCCTTCTACCGCACGTTGGGCGTCGACGTGACGGTTGTCGAGGTGATGCAGGCCGTCATGCCGGTGGAAGATGCAGAAGTGTCGGCTTTCGCCAAGAAACAATTCGAGAGGCAGGGGATGAAGATCCTGCTCGAGGCAAAGGTCGCCAAGGTCGAGAAGGGTGCCGGTTCGGTGACGGCCCATGTCGAGCTGAAGGACGGCAAGGTCGAGAAGATTACGGCCGACAGACTGATCTCCGCGGTCGGCGTACAGGGCAATATCGAGAACCTCGGTTTGGAGGCGCTCGGCGTGAAGACCGATCGTGGCGTCGTTGTCACCGACGGCTACGGCCGCACCAATGTGCCCGGAATTTATGCGATCGGCGATGTGGCCGGCCCGCCGATGCTCGCCCACAAGGCCGAACATGAAGGTGTCATCTGCGTCGAGAAGATTGCCAATGTGCCGGGCGTCCACCCGCTCGACAAATCGCGTATTCCGGGGTGCACCTATTGCAGCCCCCAAGTCGCGTCTGTCGGGTTGACGGAACAGAGGGCGAGGGCGGAAGGGCGTGACATCCGGGTCGGCCGTTTCCAGTTCGGCGCCAACGGGAAGGCGATTGCGCTCGGCGAGGACCAGGGTTTCGTCAAAACCATCTTCGACAAGAAGACCGGTGAGTTGCTGGGAGCCCATATGATCGGCGCCGAGGTGACCGAGCTCATCCAGGGTTTCGTCGTGGCCATGAACCTCGAGACCACGGAGGAGGAACTCATGCACACAGTGTTCCCGCATCCGACCCTATCGGAAATGATGAAGGAGAGCGTTCTGGACGCCTATGGACGCGTGCTGAATGCATGACAGGGGCGCGTTCGAAGGCCTGTTTCGCCGGCGCGTTCTGAACTATATGCGGGTGGAACGCGGCATAGGAGGCTCGCGATGGAACAGAGTTATGGCATTCTTGCCATGCCGGGCGTCGGTTTCTTCGGCATGCTCGTGATCGGTTTCCTCGCGGGCTGGATAGCCGAACGCACGATGAACCGCGATCACGGGGTCCTCACGAACATCTTGGTGGGCATTGCCGGCTCGTTCGTCGGCGGCACGCTGGCAGGGCTTGTGGGTGTCCGTTTCTATGGTTTTCTCGGCAGCCTGATCGTCGCGATTGTCGGCGCGATCATCATTCTCTGGATATTCGGGCGTTCCCAGGCAAGCCGTCCGCGATAGGAAAGACATGGTTACGCTTCTCGATACGCTGAACCGGCCGCGACCGCGGCATCCTGAAAAGGCACATCGGCCGGACCAGGAGGTGCTACGCAAGCCTGAATGGATACGGGTCAGGGCACCGGTTTCACGCGGCTACGCCGAAACGCGCGAGATCGTGAAGTCGCACGGCCTCGTCACCGTCTGCGAAGAAGCCGGCTGTCCCAATATCGGGGAGTGCTGGGACAAGAAGCACGCCACCTTCATGATCATGGGCGAGATCTGCACGCGCGCATGCGCGTTCTGCAATGTCGCGACCGGTATCCCGACCGCGCTCGATCCGAACGAGCCGGAAAGCGTGGCGAAGGCCGTCGCGAAGATGGGGCTGTCCCATGTCGTCGTCACTTCGGTCGATCGTGACGATCTTGCGGACGGCGGTGCACAGCATTTCGCCGACGTGATCCATGCCATCCGCAAGGAAGCGCCAGGAACGACCATCGAGATCCTGACCCCCGACTTCCTGCGCAAGGATGGCGCGCTGGAGATCGTCGTCGCCGCCAAGCCTGACGTCTTCAACCATAATCTGGAAACGGTTCCCTCGAACTATCTGACGGTTCGACCGGGTGCCCGCTATTTCCATTCCATCCGTCTGCTGCAGCGCGTGAAGGAACTCGACCCGTCGATCTTCACCAAATCCGGCATCATGGTGGGCTTGGGCGAGGAGCGCAAGGAAGTGTTGCAGCTCATGGACGACCTGCGTACGGCCAATGTCGACTTCATGACCATCGGCCAGTATCTGCAGCCGACGAAGAAACATCATCCGGTCAAGGCGTTCGTCACACCGGAAGAGTTCAAGTCGTATGAGACCATCGCTTATACGAAAGGCTTTCTCGTGGTGGCGTCCAGTCCCCTTACGCGTTCGTCCCATCACGCGGGCGAGGATTTCGCCCGGCTGAAGGCAGCACGTGAGGCGCAGTTGAAGAAAGCCATATAAAGTTTTCTTTAATGCCGAAATTCGAAACCGTCCGACGTACGGCACACACTGCGGATGAGATGTTCGCGCTCGTCGCGGACATCGAGAAATATCCGGAATTCCTGCCCCTATGCGAAGCGTTGAACGTGCGCTCGCGGCGCGAGCGGGACGGCCGCACCATGCTCGTGGCCGATATGACGGTGGGCTACAAGGCGATCCGCGAGACCTTCTCGACACAGGTGCTGCTGAAGCCCGACGAGAAGGCGATAGACGTGAAATATCTGGAAGGTCCGTTCAAATATCTTACCAATAGATGGGCCTTCACACCGGCGGAGCCGAAGGGCTGCGACGTGCACTTCTACATCGAATACGAGTTCAAGAGCCGCGTGCTCGGTGCCCTGATGGGGACGATGTTCGACCGCGCGTTCCGCATGTTCACCGACGCCTTCGAGAAACGTGCAAACGCGATCTACGGTCCAGCGGTCTGATCGCCCAGTGCGGCGATGCCCAGGGCGAGCGCGGTCTTCACCGCTTCGCGCCGGATGAAATCGCGGCCGTTGTCGTCGAATTGGCGGCATTCCGCTCGAACGGGTTGCCCAGTGACCGCAAGGCCGAACCACACGAGGCCGACCGGCTTTTGCGGTGAGCCACCGCCGGGCCCGGCGACCCCGGTCACCGCGAGGGCAATACCGGCCCTGGACCGGGCGAGGGCGCCAGCTGCCATCTCCAGCGCGGTCTCGCGCGACACTGCGCCATGGGCCTCGAGGGTGGCCCGCGAAACGCCCAGCATGTCCATCTTGGCTTCGTTCGAGTAGGTCACGAATCCCCTGTCGACGACATCGGATGAGCCTGCAATGTCTGTCAGCGCGCCAACGATCAGCCCACCCGTGCAGGATTCGGCCGTCGCAAGCATGATGCCGCGAGCCCGGCAGGCAGCAAGCATCTTTCGGGCTAGGGCGCTCGGCCCGCTCATGCCGGCAAGCTGCCGGGGTAGACGACGCTTGCGGTCGCGATCGCAGCAATGCCTTCCTCGCGCCCGACGAAGCCCAGCTTCTCGTTGGTCGTCGCCTTCACGGAGACGCGTTCCGCCGCGATGCCGAGCATATCGGCGAGTTCGGCGGTCATGGCCGGTCTGTACGGGCCGATCCTCGGCGCCTCGCAGATCAGCGTTATGTCCGCATTGGCGATGCGACCGCCACGCTGGCGCACGATCTTGACTGCATGTTCCACGAAGAGGCGCGATGCGGCACCGCGCCAGCGCGGATCGGAAGGCGGGAAATGGGTGCCGATGTCGCCGGCACCGCATGTCGCGAGAAGCGCATCCGTCAGCGCATGCAGTGCAACATCGGCGTCGGAATGGCCTGAGAGGCGCTTGCCGTGGGGAATCGCCACGCCGCAAAGCGTGACGTGGTCGCCCGCCTCGAAAGAATGGACGTCGTAGCCGTTGCCGGTCCGGACATCGGGAAAAACGGACTGGGAATGAAACCGCTGGTCTGCCAAGGCGATATCCTCTGCCCAGGTGAGTTTGACGTTATCGGAAGAGCCGGCAACCAATTTCACCGGAATACCCGCCCATTCGGCAATGGCGGCGTCGTCGGTGAAATCGCCCTTGCCTGAGCGATGGGCGTTTTCATGGGCGGCCAGAATGGGCGCGAAGGGAAATCCTTGAGGCGTCTGGGCAGCGCGAAGACCAGATCTCGCAACGGTTTCCAGAACAGTCCCATCGGCTGCCTCGCGCTTCAGCGTGTCCGAGACAGGCAGAGACGCGAGCGCGCCCTGATTGTTGCCAATGGCGTCGATCGTCCGGTCGATCAGCCCGGCATCGATGAACGGTCGCACCCCGTCATGGATAAGGACCACCCGCGGCGGAGCCGCTGCAAGGGCGAGAAGGGCGAGGCGTGTGGACTCCTGCCGGGTCGATCCCCCATGGACGACAATGACTCTCTCGGCGAGGGGGCCGGCAGCATCGGTGAAAAGCTTGCCGTCATCGGCGTGAATCGCGACCACGATCCTGCCGATCCCCGGGTGGCCTGCGAAAGCCTCGATCGTGCGGGCGATGATGGGCCTGCCGCCGATCCTGCGATATTGCTTGGGTCCTTCGATGGATTGGCCCGCACGCTCGCCACGCCCGGCGGCGACGATCACCACCGCGACCTCATCCCAATCGGGCACTGTCGTCTTCCTCATGCGAGACGCATAGCCGCGACGCCCGGCAAAGGCCAGCGGGAAACTTGGGCTGGAGAGATCGGTCGTCGTCGAAACTGCGAGGAGATGGCACTCTTCGCAGTTGCACAAACCAAGAAACCTGTCTAGGAAATGAGCATGATCCATCTTTGCTCTGTTTTTGTGCATGCATGAGACTTGCTGAACTTGCTGCTCCGCTCGATGTCGGCGGCGTGACGATACGCAACCGGGTGTTCCTCGCGCCGATGTCGGGGGTGACGGACGCCCCGTTCCGCTCGCGCGCCCACGCTCACGGGGCGGGCCTGGTCGTGTCCGAAATGGTTGCGAGCGGTGAGTTGGCCAAGGGCAGGGCGGGTGCCGCTCAGCGCCTGCGTCACTCGGGCCTGCCCGTTCACATGGTCCAGCTTGCCGGCCGCGAGGCCGGTCACATGGCCGAAGCGGCCCGCATCGCCGTCTCCGAAGGGGCCGACATCATCGACATCAACATGGGCTGTCCGGCAAAGAAAGTGACCGGCGGATATGCAGGCTCGGCCCTGATGCGGGATCTCGACCACGCCTTGGCACTGATCGAATCCGTCATCGGGGCAGTCGAGGTTCCCGTCACCGTGAAGATGCGCCTGGGCTGGGACGAGGCCGCGATCAATGCTCCTCTCCTAGCAAGGCGGGCCGAGGAAGCGGGCGTGCGAATGGTCACGGTGCATGGGCGCACACGTTGCCAATTCTACCATGGCAAGGCCGATTGGCGCGCCATCGCCAGGGTGAAGCATGCGGTGTCGATCCCCGTGGTCGCCAATGGCGACGTGGCTACGCCGCAGGACGCGCTCGACGTGCTGGAGCAATCCGGTGCCGATGCCGTCATGGTAGGACGTGCCCACTACGGCGCGCCATGGATGGCCGGCCTGATTGCCGGTGCCGCGGCAGGATCTGGTACGCCGCATGTTCCCGGAATTCGCGAGATGGCCGCCTACGTCATCGCCCATTACGAGGACATGCTGTCGCTGTACGGCATCGAAAGCGGGCTGCGTCAGGCCCGCAAGCATTTAGGCTGGTATCTCGGCCGTCATCTCGGGGAAGTTCCCGACGAATTTCGCAGCGATATCATGACCGGAACGACGCCGGCCGGCGTCATCGGAGCGTTACGCGCCGTCTTCGAACGCGCCTCCGACCAAAGCCCGAAGAGGCAAGTCGCATGAACGTCCCAGCCCACGCCCCGCGAACGATTGATCCGGCGCAGATCGTGCTCAACACGATCCGCCACCCGGTTATCATGATCGATTTGGACGACGCGATCACCTACGCCAATGCCGAAGCCGAAGATTTCTTCAGGCTGAGCGCCGCGATGCTCGCGCGCAACACCTTGGCCCGCTTTGTGCCGTTCGGCAGCCCGTTGCTCACGCTGGTCGAGCAGGTGCGAGAGCGTCACGCGCCCGTCAATGAATACCGGGTCGACATCTCGTCGCCGAGGCTGGGAATGGACAAGGTCGTCGACATCTATGTCGCCCCGGTTCCGGAGCTGCCAGGCTCGGTCGTGGTCATGTTCCAGGAACGTTCGATGGCCGACAAGATCGACCGGCAGATGACGCATCGCGGCGCGGCCCGCTCCGTCACCGGCCTTGCGGCCATGCTGGCGCATGAGATCAAGAATCCCCTGTCCGGCATAAGGGGGGCGGCACAGCTTCTCGAGAGCGTCGTCTCCGACGAGGATCGGGCGCTCACCCGACTCATCACCGACGAGACCGACCGCATCGTCTCCCTGGTCGACCGCATGGAAGTTTTTTCGGACGAGCGTCCGATCGACCGTCATCCAGTCAACATCCACGTCGTCCTTGACCACGTGAAAGCGGTCGCCAAGAACGGCTTTGCCCGTAACATCCGTTTCATCGAAGAATACGACCCGTCGCTGCCCCCCGTGCATGCCAATCGGGATCAGCTCATCCAGGTCTTCCTCAACCTGGTCAAGAACGCCGCCGAAGCAACGGGAAGGGAAGGCGAGATCACGCTCTCGACCGCGTTCCGCCCTGGCATCCGCGTCTCGGTCCCAGGCACGACAGATCGGGTGTCGCTGCCCCTTGAATTCTGCGTTCATGACAATGGACCCGGAGTGCCCGAGGACCTCCTGCCGATTCTTTTCGATCCCTTCATCACCACCAAACCGAACGGCTCCGGTCTGGGCCTGGCCCTGGTGGCGAAAATCGTCGGCGAACATGGCGGCGTCATCGAATGCGATTCCTCGCCGCGCGGGACCACGTTTCGGATTCTCATGCCGGCCTGGAAGCAGGCGGTGACCCACAACGACAGCGATGGGGGCAATGCACTATGAGCGCTCGGGGGAATATCCTTGTCGCCGATGACGATGCTGCTATCCGCACCGTGCTCAATCAAGCGTTGTCCCGGGTCGGCCACGACGTGCGGATGACGTCCAATGCCGCTACCTTATGGCGTTGGGTGGCTGCGGGCGAGGGCGATCTCGTCATCACCGACGTCGTCATGCCCGACGAAAACGCCTTCGACATGCTGCCGCGCATCAAGAAAGCCCGGCCGGAACTGCCCGTAATCGTTATGAGCGCGCAGAACACGTTCATGACGGCGATCCGCGCATCCGAAACCGGCGCCTACGAGTATCTGCCGAAGCCGTTCGATCTGACCGAGCTCATCAACATCGTCAATCGCGCTCTGTCGGAACCGCGCCGGCCGCTGGCCGAACAGCGCAACGAAGAGCAGCTCGAAGCGATGCCGCTGGTGGGCCGCAGCGCCGCCATGCAGGACATCTACCGCATGCTGGCCCGCATGATGCAGACCGACCTCACGGTCATGATCACGGGCGAATCTGGTACCGGCAAGGAGCTTGTGGCGCGCGCGCTCCACGAATATGGGCGCCGTCGCAACGGGCCGTTCGTGGCCATCAACATGGCCGCCATTCCACGCGACCTGATCGAATCGGAGCTTTTCGGCCACGAGAAGGGCGCCTTCACCGGCGCGCAGAACCGCTCTACCGGACGCTTCGAACAGGCCGATGGCGGCACGCTGTTCCTCGATGAGATCGGCGACATGCCCATGGAAGCGCAGACCCGGCTGCTGCGCGTCCTTCAGCAAGGCGAATATACGACGGTAGGCGGACGCACGCCGATCAAGACCGACGTGCGGATAGTGGCCGCCACCAACAAGGATCTGCGCACGCTGATCAACCAGGGCCTGTTCCGGGAAGACCTCTTCTATCGGCTGAACGTCGTGCCGCTGCGATTGCCGGCCTTGCGCGAACGCTCGGAAGACATTCCCGATCTTGTCCGCCATTTCTTCAAGCAGGCCGAAGAGGAGGGGCTGCAGAAAAAGCGTATTTCTCCCGGCGGCGTCGAGCTGATGAAGCGCTATCCGTGGCCGGGCAACGTGCGCGAGCTTGAAAACCTCACGCGCAGGCTGGCCGCTCTCTACCCGCAGGACGAGATATCGGCGGAGATCATCGAGTCGGAACTCAAGACGACCAATGCGCCGGCGGCACCCGGCGGCAATTTGCTGCCGGAGGACCTTTCGATCGGGCAGGCGGTGGAGCATTATCTCCAGCGCTATTTCGCCATGTTCGCCGGCGACCTGCCGCCTCCGGGCCTCTATCATCGAATTTTGGCGGAGGTCGAATACCCGCTGGTTCTGGCGTCGATGACGGCAACGCGAGGAAACCAGATCAAGGCGGCCGAATTGCTCGGACTCAACCGCAACACCCTGCGAAAGAAGATTCGCGAGCTCGGCGTGAACGTCTATCGAGCCTCGAAGTCCGTCTGAGCAGTCCAGGAGGACCAACGCTCGTCGCGTCGTTGGCCGGCAGGGCCCTTCCCATATCAGGAGCCTGAGGCGCGCCCGGGCGGCTTGGCGCCCATGCAGAAGCAAAAGATGGGCGCGCAGCGAGGAATGTTGCATAATCGCCACAATGCGTTGCATAGATCGATGCAGTGAGGGCGTGATCGACAGAATGACCACTGAAAAGACGATTCCCGGACCGGGCTTCCCGGGGTCGGCAGCGACGGAGGGACGCCGCTTGCTGGCATTGCCGGGCGTGGTGACCGTGGTCGCCGCGCTGGTTACGGCGGCATTGTCCTTTGCGATTCTTGTCGGCGCCACACCGATCACGCCGGACGAAACGACGACGCTGGCCCTGATCGGCATCAACGCGATCTTCATCCTTCTTCTTGTCGCGCTCATCGTCAGGGAGGTTCATCGGATCGTCATGGCGCGGCGACGCGGCAAGGCCGCCTCGCGCCTCCATGTCCGAATCGTCGCCATGTTTTCGCTTGTGGCGGCGATCCCCGCGCTGATGGTCGCGATCGTCGCCTCGATAACGCTCGATATCGGTCTCGATCGCTGGTTCGAGCTCCGCACCAAGACGATCGTCAACTCGTCGCTTTCCATCGCCGAGGCGTATGTGCAGGAGAACGCCCGCAATCTCCAGGGCACGACCCTGTCCATGGCAAACGATCTCGACCGCGCCCGAACCCTGTTCAATCTCGACCGGACGGGGTTCCGAGAGGTATTGACGCAGCAGGCCATGGGCAGGGCTCTCGCTCACGCCGCGCTGGTGAAGGACGATGGCTCCCTGGTCATGGCCGCGCAGACCCATGCCGAATTCCCTTTGCCGGAGCCGCCGCCCGGCGCGGTGGAGCAGGCGCGCAACGGCCAGACCGTCCTGATCGAGCCGCGCACCCGCAACATAGTGGGGGCGATCGTCAAGCTGCGGGAAATCCCGGACACCTACCTCTTCACCATCCGGCTCGTCGATCCGGAAGTCATCCGGGCGCGTCAGATCGTGCGCGCGAACACCGATGAATATCGCGGCCTCGAGGCCAACCGCCGAACGACGCAGATCGCCTTCGCTCTGCTCTATCTCGGCCTGACGCTGATCGTCGTTCTTTCGGCGATATGGACAGGCATCGCCGTGGCCGATCGGCTGGTACGCCCAATCCGGCAGCTCATCAGCGCGGCGGACGAAGTAGCGACCGGCAATCTCGACGTCTCGGTGCCTGTGCGGGCAAGTGACGGCGATGTGGCCTCGCTGGGCGATACCTTCAACAAGATGCTGCTTCAGCTCAAATCGCAACGAAACGAGCTTCTTGACGCAAAGGATCTGGTCGACGAGAGGCGCCGCTTTTCCGAGGCCGTTCTGGCCGGCGTCACCGCCGGTGTCATCGGTGTCGATCCCGAAGGTATCGTCACCATCGTCAACCGCTCGGCGGAGACCATGCTTGCCATCTCGGCCGAGGCCTCGGTCGGCAAGAACCTCTCGGTCATCTTGCCCCATGTCGGCCGCGTCCTGGAAATAGGGCGCAAATCCCGCAAGCCCGTCTATCGTGAGCAGGTGACGTTCTTCAGGGCCGGCGCCGAGCGCACCTTCAACGTACAGGTCACGATCGAGGAGAGCGAAACTGATCCCGAGGAGAGGTCGCATGTGGTAACGATCGACGACATCACGGATCTCGTGCAGGCGCAGCGAACCTCGGCCTGGGCCGATGTCGCGCGCCGGATCGCCCACGAGATCAAGAACCCTTTGACCCCGATCCAGCTCTCGGCCGAGCGCATCCGACGCCGCTACGGCAAGGTCATCACGGACGATCGTGAGGTGTTCGACCAATGCACCGACACGATCATCCGCCAGGTCGAGGATATCGGCCGCATGGTCGATGAGTTCTCGGCCTTCGCTCGCATGCCTAAGCCGGACATGAAGGTTCTCGATTTGCGCGAACCCTTGCGCGAAGCCTCCTTCCTCGTCGAGGTGAGCCGTTCCGACATTGCCTTCGAGCGTGCGTTCGGCTCCGAGCCGCTGATGGGGACGTTCGACAACCGGCTGATGAGCCAGGCGTTCGGAAACATCATCAAGAACGCCGCCGAGGCGATCGAGGGCGCGGAGTTCCAGGATGGCAAAAAAGGGGTGATCCGCGTTCAAGCTTCCCGCGAAGGAAGCATGATCCGCGTCGACGTGATCGACAATGGCAAGGGCCTGCCGCGCGAGAACAGGCAGCGCCTGCTCGAGCCCTACATGACGACGCGCGAAAAAGGTACCGGGCTCGGCCTCGCTATCGTCAAGAAGATCGTCGAGGACCACGGTGGGCGACTCGAGCTGCATGATGCACCCCAGGATTTCCATCGGGGGCGGGGAGCCATGGTCACCATGATCCTGCCGGCGGCCAATGCACCCGCGGGGGCGGGCGCGGCCGATGCCGGTCCCGCCAGCCAGAAAGAAACTGAAAAGGTCGGAAATGGCGTCTGACATTCTTGTCGTCGATGACGAAGAAGACATCCGTGAACTCGTCGCCGGTATCCTGAGCGACGAAGGGCATGAAACCCGCACCGCCCACGACAGCGACAGCGCGCTGGCCGCGATCGCGGACCGCGTCCCGCGGCTGGTCTTCCTCGATATCTGGCTGCAGGGCTCGAAGCTGGATGGCCTTGCGCTGCTCGATCAGATCAAGGCAATCCACCCCGACCTCCCGGTCGTCATGATTTCCGGTCACGGCACGATCGAGACGGCGGTCTCGGCGATCCGGCGCGGCGCCTATGATTTCATCGAGAAGCCCTTCAAGGCAGACCGGCTCATCCTCATCGCCGAGCGTGCGCTGGAGACTTCCAAGCTGAAGCGCGAGGTGTCCGACCTGAAGCAGCGCAGCGGCGAGAGTTTCGACCTTATCGGCACGTCCGTGGCCATGAGCCAGCTGCGCCAGACGATCGAGCGCGTGGCGCCGACGAACAGCCGCATCATGATCATCGGACCGTCGGGCTCCGGCAAGGAGATGGTTGCCCGGGCGATCCATGCGGCGTCGGTAAGGCGGGGCGGCCCGTTCGTCATGGTCAACGCCGCGACGATCACGCCCGAACGCATGGAGATCGAGCTGTTCGGAACGGAATCCAATGGGGGCGAGCGCAAGGTGGGCGCGCTCGAAGAGGCGCATGGCGGCATCCTCTACATCGATGAAGTCGCCGACATGCCACGCGAGACCCAGAGCAAGATTCTGCGCGTCCTGGTCGACCAGCAGTTCGAGCGTGTCGGGGGCACGAAGCGCGTCAAGGTAGATGTCCGTATCATCTCTTCCACCGCACAGAATCTCGAGGCCATGATCGCGGAAGGGCGCTTCCGCGAAGATCTCTACCACCGCCTCGCCGTCGTGCCCGTGATCGTGCCTGGACTGGCCGAACGGCGCGAGGACATCCCGTTCCTCGTCGACCATTTCATTCGGCAGATCTCGCGGCAGGCGGGCATCAAGCCTCGCCGCATCGGCGACGACGCCCTGGCGGTCCTGCAGGCCCACAACTGGCCGGGCAACATCCGCCAGCTCCGCAACAATATCGAACGCCTGTTGATCCTGGTCCGCGGCAATGATGTCGAGACGCCCATCACGGCCGACCTGCTTCCCTCGGAGATCGGGGACGTCATGCCACGCGCGCCCAGCCAGTCCGATCAGCACATCATGGCGCTGCCATTGCGGGAAGCGCGCGAATTGTTCGAGAAGGAATATCTGATCGCGCAGATCAACCGTTTCGGTGGCAATATCTCCCGGACCGCGGAATTCATCGGCATGGAGCGTTCAGCCCTCCACCGCAAACTGAAGTCCCTCGGGGTTTGAGACGGTGAAGGTCATCATCTGCGGCGCCGGCCAGGTGGGTTATGGCATCGCCGAACGTCTTGCTGCGGAAAAGAACGACGTGTCCGTCATCGACACCTCGCCGGAACTCATCCGCGCGATCCGCGATTCGCTAGATGTCCGGGGGTTTGTTGGACACGGCGCGCATCCCGACGTGCTCGAACTGGCCGGAGCCCAGCAGGCGGACATGCTGATCGCCGTGACCCTCTTCGACGAGGTGAACATCGTTGCCTGCGAGGTCGCCCATGCGCTGTTCAACGTGCCCACGAAAATCGCACGTATCCGCGCCCAATCCTATTTGAGGCCACATTACAGAGATCTCTTCTCGCGTGACCACCTGCCCATCGACGTCATTATTTCCCCTGAACTGGAAGTGGGCGAAATGGTGCTTCGACGGATCGCCCTTCCCGGGGCGACGGATGTCGTGGGTTTCGCGGAAAACAAGATCGCGATGGTGGCGATCGAATGCCAGGAGGATTGTCCTGTCATCAACACGCCCCTGGCCCAACTGAGCCAGCTCTTCCCCGACCTTCCGTCGACGGTCGTGGGCATCACGCGAGAGGGCAGGCTTTTCGTTCCGCATTCGTCCGATCAGCTTGTTGCCGGAGATCTTGCTTATGTGGTGACGACGAAGGATCAGGTTCGTCGCACGCTGGGGCTGTTCGGCCATGAAGAGCAGGAGGCAACGCGAATCGTCGTGGCCGGCGGCGGCAATATTGGCCTCCATGTCGCCCGCACCCTCGAACAGCGCCAAAGCCGCACGCGCGTGAAGATCATCGAAAGCGTGCGGGAGAGGGCCGTGGCGATCGCCGACGAATTACGCCGGACGATCGTGCTTCAGGGCAGCGCCCTCGACCAGAAGCTCTTGCTCGAAGCCGACATACACGATGCCGATCTGATGGTGGCACTCACCAACAACGATCAGGTCAACATCCTCGCAAGCGCGATGGCGAAGCGATTGGGGTGCAAGTCCAATCTTGCCCTGCTCAACAATCCTGCCTTCCATGATCTCACGGGCACGATGGGGATCGACGCCTACGTCAATCCACGTGCGGTGACCATTTCGCGTGTGCTGCAGCACGTGCGGCGCGGGAGGGTCCGCGCAGTCCATACCGTGCAGCAGGGACTCGCCGAAATCATCGAGGCCGAGGCGCTGGAGACCTCTCCACTGGTCGGGGCGGAATTGAGGGAACTCGACCTCCCGCACGACATGCGCATCGGGGCGATATATCGGAATGGCGAGGTCATCAAGCCGGGAGGCGCGGTGCGCATAAAACCCCGGGACCGCGTCGTGATCTTCGCGCTGGCAGGCGCCGTCAAGCAGGTCGAGCAGATGTTTCGGGTCAGCCTCGAGTTTTTCTGAGGGTAGTCGGTCGAATCACGCTAAAGCGTGTCGCGATCTTTCAGATTCGCTCCTTACGCTTTGGCTTTTTTGTTTTTCGCATGTCTTTCCCCCGAAACCGGTACCCACTTTCGGGAGACATGCTTTGGCTAGCAACAAGTCGATTCACTGCGAGGAAACCCCACCATGCCGCGCATTGCCTACGTCAATGGCCGCTATCTCCGCCACGCGGATGCATCGATCCATATCGAGGACCGCGGCTATCAGTTCGCCGACGGCGTTTACGAGGTCTGCGAGGTCGCGCGCGGCTATATCATGGACATGACGCGCCACCTCGATCGCTTGGAGCGCTCGCTGCGAGAGCTGCAGATCGCTTGGCCGATGACTCGCTTGGCCCTGCAGGCGGTGATGCGCGAGGTGATACGGCGCAACCGGGTCTTCAATGGCATGGTGTATCTCCAGGTGACACGTGGCGTTGCCCCCCGCGATCACGCTTTTCCAGTTCCAGGCGTGAAGCCATCCCTGGTGATCACGGCCAAGCGGACCGATCCCGCCGTCGCTGCGAAGAAGGCCGAAACAGGCCTGAAGGTCATCACGGTTCCCGAAAACCGGTGGGACCGCGTCGACATCAAGAGCATCGGCCTCCTTCCCAATGTGCTGGCCCGACAGAAAGCGAAGGCTGCGGGTGCGCAAGAAGCCTGGTTCGTAGATCCGGATGGCACCGTGAAGGAAGGCGCTGCGACCAATGCCTGGATTGTGACAAAAGACGGCCGCCTGGTCACGCGGCCGGCCGATCACGGCATTCTGCGCGGAATAACGCGCACCACCCTCATCGAAGTCGCCGCCAAGCTGGGGTTGGAGGTCGAAGAGCGCGGCTTCACGGTGGCGGAGGCCAAGCGGGCGCGTGAAGCGTTCATAACGGCGGCGACAACAGTGATCATGCCCGTCGTCGAGATCGACGGCGAACCGGTTGCCAACGGCCATCCAGGGTCGGTTGCACTTTCCCTGCGTCAATCGTTTTTTGACGTTGCGGAAAAAACAAAGGCCTGATAACCGCTTAGAGTGCAGGGACACATATCCATCACGTTTTGCTCGTCACGCCCCCATGGCACGCAAGACATGCGTGTCTTGACATGGGCGGATCAATGGGGCGCTACTAGCCACAAGACGTTTGGGGACGGTGAAAGAAAAGAACAATGGCGGAAAGATCGCAAAACCTACAAGACCTCTTCCTGAACTCGGTTCGCAAAAGCAAGAACCCGCTCACAATATTTCTTATCAACGGCGTAAAGTTGACGGGCGTAGTAACCTCGTTCGATAATTTCTGCGTGCTGCTACGCCGCGATGGACACTCTCAGCTCGTCTATAAACACGCCATTTCTACCATCATGCCGAGCCAGCCGGTTCAGATGTTCGATGGTGAGGAAAACGGCCGGGAAGCTTGATTGACGAATGAGAAAGACGCGGGCCGGCGCAATCGCGCCAGCGACGCGACCCAGGTATTCGAAGCCCAGACGACGGCCCGGGCCGTCGTCATAGTGCCCGTGCTGACCAAGCCGAGACGTCTCGACGAGGGTACGACCCACAATAGACCCCGCTTGTCTCGTTCGCCGGAGGCTCGTCACGACGAGGCAGTCGGCTTGGCGCGCGCGATAGATCTAGACCCCGTCCATACAGCGATCGTGCCAATTGCAGATCCACGGCCTTCCACCCTGCTGGGGAGCGGCAAGGTCGAGGAGTTCGCCGCCATCGTGAAGGACACCGAAGCGGAGTTGGTCATCGTTGATCATCCGCTGACCCCGGTGCAGCAGCGCAATCTGGAAAAGGCGCTGAATGCCAAGGTGCTGGACCGGACAGGACTAATTTTGGAGATCTTCGGACGGAGAGCGCGTACCAAGGAAGGTACATTGCAGGTGGATTTGGCGCACCTCAATTACCAGAAGGGCCGGCTGGTCCGAAGCTGGACCCACCTTGAAAGACAGCGCGGCGGCGCCGGCTTCCTGGGCGGCCCCGGTGAAACCCAGATCGAGGCGGACCGCCGCATCCTGCAGGAAAAAATCGTTCGGCTGAAGCGGGAACTCGAGACTGTCCGCCGTACCCGCGATCTCCATCGCGCCAAGCGCAAGAAGGTGCCGTTCCCGGTCGTCGCCATTGTCGGCTACACCAACGCCGGGAAATCGACATTGTTCAATCGATTGACGGGCGCCGGCGTTCTGGCCGAGGACATGCTTTTCGCCACTCTCGATCCGACGCTGCGGCGCCTCCGCCTTCCGCATGGCAGGACTGTGATCCTGTCCGACACCGTGGGCTTCATCTCGGACTTGCCAACACATCTGGTGGCGGCGTTTCGCGCCACGCTGGAAGAGGTCGTGGAGGCCGATCTCGTCGTGCATTTGCGCGATATCTCCGATCCCGACACAGCGGCCCAGGCCGAAGATGTGGAGCAGATCCTCGGCGACCTCGGTGTCGACGCTTCGGACAGCAGGCGGGTCATCGAGGTTTGGAACAAGATCGACCGCCTGGACGAGGCCAGCTGCGCGCGCCTTCTGGCCGAGACGGGGGTCGGCCGCCAGGGCCCGCCGATCGCAATCTCGGCGGCGACGGGCGAGGGGATCGACGCTCTCGTGGCAGTGATCGAAGAACGTGTCGCTGGTGCGCTGGAGTCGCTGACGGTGACGCTTTCGCCCGATCAGCTTGGGCTTGTCGATTGGCTCTACCGCAACGGCGACGTGGTCGGCCGCGAGGACAGGGATGACGGCAGCGTAACCTTCTCGATCAACACCACGGCTGCGGCGAAAGCCGAGATCGAGAACCGTTTGCGCAGTAGAAACAACAACTAAAAGGCGTCACTTCGAGTCTTTCGCCTGCTGCCACAACGCTTCCATCTCTTCGAGACTCGCCGCTTCCAGGCTGCTCCCTCGCGCTTCGAGAGCCCGTTCCACGTAATGCAGCCGCGTGCGGAATTTCTCGTTGGTGCCGCGCAGCGCGGTCTCCGCGTCGATGCTGAGATGCCTGCCGAAATTGACCAGCGCGAACAGGACGTCACCGAATTCGTCGGCAACCGCTGCATCCTTTCCCTGCTCCATGGCTTCGCGCAATTCCGCGATCTCTTCCTCGATCTTGTCGAGGATCGGCTTGGCTTCCTTCCAATCGAATCCAACGCGTGCCGCTCTTTCCTGGAGCTTCAGGGCGCGGGTTAGGGCGGGAAGCGCGACCGGCACGCTATCCAGGTAACCCGCGCCGTGATCCTCCGGATCAAGCCCCATGGCCAGGCGCGCGCTGCGCTTCTCAGCCTTTTCCTCGGCCTTGATCCGATCCCACATGCCCTTGGCGGAGTCGGCGGCGCGGGCATCCTCATCCCCGAAGACATGCGGGTGGCGGCGGATCATTTTCGTCGTGATCGCCTGGACCACGTCGCCGAAATCGAACGCGCCAGCCTCCTCGGCCATGCGAGAATGGAAGACGACCTGCAGCAAAAGATCGCCGAGCTCCTCGCGGAGATCCTGGAGGTCGCCGCGCGCGATCGCGTCGGCGACTTCGTATGCTTCCTCAAGCGTGTAGGGCGCTATCGTCTCGAAAGTCTGCTCCACGTCCCAGGGGCATCCGGTGCCAGGCGTCCTGAGTGCGACCATGATCTCGAGGAGCCGGCCGATGTTCTTTGAAGGTTGCATGGCTGGAATGCACTCTCGCCTTTTTAGACCGAACCGGCTTGGTTCGGGCATCGCAATCGTCCACAATCTGACCGGGACGCCATCCCGAACCTATGGCAAGAGTAGGCGCTTGGAGCAACCGCCATGTCGGCAACCGTGCATGTCTGTCCAATGACCCAGGTCGAGGCGACAGTCTCGCAATCCGGCGCCAGGCGTCTCGTCTCCTTGCTCTCGGCCGGCACCGCCTTCGCTCGTCCCGCCGCGATCTCTCCGGAAAATCATCTGCTTCTGACGATGAATGACATATTGGCCGCACAGGAAGACATGACGCCGCCCGGGCGCCAGCATGTCGAGAACTTGCTGGCCTACGCGGCGCGGTGGGACCAAACGACGCCTCTGGTGATCAATTGCTTCGCTGGCATAAGCCGATCCACTGCGGCGGCCTACATCATGGCAGCCGCGCTGATGCCGCATCGGCGCGAGGAGGACCTGGCGAAGGAGCTTCGCGAGCTTTCACCATCGGCGACACCCAACCTTCTGCTCGTCGGCCTTGCCGATGGGATCCTCGGCAGGGAGGGGCGGATGGTGGCGGCGATCCGCGGCATCGGCCGCGGTGCGGAAGCCTATGAAGGCACGCCCTTCGCTTTGACGATCAATTGAGCCCAACGAATGTCTCTCCGAAGTGGACACCGCTTTTGGGGAAAAGACTTGCCTAAAATCGAAGCTCTAAGTGTGGAAGCGAATCTAAGAGGTCGCGACGGGCTTTAGGGTCAAATCCACCAACAAAATGTCGTGGTTCGACAACGCACCTTGAATTGGTGCTGCGAAGATGAGATGCGACGCTTCTCGCGATCCAAGTGGCATCATGAATCTCCGCACAGCATTTTCTCGCCAGGGCAGCAATCTCGTCCTCGCTGGCATCCTGTTGATGCTGCTGGGGGATTTCCTGTTCGCGCTTAACGACGCGATGGGGAAATGGCTCGTTGCGAGCTTTTCGGTCGGGCAGGTGCTGCTGATCCGCTCGGTCGGCGCCTTCATCATTCTCGGGCCTATGATCGCGCGGCAGGGCACCGGCCCGCTCATTCGTCTTGAGCGTCCGCGGCTGCAGGTTCTGCGCGTCGTCTTGGCGACGGCCGATACGGGTCTGTTCTACGCCGCGGTCGCCTATCTTCCGCTTGCCGACGTGATGACCTTCTACATGGCTGGCCCCATCTATGTGGCAGCCTTGTCCCATCTGTTCCTCGGCGAGAAGGTCGGCTGGCGCCGCTGGATCGCCATCGTCCTCGGCTTCGGGGGCGTGGTCATCGCTCTCAGGCCGTCATCGGCGTCGCTGTCGCTGCCGTCGCTTTTCGCGCTTGTCGGAAGTCTCTCCTTTGCGCTGAACCTCATCCTGAACCGCGTCTTGCGGAAGACCAGCGACACCTCGCTGGTTACGTGGCAGACCCTTGGCGCTCTGGTGGTGGGCGCATTGCTCAGCCTGCAGAGCTGGACGACGCCCACGACGCTCGATCTCGTGGCGATGTTGCTGCTCGGCATCGTTTCCTGCGCGGCGCATCTGATGATCACACGGGCCCTCAAACTCGCGCCCGCATCGACACTTGCACCCCTGCAATATAGCCTGTTGCTTTGGGCGGTCGTCTTTGGCCTGGTCTTCTTCGGCGACGTGCCGGACGCGCAGATCTTGGTCGGTTCAGCGGTGATCGTCTTCGCCGGCCTCTTCATCTTCCATCGGCAGAAGGTGGTCGACAAGACTGTATCGGGCGAGGCGGTGGCGCGCGACGGCCATTGAGACTCAGCGATCTCCGGCGGAACCGGTCTGTCCACCCAGCGCCGTCATGATCCGATGTGCGGCCTTCACGCGGGCCGGGATCGGATAGTTCTTGTTCGCCAGCAAGACGATCCCGATTTCCTTGGCGGGAACGAAGGCGACATAGGCAGCAAATCCATTGGTGGAGCCGGTCTTGTTGATCAGCCGATCTGCTCGCGGCGACGCCGGTGGATCGAGCCGGCTCGCACGGCGGGCTTTGTGGGCCATATCGGCGGAATTTCCTTCGAGCAGCCGGTCGAGGTCGGTTGGATAATCATACATCTCCCAGCCCAGGCCCTGCGTCATGGGGCCGATCTTGTAGTATCCGGTATGCGTCGTGGCGATTGCTCTTCGGAGCGTTCCATCGGCGATCTTGGATGGATCCATGTTCGACTCGAGGAACCGGATCATGTCGGCTGCAGTGGTCTTCACACCGTAAGCCTCCGAGTCGAGAACGCCAGGCGACACCCGCATGGGCCTCCCGTCCTTCGAATAGCCATAGGCGTAACGATCCATCTGATCTTCGGGAACTTTGATGTAGGTGCTGACCAAGCCGAACGCCGGGAACAGGATCTTTTCCATGATGTCGTCGAACGGTCGGCCCATGCTCCTGGCGCCGAGGTAACCGAAGAGCCCGATGCTCGGATTGGAATATTGGCGATGCGTGCCCGGGACATAGGCCGGACGCCAGTTTCGATAGAACGCGATCATCGTTTCCTGGTCGGTCACATCCTTGGGAAACTGAAGGGGCAGGCCGCCGGCCGTGTAAGTCCCTAGATCGAGAAGGCTGATCTTGTCGAAGCTGCTGCCAGCGAGCGCGGGCAGGTATTTGCTCGCAGTATCCGATAGCGCAAGCGTTCCGCGGATTTGCCCGTAGGACACAAGGGTAGCGGCGAAGGTCTTGCTGATCGAACCGATCTCGAAGATCGTGTCCTCGGTAACCTTCTTTCCGGTCTCCTCCGAGACGATGCCGTAGTTGAAGAAGTATCGCTCGCCGCCGACCGTGAGCGCCACTGCCATGCCCGGAATATTGTGCGCCTTCATGATGGGCACGATGGCTTCATCGACAACGCCATCCAAATGGTCTCGCCCATTGCCTTCGGCAGCGTGAGCGCATGTGCCCAAGAGCAAGGAAGCGGCGGAGAGAAGTCCAACGATGGAAAGTGAAGTTTTCCTCATGGCAGAGACAACATCCTCATAAGTTTGACCGGTCAGGCTCGGCGTCAGCCGTGCGGATTCATGTCGGAACCTGCACCCCGGGCGTTCGACGCCGGGGGCTGTGGATGATCCTTCAAGCAGGCACGACGGACATACGTGGTTCGAACAGGTTGAACAAACGACGAAAGTTTGCGTCAGCCATTAGAAAAACTTGGGCACCCGTCCCTGAGGTTGATCCGCACCGAATACGCCCTTCGATGCTTCAGTGCGCGGTGAGCCCACCAATCGTCGCCGCGGTGGGAGGCCCATTCTGGCAATCTGTGATTTGTAAGATCAGGCGGAATGCCGCAGTGAAACGGCGCATTGATTGCTTCGCGAGCCTGAAACAGGCGCTCGGCGAGCAAGGTTTTACCCCCCTGAATCCTGGAGCGATCGCCCCGTCGGTATCGCCGGCGGTTGTTCCGATCAATGCCCAGCTAGCTGCGTTTTTCCAGACCCTTGAAAATGAGATCGAAGAAAATGTCCGCTATTTGCTGAGGTGTTGCTGGCTTCGCGGGGTCATACCAGCGGTGCATCCAGTTCAACGACGACAGGATGAGTCGACCGGCCATCGCTTCGTCAACCTCGCGGATGTCGCCGGCAGTGATCGCATCGCGGATCAGCTGCCGAAGATGTGACTCGTAGCGCTTGCGCCGCATTATCCGTTCCTTCTGACGCCGGCGCTTTGGATCGCTCCAGAATGCGTTGGTGGATGCTATCCAGGCCCAGCGGTAGCGATGGAAGTATTCGGCGGTCGCAAGCATAAAGGCTCGGATGCGCTGCACGGGAGTGGTCTCAGCAGCCACGCGGCCCTCCACGAAGGAATAAAGCTCCTTCGTCGCGGTCTCGGCTACGCGGGTATAGAGTTCATCCTTGTCGGTAAAATGATGATAGAGCAGCGACTTGGAAATTCCGCAGGCCTCGGAAATGTCCCGCATCGACGTGCCTTCATAGCCTTTGCTGGCAAAAATCCGTGCTGAAACTTCGAGGATCTGCGTCACTCGCCCCGTGCTATCCACTTCGCTGCCGTTGGACTTCAAGTATTCTCCCCCATTTTGCCGGAGCCGGGCGGAAGCTATGTGCTGCTGACTAAGCGGTCAAGGGATCGAGCCGCATCCACAGTTCACGCCATCGTATGTTGCTCTGCCTAAAACATTTGACAATCCGCCCGCCCGTGTCATTCCTGAAGGGCTTTCTCCCGCTTTGACCGAACCGCCGGAAGAAGCATGAAGATCAGGGCGGCGGCCGCGATCGCAAGCAATGTCGCTGAAAGTGGCGAGGTGAAGAAAACAGTCGCGTCCCCTCGCGACAGCAACATGGCACGACGAAAGTTCTCTTCAACCTGCGGGCCGAGGACAAGTCCGAGCAGGAGCGGCGCTGGAGGCAGTTTCAGCTGCAGCATGACATAGCCTGCCACGCACATCAGCGCCGCTTGATAAATCTCGAACGTGTCGTTCTTGAGCGAGTAGATGCCGATGCAGCAGAACATCAGGATGGCCGGATAGAGGAAGCGATACGGGATGGTCAGAAGCTTCACCCACAGACCCACTAGCGGCAGGTTCAGGAGAACCAGGATCAGATTGCCAACCCACATGGATGCGATGAGACCCCAAAACAGATTGGGATTTGAAGTCATCACCTGAGGGCCCGGTTGAATGTCGTGGATCATCATAGCCCCGACGATGAGCGCCATGACCGCATTCGAAGGCAGCCCGAGCGTAAGCAGTGGAACGAACGAAGTCTGCGCGGCAGCGTTGTTAGCCGACTCGGGGCCAGCGACCCCTTCGATTGCCCCGTTGCCAAATTTCTCCGGCGTTCCGGAGACCTTCTTCTCGAGCGTGTAGGCGGCGAATGACGCCAGCGCCGCCCCACCACCGGGGAGAACGCCGAACATCGTGCCGACTATGGAACCGCGGAGAATTGGTGCGGCCATTCGTTTCCAGTCTTCGCGGCTCGGGAACAGGTTGGTTATCCTCTGGGTCACGAGAGACCGGTCTTCCGGATCGGTGCGGAGGTTGCGTACAATCTCGGCAAAGCCAAAAATCGCCATTGCCAGAACCACGAAATCGACCCCGTCATAGAGCTGCGTCAGCCCGAAGGTGAAGCGCTGCTCGCCCGTGTTCACGTCGGTCCCGACAAGACTGACCATTGCTCCGAGAACGACCATTGCTATGCTCTCGAGCACGGGTCCGGTGGATAGGACGGTCGCCAACAGCAGGCCAAGGATCATCAGCGAGAAGTATTCCTTGGGGCCGAACTCGAAGGCGAATTCGGCCAAAGTGGACGCCAGCATGGCGATGGCCAGCGTCGAGACGCAGCCCGCAAAGAAGGATCCGATCGCGGCAGTGGAAAGCGCCACGCCTGCTCGCCCTTGACGCGCCATCTGAAAACCATCGAGGGCCGTTACGACCGACGAGGATTCGCCGGGAAGATTGACCAGGATCGCCGTGGTGGATCCGCCATACTGGGCCCCATAGTAAATTCCGGCCAGCATTATAAGTGCTGCATCCGGCGGCAGTGCGTAGGTCAGTGGCAGCAGCATCGAGATCGTGGCAAGGGGTCCGAGACCGGGCAGCACGCCGATCAGCGTTCCGAGAAAACAGCCCATGAAGGCATAGGCCAGGTTGGTCAGCGACAGCGCGTTCTGAAAGCCCAGCGCGAGATTGGAAAGAAGCTCCATGGATCGTTCCTGTCTCAGAGACCGACGGGGAAGAGCGGAAACTGCAGTCCAATGCCGTAATAGAAGGCTCCCACGGCTATGGCGATCAACACGACAGTCGAAATGATCGAACCACGCCACGTGAATTCCCGGCTTGCCCGTCCAGCCACGGTCAGCAACACCGCAAGCGACAACACGAGGCCCGCACGCGGCAGGAGCAAGGCGAACAGAACAATCGATCCGGTGATCCAGAGCAGGACCTTGAGGTTCCAGGGAGCGATCTTTTCCAGGTCCGCGCTCCGACGCAAGGAGCCCGCCATGATGAGCAGACCCAGCGCGGCCAGACAGTAGCCCAGCATGCGTGGGAAATATCCGGGCCCCATGCGCGCTGCGGTACCTGGGTCATAGTCTTTCGAGAGAAAAAGATAGAAAACCGCGAAGGCGAAAAAGACTGCGCCGGAAAGCAGCGCGCGCTGGTTACGAACCTCCACCTTGGCCTCCCTTGATAACATAGTGACTGGGCCCTCGTGTCCTGTGCACAGGGGAGGGCCATTCATGGTTTGGCAGCGTGCCGGAAGCCGGTACGTCGAGCGGAGTGCCAACTTCACAGGGTTGTCCGACCGCCAGGGCGCGAAGCGCCATGACGGACCGTGTAGGGGCTGCTAGTGATTGGCGATGCCCGCCGCGGTGATGACCTTCTCAAAGCGCGCATTCGCGTCGATCAGGTATTTGGTCATCTCCTCAGGACCCAGATCGTTCATCGGCGTCTGAGCGTTGGCTTCAAAAAGCTTTTGCATGATCGGGTCCTTGAGCGTGTCATCAAGCGCCTGGGACAGCTTTTCCTTGATCTCGGGGGCTACACCCTTGGGAAGGGCCACGGAAGTCCAGCCGACATTCACCGCGTCGGGATATCCTGCCTCCACCACGGTACGTGCCTCGGGATAGGAGGGCAGACGCTCGGGCGCAGTTGTTCCGATGACCTTCATCTTGCCGTCATCCACATAGGGCTTCACCGCCGGGGTATATTCGAAAGAAAGGTCGAGCACTCCAGACATAAGATCGACCATCTGGCTGGTTCCTGCCTTGTAGGGCACGTGAACCATCTCGATGCCCGCCGCGGCCTGCAGCAACTCGCCCGCTAGATGCTGAGCGGTACCGATTCCCGGAGAGCCGTAATTGATGGCGCCGGGATTGGCCTTGGCATACGCTACGAGTTCCTCGATCGAGTTATAGGGGGCATCGGGTCGAACGACCAGCATCTGCCCGGACGCGGATACGCCCCGTACCTGCTCGAAATCGCCGATCGGGTCGAAAGACAGCTTACCCTTTTGCAGATGCGGCAGGATAGAGAAGGGGCCGCTGGACGCATAGAGCACCGTGTAGCCGTCATTTTTCGCGTTGGCCACGCTTTCGGTGCCCACGATGCCGCCCGCGCCCGGCTTGTTTTCAACGACGACCGGCTGGCCGAGTTTTTCTGAAAGTATGGCAGCAATCCTGCGCGAGGTGGTATCCGTCACGCCGCCGGCGGCGAAGGGAACCACCCATGTGATGGCACGCGTGGGCCAATCTTCCTGGGCGAAGGCTTGTCCACCCAATCCCGCCACTGCCAACATGGCGGCCAAGAACACACGACGCTTCATGAGCAAACCTCCCTAGGATACCAACACCGCGCAACCGGACGATCCTAAAACCGACCGGTCGGTCAGTAGATAGGCCATACCATCGGGAGAACCGGTTTGCAAACCTCCGTGTGCAGCGCAAGCGAGACAGCCAGACAAGGCCCAAATCCCTTCCAAGCCGCTCGGATTGGCCTGCGTGAGCCCGATCTTCCTTGGAATTCATCCGAATCCGGGCCATCCCGCCGGTGACCGGGCACGCGGCTCTCGCCTGATAGGGTTTGTGCCGGCCGACGGCCAAGCAAGGGCAGAAGCACTACAAATGCTGACAGGCCGGTCAGTCAATCGAACGCTTGCCTGTTCAGGGCGGCGACTGCCAGGCTCCCGTTGGTTCCGCCAGGGACCGGCGATCCATCCCGCGACGCGGCATAACGCGCCCGACTAGGACAGACGGTCCACAAAATCCCTTCCCCCATTCGGCCTCGCCCGAGTGCGTAGCCAGGATGTTTGGTCTGGATAGTAAAAGCCAGGCATGATCTCGGCCGTCCAATGATGCGATACCCCGCAGCGCATCGGCCGCAGTGAATTCTGGAGTAGGCTCCGCAGCGACTGCGAACCGGGTCGAAGTGCCATCGGCCACGAGCTGCAGCCTGCCCCCAATCTCCAGGGCCGTTGCCTCAGGCGGCGTCACGTTCCACTCGGTCCGATTCCAGCGCCTTGCGGAGAGCCGGAATGATCTTCTCCCCCCAAAGCTCGATCTGTTTCAGCATGGTCTTTTGGTCGAAGTCGCCGAGCTGCGTCTGGAGCGCGATGTGGTTCGGCTTCAGGATCGAGATCTCTTCGAGCATGCGGTCGATGACGTAATTCACGCTGCCGACCGGCAGGTTCGCGCGCAACTGGTCGAACGACAGATCGGTCGGACTCGGCTCCTCTTTGATGAGATAACCGTCTTCGCTCTGTGCACGGCGAAACTTGAGGCTCTCCGAGAGGCGGCGCTGGAAACGCGCATTGTCTAGATAGGAATCCACCTCGGCCGCATTGTCGCTTGCAAAGGCGCAGCGCAGGAAACCGAACTTGGTATCCTCGACCTTGCGGCCTTCTTTATCAGCGATGCCTTCCAGGCGCCCGCGCAGGCTGCGCACGCCGTCGAGGCCATTAAGCAGCGCCGTGACGAAGAGATTGTGTCCGTCGCGCATCGACTTTCCGAGCGTGTCCGGATTGCCTGAAGTCACCCAGATCGGAGGCAGCGGCTGTTGGACCGTGCGCACTGCGATGGACGTCGGCGGTATCTTCACATGCTTGCCATCGTAGGAGAAGAGCTTCTCCGTCAGCCCCATCTTCAGGACGTCCATCATCTCAGCGTAGAGCTCGTGCGCATCATCGAGGCTGGTGCCGAAGCGCTGGAACTCGAATTCCTGATAGCCCGAGCCGACGCCCAGATCGAGGCGGCCATCGGATACGGTATCGGCGAAACCGACCTCGGCGAGCAGGCGTAGCGGCTGGTAGAGCGGCAGGATGCAGACGGCCGTGCCCAGCCGGATCCGGCTCGTACGGCCGGCGCAATGCGCGACTGTCATCAGCGGTGAAGGCGAAAGGGAATAGTTGTTGAAATGGTGCTCGGCATACCAGGCATTGTCGAAGCCCGCTGCTTCCGCAGCGACTGTCTGTTCGACCGAGTTCTTGATCACATCGCGGGAAGATTGGTGGTAGCCGCGCTGCTGCGCGAGGATGAACACGCCGAATTCCATAAGCGATCCTCCACTGCTTCTGTCGTGCGGGGAAAACGTAGAGGATTGCGATTTCGACAACAATCAGAGGAGACTGGACAAGACTTGTGCGAATGTTGCAAAGGTCGGTCATGGGACGTCTTCAGGCCATGCAGCTTTTCGCCGACACGGTACGGCTGGGCAGCTTTTCCAAGGCAGCACGTCACGCTGGCCTTTCGCCAGGCTCTGTCTCGCGCCGCATCTCCGAGTTGGAGCAAAGGCTCGGCGTTCAGCTTTTCAGCCGCACCACGCGACAAATCGCGCTGACCGAGGCAGGCCGGGTCTATTTTCAGCACATCGACAAAGTGCTCGAAGGCATTGTCGAGGCCGAGAATGCGGCCGCAGCTTTGCAGGAAACGCCCCGAGGGACGCTTCGTATTCACTCCCGTACCCTGTTCGGGCTGCTTGTGCTCGGTCGCTTGATCCCGCTCTTCAGGGAGCGATTCCCCGACATCAAGGTGGAACTGCGAATGTCGGAGCGGCCTATCCATCTCAGGGACGAGGACTGCGACATCGATTTCCGGATCGCGCCGCCTCGCGATTCCGGCTTGATGCAGAGAAAACTGTTCTCGAGCCAGCGCCTGCTGATCGCCTCACCAATTTACCTTGCGTCGCATCCCCCCATCCGACGCCCATCCGATCTCAACGCCCATACGTGCCTCGCTTATCTGATCGGGCAGGAGGAGCCTGTGTGGCGCTTCCTTCGAGATGGCACGCTCGAAGAAATCACGACGCCATCGAGTTTTTCCGTGAACAACGGCATGCTGCTACGTGACCTGTCGATCGCGGGGCATGGCATTGCGATGCTCGATGATTACACCGTGACCGAAGCGCTCGAAAGCGGCGCGCTGGTGCGCGTCCTCAAAGATTTTCAGGTGACCAACACGACCTTCGACGAGGGCATGTACGCCACCTATCTGGAGGTAGCGCACGTTCCGGAGAAAATCCGGGTCTTCGTTGATTTCGTTGCCGAGGGCCTCAAGCCGATCGTCGCGCGTCGCAATGCGGTTCTGGCGGGCGGTTGAGACCAATCGGACATTCTCGTCCGACACTCACCAAGCTGGCGGTCGAACCCTCAGCTTCCCTCCCACCCTGCGGGGCCTGAATGCAGGTCCCATTTTGCATGCTTTCTCGGAGACATGCCTTGCTCGGTGTCCTGCCAGTACCTTGACCGACCGGTCAGTAGAACATACGGTCCGCGCTAAGTCATTGATGGGGGAAAGAAATCAAAGTGGCACAGGCAAGTAGCGGCCGATGAAGATAACCGGCCGTATCGATACGAACGAACGCGTGTCGCAGATACTGGAGGCGTCCGCCCGTATCTTCGCGAGCAAGGGCTTTGCTGGCACGTCGATGCGCGACATTTCCGATGCCTGCGGAATATCGAAGTCGCTGCTCTATCATCACTTCGAAAGCAAGGACGCGCTTTACACACGTGTCGCGCAGACGGCTGCGCAGGAGCTGTACAGCTTTGTTGAAGGCCGGGTCGCGGCCGAAACCGATCCCATCGAGCGCATCCGCGCGTTCATGCTAGCCACGGCAGAGTATTTCCACCGTTATCGTTGGGCATGGATTGCCTCGACGAATGCATTCTGGAGTGATCCCAAACGGAACCGACAGAAAGAACAGATAATGCGGCGCAAGCGGTACGAGCAGCACCTGCGCCAGCTCATCCTTGAAGCGATCGATGCTGGCGTCCTGCGGGATGTCGATGAGGCAATGGCCGGGCGGCTTGTCCTTTCAGGTCTCAACTGGATGCACCGGTGGTACGACCCCTCCAAGCCGGCAACGCCGCAAGGCATTGCCGGCAACTTTTTCGATCTCATTATTGTCGGACTGGAGAAGAGGGACTGAAAGAAGGCTCCTCCCAGGCCGCCTGCTCGGGACCGGGCCGCCGGCAAGGCAATTGAGGCTGGATCACCGGAGTCAGTCCATGGCCGCAACGGGGACGGGCTCGCACGAAGCCGGTCTCGACCCCAGGGCTATTGCAGCGACAGATTCTCCGATCTCACGATTTCGCCCCACAATGCGGCGTCGGCGGCCAGTTGCTTGTCCAGTTCGTCCGGGCCACCCGGGCGAGCCCTCAGACCCTCGCCTTCCAGACGTTGGCGGATCGTCTCATCCGCGAGAGCCTTGTTGGCCGACGCATTGATCATTGCGATCATTTCCGGCGGCGTACCCTTGGGTGCATGAAGTGCGGTCCAGAACGAGGCTGTCAGTTTCGGATATCCCAGCTCTATGAGCGTTGGAGTATCGGGAAACTGCGGCAACCGCTCGTCTGTGGTCAGCGCCAGCATGCGCAGCTGGCCGCCGCGGATATGTTCGACCACGGCGATGGGCGTTGCAAAGCTGAGTTCGGCTTGCATGCCGAGAAGATCGAGGATCGACGCCGGGTTGTTACGATAGGCGACGTCGACGACCGGAATACCGAACTCCTTGCCAAGCAGGAGGCCGAAGAGATGAGTCACGCTGCCTGGACCAAGCGTGCCGTAGCGCATCGGCCGGCCCTGTTCCTTGGCCCAGCGGATGAACTCCTCCACCGTTTTGGCCTGCACTTGGGAGTTTATCGTCACCGACAGCGGCCCATCGAACAGCATTGCCACGGAATCAAAATCCTCGAGATCGTAGGGCAAGTCCTTGCGCAACAGAACGTTGAGAGAGACGGGGCCAGTACCGCCGGAGAGAAGCGTCAGACCGTCCGGCTTCGCGCGTGCGACGAACTGCGAACCAACGATGCCGTTCCCGCCGGGCTTGTTCTCGACAAGGACCGGGCGACCGAGATCTCTGGACATGAAATCGGCGAACATGCGTGCGAGCCCGTCAACCGAGCCGCCGCCGCCATACGGCACAACTATGGTGATGGGTTCGCTGGATTGCGCCCGGGCGAGGCTGCCAATTGCGGGACAGGCGACTGCGCCGGCCAAGAGACCGAGCACATTGCGTCTGTTGGCACCAGTCATATCGAATTCCTCCCGTGAAGTCTGTTGGCCGACCATACTCGGCGACGACTGACCGATCAGTCAATACCATCGCCATCGTGAGCAGGTGATTCGTCCGGCACACGATGGATGCTTAGCTTTGCGCTGATCAATCGGTCAGGCCAACAGGAGTCCCCCAGATCACACAGGACAGAGGTCCGCAGAGGGGCATCGGCTCGGCAATACCGGCCTACGCACGGTACGAGGGCGCATTGCGCAATGTTCACGAGAGGCTTTCTCTCGGAGCGACACTGACAACCGACCAAACGGTCAATGTTATCTCCGGAAAGGCGATGTTGATCGTGAGCCGGCGCTATGGTAACAGGCAGATCCTGACCGACCGGTCAGCCATACGGATGCGAGAGTGCGGGAGGAATACATCGATGGATGCGGCTCCAGTCAGATTGGATGTTTCGAACCACATCGCCGTTGTGACGCTGGACAGGCCGCCCGTAAACGCGCTCAACCGCGCAGCGCGCGAGGGTCTGGTTGCCGTATTTGACGAGATCTCCGAGCGCGAAGACATCCGTGTCGCAATCCTGACTGGCGCCGGTAAGACGTTTTGCGCCGGGGCCGACCTGAAGGACCGTCCAGATCCGGAAAAGAAGGGCGATTTCCTAAGCCACAATCGCATCACCCGTGAAACGGGCAACGCGATCAAGGAGTGCTCGAAGCCGGTGATCGCAGCGGTCAATGGACCGGCTCTGGGAGCGGGGTTCGGGCTCATGGCCGCATGTGATATCTTCATCGCCTCGGAGGAGGCCACCTTCGGCATGCCCGAAATCAATGTCGGCCTGGCTGGCGGCATCTCCATGCTTCGCACGTTGTTCGGCAGATCGAACACGCGTCGGATGTTTTACACCGGCATGGGTATGACGGCGCGTGAACTGCTCGAGCGCAACATCATCGAGGCCTGCACTTCACCCGAGGATTTGATCCCGACCGCGATGGAGATCGCGCAGGAAATCGCCTCCAAGAGCCCGATCGCGATCACCTACGCGAAACAGGCGGCCAACATGGTCGACCTGATGCCTCAGCGGGACGCCTACAGGTTCGAGCAGAACTTCACCATGGCGCTGTCCAAGACAGAGGACGCACGCGAGGCGCGGCTGGCATTCATCGAGAAGCGCAAGCCGAACTTCAAGGGACGCTGATCATGAGGTTGGGAGAGGGACTCGAAGCTATCTTCGAGCCGCGTTCCATTGTCATCGTGGGCGCCTCTCAAGACCCGACGAAGATCGGCGGGCGTCCCGTGGAGCTGCTTCAGAAATACGGCTTTGCCGGCAATATCTATCCCGTTAATCCGCGCGCTTCCGAGGTGCAGGGTCTGAAAGCGTTCGCCTCCGTCCTAGAGATACCCGACGCCGCGGACCTCGCGGTCATCGCGGTTCCGGCGGAAGCTGCGCCAGACGCCGCGCAGGACTGCGCGACGAAGGGCGTGCGTGGGGCGGTCATCCTGTCGTCCGGCTTCACGGAACTCGGCGAGAAGGGTGCGGCGCTTCAACGTCAGCTGTCGGACATCGCGGCGGACACAGGTATCCGCATCGTCGGCCCCAATTGTCTCGGCACCCTCGGGATCACAGACAAGGCGATCGCGACCTTTTCAATCATGCTGGAAAGCAGGATGCCGGTCGCAGGACCGCTGGCGATCGTCTCGCAAAGCGGCAATCTAGGCAGCTTCACGATGCGCCAGGCGATGGAGCGCGGCATCGGCATAAGCCGCTTCATGACCACGGGCAACGAGTGCGACCTCGACATCGCCGACGGCATCGCCTGGCTGGCACGAGACCCCGCCACCGAAGTCATCCTCTGCTGCATGGAGACATGTCGCAGCGCCGCGAAGCTGGTTCGTGCGCTGGATGATGCGCGCCGGGCCGGCAAGCCGGTCATCGTGCTGAAGATCGGTTCCTCGGACGTGGGGCAGGCTGCCGCCGCTTCCCATACCGGCGCGCTTGCCGGTGCGCCCGCCGTGTTCGACGCCGTGTTCGAGCGGTATGGCGCAGTACGAGTGCGCAGCATTGAGCAACTGGTGGACGTCGGTCACGCCGCCACGATCCTGCTGCCCGATCGCCTGCCCCGCGGACGGCGCGTAGCTCTGGTGACTGCTTCGGGCGGCTTCGGAGTGATGATGGCTGACGCTGCGAGCGCCGCCAGGCTCGAAGTGCCTCAACTGTCCCGGACGGCGCAGGAGCGCGTGCTGGAAGTGGTGCCATATGCTTCCCCACGCAATCCGGTGGACACTACCGCGCAAGTTTCCTCGCGCCCGGAGATCATGGAGCAGGTGCTTGGAGCCGTTCTCGCCGACGAGAATTGCGATGCATCTGTCCTGCTCCTCTCCAGTTCGCTCTACCTGCCTCGTCTGCGCAAGGTCTATATGGAGGCGCTGCGCAACTTGCGCGAAAGCCATCCAGACCGATTGCTGATGCTGATCGTCAAGGGGCCTGCCGACGCCGTCGCGGAACTCAATTCGATGGGCTATCCGACGGCCGAGAGCATTGATGCTGCTTGCATCACGCTGGCTTCGCTTGCCGCGATGGGCACACAGTCGAGAGAACGGTTTGCGTTGCAGCCTACGGGGTCGGCTCTTCCACCATTGCCAGCCGATGCCCTGCTGCACGAGCATGGCGCGAAGGCGGCGCTGTCCTCCGCCGGTTTTCCCGTTCTTCCCGAACAGATCGTCGACGATGTGGAGGCCGCCGTCGTGGCCGCGAATGCCGTAGGCTACCCGGTCGTGATCAAGATCGTGTCACCCGACCTGCCGCACAAGACCGAGGTCGGCGGTGTCGTGATCGGCGTCGGCAGCGATAGCGAGATGCGTGCCACCTACGGTTCGATGCTCGAAACCGTGCGGGCTAGAGCGCCGGCGGCTCGCCTGGCCGGTGTCCTCGTATCGCCGATGATCAAGGGTGGCGTGGAGCTCATTCTCGGCACCAAGAACGATCCGATCTTCGGTCCCGTGGTGATGGCTGGCATGGGCGGCATCTACGCCGAAATCATGCAGGACATCGCGTTGCGCGTCGCGCCTGTGGATGAGACTGAGGCGCACGACATGTTGCGCTCGCTCAAGGTCTACAAAATTCTCCAGGGCGCGCGGGGCCGGCCAAAGGCCGATATTGCCGCCGCCGCCAAGGCGATCGCGGCATTGTCCCGCTTCGCCCAAGGCCACGCCGACACGATCGGCGAAATCGACATTAATCCACTCGTCGTGCTGCCGGAGGGCGAAGGCGCTGTCGCGCTCGACGCGCTCATCGTCGGTCGCCAGCATGGAAAGGACAACACATGAACGCGATCACTGGCCTGTCCAGAACGCCGACATCCGTGACCGCGGAGAACAGCGACTATCGCATGTCGGTCCGGCAGTGGCTCGCCGACAATCTTCCCGCGCATTTCCTCAGTGATTCCACGCAATACCGGAACCTCACACTCGAGGAGCGGCAGGCGTTCGAAGCAAAGATGCACAAAGCCGGCCTGACCGGCGTTGCGTGGCCGAAACCCTATGGCGGCCAAGGCTTGACCCTGCGCGAGCACATGGTGGTGAGCCAGGAGATCGGCCGCCTGGCAATGCCCGAAAGCGTCAATTCGATCGGCAAGGAACTCGCCGGGCCCATCATCCAGGCCGTCGCCACGGAAGAGCAGAAGCTGCGTTTCCTCCCGGCAATTCTCGAAATGCGGGATACCTGGTGCCAGGGCTTCTCCGAGCCGGGAGCGGGATCGGACCTTGCCGGCCTGCGCACCAAGGCTGTGCGAGAGGGTGACGAGTGGGTGATCAATGGTCAGAAGATCTGGACCAGCGGCGCCTATCGTTCGCAACGCTGCTTGCTGCTGGCGCGTGTCGGGACCGTCGAGGACCGTCACCGGGGGCTCGCACTGTTCGCCGTCGACATGAATTCTCCCGGCATCAGGGTTCGCAAGATAAAATCGATCGATGGCAACGAAAGTTTCTGCGAGGTCTTCTTCGACGATGTCCGCGTGCCTCAGAGCGACGCGCTCGGTGTTCCGGACGAGGGCTGGGCTGCCGCGGTACGCGTCCTGTCGATCGAACGCGCAACGAATCGCATGCACCGGGCCTGGCGCTTCGAAAACGAACTGAGGCATCTCATTCGCGTTTGCCGGGACACGCCGGCCTTGGCAGCGTTGGTCGAGGAAAGCCACTATCGCCGGCGTATCGCTGCGACCGTGGCCAACATCGAAGTGCTGAAAGCTTATGTCGAGAGCATCGTTCCTTCGATCTGCAACGGCGAGCCCATCGGCGCGCGCGGTTCACTCTACAAGCTCTACTGGAGCGAGGCGCACCAGAACTTCTCCGTGCTGGCGCTGGAACTCCTTTCCAAGGCTCCGGCCGATGCCGGACCTGCCGTTGAGAATGCGATCGCACGCTTTAACGGCATTTATCTCTCCGGCCGTTCCGAGACGATCTACGCCGGCACGACGGAAATCCAGCTCGGCATCATCGCCGATCGCATTCTCGAATTGCCGCGGGTGAAATAGCCATGGAACTCGAATTCAACGGAATGACGCCGGCGGACTTCATCGATACGGCGCGCCGCGCTATCGCCGCCTGTGAAGGCAAGACCATGACCGAGCAGGCAGCGTTGCTCGCTGGTGACGGCCTGCTGGGCATCTGCGCTCCTGAAGGCGCGGGCGGGCTTGGGATGCCGCTGGCCTTTGCCGTTCCCGTCGCGCAGGCCGGAGGGGGATCCCTGTTGGCATTCCCGCTCATCGAGATGCTGGTCATTGCGCGTTGCCTTTCCGCTGCCCATGAGGGAGTTGCCGCTGCGGCCAGCGGCGCCAAGATCGTCACGGTGGCCTGGCAAGGCGCTGCAAACTTGGCTGCTTCGGGGAGCGGGTTCGTCGTTTCCGGCACCGTAGGACGCGCACCGTTCGCCGAAAGCGCCGACGTCATCGTTGCGAGGGTCCTGGATGGGCGGGGTGTGATAATCGACCGGCGAAACGCCGGCGTTTCGGTCGGGCAGACCCAGACGATCGATGTCATCCATCCGGAATTCCGTGTCAGTCTCGACGGCGTCGCCGTCGCTGCTGGCGACATCCTGACCGCCGACGAAATGGCCGAACTCGACCGGTCAGCATGCATCTTACGTGCCGCAGCGATCATCGGCTCCGCCGATTTCTGTCTCGCGACGGCCCAGGAACATGCAACGACGCGCAAACAGTTCGGCAAGCCGCTGATTGCAAACCAGGCAATCCGTCATCATCTTGCCCGCCACAAGCTGGCGCTGGAAAGTGCTCGCGTTGTTCTCGGCCAGGCGGTGTCCGCCAACGGATCGCCTTTCTCTGCGCGCGCCGCATTCCAGGCCGCAGTGACGGGCGGCATCCTGGTTTCGGAAGGCGCAATCCAGATCCACGGTGGCATGGGCTTTACCTGGGAAGTGCCGCTGCATTTTCACCTTCGCCACGTCCGCGCGCTCGAAGCTCAGGGCGATCAGGCCGGGAATCTCGATCGACTTGCGGAAGACTACATCGCCGGGTTCGAACCGAAGAGCGACGCAGCCTGAGGAGATAGCAATGAACAGCTCACTTGAAGGGAAGGTCGCTCTCATCACCGGGGCCGGGCACGGCATCGGACGCGCCACCGCGAAACTCATGGCAGCACAAGGCGCCATCGTCGCGATCAACGATCTCAGGCAGGAATTCGTCGACGAGGCGGTGGCCGAGGTCGAAGCTCAAGGGGGCAGGGCAATCCCGGTTGCTCTGAACGTTGCCAGCCGCGACGGAATGCGCGAGGCAGTCTCGCTTGCGAGAAACGCAGGCGGACGATTTGACATACTGGTCAACAATGCGGCGTGGGTTCGCTACCAGGCCGTGCCGGACATTGCACCGGAGACACTGGACCGTATGCTGGACATCGGCTTCAAGGCGGTGATCTGGGGCATCCAGGCAGCGGCCGAAGCAATGGATCCGGAGCGCGGCGGGTCGATCGTCAACATCGCCTCCACTGCCGGTTTCCGTTCGGCTGCCAATTCCGTCGTCTACAGCGGCATCAAGGCGGGCGTGATGGGAATCACCCGGGCGGCGGCTGCGGAACTGGGCGCGCGCAACATCCGCGTGAACGCTGTTGCTCCCTCCGCGATCCCAACGGAAGGCACCGCGAAACACCGTTCCGAAGAGCGCGATGCAAAACGGATCGCTGCCACGCCGCTTGGCCGCCTGGGAACCGTCGACGATGTCGCCGCCACTGTATGCTTCCTTGCCTCCGCGGAAAGCGCCTTCGTCACGTCGCAGACATTGATCGTAGACGGCGGCATCACCTTCACGAACCTCTGAGCACGCCATGTTGCGCGCTGACGTGACAGGGAAAGTAGCAATAGTCACCGGAGGTGCCGCGGGCATTGGCTGGGCGACGGCACGCCTTCTTGCCGAACGCGGCGCGCGCGTCCTCCTCGCCGACCTGGACGGAGCACGGGCGGTCGAGCGGGCGCAGTCACTCGGCACGGAGCACGCGGCAGTCGGTGTCGATATTTCCGTGCCCGCAAGCGTCACTTCGATGTTCGCCGCCTGCAGGGACGCTTTCGGCAAAATCGACATCCTCGTCAACAACGCCGGTCGTACCGACCAGCGAGGCTTGCCTTTGCTGGAGCACGATTGCGCATCCTTCGAAGCACTGCTTGCCATCAACCTCGCCGGCACGGCGGAAGCCGGGAGGCAAGCGCTCCAGGCTATGGCGAAGAGCGGTGGCGCGATTGTGAACGTCGCCTCGGGCGCTGCTGTCCGAGCGTTGCCGTTGCGCGGCAGCTACAGCGCCTCTAAAGCCGGCGTGCTGGGTCTGACCCGTGCGCTTGCCGGCCAACAGCAGGTCCGCGTGAATTGCGTAGCGCCGGGATTCGTTCATACGGAACTCGTCGCGGCATTGATCCAGGCTGGCCGTCTGGACCCCGCGGACGCGGCCGCAAAAATACCGCTCGGCCGGAGGAGATCGCGGAAGCTATCGGCTTCCTCGCCAGTCCGGCCGCTGCGCATGTCAATGGGACGACGCTTATCGTGGACGGCGGCTCTGACGCATTCGGCGGCAGCAAACCGCCGGCGAAGGCCAAAGCCTCCACTGAGCATGCTCGCACGAGCGGAGCCATCGTCGTGATTGGCGACCATCTTGCCGAAACATGTGTCGCCGTTCTGCGTGGCGAGTTCGACAATGTTGTCCGGCTACCCGGCAATGCTGCCGCTGACGAGGCAGCGCTGGAGGAAGCGCTGAACGCGCAAACGGCCCGTCATGGCGGGATAGTCGCTGTGATCGACGCCGGACGGGGCGCTCCCGCCAGCGGTCTCATGGCGGCACTTGGAGAGCACTTCCGTATCGGCAAAGCCGTCGGCCGGGTGCTGTGCGATCAAAAGAGCGGCAGCTTCGTTTCCTTCATCCGGCGGGATGCGCTGTCCTCTCCGTCGGAAAACCCCGCCTATACCGAAGCGGCCGGGATGTTGTGCAAGACGCTGGCCTGCGAGTGGGCAGCATCGGGGGTGCGGGCCAACGCCGTCGTCGGACACGCCGGGCCAGCCTCGACCGAGATGATGTGTTTCCTGGCGAGCCCCTGGGCGTCCTATGTCACGGGCAGCGTTACCGAGCTTCATGAGCACGGCGGTGGACAGCATTGATGAGCTGCCGGAGCACAGCGTCGCGGCAAGGCGGCTGTTGTCGCCGCGCGCCGCTATTGGCTTGCACGATCGGCTTTCCGGCATCGCACAACGCACGGGAGAGGATGTGGGGCGCGAGCAACTTGAAAGACCGGTCAGCCATAGCCTGATCGTCTAGTCATGGCGTGCCGCTGACCATTCGCGCACGCCGGCTGCCAGAGCAGTCGCCATCAGAACAGGATCGGTGCGACGGTTTTCCGAGCTTCAGGGAGGAAATTTAAATGAGGATACTTGGTCGAGACGTGACCGATGTCGTTGCGGGTGTCGCGACGAGCATCATCGGCTTGCTGGTTGTCTATAATGCCTGGGAATATCCCATGGGCACAGCCCGCGACATGGGACCGGGATATTTTCCTACCCTGGCCGGTGTCGCGCTCGCGCTCCTGGGCCCGGGAATTATCTTCGTTGAAGGACGCAGGCCCGTAGACGAGAAACCGGAGTACGTCCATCCCCGTTCCTTGCTGCTCATTCTGGGAAGCATCGGCATGTTCGCGGCGCTGGTCGGCCCCTTCGGCCTCGGCCCAGCGACCTTCGCATCGGTCTTCCTCTCAGCCCTTGCCGACCGCACTTCGACGCTGCTGTTCGCGACGGTGCTCGCCTTTTGTGTAACAGGCTTCGCCGTGGCAGCTTTCGTCTACGGCCTTGGCGTGCAGATTCCGGGGATTCGTTGGTAGCCATGGATATCTTCTCGAACATGGCGCTCGGCCTGGGCGTCGCTTTGTCTCTGCAAGGCCTGTTCTTCTGTTTCGTGGGCGTTTCTCTCGGCACGCTTGTCGGGGTACTGCCCGGCCTGGGTCCGATGGCATCGATCGCGATGTTGCTGCCGCTGACCTATCACGTGAGCCCAACATTCGCCCTGATCATGCTGGCTGGCATCTACTACGGGGCCGCCTATGGTGGCCGCATCACGTCCATCCTGCTCAATCTCGCAGGCGAAGCCTCCAGCGCGGTGACGCTCCTCGATGGCTATCCGATGGCCCGTCAGGGCAGGGCCGGGGTTGCGTTGTTCATAACGGCCATTGCCTCTTTCGCCGGCGGCATCGTCGGAATGGTGCTGCTGATGCTCTTCTCGCAACCGCTGGCCCATCTCGCGATCCGTTTCAGCGCGCAGGAATATTTCTCCCTGATGCTGCTGGGCCTCGTCGCTGCGGCGCTGCTGGCAGGCGAGGCGCCATTTCGCGCGCTTGCCATGGTCGTGCTCGGGCTCGTCCTCGGTCTGGTCGGCATCGACCTCAACAGCGGCACGGCGAGGTTCACCTTCGGCGTTCCCGCCCTCTACGACGGGCTCTCGCTGGTGGCGATCGCGGTCGGCCTGTTCGGTCTTCCCGAGGTCATGGCCAGCGCCGGTTCGAAGGAACAGGCTCGGCCGGCGCCTGGCACGATTACAATGCGCTCGCTCATGCCGACTCCCTCGGACTGGAAGCAGGCCACCTTGCCGATGCTGCGCGGCTCGGCGATCGGATCATTCTTCGGTGCGCTTCCCGGAACCGGAGGTGTCACCGCATCCTTCATGTCCTACGCAGTCGAAAAGCGTATCGCGGATGATCCGTCCCGTTTCGGCAAGGGTGCCATCGAGGGTGTAGCCTCGCCGGAAGCTGCCAACAATGCGGCCGTACAGACTTCGTTCATTCCGACCCTCAGCCTCGGCATTCCTGGGGATCCGGTGATGGCTCTCATGCTTGGCGTCATGATGGTGCATAACATCCTGCCGGGCCCCAATTTCATCGCCGGCCAGCCAGAGCTGTTCTGGGGACTGGTTATGAGCTTCGTCATCGGCAACGTCATGCTCGTCATCCTCAACGTGCCGATGATCGGTCTTTGGGTGCGGCTCCTGCTCGTGCCATACCGGGTGCTGTTCCCGATCATCATCGCGCTTGTATGCATCGGCGTTTACAGCGTCATGAACCAAGCTATGGACCTGTTCGTCCTGATCGGGTTCGCCTTGCTCGGCTATGCGCTGAAGCTGCTGCGCTTCCAGGCAGCGCCGCTGCTGCTCGGGCTCGTTCTGGGGCCGATGCTCGAAGAGAACTTCCGTCGCGCCATGGTCATTGCCGGTGGCGATTTCTCGAGCTTCTTCACCCGCCCGTTGAGCGCTGCCTTTCTCGTCTGCATCGCGCTCATCCTGGCATGGACGATCTATTCGCGTATACGCGGTGGGCGCGCTCTCGATGAGGCGGCCGCGAATGAGGCAGGCTGAGCATGGAAATGGCAGGAAAAATGGTCGAAAGCAGAACGGTTCTCGTCACACGCCGGGATGGCTACCACGAAATTGTGCTCAACCGTCCGGACAAGCTCAATGCCTTCACCGTCGGACTTCACGGCGAGCTCATGGCTGCCCTCCGCGAGGCGGAGGCCGACGACTCCTGTCGCGCGGTCCTCATCACCGGGGCTGGTCGGGCCTTCTGCGCCGGACAGGACCTGAACGAACGTGTCTTTACCGATGGCGTTGCGCCGGACCTCTCCGAGAACCTGGCCGCCCGCTACAATCCGCTGACCACTTTCATTCGCAACACGCGGCTTCCGGTGGTGGCGGCGGTCAATGGTGTGGCGGCCGGCGCGGGCGCAAGCCTTGCATTTGCATGCGATATCGTCATAGCCGCGCACTCCGCCAAATTCGTCCAATCTTTCTCTCGTATTGGTCTCATACCGGATGCCGGCGGCACGTGGATCCTGCCTCGGCTCATCGGGGATGCGCGGGCACGGGCGCTGTTCATGTTGGCCGACACAATCAGCGCGAAGCAGGCAGCCGAGTGGGGCATGGTGTGGAAGATCACCGAGGACAGCGCCCTTTTAGCCGAGGCGGCCGACATCTGCCTGCGTCTTGCCGCCACGCCGGGCTCGGCAATCGAACTTATCAAACGCGCGCTTGCAACCTCCCAGCATAACACACTTGACCAGCAACTCGCAGCCGAGGCCGAGCTTCAACGGCAAGCCGGCATCCATCCCGAATACCGTGAATCCGTCGAGCGCTTCCGCCGCAAAGCGTGAAGGCTCGTGTGGAAGCAAGACGGTTGGAGATAGACACGGTGAAGCGCGATGGCGAGATCGCCATCGTCATAATCACAATCCGCCAGTCAATGCGCTGACCGCCGCGTTACGATCAAAACGCGCGGCAGCGACGACCCGGCTCGCAGTGATCAATCCTGCAAGGCCATCGTCATTGCCTGCGCGGGCCGCGAAGGTGAAACTTGGGCTGAACAGGGTCAGTCGGTACGGTGCGCCCCATGTTGTCGATGCGCTAGGCGCCATGATCGTTCAGGAGAGCATCGCCGCGCGATGCGTCAGACGGCGACGTGGTCTGGCTCAATGGCTTCGGCCTCCCAGAGGACGAGGGCGGCCGATGTTCCTGGCGGGCGAAATCGGCCTTGAGAAGGTCGTCGATCGGCTCAACCATTGGCAGGAGCAAACCGGCAAACGGTCTACAAGCCAGCAACGCTGCTCCTGGAGAGGGCGGCAGCAGGACAAGGCTTCAAAGAGGGTATTTGGAAAGCGGAGAGTCGAGCAAGCGGGAAACGGGTGCCGCGCCGCACGATCTCGCCAGTGGCCGCACGCGATCCAGTGGTTCGCGCCCGGCCAGTGGGAGCAATCGCGTTTCGGCGACCTAGCAGTTGGCTGCCATCTGCTTCGCTTCCGACCCGGAGGCGAGCGCCTTGTTGACAGCTGGAATGATCCGCTCGCCCCAGAGCTCGATCTGCTTCAGCATGGTCTTCTGGTCGAAATCTCCGAGCTGCGTCTGGACGGTGATCTGGTCAGGCTTCAACACTTCGATCTCCTCCAAGAGGCGGTCGATGACGCGGTTCACGCTGCCGACCGGAAGGTTCTTCTGCATCGTCTCGAAGGAGAGGTCCTGGGGTGTTGCGACCTCCTGCAGCATATAGCCGTCCTGGCTCTGCTGGCGGCGCTGATGCAGAGCCTCGGAAAGACGACGCTGGAAGCGCGCATTGTCGAGATAGCTTTCGACCTCTCTCGGATCCTCGCTGGCGTAGCAGCAGCGCAAGATCGATATCTTGGCGTCCGTCACCTTCTTGCCCTCGGCCGCGGCGGCCTCCTCTATCGTCCTGCGCAGATTCGCCAGGGCATCGAGACCCTGGTGGAAGGCAGTGACGAACAGGTTGAGCCCATCGCGATAAGCGCGGGTCATGCTCCGGCTGGAGCCCGCCGCGAGCCAAATCGGCGGGGTGGGCTTCTGCACTGTGCGCACCGAGATCGCCGTCGGCGGGATACGCGCGTAGGCGCCCTCGTGCTCGAAGATGTTCTGTTTCAGCCCTTTCAGGATGACGTCGAGGTATTCGGAGAACACCATTGGCGCCTCGTCGACATTGACGCCAAAGCGCTCGAACTCGAACTGCTGATAGCCTGAGCCGACGCCGAGTTCCAGGCGTCCGTTGGAGACGATATCGGCAAAACCGATTTCGGAGAGCAGACGCTGCGGCTGGTAGAGCGGCAGGACGCAAACGGCCGTGCCGAGGCGGATCCTGCTCGTGATACCGGAGAGTGCCGCGACCATCATCAGTGGCGATGGAACGAGGCTGTAGTTGTTGAAGTGATGCTCGGCGAACCAGGCCACGTCATAACCGGCGCGTTCGGACGCCTGGGCCTGTTCGATCGAGTTGCGGATCACATGATCCGAGGATTGGTGATAGCCACGTTGAGCGGCGAGTATGAAGGTTCCGAATTCCATGGGATAGTGTCCTCGGCGTTTCGTCTTGGAGAAGCGATCAGGGGACCCGCTCGACGTGAGCACGGATCGAGTTTGTTGCGGCGTCGATCCAGCCCTTGGTCGCGGCGTAGTCGATCATCTTGCGAAAGCCCGCATGCCATTCTTCCGTGCCGGGCATGCCCGGCAACTGAGTGACGGCATCGATCGCGACGAGCACGTTTCGGTCGTCGACGAACGCGACACCAGGCAGCGCCGGACGAGATTCTGACGTGTTTCGTAGCCGCAGCTTGAAGCTCTTGAAGTCCTCGGGCTCGACAAGGGACATCTCCTCGCCCGGAGAGTAGTCGACTATCATTCCGCCGCCTCCGGCGTCTCCCGCAGCTCGCTTGCGAAGCCGGCATTGCCGAAGGAAGTCCAGCCGCCGTCGACATAAAGGATCGAGCCGTTGATGTAGGAAGCATCCGATGAGGCGAGAAAGAAGGCTGCGTCGGCGATGTCCTCGGGCCGGCCAAGGTCGCCCATGGGGATGCGCCGGCGCACCGCACTGAAATCGACGCGGCCAGACCGCTCGAGTGCGGCGACGCCGGGCGTGCGGATGTAGCCCGGAGCGATTGTGGCGAAACGCATTCCCTTCGGTCCGAGTTCGGCCGCCATGCAGCGGGTCAGGATGTCTATGCCAGCCTTGGACGCTCCGTAGGCATGGCGCGGCGCGAAGGGCAAGAAGCTGTTGATAGAGCCCAGGTTGATCACGACGCCGCCTGCAGGCATGGCCTTCAATGCCTCGCGTGTGCAGACGAATGCACCGGTGAGATTTACGTCTAGCAGGCGTTCTATCTCCTCGGGACGCTGGTCGAACGCAGGGATGAAGGTGTCGGCTATCGCTGCGTTGTTGATCAGAACGTCGATCTTGCCGTATCGTTTGGCGGCCTCGCTGAACATGGCAACGACGCTTGCTTCGTCGGAGACGTCGACATGGACTCCCATGTGCTTGGCGCCCAGCCTGCCCGCGAGAGCCTCGGCGCCGGGCCCATCCTTGTCGCCAATCACGACTGTATCGCCGGCCTCGGCGAAGCGCTCAGCGACGGCCGCCCCGATTCCATGGGCGCCCCCGGTAACGACGACGACCCTTGGCGCGGTGTCCCGTTCGGGTCGGATCAGTTCGGCCCCTGGCACCTCCTGCAGGGGAGGGTGGGCATCCCCCGGCTGATTGAAGGACATCCATCCCCCGTCGACAGCAAGCACTGCGCCGGTGATGTAACGCGCCTTCGGCGAGGCAAGGAACCGCGCAGCACGGGCGATCTCGTCGGGCCTGCACATGCGGCCCATCGGCACGCGGCGTCGGACCGCCGGGATATCGGCCTTCCCGGTGCGTTCGAGTTCCTCGACCATCGGTGTACGGACATAGCCGGGGGCCACGCCGCAGACACGGATGCCGCGCCGTGCCCATTCACAGGCAAGTGACTTGGTGAAGGAGATCAGGCCGGCCTTCGACGCCGAATAGGCATTGCGACGCGGATTGCCGAGGACGCCGGCGAGCGAGGCAATGTTAACGATGGCGCTGCCCGGCCGCATGCGCCGGGCAGCCTCCCTGGCCATGACGAAGGGGCCGATCAGATTGACCGAAAGCGTTTTGCGGAAGAGTTCGACCGATGTTTCGATGGTCGGCGTCATGGTGGGACCCATGGCGGCGTTGTTGACGAGTGCGTCGAGCCGGCCCAATTCGGTATCGATATGGTCGAACAGGGCGAGCACTTCGCTCTCGCGCGACACGTCGCATTCGACGCCGAGGTGACGACTCCCGAGAGAGTTTGCCAGTTCGATCACGCCTGTCCCGGGCAGATCGACAGCGACCACCGTGTCACCGTCCTGCGCCAGGATATCGACAAGGGCGCGTCCGATGCCGCCGGCGGCGCCTGTTACGACGACGATGCGTCCAGTGTTGTCCACGTCAGTTCCTCCCAGGGCCTTTCGTCATCCAGTCGGCTCGAGGCGGCGGAAGGATCCGTCGCGGTAGAGCAGTACATCCTGATCGAGCGACGCCACGCCGACCACGCGACCGAGATAGACGTAGTGCGTGCCCGAGGCGACGCGGCTCTCCACGCGGCAATCGAAGCTGGCGACCGTACCTTCAAGAACCGGTGACCCGGTCTTGAGCGTGCGCCAATTCCCCTCGGCGAACCGATCCTCGTGCGACAACTTCGGCGTCGAGAACAGGCGGGCGATCCCGTGCTGCCGGTCCGCCAGGAAATTGATCGCGAAAGCGCCGCTCTCGCGGATCAACGGCTCCGCCGAGGCGCTTCCATTGACGCACACGAGCATGGTGGGCGGCATCGCTGCGACCGAGCAGACGGCAGTAGCGGTCAGCCCGTTGCGAACGTTCTTCGAACGCGAAGTCACGATGGCCACGGACGAGGCGACCTGGCGCATCGCCATCTTGAACTCGGTTTCGTCAACGGCCTCGCTCCGGCCCCGGAAGGCAATCGTCTCAACCATCGTTCACTCGCAACTCCCTTTTGCGGCATGTAAGAGCGCGAATAGGAGGCCCGACGGGACGCTGCTGCGTCGCCGCTCAGAAAGAAATCCGCCGCGCTTTCAACGTACACTGCGGCAGGATCGACCACCGTCTCAAGCGCCGCTTGCATGCGGAGCCTATTTTCACGTTGATGAAAAACCGCGTGCGGCAAGCAGGCCATAGACCGGATCGTCGGGGTATGCTCCGCCGACGGGCTGCCGCGCTCCGAAACGCTCGGGCTCGCTCCTCTCAGGCGGCGTCTGCTCGTCCACCCAGTCATAAACCACCGTCCGGTCGGCGACGCGCCACTCTTCGCCGCGCTTCTCGAAGCGGTCGCAGTACCGGCCGCACAGCAATACCTGGCGAACCACGCCTTCCCGATCCGGCCCGCGCTGCAGTGCGGTGAAATACGATTCGACCGCAGCCTCCGAGGGACCTGTGAATTCGATCAGGATGTTGGAGATCTGGTGGATGTTCCGCGGCTTGGACTTGAACACGCCGAGTGCCATCTCGATGAATCCCTCAGCCGGACCGACATAGGCGCCGTGTCGATCGTGCGCGTCCGGCCAGTAGGAACTGCGAAGGGATTGTTCGTCGGCGCGGTCGATGCCGCGACAATAGCGATAAAGGCAATCACGGATCTGCTCGCGATCGATGATCTCCTGGAGCTTGTCTTCCGTCATCTCAGCATCCCTCCGCTTTTCCGCCGCGCGGCACGATCAGCGCATCGAGAGCGACCACCCCTCGGCCCCTTTCGAGCACGCGTACAGGGTTGAGATCGACACTGTCGATTCTCTCCGCATTGGCTGCGGCGAAGCGCGAGAGCGCCGCCAGCATCTCCGCCAATGCGTCGACATCGGCGGGTGGCGCACCGCGCACGCCCTCCAGCATTGCGTAGCCGCGGATCTCGCGGATCATTCGATGGGCTTCGCTGGTGTCGAAGGGCGCCACGCGGAAGGTGACGTCCTTCAGCACCTCGACGAAGACACCCCCCAAGCCGAACATGACGACCGGGCCGAAGACAGGGTCGCTCACCACACCGGCGATCGTCTCCACGCCACCGGAGATCATCGGTGCGACCATGACACCATCGATATGCGCGTCGGGACGCTTCTCCCTCGCGCGAAGGAGGATGGTGGCGAAGGCCGTCTCTGCCTCATGCGCATCCTTCACGTCGAGGATCACACCGCCGATTTCAGTCTTATGGGCGATGTCGGCCGAGACGATCTTGAGAACCTGCGGAAAACCGACCGCTTCGGCAGCGGAGCGAATATCGCCACCGGGCGCTACCAGTCGATCGGACGGGAATCTAATATCTGCCTCGGACAAGATCCGCTTGGCGGCCAGCTCGCTCAGCGCCTCCGTGCCGAGGTCGACGGGCTCTGGAAGCGGTGCTGGGTCTCTGGCCTGACCGGCCCGCTCAAAGCTCTCGTGGAAATGCACCATGGCGCCAAGTGTCTTCATAAGCGCGGTGCCGTCCTGGTTGACGATGAAGCCCTTCTCCTCGTAATCGCGAACGATCTCCTCCGGAGCGGTCATCGTCAGCGTCATGATCGTGTCGCGCGCGGACGCTGCGGCAGTCTCAAGCGCTTGCCGCAGCTTGCCCGAGAAAGAGGGGCTGGCAGGCCCGCTGCCGAAGATGCCGGCGAAGAAGCCATAGTCGCCCTTCTCAAGCATGGCCGAGATGAAGCTCGTCATCAGCGGCAGGTCGGTGACGGCCTGGGCGGTTGCATCCACCGGATTGCGCGGCGAAGCATAGGGCAGCATCGCCTTCAGCTCTTCCTGCGCTTTCTCCGGCATCGGCTTGACGTCGAGGCCCGCCGCCTCGGCATCATCGGCCATCTGTATCCCGAAGCCGCCCGACATGGTGAAGATGCCAAGCGTATTGTTCTTGGGGTAAATCCCGCGCGCACAGGCGGCGGCGATGTCGAGTTGCTCGGCTGTCGTCGAAGCACGCCAGACGCCGTACTGGCGGAAGACCGCGTCGAAAATAGCGTCCGAGCCCGCAAGGGCTGCCGTATGCGAACTCACGGCATGCGCTCCGACCTCGGAGCGGCCGACCTTCATGAAGACGATCGCCTTGCGATGTTCGCGCGCGGCTTCCAGTGCTGCGATGAAGGTGTCGCGATCGCGAACGCCCTCGGCGTAGGCCATTACGACGTTTATCCCCGGCTGCTCGACAGTCCAGCGTAGCGCCTCCGCGACGTCGATGTCGCACTCATTGCCGGTGGTAATCATATGGTTCATGCCGAGGCCTCGCAGGCGGGCCAGGTACATGAGGTGCGACCCGTAGGCGCCGCTCTGCGATACGATGCCGATCGGTCCGGGCTTGACCAGGCTCGTGTCCAGCATCGCCGAGAAGGTCCCGTAGAAGCCGATCGACGAATTGAACACGCCCAGGCAGTTCGGCCCAAGGAGGCGCATGCCGGCCTTGCCGGCGATGCGGACCATTTCGTCCTGCATCGCGCGACCCTGCTGGTCCGTCTCGGCGAAGCCGGCAGAGAAGACGATCGCGGCCTTGATGCCCTGCTCGGCACATTCGCGCACCGCTTCCACGGTGCCTGCGGCAGGCACCGCGAGGATCGCAACGTCCGGGGTTTCCGGCAACGCGGTCACGGAGTGATAGGCCTTGAGGCCTTGGACAGTCTCGCGCTTCGGATTGACCGGATAGATGGCGCCTGCAAAGCCGCTCTCTCGCAGGTAACGCAGGGGTCGTCCGCCGATGCGCATTACATCGTCGGATGCTCCGACGAGCGCTACCGAATTCGGCGAGAGCAGGGCGGAGAGGCCATTGGCTCGGATCAGCATTTCAGGAATTTCCCATCCTGTTTTCAGGCGCGACCTGTCCGAAGCGGGCCTCCGGAATGCCGCGCACACCCAGACCATCGATCGCGAACAGCCGGCCGCCATCGGGGTGTTGCGACACCGCCCGGCCCGAACCCGAATCCTTGATCGAAGTGACGAACAAAGTGGTCATGTCGTCGCCGCCAAAGGCGACGGATGAGGGAAGATCCACCGGCGCGTCGATGATGCGGTCGAGCTTGCCCGCGGGCGTGATGCGGGCGATCTTTCCGACTTGGATCAAGCAGACCCAGAGGCATCCGCCGTCGTCGACGGTCGCCCCGTCCGGGCCCGAGTGCCATTGGGAGGTGTCGACGAGGATCGACGGTTCACCGACTCCGTCCCCGCCGTAGGTATAGGCACGGATAGCCCGGTCGAGACTGTCGGCGAAATACATCGTCCTGCCGTCAGGACTGAAGCAGAGCGCGTTCGATATGCGGATGCCGTTCGCGAGGCTGTCGCTGCGCCCTTGCGAATCGATACGCCAGAGCGTGCCGCGCGGATCGGCGTGGATACCCATCGAGCCGCAGAGAAAGCGGCCTTGTCGATCGACCTTACCGTCGTTGAAACGCACGAGCGGGTCGGACGGCTCGGGTCGGAGCAGGGGGGTCAGTGTCGAGGTATCGAGGTCGAAGGCATGGATGCCGTCCGCCAGGGAGACGACGAGGCTGCGGGACTGGCCGAGCGCGACGGACCCCACCATCGACGGCATCGGCCATTCGCGGAACGTGTTGGTCGCGGGCTCCCAGCGCCGGATGAAGCGCGAGAAGCCGTCGACCCAATAGAGCCATCCGCTATCGGCGTCCCAGACCGGGCTCTCGCCCAACAGATCGGCACGGTCCGATATGCTGCGTATGTCGATGGTCATTGGAGATCGCTTGCGTTTCAGCCGGAGGACGGGCGACGATCGTCGCCCGTCCGATAGCCTTGGGAGATTTACTGGCTCTTGAGCAACGGGCAGGCGCTCTCGCTCGCCGGCCGCCAGACATCTTCGGCCGCGATGGTCGCGGTGATATTGTAGTAGTCGTAGGGCTGCTTGACCTCCTCCGGCGACTTGATGGTCACCGCGTACATCGGGCGCATCACCTGGCCGTCGGCGCGGATCTTCACGTCCTTCATCTGGAAGTCGTTGACGGGCATCTCGTGCATCTTGGCGACGACCTTCTCGCCATCGTCGGTGCCGGTTTCCTTGACGGCCTTCAGATAGTGGGTGATCGCGCTGTAAGTTCCGGTCATGCTTTCGTTCGGCACACGATCGCGGAAACGCTTCTTGAAGCGATCGGCGAAAGCGCGCGTTTCGTCGTTCATGTCCCAGTAGCTGGGAGTGACGAGCGCCATGCCCTTCACCGCCTCGAGGCCGATCCCATGGACCTGATTGATCTGCAGGCCAAGCGCGATGACCTTCTGGCCGCCCGCCTGGATGCCGAATTCCTGTGCCTGTTTGACGGCGTTGGCGAAATCGGACCCGGAATTGGCGAGAACGATGACTTTTGCGCCGCTCGCCTGAGCCTGCAGCAGGTAGGACGAGAAGTCATTGGTGTTGAGAGGGTGAAGGACCGATCCCAGTACCTTGCCCCCGGCTTCCTCGATGAACTTGGTGGCGTCGGCCTGCCACGTCTTGCCGAAGGTGTAGTCGACGGTGATGAAGTAGTAGCTTTCGTTGCCCTCGGCGATCATGGACTTGATGACGCCCTTGGCAAGGGAATAGGTGTCGAGCACCCATTGAGTGCCCATCGGGGAGCACGCGTCATTGGTAAGGGCCGACGATGCGGTGCCGGCCAGCAAGTAAGGCTTCTTCTTCTCGGCCATCATTTTCTGGACGGAGATTGCAATCGAGGAAGCAGAGCATCCCAAAATGGTATCCACGCCTGCTTCGTCGATCCATTTCTGCGCAATAGCGGCACCGATGTCCGGCTTGTTCTGGTCGTCGGCAATCACCAACTCAATCTTCTTGCCGTTCACCTCGCCGCCGAAATCCTCGATCGCCATCCGGGCTGCCTCGACGGATCCCGGGCCGCAATTGTCGGCATAGGGGCCGGACTGATCGTTCATCAGGCCGATCTTGACCACGTCGCCGGAAATCTCCTGGGCGAACCCGGCCGACGGGATCATCGTACCCGCCAGGATAGCGCTGAATACAGCAGCGCGTTTGCAAGTCATCATTTCAGTTCCTCCGCTTGTTGCTTGCAGGCGATTTTTGTTTGCCCACGAACTATTTTCCATTCGGCCGCTTCCGCCGCCGGTCTCAAGAGAATGCGAATGTCATGGCTCCATCGACGAGCATCATGTCGCCACTGATCCAACTGGATTCATCGCTGGCGAGAAACACTGCGGCGTTGGCAATATCGCGCGGCTCCCCGAGCCTTCCGAGCGGCACCTTCTGGCGTCGCCGCTCCCAACCCGCCTCGTCGACGACCAGGTTTGCCCCGTCCGTTCGGGTGGAGCCCGGCGCGATCGCGTTCACGCGAATGTTCATGGGGCCGAACTCGGCGGCAGCCGAACGCGTTCCCGCCTGCACCGCAGCCTTGACGGCGCTGTACATAATGCCGTGCCGGAACGCGATCAGAGCTGCGGGAGAGGCGATATTGACGATCGCGCCGCCACCCGCCTCCTGCATCTGCGGAACGACGGCCTGGTAGCCCCATATCACGCCCTTGAAACCGACATCGATCATCCGGCCGATCGTCGTCTCGTCCTGCTCGAGCAGAGATCCGTAGCGGTTCCACATCGCATTGTTGACGAGGATCGTGGTCGGCCCGAACGCTTCCTTCAGCGCTGCCGCCGCATCGAAGAGATCAGTGCGTTTCGCCACGTTGCCGACGATTGGGATGGCCCGGCCGCCCGCGGCGTTGATCGCGTCAGCGGCCTCGCCGGAGATCTCCGGCTTGAGGTCTAGCACGCCGACGGCCGCACCTTCACGGGCGAACGCCTCGCTGATCGCGCGGCCGATGCCACGACCGCCGCCGGTGACCAAAGCCACCCGTCCCTCAAGCCTGCGCATACCCGCCACCCGTTCTACTCCTGTCATTTCTACGTTCATCCGGCCCGCAAGGCCTTTGCGAAAGTCTCCCGCGATGCCATCGGGATCGCGCCGCCGCGCGTCGGGTCGGCATAGGTGCCCCCGGCCGATGCGTAGTCCCTGCCAGTGCGGCGCTCGAGGATGACGCCGATCGATTCGACATTGGGGATCTTGTCCGGGGTGAGCTCGGCCATGTGCGGCTTGCGCGCGAGCGCCTTTTCGATGAATGGAGCGAGCTCTTCGTCCTTGCGCGCGAGCCGCGCGTCCTCATCTTCTTTCAACTCGGGCATGACCTCGCGCGCGAACAGCTCGAGCGCTTCGCAAATGTGCTCGTGTCGGTTCATCCCGGACTGTTGGATGAAGATCATCTGGTCGATGCCAGCATCCACATAGGCTCGAAGGTGTTCGCGTACGCTTTGGGGTGTGCCTATCGAACCAGCGCCCGGCGTTTCCTTCATGTCTTCCTTGATGGCGAGGAAGCGCCTCCAGAGATTGGTGACGCCCGGCTTGTGCTCGCCATAAATGGCGTAGTGCGCCATCGAGTAGCCGAAGAAGCGGAACCCATCGAGGCCCCGCCGGATCGCCTCTTCGTGGTTCTCGTGGACCATCATCCCGTTGAGCGTCGCGAAATTCGCGTTGACCGAGTGGCCGATGGGCACGCACTCGTCCGACTTGATGACGGCATAGTATTCATCCCGCCACGCCTTGGCTTGGGAGGCCTCAAGGAATCCGAATACGAGCGCTCCGACGCCATGGCGGGCCGCACGCAAGATACTCTCGCGGCGCGAGCACGCCATCCAGATCGGCGGATGCGGCTTCTGCACGGGCTTCGGCACGACGTTCCTCGCCGGCATGGAGAAGAACTGGCCCTCGTATCCAGGATAGGTCCGCATCGCCATCATGGTCGCGGTCTGCTCGACACCCTCGCGCCACATGGCGGTCTTCTGCTCAGGCTCGATGCCGAAGCCTTGCATCTCCACAAGCGTAGCCGATTCCCCGGTTCCCCATTCGACACGCCCACCCGAAACGAGATCGAGCGTAGCGAGCCGCTCGGCGACACGCGCCGGGTGGTTGTAGCGGGGTGACGAGAGACAGATGCCGTGACCGAGGCGCATCTTTTTCGTCCGCTGCGATGCCGCGCCGAGGAACACTTCGGGCGCGGAGGAATGAGAATATTCCTCCAGGAAATGATGCTCGACTTCCCAGACATGATCGTAACCGAGGCGGTCGGCGAGTTCGATCTGATCGAGAGCCTCATTGAAGAGCCTCAGTTCGCTGTCCTCGCCCCAGGGCTGGGGCAACTGATGTTCGTAGAACAGGCCAAGGTGCATTGTTTCCTCCACCCCATCCCGTACCAGCCGCAACGCCCGCGCAACGAAGGGGCAAGCCGCTGGCTGGACTTGACGGCGGCCACCTTGTCACGCACGTCCATGCCGGGCTAGAAACATTTGTACGTGTGGGCCAATTTCATATGTGTGAAAATTGGCAGGCAAACGGAGGAGCTGGAATGCAGTCCGCGCAAGTGAAATCTGCGACGCGCGCCATTGAAATTCTCGAATATTTCAGGGGCGTTAGGCAGCCACGAGCAATGTCGGAAATCGCTGTTGCGCTGGGCTATCCGCAATCGAGCGCGACCGTTCTTCTGAAAACGCTCGTGACCTTAGGCTACCTCAACTTCAACCGGCGCGAGCGCGTATACTTCCCGACCCCGAAGGTGACGTCTCTGGGGGATTGGGTCCCCCGGGCCCTTTTCGGATCGACACGAATGCTGGATGCGCTACGCGACGTGCACGCAGCGACCGGTGAGGGGGTTGGGATCAGCACCAAGAACGACATCTACCTGCAGTACGTGCAGAACATGGACTCGATCCATCCGCTTCGCTTCCACATTCCGGAAGGCACGCTTCGTCCACTGACCCAGTCGGGTATTGGCTGGACACTGTTGTCCACCTTGTCCGACGACAAGATCGACAACATCGTCCGGCGCGCCAACATCGCGTCCGAGAAATCGATGCGGGTAACGGTCGCGTCTATCCTGGAAAAGGTGCAGGACATCCGGAAGAAGGGCTACTGTTTCTCGCAGGACGTTCCCTTCGTCGGTGGCGCAACGCTCTCGATGCTCCTGCCGGTGAAGATACAGAACCAGCCGGCGGTCCTGTTCCTCGGGGGAGCAAAGGAGCGTTTTCTCGCAAATCACGACCGCTATCTGGCGGTCCTGCAGCGGGCAGTTAAGTCAGTGAAGCCCGCCGATCCGTTCGAGCAGCCGATCGACATAGAGTTCTGAGCCGTTCTCAGCTCCGCGCCTTGATGGCCTCGGCGGCGGGCGTGCCCGAACCAGCTGAACCGGTCTTACGGCGCAAGAATGAGCGTTTCAGTGCAGACAACTCGCCCACGAAGCCGCGCCGGAAGAAGACGATCACAACCAGCAGGATAACGCCTTGCGAAATCAACGCCCACTCTCCGAAACCCGCAAGGTAGTCGTTGAGAAGGATGATGATCGCGGCGCCAAAGACCGGACCGGTGAGCGTCCCTAGGCCGCCAAGCAGCGTCATCAGGATGACTTCGCCCGAGACGGGCCAGGAAGCGTCTGTGAGCGTCGCGAACTGATAGACGGTGGCCTTCATGCCGCCAGCGATCCCCGCCATGGCCGCAGAAATGATGAAGGCGACGAGCTTGATCTTTTCCGGATCGAAGCCGAGCGATTCCACGCGCGGCTGGTTGTCACGAACCGCCTTCAGCACCTCCCCGTAGGGCGAGTGGACGACGCGATAGTAGATGAAGACGCAGAGTGCCGTGATCGCCAGCACCACGTAGTAGAAGGTGAGATTGGAGCTGATGTCGATGACGCCGAACAGGTCGTTGCGGGGGATCGCCTGCATACCGTCTTCGCCGCCGGTGAAGGGGGCTTGAAGAAAGATGAAGTAGATGAACTGCGAGAAAGCGAGCGTGATCATCGCGAACTGAATGCCCTGCCGCTTCATCGTCAGATAGCCGATCACCGCACCCAAAAGCCCGGCGGCTGCGCCGCCGGCGAGGATCGCAAGTTCGGTGGAAAGTGGTGTCGACTGGAGCACATAGCCAGTGACGTAAGCTGCGCCTCCGAAGAACATGGCATGTCCGAAGCAGAGGAGACCCGTGTAGCCGAGCAGGAGGTTGAACGAGCAGGCGAAGACGACGAAGCACATGATCGTCATCAGCGTCACGGAGTAGAAGAAGAACGGCGCGGCGATCGCGAACGCTGCAACGATCGTGAGAAAGAGAACGCGTTGCATCACACCGATTCCTTGCTTGCGAACATTCCCGCGGGACGAAGGTAGAGCGCCACAATCATGAACAGGAAGATCACGACGCTCGCGGCCTCGGGGTAAATCACCTTGGTAAGCCCCTCGATGATGCCGAGCATGTAGCCTGTGACGGCCGCTCCCATGATGGAACCCATCCCCCCGATCACGACAACCGCGAAGACCACGATCATCAAGCTCGATCCCATCGACGGCGATACTTGGTAGATGGGCGCGGCCAGCACGCCCGAGAGTGCGGCGAGCCCGACGCCGAATCCGTATGTCAGCGTCATCATCTTCGGCACGTTGATGCCGAACGTCTCGACTATTCGCGGATTCTCGTTGGCGGCACGCAGGTAGGCGCCCAGCTTCGTGTGCTCGATCAGCAGCCAGGTCACGATGCAGGTCACGATCGAGAAGACGACCACCCACAGCCGGTAATAGGGCAGGAACATGAAGCCGAGATTGACGCCGCCCGAAATCGGGTTTTCGTACGGAAGCCCGGTCGATCCGTATTGGTAGCGGGCGAGCCCTTCGACGATCAGGGCGACCGCATACGTAGCCAACAAGCCGTAAAGATGGTCGAGGTTCTGCAAGGGACGCAGGAGCAGCCGCTCCATCACCATGCCGAAACCTGCGACGACGATGGGCGCGAGGATCAGGGAGTACCAATATCCAAGCCCGAGGTGGTTGAGCAGCAGCCACGCGACGAACGCGCCGAGCATATACTGCGCGCCGTGCGTGAAGTTCACCACGTTCATGAGGCCGAAGATGATCGCGAGCCCCATCGACAGCATGGCGTAGAAGGAGCCGTTGATCAGGCCGAGGAGGAGCTGACCGAACAGAAGTTGGGTGCTGATACCTTCAAACATCGTCCTCAGACCCCGAGATAGGTTTTGATCCGGCCCATATCGGCGGAGAGTTCCTCATTGGTGAGGATGTCGACCACCTTGCCGTTTTCCACGACGACGTGCCGATCCGCCACCTGGCGTGCGAAACGCAGATTCTGCTCTACCAGCACGATGGTGAAGCCTTGTGCCTTCAGGCCGTGGATGATCTCGCCGATCTCCTTGACCACTACCGGCGCGAGGCCTTCGCTCGGCTCGTCGAGAAGCACCAGGCGTGAACCCGTGCGCAGGATGCGCGCGATGGCCAGCATCTGCTGTTCGCCGCCCGAGAGCTTCGTTCCCTGGCTGCCGGCACGCGCCTTGAGATTCGGGAACGTCGCGTAGAGCGCTTCGTCGGAGAGCCCACCTTCGCGCAATACCGGCGGCAGAAACAGGTTTTCCCGAACCGAGAGCGAGGAGAAGATGGCGCGCTCCTCGGGGCAATAGCCGATGCCGAGGCGCGCGATCTCGAAGGTGCGCTTGCCGATCAGTTCCTGACCCGAGAAGTTGATCGAACCAGTGCGCTTGCGCACAATGCCCATGATCGACCGAAGCGTTGTCGTCTTGCCGGCGCCGTTGCGGCCGATCAGCGTGAGGAGTTCGCCCTCCCGAACGTCGAAGGTCATGCCGTGCAAGACCTTCGATTCGGCATACCAAGCACTGAGGCTTTTGACTTTGAGCATAGCCTGAGCGGCGACAGGCCGGGCTTCAGCGAGGCTATTCATCGACGCCTCCCATATATGCGGTCACGACGGCGGGATTGTTGGAGACCTCGGCATAGCTGCCCTCGGCCAGTACCTGGCCGTGCTGCAGGACTGTGATCTTGTCGCAAAGTGTCGAAACGACGGAAAGATTGTGCTCGACGAGCAGCACCGTGCGACCTATGGCGGCGCGGCGGATCAGGTCGGTGATCGGCTCTATGTCCTCGTGCCCCATGCCGGCCGTGGGCTCGTCCAGCAGCATCACGCGCGGTTCGAGCGCCAGCGTCGTAGCGATTTCCAGCGCGCGCTTCTTTCCATACGAAAGCTCGGCGGCCAGCACATCCCGGCTCGTTGCGAGGCCGACCTGCTCGAGCAGCTCATCGGCGCGGCGATTGAGCGGAGCGACCGCGCGCAGCGAACGCCAGAAGTGATAGGCCGTACCATACGCGGATTGTAGCGCCACGCGCACATTCTCGCGCGCGGTCAGATTGGGGAAGGTCGCAGAGATCTGGAAAGAACGAACCAACCCGCGGCGGGCAACCTCGGATGTGCGAAGTGAGGAGATGTCTTCGCCGTCGAACAGGATGCGGCCGCTGGTCGGAACCAGCGTTTTGGTCAACAGATTGAAGCAGGTGGTCTTGCCGGCGCCGTTCGGGCCGATCATGGCATGGATTGCCCCGCGCCGAACAGAAAGGTTGACGTCCTTGACGGCGGCGAAGCCGCCGAAGATCTTGGTCAGTCCATGCGCCTGAAGGACGTAGTCCGCTGCGGTGGCGGACTCATCCCGTGGCAGGACCGCGGCTGAAGCTTTCATCTCTCCTCCCCTAACACCGTTTCGTCGCCAGGTGGGGTCGTCGTCAGCCCGGAAGCCCAAGCACTGCTTTGGCAAGGATGTTTCTCTGAATCTCGTTCGAGCCGCCGAAAATGGCCGGAGCGCGCGAATCCAGGAACAGGTTCATGGCATCGACCTCGTCGTTTCCGGCCTCGATGTCATCGAAATAGCGCGCATCCTCACCGGCCAGTGCGATCGTCTCCTCGGTAATGCGCTGATAGAGTTCGGTGGCGAAGATCTTGAGGATCGACACGTCGGAGCCGAGTTCGCCCCCATCGCGTAGCACCTTGGCAAAGCGTTCGAACGCAGAGCCGAGATCGTAGAGATCCAGCCGATGTTTCGCATAGCGCGAGCGGAAGGCCGAATCCTCGAAGGCGCCGCGTGCTCGCGCCAGCTTCTCCAACCGCTCGATCGCGATCTCGGGGCGGGTAGGGGCACCCAAGAAGATGCGTTCGTGACCGAGGACCGATTTCGCCACGTTCCAGCCCTGGTCCACCTCGCCGACGACGTTGCCGGCAGGCACGCGGACGTTGTCGAAGAAGACCTCGCAGAAATCGGTCTCGCCCCGCAGGTTGGCGATGGGACGCACCGTGACGCCGGGTGTGCCCATGTCGATCAAAAGGACGGTGATGCCCTTCTGGCGCACCTTCTCGTCCCGGCTGGTGCGAACCAGGGCAAAGATCCAGTTGGCGCAGTGTGCGAGGGTGGTCCAGATCTTTTGGCCGTTTACGACGAAATGGTCCCCGTCGCGCACGGCAGCGGTCCGCAGGCTGGCAAGGTCCGAACCGGAGTTGGGTTCGGAATAGCCCTGGCACCAGACGTGCTCGCCGGAGAGGATTTTCGGCAGATAGTACGCCTTCTGCTCCTCCGTGCCGTGCTCGATGAGCAGCGGCCCGACCAGGCCGATGCCATGGTCGGGAATGCGCGGACAGCCGAGACGCCCCCATTCCTCGACGTAGATCATGTGCTTGGCGGGGTTGAGGCCCATGCCGCCATACTTCACCGGCCAGACCGGCGACAGCCAACCTTCCTCGGCCAATGCGTGGTACCATGCCGCGATTTCATCGAAGAGGGGGCGCTGCTTGCGCATGAAGCGCATTTCCGCAGGCAACCGGCGCTCCACCAGGTCGCGGAACCCGGCGCGGAAATCTTCGTCGGAAAGCGCGTTCCAATCGACCGCCATCAGAGCACGTCCTTGAACACGGCAGGGCGCTTCTCGACGAAGGCGCGCATGGCTTCCTTGGAGTCTTCGTGGCGCGTCATCTCGACGGTCAGGTTCTGTTCGAAACGATAGCCGTCGCGCAGCGGCATATGCTCGACCGTATTGATGGCGCGCTTGGCGAGGCTAAGGGCCTTGGGGCTCTTCGATGCAATGATGCGCGCCATCGTCATCGCTTCCTCCATCAGCTGCTCGGGTGGCAAGCAGGCCTCGATGATGCCTCGGCGATAGAGTTCGGCGGCCGGGACGCGATAACCTGTCAGGATCATACGGCGAGCCAAGGTCTTGGGAAAGAAGGACATCGCATGACGCGCGCCGCCCATCAGGCCGATGTCGATCTCGGGAAGGCCGAACACCGCGCTCTCGGAAGCGAGTACGATGTCGGCCGCAATGACCGGACCGAGACCGGCCCCGAGAGCCGGACCGTTCACGGCCGTGATGACGGCCTTGTTGCATTCCATGATGCAGTTCGAAACCTCACGGGTACGACGCAGATGGCGATAGGTTTCGCCTTTGACGTCTCCGACAGCCTGACGGTTCTTGATGTCGGCGCCTGCCGAGAAGATCTTGCCGCGCCCCGTAACGACGATGCAACGCACCTCCGGAGTATCATTGAGTTCGTCGAAGACCTCGATCAGCTCCTCCGCGAATTCCTTGGAATAGGCGTTGACCGGCGGGTTATCCAGCGTGACTACGGCAACCTTGTCCACGATTTCAGTCTTGATCAGATTGTTCCGCAAGAGATCCTCCTCGCGACCGCTCAGGCCGCACGTTCGAGTTCGACGAATTCGAGGCGCAGGGCTTCCGGAGCGCCCAGAGTCGCGCTTAGCGCGATCGCCCGCTTCAGGTAGAGACCGATGTCGTGCTCGTCGGTGAAGCCCATGGCGCCGTGCAGATGGACAGCCCGCCGGCAAATCGAGGTCGCGGCGTCACCGCTGCGTGCCTTGGCTGCGAGTACGGCCAGCCGCGTCTCGCGCGGATCGCCCTGCGCGTGCCGGGTAACCGCGTTCACCACCGACGCGCAGGCGAATTCGGCATCGCTCCACATGTCGACGAGACGGTGCTGCACCGCCTGGAAACTGGCGATCGGCTTGCCGAACTGCACACGGTCCTTGGTGTAGGCGATAGTCATCTCCACCGCCTTGCCGGCAATGCCCGCGAGTTCTGCCGCGAGCGCTACCCGCGCGTGGAGGACGGCGTTCTCGACAAGACTGTCGACCCCGCCCGCCCGCGAAAGGATCCTTTCTGCCGGGATGCGGACACGATCGAAGCGGAGCGTGCCGAGCGTGGCGCCGTCGACGGCAGCCCGTTCATCGAACGAGAGCCCCGACGTCGAGGCAGGAACCGACAGCAACACAGCCCTATCGCCGAGAGGCGCAACGACCAGGAAATCGGTTGCGGAGGCGGCCGCTTCGACGAACTGCAGCTCGCCGTCAAGCACCATGCCCGAAGCGTCTTCCGAGGATTTGAGAGGGCCGCCAGACGAGTATTCCGAAGGCTGACGCCACGCCGGAGATACCCTGAGAGATGCGCCGGCAAGGCCGATCGCGAGACGGTCGCGTTCCGGCGACGGACCCGCTTCCCTCAAAAGCACGGAAGCGAATACGGCGCCCGCCGCCACGGGTTCCGCGATCAGCGCGCGGCCAAGCGCCTCGTTGAGCACCGCCTGCTCGGTGAGGCCGAGACCAGACCCGCCGAGTTCTTCGGGAAGGAGCAGGCCGGTCCAGCCTGCTTCGGCCATCGCCGACCACAGCGCCGCATCGCTGTCCTTTTGGCGGGAGCGCTTGGAACGCAGTGAGGCGGGCCCGGGCGAGCGCGCGGCGAGCGCCTCGACGCTGTCCCGCAACATCGCAAGGGTTCCATTAGGATCGTCGAAGAGTGCGCGCGGCATCATTCCTCCAGATGCGGCCCAATACGTGTCCGAGCCTTATGCGACACAGCTTTGGGAAACAATCATTACAGCAGCGTGCAGGACAGTTTCACAGGTGTGAAATCTGCTCAGCTCGGCAGAACGTGATCGCGAAACTGCTCACGCAGCTTCGTTTTCTGCAGCTTACCCGTCGCGGTGTGTGGCAGCTCCGAGACGAAGGCGACGTCGTCCGGGATCCACCATTTCGCCACCCGTTCAGACAGGAAGCTGAGAATCTCCTCTCTGCCTGGAGAGGTCCCGGCCTTCGGCACGATGATCAACAGGGGGCGCTCCTGCCATTTGGGATGTGGCAACCCGATGACGGCCGCCTCCTGGACAGCCGGATGCGCCACCGCCGCGTTCTCGAGATCGATCGAGGAGATCCACTCGCCCCCGGATTTGATGACATCCTTCGAACGATCGGTGAGCTGGACATAGCCATCACTATCGATCTTCGCCACGTCGCCGGTCGGGAACCATCCGTCTTCGTCGAGCATGTTGCCGCCGACCCCCTTGAAGTAGCCGGATGTAACCCAGGGGCCACGGACGTAGAGATCGCCTGCGACCGAGCCATCCTGCGGCAGCGGATTGCCGTGCTCGTCCACGATCTTCAGCTCCACGCCGTAGACGACGCGACCCTGCTTGACCTGAACGTCGACCTGCTCGGCGTCAGAAAGCCCGTTGTGCTTCGGCAGCAGGTTGCCGACAGTCGCCACCGGGCTGGTCTCGCTCATGCCCCAGGCATGGATCACGAAGACTCCGAGTTCTCGGAACCGTTCGATGATGGCACGTGGCGCTGCCGATCCGCCGATCACCACACGCTCCAGCCGAAGCGCCGATGTGTCCAGGGCTGGGGTATTGTCGACATGCTGGAAGAAGCCCAGCCACACAGTCGGAACGCCGAGTGAGAAGGTACATTTCTCCGCAACCGCCAGGTCGAACAGACTCTTGCCGTCCAGTTTCGGCCCAGGCAGCACGAGCTTTGCGCCGCACATCGCCGCCGCGTAGGGAATGCCCCACGCATTGACGTGGAACAATGGCACGACGAGCAGCACGCTGTCCGCACTCGATAGCCGGAATCCGTCTGCAGTACACACCATGAAGGAATGCAGGATCGTCGAGCGGTGCGTGTAGAGCACGCCCTTCGGGTTACCAGTCGTTCCGGACGTGTAGCACAGCGCCGAAGCGGTGCGCTCATCGAAGTCGGGCCAGTCTATCGCGTCCGATTCGGTCGACAGCAGGTCCTCGTAAGCGACTACACCGTTCACCTCGGTCGGGAGATGGCCGGCATCGGTCAGAGCGACGTATTTTTCGACCGTTCCTAGTTTCGACTGGAGGTCGGCAACGATTCCGGAAAAGGTTATATCAAAGAAGAGGACCCGGTTCTCGGCGTGATTGACGATGTAGTCGATCTGGTCGGTAAACAGTCGCGGATTGACGGTGTTGAGGACCGCGCCGATGCCTGACACTGCAAAATATAGCTCGACATGGCGGTGCGTGTTCCAGGCCAGGGAGGCAACCCTATCGCCGGGCTTGATCCCGAGCCGCCGCAACGCATTGGCGAGCTTGGCGACGCGCGTGGAGAGATCGCGCCAGTTGGAGCGCACGACCGGTCCCTCGCAGGTACGGCTGACGATTTCGACCTCGGGATGATAGCGCGCCGCATGAGTGATAAGCGACGAGATCAGCAGCGGACGGTCCTGCATCAGACCCAGCATGAGCAGCTCCTCGAAGAACGCCGGCCTCCTCCGGGCGCGGGCGAACAAAAATCAGAAGCGAGGCCGGTCGAGTCAATTCGTTGCGCCTGGGGAAGAGAAGTTTCATCCATGTGAAACTGTGCGACGGAGGGACCGCGCCGGCCGTTCCACTGCTATCTCCTGCAAGATGCTAGCAGGAGGAAGGTGGTGAGCGCTCTCTTCAGTGAAGCCCGGATCGGTGGCGAGACTTTCCCCAACCGCATCGTCGTGTCGCCCATGTGCCAGTACAGCGCCATCGATGGCGTTGCGCAATCCTGGCATCTGATCCACCTCGGTTCGATGATGATGACGGGCGCCGGTTTGGTTATTGTCGAGGCCACGGCGGTGGAAGAAATCGGCCGCGGTACGCTCGGTGATCTGGGCCTGTGGAATGGTGGCCAGGAAGCGGCGCTCGCCGGCCTGGTCTCGGAGCTCCGCAAGCTCTCGTCCGCCAAGATCGGGATCCAGCTCGGCCATTGCGGCCGAAAGGCGTCGACCCGAACGATTCCCGACCGATGGCGCGGAGAGCCGCTTTCGGCGGAGGAGGGCGCCTGGAAGCCCGTGGCTCCCTCAGCGATCGCCTTCGATGAAGGCTGGCAGGTACCGGTGGAGCTCGGGGAGGCCGAGATTTTGAGGATCATCGAAGCTTTCGCCGAGAGCGCCCGGCGCGCATTGCGAGCGGGCTTCGATCTTATCGAGATCCATGGCGCACATGGGTACCTCATTCACAATTTCCTCTCACCCATCACCAACCGACGAACAGACGGCTGGGGCGGCTCCGCCACCAAGCGGGCGCGTTTCGCGGTGGAGGTCGTCAAGAGCGTCCGCGCCGTCTGGCCGCGCGAGCGAGCCCTCGGCTTCCGCTTCAATTCGACCGACTGGACGCCCGAAGGTTCCACTCTGGATGATGCTGTGGCGCTGGCCAAGATGCTGGAGTCCGAAGGACTCGATTACGCCGTGATGTCCGCCGGAAACATTCGTCCTGGCATCGCGATACCGCCGGCGACGCCGGGTCATCAGGTGCCGTTCGCCCAGGCCGTGAAGCGTGAGACCAGCCTCGCCGCTATCGCTGTCGGGATGATCCAGGATCCACACCAGGCGGAGGAAATCATCAGTTCGGGTGCTGCGGATTTCGTTGCGCTCGCGCGGCCGATGCTCGACAATCCACGGTGGGGCCTCCATGCGGCCGCTTCACTCGGGGTCGACGTCGCCTATCCACCCCAGTACTTGCGGGCACGGCCGAACAACTGGCTCGGGTACATGCTCGCCCATCCGAACGCGCAGCCGCCTCAATCGACCCTCCAGCTCGATAGGCCGCGGAGTGTCTCAGCCTGGGACCGCCCACCAGCCACGGCCACCTCGAGTTAGCGCGAGCGGCCCGGAAGCCTCGGCGAACTCATCGTCCGCCGGTCGCGTCAGACCTGGCGTTTCGGCCAGCGCGGCTTGTGGCAGCCGATCTCGCCGTTCGGACCCGATGGTTTCCAGCACCGGTCCCGCCCAGTCCACCTGCCGCTGCCATCTGTTCGAATATGCCCGAATCGATCCGCTGATAGCGCTCGAGCGCATTGAGATCGATTGCCTCAAACGGTCCCCGAAGGCATCGACGGGCAGGGCGCGCACGGGCGAAACTGGTCGCCGCCCGATGAGGCCGCTGCCGGCGATGGTGACCTTCCCTGGTCCGTCTTCCTTGCACTTGCAGATGACGCTTCCGTCAGGCCTCCGCACTTTCCTCGGCTCGATCGAACACGAAGTTCTTCCTGCGATCCTGAGCCGCAGCCGCGCAATGTTCGCGGTACTTGTGAAAGCCGCCGATGAACATGGTCAGGCCTTGGGGCTTGCCCTTGACGTTGGCGCCCACCCACCAGGTGTTGGCTTTGCGGATCAGCGATTTTTCCGCCAGTGCCACCACGAGCTTCATCCAGCCTTCCTCCGCCTCTTCTGTCGGCTCGACGGTGCGCAACCCGTTCGCTTCCATGTCTGAGATCAGATCGGCGATCCAATCGACATCATGCTCGGCGATGGTGATGAGGTTCGCGAGCGCCGCCGGGCCGTTCGGGCCGCTCGGGGCGAACAGGTTCGGGAAACCCTCCATCATGATGCCAAGATAAGAGCGCGCGCCGCTCTGCCACTTCTCCTTGAGCGTGCGCCCATCCCGGCCGACAACCTCGAAGGCGAGCAGCGCGCCAGTGAGAGCATCGTAACCGGTGGCAAAGATCAGCATGTCGAGTTCGGTCTCGCCGCGCTCGGTCCGGACGCCCTTTTCAGTGATCTCGATGATGGGGTGGGCTTTCGTGTCCACGAGGTGGACGTTCGGCAGGTTGTAAGTCTCATAGTAGTCCGTATCGAGGCAAGGCCTCCGGGCGAAGATCGGGTAGCCGCGCGGCTTCAGTGCCTCCGCCGTCTTTGGATCCTTGACGATCTCGCCGATCTTCTCGCGCACGAAATCCGCTACCTGATCGTTGGCCTCCTGATTGCTCAGCAGGTCGGCGAAGGAGCCGAGAAATGTATGACCGCCGTTGATCCAGGCCTGCTCCATCGCCTGTCGGCGCTGTGAGGGCGGAAGGCTGAAGTAGGGGCGCGACGTCGCGGGGCGGGTACCGCCTGTCGGGTTGTTGCGCATCAATTCGCGCATGGCGCGGTAGTGGCGCTTCATCTCGGCGATGTAGTCTGGTTCGAGTAAGTGGTTGCGCATCGGCAAGGTGAAGCTCGGCGTCCGCTGGAAAACGAACAGCTCGCCGGCCTGCCTGCCGACCGTCTGAATGATCTGGATGCCGGTCGACCCGGTCCCGATTATTCCGACGCGCTTGCCTGCGAAGCTTACCGTCTCGTGCGGCCACTTCTGCGCGCGCAGCAGCTGGCCCTTGAAACGATCGATCCCGGGAATGTCGGGATCCTTGGGCACGGAGAGCGGACCCGTCGCCATGACGCAATAGGGCGCTTCTAGCGTCTCGCCACGATCGGTCGTGGCGCGCCAGACCTTGCTATCCTCTTTCCATACTGCGCTGGTCACGCGTGTGTTGAAGAGATAGCTACGCCGGAGATCGAGCTTGTCGGCCACGAAATTGGCATAAGCGAGAATTTCCGGCTGCGCGGCGAACTGCTCGCTCCAGGTCCATTCCTGCTCGATCTCCTCGGAGAACCCATAGCTGTAGTCGACACTCATGAGATCACATCGTGCGCCGGGATAGCGGTTCCAGTACCAGACGCCGCCCACGTCGCCGCCGGCCTCGATGCCGACCACCGACTTGCCCATTTCGCGAAACTTATACGTGGCGTACATGCCCCCGAAACCCGCGCCGACGACGATCACGTCCACACGCCGGGCACCCGGGATTTCGCGCTCTCCCCGCTGTTCATAAGTCATCTAAGCATCCCCTTCTCGATTCCGAGACGAAGGGGTCCTCCGGCTCGGATCCCCTTGGCGTGGCCAGTTCAGGCCTGTCTGCAATCCTCGATCGCTTCCGCACCATTCGTAACGAATGACCGGGAGCGGCTTTTGGTCTTTCGCAAGACCGCTGCATGGCAACTTCCGCGCAACCATCGAGTCAGGGTGCTGTCCAGTCAACGAGAACGCGTATGCGAAGGGAATATTCATGCATGTGAAATGCAAAAGGGCCGGTGGCACCACCGACCTGGATGAAAAGCGGCAGGCCAATGATTGCCGCCCGAGTTCGCACTCGGGATGAGGGCCGAGCAGTGCGCCCCAACGGGACCGCCCGAAGGACTGCTAGAGCGTAAATACGAACGCACGTCCGACAGGTTCGCCAATCGAATTCGAGCGGGCAGGGATCATTTCACAGTTCTGAAATCGCACCGAAGGGGCGAGGGCCCCTTGCCCCCCTCGCGGACCGCCCGGTAGGACCACGGAAGTATGATGTGGAGGATATCGATGAAGGGTCTCAAGCTCTTTGCTGCACTCGCCGCCTTGGTCGTCGCCATGGCCGGGCTGGCTCGTGCGGAAGACTGGCCTGCACGGCCGGTCACTTTCGTCGTTCCGTTCGGCGCGGGGGGCATTACCGACACTCTGGCGCGCAAGATCGCCGTGGTGCTGACTGAGAAGTTCGGCCAACCATTCGTCGTCGAAAACCGGCCAGGCGCGGGCGGCATTGTCGGCACGGAAAGCGTCGCCAATGCGAAGCCGGACGGATACACGATCCTGTATGCGTCTGGCGGTCCGATGTCGATCCTGCCGCCGCTGCAAAAGGGCAAGCTGTCCTATGACCCGATCGAAGCCTTCATCCATGTGCGGGGGGTCTCGGCGAGTAGCCAGATGATCGTCGCCAACCCCAACACGCCTTACGACACGATCGAGGAGTTGGTGGCGTACGCAAAGGCCAATCCGGGAAAAGTGAACTTCGGTTCCCCCGGTATTGGTACGGCACAGCACCTGGTCGGCGAATTGCTCGCATCCGTCGCCGACTTCGAGATGACACACATTCCCTATAAGGCAGGGACCGCGCAGATGGTCGACCTCATGTCCGGCGTAATCGACTTGTCCTTCGACTACGTTTCCGTGGTCAAGCCCTATGTCGATGCCGGCAAGATGAAGGTTATCGGCACAACGAGCCCCGATCGCGTTGTTGCCTTTCCCGACGCCGGAACGGTTGTCGAAGCGGGCTTCCCGAACGCGGTAAACATCGCGTCAAGCTGGGTTTCGGTGCCGGCTGGAGTCGACCCCGCAATCGTTGAAAAGCTGTCGATGGCCGTAGGCGAGGCGCTAAGGGACCCGGCCGTTCTTGCTTCTTTCGAAGCAGCCGGTCTGATCTCGATCGGGGACAAGGGACCGGAGGAGATGAGGCAGTTTGTCATCGACGAGAACGCCAAATACGCCCGGGTCATCGAGGCGGCCGGAATTACCCCACAATAAGATCATCCGAGTCGAGCCAATTTGCGGCCGGCCCTGCAAGAGGGCCAGCCAGAGACTCTTGATGCAGAGGATAATCCTCACCGGGGACAAGGCCTCGGGCTGACGACGAGATCGGCAGGCGCATTTTCCTGATGTGTCGTCACCATAGAGGAATGGTTGCCGCCGATTGGGAAGGGGTCGGCGAAATCCATCAATGGGAAGGCAAGGTGGCAGGAACATAGTTTTTCACCATCGTGAATTGTTGCCGTGGAATGCCGCAATGATTGCATCTGGCCGACGATCCCGTACCGTCCTGCGCGGACAAGGTCGGCCACAGACGGAGGGGACTTTTTTGCAGAACCGTCAGATCCTTTTCTCCCATCGACCGGACGGGAACCCGACTCCCGATGTCTTTCAGGAGCGCATTGTCGAAGTGGGCCAGCCGGGCGAGGGAGAGATCCTGTGCCGCAATCTGACCGTTTCGGTCGACCCCTATCTGCGCCTCAAAATGTACGACCGCCGCAGCTATACCCCGCCGCTGCAGATCGGCGAACTGATACCGGGGAGTGCGGTTGCCGAGGTGATCGAGTCGCGGGCGGAAGGCTTCGCGCCGGGAGACCATGTCGCGATCTATGGCGGATGGCAGCAATATGCTGTGACACGGGGGAAAGCGGCCAGGAAGATCGACCTGACGGTCGCTCCGGCCGGCGCTTGGCTCGGGCCGTTGGGCATGACAGGCATGACGGCCTATGCCGGCCTGATGCACATAGGCAAACCAAGGACAGGCGAGACACTCGTCGTCTCGGGCGCGGCCGGTGCAGTGGGCAGCCTTGTCGGCCAGATTGGAAGGATCTTGGGTTGCCGGACGGTCGGAATTGCCGGCACGGCGGAAAAATGCCGTGTTGCCGTCGAGGAGTTCGGTTTCGATGCTTGCCTGAACTATCGCGAGCCCGATTTCGCGGCGAGCCTCGAGAGCGCCACGTTCCAGGGGTGTGACATCTATTTCGACAATGTCGGGGGAGAAATCTCGCGGATCGTCTCTGCCCGCTTCAACGATTTCGCGCGTTTCGTCGTCTGTGGATCTATATCCCAGTACAGCGGTCAGCAGCCCGCCGAGCCGACCGCCTATGACGAACTCATGCGCCTTGTCCTAACGCGCAGGTTGACCGTGCAGGGCTTCATCGTTTCCGACATCGCGTCGAACTATCCCGAATTCGGGGACAAGATGGCGGGCTGGCTGAAGGCTGGAACGATTGTCCACCGCGAGCATGCCCGCCATGGCTTCGAAGCCATAGTGCCGGCGTTCCTCGGCATGCTCTCCGGCGAGAACACGGGCAAGTCGATCGTCCACATAGCCGACCCGACGGCAACCTAGCAGCGGGCCCGCACGCCTATCATGAGCTCGATGCCGACGTGCAACCATCGAGACGAAAGCCAGCGGCACGAGATCAATGGGGAGGCACATTGCGATCTCGTCGCCGACACATTCTGATGCCTCTACGGACGTTTGTGCACAGCGCCTGCTCCTCCGGGCGAAATCAGGCGATGAGACGGAAAGAAGGTCCGCCAGGAACCCTTTCCCCAGTTCAGGTGATCATGCATGGCACGCGAATGGCGAATGAAGTCCTTCCCCGACGGACTTCCAACCGCGGACAACTTCGCGCTCGTCGAGACGAAACTGCCGCCCCTCGCTGATGGTCAGATCAGAGTCCGGAACGGCTGGCTCTCGATTGATCCGGTTGTCAGGTGGCGAATGCAAAGATCCACGTCCATCGTGCCCCTTCGGCCGGGCGACGCGGTTGCGGCTCCAGCAATCGGGGAGGTTGTCGAAACGCAATCGGCGCGCTTCGCCATTGGTGACAGGGTCAGCCATCATCAGGGTTGGCGCGACGAAGCTGTAGTGGATGATCACGAAGCGCTGCACCTTCCACCCATCGATGTCGCGCCTCAAGCGTTCCTTGGTCAGCTAGGTATTCCCGGTCTCACCGCCTATGTCGGCCTGATCGATATCGCGGGCACGAAGGCCGAAGATGTCGTGTTCATTTCGGCTGCAGCAGGAGCGGTTGGACTCGCAGCAATCCAAATCGCGAAGAACTATGGCGCAACCGTCGTCGGATCTGCAGGCGGCGCAGAGAAGTGCGCGCTCGCGATGAAGTTCGGGGCGGATGCTGTGATCGATTACAAGTCGCCGGGGAGCCTCGAGGCGAAGTTGACGGCGGCCGCGCCGGACGGGATTGACGTCTATTTCGACAATGTCGGCGGGAATCATCTCGATGCCGCGCTCTTCGCGGCGCGCAACAAGGCCCGGTTTGCGATTTGCGGCATGATCAGCGAGTACAATGAGGGCCAGCCGAGCACCTACGCCAACCTTCGCCGACTGATCTCGGCGAATATCAATATGCGTGGGTTCCGTGTAGGCGAACATACGAACCGTCTGGCGGACTTCTACCACCATGCTGCGCTTTGGGTCTCCTCAGGCCGCTTCAAGACACTCGAGACGATACGGTTCGGCCTGGAGAAAGTGCCGGAGGCGTTCGGAGAACTCTTTGTCGGCGGCAACCTCGGCAAGATGGTCGTTAAGATTTGAGCGTGCGATCAAGCATCGTTGTGCCTGTACCTGGTCACCAACCTGACTCGGAGGAGGCAGGACACGAGGTTCTCTCGATCGGTATCAAGCGATTCGGCGTTAACACGTGGAGATGGGGCCAGAAACGACAGGTGTGGCACGTCCCGATGGACGGCGGGATTTGTCGAGGAATCTTACAAATCATACTGCTAAACTGCGTGTGCTCGATAGGAGAAAGTACATGATCACTGGCCGCCAGTTGACTTCTACAGCCAACAAGAACGGCACGCTTCGGCTTGCCGTTGAGGACTTTTCGTTGGATGGACCAGGCGCTGACGAGGTCGTCGTCAGGATCGAGGCCGCTCCCATCAATCCCACTGATATCGGTCTTTTGCTCGGTCCTGCGGAAATTGCTTCGCTAGAGGCAGGCGGCACGCCCGATCGGCCAGTATTGACATTCAACATACCCGAACAGCGGCTCTCCCGCATAGCCGGACGGGTCGGCCAAGCACTTGCTGTTGGAATCGAAGGCGCGGGAATCGTCGTTGACGCCGGTGCAAACGTGAAAGCCCTGGAGGGCAGGCGTGTCGCCTTGTTCGGACAAGGCATGTTTGCAGACTATTGCAGGGTCGCCGCCAGCGCGGTCATCCCGTTGCCGGGGCATGTGGCCGCTGCGGACGGCGCGGCGCTGTTCGTGAACCCGATGACGGCGCTTGGTTTTGTCGAAACGGCCCGGCGTGAGGGTCATCGGGCGATCGTTCATACCGCGGCGGCTTCGAACCTCGGTCAGATGCTTCAAAAGATCTGCCTGAGGGACGCCATTCCGTTGGTCAATATCGTGCGATCGGAGCAGCAGGAGGAACTGCTTCGTCGGATCGGCGCAACGCACGTGTTGAACAGCCGCGACGAGGATTTTCCGGCGAGACTTCTTGAAGCAGTGGCAGAGACGGGGGCCACGATTGCCTTCGACGCCATCGGCGGAGGAAGGCTGGGCAGCGACATCCTGACGGCCATGGAGCAAGCCGCAACCCGAAAGATGACCACCTATAGCCACTATGGCTCCAGCAGTTCAAAGCAACTCTATGTCTACGGCAGATTGGACCCCTCGCTTACCGTGCTGGACCGAGCGTCATTTGGGATGCAATGGAAGATCGGCGGCTGGCTGCTCATGCCATTTCTTGAAAGGTCTGGCGACGAGACGGTTCGGCGCATGCGCCAGCGGGTTATCGATGAACTGACGACGACATTCGCCAGCCGATACACACGCACGATCGGGCTCGCGGAGGCGCTCGATCCTGACGTGTTGCGGGCCTATGAGCGAAAGTCCACAGGTCAGAAGTATTTGATCGACCCGACGCGCGGCTGAGCCCGATCGGACCGAACTCGCCGCCCAGACGATCGGGCGCCTGCGTGAGATCGAGCCTGGTCGGCCCACGGCATTCATAGCCTGAGCAGCCGCCCAATTTCTCCTCCATGACGCTCCTGGGATGGCGGGAGAGGTCGCTCGGAACGACCTCTCCCACTGCTTTCACGCTGTCAGACGGGCACTCGCCCGCCACCGGAAGCTGACTGGACCATCCAGGGCTGAACCGCGGGGGCCTTCACCAGAATGCCCTTCTTCTTGCCGAATGCTCGGATAGCGTCTCGGGCGACCTTCAGCGGCTTGTGCCCATCATGCGCCATGATGCATGTCTTCAGCGTGACCTCGTACATCAGGTCACGGTCTTTCCCGGGCCACTCGTCCAAAAAATCGATCGCATCCTCAAGGCCGGTGATCTCCCGCACCAGGTATTTTCCCTCCTTCAGATAGACGGGTCTGTCGAAGGTCTTCGCGTTCATCGTCTCCTCGCAATTTATGAACGTTTTGAGTAGCTAAGCCGCCGATGCTCAGCGGCTGAGCATGATTTGAGGTGGAGGATCCGCGGGTTCAAGGGGAGGTTTGCGGGATGCTACCCCTCTGCCTCGATTGCGAACAGCGAGCCATCCGTGGCCAACACTTACACCTCCTCGCGAAAGCGCAGCGTCAGCTCCGTGGCCGCAGCCGAAGCGGATTTTACCTTATGCCCATGGCGCACGCGCTCTTGGCGCCAGAGATGCCCGGCTGCATGAAGAAGGTTGGTATCGGTGCGACTCGTTTCAGGTGTTCAGGCGGCGTGTCCGGGCCGCTTTTCAACTCTCCAGTGGGTCCTAGCCTTACGATCCGAAGGCAGTTCCCCGGCATGACTCAGCCGGTCCGCAACCACTCTCCGGCAATGACCATCGCTTCCCGCCCGCAGATATTGCTGATGCTTATCAAAACCCCTCATGCGCCATATTGGACTTATTGAAGATCGCTACTCATAGTGGACCCGCCAGTTGAACCGAGGAGATCGAGTATGGGCCCATTGAACGGCATCAGGATATTGGACCTGACCACCGTTGTGATGGGACCGTTCGCGACCACAATCCTCGGCGATCTTGGCGCCGACGTCATCAAGCTCGAGAGTCCGGAGGGAGACATCGTGCGGCGGGTCGGTCCTTCGCGAAGCGGCGAGATGGGCGGACTGTTCATGCATTCCAACCGCAGCAAACGCAGCATCGCAATCGACCTGAAGACGAAGCGTGGCCGCCAGCTCGCTCTGGATTTGGCTGCATCGGTGGATGTCTTGGTCTACAATATCCGACCTGCGGCGATGGAGCGTCTCGGGTTGGCCTTCGAGGATCTCAAGGCCGTCAACCCGGACATCATTTATGTCGGGGCACTCGGGTTCGGCCGGGGAGGGTCCTACTTCAACAACCCTGCCTATGACGATCTCATCCAGGGATTATGTGCTGTTCCAGCGCTGATCGCGGAGGCAAGCGGCAGCGCACCACGCTACGCGCCGGTGAACATCGCGGACAGGATGGTTGGCCTTTACGCCTCCAACGCAATTCTGGCAGCAATTCTCCATCGGAACGCCACAGGGGAGGGACAACAGATCGATATCCCCATGTTCGAGACAATGGCGAGCATCGTGCTCGCCGATCACCTTGGTGGCCTGAGCTTCATCCCGCCACTCGATGCGGGTGGATATGGTCGCCTGCTTTCGCGCTCGCGGTTGCCGTATCGGACGGCCGACGGGCACATCTGCATCATGCTGTACACGCAGCGACATCGCGAGTGCTTCGCCGCGCTGCTCGAGAAGCTCGGTGTGGAACACCGGCATTTGAACGAAGCCAGGGGCACGGAGTCCGACTACATGGCTTCCATCTTCTCGAAGCGTACGACGAACGAGTGGGAATATCTGCTACGCTCCTGCGACGTGCCGCATGCGCGCCTTCATACGATCGAGACCTTGCTCGATGACCCGCATCTCGCCGAGGTCGGGTTCTTCAAGCGCGCCGAGCATGCCTCGGAGGGAGTTGTCGTGTCGATGGAGGTACCGTCAAAATGGAGTCGCAGCGCCCCAAATCCGATCAGGTCGGCGCCGCGCCTTGGCCAACACAGCCGCGAGGTGATGCGCGAGATCGGGATCGACGAGCAAACCATGGACGAGCTCATCGCCGACGCGATCGTAGTAGAGACGGCGACCGGGCCGGACGCCTAACCCGACAAAGTGACGTCTATCTCCCCTGATCGCCCTTGCAGGACTGCCGAACGAAATTTCAGGCAATACTGCAGGAATGTGCGACTGATGGGCGAGGGGTCCGATCGCCGATAGGCAACGGCGAGGTCAGCCTTGACGTCGTTGCCAGCCAAAGGACGATAGCAGACGCCGGGCAAGTCCAGACAGCGGCAGGACTGCGGCACAAGGGCGACGCCCAATCCGATGGCGACCATGCTGACGATAGTGACGAAATGCGCTGCCTGCGGTCCGAGCTTCGGCTCGAAACCTGCGGCGCTGCAAGCATCGCGCGTATGTTTTGTAAAGCTGACATTCGTTGCGTGCCGTGGCGTGATGAACGTCTCATCTTTCAAGATGGCCAGCGGAACGGTGTCGCGTTCGGCCGCCTGATGACGCGTGGGCAGCGCAATCACCACCTCTTCCTGCATGATCGCTATGGACGAGACCCCCAAGGGAAGCTCGATGGGTGGCCGGATGAACCCTATGTCGAGGATACCGGTTGCGATATTGGCAATCTGATCCTGCATCTCCATTTCCGCGAGTTCGATCTCGACGTCGGGAAAGGCGTCTCGGAACTGCCTCATAATTGAAACCAATACCCCCGTGTAGGTGGCGGATCCTACATATCCGACCGCGATCCGCCCGATCTCGCCTCGGCCGGCCCGCCTTGCGACGACAAGTCCTCGCTCGGCATGCGCCAAGCTCTCTCGCGCCTCCGGCAGGAATTGTAGTCCCGCAGCCGTAAGCCGAACTGAACGCTGCGTGCGGTCGAACAACAGTGCACCGACGATCTCTTCCAAAGACTTGATCTGCTGGCTGAGATTGGGCTGCGCGATGCCGAGCCTTTCGGCCGCCCGTCCAAAATTGAGCTCTTCGGCAACCGCCAGGAAATATCGAAGGTGTCGCAGTTCGATGATGTGACGCGACGCTTGCCGGCCGGCAGTCATCCGTACCTCGGTCCAAATAGATTTTGATAAGTGGTGACTATGAAAAAAGCCATTTCTCGATATTGGACCTATCTAAGGGCGATTGGCAATATCCCTTCATCTGGCTGCACCGCCAGTGCAACGGGTAGGGAGGCTGACCGCACGTCGCCCGGATGGAGGCCAAGGCACCAAAGGATCGAGCCAAACGTCCCGATATGTCACTGGCTAGCCACGGCACAGTCAGGAGTGAGCAAGCGGCGCGCTGCAGGCGGCGCCTATAACGAGGGGAACTAAGCATATGAAATTCCGCGTCGCATTTCTGTCCGCAGCGTTCGCAGCCCTGATGAGCAGCACTGTCCTACCGGGTCAGGCTGTTGCTGAGACCGTCGTCACGATGACCGTCGGCCAGATCTTCAAGAGCATCGATCCGGCCAAGATCACCGACTACACGGACTACATGGCCGCCGTGAATCTCTACGACGCCTTGGTCAGCGTCGACTCCGAAGGTCGCATCATTCCGGAACTCGCCGAGAGCTGGGAGGTGTCGAGCGACGCCAAGGAGGTCACCTACAAGATCCGGGAGGATGCCAAATTCAATGACGGCTCGCCGGTCGAGGCCACCGATGTGGTCTACTCGGTCGAGCGCCTGCTGAGGGTCAACCAGGGTCCGGCCAGCCTCTTTGCCGATGTCTTGTCTCCCGGCTCGGTGACGGCGGTCGACGCCAAAACCGTCAAATTCACGCTGTCGAAGACCTTCGCGCCGTTCCTTTCCATTGTTCCGACGATTTTCATCCTGAACAAGGACGTCGTGGAGGCGAACGCCGGGTCAGATGACGGCCAGACTTATCTCTCGGCCAATGTCGCCGGCGCAGGCGCATACAACCTCAAGACGTTCGACCGCGGTTCGCAGCTCGTCGTGGTGCGCAACAAGGACTACTACAAGGGATTCGGAGAGGGGCCAATCGACGAGGTCCGCTGGGTGATCGTCAACGACGAAGCCAGCGTGCGGGCCATGGCCGCCTCCGGTGAACTGACTATGACGGGCCCCTTTCAATCGCCGGACACGTACAAGGCGCTCGGCCAGATGGAGCGCATGAGGCTGCAGACGGATCCAACCACTTCATCGCTCTATCTGAAGCTGAACAGCAAGGTTGCACCGACAGACGACGTCCATATCCGCAAGGCGATCGCCCTGGCGACGGACTACGCGACGATCCGCGACGTGATCCTGCCGGGAGAGATCCTGAAGACGCCGCTTCCAGGCACCTTCGCCGAATATCTTGCCGACGACATACCGGAGCCGAGATACGACCTGGAGGCGGCCAAGGCGGAAGTCGCGAAGTCCAAATATGCGGGTAGCACGCCAATCCCGATCACACTCGGCTATCTCACCGGCATTAAATATCAGGAGGAAATCAGTCTGCTGATGCAGGCGAACCTGGAGCAGATCGGCTTCAAGGTCAAGCAGGAGGTCAATCCATGGAACCGCGTGACGGAACTCGCCACGAAGGTGGAAACGACGCCGGCCGTGAACCAGATCTTCTTCAGCGCAACATATCCATCGCCCGATTCCATCTTCTATGCCCAGTATCATTCAAAGGCTGCCGGCACCTGGGCCTCGATGGAGTGGCTTCAGAACCCCGAGATCGACAAGCTGATCGAGGACGCACGCGGGGCAGGCGACAAGGCCAAGCAGATCGAGATCTACAAGGAACTCCAGCATAAGCTCGTGGACATGCAGAGCGACGTGTTCCTGCTCACGCAGATCACCACACACGCAGTGGACAAGTGCCTAACCGGCCTGACAATCGTCCCAATGCGCTCGTTCGGCTACGACTTCACGCGTCTGAGCTGGACCTGCAAATAGTGGACCGCCTCAGCAGCGTTCCCTGCCGCTGTCTCTGGAGTGGCAGGCAGCCGAGTCGGCCGAGCGTCCTTTTGCGGCGCAGGCTTCCGATTTCCGCAACTCAGGGTAGGCTGGTCGCGTGGAATTCCTGATCTTCCTGTTTCGACGCGCACTATGGTCGCTGCTCGTCCTGGTGGGCTTGTCGATGATCATCTTCGCGGTTGCCCGGGGCATTCCCGGCGATCCCGCGCGCATCGCGCTCGGTCCTACCGCTAGCGCCGAACAAGTAGCGGACTTGCGTAACCGGCTCGGGCTCGACCGGCCCATCATCGAACAGTATGGGCTGTTCCTGGCCGGTTTGGCCCAAGGCGACCTCGGTCGCTCCCTTCTTACCGAGCGTCCCGTCAACGACGATCTTCGTGAAACCTTTCCTGCGACCTTCGAACTGGTCACTGCCACGATCACCGTCGCGATGACATTCGGCGTCCTGCTCGGCGTGATCGCGGCGCGCTGGCGGAACAGATGGCCCGATCATCTCGTGCAGATTGTTGCGATCTTCTCGGCGGTGACACCCACCTTCCTAAAGGCGCTGCTTCTGCAGATCCTGGCCGGATACATCTTGCACGTGTTGCCCACGACGGGACGGCTGCCGGCGAACATGGCCTTCACTGCGGACATCACCGGCCTGCTCCTCGTCGACGGCCTTTTGAAGGGGCGTGTCGACGTCTTCGTGGAGGCGCTCCGCCACCTGCTCTTGCCCGTGATCGCGCTATCCCTTGCCTCGATGGGCCAGATCGCACGCATCACCCGCGCATCGATGATCGACGTAGCCAGCCAGGACTACATCGAGGCCAACCGCGCCTTCGGCGTGCCGGACAGGGTCCGCGTGTTCAAATACATGTTGCGGCCGAGCTTCGTCCCACCGCTGACGATCATGGGCCTATCGTTCTCCGCCCTGATCGGCAACGCCTTCGTCGTGGAGCTCATCTTTTCCTGGCCGGGAATGGCCGCATACGGCATTCGAACCATCTTGCAGAAGGACCTCAACGCCGTGATGGGCGTGGTGATGGTCTCCGGCGTCTTCTTCGTGATCGTCAATTTGGTGATCGACATTCTCGTGGGCTTCGTCGACCCGCGTGTCCGCATAAGAGGGACACGCTAATGGCCACCCTCAGCGACCACAGCGCCGCGCCGGAGCGGCTGTCGAACGCCTATCAGAACTGGTACCGGTTTTCGCGCAATCCCAGCGCCGTGATCGGAACGGTCATCGTGATCGTCTGTCTCCTGGCAGCCATCTTCGCGCCGCTGATCACGCCATATCCCGAACATGTCGGCGCGGTTGTGAATTTCCGTGCACGCCACCTGCCGCCCTCTGCCGAGTACTGGTTCGGAACCGACAACGTCGGTCGCGATATATTCACCCGCGTCATCTTCGGCTTCCGCATCTCGCTGCTTCTGGCACTGGTCGTTCTCGGCACGGCTGTGCCGATCGGAACCGTGCTTGGCCTTCTGGCTGGCTATCATGGCGGCTGGGTCGAGGTGGTGATCATGCGCTTCACCGACATTGCGCTTTCGATCCCGGCTTTGGTGCTGGCTCTGGCCATCGCCGCTGTTCTGTCGCCGGATCTCACCACCTCCATGCTCGCGGTCGCCGCATTGTGGTGGACATGGCATGCTCGGCTTATCTACTCGATCACGCGCCAGCTGCGGGTTCAGGAGTTTGTCGAAGCGGCGGAAACGCTGGGGGCGAGCAAGTTTCACATCCTTTTCCGCGAGATCCTTCCGAACTGCGTTTCCGCGCTCGCCGTGAAGACCTCGCTGGATGCCGGCTTCGTCATCCTGGTGGGCGCTTCGCTGTCTTTCCTCGGCCTCGGCATTCAGCCTCCGACGCCCGATCTGGGCACCATGGTTGCGTCCGGAGCGGCATTCCTGCCCGATTATTGGTGGGAATCGGTGCTGCCAGGTTGCGCGATCCTGCTTGTCTCTCTGGGTTTCAATTTGCTCGGTGACGGGCTGCGCGACATGTTCGACGTAGAGGACGTGCGATGAGCGACCCCCTACTCAGCGTTCGTGACCTGTGGGTCAGCTTCACGACGTATTCGCAGACCAGCCAAGTGCTGAAGGGTGTCGATCTCGATGTGCCCGCCAGGAGCCAGATTGCGCTCGTCGGCGAGAGCGGATCCGGCAAGTCGGTGACGATGAAGGCGATCATGGGCCTGCTGCGAACTCCGCCGGCGAGGATTTCGCGAGGGCAGATCTTCTATGACGGCCGCGATCTGCTGGCGATGTCCGAACGGGACCGCGTGGCTCTACGCGGGACCGCGATGTCGATGATCTTCCAGGATCCGATGACATCTCTCAATCCAGTCTTCACGGTAGGGGACCAACTCGGCACAATCCTGAAATATGCCGACCGGCGCCTGAAGCGGCCGCGCGGCCGCGCCGAACGGATCGCGCGCGTGCACGAGGTACTCGGCCAGGTACGGATGCGCGATCCCGAGCGCGTCGCCCGATCGTATCCGATCCAGCTGTCTGGCGGCATGCGTCAGCGCGTCTTGATCGCCATGGCTTTGCTCAGCGAACCCAAGCTGCTGATCGCCGACGAGCCCGGAACCGCACTCGACGTCACGACCCAGGCCCAGATTCTCAAGCTCCTGAAGGATCTGGTGGTCGAACGCGGCTTGGCCCTGCTGATGATCACGCACAATCTAGGCGTCGTCCGCGAGACGTGCAGCCACGTCTATGTGATGAACCAGGGGGTCGTGGTGGAACAGGGTTCGACTGCCGATCTCTTCGCCGCGCCGCGCGAGGAATACACCCGCTCCCTGATCGCTGCCGTCCCGCGGCTGACCGGGGGAACCAGATACGGCACTCGGGAGGCCGCGCGATGAGCCGCCCTTTGCTGGAGATCGTCAACCTTTCGAAGTCGTTTCCGGTTCGCAACGCGTTCGGTTTCACAAAGACCGAAGTCCGGGCGGTCAAGAACGTCTCCTTCACGATCGGCCGCGGCGAGGTCTATGGCCTGGCCGGCGAAAGCGGTTCGGGTAAGTCAACGGTGGCACGCATGATCATGGGCCTGACCGAACCCACCAGCGGCGAAATCCTCCTGGATGGCGAAAACATCGCAGGCGGGAAACACTCCCACGGCCGTAAGGTCCAGATGGTGTTCCAGAATCCCGGCTCGTCCCTCAACCCTCGCCGCACCATCGGTCAATCGATCGCGGTGCCGCTCGCCGCGCATGGTCAGCCTTCCGCGGACAGGCGGCGGCGCATTGCGGAGCTGCTCGACATGGTGCAACTCCCCGCCGCCTACGCGCAGCGATATCCACATGAGCTGTCAGGAGGACAGAAGCAGCGTGTGGCTATCGCTCGTGCCTTGGCTGTGATGCCGAAGCTGCTGGTGCTGGATGAGCCGACTTCGGCACTCGACGTCTCGGTGCAGGCAAGGGTGATCGACCTTCTGGTCGATCTCGGTCGCCAACTGGATCTGACCTTCCTGTTCATCTCCCACGATCTGAGCCTGATGCGGAATTTCGCGCAGAAGATCGGGGTGCTCTATCTCGGAGAGATCGTCGAGACAGGCGATACGGCGGCCGTATTCGAGAATCCGCGGCACGACTATACGCGCCTGCTGCTCGCCTCGGTGCCAGTCGTCTCGGCCGAAGAAGAGGCGATGCGCCCGGCGATCCCCCTTATCGACGGCGAGATGCCGACAGCCGAGCAATTGCTTGCCCTCCGGCTGCAGGGGCAACAGCAGAACCAAAACTGAAAGGCGTTCTCATGATAAGGATCGGTATCGACGTCGGTGGCACCAACACGGATGCTGTCGTCATGGACGGCGACCGCGTCATTGCCGGCGTCAAGTCGTGCACCACCAGCGATGTGATGAGCGGCGTCGTCAACTCGCTCCGGTCGGTCCTCGAGGCTGCCGACCTCCAGGCAGAGGCCATCGATGCCGTGATGATCGGGACCACGCATTTCACCAATGCCGTGGTCGAGCGCCGCAACCTTGCGCCGACCGCCGCGGTCCGACTGGGGCTGCCCGCGACAGCTTCCCTTCCTCCGATGGTCGACTGGCCCGAAGACCTGAAGGCCGCGATCGGAAACAATGCCTGGCTTGCGAAAGGCGGCAACGAGTTCGATGGGCGCGTGATCTCGCCCTTGGACGAGGACGAGCTTCTCGCCATCGCTGGAGAGATTTCGAAGAAGAACGTTCGTTCGCTCGCCATCACGTCGGTCTTCTCGCCGGTCAGCGCCGATATGGAGAAGAGGGCGGCCGCAATTTTCGCCAAGGCGCTGCCGGGCATCCATATCACACTGTCGAGCGACATCGGCCGTATCGGCCTGCTCGAGCGCGAGAACGCAGCGATCATGAATGCCTGTCTGCGTGACCTCTCGGTCCATGTCGTCGGCGCGTTTCGCGAAGCCATCGAGCAAGCCGGCATCAAGGGCCGCTTCTACCTGACGCAGAATGACGGGACGCTGATGAATGCGACATTTGCCGAAAAATTCCCGGTGCTGACCTTCGCATCCGGCCCGACCAACTCGATGCGCGGCGCCGCATTCCTGTCGGGTGTGGAGGAAGCGATAGTGGTCGACATCGGCGGCACGACCTCGGATGTCGGCTCCCTGCACAAGGGATTCCCGCGCCAGGCCGCGACCTCGGTGGAAGTCGGCGGCGTAAGAACCAATTTTCGCATGCCCGACGTTTTCTCGATCGGGCTCGGCGGTGGATCGCACGTGGCCGAGACCGACCGCGGCATCGTGATCGGGCCGGTCTCGGTCGGCTACAGGCTGGCGAGTGAGGCATTGATTTTCGGTGGAGGCACGATGACGACCACCGACATCGCTGCCGCAACGGGCCGCGTCGATATTGGCGACCGCTCGAAAGTCGCGCATCTGAAGCCAGAATTCTTGCAACGCGTCCGGAAGCGTATTCACGAAATGCTGGAGAGCGGTGTCGAGCGGTCGCGCCTTTCCGACGCCCCCCTACCGGTGATTGTCGTCGGTGGCGGATCCATCTTGGTTGATGGACCACTTGGCGACCTCGAGGTGATCAAACCCGACCATTTCGCTGTCGCCAACGCTGTCGGTGCCGCGATCGCCCAAGTGTCCGGCGAGGTTGATCGTGTCTACTCCCTGACGGAAATCGGTCGGCAGCAGGCACTGGAAGATGCCCGAACGCAGGCGATCGACGCCGCCGTGGCGGCGGGCGCCAAAAGGGACAGCGTTGAAATCGTGGATATGGAGGACGTGCCGCTTGCCTACCTTCCCGGCAACGCGACGCGCATTCGGATCAAGGCAGTAGGTGAACTTCATGTCGGCTAAGGGCTATGCACTCACCGAGAGCGATCTCGTTCCGCTCTCCATCGGCGCGGCCTTCCTGGGAACAGGCGGCGGGGGCAATCCCTATCTCGGCATGCTGCGCACCCGCGAAGTACTCCGCAAAGGCGGGACGACGAGGATCGTGCCACTCGACTTGCTGCCAGACGAAGCCTGGGTCGGCGCAGTCGGCGGCATCGGCGCGCCCGTCATCGGCTTCGAAAAGATCTCCGAGGGAGGCGAATGCTTTCGCGCAATGCGCGCGGTCGAGGAAGCGACGGGCAAGAAAATGTCGGCCCTGATACCCGTCGAGATCGGCGGCGCCAACGCCATGGCACCGATCATCGCCGCCGCGATGGCCGGGCTCCCGGTGATCGATGGCGACGGCATGGGCCGCGCCTTTCCCGAGGGCCAGATGACCACCTTCGCCATCTATGGCGGCCGCCGCGAGGGTCCCTCTGCGCTCGCCGACGACAAGGGCAATGTCGTCGTGCTCCAGAACGCGATCGATAATTTGTGGCGAGAGCGGCTGTCGCGCACGATCACCGTGGCGATGGGCGCTGGCGCTGGTGCGGCGACCCCGCCGATGAAGATGGAATTTGTGCGGCGCGCGGCGATTCCAGCCACGATCACGCAGGCCATCGAGATCGGTCGCACCGTTGTGGATGCGCGCGCGAAGCGACAGGATGTTGTCAGTCGGGTGGTTGAAGCCACGGGCGGCACGCTTTTCTTCGCCGGCAAGATCGTAGACATCAAGCGGGAGTTGACCGGAGGCTTCTCGCGCGGTCATGCGGTGATATCGGGTATCGACCAGTGGTCCGGCTCGGAAGGGCGCATTGCCATCCAGAACGAAAACCTGGTTCTGTGGGTGGACGGCAACGCCGTCCTAACCGTGCCGGATCTGATCATCAACGTGGAATTGGAAACCGGTGAACCGCTCACCACCGAAGTTCTCCGCTACGGACAGCGGATCGCCGTCGTCGGCTTGCCGGCGCATGAACTGCTGAAGTCGCAAAAGGCACTCGCGGTTGTGGGGCCCAAGGCCTTCGGCTATCCGGAACTAGAGTTCAAACCGCTCCAGTTCACCACCGTCGAAACGCGCAAGGCCGATTGAACACGAAGCAAGGGCCAGCGCATCACGGCAGTCCCACGTGGAGGAATCATATGAAGAACTGGTCTGGACTCGACACTCTGAACGATCGCGATATCGAAGAGCTCGTCGCTTGGCGTCGGGACACGCACCGCAACCCGGAGTTATCAGGAGAGGAGGAGAAGACGGCCGCTCGCGTTTGCGAGATGCTGGCGCCGACCTCGCCTGATCGCGTGATCCGAAACATGGGTGGACACGGCGTGGCGGCGATCTACGAGAGCGGCGTGCCCGGTCCGACCTGTCTGTTCCGCTCCGAGCTCGACGCGCTGCCGATCGAGGAATTGGGCGACATTCCGCACAAGTCGCAAGTGCGGGGCAAGGCACATCTATGCGGCCATGACGGACACTCGGCGATCCTGCTGGGCTTGGCGCGGCTGCTCGGCCGCGTAAGACCGTCCAAGGGGAGGGTGGTGCTTATGTTCCAGCCCGCGGAGGAAGATGGTTCGGGCGCGGCCGCTGTGATCGCGGATGAGCGATATCGCGAAATCCAACCGGACTTCGCCTTTTCTCTTCACAACATGCCCGGGCTGCCGATGGGCGAGGCATTCCTTTCGCCTGGCCCGGCCAATTGTGCGTCGCGCGGCATTCGGCTCCAATTCCACGGCAGCACGGCACATGCATCGAATCCGGAGGCGGGCCGTTCGCCGATGCGGGCGATCTCAACGCTCATGCCGGCACTGGAGGCGCTGAGCAGCGGCGGGGAGCTCGGTCCCGATTTCAGATTGGTGACCGTAACGCATGCTTCAATGGGCGCTCCCGCCTATGGAATCGCGCCCGGCCATGCGGAAGTTCGGGCAACCTTGCGCACGGTGATGGACGAAAAGATGGACGCGCTCTGCGAAACGGCGGAACAGCTTGCGCGAAGGGCGGCCCAGGAAAGCGGCCTGGGATGCGAGATTGAATATGCTGACATTTTCCGCGCTTGCACCAACAATGTCGAGGCGACCGAACTTTTGCGCGCGGGACTGGAGCGGGCGGGCGTGCCGCATCATCCGAAAACGACGCCGCAGCGCGGCTCGGAGGATTTCGGCCGCTTCGGCGACGCCTCAAAATCGGCGATGCTCCTGCTCGGGGCCGGCGTCGATACGCCCAAGGTCCACACTCCGGCCTATGACTTTCCCGACGAGCTGATTGCTCCAGGCGTCCGACTCTTCGCCCACACGTTGGCGGTGTGCCTCGCGCAGAATGACGCGGCGTTACCGTTCGACGAGCAGCGATGAGCGGGGTGAATATCAGCCTTCCTTTTCCTGGCTGGTCTTCGCCACTGCCGGAGGGGCGAGCGCGCCCTATTGCTATCTGCTTTTCGACTGTTCTCTCAGGATGATGATGACGCCGCTTGCGACGATGACGGCAGCTCCGACGAAGGTGGCGGTATCGGGTACCTCGTTCCATATCAGCCATCCGAGGGCGGTCGCCCAAAGAAGGGCTGTATAATCGAGTGGCGCTACCACAACAGCCGGAGCAATACGAAATGCCTGGGTCATCATCGTGATGCCTGCAGTCCCGAACGCGGCGATCGCGACGAACAACCAGAGATCAGCAGGTTGAACCTCTATCCACACGAACGGTACGATGAAGGCGCTTAGAAGCGCGCTCGTCCCGGTAAGATAAAGCAGGAGCGTCCAGACGCTCTCCCGGGTATCCACCCACCGAGCACTGAGCATCAAGAGTGCGTAGACGAATGCGGTGGCGACTGGCAGCAGCGAGACGAGCTGGAAGGCTGCGCCGCCCGGTTGGACGACGATCAGCACTCCGACGAAGCCCACGAGAACTGCCAGCCAACGCCGCCATCCCACGTGTTCTCCCAGGAACACCGCGGAGATTGCGGTGATGAACAGAGGCGCAACGAAGATCAGTGCCGTCGCCTCTGCGAGGCCCAGATGCATAATGCTCGTGAAAAAAAGAACCGTCGCGCAAATCCAGAGAATCCCACGTAGGAGATGCGCGGCGGGACGGCGTGAGAGTAGCGCATCGGTGCCGCCCATCTTCAGTGCGACAAGCAATGCAAATGGCAGGGCTATGACGTTGCGGAGGAAAAGGATCTGGAGCGGGGAGTAGCTGGCTGTCAGGATTTTTGCGATCGCGTCATTGACGCTGAGACAAGTTACCCCGGCGCACATCAGCAGAATGCCGGTCAGGCTGTGCTGCCCCACTGCACTCGAATCGGTCTTCATACTACCTCCGTCGCCTTGTCGCTTGTCGATCCTGCGGGATCGGGCTCGCGCAAAGCACTTATCTTTGCGCGAGTTTCTAATCTGATTTTCGATGGGTTGCATAAAGTCGAGCTGGGTGATGAAGTGCCCGAGGCGTCGGGAGCGGCAAAACCCTCAGAAGCATGCTATGGAAAAGCGAATGTCCCGCTTGTTGATGATATTATCCCTGCTTGCCCTTTCTGGCTGCCTGGCAGCAAACGGCCCGGTAACCGGGGAAGGATATTATCCCCCCGGGTCGGACATGCTAACCCAGAAGGGCGGCGGCAACCCATATCTGGCTTGGCAGCGCGGTTTCTAAGATCGCGTCCTCCTGGTGATAACCACTCTATCCTCTAGCGACATGCCCCGGATAGGGAACCGGCGCGCAAGGGTGGAATTGCGATCTCCTCGGCAAGTTCTTACCAAGTTCCTTTCAAGAGCCTAATTTACGTTCACGAGAAGATCGACGCCGCCGATCTGCTAATCTATAATAACTTCGCTGGTATCGTTCTGAGTTTTCCTTGGAGACTTGCGATGAGAATGGTCACCTCGGCGCTCGTATTGGCGACGGCGCTTGCGGCTTCGACGGCGTCGGCCGACCCCACGCAATCGTCGGAAGACATCATCAAGTTCTTTGCGGGAGTGGCCGAGCAGGGCGCATCGCGAGGCATCTGCGTCGGCACCGAGGATGAATGCAAAGGCAAGGCCGGTGCGCCCGCAAAGACTGGCCTGGATATGCTCGTCAATTTCGATCTGGACTCCGCTGCCCTCACGCCTGATGCGCAGGCTAAGCTTACCGAGTTCGCCAAAGCGCTGAAGGACAACAGGCTAAGGACTCACACCTTTCTTGTGGAGGGCTACACAGACGCCTCTGGGTCAGCCCAATATAACGAGGGACTTTCCGAGCGCCGGGCTCAATCCGTGACGATGTTCCTTCTGTCCAGCGGAATAGAGGCGTCACGCATCAAACCCATTGGTATGGGCGAGAGCCATCCGCGTACAGCCAATCCCTACGATCCCGTGAACCGCCGGGTCGAGATGCGGATCAATCTTCAGCAATAGGTGCTCATAGCGCTTTCTGATGCCGAAGCTCGCCTCGCCGGGTGCTGCTTGCCTGCCTCTCGTCGATGAGCTGAGCGCACAAGTCCGAGACGCCTTCCGGCCGGTTTCGAGCGGCTCGTGTGAAGTCAGCGGGTTTCGGTTTCTTCACCGCCGACGAGTGTTCCTTCGGCGGCCGCCACGATTTCCGCGACGGCACTTCTGTACTGCTCGAATTCAGGAGGCACTTGCGGTTCTTGCTCAAGCGGTGGCGGAGAGGACGGGCCATCCCACGAACTCCGGCCCTGCATCTTTCTCTCGGCCCAGGCCACCACATAACCCGCGCTTCTGCCCGCGAGAAACGGGTTGGCCTGGAAGACAGCAGGTTCCAGGAACTCCGAAAGCATCGTTTCAGCCGGCTTGGAGAGAACCTGATGCGCTCCCTCCATGCCTAGGAAATGGCAGAGATAAAGACGGCCGGCTGTGACCTGGTGACCGCGCGCGCGCAGATATGCTTCTCCTTCCCGCGCGAGGTTGCGAACCATTTCCCGCGAGATGGTCGGGTCGTAGCGCAAAGCCAGCAGTTCATCGCGGGAGAGGGTCCGGACGAGGTCGGCCCGGTACGTATACATCATCCGGATCCAGGTCCTTTCGATGAACTGGCCGAGGCCTGTGGCCGAAGACAAGGGATTCCTGGCGCGCGCGTGCCCGGCGCTTTCGACATGGATGATGCGATCCGTCAGCAGTTCGACTGCGGAAGCGTTTGAATCGGACGTCAGCGTCATGCCGAGTGGATCGACCGGCTGCCCGTTTCGATACAGCTCGAAATGGAGGTGTGGACCAGTCGAGAGCCCGGTGGTGCCGACGTAGCCTATGAGCTGTCCAGCCTTCACAGCCGTGCCGACGCCGCTGGCCACCGCAAAGCTCTGCATATGCCCATACAGTGTTTCGCTGCCGTCGCGGTGCGCAATGCGAACCAGGTTGCCATAGCTGGCGCCATCCCCCTGGAATACGATCTGGCCATCGAAGGCGGCGCGTACGGGCGTGCCTGCAGGCGCCGTCCAGTCCACTCCCTTGTGAATACGCACCGTGTCCAGGATTGGGTGCTTTCGTGGCCCGAAGGTGGAGGTCAGAACGCCGTTCACCGGCATTGTCATGCCGTTCGCCACCGTCTGGGATAGAACATGGTCGTCTCCGGAGATGCAGGCGAAGTCGCGACCTCGTTGGAAGACAAAGCACTCGAGCTTCTTCTCGGCACCGAGGACGCCCACATACAGCACGCGCCCGGCGACGCCGTCCTCGCCGCGGCCTGTTTCGGAGTAGATCAGGATCAGCCGTTCGTCAGTGCTGGCGAAGGCATTGAGATCCCGTCCGCGCGAGAGATACATGATGGCTTCGCCGATGACGGCGGTCGGAACATTGTTGCGGGCCGCCGTCGAATAGATGGCGTCCAGCAGTCGATACTGGCGCTGGGAGCTGGTTTCCTCAGCCGCGCCGGAATAGTGGAAAAGGTCGTTTCGCACCCAGGGGTCGGCACCTGATACGAACACGCCGGTCCGGTTGCGGGCGAGGGTTCCGATGAAGGTATCTCGCGTGTAGATCGAAACTTGCATCAGGGATTGCGCTTGCATCTCCCGACTGCGGCGGTATCCGCGCATTGCCACGACATCGCCGGCTTCAAGGGCGTCTCGATTGAACAGGGCTTTCATCGCTTCCCCAGCCGCCCTTCCTTCAGTCTCGGAAAAGTGCGCATCGAGGACAACGCTGTCGAGACTGCGCTTGTCCAGGACCTTGACGAAGATGTCTTCCGTCGTTTCGAACCTCTGCGGCTCCGGCGTGACGATCGCAACGCTCGTGTTGTTCTCGATCTGGGTCTTCGTGAAATCCGGGAGCGCGGCCTCGCCGGCATCGACGGTTTCGCCCCATCCAGCTTCCGGATCCAGAACAGTCGTGTCGTTCGTTGCTTTGCTGACCTGGCTCGGCATGGCAGTGGGGAGTTCGGGGGAGGTGCTCTCCGGCGCCGGCGCGACGGTGCGCTGAGCCTGAAAAAACGCAAAATCCTCCTGCGTCGAAGGTATTGTCGTCATGAAGCGCTCGCTCGAGCTGAGCATGACGTCCGACAACACTTCGATCTGCGGCGATATCCCCGGCTGCACGAGCGCCGCGGGGCGGGCGATGGAATGGATCTTTGCCGCATTGTCGCCGCCTGGTGACAAGGTGATCCACATCGGATCTCCTGCCAGATCGACGATGGCAGGCACGTAGGAGGGGGCGCCGGCAGGCGCGTCTTCGACACCTTCGGACGCCGCCAACTCCTGGTCGTCGTCGGACAGCCACCAATAGCCTGCCGTCAGGTAGATGGCGAAGGAGACCAGCAGCACAGCAAGCAAGCCGAGGCCGAGAAGCGCCCTCCGCGTCCGCGCTTGGCGGCGCCTTGTGGCAAGCGCCTGCTTTTTCAGCCGGAAGCTGCTGTCGATACCATGCTTCATGGATTGCTGCCGGTCAGGAAGAAGGTCCATCTGGGCTGCTCGAGCGTGTCGACCTCGAAGAACCGCGCGCCGATGTGACCGCGTCCCCAGCAATCCTCGATACCCCTGATGGAGAACCGGCGGCGCTCGACGCACATCTCGACGGAGCCGGTCAGAAGTGCCTGCCCGAAGACATCGGTGGCATAGACATAGATGTAGCGGTTGGTCAGTTCCTCACGGATCAGATTGACGCACTGATTGGCGCCGACCGTCCACCAACCGTCCGTTTGGAAAGCGTGATCGACCTCCTGGCTGACGGCGAGATTGACGACATCGAGCGTCTGGTTGCACACGGTGAACTCGGCCTTCGCTTCCGCGGGATGGAGCAATATCCAGAGAAAGCCGGCGGCAGTTGCTACGAGCCTCATCCTGTGGCTCCGCTCCTGACGTCAGCCGCCGAGGCGGAAATACTTGGCCGTCGCCGAAAAGTCGGATCCCTTCTGCCTTATCTCCGACAGCATCTGGGGCAGCGCCACGGCCGCTGGCATCGGCTTCACGAGGGAAGCGGTCTGAAGATCCGTCGCGCCGGTAACGGCAATGATGATTTGGGGGATGCCCTTTCCGGAAGCCAGATCGGCTGGACCGAGGCCGATCGGAATGTTGAAGAAGGCTCTGCCTGCCTCCACGGTGACGCGATCATCGAGGTTGAAAACCATACCCCGATGGTCGATCAGCAGCAGACTTGATCTCAGTCCGCCCCGGGTCCTCAGCGAACCGCTGACCGGGGAGCCGTTCGGCACCGAGGTGCGATCCAGCACAAGCTCCGGTCTCTCCGACGCGCCTGTGCCGAGGGCGCGTAGGAAACGGGGCACGTCGCATTGTGCCTGCTCTATCAACCGTACATGAATATCAGGCTCGATATGGAACTTCGCCTGGAACGCATCGAGCATTCGCGCGAAAGGCTCCACATCGGTCCCAAATCCCTCGATCTCCATGGCTTTGTCGGTGGCCGACGTAGCAGCTGCATAAAAGCACTCACCGCCATCGCCGTAATCACGGAGCCAGGAAATACGTTCGGCGACGTCGTCGATGGCGGCCTGCGGCTCCTCCGCAGGTTTTGGCGCTTCCGGCACATAAATGGCAACCTTCTGCTCGCCTTGGCCCATGTGCCGATCGGTTGCGGGTGAGGGATTCTTGGGGGGAGGATCCTCGGATCCCTGCCGAGGTGCCGCCAGAACCGCTTCCCGATCCGTCGCCTTTTCGCCGGGGGCGGCGAAGCTCCTGGTATCCGGCAGTCTGGTTTCGTCCGTCGTCGCAGCCTCGGTCCTATTCTCGACGCCGTGTTCCATCGTCTTGGGAGGAACCGGCGCCTGAGCGGGAGGCAAGGCGGTCCTCGTGCCGGACTGCGGGGTCGCGTCCAAGCGCGCGGGAGCCTCGACCGCGGAAGCGAGCGCCCCCTGTTGCGAATCCCGCTTCGCAGGAAGCTGGGCTGATTTCGGCGCGGGCTTCGGGCTTGCGGCCGCGGCGGTGTCGGCCTTCGACGAATCCACCGGCTTTGACGGTTTGGCAACGGCGGCGCCGTCGCCCTCCCTCAGGGCTGTTGCGGGACTGGATGCCGCTGGCTTGGCCTCTTGGGCCTTCGCGGCTCGAGGCTGCATCGCCCCCGGCTTTGCGGCGTCTCCGGCGGCAGCCTCTGGACGCCTGTTCGGGACACTCGGCTCTGACGCCGTCGCCTTGACCTCCGCTCTCGAACCTTTGTTGGTCTCCCTCTCTTCAGGCAAATCGACCGCGGTGGGGGTCGGCGTCGAAACGGCAGGGGTCAGTTGCGATGCTTCGGTAGTTGCGGTTACCGGCTCGCGTCGACTGACAAAGCCGAGATAGGCTACCGCTCCGCCAAGAACGATGGTGCCAACCAGACCGGCAATCGCGACGTTCCTTGTCTTCCCCGAGCGCGCCGGAGGGGCGGTTCTAGAAACCGGGGAGGGGGGCGGCTTTGGATGCGGCTGTGACAGATGAGCCGGCCTTACGTGCGGAACGAAGCGGACCTCGCCAGATGTCTGGACGGGATGCGGGACAGGCGAGCCTGCCGGCTGGACCGTGCCTCGCGGGGGAACACTCAGCCGATCACCGGGGGCAGACACCGGATTGATGGTCGCGTCCGCGTCCTTCATCGCCTCGGCTATTTCGGCCATGCTCGTCGGACGTGCATCGGGCTGCGGCTGTAGCATGGATTCGATTATCAAGCGAAGGTCAGGGTCGAGGTCGGACAGGTCCGGCACGGCTCGCCTTTTTTCCAAGGTTTCGAATTGTGAGCCGCTCATTTCGAGTGGCTTGCCGCGCAAGGCCGCGGCAAGAACCAGGCCGAGGCTGTACATGTCGGATCGTTCGCTGACCTCGCCACCGTAAAGCCCCAACTGTTCGGGCGATACATAGTTGTATTTGCCGGCAAAATTCCCGCCGATCAGCGTTTCGCCACCCGCGGCAGCCGAGCGAGCGATGCCGAAATCGATGATCTTTGCGCGATCGACGCGGCCGCCAGGAAGGATGATGTTGTCGGGCGAGAGGTCGCGATGAACCGTACCGGCTTGATGCGCGGCATTGAGACCGGATGCCAGGCGGTGCCCAAGTCTGCGGACATCGGCCGCGGCCATGGGCCCCCTGCCCATGACATCGAACAGGGAGTCCCCGTTCACGAACTCCATGGCAAGGTAGGGGCGGCCTATGCCGGGGTCTATGGTGAAGACGTGGTACCGAACGATCGCGTCGTGCGAAAGGCCATTCAGGATCGAAGCTTCCTTGCGGAACAACGACAGGATGGTCTGATCCCGGGCGAATTCTGGTAGGACGATCTTTATCGCGACAAGGTCGCCGGTCTGGATGTTGTGACCGCGATAGACCTCACCCATGCCGCCCGAGGCGATCCGCTCGTCCAATTCGTAGATGCCGCTGAGCTGGGTGCCGACCGTCGCATGCCCGATCGGCGGAAAGATGCGCGTTTTGTCGTCCGGGGTCATCGATCATATCCCGATGGGGACAGGGCCTGGTTGTCCGGATTGCTCTCCATGCGCACGAACACGACAGTGACGTTGTCCGTGCCGCCGCGCGTCAATGCCATGGACAGCAAAGCCTCGCATGCAGGCTGGGGGGGCCACGACACGGCGGCTGTTTCGATCTCACGGTCCGTGACATGGGCGGTCAGCCCGTCGGTGCAGAGAACGAACACATCGCCAGGAAGTATCTCCCCTTGATGGAAATCCATGAGCACTTCATCGGCGACACCGACAGCGCGCGTGATGACGTTGCGGCGGGGCCAACTCCGGGCCTCTTCCGGACTGAGCAACCCCTGATCCACCAGTTCCTGGACTTCGGTGTGATCGCGCGAAAGCTGCGTGATCGAGCCGCCACGCACCAGGTAAATACGGCTATCGCCGGACCAGAGACACGCAAAGCTGCCGTCTATGGCCAGAAGCGCCGCCACGGTAGACCCGATGGTCACGCCGCGAATTTCCGATGTCCGGCGGATTTCGGCATGTGCCAGACTGAGCCGCTCCTCGAAACGTGCCCGCAGGTCCGGCGCGGAGTCTGTCGTTCCGATCGCACTCAAGTGGCCGACGATGCTGGCAGAGGCAACATCCCCGGAATCGTGTCCTCCCATCCCGTCGGCGACCAGCCATACCCCGCTTTCAGGATCGACCAGGAAGTTGTCCTCGTTGCGCTCCCGCACGCAGCCTCTGTGGCTCAGGCCATAGCTCTCGAAGGATAGAGACAATTCCTCCATGTACCACCCGATCGTTGTCAACGGGCCACTGGTCATTCCGGGGTATGCATCCCACTCTGCCACAAATTCGCGTGAGTAAATACATCCCAGATTACCCTGCCTGAAACAGGATGATCTTTTGCTAAAGAGTATTTCCCTACCATGCGCACGCGCTATTCCTGGTTGCGGGCCTATGGCATGAAATACGGCGTTCACGGAACGGGCCTAACGTAGCGAAGTCGGGCAACTGAAGCCGGACAGTGCCGGTATGTGGAACGGGCTGGGTCCGGTGCCGAAATTGACGGAATAGGCTACGTCCCGCCCACCGATTACGAACCGGGCATCCATGCTGTCTCCATTGGGCGTGACGGATCCGGCGTCGAGCAGCCGCTTCAGCGCCCACGGGCCCTCAAACCTGAGATCCGAAGGACGGCCAGGAAGCTCCGGGGTGAGGCTGACGCTTGCCGATCCAGGCTGCAAAGCGCCTGGCCAGCTTATCTGTGCCGGAACGTTGCCCGTCTGATAGCTTTGGACGACCTGGCCATTGACGTCGAGGAGCGCCATGTCGACGTCTCCGTGCACTGATGAGGGCGTGACAGTGATCCTGATCTCGGGCGCCGCGCTGCCTGGCTGGAAGAACGCGTCCCGGATTTCCGCGGCTTGCTGGAGGGACCGCAACGCCAGTCTCGACAAGGTGCGGCCAAGGCGCGTGTCCTGTTTCCAATCCCAGTTCTGGCCGCTCAGATCGGCGAGCGGGGCGAGATATTGCGTGAAGAATCGGTCGATTACGCCGTTCGGCGCGAACATGGCGACAAAGTCCGCCATGGGAACGTCTTCGACGCTGCCCGCAGCAAAGGGATAACGATTGGCGATCGCCTCCTGACACGGTCTACCGACCGTCTCGGCCAGCATGTCATTCAGCTTCGCCAGCGATGTCTCGGCCGCTTCACCTTCAAAGTCATCGGCGATGCTTCGCACCATTCTCGCCAATGGTCCAGGGAGCCGAGATGCGTTGGCGCGAAGCGTCGATATCTGGAGCTGCAAGGCGGCATTGGCCCTTTCGGCTTGGGTAGGCACGGCGGCAGCCAGGAGAAGGTTCTGATAGATGTCGTGAAAGTTCCGGACCAACGCGTCGATCGGGCGCTGGCCGGGTGGCCCACTGACCAGGATCTGGAAAGGTCTGAACTGTGCTTCGGTACTCGCGCCAGGGATTTGCGCACCCGCATTGGCGAAAGCCGAGCCTGCTCGGCTTTGAGACTTTCGCGTCGGCAGATCGATGCCTATACGAGCCAATCCCGCCGCGAATTCGGGCCCCTCGGGCCGTGAGGGTTCCCCCGGCCCCGCTTCACGCGTCAGCGCCGTTTCGGAAGAGATGGCCTCGAAAAGCTGCCTGACCGGCGAGGTGGCCAGGGCTGCCGCGGAAAGAGCGAGATATTGGGGCTTGTCTTGCGACATTGCCTTGAACTTCAGCCGATCCAGCACGCCGTTCCAGGCGGCGACGAAATCCTTGCCATAGATTTCAAGCAGATCGGGGCCGAGCCTCAATTGCTCCTGCTCGGCGGCTCCCCGTTCGCCGCCCGCTCCGATCACCCAGGCCTCATCGACGAGTTTCTGCGCGATCGCGGCGAGTTGGTTCAGATAGAATTCGTTGAAACCCGCGTACGTATACAGCCCTGGGACATGAAGCCGCGATAGATCGCCTCCATCCGTCGTTTCGAACACCAGCCGCGCATCAGGACCGGCATGCGACATGACCGAGAAGTCCGGGAGGGATGCGGTATAGCTGGCGGATCTGACCATGGCGGCTGCGCGTTCCGCCAGGGTCATCCGTCCCATTGACCGTTGCGCCGCTTCCACCAAGGAGCGGTCGAGCGCGACGAACGGCTCATGAGCATCGTCGAGATCGAGCATGGCCAGCAGATGCCTTCGAAGCTCCTCCCGTCCTTCCCGATTGTTGGAGCCTGGATATCTGTTCTGTTCCCAATCCATCTCCAGCCAGGCTGCGATCAGCCGGTCGTCGACTTTCGGGGCCTTGCCGCCGAGCATGAGATAGATCTTCAACGGTTCGTAGAGCTTCGTCGGATCCCCGATGTTGGCCCGGATCGTCTGCTCGAGTTGCAGGATCAGCCTGGGGCGCAGCAACCGCTCGAGTGCCAGCCTGTAGGCGGTATCGGAAGCAGAACTCAGGCGCCCTCGCTGACTCAGGCCGAAGGCCTCTTGAATTGGGGTTGGCTGTTCCCTGTTTCCGTAGCCCACGGGAAGGGCGCTCAGGGATCCGAGCGGGCCGACCACATTCTCCAGATCGGTCTTCGAAACGATCATGTCCTCAAGGGTGGGACCTGCATTCGAACGGATCAGGTCAACTGCCTCGTCCGTCGAGGCGACGAGCGAGCTGTTTGTCAGGAAGCTCAAGCTCCACAACGCAAGTGGGATAGAAGCGGCCAGCGCTATCAGAGCGAGTCCGCCATAGCGCAGGAGCGCCGCGCGGCCATGGTGATGCGCGACTTGTGAAAGCGAGCCTCCCTCCAAGAACACCACCTTGGACAGGAGATCATGAAGAAAGAAACTCTTGCCAGTTCCAGAAAGGTGAGGGCGTGCGTCCGCGCCGAAATCGCGCGCCAATTCGCCCACCAGCTGGTCGATGGCGGTACCTTCCTGCGTACCGGAGGAAAAATAGAAACCGCGCAATTCGGATGCACCGAATTTTCCGGCCGGCTCGAACAGGCGGCCAAGGAAATCGAGAACCCGCATCTTGAGCATTGCGAACTGGGCTGGAAAGCCGAAGATGGCGATACGGGCAAGAGGATCCCGCTCCTCGTGGAGACGGTCCGTCGCTTCGTCCGCCAGTCGCGCGGTAAGCGCATCATATTCTGCCGGCAGCCGGCCCATGGTGTTCCGCCCTGCCGGGAAAGTGCAGCCCCAGACCTTTCGTCGCCGGTTCTCGTCGAAACTGCCGAAATACTCGATAAAGCCGGCAATCAGATCCGCCTTGGTGAAGAGCACGTAGATGGGCAGACTTGTCTCCAGACGCTCGCGAATTTCCTGGAGACGATTACCAATTTCGATGACGTGGGCGGTGAGACTTTCGTCGTCCGGCACCATCAGGTCCTCTACGCTGAGTGCCAGGATCACGCCGTCGACCGGCCTCTTGCCTCGATATGTCTTGAGCAGAGACAGAAAGTTCAGCCAAGCCGCCTTGTCTTGCCTGCTATCCGAATCCTGTGTCGTGTAGCGCCCTGCCGTGTCGAGCAGAACGGCATCTTCCGCGAACCACCAATCGCAGTTCCGGGTGCCGCCTACACCTGGAACAGGCTGGGCTTCGCCCGATCCCGCGAGCGGAAAACTCAGCCCTGAATTGGCAAGCGCCGTCGTCTTGCCTGCGCCTGGCGGCCCTATGATGATGTACCAGGGAAGTTCGTAGAGAAAGTTCTTCCTGCCGCTGGCCCGTTTCAGAACGGCGATGGCATCCGCCATACGCGATTGAAGCATTCGGGATTCATCGTCGCTGCCAGCCACGATACCCGCCGCCAGAATCCCCTGCCGCTTCGCCGTCGTCAGGTAACGCAAAATGTAAAAACCGGCCACAATTATCAGCGGCGGGACAGCCACAATCACTCTGGCCCATCCGGTTTGGAGGGGGCGCCAATCGCCGATTGCGATAAGTGGGCCACCGAACCAGACGGCGGCGGCAAAGCCGGCGGCGGCGAGTATCGCGAAGATTCGGATCAGCCAGCTTGTCATGGCTGCAGCATGCATCCGAGTTCGGTCACGGTGCTTGCTCCTTCGCGATCAACACGTCGACCCGGCGATTGGCTGCCCGCCCTTCCGCCGTTGTGTTGTCGGCAATGGGTTCAGTCTCGCCCTTGCCGGCGACAGTGATCCGGGAGGGATCGGTGAGACCGGGCGACAAGGCTTTCTCTACAGCTTTGGCACGGGCGACGGAGAGATCGTAGTTCGAAGCGAAAGGGCTCGATTTCCTGAGCTTGGTATTGTCGGTATGACCGATGATCTGCAGCGTGCCCTTTTCGGGTTCCAGGGCCGCGGCCACATTGAGCGCGATCGGCAGGAAGTCCGACTTGACCTCGGCCTTGCCGGGCTCGAAGAGGAGTCGATTGTTGATCTCGATGACAATGAAATCGCCCCTCGTCACGAGCGACAGCTTACCGGCCTCGATCTCCTGTGCGAGCGCCGACCGAATTCGCTCGAACTGCCCGGTGCTTCCGGAAACCTCCGCGAGGGGCAAGAAGCTTGCTTGTTCGGCGCGCTCGATGGTGATCGGCGTTGTCGGATTAAGCGCAAGCAGCTTCTCCGAGACAGCATCGCTCTCGAGGGTCAGCAGCGCCCGAAGCATGAAAAAGCATCCGGTGACCAACGCCGTCGCGACCGCGGCGATGGACCACAAAGGCATCCGCACAGGCTTGTTCGAGGTGACCGCCAGCCCTTGCCAGTGCGGCGAAATTTCATCGGCCGCGCGTGGTTTGAAATATCGCAAGGTTTCGTAGACGTCGTGGCGTACTTGTTCCAGATCGAAGCCCGCGCGCGCGGGCCTGTTCCGGTATTGCCCTTCGAAGCCAAGGGACAAGCAATGATGCATGAATTCCAGGACTTCGCAGTGCGGCTCAGGATCTGCCAGCAGCGGATTCAGGGCTTCGAAGAAGCTCGAAGCAGGATCCGCCGCAGGGAAGAAGTGGGAGAGCATGCCATTCCTGGCCCAATCCTGGCCGATTGCTCCCGGCAGATTTCGGATGACGTCGTCGGTGGTCGCACACAAGGCCAGTTTGGCTGTGTGGAGGGTGTCGGACTTGATGCCTGCATCCGCCAGCCGGCGCTCGAAATCCCGAATGGCCCGGATGGCATGACTTCCCAGCTCGTCAAACTCGGCTGGGAATGTTTCCGAGCGAATGTGGCCGAGAAGTGTCAGGAGTGGCATCGCCGCGACGACGATCGGATTAGCATGGAGACCGTCGGTGCCACCATCCAGGCCCAGGCCGGTTGCCAGCTTCCTATCCGCGCCATCGGATGGGCGAACGGTGCTTTTCCGCCTCGGCGCGTCTGGGTCGGCCAACGCCGGCGCCGCTTGATAGATGACCGTCCCTTGCGCCCAGCCCGACGGTGCATGGCCGGCCGCGTCGAGGTCAATGACCGTAGCCCCAGGCGAAATGGTGTCCGAATGTGCGGGATGTAGCTGCCGGCGCGCCGGGCTGGGGCGGATAACTGTCTGGCCGCCGGTGCCGGGAATATCGCATCTCGAATTTTCGCCCATGTCTCATCCGCGATGATCGCGTAGTTGCGGTAGATGACTGGAGTGCAAGCGACTACAGACGTGGTATTCTCTTCGCTCCCGATCGATCCAATGCGGGCGTCTTGGGCTTCCCTGCACTAAAACACTCCACCAATACCTATCCCGCCGCTTATATCGGGCGGCGGAGGGGCAGGGCGGCTCGCCGGAGCCGAACGTCTCACGGTCTTGCGGCCTGTCGGCGTTCCCATGCGCGCCGGCTCTGTGTCTGAGGCGACCGTGGCGGGCTTCACCTTCTTGACGATGACCGGTTCCTTGCAGATGCGACCCGAACGCAGGAACAGGTCGCTCAGCAATTCGACCGTGGGATCGCTCGATAATCCGGCCTGCTTCGTGTTCCTGTAGTACTCGGCAAGCGCTCGCATTGAGCCTTTCCCCCAATCCCCGTCGACCGTCATTCGGTAGCATCCAAGACGCCGCAGCTCGGTCTGGATGTTACGAACGAGTTCGTTCGCCTTCGCGTCCTCGGCTGCTGTACCTGACGTTCCCACGATCAAGGTTTCGAGGCCGGAGACCACGCTCTGGCGAGCGCCTTCGATCGCTTGGGGATCGGACAGGCTCGCCACCTGCGTTCCGGCCGCTGGCGCGGCCGGAATCTCAATCGATCGCAATGTCTGGCCGACGATGATCACTGCAGTCTGCAGATCGTTCGAGGCCAGTTCGGCCTGAAGCTTCTCCTTGGCCACCGGGTCCGAGAGTATCCGCGAAAGGCTTGCGCTCAGCTGTTGGGGATCGAGAACCTGCTGCTCGGTGAAATAGAACTGTTCCCGAAGGTTCGACTGGTCCCACGGAACCTGCCGACCGATGGTCAGCGCCTCGGTTTCGTTCCTGACCCGGATCATCATGTCGGAAATGCTGAGGCCGGGGATTTCAACGTTCTTCAGGAGCGCAGTGGTGAAGGGACTATTCTCTCCCGCGCCGTCGACTGTGACGTTGCCTGGCTGCGTGGCGAAAGCCACGAACGTGTTTTCTCCTACCTCGACCTGCGCCAAACCGTTTCCGGCACTGCCTTTCGCGCCGACCGGATTGTTGCGGCATGCGTCGAGGAACACGAAGGTCTGGCGGTCGCGGCTGGCGAAGCGCGCGATCACGTCATTGAGTTTGACGGCGCGCGCGGTAAGCTTTTCCAAGCTTTCCGGATCGGCAGTGTCGACGGGAAGCAGATAGTTTTCTCCTCCCATCTGTACGCCGTGTCCGGCAAAGAAAATCAGAACGGCGCTGGTGGTCGGGAGCTTGACCTCAGCCTCCTTGAAGATCCGCGCGAAACCGTCCGCCGACAGGTCCGTGCCGATCAGGACCTCGAAGTTCAACCGTTTGAGACTTTCGGAGAGCCTTTCGGCGTCGTTGGCCGCGTTGGGCAAACGTTCGAGCCGAGTGCTTTGGTAGGCGGAGTTTCCGATAACGATCGCCAACCGGTTGCGGACATGCGGCGCGGAGGACTCCTCAACGGCGGCACGCGCCACGAGCGGGCTGACCAGGACCAACAGCAGGAATGCCGCAATGCACAGACGGAGCCGTTGTTCACAGGTCATATGCACCTTGCTCTTTTTAGAGCGCAATCAATTCTGTAACTCGATGTCCGACCACGCCATTTTATTAATGCGCGATCTTCGCTTTCGAGACATCAACTCTATTTTTACACTAAGGCGTGGTTCGTGAACAGAGCGTGATTGTTGGGCGACCTTCTGTGAATTTGGTCGGATGCGAGAAACAGGGGAGTAGCCCAACGGAAATCGTGTAGGCGGCGAACAAGCTGTTGAACGCGCAAGCGGCCTATGGAACTGGTGGCATATTCACCTGTCAGGAGCCCCCATGACAGGTGTCAGGATCATCGGATGAAAGTTCCGGAGACCCTCGCGTGCCGGCATTCCAGATCCACCCTGGCTTGTTCGAAACCTAAGATGGCTACCGTAGAGAATCGGCCCGTCTCAGGCGGAAATACAACTATAACTCTAATTGTTCTAACGATTGCTCTATTACGTGCGGAACTGTGTTGTAAATATGCAATAGCGCTGCGCTTTGGTGCGCGCTTCCGTCCAAGTTACTGGCCTAGGTTGCATGGCTGCAATTGCCAATCGCAAGGCATGATGTCAAGCTTCTGCACAAGATAAAAAGACGTCTTGAGAAACCTGCGTCGGCAGAGTGCGGATGAGGGGAATCATGCGCTTCACGCTGAGACTACGTCAATTGACCGGCGTATCCGCCCTGGCTCTTCTTGCTCCTTGTTCTCTCGTTTACGCTCAGCAAGCTGACAATTGCATAGCGACGCCAAGTTTCTCGCAGGAGCCCGTCGCCGTGACGCGGGTCAACGTCAATTGCACTAGTGGTCCTCCATATGCACCGTTCGCGACGAGTTTCAGCCAAGTGGAAGGCGCCCAACTATATAATGGAAGCGGAAACGACAGCGTAACGCTTGGGCCGTCTTCTCAGGTAAGCGCGGCCGTTCAACAGCCGCGGGTGCCTGTTACTTTCTTCTCCGGCACATTTCTCGATAGTTCACCCACGGTGATATCGACGCTTGATGGCAACGATCTCGTGGAGATCTGGGGGCAAGTGGGTAGCCCGTCCACGGGAACTGCTACCGATATTGACCTTGGCAATGGCGATGACATTTTTCGGGTCGGCGGCGCCTTCATCTCGACGGCCATCCCGCCGACGCAGTCGCCAGGTGGCGAGATTGCCCTGGCCGTCGTGGTCCCGGAGCCCCAGATCTATCCCGGCGGCCAAGTGTTCGGGAGTGTGCGCGGCGGAGCAGGCAACGACACGCTGGAGGTCAATGCCCGCGGCTCGGTGGAATTTGGCATCGACGCAGGCGATGGCGACGATGGTGTCAGTCTGTTGGGAGGTGTCGTCGGCTCGACTCAAACGGCAGGGAACGTCGTCCTCGGCAATGGCAACGACAGTTTCCTGATCAGCGGATTCTCCGGCGTCGACGAGCCGAGCGAGGGATCCCCAGGCGGGCCCTTCACCGAAGCAGCGATCCTCTATGGCACAGTATCGGGCGGAGAGGGGAACGATCAATTCACTGTCGAAGTCGGCGGAACGGTGCTGGGGCGCGGCACGGCCATTGCCGTCGACGGCGGCGCCGGGAACGACATTGTGGACATCATTGGCGGCACGATCGGAGATCCGGCTGCGCAAGCGAACGTCGCTCTCGGGGACGGGAATGACAAATTCACCATCAAGGGTGGCACGGGCGATAACGGACAGGGCCCGATCATCGATGGCATTCTTCACGGATCGATCCTGGGCGACGCTGGCGACGACTCTGTTGGGATAGAAGTCAACGGTGTGGTGAGCGGCAATGTAAGCGGCGGCACGGGAAACGACACGATTGCTGTGAGCGGCGGCACCGTCGCGGGAAATGTCACGGGCGATGATGGCAACGATCAACTGGCGGTGTCTGGAGGTGCGGTAGCCGGTAATCTGACGGGGGGAGCGGGCGTGGACAGCGTAACCGTCTCCGGCGGCTTCGTTGGTGGGAATGTCGAGGGCGAGACGATTACGCTGACTGGAGGAACTATCGGCGGGGACATATCCGGTGTCAGCGGCGATACGTTGACCATCAACGGCTCGCCGACTGCGCTCAATCTGCGGAACGGTGTGGTGATCAGCGGCACCAACGCTGTTGGCGTCATAACGAATGAGGACCTGGGGCAGGGCGGAACGCAGACACAGTTCTTCACCGGATTCAACAGCGTGGCCCTCAGCAACTCGACGATCGGCTTCGGAACCGGGAGCAACGGCATCGGTCAGCTGAGCCTGACCAACGGCTCGACACTGTTCGTGCGCGGAAACTCGACGCTTTCCGGGTCACTGAACGTCTCCGGCTCCACCATAAACATGATCGACGGGGCAGCCGATGATGTTCTCACGCTTGGGGGGCTCGTCATCAACAATGGGCAGATCGCCATCGATTTGAACCAGCAGACGCTCTTGGCGGATCGGCTTGTCGCCAATTCCTTCTCGTCCATCGGCGCCAATACGATTTTCGTGAATCTGCTGGGCACCCCGCAATTCGCCGGCGCGACGGACATCCCTGTCATCCTGACCAACGCGCCACTCACTCCGGGAACCTTCACGGTTGTCGGCGTACCCGGTACGCCGGCATCTCTCTTCACCTTTGAAGTGGTAGCCGGCGCGAATGGCAGCCTTTTCATCCGTGCCAGCCCCGCCAACTTCGGAGTTGCACTGGCAACGGCTAATGCTGCCGACGTCGGCATCATCGATACTGCCGTCGATGCGCTCTATGGAATCAACAACGACGCGCTCGATGCCGATCTGGGGCTTTCCGGCGGGTCGCCGTTGGTGCAATTGTCCGACACATTCGGCGTATTCGCTTCCGGCCAGTTGGCGCATGTCGAGCACGACGGCTTCACGATCACCAACAACAATCTGGTCGGCATCGGTCCAGCCTTCGACGCGGACGATTTTTCCGCGGCCATCAGTTTCGACTTCAATGCCGCGAAGCATTTCGGTTTCGAGGAGCGATATGGCCTGAACATCGGTGTGTTTGCCGGCTATGCGTCGACTGACGTTGGTCTGGGTACCTTCCAGGGCTTCAGCCGCGTTGGGGACGCCGACAACAGCAGCGGCATGTTCGGTGCATATGGCCTTTTCCGCGAAAGGCAAAATTACGTGCTTGTGTCCGTCTCCGGTTTTTTGGGCGAGACCGATATCACCAATGACGTGCTGGGGACGACCGGCAACTATGACACCCAGGGCGTCGTCGTGACGGGGTCCGTCGGCCATATCTTCAACCTGACCGACCGACTCCGCTTCGACCTGAGGGGCGGTTTGCTCGGCGTCGATTTCGACGGCGGCGACTATGTGGACAGCGGCGGCAACCAGTTTGGTAAGAGCCAGATATCGTTCGGTGCCTTCAAGTTCGAGCCCGGCATCTATGCCGATTATCAGCTCGACAACGGCATGGTGATCAGCCCTTATGCAAGGGCGGATCTGCAGCAACGCTTCGGGTACAGCAATACCGCGATCATTGACACGCAGGAGATCGAATTCGACGATGCCGACTTCTCCGCCGCTCTTTCGGCCGGCTTCAATCTGAAGATGACGCAGAGATCGATGATGAGCGGCGAGATCCGCGGCAAGGTATCAGACGACAGCTCTACGTTCGGCGGGAAGCTCGGATTGAAGGTTGCCTTCTGAAGCAGGGATTCGGTAGCCGCTACTTGGGCTTGGCAGCCTTGGCGTAAGCCTCGCTGAAATAGGCCAGGAAGACGTCGAGCATGCCATTCTCATGCGCATTCTCCCTCGCTTCCCATGTGGCGACAAAGGTTTCCCAGGCGCGGCTTTTTCTGGAGCCGAATGCGGAAGGCGGCAATCGTTTCTCGATCGCTTCGGGCGAAAAGTCGTCGAGCAGCCGCGACAAAGCGGACTGCATGGCGGAGTAGGTAGCAAGCTCATGCGTCTTGAGATCGCCAAACGCCTGCTCCAAGCTCTCCTTCGCACTGAGGTAACCCGCTCGCCGTCGCGAGAACATGATCTCGAGCATTTCGTCCGTGCCGGGCACGAACTTCAGGGGATTGTTCTCCTGCGCGCCGATCATCGTTCGATGACTGCTCTTCGCCAGTGCCTTTGCCGAAGCCCGCGCCCTCAACAGGGCGGCCAACTCCTCGACCACAATACGCAGCACTGAGCCGATTTCCGCGGCGAGTGCATGAGGATCGCGCTGCAGGAATACCGCCGGCGGCACACCAGCGGACGCTGCCATCTCACGGAGAATTTCGTTGACGGCGGCAGACTCGGAACCTGTGGCTGGCCGCGTTCCCGGCGCCTCGGCGCTGGGTGTCCCGCCCGCGGCCAAGGGGGAGGGAGGCTCGGCGCCGTAGGCCCCTCTATCTTTCGTCGAATCCGCGGCATCGCCAATTGAGACGCACACGACATAGGGCCCGATGCGAACGCGATCGCCCTGGTTCAAGCGGTGGGGCGCGGCCAGGCGCCGGCTGGATCCGTTGACGAATGTGCCGTTGCGGGAAAGATCGTGGAGCCAGAAAGCTTGCCCGTCGTAGCGGATTTCGCAGTGCCTGCCGGAGACGAACATCTTTGGGTCCGGCAGGGTCCAGTCGCGGTTCTCCCGCCCGATCTCAAAATTCCGTCCGTGCGATGTGAAACTCAGGGGGCCGCCATTGGGCAGCTTGTCGACGTTGTCGATCGTCAGACGGATATACATGCAAAGCGGCTCGTCAACATTGCACCGTTCTCGGCTACAAGACCCATTTTGTATTCTAGCAGCTTCTTGCTGGTTTCGGCATAAAAGCTAAGCGCCGCAGCAATTAGTCGTATCCTTTCAGTTGCTTGTAACGCAGCGCTTTGGTTGTTTAAAGAACTTGTGGTAATCTCCTCTTCAAAGTCCGTCTGGCCTTGGAGAGGCAGTACCCATGCCCGATGATCGTGGGACACTTGTCCAGACCCCGATGGCCGCTGACACCCTGACCTTCACGCATCTGGTGGGCCGCGACGAGATCAGCCGGTGCTACGCCTACACGGTTGGCTTCGTCAGCGCTAACGCGACCGTCGATCCCCTCAAGATGCTCGGTGGGGTGGTGTCCATAGAGGGGGAAGCCGATCCGAAACGCTGGTTCAGCGGGCTCATTTCCGAATTTCGCCTCACCCGCATCGAAGACAGGCGCATCTTTTACGAAGCCACCGTCAGGCCTTGGCTTTGGTTCCTGGGGAACACCACGGATTGCAGGATCTTCCAGAACATGACGGTTGTCGAGATCGTGGAAAAGATCTTTTCCAAATACGGCCCCGTCAAATTCGAGAAACGACTTCAGGGTTCATATCCCCCTCGCGAATATTGTGTGCAGTTCGACGAGAGCGATCTGGACTTCGTTCAGCGCCTGCTCGAGCACGAAGGCATCATGTATTTCTTCGAGCATGGGGAGAACGAGCATACGCTGATCCTTGCAGACGCCATGAGCAAGCTTAAGCCTGCACCGGGCTATGAGACCGTTCAATATCATTTCGAAGGTCACGCCGCGCGACGGGATATCGAATACATCACCGAATGGATCCCAGGCAGTTCGGTGATGCCGGGCGCCTATTCCCACACGGATTACGACTTCAAGAAACCCGGCGCCGACCTCATGGCGAAGTCCTCGCAACCGTTCGGCCACAAGCAGGCCTCCGGCGAGCATTATCGGCAGCCCGGGGCTCATCTGGACGTCGGGCGAGGCGATAGCCTCGCCACGGTGCGGCGCGAGGAATTGCAGGCGCCTCATCAGCGCGTTGCGGCATCAGGCACCGTCCGAGGCCTCTTTCCCGGTTGCACCTTCAAGCTCGAGGGCTTTCCGCGCGACGACCAGAACCAGGAATACGTGGTGCTGAGCGCCGAATACAGGCTTTTCGATCCCGGCTATCAGGCCGGCATCGAGACAGAGGGGGAGAATTTCCGGGTCGTGCTGGGCGTCGCGCCGACTTCGGTGCCCTACCGGCCGCCCAGGGTGACAAAACGGCCGGTGATGCGGGGCCCTCAGACCGCGACGGTCGTCGGGCCGTCGGGAGAAGAAATCTTCACCGACGAATATGCGCGGGTGAAGGTGCAGTTCCACTGGGACCGCGAAGGCAGGAAGGATCAGAATAGCTCATGTTTCGTGCGGGTTTCCCAGACATGGGCGGGCAGTGGTTTCGGATTCATCCAGATTCCGCGTATCGGCCAGGAGGTGATCGTCGATTTCCTGGAGGGCGACCCCGACCTGCCGATTATCACCGGCCGCGTCTATAACGCCGCTCAGATGCCGCCTTACGGCTTGCCCGGCAACGCGACTCAATCGGGCTGGAAGTCGAACTCCTCAAAAGGCGGTGGCGGTTACAACGAACTGATGTTCGAGGACAAGGCGGGCTCCGAGCTAGTCAACTTTCAGGCGCAGAAAGACCACCACCTGCTGATCAAGCACGACCGAAACAAGACGGTACAGCACGACCAGTCCGACCGCATCGACCATGACGCCAAGCACTCCGTCGGCCACAACCTCGACGAGGACGTCGGCAACAACAAGACCACCAAGGTTGGTGTCGATCGGACGGTGAATATCGGTTCGAACGACACTGAAACCGTGGGAATAAACCGCTCTTTGACCGTGGGCGCGGACGAAACGATTTCGATCGGCTCGAATTCCACCGAGACGATTGGCGCGAACCATACCCAGATCGTTGCGTTGGTTCAGACGATCACCGTCGGCGCCGCGCGTATCGACGCCGTGGGCGCGGCCGAGACGCGAACGGTCGGCGCGGCGCAGATGAATACGATCGGCGCTTATCGCTCGGTGAGCGTTGGCGCCGCCCAGAGCCACGATATCGGGGCGACCGACAGTTGGGACATTGGGGCCGACCAGAGCATCAAGGTTGGCGGCAGCCAGAGCAGCGACGTCGGGGCCACTCGAAGCGCCAAGATCGGCGCTGACGATTCGACCAGTGTCGGCGGCGCACATGCGCTCAGCGTCGCCAAGGGAAGCGCCATAGAGGTTGGCGAGAACAGCGGGATCAGCGTGGGCAAGAACCTGATCATCGACGTGAAGGAATCGGTTTTGATCAAATGCGGCGATGCCAAGTTCATGATGAAGAAGGATGGTTCGATCGGGGTAGAGGGCAAGGACATTTCCGTCAAAGCCTCAGGCAAGATCAGCATGAAGGCGTCGGGCGATATCGTCATGAAGGGTGCGAAGATCAGCGAGAACTGAGGTGGGTCATGAACGAGATCGACAAGCGTATTGATGGGGTTGTGATCGGCATCTTTCTGGGCTTCGACGATGGCGCGGCGCCGCTTGTCGTCTTTTCCGGCAATCCGAAAGAAACCGCCATTCCTGCGCGCAGCATGATCGAAATGGCGGCCTCGATGATCGGTACGGAAGTCGCGCTGCTTTTCGAGCAGGGCGATTCAAATCGTCCGCTGATCGTCGGAAGGCTTGTCGATCCTGTGAAGAAACCGGCCCCCGCACAAGTCGTGCGCGACGGCGAGCTGGTACGGATCACTGCTGAAGAGCGGATCGAATTGCGCTGCGGCAAGGCGGTGATCCTTATGGAAAAGGACGGCCGCATCATCATTCGCGGCACCAATGTGACCAGCCACGCCAGCGCTGCTAACCGCATTCGAGGCGGTTCGATCGATCTCAACTGAATGGTGGCCGGATCGTGCCCTGCGAGCCAACAAGCATTCGAGCAAGACCTATCGTCATCGACGTCCTGCGCCAGCATGCGGAGTTGGCGGCGTTCTTGTGGGCCCAGCGGGACACGCTTTGTCAGGCCGATCCCGTAGACCCAAACGTCATCGCAGGCATCGATAAGCGCCTCGAGGCGAACCTGGACGCACTGCGCATCGCCGGCGAGGCTGCGTGGCCCTTCATCCTGCAACAATATGAAGATTTTCCCGAAAAGGGCGAATTGTTCGTTGCCGGGTTCTTCGCCATCGACCGCTCGGACTTCGAGCGCATCGATCAGGTTCTTCAATTCGGACGCGAGTCCTCCGAGGCAGCTGGTTTGGTCGGCGCGCTGGCATGGCTTCCCGCTGGAAAGATCGGCTCCCTGGTGCGTCACTGGATCGCTTCCGCCGATGCCTTCAAGCGGCTGCTCGCCGTTTCCGCCTGCGTGGCTCATGGTGTCGATCCGAAAGGTCGATTGCAGTTGCTGATGCGTGACGGCGATGTCCGGGTGAGGGCCAAAGCCTATGAACTGGCAGGCGGTCTGTGCCGCCGCGAATTGGCCGACGACTTGCGACGCGGCCTCGACGAAATGGACGATGCCGCAAGGATACAGGCGGCCACCTCACTTTTGTCGTTCGGATCGGAGCCCGCCGCTTTGGCCGAGCTCAAGAGAGTTGCCGCCAGGGGAGGATTGCGGTCAGCGGCCGTCATGCGGTCTGTCGTTGCCGCCGCGCCCTCCGCGGAGGTGCGTGCCTGGCTCGGCGACTTGCTGAAGGACTCGCAGACGGTACCGCTCGCCATACGTGGCGTTGGCATGCTCGGTGACAGGGCAATCCTGCATTGGCTGATCCACCGGATGCGCACGCCTGCTTGGGCGCAGGCTGCCGGCTTGGCTTTTCTCGAACTGTTTCCCGAGGCGAGGGGCGATGGTGAGTTGTTCTCCATCGAAGCGTCAGTCCTTGGCGAAGCCTTCGCAGAGCACTTTGACGACGATCCTCCATACCTCCCCGCGGCGGATCGCATCAAGGATTGGGCAAGAGCTCGAAAGTTGCTGGAATAGCCGGGCATGCATGCCGGTCCGGAGCCTACCGCCATCCGGCTGGATCGAGGAAACGGCGGATCCATTCCATCGTGCTACCCGTGACGACAAAGCGCTCGCCAGGGAAGTCCGGGTGATCTTCCAAGAACAGGGGCTTCAGAGCCTCAGCCACCGCGACATAAGGAGCGAGGCTCGAATCCGGTCGGTTTTGGTCTCCTGCCACCGGTTGCGGGCCCGCGATCAGGACACGCGCGTGGCGCCGCTGGCGGCTGGCCACCATCTGCGTCTCGGCGAGACTGCCCAGGCCCATTTCAATCTCTGGCCTGGAGGCGAAACCGCGCCCCACCAGAGTAAGCCAGTTGATGCTTTTTATGCCCGTCGCCGATAATGGAAGGGTACCGTTCATGTGCTCGATATCGACCCCCCAGAAACGGCGGGCTCGCGCGAAGATCGCATCGAATGCGTCTTCCATGAGAAGCGGCTCGTAGACGAAGACCAGGCCTCCATGGCCGGACCGCAAAGGAACGTTGTCGGCGATCGACAATGCCGCGTCCAGTAGAATGTTGGGATCGGTGGCCAAGGGCACGAGAATGCGCGCAAAACCGAAGAGGCCATGTGCGCGCAAGTGAATACGCTGGCAGTTGAGGCTCCAACTTCCTTGCGGCACGTCGATTTCGAGCCCGTCCCAATACTGGGCTTCGAATGCCCGCCCTTGCCGGATACGTTCGCGGGCGGCTTCGAAATAGGGGCGTCTGGTCCCTGCGGCCGCGGCGGCGCGCCCATGCATGGTCAGGATCGGGCGAGCGACCGATGACCACAACGGAAGCTCGGCTATCTTGAACTCCTGAATCCCGCCGGGCGGGCAGATGGCTTCGTAAAGGTCGAAAAGATAGTCGAATTCCCGTTCGCTCGGGCCTTCGAGATAGATGGTCAGGTCGAGCATCACCTTGAGCGCGGTCTCGTCGCCGACGGCGAAAGGCTGCGTAAGTGCGGGAGGCAGATTTGCAAGGCGCATGGTCTATACCGCGTCGTCGCCGCTGACGCCCTTCTTCTGGTCGGCGATCATCTCCCGCAGCAGATCGAGCTTATTCGCCAGAAACGAGGTGAAATCGGGAAACCGCATTTCCTCGGTCGCTATGTCGAGCGCCACGAAGTCGCTCTCCCCGTCAGGACGGACAGTATGGGGATCGATGTAAAGCGCCTGATTGGATTCCTCGCCGAGGAAGACCGGCAAGGCACCGCTCTCAAACGGGTTTTCCTGATCGAGGTCGGAATAGACCTCCGCCAGGTCTGCCAGGCATTCTTTTACCCATTCGCTATCCTGGTCCTCCACCGAGAGCAGTCTCGCGTCACCGGACAGATCTCGCCAGCCATTGTGAAGTTCGAGAAAGGCCCGATAGCTCGGCGGCAACGGCATCCCGAATTTCTTCTCAAGGAAGGCCAGTTGCTTCGGGGAGCAGGGCTCACCGAGCGGATGTGGGTATTCTTCGTCAAAGGCGAGTTGGTCGTAAACACGCAACGCTTCGGCCAATTGTGCGATGAGCTTTGGAAGCGGCAAAGGCAGATTCATGACGTTGTCCTTTCGGTCCCGGGTGATCGAGTAGGATGCAGGAAGCTGCACGCACTCGGTGGTTCATGGATGCTTGACCGGACAGCAGTCCCCTTTGACACCGGTGTGCTGTCCCGCGCCGCTCGTCTTGAGCTGGTTGAGCTGCCCTCCGATCCACCGGTTTGGCCGGCGCGACATCCACCTCAGATTGGCGAGTTTGGTCGGGTGGCCGCAGAACTGGATCTCCTTGATGTGATCGACGCTGAAGCTTCTGTAAGGTGGGGTAGTGCTTTGCGCTTTCTGCTGCAGCTGAGCCCTGCAGGTTTTTGAAAGGTGATTGAACCCTTTCCTGTTGAGCTCCTGGACTTCCGGGTTTGAGCTTCTGCGCATTGCCATGCCTCTTAGCTGGGCCGCGCGCTTGTCTCCTTCCTCCCGGAGTTTCTGGTAGCTGCCGCTGGCGCTCTTGAGGCCGGCTGAGCTTCTCATCATCTTGTCTATGACACGCAGCTTGGCGCAGATTTCTTCCTGCTCGCATTTGTTGAATTTGTGCCTGCCCGGAGACGGCTTCCCCGGTGCATCTGCGCATTCAATTTTCAGGACGTTCCCTCTACCTCCGGTGTTGGGATTGACGTTTCCCATGAGGTCAGCGGTATTCTTGTTGTTGTGAAATTTCTTGTCGGTGTCGCGACATGCATTCTTGCCGTCCATCTTGACGTCGAACGAATAGGTGATCCAATCCGTCGCCTGTTTGAACGTATTCGACTTGACCCCGCCCACGGTTCCGGGCTCGTCGCCGGCGGTCGTGGAATACTGAGAGCCTTTCACCGCGATCATTTGCCCGCCCTTGGCGAAGACCGTCGTGGTGCCGTTCGTCAGGGTGCCGCTGACGGCGAAATTGGGATAGGGCATCGGCACGGGGCCGCCGGGCGTCGGCGTCTTGCAGACGTCGGGGATCGTGGCTTTCGAGATGCCTGTCGACCCCTTGTGGGTGAGGCCGAGGTCGTTGACCGTGATGTGGGTTGGCATCAGGCCGTCCCTTTCGATCCGCCGAGCAAAACAGCCGCGCGGGCGCCGTTTTCCGAACTCGCCCAAACCAGCGACAATGGTCCTTTGCTATAACCGCGCGCTTGCGCTTCGGCGACGAGGCTGACGAAGAGGGTTCCGGATGCCGCGCCGATGTCGCCCCAGCAATCGGCCGGGGTCTCAAAATCGGCCGCGTTTCTGAAGCGACCGGTGTTGCGCAACACTGCGAAACCATATTCGTTGCCGCGATATCGTTCTCCGTTCATGTCGCAGATGATCCGGTCGACGAGGGCGTTCGGGAGATCATCGAAGAGAGCTTGGAACGCCGCGCTCAGGCCGTCGCCAATGCAGACGGTTTGCGTCTTGATGCGGTTCGCCTCGCTAGCCACCGATGTGCCTATCACCTGCAGCAACGGTTCGCACCCGAAGGCGCTCGCCGACTCCCTGGTCGTGACAAGACAAAACCCAGCTGCCTCCCCTGGACAGAAGCCATAGATGTTCTTCTCGGAAAGCAACTGTTGGTTCTCGTCCAGCCACTCCAGCGTTTCGGGCTCCAAATAGCTGTCGATGCCACCGACGAGGCAAAAATTCGTCCTTCCCTGCCGCAGCACTTTGCAGGCGTGATGGATCGTCAGCAGCCCGCCGGCATGTCCTCCGGCACTGGAGCCGCCTCCCTCCAAATCGACATGCTGCGAGAGCCTTCCGGAAACCCGGGCATGAACCGCTGCTGCGAAATGGCTGTCCTGACCAGGCCTTGGCTCGCCCGTCGAGACGATCAGCGAGACGGGTGCGGAGCGTCCAGTCTTCAGCAGCGGATCGAGCGCATCGAGCGCCGGCATTATGGCCATTTCCACCGCGCGATCCGGGCCGAGCAGTTCGATATCGATCCCGGCGTCCCGGGAAACCTTCATCACCTCGCCAAAGCGGTCGACCATGTAAGGATGATCCTGAATGTTCGAGATGCCGGCCCGCACGGCCGCTGCGCTTGCGGCTGCGGAGAAACCGAGCGGCGTTCTTGCTCCAATGCCAATCACAACGATCTCGTCGGACTCGGTCATGAACGCGGTCCCGTCCAGACGCCCTTCCTTATGACGGCGGGTGAAACGCCCTCGCGCCGCCTTATCCGCACGGTGGAATTCACCAGATGGTCCTCATCGTAGGGTATCGGCAGGGCCGATACCCAGGTCATGTTGAATTGGCGATCGTCCGGCATGATGCGCAGCGTATGCAGGCTCGCCGGCTCGTGTCCGACGTCGGGCCTGTTACGGAAATGCGTGATGATGTCGAAGGTGATACGCGGCAGCAGGAACTGCACGAAGCCGCCGGGGGTGAAGCCGCCTAGTCGGACATCCTCATAGCCGATCAGCGGTGTCCGCGTCTGCTGGTCCTCGGGCGCGCACTGATAATAGAGCCGGCTGAAGTCGCTTGGCAGCAAGGGGTCTCGCGTCTTTTTCCAGAGATCGCCATACGTGCCTGCATATTTGGCGCGCGGCTGCCAGTGCCGTGACACCGGGCCGAAACCGGCAGGGCGCCCACTGCGATTGTCGCGAAATGGTGCATCGGCGTACTCGAAGTTGGGTGCGGTTTTGCCGATCAGCCCTTCACGGGCTACCGAGAAACCTGTGCCTATCGGATTGCGAGCATCCCAGTCAGGCTTCGACGCCTTGGTATCCGTCCCGCCATATGTGCGCCGCCAGGTGATCGGTTTCTTTATGAATGGCTCCGGTCTGCTCATGCGCACTGCCGCGGGACCAGGCACGAAAATGCGGTCGCCAATCACCTTGACCGCCTTGTCGAGGTCGCCGATCTTGATGCGGGCTATGGTTTCGACGGCCGGACGCCCTTCCGGTGCGTAGGCATGCCCCGCGATAAGCACATCCGTGTGCTTCTTCTCGATGTTGAAATCATCCTCATCCAGCAATTCGTTCGGGTCGGCGGCGTAGACCGGCGCCATATTGAGGGGGATTTGCCTCTTGAGCGGGGTCTGCTTTCCTTCTGGGTCGATCTCGAACGATGCCTTGATCGCCACGAGCCAGAACTCGTGCCCACCCTCGTCACGCATGCCAAGCCCTCCCACGGCGAAGGGAGTGTGGTTATCGAGCGGCAGCATCCAGACGGCACCTCCTCAGTAGTGAGCGCAACGTGCTTCAAGGCGTCTTGCGTATTGTCCGCGATTTCCGGCGTTCTCTCGCAGCGAAAACCTCCCCCAGCACGGCCCGGGGCGCGTCAGTATCGATGTCGAAAATGTCCGAACAGGCGGTCCAGACCATCATCCCATGGATTTCCTCCGAACGCGCGTTGCCGGGCGGCACGGGAATCCGGGCCAATGCGGTCTCCAGTTCCTCGGGCGTGAGGGTACCTTCCCGGGCAGATGCGCCCACCTCCTCCAAACTGGCGAACCAGCAATCGCCCGACGATGCAAGTTCGATAGAAGCTCGAGGCAGGATCACCGCAAGGCAAAGCGGGAAGCGTCTGCCGGACCTATCATTGCTGGCGACGACGACGCCTGCCGCTGGGCCGAAGCTGGCCGGACCACTCAGGAAACGCAAAGCAGCCGCACCTGGCCACAGCTGGGTACCGATCACTGGCTGAACGTGACGGGCGACCCAGCGATCCCATGGACGGACGAAGCCGGCTGCCAGGCGCCGGCTCACGAAGTCTCCCGCAGTCGGGATCTTCCCGTAGAAACCTGGAACGTTCAGATCTGAGGCGGACACGAAAACCTCTTGAACATCTCCAAATTGTACGGATTTTCGACACTTGCGGCGCGAAGCTCAAAGTCTGCGTAAAGGCCTTTGGTGCCGAGACGAAGGTTGTAGGCGTCGGGTAGGGCGGTGCCGGTGAAGCGTCCAGCGCGCAGCATTCTCAGCCACGCCCAACTGCCCGTTTCGCTCATGATGATTTCGGGCGAGCCGTCGATCGGCTGGAACGCGAGCGATATGACGCCGGTTCCGTCCTTGCCGGGCCACGTCATGGGCTGGGGCCGCGTCGCATTGTTGTAGTAGACCAGATTCTGTCCATCGAGATTGAGCGTCACCCGCATGACGCTCGGCGACAGGTCTTTGGGTTCCAGCGTGAAGCTCATCACCGGGCCCGTGCCCCCTGGGAAGAGGTCGTCACGAATCCGTCGCGCCTGCTCGAATGCGCCAAGCGCGGAGGAATCGAGGCCGAAATCGGCGCGCCATTTCCAAGGCTGGCTTGCGGTGTCCACATAGTTGATCAGGTGGTCGTTGGTGAAGGCGTCGATGAGGCCCCCGGGCCCGAATAGACGGGCGAAGTCGCGCACGTTGACGTCGATCGCGCTGTCGGGAGTGAATGGGTATCGATTGTTGAGCGCCGCCTGGCAGAAAGGCAGGATGTCGGCCCTCCAGATCGCGTTCAGTTCAGAGGTGACCGCCTTTTCCGTAAGACCGCTGGTGTCGCCGGCGATGCCGCCCAGCCAATCGTCGATCGGATCGGGCAGGATCTGCGCCTGGCGCGCGACGGCGCCGGTCAGTTCGGCGAGGCCGCCCTGCTTCTTGATCGCGTCCTGCGGATCCGGGCTGGCCGTAACGGTTTGCAGCATGTTCGAGAGCGCAGTCAGGGAGACCACGGCGGCGTCAAGGGCCGGCGGTTGCCCATCAACCTCGGCGACCACGCCCTTGAGCGGCTTGAAATGTTCCGCGACCAGCGTCCCCGTCATGTCGACTTCAGATGCCGAGCCGGCGCGAGGAAGCAGCTTCACGCCCTTCTTCGCGAGCTTGCCGATCTTGCCGAGCTTTCCCAGCACCTTGGACGCGCCCTTTGAGCCCGCTTTATTGTCCTCGGCGGGCGCTTCGTCCGAACGCGTAAGATCTGTTTCCTGAACAACTGCAGTGACGAGGCGCTTCAAGGCGGAGTCCGCGCTCGAAAGGTCCTTCAAATTCTCGCTCGCTACGGAGAGATCGGTGAGCGGAGCGAGCTTCATGTCGCGCAGGAAGCTGTCCCATTGCGCGATGTAGTCCTCGTAATAGAGCTTGAGGATATCTTCCGAGAGCGCTGATACCGAGGTTTCCGCGTTTTCGGAGCAGCCTCCAGCGAAGACTGCCCGGTCGAGAGCGGCCTGGGCCGCCACGTCTTCCAGCCGGTCCAGAACGGCATCGTGGAAACCGGCGTAGGTGTATGCACCGGAAATGCCCGCGCGCAGCGTCTTATCGGAACGGCGGGCGAACACCTTCGCCCCATTCGGCCCGGCGAAGTTGGCGGGGATCCACTCCTTGAGAGCAGTAACTTCAGGGTCCGCGAGCAACTGCTTGTAGCCACGCGCTGGGAGGGAAATCGTACAGACGCTCTCCAACGCTTGCGCAACCAGAGTGGGGTCGGGGGCGGTGTAGCTGTCGTCCACGGCCATGCGGCGGATCGCGGCAAGCTCATGCTCCTCCGCGTCCTCAGTCGGAAAGGGTGGGGCGGCCGCAAAGTCGGGCAGGTGGTTTGCCCACCAGTCCTGGGCGAAGTCGGTGTCCATCTGCGACAGGCCCGTCATCATGCGGTAGGTCTTGAGCGCGCCGAGCATGAAATCGGGGTCGCGCATCTGCCGCCACATCGTCGCCTCGAGGAGGGCGATCATGCGAGGTTCGAGCACGTTGCGCAGCGCGTGGTCGTAGCTGTCCGCCTGAACGCGGCGGAGTTCGGCGGAGGCCGAGGGGCCGATCGCATCTCGCACTCCGCCTGGCGGCTCCGACCGGGCCTGCGCGACCGCGCTGATCACCGCGAGCGCATCGCCGATATCCGAAGGGTCGATCGCGGCCGGCGTCGCGGCGATCTCGGAGAGCGGCTGCCGCAACCCCTCGAATTGCATAGCCTGCGAGGCGATCGCTGCGCGGTTGTCGTAGTATGAAAGTGTGAAAAGGGCCGCGGCGAGGAGAACGGCAGCAGCCGACCCGGTCGCCGCACCTCGCCAGATCCAGGCGCGGCGGCGCAGGGCGCGCGGATCGAACATGCCAAGCCCGGCTTCCCTAAAAATCACATCAGTGAGGAGATTCTTCAGGAAGAAGCTGCGTTTCTCCACGCGAGGCGCCGGCAGCGTCCGCCGAGGCGGAAGGCCGAAAGACGACGCCAACTCCGCGGTCAGCCTGTCGATCGGCGCTCCTTCCTGTGTCGCGGAGGTCAAATAGATGCCACGCAACCATGCGCTCTCCTCGTAGCGGCTCTCGCCGAACATCGATTCCACCAGCACCTGGATGGGGTCCGACAGGCTTCCCACTTGGCCCGGAAAGCGGAAGATATCGGCGCGTTCCGCAAGGCTGTCCTCGTCCTCCAGCCGAGGCACCAGTCGGCGCTCGAGTTCAGTCGCAAGGCTTGTGATCTCGCGAGCCACGGCCGTCGCGTCGATACGGGCGTCCATCGGGAAGGTCGTGCCCCAGACCTGCTCGCGAGCTGCAGTCGAAAGCCGGCCGAAGAACGGCTCGAAGCCTTTGATGAGATCGGCCTTGGTCAGCATCAGATAGACGGGCAGGCGGAGTTCCAGCCGCTCGTTTAGCTCCGACAGCCGGCGGCGAATCTTGCGGCCATGCGCTCGAATGGCCTCGTCACCTTCCAAAAGTACGTCGACTGGCAAGGCAACGATCACCCCGTTGAGAGCGCGACGACCGCGGTGCTTCTTGAGGAGGTCGAGGAAGCCCAGCCATTCGGCTGCGTCGACATCCGGTTGGCTTTCCTGCTGCACATATCGGCCTGCCGTGTCGATCAGCACGGCATTCTCCGAAAAGAACCAATCGCAATTGCGTGTGCCGCCGACCCCCTGAAGGTCGTCCGTGAGATCGATCGGGAAGTTGAGGCCGGACTGCCGCAGGGCAGTCGTTTTCCCCGTCGCCGGCGGGCCTACGATCACGTACCAAGGCATGTCGCGCAGGAATTTGCGGCCGCCAAGCTTGCGCCGTCGCAGTTCGGCCAAGACTTCCTGAAACTTGGCGCCGACCGCTGCAACGCTTTCTTCTCCGGGAGTTTGCCGCTTTTCTTCAGCCGGCGCGGCAATCTCGGCGACGAACATCCGATTTGCACGGATGGCCCTGCGCTGCCTTACGATCAGCCAGACGAGCCAGCAGATCACCAGAAGAGCGATGAGGGCAATGCGCACGGTCTCCGATGCGAAGGGTTCGCTCTGGCCGATGCTGACGATCGGACCGAATATCCAGATGAGCAGCGAAAGCAACGTCAGCCCGATCAGCGTCCATAGCCATCGCGAGGTCAGGACCGCCCAGAGGAAGCGCAAGATGAACATGCTACAGCCTCTTCTCGACAAGCACTTCGATGCGGCGGTTCATGGCTCGGCCTTCACGGGTTCCGTTGTCGGCCACGGGATCGGTGGCGGCGCGACCTTCGGAGCGTATACGCGCCTGCGGCACCCCATCCTGGACAAGCATTTGGGCGATCGTCTCGGCGCGTGCTTCCGACAAACGCTGGTTGGTCGAAAGGGGATTGCTGCGCTGCAGCGGCACGCTGTCCGTGTGCCCGACGACGACGATGTTGCCGATCAATTCGTCATTCTCGCGGATCACCCTGGCAATGGCGCCGATCAGGGGCTCGAACCCCGCCGTAAGTTGTGCCCGCGACGACTGGAAAAGTTCAGGGTTCGATCCCTGGATAACCAGCTTCGCGACGGAGACGCTTTCGGTCCCTTTCAATGCGGCACGAAGCTCCTCTGGCGCAGCGGCTTGGAACTCCGGCAGGAGGGCGATTTCGACCGCCTCCAGCGGGGGCGCCTCCGTCTGGGCGGCTACGCGGCTTATTTCCGCGCGTTCCGAAGGCGGCAGCGTGCGGACCAGCGTGGCCAGTTCGGTGGCTCTCGTGCTCAGCCCCATGGAGAGGCCGACGTGGATCGCCGCGGCGATCACCGCCGCTCCAACCGCCAGAACCCAGATGGGAATGGTGAATCGCGGCGCCTCGTCGGCTGCGACGACGCCTTTCCAGTTCGGCGAAAGCGACATGTCGTCCGCATCTGTGTCCCGCAGGAAACGCGCGGCTGCAACGCGCACCGCGTTAAGGGAACGATCGCCTGCACGCCCAGGAACGCGATATTTTCCGCGGAAGCCGAGCGCCAAGCAGAGATACTGGAGCTCGAGCAAATCGCGATCTCGGTTTGGATGCCGTTCGAGTTCCTCCAGACGAGCGAAGAATTGTGCCCCGGCATCCACGTCGCCGCGCAGCATCACGACGAGCGGCTGTCGTGGCCAGACACTTGCACCACCCCATGGGGTGTTCAGTGCGAGGTCGTCGAGCAAGGCGGCTACCAACCAGGCCGCCTGGTCGGCTCGTTCCAGCGAAGAGCCGCTGGCCACCGCCGCGTCCCGCGCCCTGACGAGCTCTTCGAGCAAGCGGGTGCGCAAGACCTCGGGATTTTCCGGAGGGAGCGCGCTTTCCAATTCCGGCGCGAACTCGAGCAATGGGGCGAAGGCTCGCACGAGCGCATTGGGATGGGCCCGCGACCGTTTCAGGGGAGAGCGGGCGGCCGCAGGCAACGGTGGACGTGGTGCGGGAGAACCGACCAAGCGTATGCGCGTCCGCTCACGATCCTCCGACAGGCCGAAAGGATCGTCCCTGCTCATGGTTCACCTGCTCACTGAAAAGCAGTCGACCTGGGGCTCGCTCGGCAGAACACCGGATACTCCAATTACGAAGCCCGGCGCGTCGAGAAGCGATGCCCAGTGTTCGCTGCGCTGGTCGAGTTCAAGGCAGAGACGGTCACCGTCGTAGGGTATCTCGCGTGGCTGAGAATGCAGCGGTTTGAGGGGGATGCCTGGGAGACGGGACTTCCAAAGCCCATCAAACTCGCCGGCCGCGCCAACGGTCGCCTGATTGACAAATATTTTGCGAAGCGCCTCTTCGGAAAGCTCCGAGCCGACCCTGACGACGATCCTGCTGCCGATAAGGAGCTTTGGGTTGTCGATGCGGACCTTCCACACGTTGGTTGAATGTCGCATGACCGGAAGGATCCGCGATTTGGGCTCGACATAGCGCAAGCTCAGGATCAGCGAGCGCAATGTGTCGGCGAGCGCGGAAAAGGCCGGGCCCGGCGCCATGTGATCATAGGCGGGCAGCTCGGTCAGCCGGCGCGCGCTCGACCCGTAAGTCGCCATGGAGCCGGCCAGGCCGGCAAGTTCCATGAACAGTTCCGAGGGATGGAAGACTTCCTGCGCCATGATATGTGCCAGCCGCGGCCTGGCGGCATTGGCCAGATGCAGCATCAACAGATCTTCGACACTGCGGCCAGGCCCCCCGAGCACCATCTTGCCGTGGGCCTCCGCAATCTGATCGAGCCCTATGATGACTTCCTGGAGAAGCTGGCTGTACCAGGCGACCGCGCCGATCGCCAAGCTCGGTGGCAGGAAGGCTTCGTCGAGCGCAACGCCGCCATCCGCTCTCAGGCCCCTGATCTCCGCCACGGGCAGGGCGGTGTAGCCGCCGACCGATTTTCCCGGGGCGAGCAGGAGCGCCTGTGGTCGCGCGACCTCGATCTCCTCGGGGTCCGCCCCGCCTTGCACCGCGTCGCGCACCGAGACAATGCGCCCCCGATATCGCGCTCCGCTAGGTTCGGCATGCGCCGGATCGAAGCCGATCCCGCCGGGCGGTTCCAAGGGCAACGCGATGAGCACGGCGCCGCTGCCCATTTCGGGCGTGACGGCAAGCGGCCTGGGAGCATCCATCGTTTCGGGGATCGAGAAGGGCGTCCCATCTGGGAAGATACCCCTTGCCGAGAGGACGGCAACCTGTCCCGCCTCCAAGAGAGATGGATCAAGGATCAAAGTCCGAAAGCCAAAGGTCTGAAGGTGGCCGGCCTGCAGCGCGCCACGCACAGTCGCTTCGAAGAAGCGATCCTGCTGCTGAAAGTGCTGTGTACGTAGAAAGAGGCCTTCCGACCACAGCACCCGGTTTGCATCGCTCATTCGGGCACTCCGTTCAGCCTCGCGAAACAGTCATGCCGCCCGTTCCCATGGCAACGTTGACGGTCAACTTGGAACCCGGGGAGACCGACGTGCTGGACCGCCAGGTTCGCCCGCCGGGTTCCCGAACGAGGGCGACGAAGCCCAGGGTAGTCGCCTCCGGTTCGACCGTGATTGTCTTGGACGCGATCTTGCCCGGCCCGACGGCGAGCTGGTCAGAGCCGATGAGGTCGCCGCCGAGCGCCGCACCGGGATCGCCCTGCAGGGCGAAATAATCGGCCGAATTGAATTTCCCGGCGCTGCGCAGTCGCATGACGAGCACGGTGACCGGCCTGTCGCCACCGCCGGGCCCGGGATTCATCCCAGCTCGGCCGGCTAGATTGATCGTGACCGCGGACGGCTTCGGCGGTCCGCTCTGGCAGGCGGATACAAGTCCTGTCGCGCCTAGGGCAAGAATGAAGCCGCGCCTGTCGATCATGCATTACTCCTCCTCATAGGCGTCCCGGAAGTCGGCGCCGATCTCCCCCATGAAGCGCGACTCCGCACTCACGGCGATTTCCCGATGGCGTTTTCGATAGAGTTCCCAGAGCTTGGCGCTGCGTCCGCCGGAGAGCAGCGTGTCGATAGCCGAGCTGGATTTGAGTTCCTCCTCGATCGCCACCGGGTCGAAACGGTCGATCATCCGCCGCAGCGCCCCCTGTATTCCGCGCCAGGCGCGCACGTGATGGTTGGCAAGGTCGCGGATGGCATCGACGATGGCCGGTTCGCCGTTGAGGAAGCCAGGGCTGCGCTCTGCGAGGAGCGTGGCGAGTGCATCGTCGACAGTGGGCAGGAACTTGAGCGGATTGACGTCTGAGGCGCCAACGACGGTCTGGGCGACGCGGGCATTGCCTTTTTCCTCCGCGCGCTTGCGAAGCAGCTGCATCAGCCCTTCCAGCATCAGCCTGTACTGGCGGCCGAACTTCTCCATTTCGGCAACCGCATCGCCTTCCGGATGGTCGGAAAGATCGACGCCCATGCCCCGCAGAAAAGCGGCACGCAACGTCGCGTCGAAGGGCCTATGGGCCTCCGGCGTCGCGGCCGCGCCGGTCGCGCCACGATCCGGAGAGGCCGGGGCGCCTCGACGCTGCGGGGCAGGGGGAGCAACGGGACCGGGGAAGAAGGGCTCCCTGAACGCTGCATCTCGGCTGTTGCCGGAGGAGCCCCCGGTACCGAAACCGAACGGATCTGGATCGCGACCATCGTCGCCGAACTCGGCCTGTGCGGCAGGGCTGGCGACAGGATCGAGGCTAAAGGGATCGTCAAAGGCGGGAGAACCGCGATCTCCAAAGCTCGCGCGTTGATAGGCGCCCGGTTCGGGTTGCTCGAAGGGGTTGGGCAAATCTGCGGGCCTTGGTGGCCGCAGCTCTTCCTCGGCCTTGACCGAAAAGAAATCATCATAGCCGACCCCCATCGAGGGGCGAGACGCAGGTTGAGGCGGCCAGGACGCGGCGGCGGCATCCGTGTGAAGATCGACACTTATCACATAGTCGCCGAGCCTGAGGCGCATGCCGTTTCGCAGGCGGGCCGAGTTGCCGGGGCCAAGCGGGTTCACGCCACCGTCTATGAACAGCCCGCTGCTCGAAATATCCGTGACGACGTATCCATCGTGATCGGCCGTGATCCTGCAATGGGCTCTTGAAATGAACATATCGGGATCGTCGATCTGCCAGTCGGAATCCGGGCTCCGCCCGATGACGAGTTCGCCCTCATCCAGCCTGGCTTGGCTGACCGCCTGAGTGCGCGGCCCCTGCTCGAGCGTGAGAAGCAGGCTCATGACACTGCCTCCCGGGATGGCCGCCATCCGACGATCGTGCGCATGAGCATGTCTTCGGCGTCGCCTCGATCGTCTGCCGGGGCGAGCCAGCCGGTCCTGGCGAGTTGGCTTGCGCCGAGGCGGGCAGGCGCCACTTCAGCCGCGGCCAGGACAACCCTCAGGTCGACGTCAAACTGTTCCCCCAGTACGTCGCGAACAGCTCGCTTGAACGTTTCCAGGCGCTGTCCCCCCTTGAGGAAGGCCGTGTAGTCGTCGAAAGCCAGCGGGCCGATGCGCAGCTCTATCCGATGCTGGCGGCTGAAGATGCGAGGGCCGACGGTCGCGCCCTTGCCGAGGCTGGCGTGGACATGACCGAGCCTGCTCTGCAGCGCGACGGGGATAGGCAGCCAGGCGCCGACCAACTCCTTTAGATGAACCGGAACCTGGAGGGCACGAGCCAAAAACTGGGTCAGCCGTTCCGGGCCGTCCACTTGGCTGGCAAGCGCGCCGGCCTGATCGAGCTTGACCAGATCCAGCTCGGGTTTGCCGGCATTCCGCGTACCGGGCAGGCCGATCCCTCCCATCGCCTGCAGCATGGCCCGAACCCTGCCGCCTTCCGCTCGCTCGACCTGAACCGCCGGGTTCGCGTCCGCCCAGGCGCGATAGAACAGGGCGATCATGCGATGCTGGAGGACGTTGACGAAATCGATGAATGTCGTGTCGCTGGTCTGACGTGCGTCGGCCCCGGCAAACCAGCGTTGCGACAGGCGATCGAGCACCCATCGGGTCAGATGCAAGGGCATCGGACCTTCCGGTCCCAGCAGCCCGATGTTGGAGACGGTCACCCGCGCAGGCCGGTGCTCCGTGGCCTCCAACAACTCCGCCACGTCCTGTACGGCGAAACCCAACCTGACGTGCTGCCCGAGTCGCGCGGGTTCGCGGTCCGGCCGGCCCGCATGGCCGAAAAGTCGGCTCCTTTTTTCGAGCCGCCGCAGCAGCTCGAAAAATTCGAAGCTATTCGACAGGGCTTCTTCCTGCTTCAGATCAGGTGGCGATTGCCAGGCGTCATCGGCCATAGCACATCCTCCTGCTTCTGGAGCAGCCGCGTGCGGGTCCGCACGAAACCGTTGATTCCGGAATAGCGAGCGAACAGTCGGGCAAGCAATGCGGAAAGCAACAACGCGCTTTGACCGGCCAGCACCGCTTGATCGACATGGAGCAAAATCTCGGTGCCTCGTCCGAAGCACATCGGCCCTTTGATGGCTAGTCGCTCGATCACGGGCCGCGATTCGACTCGAACGATCGAGCGGGCGAGCCGGGCGAGACCCGGATCGCCTCGGTCGGCGTAGAGATCGATCAGCGCATGAAGCGGGGCGGCTCCTCTTCCATCCTGGGCGAGGCTCAGGAAGTTGAGCGAAAGCTGCGCCACGAGGCGCCAGGCGAGATCGTCCGCTCGGGATTCATCAGCCGCGCTGGTGGGAAGCGATGCCGGGATCGCCGGCTGCGGCGGGCGGATCGCGCCGAGCAGCTTGACCGCGTCGACGGGATCTCCGCCTTCAAGCGTGAGGCTCGGCGTGTCGTCCAGTATGGGCAGGTCTCGATTGGTGCAAAACGCCACCACATCTATGCGTTTCGGTTCCTTGCCCGAGTAAGCCGCCATCGGGCGCGAAACCGCTAGGAAAACGTCGTCCCCGGCATAGGACGTTCTCGTGATGCCCTCGCGCCTCTCGTCTTCCGTCGCGCGCCGCGGACGCCGCTCGACGGAGTAGACCCAACCACTGCCACGGTTCTGGCCAAGGCTGAAAAGAGCTGGCAACTCGGCATCGGGCCCGTCCGCATCGGCGTCTTCGACGCGGATGACGCGATAGATCTCGAAATCCCGCGGGCGCGTGCGATCGGCGTGCAGTACCTGCCTTGTCTTGCGTGGATCGAGGTCGATCACATTGCATTCGCGCTCGAAGAGATTGACGATCGGCGTCGCGAAAAGCTCGAAATCCGAAGGCTTGAGATCGGCGAGTTCGGGTGCCGAACGTCGCAGCAGAAAGACGATCTCCAGGCCGGCATCGCACTGGCGAATGATCGGTCGCAACCCGCGGAGGCGCGCGAAATAGAAGCGCTCCGGCATGAGGAAATATTCGCGCAGCAACCGGTAGCCTTCGAAAGTCGGACGCGTGCGCGGAAGCAACGCCTCCGCATCGTCGATGCCGGCGACTTCCGGCATGGGCAGGGGTGTCAACTGCGAGGCATGCCCCTCCGCGCGCGCACCGACGGCTGCACAGGCTCCGTATATCGCATCGAACAGCAGATGAGCTTTGCCCTGCCCGGCAAAATGAAGGGATAGCTCATCGAGCGAGAGCTCACCGAGCGCTCCCTTGCCGGTTCGCGCGAGCGTGAGCCGCAGCGCGGCCTCGCCTCGTTCGCCGGCGACAGAACCCGTGGCGGCGGCGGCAAGCGCGTTCCGGTCCTGCAGGTAGCCGACCGATGCGATCTCTATCGGCCATAGCGCCACGTCCTGGCAGGTCGTGTATGTGCAACGCGTCGATAGTCCTGGTTTCAGGCTCGATACGAGCCGCGTATGGCGTTTTACGGTATGGCCGTTTGCCATGGTCTGGACCTGCTGACCTGGCTTCATGACCGCCATCGCCATGGCGGGCGCCGGCGTCACCAGGTCTGGGTAGAGGACGTCGAGGATGCTGCGCGAAAAGCGCGACCGCTCTGCGTCGACCTTCAGCCGCGTGCGCGCAGCGAGGAAGGCGACACCGTCGAGGAGGCGTTCGACATAGGGGTCCGGGCAAGGTGCCGTATCGAGCGACAGGTTGCGCGCGATCGCCGGGTGCATGTCTGCGAACTCGGCGGCGAGCCCGCGGATGTGGGTCAGTTCCTCCTCGTAATATTCCAGGAAGACCCGATCCATTCTCAGGTCTCCCCGTAATCGGTCCGCGCCAAGCCGTTGTCGAGATCGATCGTGGTGCGCAGCCGAAGTCTTTCCGGAACCGGTGTCATGATGAGGACGGAATCGATCTCGATGGTCAGACCGACATTCTTGTCGGCGAGTGTCACCTCCACCTTCGTGGCGCTTTCCTTCAGTCGAGGCTCGAAGGCCGCCAGGATCACGCGGATTTCACGCGCAAGGCTTTCGCGGTCGAAATCCCGAGATGACCGGCCCGAGAAGGAAGGGACGCCGTAGTTGACGACGCTACGTCGGACTTCCGGAAAGCCGTCGAGGGATACAGGACTGTCGCCGATCAGTTCTTCTTCGGCGGTCGACAACAGCGGGGTCGACTGGAAGCGCTCCGTGTTGAACAGCGCCTCGATATCCCGTCGCACGGCTTCGCGCAGGACGCTCGCCGATACGACCACCCCGCGACTCTCGAGCTCCGCCCGGTGCCGGTTCTGCAGGATCAGTCTGTGAATGCGGCGCTTTTGATCGTCTGACAGGGTCTTGTCGGAGTCGATCCCTCGCATGCTTGCCGAGAGCACCTCTTCCAGCCGGGCTTCCCCCAATTCGTCGAGCAGCGCATCGCGCAGTCCATTGATCTCCGAGGTCAGTCCCGGCAGATCATTCACGAGGCGGTCCCAGAGTGAGGGCTGGACCGCCTCGCGCGTCGCTCGGGTGTTGCCACCGGGCTTGCTCATCGCGCTACCACGATTTCTTCGGGTCAGACACCGACGTGAACATCCATTTCGGCTTCATGATCGCTGTCGTAGACGAACTTGATCTTCTTGTAGGCGAAGCCGACATTCTCCTCGATCAGATCCGGTTCTTCTTCACTCGGTTTCATGACGTAGCTGACGACCGAGGCGTCGGTCAGCGTTATGACGAGATAGTCTTTGCTCTCTTCCTCGATCGTCCGTCGCGCGGAGAAAACCACTTCGTCCAGCTTCTTGTTCTGGAAGAGCGCTTGCTTCAGATAGGGGGAGGACATGTCGTAGTGCTTGATGAAATGGACCACGCCCAGTGCCACCCGGCCCCGCCGGGAAAGCGAATTGGGATCGTGCGGAGCTGTCATCTCGAATTCGATGCCGTGGATCTCGATCTCTTCCTCGTGCCCGTCACGTTCACTGGGCCCGGAGATATCGGGGACTTTAAGAAAACCATCGATTTTCATGAGCGTTCTCCATCGCGCTTAATAGATCAGCTAGGACTTCACGGACGGCAGTTCGGAAACCAGCCGGAGAGATGCATTGATGCCTTCGAGCTGGTAGTGAGGACGCAGGTAGAAGCGCGCATTGTAGTAGCCCGGCCGTCCTTCAACGCTGTCCACCTGGACTTCGGCGGCTGCGAGGGGACGCTTGGCTCTCGCCTTGTCATCCGCGAAAGCCGGATTGGCGAGCACGTAACGGTTGATCCATTCGGTCAACCAGATCTGCATGTCGGCGCGTTCCTTGAAGGAGCCGATCTTGTCCCGCGCGATGGCCTTCAGGTAGTGCGCGAAACGCGAGACCGGGAACAGGTACGGGAGATTGGCACTTAGCCGCTCATTGGATTGCGCGTCCGGATCGACCAGCCGACCTGCCCGTGTCTCGTCGTCCTGCAGTGAATGCGCGCCAATGAATGCGGCAATGTCGGTGTTCTTCCTGTGCAGGATGGGCATAAGTCCGAGCTTGGCCAACTCGGCTTCGCGCCGATCGTCGATGGCGACCTCGGTGGGGCACTTCATGGCGATCGAGCCGTCATCGGTCGGGAAGGAATGGACCGGCAGATTTATCACCGCACCGCCGTTCTCGACGCCACGGATCTGACTGCCCCAACCGAAAAGCTTATGGCTGCGATTGATGTTGACGCCCATCGGGAAGGCGGCATTCATCCAGACATACTTGTGGTGGTCGCCTTGGACTTCTTCCTCGAAGGCGAAACCCTTGACCGGAACAGTATCTGCTCCGTAGGGCAGCCGCGCCAAGACACGCGGCATCGTCAGTCCGATATAGCGTGAATCCTCGCTTTCCCGCAGCGACTGCCAGGACGCGTAGGCCGGATTCGAGACGATCTGCTGCAGGTCTTGAGGATTAGGCAGTTCCTGCCAGCTATCCATACGGAAGAGGCGCGGGGAGGCGGCCGCGATAAAGGGCGTGTGTGCCGAAGCGCAAATGCCCGAAATGTTGCGCAGGAGCCCGACATCCCTCGGGTGGTTCGAGAACTCGTACGCCCCGACCAGACATCCAAACGGCTCGCCGCCGAACATCGAATATTCGTCTGTATAGATCTTCTTGAAGATCGGGCTTTGATCCCACATCTGCCCTTCGAAGTCTTCGAGCGTATCGGCGAGCTGTTCCTTCGAAATGTTCATGACCCGGATCTTCAGCTTCTGATCCGTTTCCGTGTTGTTCACGAGGTACCAGAGGCCGCGCCATGTGCCCTCCATCTCCCGCACCTCGGGCGCATGCAGAATTTCATTGACCTGCGCCGTGAGGATGCGGTCGATGCCGGCGATGAGCGACTTGATGGATTTGATCGCATTCGACGAAATCGTCGTGGTTTCCGAGCGGGACTGTGCCGCGATCGCAAGGTTGCGAACCAGCTGCTGCAGCTTCTCGCTGTCGTCCTTCTTGACCCGAAAGTCCTTTTCGAGAAGTTCACTGAACTCGCCGAGGTCGATGGTTTCGGCTTCGGCGACGGCTGCGGTCTTTTGCTGCTCAGCCATGGTTTACTCCTCGACCTTGTCGTCGTCCGCAAGAGCCTCTGAAGCGATCCGGCCCAGGAGCGGTTCATTGTTCAGCAACTGCGCGATGCGCTTCTCGGCGTCGACGCGTCCATCCATGAAACCGAGCAGTTCCTCGAGCTGGCGACGCATCTTCAGCAGCTCGGCCAATTGTGGCACCTGTTCCGCAATCTTGTCTGGGGCGAAATCGGCCATCTTGGAAAAGGTCAGGTCGATCGCCAGCTCCTCGTCCCGCTCCTGTCCCTCCGCCTGCGGAAGCGTGTTCTTCACCCGCGCCTTTACTCTCGGCCCCAGCGCCTCCATGAAGCGCGGGAAGCGGTTGGCGTCGGTTTCTACAAAAGAGCGATCCAGAACCGATTTCTGGGCCTCGCGCGTCTGCGACGCCCCGGACAGATCGGCCATGACCCCCATGACGAAGGGCAACTCGATGGTAGTCGGGCTGCCGTAGTGTTCGACGTCGTAGGCGATCTGCACGCGAGGCGCGCGGTTACGCTCGATCACCTTGGCTTTGCTTTCGCCCATGGCTGCTTACCTTTCGTCCTTTTGAGCCGTTTTCTTCGTGTCGGGCACGCCGGCCAGAAGCCGGAACTCCTTCAGGCCGGACGGCGCGAGGTCTTCCATCAATTCGATGAAGTCCATCGGCACCATCCTGCGGATGCGGCGGGCCAAATGGGGGATCGGGCTCGAAGGTTCGGTCCGATCGTAGAAAGCCACCACAAGGTCGAGGCATTTGACCACGTCGTCGCGAGACCAGAGCCGCTCGGGGAGGGGAGCCGCGTTCGCAGCCGAACCCGGCGCCAGGGTCCCGCCGCCATGACCGTTCGAGGCATGGCCTTCCGGCAGGGGGGTCGGTTCCAGGACCGGGGATCCCAATTGCCGGACATCGCTGCTCTTGCCGGTTGCCCTCAGCAATGTCGCCTGCATTCGCTCCAGGAAGCGTTTCAAGTCCGGTAGGATGGTGGTTCCGTCTGAGGCGCTGCCATCGCCAAGCCTTTGGTTCAATGCCGCGTCGACGGCGGCGAGCGCCGATATCGCGGAGCGAATGTCGGCCTGCAGGCCCTCCATCGCTTCCGGGGCTTGGTCCGCTTGCGCCAGGAAGCCTGTGCGAAGCCGGGCCAGCAGTTGCTCGTGGGCGCTCGAGAGTGAAGCCTTCTCCGCGCTGTTGAGACCTTGCGTCGCCTCCTGGAGCATGGCGCGTTCGTCCAGTGCGCCCTGTTCCAAGTCGCGGCCTATGATCGGTCCCACACCGCGTGGCATGAGAAAGGCCATCTGCCTGAGGTCCGCGAGCAGGCCGGGGCGGCCATTCCTGCCATCCTGTTGCAGGTCACGAATCGCGTTCACCCGGCGTAGGGCTGCTCCTCGCGGGGCAGCGCCTGGGCGCAGCGCAGGATGCAGCGTTTCCCAATGCAATTCGAGTGTTTGCGCAATCAGGGTGAGACCGTCCGCCAGCCCCTTGACCCCGTGCTGATTGGCGAGCGCCCGCGCCACGATGACGAGCAGGCGCAGGTCGCGGCCGTCTTTGCGCAGCTCCTCCGCCATGTCGAGCACCGCGCCCCAGTCGACCGGGACACTCTGTTGTTGCGAAGGCCTGTTGCGATCGTCATGGACGACCTTGATCTGGGGTTCGGTAAGACGCTCCAATTCATGGAAGCGGCTGTCGTTGCGCAGTTCGTCCCCGGACGGGTTGTCCCCATCCAACGGGTCCAGCCAAAGAGCGATGTCGATCACGCTTGACCCCCAGCGATGCGCGGGATTGCCGCGCAAGTGGATACTTTACCACATCATTTTCTTTTACTGCAATTCATACTATCCCTGAATTGAGACAAGGCCTTCTACCCTACTCTTACGTATTACGGATCCGAGCTTGATTGCATATCATGACACACGCGGCAGTTTCAAATTGATCCTTGCTTCGCAATTCTTGAAGGACAGCATTCATGGAGTCGCTTTAGAATCGGGAGCGTGAAGCATGCGTGAAATCCGATGACCATCCACGTGCATCTCTCGTCCGGTGACTATCTAAATCAAGAATATTTATCCTATAATAGTGCTTTGGCTTGAGAGGGAAGGGCGCGGCGATTGAAGCCGCTCTTCGACGAAAGCCCAGCCGACGAGGCCGAGCCAGGCAGGAGCAGGTCCTATGGAGCCAAGCGGATCGCAGCAGCGCAGATCGCCGCGAAACTTCAAACGAAAGGAACTCGTCGGCAAGCTCAACCCGACCTGTTTGCGCGCTTTCAAGGCTGCAGCCGACGCAGCCAAGCTGCGTGGCAATCCCTACGTGGAATTGGCACATTGGATCGAGCAGCTTGCGCTAAGCGACCGTTCAGACTTCCAACTCATGATTGCCGATGCTGGCATCGATGCCGGGCGACTCGCCGCCGACATGAGCCGGGCGCTGGACAAATTGCCTTACGGCGCCACCTCCATCGAGGAGTTTTCCGATCATATCTTTCACGCAATCCAGGAGGCGTGGAACCTCGCGGGGCTGGAGTTCGCGTCCGATGAGGTCCGGAGTGGACATGTCATCCTTGCCAGTCTGAAAACGCCTGTCCTCGACGGCCTGCTTTCAAAGATCAGCGGCGAGTTCGAGAAGATCGATCCCGACATCATGTTGGCTCGGTTCGGGGACGCCGTGGCAGGATCGCTGGAAGGTACAGGCCCGGCTGGTTCCGCCGCGAGCGAGCCACCGCAAAGGCGTTCGAAAAGTGAATCCGTTCTGGCGAAATATGCTTCCGACCTTACCCAGCGCGCGCGCGATGGCAAGATCGATCCGGTCGTCGGCCGCGATCCCGAGATCAGGCAGATCATCGACATTTTGATGCGCCGCAGGCAGAACAACCCGATCCTCACCGGAGAGGCGGGTGTCGGCAAGACTGCTGTCGTCGAGGGCTTTGCGCTTCGTATCGCGCAAGGGGATGTGCCTCCCGTGCTCGAGGACATACACGTCTGGATGCTCGATGTCGGACTGATGCAGGCTGGAGCCAGCGTGAAAGGCGAGTTCGAAAAGCGGCTGAAGGCCGTCATCGATGAGGTTCAATCCTCCGAAGCACCGATCGTTCTATTTATCGATGAAGCACACACGCTCATCGGGGCAGGGGGAGCCGCAGGCACGGGAGATGCGGCAAACCTTCTCAAGCCCGCCTTGGCCCGGGGCGAGCTTCGTACCATCGCCGCGACCACATGGGCGGAATACAAGCAGCATATCGAAAAGGATCCGGCGCTCACGCGCCGCTTCCAGGTCGTGAAGATCGAGGAGCCCACGGAGGAAACCGCGGTGCTCATGCTGCGCGGCGTAGCGGGCGTTCTGGAGAGCCATCATCGGGTGCAGATATTGGACGAAGCAATCGAAGCAGCAGTTCAGCTGTCGCACCGCTACATCCCGGCAAGGCAGCTTCCGGATAAGGCAGTCAGTCTTCTCGATACGGCCTGCGCCAGGGTCGCGATCTCTCAACATGCGACGCCGGCCGAGGTCGAGGATCTGCTTCGTCGGAAGCAGGCTCTGGAGGTCGAGCGCGGGATCATAGGGCGTGAGGGCGCGATCGGCCTCGATGTGGCCGGCAGGCAGGCGCGCGTCGACGCAGGGCTTGCCGATATCGAGGCGTCCTTGGGCGCCGCCGAGAAACGCTGGGAGAAGGAAAAGGCACTGGTTTCCCAAATCCTCGATTTGCGCGCCAGACTTCGCGGGCAGGGGGCAGCTCTGGACGTATCCGAGGTTGCGCCGGAACTTGAGAAAGTCGCCGCTGCGGACGCGAGGGATGCCTCGGCCCCGGGCGAGGCAGATGCTGTGACGACACAAGCGTCCAAACTCGCCCAGTTGCGGGTACTGACGGCTGAACTGGCCGAAGCGCAAGGCGAAACGCCGCTGATCCTCCCATCGGTGGACCGCAACGCGGTCGCAGCCGTCGTCCAGGACTGGACCGGGATCCCCACGGGACGAATGCTCTCGAGCCAGACTGAAAAGGCGCTGCGCCTTGCCGCCATCCTTGGCGAGCGCGTCGTGGGCCAGGACCACGCAATGGAAATGATCGCCAAGCGGGTTCAGACAAGCCGGGCAGGGCTCGGCGCACCGGAGAAACCCGTGGGCGTGTTTCTTCTTTGCGGGCCCTCGGGCGTCGGCAAGACCGAGACTGCGCTGGCATTGGCCGAGACCCTCTATGGCGGGGAGCAGAACCTCATTTCCATCAACATGTCCGAGTTCCAGGAAGCTCACACGGTTTCCACGCTGAAGGGCGCCCCGCCGGGTTACGTCGGTTACGGCAAAGGCGGTATACTGACCGAAGCGGTGCGACGACGGCCCTATTCCGTGATCCTGCTGGACGAGGTCGAGAAAGCGCATCCGGACGTGCACGAGATCTTCTTCCAGGTGTTCGACAAGGGGATGATGGACGACAGCGAGGGACGCAGGATCGATTTCAAGAACACGCTGATCCTGCTGACCTCCAACGTCGGCTCCGAGGTCATCATGGAGCGGACGGATGGCGGCAAGGTGCGGTCCGGTCTCGATGACCTCGACGCGGCGTTGCGGGCTCCTCTCTTGAGGGTTTTTCCCGCTGCCTTTCTCGGCCGGGTGGTCACGATCCCGTACTATCCGCTTTCAGACTCCATGATCGAGGCGATCACCCGCCACCAATTCGCCAAGATCGCTCGGCGGCTGCGAGCAAGCCACAACGCCGAGCTCGTGATCGGCGACGGTGTCATGGATCTCGTCAAGGCTCGTTGCGATGCTATCGAGTCCGGCGGCCGCATGATCGATGCGATCCTCACAAACACGCTGTTGCCGGAACTGAGCCGAGGAGTGTTGAACCGAACGCTCGATGGCCAGGTGACGGGAGAGGTGATCGTCGGCGCATCGCAAGAGGGGTTCACATATTCCTTCAGATAGGGTCCGGATTCGCCGCTTAGCCGAACGCCGTCCGGACTGTTCGGTTGCCAGCCTCGGGGCCGTCGGGCTATCGACGGGAATGAAGCCTGTCTATCGCATTTACATCACAGGAGCCTCTTGCGCAGGCGTGACGACTTTGGGCAGGAGGCTGGCACATCAGCTCGCTATCCAGCATTTGGACGTCGATGATTACTATTGGATGCCCACGAGCCCTCCGTTCACCACAAAACGCCCTCCTGAAGAGCGAGTCAGCCTCATCCGTCAAGCACAAGGGGCTGCGGGGTGGGTTTTGACAGGTTCCTTTGATGGTTGGGGAGATCCGCTCATCGATGATGTCGATCTGATCGTGTTTGTCTACACACCGACGCCTGTTCGGCTGGAACGTCTGTTGGCGCGCGAAAAAGATCGTTTCGGCGACCGGATCATGCCCGGTGGCGATATGCACGACATACATATTGCGTTCTACCAGTGGGCGTCGCGGTACGATGATCCCGAATTCTCGGGCCGCAATCGGGCGCGGCATGAAGCTTGGCTTTCGGACAAAACTGTCCCCGTCTTGCGACTGGACGGGACGCATGACGTCGATGATCTGGCTACAACAGTGATTGCCGCTCTGACCAAGAAGAGAAATGGCCCTTCGGCAAGCGTATAGCGAGCATCGGCCGATTTGTGCCTGGTGCGACACGTTCATTCCGCAGCCGCCAGCCTTGCCAACGCCTGTTCTCGCCGGAAGGCATCAGGCCAAGAACATGCGCCGCCGTGCGGAATCACGACACCTTAGCTTTGCGCCTACATGCGAAAGTCGCATAAGAAAGATTATGGAACTCTCGGGAATTTCCCTCACGAAAGGCCTCTCGGGCGCTCGGTCAGCGCTCGAAACGCAGCGTCGACTGATCTGGGTTGCAGAGCCCGGTCGGGTACGGTCCGGTCGTACTACTCTGGCTTGAGCGTCGAGAACACATCAATGATCGCCATTGTCTCCTGGATTGCGGATCGCCGCCGTGGTTTTCCGCCAGTCCCGAGGCTCCTATCCTTTGATTTCCCAGGTCGTGTTATGCGGGATGTCCATCGCGGTATAACCGCCAGAACCGGCCAGTGCCGGCATCGCTATACAAGAAAATGGCTCCTTGCCGGTGATTCCCTTGTACTTTCCCGTGCCGCCGGTGATGACGTGCGTGCCGCAATTCATATCTGGCTGCGACTTGTCGACATCGCGCGTGTCAAATGTCGAGAAAATCTGGTCACCATCGTTGTCGGCCAGCACGCAGGCACCGTCGATATAGCTTTTGTCGCCGGACTTGACGCTCAGCGCCGTGCAATGCGCTGACATCTTGTCGAGCATCTTCTCGCCCTTCATGTTTTCGGTGGTGCCTACCGCCTCCAAGGCAGTGGCTATCCCGAGCCCGCCAGTGTCAATACTCATCAACGGTCGAAAAACGAAGTGCGTAACGTAAGGCGTGGTGCCCTTCTTTGCGATCTGCTGTCCCAGAACGATTCCCGGGGCAAATGCCACGAGAACCCCGGAGAAAAGTGCCATCTTGACCAGTTTCGCCGCCGAGATGGATTCGGCGCTCAGGCCCAGCTTCAAGGGTTTCATTGGTTCCTCCATTGATTGCGGTGCGGCGAGACCAGATCGAATAAGCACTGAGGATCAATCCTCCCGACCGCTCCTGCGGAAAACGGGCCGGCTGCGTGCTTCGCTGAGGATCCCAGCGTCGACCGATCTGCTCCAGTGCCGGCCGTCGTAGCTGTGCAATGGCGACAGCTCGGATATTTCCAATTTTATTCGAAGACGAGGGCGGCGATATTAATCTGAACTAATACATCAAAGATTTTACCTAGTATCTTTGATTGTACTTCATCAGGAAATCTTCATTCTGCTAACAAAACCTGAGGTGGAGAATTACAACAGAGGCGATGCGGTGGCCGGGCCGCGAAAAAGATGCAGGGCCGACTTCGTGGGCCGGCCCCCTCCCCGCCAGTGACTGATCAAATTCTACTGGAACTCGAGCATCTGCCGAGAACGTGTTGGACTCGTTGAGAGGGATATCTGTCGCTCTTCGTCAGGCACAAACGCAAAGTGCGTCCACGATTCTTACTTCGCCCGTGCCCTTGCGCACGACCACGGGGTTGAGATCGCATGCAACGATGACCCCATCGAGGTCGCTTGCAAGTCGCGAGAGATTGACCGTCAAATCGACCAGCTGGGAGATACTCGTCCTTGGCATCAAGTTCCGATACCCGTCCAGAAGGCGCGCCAGCTTGGTCGCCTTCAGCATGCGTTCAGCATCATCCGGGCTGAGGGGCGCGAGTTTGGCCGAACGGTCAGACATCACTTCCACAAGCGTACCGCCGCTGCCCACGACCACGAGGGGTCCGAATGACGGGGCCGCCGTGAATCCGGCCATAGCCTCGACACCATCGACCAGTTGCTCCTGTAGCTCGTAGCCGTCAATGACGGCGTTCGGCACGGCCGCCGCGACATTGGCACCGATACTGGCGATTGCCGCCCTCAAAGATACTTCATCCGCAATGTCGAGGACGACGCCGCCTACATCCGACCGATGCTGAATATGGCGGGACGCGACCTTGACGACCATCGGAAAGCCTACCTCGCGCGCGCGTCTGGCCGCTTCGTCGCCGTCCTTGACCACAATCGATTTGACGACGGGCAATCCATATTCACGCAGGATGCGGAACGACGTGGCGGGATCCAGGGGGCCCGTGAGGCCAGAGAGCTCGCTGCGGAGGGCTTCGGCATTGGCATTGAACCGCCCTCGCCCCGGCCGCCGCGCCTCCCCCCAAGCACCCGCCATCCCTGGGCGGCCGAGCCCCAGATTTCCGACGGCACGAAGTCCTGGAGCGAGACCGCGGATGAGGGGAACGCCGTTCTGGGCGAGAAGCTCGCGCACGCCCGGATCGACATTCTCCGACGTCGGGGAGACCACGACGAAAGGCTTTCGTGCATTACGGCCGCACTCGGCATAGACGTTCAGAATTCCCATATAGTTTTGCAGGGTCGCCGGGTTGAGGCTCTCCTGCGTGTCCTGCAGCGCGACAACAGCGCCCACCTCTTCGTCGTCCAGCACCGCGGAGATCGCTTCGGGGGAATTGCGATCGTCGACATTCACGGTGGCGCCAAAATCGATAGGATTGCGTCCCGACGCACCAGGCAGGGCTTTCAACACGCGCGCTGTCGTCGTCTCACTGAAAGATGCAACACCGATGCCCCTCGCCTCAGCGATGTCGCATGCCAATGCCGTCTGCCCCCCCGATATTCCGACGATGCCGATGGCGGTTCCACCGACCATCCGGCGCGCAATGGCAGCGCATTCAAGGGAAGCGATCAACTCGTCGTAGTCGGAAACAGTGGCTATGTTCGTCGATGCGAAGAAATCGTCATAGGCGTCGCTCCCGCTGACGAGAGCACCGGTGTGTGCTTGGGTGGCAGCAAGGCCGCTGGCAGACCGCCCCACCTTCAGCACGACGAGTGACTTGCCTGCTGCATGAACGGCTTCCGCGGCGTATGCCAGCGCGACCGGATCCTTCACGGACTCGGCAACGACGCCGATCGCTGTCGTGGCATCGTCGTCGGCAAGCCAGCGAATGTAATCCGCCGCCCCGACCTGAAATTCGCTCCCCATCGTGACGACCTTGGAAAGCCCTATCACGGTCGAGTTCATCACCGAAATCGCGGCAGAGCCCGACTGCGCCACGATCGCGACCTTGCCCGCTCGCAGACGTTTGGACGGTCGCGACGGATAGAGTGGAATTGAGTCGGTGAAATTGACGAGGCCCATGCAGTTGGGGCCGTGGACGATCAGGCGGCTCTTGCTCCCCATCTCGCGGATCGATCTTTCTTCCTCGCCGGAGAAGCCGTTCGTGAAGACGATGGCCGAACGAACCGGGCTCTGCTCCAGTTCGTCGAGCATCCCTTTCACGTGAGCCGCGGGAATGGCGACGATGGCAAGGTCTGTATCCGCAGGCAGCGAGGACACGGAGCTGACCGCAGCAAGGCCGTCTATCTCCTTGGCCTGTGGGTGGACGGGCAAGACCGCGCCGGTATAGCCCCAATCCCTCAGGTTGCTGATGACGACATTGCCCTGCGTCATGCGCTTGGCGGAAGCGCCTACTATGGCGACTGAACGCGGGCGCACCATGGATGTAACGTCGATATGCAAGGCTTTGTCCTCTTGGCAGCGATGATGCTTCCATGCAGTCGCGCGACGACTGCATGGCGGTTCAGTCAGTTATGGGAGCGGTCGGTCGGCTATTGCTCTTCCGCCGGGAGCCATGCCTCCGCCCAGTTCGGATGGGTGTTGAACGAGAAGTTGAACTGCTCGTCCAACCCTTTCAGGTTGGTCGAGACGGCCTCGTAGACCTGCGAGTTCGTCAGCTGAAGCTGGTTCAGATCACGAGCGACGATCTCGGCGTATTTCTTGTAGTGCTCTTTCTGCTGGCCAAGGGGAGCCGCTGCCGCCTCGAGCGCAACCTTGTCGAACTCGGGATTGCAGTACCCGGTTGGGTTGGCGTAGGGCACGCTGCCCTGGTTGCATACGAAGCTGCGATCGACTCCGAGAACCGGGTTCGTGCGACCCGTAAGCGAGATCACCGAGGCATCGAAATCCCGCTGCTTGTAGACCTTGTCCGTCCAGATCTGCTGATCGAGCGTGCTGAGCTTCACGTCGATACCGATCGCCGACCACTGCGACTGGACGACCTTGGCGACCGCATCGTAAGGCGCGGCTGAGATGACAGTCAGCTCGATGGAGAAACGCTTGCCGTCCTTGAGTGGGTAGCCTGCCTCGTCCAGTATCTTGCCGGCCTTTTCCGGGTCATAAGGGTAGAGGGTGTCATAGTTCACCGACGTATCGTGCAGATCCTTGAACTGCACTGGGATCGCGTTCTTGGCGGTCGAGGCCAGCCCTTGATAGACGTCCTGTACGATGCGCTCGCGGTCTATTGCATGGAAGAGAGCCTGTCTGACCTTGTTGTTCTTGAGCGGCTCGCGCGTCAGATTGAGATCGACCACGGCCGTCTCCGGCGCGTTGTTTACGATCTGGACGACCTTGAACTTGCCATTTTTCGCCGCCTCCTGGGTTGCTTTCACTTGCGCGACCTCAGGGCGGAACCAGTTCACCTCTTCGCCGACAAGCGCGTTGAGGCGTTGCTGCGGATTTGGAATGAGCGCAAAGATGACGGAATCGAGATACGGTTTCGATTGATCCCAGAAATGCTCGTTGCGAACAAAGGTGATGGACTGGCCGCTCGCCCAGCTGTCGAACTTGAATGGGCCCAGGCCAACCGGCGCGAGGTTCGCAGGGTGGGTCGCTACGTCCTGACCGTCATAGATATGCTTCGGCATCAGCGGAAAGACCTCCTTGTCGAAGAGATCCAGTGTCGCCGTCAATGGCTGCTTCAGCTTCAGCACGAAGGTTTTCGCGTCGGGTGCGGACGCTTCCTCCACAAGGGGCACCAGCTTGGTCAGGTAGGTGTTGAATTTGCCGAACGCGGTCAGAGTGAAGACGACATCCTCCGCCGTGAAAGGCTCGCCATCAGACCATTTCACCCCTTCGCGCAGCGTAAAAGTATAGGTCTTGCCGTCAGGCGAGGTTTCCCAATGCGTGGCAAGACGAGGAAGTCGCTTTCCCTCCCGATCGTAGGTCATGAGGCCATCGGCCCAAACATCGGCGGCGAACAGGGCCGGGACCGACGAGGTGAGTTGCGTGTTGAGTGTCGGGATTGTGGTCGAATTCAGGGCGGCGATTACGGTTCCTCCCTTTACCGGCTCACCGTCTCCGGCGTAGGCGGTGACAGCATAGGCGCTGACGGCGCAAGACAGCAGCATCGATGCTAGGCCCAGCGGCACGCGGATAGGCTTGTTGCGAAATGCCAGTTTCATCGTCTCTCTCCCACGTTGATAGTCTTTCCTCGGCCGACCTCATGTGATTGCCGTGCTGGCGCGAGATTTCTTGGCCGGGATCGAACCTGCGGCCAGTTCTTCGGTGCGGTGGCAGGCGGCCAGTGTCGACCCGTCGTCGATCTTGCGTAGCGCCGGATCGGTGGCGTCGCAGATTTCGACGGCGTAAGGGCAACGGTCCCGGAAGCGACAGCCGGTGCCGGTGACCGACTGCTTGGATGGCGCGGCTTGCACGGCGGCCATGGCGCGGATGCGTCCTCCACGGGGATCGAGCATCAGCCGTGCGTCAAGCAGCAGCTGGGTGTATGGGTGCACGGGTCGGCTATAGATGTCTTGCCCGATTTCGACGATGCGTCCGCGATACATGACCGCCGTACGGTCCGCGATCGATTGCATCGCGCCCAGGTCGTGACTGATGACGACGAAACCCACATTGGTACGCCGCCGCAGGTCCTGCATGAGTTGCAGGACCTGCGCCTGGATCGAGACGTCGAGGCTCGAAAGCGGTTCGTCGGCAATGATGATTTTCGGCTCGAGCATCATCGCGCGCGCGATCGCGATGCGCTGCTGCTGACCGCCCGAAAGCTGATGCGGGTACCGGCTGAGATATTGCTCCGGCGGCGTGAGGCCGACCGATGCGAGCTGCCGCACAATGAAGGCACGCTGGTCGCTAGGCGCCGCGATGCCGTGCCTGCGGATGACGTAACCAAGCGTCTGCTCGACCGTCATACGTGGGTTCAAGGACGAAGCCGGATCCTGGAAAACCGCTTGCACCTGCCGGCGATATTCATTGCGTTTGGCGCGGCCGAGCTTCGCCAAGGATGCTCCACGATAGGCAACTTCACCGTGGGTGGGATCGTTGAGCATCAGAAGCAGTTTTGCGAGCGTGCTCTTGCCCGACCCGGACTCACCTACGACGGCAAGCGTTTCTCCCTCGCGGATGTCGAGGTCGACATCGTCCACCGCCCGGATCGTCGTCCAGCCCCACCCGCTCGCGTTGCGGCTGGAATAGATCTGGCTCACGCCTCGCAGGGAAAGGATCGGCTCGCTCACTGCTCCCCTCCCCGGAAGTCCAGACGGTGGGAACTCAATTCGACCAGCCGGGCGGAATACGGATGCTGCGGCCGCTCGAACAGGTCCAGGGTCGATGCGCTCTCCACGACTTTGCCCGTTTGCATCACGTAGACGCGATCGCAGAGCTCGGCGACGACGCCAAGGTCGTGCGTGATGATCACGACTGCCATGTTGCGCTCCTTGTGAAGCCTGTAGAGGGTCTGGAGGACCTGCAATTGGACAGTTGCGTCGAGCGCCGTCGTGGGTTCGTCTGCGAAGAGAAGTTTCGGATCGCTCGCCAGCGCGATGGCGATCATCACCCGCTGGCGCATCCCGCCAGACAGCTCGTGCGGAAACCGCCGTGCCACCCTTCCGGGATCGGCGAAGCCGACCTCGTCCAGGAGGCGCAGGACGCGCGCACGTTCGGGCTGTCCGCTGCTGTCCGGCGACAGTGCCTCTGCGACCTGGCGCCCGACGCGATGTGTCGGGTTCAAATGTCCCAGCGGATCCTGGAAAATCATCGAGAAGCCGCGGGACCTCCTTAGCGCACGCAACTCGCGATCGCTCAATCCGAGGATGTCGCGTCCTTCGAATCTGAGATGACCGGATAATTCATCCACCCGGACATGGGGCATCAGCCGCGAGATGGCGCGCACCAACGTGCTCTTGCCCGACCCGGATTCACCGACCACGCCGACAAACTCGGCTGTGTCCACACGAAAGTCCACGCCATCGACCGCGCGTACGAGGCGGTCGGCGACGCGCAGATGGACCTTGATGCCCCTCACATCGAGCAGCGGTACGCCAAGATCCGCCTCGACGCCGGGAGCTCTCATTGCAGCCCCCCCATGCCGCGCGTGCTGCGCGGATCGACCACCTCGTTCAGCCCATCGGCGAAGAGGTTGAGTCCGATGACCGTGAGACAGATGGCTGCTCCGGGAAAGACGCTCATCCACCAGGCGCTTTCCATGTAGTCCTGCGCGACGAACAGCAACTGCCCCCAACTGACCATGGATGGATCTGACAAGCCCAGGAACCCCAGACCGGCCTCGATGAGGATCGCGATGCTGGCGTCGAGAGCAACCTGCACGATGACAGGCTGCACCGCGTTGGGCAGGATCTCACGAAAAATGATGTGGAAGGTCGACAGGTCGGCGACGCGTGCGGCCGCGATGAACTCGCGCTCGCGCAGCTTGATATACTGACCGTAGACCAGCCGCGCTTCCATCGGCCAGATCGCCAGGGCGACGGCGGCGATCAACAGCCAGAAGCTGGAGCCGAAGAGCGCCACGGCGCAGAGCACCAGCATGATGACCGGCAGGGTCTGGAACAGCTCGATCACCCGCATGAGCACCGCCTCGACCGGGCCACGGAAGTACCCGGCGAGGATGCCGATCGTGCCGCCCACGAGCAGCGCCGCAAGCGCGGCGCCGAGCCCGACGAGCAGCGAGGACCGCGCGCCGTAGAGGATCAGGGAAAAGACGTCGCGTCCTATGTTGTCCGTGCCGAACAGATAGTCGCGGGAGGGCGCGGCGAGGCTCTGGGATGTCTGCTGGAGCGGGGTATAGGGCGCAAGAAAGGGCGCCGCGATCGCGATCGCGGCGAGAACGAGAAGGATGGCAGCACCGATAGCCCCATGGCGTGTACCCATGAGGTTTGCGGCAGTGTTGTACCAGCGGCCAAGTATGGTCGGGCGGGCCAACGGAGTGAGCAGGCGGGTCACGATGCGTTCACCCCGCTGTCCTGATGCGCGGGTCGAGGAGCGCATAAAGTATGTCCACAACGAGATTCATGAGAATGACCGCCAGGGCGGAGAAGATGACCACGCCAACGACCGTGAGATTGTCCCTGAGGCGAATGGAATCGACCATCAGAAGTCCAAGCCCTGGCCAAGTGAATACCGTCTCAAGCAGGACCGCTCCGCTCAGTGCGGAACCGAACGCATAGCCGGCGATTGTCACGAGCGGCAGGCTGGAATTGCGCAGGATGTGGCGCCGGATGATTTGGCCTCGGCTCAACCCCTTGGACCGCGCAGTGATGATGTACCCTTGCGACAGTGTGTCGATGACACTTGCGCGCATGATGCGGGCAAAGCGCATGCCTTCGTGGATGGCGAAGGCGAGCACCGGCAAGGCGAGATAGCGCGCCTTCTCCAGAAGCCAGTCCAGGCCGTGCGCTCGCGACACCAGTGGCCCGATGCCTTGCGTGGGGAACCAGCCGAGACGCAACGCGAAGAGCATGACCAGAAGCTGGCCGAGCCAGAAGGTCGGAATGGCGTACGCGATCAGCGCTGACGTCGTCCAGAACTTGTCCGTTGCGGGATTGCGTGTCGTTCCGGCGACGACGCCGATTGCCATGCCGAGGGGTATCGCGAATGCGAAGCCCACGGATGCCAAAAGGATGGTTCGCGGCGCGCGTTCGAGTATGAGTCCGAGCACCGGCCGCTGGTTTTGGTAGGAGAAGCCGAAATCCCCTTGCAGCACCGAAGCGAGATAATTGCCCACTTGCAACAAGAAGGGATCGTTAAGGTGATACTTTTCTTCAATCGCGGCGCGGTACGCCGCAGGGACCGGGTAGTCCCCGACCAGCGCCTGGACCGGATCGCCTGGAATCAGGTGCAGCAACGTGAACATCGCCACGATGATCACGAAGATCAGCGGCACTGCATAAAGCGCTCGCTGCAGGATGAAGCGGAGCATGTGCAGCTCCGCCCGTCAGAGGCGGTGGAAATTGGCCGCATTCCCATACAGCCACTTCTCGATGACCTTATCCTTCAGTGGCAGGTTCTGGTATTCCTGGATCAGTTCTTCGAAAGACGTCCCGAAGAGATAGCGGGAAAGGCCCACCATCACCTTGTCCTGGAGCAGGGTATTCCCGAACTGAAGGAACTGCTCCCAGCCTGAACCCGGCTGTCCGAAATAGCGCGGATGGTGAGCGGCGGTATCGACATACAGGTTGGGGTGACGCCGCAACAGCGCAACCATCTCGTTGACCCATGGCCATCCCGCAAGCCCGGCCACGATGCGCAGTTCCGGGAAATCCACGGCGACGTCATCCAGATAGCGCGGATGACCCAGATCGTACGGGCGGTCGTTCGCGTAATTCATCGCCGTATAGATCCGGACCGGAACGTCGAGTTCGGCAGCCTTGGCATAGAGCGGATAGTAGCGGCGGTCGTTCGCGGTCACGCCGTTGTACAAGGCGGAAAGGCGCAGGCCGTTGGCGCCCTCCTCTTTCACGAGGCGCTCGAATTCCCTGACGGCGCGCATGCCATCCGTCGGATCAAAGGTCACGAAAGTGAAGAAGCGGCCCGGATACCGCGTGTGGATCTGAAGGGTGGCACTGTTTTCCGCGCCGACAAGAAGCCCGCACTGGATGTTCGCCCGATCCATGTCCTCTACAAGGCGCTTCAGCCCGCCGTCGTCCTGCGGTTCCGACTCCGCCTCGGTACGGTTTCGCACCTTGAACACGCGCCCATAGTTCGCAAATCCATAGCCCTCGGGACGCTCGAGGGGCTGCGCAAAGGGAGTGCCTGGACGTCCGCGTGCGATGCGCTCGAGTTCCGGGTTCGCCTCGGAATGCGGCATCCCGATTTCCATATCGATGACACGGACCATCTTGCTTCCTCCCTCTCAGTTCCTCCCCGCCGACCTATTGATTGCGCGTTGAGACGAGAACGTCAATATGTTCGTCTCCAAAATCTCAATGTGTCCATTATGTTGACATATGTAGTGAGTTCTGGCGATTTACACACGGACAAGGTCCCGCGGCCGCCTATGGCCGTTGACTTTCGACACGCCCGTGCTTGATGGATGGCCGCGTCGGTCATGGACGGCGCGAACGGTCGGGATCACATCCGCTTGAACAGGGGCAGCGTTTGACCGAAGCAGATCGAGACACTGGGTTCGCAACTACCCTTGCAAAGGGGCTTGCCGTATTGGAAGCGTTCCGTCCCAATCGCATCTCGATGAGCAATCTCGAGATCGCGGCTCAGACTGGCCTCAATCGCCCCACCGTGGCACGCCTGACCTACACGCTGACGAAGCTTGGCTACCTCAAGCAGGAAAAATCCAAGTACAGGCTGAGCTGGGGCGCGCTGATGCTGGTCAATCCGCTTCTGGCAAACGCCAAGATCCTGCACATTGCACGCCCTTCGATGCAGAAGCTCGCCCAGGATGTCGGTGGCACCGTCTCCATTGGCGTGATCGACCGGCTGAATTTCGTCTATCTCGAGACTTCGAGGGTGAACGAGAACGTTTGGACGTCGCAGGACCTCGGCACGATCGGGCCGCTGCTGCCTGCCGCTATCGGTCACGCCCTTTGCGCACAGCTCGACGATGCGGAACTGGAGCTCAAGCTCCGCCAGATGCGTCGAAGTTCACCGGAGCTGTGGGCCAAGTACTCCGACGCATTCGTCGACGGCGTGACCTCGTGCAAGAGCCGTGGCTTCTCAGTCGTACGAGGAACCTGGATACCAGGCACGCATTCCGCTGGCGTACCGTTGCTAAGAGACAAGAATGGCGAGTGCTTTGCCATGAACTGCCGGGTTCCGATCTTCCGGCTCAGTCCGAACCAGATTGAGGACGAAGTCGCGCCGCGGCTGATATCGCTGGCAGCAAACGTCCGCAACCAGCTCGCATTCGTCATGCCATGACAAGTTTTCGGCAAGCGGCGTCACATAGGTCGTGGGATGGAGGCACCGCGCCGAGAACTCAGACCGCGATGTCGGCCACTCTTGCCTGCGCCGCGCTCATCAGCGACAGAGGTTCAGCGGCAAAAACCGCGTCGTGAGCACCGGCGGCTGCCCAGACCTGCTCGAATCCCAGCAAGGCCTCGTCGGCGAAGGCGGGGATCGGAATACGGTGGCCGATAGGAGAAACACCGCCGATCGCGAAACCGGTTTCGTCCCGGATATGACGGGGTTCAGCGCGTTTCAGGCTTTCTCCAGCCAGTCTGGCTGCTTTCGCCAGGTCGAGCTGCCTGGAGCCGGAAACCATGAAAAGATAGAGCCGGCCACTCTCCTCCCCCTGAAAAATCAACGATTTCACGATCTGACCGACGGTGCAGCCGCATTGGGCTGCGGCCTCCTCAGCTGTCCGCGTCGACGCGCCCATTCGGCGGATCTCGATGGGGAGGCCAGCTGTCTCCGCGGCCCGGGTGACCCGCTCGATGCTGCCGTTCGATTGACTCCGGTCAGTCATAGGCGATCTCCAGGACCATCCCGTCAAAGGCCGGCTCGACGTTATCAGGCGTTTCGGCGCGAACCGTCTCGTAATCGAGCGGTATGTGCATATGGGTCAGTACCGCCTTTTTCGGAGCCAGCCTGTCGATCCATTCGAGGGTCTCGGACAGCGAGAGATGGCTGGGATGCCGCCTGTACTGGAGGGCGTCGATCACAAGGAGATCCAGCCCAGTCAATCGGTCGGCCGTCGTCGGCGGGAAGTTGCTCACGTCCGAGCAATAGGCCAGGCGGCCGATCCGAAATCCGAGCGAGATGATGTCGCCATGGATTTGCGGGAGAGGCTCGAAGGAAATGGGGCCGCCTTCGCCGACGATGACCACCGGCTCATCATGGTCGATCGAATTGGCGCGGACGATGGGGGGATAGGAACTGCCGGCCGGCGTCTCGAAACAATAGCCGAAGGCTTCATGAAGGCGCTGCATGGTCGGCCCATCGGCATAGACGTCGATCAGATGACGTTGCTCAAGGACGTAGCCACGCAGATCGTCGATCCCATGGATGTGATCGGCATGAGCATGGGTGTAGATCGCGGCGTCCAGCCTATCCACACCTGTCATCAACATCTGCTCGCGGAAATCCGGGCCGGTGTCGATGACGACGCGCGTCACGCCAGAGGCGGATATGCGCTCCACCAGTGCCGCGGTGCGCCGGCGCCGGTTTCGGGGATTCGACGGATCGCAACGTCCCCAGTCCCCTGTGACGCGTGGCACGCCGGGAGAGGAACCGCAACCGAGTATGGTCAGGCGCAGGCGGTCGCTCACGCCGCCGCGCTCCCGTTTGCCGGACGAGGCATCTTGCTGAACAGGCGGAAGAAGTTGCCTGTCGTGAGGTCGGCCACCGCGGCCGCGCTCAGTCCGATCGTTTCGGCAAGAACGCCAGCCGTGTGGGCGACATAAGCCGGCTCATTCCTCTTTCCCCGGAACGGCATGGGCGCGAGATAGGGCGCATCCGTCTCGACCAGCAATCGGCCATGGGGCACGGTCCTGGCGATAGCCCGCAATTCGTCGGACCTGCGGAACGTCAAGATACCTGAGAACGACACATATCCGCCGAGCCGGACGCCGGCATCGGCCAGTTTCTCGCCGGACGAAAAACAATGGAGGATGAAGGGGAAAGCGCCCTTCCCCATTTCGTCCTCCAGGATCGCGATCATGTCGTCGTCAGCGTCCCGAGAGTGGATCACCAGAGGCAGATTGGTTTCACGGGCGGCAGCGATATGCGTGCGGAAGCTCCTTGCCTGGGCGTCGCGGGGCGCATGGTCATAGAAGTAGTCGAGCCCAGCCTCGCCGATGGCTACGACCTTCGGGTGTTGCGCCAACCGGACAAGTTCATCCGCCGTAACGTCCGGCTCTTCGGCAGCGTTGTGCGGATGGGTCCCAACCGAACAATAGACTTCATCATACTGCTCGGCGATCTCGAGAAGTGACGGAAACTGGCGGACGCGGGTCGAGATCGTCACCATGCGGCCGACCCCGGCCGCAACGGCGCGCGCGACGATGGCGTCGCGCTCGTTGGCGAAGTCCGGGAAATCCAAATGACAATGGCTGTCGACGAGCATTGCTTTGTCAGACCTTTTCGGGCTGTTCCACATAACGCGGGAAAACTCCGCTCGGTGCCGGCAAGGGCGTGCCCGGGACGAGCGCATGCGTTTCCACCATGTGGGCGAAGTCGCGTTCCGTTTCTGGAACGGCAAGCAGGTCCAGGAGCTTGCCGGCAGAGCCCGGAATGAAGGGCTGACAGAGGATCGCGATCCGACGGACGAGTTCGGCCGTGGTGTAGAGCACCGCCTCCATACGGGCAGGATCCGTCTTGCGCAGGGCCCAGGGTTCCTGGCCCGCGAAGTACCGATCGCCCTCGGCGACAACGGAGAAGATTGCTGCCAGCGCGAGGTGGATGCCCTGCTCGCCCATGCCCTTGCGGGCAGACGCGAGCGCTGTTTCGGTTTGCGCCAGGATGTCGCGATCGGCCTCGGCAAGCGCCTCGCGTCGCGGGACGACACCCCCGCAATTCTTGGCGATCATCGACAACGAGCGTTGCGCCAGATTGCCGAGTCCGTTGGCCAGGTCGGCATTGGTCCGATTGACGATCGCCTCGTGACTGTAATTGCCGTCCTGCCCGAAAGGCACCTCCCGCAACAGGAAATAGCGTACCTGGTCAAGCCCGTAGTGATCGACGAGCGCGAACGGATCGATCACGTTGCCGACCGACTTCGACATCTTCTCACCGCGATTGAAGACGAAGCCGTGTCCGAAGACGCGCTTCGGCAACTCGATACCGGCGGACATCAGGAACGCCGGCCAATAGATCGCGTGGAAACGGACGATGTCCTTGCCGATGACGTGAAGATCGGCGGGCCAATAGCGCCAACGCTCATCCGCCTCGTCGGGATAGCCCACGCCGGTGATGTAGTTGGTCAGTGCGTCGACCCAGACATACATGACGTGCTTCTCGTCGCCGGGCACCGGCACGCCCCAATCGAAAGTCGTGCGGGAGATCGACAAGTCCTTCAGCCCTGACTTGACGAAGCTCACGACCTCGTTGCGCCGTTCGGCCGGTCGAATGAAGCCTGGATTCCTTTCGTAGAAATCGAGCAGACGATCGCCATACGCCGAAAGACGGAAGAAGTAGCTTTCTTCCTCGACCCATTCCACCGGCGTGCCCTGCGGGCCGTAACGCACGCCATCGTCCCGCAGCTCGGTCTCCTCCTCGCCGTAATAGGCCTCGTCGCGCACGGAGTACCAGCCAGCGTAACCGCCCTTGTAGATGTCTCCATTGGCGGCCATCGCCTTCCAGATCGCCTGGCTTGCGGCGTAGTGGCGATCTTCCGTCGTCCGGATGAAGTCGTCGTTCGAGATGTTGAGCGCCTCTGCCATGCGACGAAACTCGGCGGCGTTGCGGTCCGCGAGCTCGCGTGCCGAAACGCCTTCCTTCCGTGCCGTCTGCAGCATCTTGATGCCGTGCTCGTCCGTGCCGGTCAGGAAGAAGACATCCTTCCCGTCATGGCGCTGGAAACGCGCCAGCGCATCGGTTGCGATCACTTCGTACGCATGCCCGATATGAGGTTTGCCGTTCGGGTATGAAATTGCCGTGGTGATGTAGAATTTTTCGCGTGCCATGTGTCTAGCCGTTCGCAAGGCGGGGATATCGGGCGGGGAAATAGCGCATCAGGACGGCCAAAACCATCCTGCGCCGGGGAACGGCGTCACATTCGAAGCGTGTCGTGCAGACGAAAAATCATGTTCAGCGCGTGTTGTTTGCGGTCAAGATTGTAAGTGTCCGCCTCGCTTATCGCAATGCGCAAATCCTGCCAGGCCTGCGAAAATCGCTCGGCGCGCTCGATGTCTCCCTGAAGGGCTGCATCGTTGGCGGCACTGGCGAGCGTCTCGAGCGCATGATCGTTGAGCAGTCCAAACGCTATCGCGTGGTCCCGACCGGCAACCGCATCTGCAAGTCGGTGAGCATCCGAGATAGGGATTCTCGCCTCGCGCAGCAACTGATCGAATGCGCCGGCGATTTCCAGTCCGCCATATTGAGTGAGCAGGATGGCCGTGCGCGGGCTACCCGCAGCATTGGCGATGAGCGCGGCGCGGTCGGCTTCACTGTCAGGCAGGCCTGTATCGAAACTCTGCAGGACGCGCAGCACGTCATCGTCGCTCAGCGGTGCCAGCCGCACGATCTGGCAACGCGACCGGATCGTCGGCAACAGCCTGCCCAGGGAATGCGCAATCAGAATGAACAGGGTGCGGGCCGGCGGCTCCTCCAGATTTTTCAGCAACGCATTGGCCGCGTTCACATTCATGTCGTCGGCAGGATCGACGATGACGATACGGTAGCCGCCATCATGCGAGGTCAGCGACAGAAAGCGGCTAACTTTGCGGATCTCGTCGACCGTGACCGCACTTTTATAGCTCTTGGTCTTCTCGTTCGCCGGCCGGGTCAGATGCAGGACGGAGGGATGCGCACCGTTGGCGATCTGCCTGAACAAGGCAGACCCGGGATCGGGTGCCACGAGATGGGCCGGCGACCGTTCGTGGTCGACATGGGAGAGCAGATGATTGGCGAGATGGAAGGCAAGAGTCGCCTTGCCTATTCCCTGAGGGCCAACGAACAGCAAGGCATGCGGCAGCTTGCCGGCGCGATAGGCTGCGACAAGCGCATCGCCAGCTTCGCGGTGCCCGACAAGAACGGGGTTCTCAGCCGGTTCGGGAATGCCGTCCAGCGTGTCGTGCTGTTCTGGCGCGATCCGCTCGAACATCACGCCTCCGCTTTTGCCGTGGCACGCTCGAGCGCGGCAAAGACCTTTTCGGCTATCGTCGCCTCGACCTCTTCCACGCTCTTCCCGGAATCGATCACGACGCATCGATCGGGCTCTTTCCGGGCGATCGCCAGATAGGCGTCGCGACGATGGCGGTGAATCTCCAGAGTCTCCTTTTCGTAGCGGTCGGCCACCTCCTCTTCTCTCCGGCGCGCGGTGGCGCGTCTCAACCCCTCCTCGGGATCGATGTCGAGGATCAAAGTCAGATCCGGCATCATGCCGTTGATCGCCACTTCTTCCAGCCGCGCCAGGAAAGACGCATCCAGGCCGCTCCCGACCCCCTGATAGACGCGAGAGGAATCAAGGAAGCGGTCGCAAAGGACGATCGCGCCTCGTTCGACAGCCGGACGGATGAGCTGCTCCACATGGTCCGAGCGCGCCGCCGCAAAAAGCATGGCTTCCATGACGGGCCCATAGGGTTCCGCGGCACCGGAAAGGAGCACGTGCCGCACCGCTTCTGCGCCCGGCGAGCCGCCCGGCTCTCGGGTGACCACGACCGAGCGGCCTCGATCGCGCAACTTTTCAGCCAGCCGCGTGATCTGGGTAGACTTGCCCGCCCCTTCGCCGCCCTCGAAAGTGATGAAGAAACCTCGCGCCAATACGGCCTTCCCGTTCCAGCAGTTGTTCGGGTCCGGGAACCGGACAACGGCCGATGTATTAGTTTGACAGGACGAAAAGGTCCACGGTGTTCAGCGGGGAATTGGACTTTCAATCAGGACAAGCCAGCCGCGAGCCTCGAAATGGGACCAGGCCCGAGGAGGGTCCTATGGTCGACCGCGCCGCCGGGAGGGCTTGATCGAGATCGACGGCGCGAGCCACGCCACGTCATCGGCCGCCAACCCAAGCTTCTTCATGCGAGCGCCTCTAACGCAGCCAGCCGACCAGCAATTCTCCTATCGCGTCGAGAGCCCGGCTATGCAGCGGTCCGACACCGACGGCCTCGGCAGTGTAGAGCGGCGTTTCCTGTGTCAGCGAATCGCCGACCCAGACCTTCAACGATCCGACCTTAGTGCCTGGTGCGACAGGGGCAACGAGCGGCCCTTCGTAGACGATTCTCGCAGTCACCTTGTCACGGCTCGCGGTGGGGACCAGGAACGCGATCGGCCCTTGAGCCTTGAGGGCCACGCTCGGCCTCGCGCCGCCATAGACCTGCGCCTGGCCGATCACTTCATCCCCGGCGAAGATCTCGCTTCGTTCGAATCCGGTGATGCCCCAATCGAGCAGCTTGCGCGCTTCCTCAGCCCGCTCGCGTGCACTTGTCATGCCGCTCAATGTGGCGAATACCCGCCGCCCGTTGCGACTGACCGATCCGACGATCGCGTAGCCGGATTCTTCGGTAAAGCCGGTCTTCATTCCGTCCGCACCGATATCCAAGGCAAGCAGCGGATTGCGATTGCGCTGGGTGATCTTGTTCCAGGTGAATTCGCGCTGCGCGTAATATTTGTAGAATTCGGGATATTCGCGCCAGATATGGACTGCCAGTTGCGTAAGCTCCCGTGCCGTCATCACCTGGCCCTCCGCGGGCAGGCCGGTCGAATTCTTGAGCACTGTCGTGTCAAGGCCGAGCGCACGCGCGCGCTCGGTCATCATGGCCGCGAAATTCTCCTCCGATCCCGCAATTCCCTCGGCGATCACGATGCAGCCGTCATTGGCGGACTGAACGACGACACCCTGGATCAGGTCTCCGAGCCTGATCTTCGACTTGAGCGCGGCGAACATCGTCGATCCACCAGAAGGCGCGCCGCCCTTGCGCCAGGCGTTCTCGCTGACCACGAATGTGTCGTCCAGCGTGTAGCGGCCCGCCTCGATGGCCTGGAATGTGAGCTCCATCGTCATCAGCTTCGCGAGCGAGGCCGGCGGAAACGGCTTGTCCGCATTTTTGGCGAACAGGATCGTTCCCGTTTCTGCATCGACCATGAAGGCCTGCGGAGCACGCGTCTCGAGGGGCTCGGCGCCGGCCGGAATGGCGGTCGACCATGCAAGGAAAATCGCCGCCGCGAGACGCGTGGCCGCCCTGTGGAATGTCATGTCAACGTCGCCCAAGATCCGAACCGGCCTATGCCCCCGAATGCCAGGGTACCAGCGATAGGCGTTCGATCAAGCATACTCTATCTGAGATAGGCCCAAATGCACACGCCCGGACAAGTCACTCGCGGACGGTGATGGCGTCGGGAGCACCGTTCCGCCAGGCGGCTTCAAGCAGCCCATCGAGCGACGTCCTGCCGTCGTCATAGAGATTGACGGTGTACCAATCCCGGCCTTCCAGTTCGGACTTCTCCAAGGAGACCCGGCCGAAACCGGATAGAGCGTCGACAAGGTGTTCCGCCCGCTGGCGGGAATCGAAGGTCCCTGCCGCGATATAGGCCGAATTCTTGCCGTCCCCAGCAGCGGACCCGCTCTGCGCCTTCCAGGATGCGATGATCCGATCCTGCGAAAGGCGGGGATCGAGTGCCCCAAAGGCGTCGGCTGCGCCCTTCACCCGCCCGTCGGCATAGGACATGATCGCGAATGCGATCCGCGTGCCCTGCGCACCGCCATCGTTTACCGGCCGTTCGGGGGCGATGGGACCAAGCTCCGGCAGCGGGACGAGACCATAGGCTGTCGCCTGGGCCATGGCCGGCTGCGCCAGAGGTATCGTGGGTGACGTATCGGTGAGCGCCCCGGGGAATGCAGTTGCCTGACCGCCCCCGCTCGGGGTCGAGCCATTCATCGCCACCATCACGCCGGTCGGCAGGCCGTCCGAGGGATCGGGAGCACGATTGCCGGGCTTGTAGGAGGCAAGCAGATACTGCTCGTCCTGCCCGTCCAACGGCGCGCGGCCCACATACTCGACCTTCACCTCAGCGACGCCGGCGTGGCTGTAGTCGAGCATTTCGGCCGCACGTCGGGAAAGGTCGATGATGCGTCCGGGCGCATACGGGCCACGGTCGTTCACGCGCACAATGACCGAACTTCCGTTCTTCATATTGGTCACACGCGCGTAGCTGGGCAGCGGCATGGTCGGATGGGCCGCCGTGAGATGCGTCTGATCGTAGATCTCGCCATTGGCCGTCAGACGGCCATGGAAGGCATCGCCATACCACGACGCGGCGCCGATCTTGCGGTAGCCCTTGTCTTCCTTGGGATGGTACCAGACGCCGCGTACCTTGTACGGCTTGCCGGTCTGATCACGCCCGCCTCCGCGAGGAAGTCGCGAGCGCTTATCGGTGACACGGGGGCTAGCCTTCACTCCGTATTCGGATTCGGAGAAATACTCCTTCGAACGCTTCTTGCTCGTCATGCTCTTGGTCGAGCTGGCGCAACCGGCAAGCACCGCCGCCGACACGGCGAAGCTTATGAAAACCGACGTACGAAAAAGACGCGTGCGCGCCGAAACAAGCATGCTGTCAGTGTCCCCGGGCATTCCTAGAACAGGCGCCGCTAACCAATGTCATGCGGGCCTTCGAGCATGCGGTCCTGCCGCCCCATGCTCACCCCTTCTCCTTCATGCGCAGGAATTCATTAGCAGCCTATTAACCGATTATGTTTGGAAACCGGCAAGAATGCGGCAAGTTCGCCACAATTGGACGAACGGGGCATTGGCGCCGTGAACGCATCGAAGGGGCCGTGGCTATTCTGCGATCGCTCCGATGTGGACCGCCAGGCTGGTAAGTTTCCGTGCCGCCTCCTCCAATTCAGTCAGCGCACGCCTCGAATTTCCCTGTTTGATCGCCCGCTCGCAATTGCCCAGTTCCCTCTCGACAACGCTTCGTATCTGGCTCGCTATGAACGCTGCGTCCAAGACCAACCCTTTCAGAATGATATATTTTTTTACTGAAAACCCCAGGCCAGCGTAGGCCCGGCCTGAAGGACTGTCCATTCAACCATTGGTGGAGCATCCCCTGCCCTTTGGCCGGATTCGTCGGCACCCGGGGCTGGAGATCTGTCCGTCTTGAAGGACCCGGCCAGGCAAAGAGTTGACGCGGTCTCGCGGCCAGCTATAAGGCGCGAGACAGAGCTGGCTCGCCGCAAGGACCGTGTGTATCTGCGGCAACGCTCTCTCGGGAAGGGTGGCCGAGCGGTTTAAGGCACTGGTCTTGAAAACCAGCGATGGGCAACCATCCGTGGGTTCGAATCCCACCCCTTCCGCCACAACCTTGCGGCACGAGGGACGTCAGCCGAATTCGGCAGCTATCCTATAGCCCTACCCACAAGGCAGTCCGCCACCATATTTCAGACAGGGATTCAAAGCGAAGCGTGCTCCCCTCGAGCGCGCTCGCTTTCGGCATTGCCCGATGATCGGCCAATGCGCACCCTCACGCGTGCGATAGTCGAATGAAATGACCGGTCTCCACCTCGACCAGTTCAGAAGGATCAGGTGGTGTCATGACATCGCGTATGGACGCGCCGTCATTGGCGAAGACCCAGCCATGCGGGGGCGCAGGCTGGGGTGTGTCCGTCACCTTGCGCGCATCGCCGAGGATAGCGTCGGGATTGGGGATGGTTGCGATCAGCCGTCGCGTATAGGGATGGATAGGATTTGCAAAGATGGCCGACCACGGCCCGCTTTCCACCACCTGCCCGAAGAACATCACGGCAACGCGGTCGCTCATGTGTTCGACCACGGAAAGGTCGTGGCTGATCATGATGTAGGACAGTCCGAGACGTTCCTGGAGGTCGAGCAGCAGGTTGATGATCTGCGCGCGGATCGAGACGTCGAGCGCCGAAACCGGCTCGTCGAGGACGATCATCTCGGGCTCCAGGACAAGCGCACGTGCGATGCCGATGCGCTGCCTCTGACCGCCGGAGAATTCGTGCGGATAGCGCCGTGCCTGTTCGAGTGTCAGGCCGACGTCGCGTAGTACGGTTTCGACGCGGTCGGCGATCTCGAACCTGGACGCCATGCCGTGCAGCTTGAGCGGTGCGGCAAGCGAGGTCCACACCGTCTGGCGCGGATTGAGCGAGGCGTAGGGATCCTGAAAAACCATCTGCGCTATCTTGGCCCGCTCCTTGCGCGAGGGGGCTGCCGGCCCGGAAAACGGCTTGCCGCGAACCCGGATCGTGCCTTCGGTCGGCTCCTGCAATCCCATGACGGCAAGCGCAGTGGTGGACTTGCCGCAGCCGGATTCGCCCACAATGGAGAGACATTCACCTTCGGCGAGTTCGAGGTCGACGCCGTTAACGGCGTGCAGCATCCTTCGCGGACCCGCCAGAAACCCTCCTCCGACCGGGAAGCGCACATGGAGGTTGTCTATCGCAAGCAGCGGTTCCGTCATTGCGCGGCAATGTCCTGTCGCGGGGTGATGAAACGCCTGCTGGTCAGCGTCGACCGATCTTCGATGACACTGTCTATGTCGACCAGCCTCTGGCGCCCGTGTTCAAGGCGCGATCCCATGCGCGGCAGCGCGCCCAGCAAGCCGCGCGTGTATTCGTGCCGTGGGTTTGCGAACAGCGCGGCCGTGTCGTTTTCCTCCACGAGGCAGCCGGCATACATGACACCGACGCGCTGGCACATCTCCGCGATCACGCCGAGATCGTGGCTGATGAAAAGCACCGCCGTCCCACGCTCGGCGCAAAGTTCCCTGATAAGTTTCAGGACTTCGGCCTGAACGGTTACGTCCAGCGCGGTAGTCGGCTCATCGGCGATGAGCAGATCCGGATTACAGGCCAACGCCATGGCAATCATCACGCGCTGGCGTAGGCCACCCGACATCTGGTGCGGATAGTCCTTGGCACGCCGTTCCGGATTTGGGACGCGCACGCTGGCCAGCGCTTCCACCGCAAGCTGTCCGGCCTCCGACCAGTTCTTCGCCTGATGCAGCACATACATTTCCGCGATCTGCCGGCCGATTGTCGCCAGTGGATTCAGCGCCGTCATCGGCTCTTGGAACACCATGGCGATGCGGCGGCCGCGCATCGCCCTCATCTCGCGACGCCTGAGCGCCAGCAGGTTCTTGCCGCGAAAGTTGATTTCACCACCAAGGACCTGGAGCGGCTTCTTCAACAAGCCTATGACCGCCAGCGACGTGACCGATTTTCCGGAACCGGACTCGCCCACAAGGCCGTAGATTTCCCCCGGCATGATGTCGAAGGACACATCATGAAGAAGGGCATAGCTGCTTCCGGCCCGCTTCAGCCCCAAATTCAGATTACGGATCTGCAGAAGCGGCATCATGACAGGCGCGTCCTCATGTGCGGGTCGAGAATGTCGCGCAATCCGTCGCCGAGCAGGTTGAATCCGAGGACGGCGAGGAAGATGGCAAGCCCCGGAAAGATGGCCGTCCAGGGCGCAAGCTGGATAAGCTGGCGCGCATCGGTCAGCATCGAACCCCAACTCGGAAAAGGCGGCTGGATGCCGAGGCCAAGAAAGGAAAGTGCCGCTTCTGATAGCACGGCCGAGCCCATGCCAAGTGTCGCCATGACCAGCACCGGCCCCATGATGTTGGGAAGGATTTGCGTGAACATGATGCGCACGTCGCCATAGCCCAGCGTCTGCGCCGCCTGTACATAGCCGAGCGTCTTCAGCGAGAGCGTGGAGCTGCGCGCGATACGACAGGTCCAACTCCAGTTGGTCAGGCCGAGCGCAATGAGCAGCGACGCAAGACCCGGCCCCAGCACGGCCATCACGGCGAGTGCGAAAATCAGCGAGGGAATGGCCAACATCACATTGGTCAGACCATTGACCAAGTCATCCCACCAGCCCCCCCAATAGGCAGCCGACATGCCGAGCGCTACGCCGATGAACGTGTTGATGACCTGCGAAACGATTCCGACCGTCAGCGAAATCTGCGCGCCGTAGAGGATGCGCGAATAAACGTCGCGCCCTTGCGCATCCGTGCCGAACCAGAAGGTCCAGTCAGGCGGCAATTCCGCATTCATGAGATCGGCGTCGAACACGGGATCGAAATTCGCCAGCCACGGTGCCAGCAGACCGCCCAGGATGACGAGCGTCGTCAGGGTTGCGCCAAGGATGAAATTGAAGCCGAATTTCATCGCCGCTCATACCTGCTTGATGCGTGGGTCGATGAGCGCATAGATCACGTCAACGACAGTGTTGATGACCAGGAACCACATCACGATCACCAGGATCGTTCCCTGAACGACGGGGATATCGCGCATCGACACGCTGTCGACCAGAAGCGAACCGATGCCCGGCCAGGCAAAGAGCTTCTCGATCACGACGGCCTGGCCGATCAGGGAACCCAACAGCAAGGCGATGGTGGTGATGATCAGCACGAGCGCGTTACGGGCGACGTGCCAGCGCACCACTTGTGTCTCGCTCAGCCCTTTGGAATGGGCGGTGCGCACGAAATCGGCGTTCAGGACATCGAGCACGCCCGCGCGCGTCGTGCGGGCGAGCAGCGCGAGCGGCGTGACGCCCAGCGTGACGGCGGGCAGGATCAAGTGCTTGAACGAGCCGTCGCCATAGCCGAAACTCGGCAGCAGATTCAGCTTCAGCGCAAAGAGATACATGAGCAGCAGGCCGAGCCAGAACTGCGGAAGCGACAGGCCGGAAACCGCCCCGACCATGGTGACCGTGTCGAGAATGGAGCCGGGACGCAGAGCCGCCAGGAAGCCAAGTGGCACCGCGATCACGATGGCGAAAATCATCGCGGCGGTCGCCAGCCGTAGCGAGGTCCACATGCGCTCGTTGATCAGCTCGAGAACCGGGCGGCGGGTCCTGAAGCTGGTGCCGAGATCCAGTCGAGCAAGATCGGTGACATAGCTGACGAACCGCACATGGACAGGCTTGTCCAAACCGAACTGTTCAGTGATGCGCGCGACCAATTCCGGATCCGCGGCGGTCTTGCCATCGGAAAAAAGGCTTGAAGCGAAGGTCCCCGGAACGACGCTGAAGATAACGAAAATCAGCAGTGCGACCACCATAATGGTCGGAATGATCTGCAGGACCCGCCGGATGATGAATCTGAGCATTGACCTCCCCGGATTGAGCCTCGTGTCCCGGGCTTTCGATGATGCCCGGGACAAACTCAATGCGCACCAGCGGCGCAGGTGCTATTTGCGGTCCGCGGGGGCGGTCTCGTCGATCCAGATTTCGTCATAGGGCTGGAGCGCAAGCTCGGTCGCGTTGGGCACGAGACCGTGTATCCATGGCTGATACGCCATGACAGCCTTGTTGTAGTTGAAGAACCAGACCGGCGCCTCGTCCTGCACGATGTTGTTGGCCTGACGCAACAGATCCGTCTGCTTGGCCGGATCGCGCTCTTGCCGGGCCGCTTCGTAAAGCTTGTCGAACTCGGCGTTCGAGAAGCTGGTGTAATTGCAGGCCGACTGCGCGGTCTTCGACCAGAAGCAGCGCAGCGCGTTCAGCGGGTCGGGACCCGATTGATTCGACCAGATGAATGCCTGAAAGTTGTTGGAGGTCACGGCGTCGCCAAGCGCCGAGCTCTCTACCGGCTTTGGCTTCACCGTTATGCCAACCTTCTTTAGCATCGGCAGCATCGCCTCGACGATCGGCACGCCCCAGCTTTCATTCGGGCTGGCTGTGACCTCGAACTCCAGGCCGTCGGCATAGCCGGCCTCGGCAAGAAGCGCCTTGGCCTTTTCGGGGTCGAAGGCGTATGGCGGCTTATCCTTGTCGAAGGCCGGCGACGAAATCGGCAGCCAGCCGCTGGCCTGATAAGCCTTGTTCTTGACCAGCCGCTCGATGATCAGCGGCGTATTGATCGCGTGATTGATCGCCTGGCGGACACGCTTGTCCTTGAACGCATCGACCGCAGGGTTGAAACCGATGTTGCGGGTATAGACCTCGGCGACTTCAAGAATATGGTCCTTCAGTGCTGGATCGCTCTGATACGCCTGGTACTGGGTGGGCCCGAGGATCGAGACGTCGATCTCCTTGTTGCGGAAGGCGACGTCGCGCGCACTGTCCTCGGCCATCAGGATAATGTTGACGCGATCGAGATAGGGCTTGCCCTCTTCATAGTACTTGTTGAACTTCTCGACCACGACCTGGGAACCCGGTACATGCTCCTTGAACTTGAAGGGGCCGAGTCCGACCGGCGCCGTGCCGAAAGTCGCCTCATCGGCGACGTTGGACGGATAGATGGCCGTCGTGTTCTGCATCAGCGCAAAGCCTGGATTGATCGGCGCCGTGAGGGTGATTTCCAGCGTGTTGTCGTCGATCTTTTTCAGGCCTGCGATTTCCTCGCTCTTGCCGGCTGTGAATTCGGCGGCACCCTTGATGATGGCGATGTAGCTGGCGCCCGAGAACGCATTCTTCGCATCGGCGATACGTTTGTAGCTGTAGATGATATCGTCGGCGGTCAGCGGCTTGTCGTTGTGGAACACCGCGTTCTTGCGAAGATGATAGGTGTAGACCAGGCCGTCGTCCGACACGTCCGCCGAAGTCGCCAGTTCCAGAACCGGCTCGTTCTTGTTCGAGTCCCAGCTATAAAGCGAGCGGTGGATCGCCTGGGTGATGAACTCTTCCTGGGTGTTGGGGCTCCCCTGGGTATCGAGCGTCGCGAAGCTTGAGCCGTAGGGCGCAGTGAAGTTCAGCGTACCACCAGACCTGGGCTCCTCGCCCAGCGCGAAGCTGGAGATTCCAAGGCTGAGAATTGCTCCAATCGTCAGTCTCTTAAGCATATTGGTTCCTCTCCCTTTGTCGTCATGCCCGGCACGGGCCGGCTTTCGAACGGACCGTCCCTCCCGAACGGCCGAGTTCCCCTATCTCATCGAGAGTCGTGCACCACCTCGCCACCAAGCAGCGTCATCACGCAACGCGTACCATTGAGAATGACATCAGCCGGCGCCTGCAGCAGGTCGTTGTCGAAAACCGCGATGTCGGCCAACTGGCCGGGCGCCAGCCTCCCCTTCACCGCTTCGGCTTTTTCCAGATACGCACCACCTTCCGTATAGGCTTGCAGCGCCTGTTCGCGGGACAGGCGCTCATTGGCGTCCATCACCGTACCCTTCCAGGTTTCGCGCGTGATCATCGTGTGCAGGTTCGGGAAAGGATTCGGCGAGCAGACCGGTGAGTCCGAACCGGTCGACAGCACGAAGCCGTCTCTCTGCCATGTGCCGGCCGGATAGCTTGTCGTGCCGCGCTCCGGGCCCAGAACGGAAATGTAGCTATCGCCGAAATCATGGATGAAAGCCAATTGCGGCGACGGGCAGATGCCGGCTGCCTTCATCCGGGCATTGAGACGCGGGTTGACATAGCCGCAGTGTTCGACACGGTGCCGGCGATCAGGGTCCGGCCTGACGGCGAGTGCCTTCTCATAGGCGGTGATGAGCTGGTCGACGGCGGCGTCGCCGATCGCGTGGCAGGCCATTCTATAGCCGCGGTCGTGGCAGGAACGAACGATGCTTTCCACCTGCTGGCTGGGCAGCATCTGCACGCCGAAATTGTCCGGCTGGTCGCTGTAGGGCTTGGTCATCCAGGCCGTTCGCCCCCCCGCCGACCCGTCGAGGAAGATCTTGACCGCGCCGATGCGCAGCATGTCGTCCCCTCCACCGGTGACGTAACCGGCACGCCAGCACTCTTCGACGATGGAGGTATCCGGGTCGCCAAGGAGGGTCAGCCAGACGCGCACGGGCAGGCGGCCCGAAATCTTGGCCAGTTGATAGGCCTGCATCTCGACATAACCGGCGATATGGCCGAGCGCCGCCTCCATGCAACTCGTGATTCCGTACGAAAGCAGGTGCCTGCCGCCTCGCTCGATCGCTGCGACCAATTGCTCGAGCGTCGGCGCCGGAATGAATGACGACACGAGATTCTGAGCGTTTTCCGCGAGGAACCCATTCAGCCGCCCTTCGCTCACCCCTATCACGCCGCCGTCCGGCCCCGGCGTTTCGACGGTTACGCCTGCAATCTCAAACGCCTTGGAGTTGACGACCGAGACGTGTCCGCAAGCGCGCTTCACCATCACTGGATGGTCCGGCGCGGCGCGGTCAAGCTCGTCTCGGCTTGGGTGGCGCCCCGTATCCAGCTTCACCTGGTCATAACCGCGAGCCATCACCCAGCCGCCCTTCGGCGTGACGGCGGCACGTTGCGCGACACGGGCGAGCAACGCCTCCAGTGTCGGCGCCACCTCGGGAGTGACGTCCACCCAGTCCATTACCAGGCCCGTCGATATGAGATGCAGATGGTTGTCGTTCAGGCCCGGACAGGCGAAGCGGCCTTCAAGGTCGACGAGCTCGGTCCCAGTGCCCTTCAGCGAGAGCATTTCGGCATCTGTTCCTACGGCGAGCACCTTGCCTTGCCACGCCGCGAGCGCCGTGCAGCTCGCCTCGCCCACGCCACGCCAGATTTGCCCGTTGTGCAGGATCAGGTCGGCTTCAAGATTTGGCACGTTCCCTCCCGGTTTCCGGCCTCACCGCAGGCGCGGCAGCAGAAATTCTGCCCAGATGCAAAGCCGCCGCGACGCGAGCTGCAACCACTCGCCGCCAAAGCGCGGCCCCCGTTCGACACGCTGTATGTGAACAGGGCCCTTGGCCAATTCGGTTTTTGCAAGGTGTCATGCCGATTTTGCATAGGGTAGCGATTCCAAACGGATTGATGCAGATTGCGCAAAGAATTCAACGCACCCGACCGAGATGCGCGCATGGAAATCAAGTGGCTGGAGGATTTTGTCACGCTGGCCGAAACGTCCAGCTTTTCTCGAGCCGCCGAGGCACGCAACGTGACACAGCCGGCCTTCAGCCGCCGCATCAAGCAACTGGAGACATGGTTGGGCGCGATGCTCATCAGCCGAGCGACCATGCCTGCCGAACTGACGCCCGCCGGCCGCAACTTCCTTCCGGTGGCGCAGGAAGCGATCCGCACCTTCTACACCGTTCGCGAGACATTGGGCCCGGTGTCCGAATCCGGCCTCGTGCATTTCGCGGCCCTGCACACGCTGACCGTCACCTTCTTTCCGCGGTGGCTGGTCCGATTGCAAAGGGAGACAGGCGAGGTGGGAACCTCGATTCTGCCGGACCGCGGCGGCATCGAAGCCAACCTGGCATCGCTGAGTGACGGTGAGGCGGACTTCTTTCTGACCTACGCCCATAAGGAAGTGCCCTTTCATCTCGACCATGAATTGTTCGAATTCCTCACCATCGGCACCGACCGGCTGATCCCCCTCGCCGCGCCGCAGGTCAGCACCGGCGGTGGAGCATTGGAAGGTCGCGGTCTGCTCGACCGGGCGGTGTCGGAGGAGCTGACGATCCCTTATCTAAGCTACGGCTACAGCTCGTTCTTCGGCGTGGCGCTCGGAAAGCTGTTCGCGCGTCATCCGGGCTTCAGGAAGCGAACCATCCACCAGAATACGATCAGCGCGGGACTGAAGATCATGGCGCTCAACGGCACCGGCATCTGCTGGCTGCCCGAAAGCTTGGTCGAACAAGAGCTTGCCACGGGACTGCTGGTGCCGACGACCCAATCGGCTGGCTGGTCGCTCGATCTTGACGTGCGACTTTATCGCAGCGTCAGGAATCGAAAGCGAAGCGCGGACACCTTGTGGTGGGCCGCCCAGCGCATCGCGGATCCTTCGTCCCAATAGCAGCTGTTCACGGACGGGACGCGGGCTCCTGACCGGCTGGCAGGTAAGAATCCTTCGGCAGCGGATGCTCCCTGAGCCAGTCCGCAAGGGAGGGATAGAAGCGGTCGTCCCGTCCCTTCATGGCGGGTGCGGCGCATAGGGCGTTCAACACCGCTTCCTGCGTGGCCTCGGCGGCGGCGCGAAAGGCAATGTCAATGAACGCGTCGTCGAGCCGCGTTGCCGCCGAGAACGGTTGGTCGGAGATATGGAAGACAGGATCGGCAGTCGTAAAGCAGATCGAAATGTCGCCGCTGCCATTGCCCCAGAATGCGCCGAGACGCGCCAGCCCCACGCCGGCTCGCCGCGCAACACGTTGCAACTGCCGGTCACCCAACGGAAGGTCGGTGGCCAGGATGACGATAACGGATCCGCGCTCCGGCACAGGGACGGCTTTCGGATTCGGGCTACGTCCGTCCGGCAGGATCAGATCTCCCGCGTTGCCGAAATTCGCCAAGACAAGCGACCCGATCGTGAAGCTGCTCTTGCCGATATCCATCCGCCGTGAGGAACCGCCAATGCCGGCCTTGAACCCAAATGCGGTCATGCCCGACCCGGCGCCGACGGCACCCTGTTGCATGGCGCCAGGCGCGGCAGCATCGAGCGCCCCCAAGGCATCTTGGCGCGACACGGCCCTTGCCTGGATGTCATTGATCGAGCCGTCGTTGCATTCGCATACGACTGCGTTGACCGTGGATGTCGAACGGCCGATCTGAGGATTGGCGGCGATGGCGCGATCGATCAGGGCGTCCACACATGGGGCAACGCCAAAAGTGTTCGTGAGCAGGATCGGTGTCTCGATGGTGCCCAGTTCCGCGATCTGCGTCAGGCCTGCAGATTTGCCGAAACCGTTGATGACCTCGACGGCTGCCCGGACCTTCTGCCTGAACAGATCGCCGCCATGCGGCAGTACGGCCGTCACGCCGGTGAAGACGCCATCGCCACGCACGTTCCAATGACCGACCGTCAAACCCGGCACATCGGTGATTGCGTTGTAAGGCCCGGGTTCCGACCGGCCTACCACCAGCCCGAAGTCGCGAGCAATCGCCATCCTGTTCGCCTCTGCCCCTTTTTCGAGGGCTCCCCTTTAGGCCGACCCTCAAAAGGCTGCGGCATAGTGCGATCTTCCGAATGCTGTATCGAGGTAGAGCGTCTGCAGACGGCGTGTCAATGGACCGGGCCTTCCGTCGCCGATTTTCGCATCGCCGATGCGGATCACGGGCGTCACGAAAGCGGAGGAAGAGGTTAGAAAAGCCTCGGCTGCTGCTTTGGCCTCTTCCGGCGTAAAAGGTCTTTCCTCGATGCTCACACTTTTTTCCTCGCAGAGCCTGAGCAGCGCCCGACGCGTGCAGCCGGGCAGAATCGCCTGCGAATTGGCTCGGGTACGAATGCGACCCTCCGGCGTCACGATAAAGGCAGTCGAAGACGCGCCTTCCGTGACGAAGCCGTCGTCTCCCACGAGCCACACATCGTCGAAGTGGCGCGCACGCGCCTCAGCCTTCGCCATGACCTGGCCGAGAAGCATCGTCGTCTTTATGTCGCGGCGCGCCCAGCGCGGGTCCGGCGCAAGGTCCACGGCCACGCCTTCGGTCTGGCCCTTTGTAGCAGCCAGCTTCCGTGCCTGGGTGAAGGCGATGAGCGTGGGAGTAAGATCGGGCGAATAGAGGAAATCCCGGTCGGCTTCACCGCGCGACACCTGCAGATAGACTGTACCTTCGGTCATGGCGTTACGAGCGATCAGTTCGGCTTGAACCGCTTCGATCTGCGCGCGCGGCATAGGCATCTGAATATTCAGCGCCTCGAGGGAACGTTCCAGGCGAGCCATATGGAGATCGTTGTCGATCATCGCTCCCCCGAGCACGGCGACCACCTCATAGACGGCATCGCCGAACAGGAAGCCTCGGTCAAAGACGCTGACGCGTGCCTGGTCTTCCGGCACGAAACGGCCATTGCAAAATACAATACGTTCCACGGATCACCTCATAGCCGCCCCCGCGGCAAGGTCGTTATGTCAGTGACCCGAGGCTAGCAAACCGGGGAGAGCCCATCCAATTCACATTGTGCAAGATGTAATGCCGTTTTGTATGCCGGGGAGCGGCGGAGGGGTGCCTCCGCACTCCAGATCAGGGAATCTGAACAGGCTCCGTCCAATTTCCCGCGAAGCAATATGGAAGAGACCTGCCTTCATGGACAACCCGAACCTGTGGTCATATGCTACCTCATGTTGAGCGGGCTGCCGGACGTCCTTCGCACGCGCAGCTCTCTCCCACCCTGTGTGTGCCAGCTGCCGCACCTCCCTTCGTGATTTGCGAAAAACCCATGACTTCCAACAACTTCGCCAGCATTTCGGATTTCAAGGACAAGGAGGCGGAGCTCACGCGGATACGCCGCCACTTCCACGCCAATCCCGAGCTCTCCTTCGAAGAGCGCGAGACCGCGGACTATGTGGCCAAGTGCCTGGAAGCCTGGGGCTACGAGGTCACGCGCAATGTCGGCGGTCACGGCGTCGTCGCGCGGCTGACGCAAGGCTCCGGCGGCCGCAGCATTGCCATCCGAGCCGATATGGACGCCCTGCCGATCACGGAGGAGACCGGGCTGGCTTATGCGAGCACAAAGCCCGGCATCATGCATGCATGCGGCCATGACGGCCACACGACGATCCTGCTGGGAGCAGCCGAATATCTGGCACGCACGCGGCATTTCACGGGCACGGTCATCCTGATATTCCAGCCGGCTGAAGAGGCGGGCAAGAACAGCGGCGCGCAGGCCATGATCGCCGACGGACTGTTCGAGCGCTTTCCTTTCGATGCAATCTTCGGCTTGCACAACCATCCCGGAGCGCCGGCGGGAAGCTTCCTGATGCGTCCGGGGCCGCTGATGGCGGCGGGGGACACCGTCACCATCACGATAACCGGCCGCGGTGGCCATGCCTCGCGCCCGCATCTGGCGGTCGACCCGATCGTCGTGGCGGCCAATCTGGTCATGACGCTGCAGACGGTGGTGTCGCGCAGCATCAGCCCGACCGAAACGGCCGTGGTGACGGTGGGGACGATCCACGGTGGTACGGTCTCGAACGTGATCCCGGAGCGTGCCGAGATCAAGGCGAGCGTACGTTCCTTTTCACCCGAAGTACGCCATACGCTCGAAGAGCGGATCCGGACGATCGCCGGCGCAACCGCCGAGGCGCACGGCGCGACGGTCGACATCGACTGGGAGCGGGGCTATCCGGTCGTGATCAATTCGCCAGCCGAGACCGGCTTCGCGACCGAAGTCGTCACCGAACTCGTCGGCGAAGCGAACGTATCGGAGTGCCCGCTGATACCGGGCAGCGAGGATTTCGCCTATTTCCTCGAGCACAAGCCCGGCTGCCTCCTGCGGCTCGGCAACGGCGAAAATTCTGCCTTCTTGCACAATCCACGATACGACTTCAACGATTCCAGCCTGACGACAGGCGCTGCCATGTGGGCGCGGCTTGTCGAGCGGTACCTACAGCTTTGATCAGCGCACTGGCGGCTGCTTTCTCCGGCGTTGCTGAAACAGCAAGACCGACGCTGACCGGACTCTAGAGCAGGATCATTTTAGGTTGCCGCGTATCCAGCGTTGACGAGATAGTTCGCGCATTCGTTGGGGGTGAACTGATCGAGCAGGGCACCGATGCGCTTGCGCACGGATCGCACACTTCGCTCGGCGGCCTTTCGCAT